>CAVWKC010000032.1:0-101571 GCA_963755525.1 uncultured Solirubrobacterales bacterium | reverse complement strand
TCGACGAACGCTAGTTTCGGGCCGCGCCCAACCCGTGCATACGATCGCGCAACTCGGGCGGGTTCTCGATGATCTGGGAGAAGCGCACGACGGTCACCGTGTCGTCCATCGACACCTTGCGACCGTAGATCTGCTCGAGGAAGTGGATCATCTCGTCCACGCGCCGGAACTCCGGGTTGTCGTGCTCGATGTCGCGAGGAGACAGGTCACGAACTCTTTTGACCTCGACCTGGTCGATAACCGCGTTGAAGATCTTCTCGCGAGGCGAGTGTTGATAGCCGATCGTCACAAGCACACAATCGTTCTTGCGGTACTTGTGTGACTTGTCGCCGAGCCGGATGGTGGCGGTCTTCCGGCCACGGCGAAGCTGGTCGGCGAAGACCGACGAGTAGAAGTTAAGGACGCGCACGGGCGCCAGCCTACCGATCCGGGGACAAGCGCGACAACGCGCGCCGAACGATTTCGCGCTCGCCGGGGTAAGTCAGCGCCTCGGCGGCCTCCTCGAGCGGCATCCAGCGCGCGTCCTCAATCTCCTGATCATGGTCCTCGAGGCTGCCCGAGCGGTATTCGAACAGGTAGAAGACAACCCGTTTGGCGCGGCGGCGCCCACGCCGCTCGTAGCTGTATTCGACCTCACCGAGCTTTTCGATCAGATCCGCGGTGACGCCGGTCTCCTCGGCGACCTCGCGTTTGGCGGCTTCCTCGGGCGTCTCACCCCCGTCGAGGTGGCCTTTGGGCAACCCGAGCACTCGCCGGCGATTGGCGTCGCGCTTCACCGGCACGATCACGATCACCTGGTTGTTGTGGACGACAGCCCCGCCGGCCGACAGTTCGATTTCCCCTTCAGGGCTAGTAGACGTATCGCCCGAGCGCCTCTGGGTCATGAACGGTGAGCTTTCCCCGTCCCTGGGTAATTATTCCTGCGCGTTCGAGCACGGCTAGGAACCGGCTCGCCGATTCGCGCGAGGAACCTGCGACCCTGGCGAGCTCCGCTTGGGTCGAGGTGATCACAACATCGCGCTCGGCGCCGCCCTCCGCGCGAGCGGTCGACACCATGTCCGCTAGCACAGCGGCGACCCGGCTTTGCACCGTCTGGAACGACTGACGGGCGAGCCGCTGGTTGGTCTCCCGCAGACGGCGACCGAGCGCCGCAATCAGCTTCACCGAGATGTCCGGGTACTGACGGAGCAGCCGGTGCATGTCCGCGCTCAGAATCGCGATCGCGTCGGTTGCATCGATCGACTCGACGGTCGCGGAGCGCCGGTCGCCGTCGAGCATCGCCATCTCGCCGAAGATGTCGCCGGGGCCGAAGTGAGCAAGCGTGATCGAGCGGCCGTCCGGATGCTCGACGACCGCGCGCGCCCGACCAGAGCGCACCACGTAGCAGGTGCTGCCCTCGTCGCCCTCCTTGAACACGATCTCGCCGGCCTCGAACCGGCGTGGCACCGCCACCTGCGCCACACGCTCGAGCTCCTCGGGCAGGAGCGTCGAGAAGACCGGAACGCGGTGCAGCAGCGCGATCGTGTCCTCGCTGCTCGAAGGCATCGTCTGCATGCATACCACACGCTCGCCCGTCGGCGGGCTTTGCGGTCAGGTCAGACGGAGTCGAGCGCTTGCTCGCGGCGCCGGCGCCTGAGCGCCGCCCCCACCCACCAGACGAGCGCGACGACCAGCGCCACCGGCGTCAACGCGGCCAGCGCGATCAGCGCCACCCCGGCCACCACGGTCAGGACGCGGCCGGCGTCGTGCGCGGCCCTGCCGATCGTGAAACCGCCGCCACTGTGATGGGTGGCCGGCGCCGGCACTGGCTTGGCCTGCAAGCTGACATACACCTGGCTGTAGTTCACGCGGTGGTTGAGCCCGTTCACCGTCGCCTGGTCGCTCGAGATAGACGCCTCGGCGTCGTGGATCTGAGCCGTCAGACTGTCGACCTGCTCGGTGGTGACGGCGTTCGCGAGTTGCTTGAGCAGCGACGTCCTGAGCGCCCGCGCATCGGCCAGCGCGCGGGTCGCCGCCCCGTACTGATCGGTGATGTCCTGGCTCGAGTCGGTGCGCGAGACGACCTGGGCGTAGGTGAGCGACGACAGCTGGGTCAGGGTCTGTCCCAACGTCCCGCTCGGGAGGCTGAGCTGGAAGCTGGCGTTGCCGCCGGGTCCGCCCTGCGTGACATTCGAGTTTTCGACGATCCCGTTCGCCTGACCGACGAGACTGTAGATCTCCTGCGCCACCGCGTCGATTCGGTTCGCGGCCGCGGTCAGGTTGAGCTGCGCACCCTGGACGACCTTGCGGCCGGTCGTCGGCGGCTGCAGCGCTTGAGCAGCGGCGGGGGCGACCGGCCCGAACGGCGTGGAGGACCGTTCCCCTCGCCACCGAGCCGCTCGCCGAAGCGGGCGCGCCCGCGGACGACAAGGACTTAGCGGTCCGCTGCGCGGGGGCCGGCACGCTCGACGCGGGCGGACTGGACGCGGCGCTGCTCGCGGCCGAGGTCACGCTCTCCGACGCCGAGGACGAAGACGCACCCGACGACCCGCCGCCGCTCCCGACGAACGCGACCGCCGCAACCACCGCCACGCCGGTAGCGGCGACCGCGCCCACCGCCTGCCAGGCACGCGACCAGTTCCGCTTCCGTCGCTTCTGCGGAGCGCCCAGCGGCTCGAACCGCCGCTCGACCTTGCCGTCCAGCGACTGCGCAAACGCCGGCGGGAGCTCAGGCCGGTCAGAGGCCAGCAGCAGTGCGATCTCCGCGATCTCCGCGTAACGGCCGTCGACCGGCTCACCCGCGAGCGTGGCGTCGATCGCGTCCAGCGTGGCGGCGATCTCGGGGTCGATCGGATCTTGGTCAAGCAGTGGCATTACAGGCCTTCCGGAGCTTTTCCATCGTGCGATACAGCAGGGTTCCGGCGTTCGACTCGCTGATCCCGAGCACGCGAGCCAGCTCGGCGTTGGACATTCCGGCGTGGAATTTCAGCGCGACGATCTCCCGCTCCCGGGCGGGCAGCTTGGCGAGCGCGGTCTGAACCGCGGTGCGGCGCAGCGCGACCTCGGCATCGTCGCCGGCCTCTTGCTCTGTCACATCCTCGGGGTCGGTCACGAGCGACGCGACCCGTCGGCGCCGGCGAAGCTCGTCGAGCGCAGCGTTGCGAGCGATACCGAACAGCCATGCTCGCTCCTCACCGCGGCGTCGATCGAACGTCCGCCGGCGCCGGTAGGCCCGCTCGAACGCGAGCGCCGTGACGTCCTCGGCGGCGGCCGGATCGCGCAACAGCGTCGACACGTACGCGTAGATGTCGTCGCGGCTCGACCGGTACAAGGACTCGAACCGCTCCCACGAGCTGTCCCTGGTTCCAGACGCCGGCGCCGTCAAGGTCTCGCTCACGTCCTCACTACGCGCGCCGGCATGATCCATCACATCGCCAGCTCCGCGAACAGCCGCGGGTCGTTGGTGATCACCCCCGTGACCCCGAGTCCGTGCAACTCCCGGAGGCGCGGCAGCTCGTCGACCGTCCACACGTACACCTCGCCGCCGGCGTTCCGCACCATCCGAACGAGCCGGGGCGTGACGAGGCGCCAGTGAACCATCAGCGCGTCGCACCGCCGCGCCCGGATCGCGCGCGCCGCCTGCCACGGCAGCACGAACCGGAACGCTTGGAGGCCCACGTACGCCGGCAGCCGCGTCGCGCGCGAGCGGAACGGATCACGGGTCAGCTTGGGTACCGACCATCCAAGCCGTACGCCCGGCTGGGCGGCACGCAGCAGCTCGAGACTGTTCATGTGCTGGCACGAGATCAGCGTCCGCTCGAGCAGGCCGGCGTCGCGCAGGGCGTCGAGCACGCGTACCTCATAGCCGGGCAGCTTGAGGTCCACGTCGAGTTCGACGTCCGCGAACGGGTCGGTTGCGAGGTGCGCGAGCCCTTCCTCGAGCGTGTGCGGCACGCGGCGCGCCGCGTCCCCGTAGTCGTGCGCGAGGATCAGCCGATCTCCGTGCTCTTCGGGCAGGACGTCAAACTCGATCATGTCGACGCCGGCCGCGAGCGCGGCGTCGAAGCTCGCGTACGTGTTGCCGGGGGCGATTAGGTCGGCGCCTTTGTGCCCGACCCGGCGCAGCCGCGAGGGTCGCGCCGCGTGACTGCCGTCTACGTCTGACATCCCGGACACCAGTATGTCGTCCGGTTCGCATCGCCCTGCCCACCCGACTTGACCCGACCGCCGCACCGGGGGCATGGTCGGCCGCCGAAGCCGTACACGCGGGCGCCGATCGCGCGCGGGCCCTCGGTCGCCGACCGCTGCATCCGCGGCCTGACCGCCTCGATGATCGCCACCACTTCCCGATCCTCGACGGTTCCGAGCGGGCGCCACGGATCGATGCCGGCCTCCCAGCACCCTTCGGCCTTCCAGATGTTGCCGATGCCGGCGACGTTGCGCTGGTCGAGCAGCGCATCGCCGAGCGCCCGCGTCGGATCATCGTCTCGCAATCGCGCCAGGAACCGCGCAAAGTCGAACTCCGGCGCCAACACGTCGGGCCCGAGCGCGGACAGGCGCTGATCGAACCGCGTCCGCCCCTCGGTCATCAGTTCGAGCAGCGGACCGTCGAACTCGACCACCTCCTGATCGCCGGCTCGCAGCACGATCCACGCTCGTCGAGCAGACCGACCCCAGCGGCGACCCGGCGCGTACACGCCCCACACACCGACCATGCCGAGATGCGAGTGCAGCACGAGGTCGCCCTCGAACCGCAGGAACAGGTGCTTGCCGTGCGTGTCGACGCTGCGGACCGCGCGACCTCGTAACCGATCCGGCCAGCGATCGAGCGCGTGGCGCGGCTGCGGAGTCAGGATTTCGTCAGGCACGCGCCCTTCGAGCACCGGGCGCATGCGGTTGGCCGCGTAGGCAATCGTGTCGCCCTCGGGCATCTAGTGGACCATCCTTCGAATCCGCGCACCCTACGCACTGAGCGTCAGCCGGCGCGGCCCCTGCTGGAATCCGAGCCTCACGAGCGCGTCGCCGAGCGGCGAGTCGAGCGCCGGCGTGCCGTCGACCTTCTCGAGCGCCAGACGCTTGACGCGACCGCCGCGCACGGCATCGACGAGCGCGACGAGTGCCGGTTCGAGTCGCGAGTCGTGCGCGTCGACCAGCGTCTGTAGCGCGCGCCCGCCTCGCTCGAGATAGACGATCGGTTCGCCGGCGGCAAGCACTACATATGCGCCCGGAACGCGGGCCACGCGCCGCGACTCGGGCGTGGCCGGCCACGTCAGCGCCGCGCCGTACGGCTGCGCCGGATCGACGGCCGCGAGCACGACCGGCAAAGCGTCGTCATCCTTCTGCGCGCGCAGCCGCTCGACCGCCCCGGGGAGCGCGAACTGAGCGCCGCCCAGTCCCTCGACGAAATACCCGCGCCGCGCCACGCCCAAGGTCTCCAGCTGCGAGAGCTCGGGATAGATCGCCGAGAACCCGCCTGGGACTCCCTCGGCGCGCACCTGCTCGCGGGTCAGGATCCCGTAGCGCTCGAGCAGCAACTCGGCGAGTGCGCGGCGCCGCGCCGGCGGATCGACCGTGGCGCGGAACAGCGACTCGGTCAGTGACCAGCGGCCCTGCACCTGCGCCGAGGCGCCCGCGCCCCGCCGTCTGGCCGCGAACCGGCCGGGCCGGGCCGAGCCGCGGCCCCGCTCGCGCTGGGCCCGCGCCAGGGTCAGCCGCGGCGCCCTGAGCGGTGCGAATGCGTCGTTGGTCGCCTCCCCCGCCCACGCAAGATCCCACAGGGCCTCCTGGATCTCCTCGGGAGCGAGGTCGACGTCTACGAGCAGGTCGGTGAAGAAGCACGCGCCCGCGGCCAGCCGCGCTCGCACCGCCTCGTGCGCCGGCGAATCCGGGGGGACGGCGCCCTTCTGCGGCGGCGGGCCCAGGACCGGCAGGTCCTCGCGGAAGTACAGCGCCACCCTTCCAGACGATCGCCCGAGCGCGCCGGCCCCGATCCACACGAGCTCGCCGCTCGCGCATAGCTGGTCGATCCACGCCGGCGAGTACGCGCCCGCCCGGCGGGGCAGTACGTCGCGCTCCCAAACGTCGGCCGGCACCGCCAGCCCCTGGAGCGACACCAGCACCTCGCGCAGGCGGTCGACGCCGGCCCCGGTCGCCGGGTGGCGGTCGACGCCCTGCCACGCGGGCAGGAAGCGGGCGAGCATCCGCGGGTCGACCGGCTCGACCTCCTTGCGGAGAACGGCGAGCGAGGCGCGGCGCAAGCGGCGCAAAACCTCCGGATCGCACCACTCGCGTTCAGCTCCCCCCGGGCCTGAGCTCTCCGCGAATCAGCTCGCCGGAGCGCTCGAACGCCGTCAGGACCGCGCCGCAGTCGACTCCGTACCGAACCCGCACGTCATCGGTAGTGAACGGACCGTGCGTCGCCGCGTAGCGCCTAACCAGCCGCGCGAGCGCGTCGGGCACGTCCTCGAGGAACGCCGCCGGCAACCCACCGGGCGGCGCCGCCCCGAGCGCGTCGCGATACAGGCCGGCGTCGGCGGCGTCGATCCACCGCTCCTCGCCGGCAAGCCTGACCTTGATCGTCCGCCGCTCTCGCAGCAGCTCCTCCAACATCTTTGCGGCGTCGAGCCCTTCGACGACGCGGAGGTGCGCCTCGGCCACCGTCAGGTCACCAACCCCCCGGAGCACGTCGTGCAGCCCGTCGCGGCTGGTCGCCTGTCGCATTTCGGACCGGAACTGAAGGTCGTCCTCGACCTGCTCCAGCGCGCCTGGGTCGATCAGGTCGCGAAGCTCTTCCTGCCCGAGCAGCTCGCGCAGCAAATCGCGGTCGAGCGAAAGCGCCGCCGCCCGGCGCTCTGCGTTCGGCGTGTCGCCCTCGTACATGTACGTCGCCACGTAGTCGAACAGCAGCGACGACGCGAACGGCGACGCGGTCGCCGTCTCGACCTCGACCAGCGTCAGCTCGCGGCGGTGAAGCGCGGTCAGCAGCTCGACCAGACCCGGGACGTCGAGCACGTCGCGCAGGCACTCTCGGTAAGTCTCGAGAATGATCGGGAACTCGCCGTATTTCTTCGCGACCTCGAGCAGCGACTGGGACTTGAGCCGTTGCTGCCACAGCGGCGTTCTCCGGCCCGGCCTCGCCCGCGGGATCAGCAGCGCCCGGGCGGCGTTCTCACGGAAGCGCGCGCCGAACAGGGCGCTCGCGGACAGCTCGGCGACGACGGCGTCCTCGATCTCGTCGGGTTCGAGCATCACGAGATCGGCGCCCGGCGGATCCTCGGCGTCGGGCAGGTGGACGATGATCCCGTCGTCTGACCAGATCGCGTCGGACTCGAGCCCGAGCTGGTCGCGGATCCGCGCGCTCAGCGCGAGCCCCCAGGCCGCGTGAACGCGTCCGCCGAACGGGCTGAGAATGCACAGTCGCCAGTCGCCGATCTCGTCGCGGAAACGCTCGACCACGATCGCTCGGTCCGACGGGATCACGCGCGTGGCGTTCTGCTGCTCGCGCAGGAACTCGACCAGGTTGTTCGCGGCCCGCGCGTCGAGGTCGTACTCGCGCTCGAGCACTTCGGCCGGTTGCTCGACGGCCCAGCGCGAGAACGCGCCGATCGCCTCCCCGAGCTCCTTCGGCCGCCCGATGCCGTCGCCCTTCCAGAACGGGACCGCGCCCGGCAGCCCGGGCGCCGGCGTGACGATCACGCGGTCGCGTCCGATCTCCTCGATCCGCCAGGTGCTGGCCCCGAGCAGGAACGTCTGGCCTGGCCGCGCCTCGTACACCATCTCCTCGTCGAGCTCGCCGACGCGACGGCCGTCCGGGAGCGTCACGCTGTACAGACCACGATCGGGGATCGTGCCCGCGTTGGTGACGGCGAGCTGGCGGGCCCCCTTCCGCGCACGGATCGTACCCTTGACCCGATCCCACACGATCCGCGCTCGCAGCTCGGAGAATTCCGAGCTCGGGTAGCGCCCGTCGAGCATGTCGAGCACGTTCTCGAGCTGGGTCCGGCTGAGCTCGGCGTACGAATGCGTCCGCGTGACCAGCGCGTAAAGGTCGTCGACCGGTACGGGCCGGTCCTCGGGCGCCGCGGCCGCGATCGCGACGATCTGCTGCGCGAGTACGTCGAGTGCGTTGCGCGGGACCACCGTCGTTTCGATCGCGCCCTCGCGCATCCGGCGGGCCACGACCGCGCACTCGAGCAAGTCCGCGCGGAACTTCGGGAAGATACGGCCGCGGCTGACGTCACCGACCGAGTGCCCCGCGCGGCCGATCCGCTGTAGCCCGCGCGCCACCGACTTGGGCGACTCGACCTGGATCACGAGGTCGACCGCGCCCATATCGATGCCGAGCTCGAGCGACGAGGTCGCCACCAGGCACGGCAGCTCGCCGGCCTTCAGCATCTCCTCGACGACCTGGCGCTCCTCGCGCGCGAGCGAGCCGTGATGGGCCCGCGCGATCTCGTGCTCGGCCAGCTCGTTGAGTCTGAGCGCGAGCCGCTCGGCGCCGCGGCGGTTGTTGACGAACAGAATCGTCGAGCGGTGGGCGTTGACGAGCTCGACCAGCTCGGGGTAGATCGCCGGCCAGATCGACCGCCGGGTTGCCTCGGAGCCGCCTACGAGCGGGTCGAGGTCGGCCGCCGGAGTCAGGTCAGGCTCGACCATAGAGTCGACGGGCACCCGGATCTCGAGGTCGAGCTCCTTGCGGATCCCGGTGTCGACCACCCGGCATGTCCGTCTCGGCCCGACCAGAAAGCGCCCGATCTCCTCGAGCGGGTTCTGCGTCGCCGATAGGCCAATCCGCTGCACCTCGCTTCCGGCCGCCTCGGTCAGCCGCTCGAGCGTCAGCGCCAGATGCGCCCCGCGCTTGGTCGACGCCACCGCGTGGATCTCGTCGACGATGCACGACTCGGTCCCCGCGAACAACTCCTGCGCACGGCCGGTCAGCATCAGATACAGCGACTCGGGCGTCGTGATCAGGATGTCCGGCGGTTCGCGCAGCATCGCCTGGCGCTCTCGCTGGGGCGTGTCGCCGGTTCGGACGGCCACCTTCAGATCGGCGCCGATTCCGCGCAGCGGTACGCGTAGGTTCCGGTCGATGTCGTAGGAGAGCGCCTTCAGCGGCGAGACGTACACGAGCCCGATCCGCCGCTCTGCGTCGCGTTCCCCGGTCGCCAACTTGTCGATCGCCCACAGGAACGCGGCCAGCGTTTTCCCCGATCCCGTCGGAGCCGAGATCAGGACGTGCTCGCCCGACGCGATCGCCGGCCATGCCTGCGCCTGAGCCGGCGTCGGACCATCGAACGCCCCGGCGAACCATTCGCGAGTGCGTGGACTGAATTGCTCGAGAGACACCCTCAGTCGAGCGTAGCGATCCCGCACCGCTGATTTCCACGATTTAGGACCGTTTATGACCGCGGTCCGCGAGGTCCCTGGCCCGCTCGAACACACCGTCGATCATCGGCTCGGTCAGCTTCCCCGTGAACGTGTTCTGCTGGCTGGGGTGGAAGCACCCGAGCAATGTGAACCGCCCGATCTCCGCCGACACGCCGTGCCCGAACTTCGGGCGGGGCCGAGGCAATGCGATATCGAGCGCCGCCAGCACGCGCAGGGTCGCGTCCCACGCGAACGACCCGAGCGCCACGATCACCCGGACCGATCCGAGCAGGCCCACCTCGCGCACGAGATACGGCAGGCAGTTGTCGCGCTCCTCGGGCGTCGGCTTGTTGGCGGGCGGCGCGCACCGCACTGCGGCGGCGATGTAACACCCGCTCAGGTGCAGTCCGTCGTCGCGCGCCACCGACATCGGCTGATTGGCGAACCCGGTCCGGTACAGCGACCCGAACAGCCAGTCGCCCGAGCGATCCCCGGTGAAGATCCGTCCGGTGCGGTTCCCGCCGTGGGCTGCCGGCGCGAGCCCGATGACGAGCACGCCGGCGTCTGGGTCGCCGAAACCGGTGAGCGGCTTGCCCCAGTACCCCTCGCCGGCGAAGGACGCGCGCTTCACCCGCGCGACCTCCTCGCGCCAGGCGACGAGCCGCGGGCAGCGGCGGCAGGCGATGACCTCGCGATCCAGCTCGCGAAGCCCGTCCGCAGACCTCAAGCCTTCAGGGCCCGTCCGTAGTGGCGCTCGTAGTACTCGCGATACGCGCCCGA
The DNA here is from genome assembly GCA_963755525.1 of uncultured Solirubrobacterales bacterium. GTDB lineage: Bacteria > Actinomycetota > Thermoleophilia > Solirubrobacterales > Solirubrobacteraceae > Palsa-465. Next base: position 91,446 of record CAVWKC010000032.1, on the reverse strand, counting down.
GCGGATCGGCTCCCACCACCACTCGTTCTCGCGATACCAATCCACCGTCCGCGCCAACCCTTCAGTGAACCGGACCTGCGCCTGCCAGCCAAGCGCCTTCAACTTCTCGGCGGACAGCGAATAACGGCGGTCATGCCCCGGCCGGTCGGTCACGAACTCAATCAACGAACCATCACGACCGGTCAACTCGAGAATCTTGCCCGACCACCGTCAGGTTGTCGCACTCATCCGGGCCGCCGCAGTTATAAACCTCACCCGGCACCCCGTGCGCGAGCGCGTGGCCGATCCCCCGCGCGAAGTCCTCCACGAACAACCAGTTCCGCACATTCTTCCCATCCCCATACACCGGCAGCCGATCCCCCGCCAGCGCGTTGAGGATCATCAACGGGATCAGCTTCTCGGGGTACTGATGCGGCCCGTAATTGTTCGACCCCCGGCAAATCACCGTCTCGAGCCCATACGTGTGGAAGTAACTCGAGACCAATAAGTCCGCGCCGGTCTTCGTCGCGCTGTACGGACTCGACGGCTGAAGCGGCGACTGCTCGGTGAACGAGCCCGTCTCGATCGACCCGTAAACCTCGTCGGTCGAAACCTGCAGATATCGAAGCCCGCGCTCGCGCGCCGCCTCCAGCAGCACGTGCGTGCCCTGCATGTTGGTCACGATGAACTCCTCGGGACCCGAGATCGACCGATCCACATGCGTCTCCGCCGCGAAATTCACAATCGCCTCGGCGTCACCAATCGCGGATGTGACCGCAGCCGGATCCTCGATCGCACCCTGCAGAAACGTAATCTCAGACTCGAACTCCCTGAGATTCTCCCGACGCCCCGCGTACGTCAGCTTGTCGAGCACGGTCACCTGGTCGCCGTGCTCGCGCACCCGTTCGCGCACGAACGTCGACCCGATGAACCCCGCCCCACCGCAAACGAGCAATTTCATCCCGTGCTCACCGCCTGGGTGACCGCGGTGTACTCGGCGAGGCCGTCGCGCCAATCGGGCAGCGCGGGCGCCTCGTCGCCACGCTCGGAGCGAAGCACGCTGTAAGCGGGGCGCGTCGCGGGACGCGGCATCTCGGCCGTCGTACACGGCTTGACCTCGCACCGCAGCCCCGACCCGGCCACGATCTCGCGCGCGAACTCATACCACGAGCACAACCCGCCGCCGGCTACGTGCACCAGCCCAAGCGGCCGGCGCGCGGCGAGGTCCAGCAACGCCGACGCCAGGTGCCCGGTGAACGTCGGGCAGCCAACCTGGTCGTCGACCACGTTGAGCTCGTCGCGCTCGGCCGCGAGCCGGAGGATCGTCGCCGGAAAACACGGACCTTGCGCGCCGAACAGCCACGACGAGCGCACGATCGTGTAGCGCCCGGGCGCTTCCCCGGCCACCTCGTGTTCCCCGGCCAGCTTCGACCGGCCGTACGACGACACCGGTCCGACCTCGTCGGATTCGACGTACGGCGAACGCTTGGTGCCGTCGAATACGTAGTCGCTCGACACGTGAATCGTCCATGCGCCCGACGCGGCGGCCGCGCGCGCGACGTTGCCGGCGCCGGCGCCGTTGATCTTGAGCGCCTCATCCGGCGAGGTCTCAGCGCTGTCGACGTTCGTCCACGCGGCGCAGTTGAACACGACATCCGCCCGAGTGGAGCTGAGCGCGTCTTGCACGGCGGCCTGGTCGGAGATGTCGAGGTCCACGCGCGGGAGCGCCACCACCTCGTGCCCCGCGCCCTTTGCAGCGGCGACGAGATCCTGCCCGAGCATCCCGGCCGCGCCGGTAATCACGAACTGCATCGGTGGAAGGGTAGATGGATGCGCGATGATGCCGCCGTGACCGCGGCCCGCCCCCACGACCGACTCCCTGCAATGACCGGGACCGCCCCAACGACCGACTCCCTGCCATGACCTCGACCGACCAACCACCCCGCGCCGTCCGCGTGATCGCCGCCGGCGGGACGATCGCGATGCGCGGCGAGCGAGCGGTGCCCGCGCTCGACGCCGCCGACCTCGTCGAGCAGCTCCCCCAGGTCGCCGGCTTCCGGCTCGAGGCCGAGACCGTGCTGTCCCTCCCGAGCACGTACTTGACTCTCGACCAGGCGCTCGACCTCGCGCGTCGGGCCAGCGCCGCCGCCTCGAGCGGCGAGGGCGTCGTGCTCACGACCGGCACGGACACGATGGAAGAGGTGGCGGTCGTGTGCGGGCTCATCTACGGCGGCGAGGCCCCGATCGTGATCACCGGCGCCAACCGTCCGGGCAGCGCTCCCGGAGCCGACGGACCGGCCAACCTGCTTGACGCGATCATCCTGGCGCGCGCGCCGGCTGCCGCTGGACTCGGCGTCGTCGTCGCGTTCGGCGGCGAGGTCCACGCCGCGATGACCGTCCGCAAGATCGACAGCACCGGCCCGGTGGCGTTCGGCTCGCCGACCGCCGGTCCCGTCGGGCGGATCGTCGAGGGTCGGGTGTGGCTGCACGCGACGCCGCGCCGGCCGGACCCGATGCCCGTGCAGCGCCTCGCGCACCGGGTCTCGACCGTAACCACCGGACTCGGCGACGACGGCGCGCTGCTCCGCCACGCCGCCGAAATCTCGGACGGCGTGGTGCTGGTCGCGCTCGGCGCCGGCCACCTGTCGCAGGTTGTCCTCGCGGAGCTGCGTCGCGCCGCCGACCGCGTGCCAATCGTGATCACGTGCCGCCCCGACCGCTCCTCGATGCTGTTCTCGACCTACGGCTTCGAGGGCGCCGAGCGAGACCTTCGCGCGAGCGGCGCGATCTGCGCGCCGTTCCTGTCGCCGGCCGCGGCGCGGATGGCGCTGCTGTGCTCGCTCGGCGCGGACCTCGACCGCGCCGGCATCGCGGCGGCGCTCGCGCCGTTCGACGCCGCCCCGTAGGCGGTGCACAACGCGGTCAGGTTCGGTCCGCGGGTAGCAGTTTCCTCACACACCTTCCAGTTGCACTGGATAAGGTCGCCGGCATGTCTGAACGAACCGCATACACACCTGGGACCTTTTCCTGGACCGACCTCTCGACCACCGACCAGGAAGGCGCCAAGCAGTTCTACGGCGGGCTGTTCGGGTGGGCCGCCGAGGACCAACCGGTCGGCGATGACGTGGTGTACTCGATGATGAACCTCGGCGGCAAGCCCGTCGCCGGCATCTCTCCGCAGAACGAGATGCAGCGCCAGGCCGGCGCTCCACCGGCGTGGAACTCCTACGTCACCGTTGCGAGCGCGGACGCGTCGGCGGACCGCGCCACGAAGCTCGGCGCGACCGTGATCGCGCCACCGTTCGACGTGATGGACGTCGGGCGGATGGCGGTAATCCAGGATCAGCAGGGCGCGTTCTTCATGGTGTGGGAGCCAAAGCTGCACATCGGCGCCTCGATCGTCAACGCCCACGGGGCACTGTCCTGGAACGAGCTCGCGACCACCGATCTCGACGCCTCGGCCGAGTTCTACAACGAGCTGTTCGGGTGGCAGGCCGATCTGATCGAAGGCATGCCCTTCCCCTACCGGGTCATCCAGAACGACGGCGCAGGCAACGGAGGCATGCGCCCCTCCGGGGAGAACGAGCCGACGTACTGGCTCGTGTACTTCGGCACCGACGACATCGACGCCTCGCTCGCCAAGGCCACCGAACTCGGGGGCACCAAGCTGATGGGCCCGATGGACATCAGCATGGGCAAGATCGGCGTCGTGACGGATCCCCAGGGAGCCGTGTTCGCGCTTTACGCCGGCGATTTCGACGAGTGACGGACTGACGCCGCCCGCCCCGCCGGGCCGCAGCCGGCTACGCGCGGCCGTACACCGGGATCGCGGCGCCGCTCGTCGGCGAGCTGTCCTCGGACAGCAGCCAGGCGATCACGCCGGCGATCTGGGCCGGCTTGACCCACTTCTCGAAGTCGGCCTTCGGCATCGACGCGCGGTTGCCGGGCGTGTCGATCACGCTCGGCAGGATCGCGTTGCAGCGGATCCCGTCGTTCTTGTACTCAGCCGCGACCGCTTGCGCGAACGCGACCACCGCGGCCTTCGAGGAGATGTAGCCGGCGGCGCCCGGGAACGGCTGGAGCGCGGCGCGTGTGCCGACGCACACCATCGACCCGCCACCGCCCGACAGCAGATGTGGCACCGCGGCCTGGACCATCAGATACGTGGGCCGCAGGTTCAGCCGGAACTGCTTCTCGAACTCCTCGATCGGGGTCTCGTGGACGCGCGCGCCCATCGCGAACCCGCCGACCAAATTCACGACGCCACGCAGCGGCGCCGCATCGGAGCCGGCCGCGGTCGCCACCACCGACGCCACCGCGTCCGGATCGGACAGGTCTGCCCGCACCAGTTCCAAACCGTCACGCGCCGACACCCGCTCGAGCTCGCTCTCCACGATCCACGGCACGACGACCCGCCACCCGTCGTCGAGCAGCCGCGCGACCACGGCCGCGCCGAGCCCGCCCGTTCCTCCGGTGACGATTGCCGAATTCTCCATTTTCGTGCCGTCCGCAGGGCACTTTATCTTCGACGCGGATGAGAGTTCGGGAATTTACGGAAGGAAGTGAAGTCTCTCAGGCCCTCCTCGTCCGCGAGGTCGACCGTCAGCCCGACCACCTCAAGCTCGTCCTCGGCGACCGCAGCGGCACCGTGCCGGCGCTCGCGCCGCACTCCGTCGGACAGCACTGCCGGCCTGGCGAAGTCGTGTTCGTGACCGCGATCTTCACCGGCGCCCAGCTCACCGTGCACACCCTCCGCCCGGCCCGCGACGGCGAGGACGCCCATCCGGACCTCCACGACGGACCGGCGCACGACGTCGAGCAGATGGAGCGCGACCTGCGCGAGTTGCTCGGAACGATCCAGAACTCGCATCTCCGCGCTCTGCTGAGCGCTGTGTTCGCCGAGTCCTGGTCCGGCTACCGCGAGGCGCCGGCGGGCAAGCGCTTCCACCACGCCTATCGCCATGGCCTGCTCGAGCACTCGCTCAGCGTCGCCCAGTCGGTCAGCGCGATCTCCGCCATGTTCGGAGGCATCGACCGCGATGTCGCCGTCACCGGCGCGCTGCTCCACGACATCGGGAAGCTCGAGGCCTACGAACTCGACGGCGGCGGGATCTCGATGTCCGACGACGGTCGCCTGCACGGGGAGATCCCCCTCGGCTACTACCGGGTGCGCCGCACGATCGAGCGGCTCGACGGCTTCCCGCCCGAACTGGCCCGAGCCCTCCTCCACATCATCCTCAGCCATCACGGCGCCCTGGAGCACGGCAGTCCCGTAATCCCGTGCACGCGCGAGGCGACGCTCGTCCATATGATCGACAACCTCGGGGGGCGGCTCGGTAGCTTCGACCGGCTCGAGAAGGAACTGCGCGCAGGCGACCAGTGGTCGGCGTGGGACAAGGCGCTCGGTGGCGGGGCGTATTTCGCGCCACGCGACGAGGCCGACCGCCAAGCTGCATAGGGGCCGCCTGCGGCGGCGTCCTCCGGATGGAACTTGCGGCAGGCCCGCTAGGCGAGGCAAGGATGCCGAGCGGGCCGTCGCCGCAATGCCGGTTCCGCCGGGCGTCCGTGCCCGGCGGCCTTAGTTTTTGATTTCTGTGTGCGTCCGTGTCGCCGGCGCACTGGGTCCGACGGCGGGCGCCTGAGAGTGAGTGGGGGCAGGGGGCGGGTCGCAGGTGCGCGGCGGGTCGCCGGCGCGCGGCTCCGCCATGCATAACGCGGCAATCGAGCGATTCCGCGTCGGCCGTGCCGTGTCAAGCATGTGGGGCATGCGTGAGTACGGCACGGCCTCGCCGGATCGGCTCCGATTGGCGCGCTCATGCATGCCCAACGCGCCGCGACCCGTCCCCGGGGACGACCGCAGCCACCCTCAGCCGCCCGCCGTTTCCATTCGCTGGCTCTCAGCGATTCAGGGGTGCGCGCCCGCCGGGCACGGAGGGGGGGCCAAACCCGGACAGAGGATCGCGACCACGCCCGCCGGGCACGGAAGCCCGGCGGAACGGCCCCATGGACGCCGCCGTCAGGCGGCCCAGTAACACCTTCGCTAACAGCGCCACAACTTGGCCGCAAATTGCGCCCGGCCATCGGGACCCGGGGACGCCTCCCGCACTACCCAACTACAGTGTGGAGAGGGCATGGCCAAGGACACCGAAAAGCTGATCCGTCAGCTGTCGCTCATCTCGTACCTGATGGCAGAGCGGCGTCCGGTCACCGCTCAGGAGATCCGGCGCGACGTCGAGGGCTACAGCGCGATGAACGAGGACGCGTTCGCGCGCCGCTTTTACGCGGACCGCTCGGAGCTCGAGGCGCTGCGGATCTTCCTGTCGGTCGAGAAGCCGGTCGACGGGCTCGTCGAGCAGGAGACGTACTCGCTCGCGCCGGAGAACTTCCACCTGCCGGCGATCGAGTTCACCGACCAGGAGCTCGCCGGCCTCCACACCGCGCTGCACCTGCTCGACGGCGAGTTCGCGTACGCCGAGCCGCTCCGGCTCGCGCTTCAGCAGATCTCGTGGGGCCGCCCGAGCCCGCTGACCTCGCCCGAGCAGCACACGGTGGCGCTCGGGATCACGGGCTCCGCGGGCGGACACGAGCTGAGCCAGCGCCTGGCCAAGGTCGAGACCGCGATCTTCCGACGCAAGACGATCGTGTTCGACTACTTCACGATGGAGCGCGGCGACCTGAACTCGCGCAAGGTCGACCCGTACCAGCTCCTGTTCCAGGGTGGCCAGTTCTACCTCGTCGGGCACTCGCACGAGCGGGGCGCGATCCGCGTCTTCCGCCTGTCACGCATTCGCGGCAAGGTCGGCTACGCGACCAAGGCCGAGCACGACTTCCAGCGCCCCGTCGGGTTCGATCCGCGCGTCTATGCCAACCGGATCGACTGGCAGTTCGGCGATCCGGTGGGCACCGCCGAGGTGTGGATCGGGCGCCGGATCGCGTGGCAGATCGAGCGCCACTTCGGCCGCTACGGCGAGATGCGCGCGGCCGAGGAAGATGGCGACCGCGTGTTCGTCACGCCGTACGCCAACGCGCGGCAGGTGATCGCCTGGGTACTCGGCCTTGGCGAGAACGCCCGCATCGTCGGCCCGCCCGAGCTCGCCGATGAGCTCCGCGACCGCGTGGCGCTGCTCGTCGAGCGTCACAGCGGCGAGCCGAGCATCGCCCGGACGGTCGACGCGAGCTCGGCCGCCGCCAACAGCCCGACCGACCGCGCGGCGACCGACGCCGGCAACGGCCATCACCCCGATGGCGCGATCCGCCCCGAGCGGTTCGCGCGCCTGGTGACGCTCGCGAGCATCCTGATCGACGCCGGCCGCGCCGGCCGGCTGATCGACGCGAGCGAGCTGTGCACCACGCTCAAGATCTCAGACCAGGAGCTCCGCGAGGACATCTCGGTGCTCAACCTCGTCAACTTCGGCGCCGGCACGTACGTCCTCTACGCCGAGCTTGGCGCCGACGGGATGATCGAGATCGACCCCGAGCCGTACGGAGACTCGTTTGCCCGCCCGGCGCGGCTGCTGCCCGTCGAGGCCAAAGCGCTGGTGGCGGCGATCGACCTGATCGGCGAGCACATCCCCGAGGGCTCGCTGACCTCGGTGCGCGAGAAGGTCGTCGCCGCGCTGGGCGAGGACCCGGTTCACGAGGGGCTTCAGATCGCCACCCCCGGTGGCGACGACACCGAGATCGCCGTGGTCGTTTCGAGCGCGATCGCTCAGCGGCGGCTGTTGTCGTTCGAGTACTACAAGGAGAACGAAGACGAGTTCTCTACGCGGAAGGTCGAGCCGTACGCGCTGATCAACGGCCGCGAGGGGTGGTACGTCGCGACGTTTGACCCGTCGCGGGACGATGTGCGGCACTTCCGACTGGACCGTTTCAAGTCCGCCAGCGTGAGCGAGGAGACGTTCGAGCCGCGTCCGGATGTCGACCCCGCGGCGGACGTGGATGGCTGGCCTCGGACGGGCGAGGTACCCGCCTCGCGCTGGGCGCGCGTGTGGATCTCGCCCGAGCGTGCGCGCTGGGCGCGCGAGGAGCGCCGTATCACCGACGAGCTCGAGGACGGCGCGGTCGTGGTCGAGCGTGGCTTCGCGAGCATGCGCTATCTCGTGCGCGACGTGCTCAAGGAGGCGGGCGACGCGGTCGTGCTCGAGCCGCAGGACGCGCGTGATGCCGTCCGCGACGCGGCCCAGGCGATCCGCGACGCGACCGACGCGGTGGCCACGCGCTGAGCGGTCGCGCGCGCCGGCGGGGTACGCTGCGCAGCGAATGCAGCCGCTCAAGGGTCTGATCCTTTCCGGGGGCAAGGGCACGCGCCTGCGTCCGATCACGCATACCAGCGCCAAGCAGCTTGTGCCGGTCGCGAACAAGCCGGTGCTGTTCTACGGGATCGAGGCGATGGCGGAAGCCGGCATCGAGGAGGTCGGGATCATCATCGCCCCGGAGACCGGAGATGAGATCCGAGCCACCGCCGGAGACGGCTCGAAGTTCGGGATCCGCCTGACGTACATCCCGCAGGACGCGCCGCTCGGGCTCGCACACGCGGTGCTGACCGCCGAGCCGTTCCTTGGCGAGTCGCCGTTTGTCATGTACCTGGGCGACAACCTGCTCCAGGGCGGGATCGGGGATCTGGTCCAGGCGTTCCGGGACGATCGCCCGGACGCGCTGATCCTGCTCACCCAGGTGCCAGACCCCGAGCACTACGGCGTCGCCGAGCTTCGCGATGGCAAGGTCGTGCGCCTGGTCGAGAAGCCTCCCGAGCCGCGGACCGACCTCGCGCTCGTCGGCGTGTACATGTTCACCTCGGCTGTGCACGCCGCGGCTCGCGCGATCCAGCCCTCCGCGCGAGGCGAGCTCGAGATCACCGACGCGATTCAGCGCCTCGTCGACGACGGCTTCAGGGTCGAGCCGCACATCGTCAAGGGCTGGTGGAAGGACACCGGACGCCTGGACGACATGCTCGCCGCGAACCGGCTCGTGCTCGACACGATCCAGACGCGGATCGAGGGCGAGTTGATCGAGTCCCAGGTCGACGGACGCGTGGTGATCGAGCCGGGCGCCAGGCTCGAGCGCTCATCGGTGCGCGGCCCCGCGATCATCGGCGCCGGCGCCAGGCTGACCGACTGCTACGTCGGGCCGTACACCGCGATCGGCGAGGCCTGCGAGATCCGCAACGCCGAGGTCGAGCACTCGATCCTGCTCGCCGGCGCGGTCGTCCAGGACCTCGACGGCCGGATGGAGTCATCGCTGCTCGGACGCAACGTCAAGGTCGGCCGCGATCACCGCCAGCCACGCGCCTACCGCTTCCTCGTCGGCGACAACTCCGAACTGTCAATCCTTTAGCGCCGGCGCCGGCTACCCGGTCGCGGTCAGCTCGTCGAGCTCCGGGAGAGTCGTGGCGCTCGTCGCGGTCAGCGCGATCCGGACGAACCGCGCGCGCACGCCGCCGAGGTGCAGCGTGTCCAGCACCTGGCCATCGTGGCCGCTGACGACCGCGACCTGCCGCCACGTCTGCCCGTTGTTCGAGACGAGCACCGAATAGGTCGCCGGCCGGAGCACGGTGACCGGGCCCGGCGGCGGCGGTACGTTCGGCGCGGGCGCGGGCGGCCACTGCCGTCCCCATCGCAGCGTGAGCGTCCGGATCGGCCCCTTGCCGCGCGCGATCGGCGCGGTCAGGGTCGAGTTGACCGACTGCGGCTCCCAGTCGGTGGCCGGGCTACCGTCGACGGCAGCGAGCGCGGGGGCGCCCGGCTGGGCGCTGCTCGCGGTGGCCGCGCCGCAGCGGACGAGGTCGCTCGAGGGGCCCAGGTCGGGCCGGCGGGTGGGCAGCGTAAGCGCCTGGCCCGTGGACACGTGGCGGACCCCGGCGGGCGTCTGGACCGCCAGCGGGGCGCCGCTCTGCAACGTCACCGTCGTGCGCCGCTGGCCGATCGTCACCGTGAACGTTCGGCCGTGCCATTGCAGGTTGTGCAGGACGACGCCGCCGATCTCTGCGTTCAGGCTCGGGTTCAGCTCGACGCTGTTAACGCCCCAGCGCATCCCCGAATACCCGTATAGGAACTCCTGGAGGAAACCGCCGATCCCGGTCATGAACGTGAACGCGCCGCCGGTCCTCGTCTCGGAGAACTGGTCGAACACGTCGCGGATGAACGGCTCGTAGCTGCGCTCGGTGTACACGTAGCTCGCGCACCCGGGCGTGCCAAGCGCCGCGTTGTCGATCAGGTTGATCGCATCGTCCATCGACGGGCCACCTGGATCGCTACGCGGGACGTAGTAGTTGATGTCGTTCTCGGCCAGCTTGGAGGGAATCGAGTAAGCCCAGGGGTACTGGAGCATGGTGACGTCGGCCTGTTTGACCAGCTGGCCGCCGTATCCCGAGAACTCGGGGTGGATGTCCTGCGCGGTGTCGACGGGGACGACGAGCCCGGCGGCGATCGTCGACCAGTTCGCGGGCGGAGTGATCCCCAGCACCTGCGCGGCGGCGACCGCATCCTGGAGCGTGCGTATCGCGCCGACGTTCGTATAGACCTCGTCGTTCACGTCCGGGTTCTCCTCGTCGGGCCCGGTGACGCCGTCGATGTGGTATTTGCCGTCGGTGCCGAGCGTCGCGCGGGACGCCCAGAACGCGGCGGCGCCGGACAGCACCGGCCAGCCCTGCTGCGCCAGCCACGTCTTGTTCCCGGTGACGAGGTAGTACTGCCATTGGGCGAGCGCGATGTCAGCCGTGATGTGCTGCTCGTACAGGCCCTCGCTGTTGACCGAGGTCGGCGGCGGGATCTGCTCGGTGCCGTCGTAGGCGCTCTCCCACGGGAAGCGCGCGCCCGCGTAACCGGTGGCCGCCGCGTGCTGCTGGGCCTCGGCAAGCCGCTGGAAACGGTAGGCGTCCATGCCGGCGGCAACGTCTGGATGCTGCGCGAGCAGTGACGGGTACATCCACGTCTCCGCGTCCCAGAAGATGTGGCCGTCATAGCCGTTCGAGGACAGGCCGGCCGGCGACACGCTCCAGTCGACCCCCGCCCGCGTGCTCGACCACAGATAGAACTGGCTCGCGTTGACGTCCGTGGCGAGCGTGGGGTTACCGAGCACGTCGATCGACCCGGTCCACAACTGCGCCCACGCGGCTTGGTTCGCGTTCAGGAGCGAGTCCCAGCCGGTGGCGGCCGCCGATGCGGCCTGACCCTCGGCGGCGGTGGTGGTGTCGGACGTGTTCTCAGAGCTCTCGACGCCGACGTACTTGGTGAGCGTGTAGGTCTGGCCGGACTGGACGGGAAAGGCCAGCTGCTGCCCGACGCTCTGGTCGGTGCTCTGGTCGGTTTGCGTGGTCGTCGCGGCCACGTTGGGGCTGAGCTGTAACTGGCTCGCCAGCGTCGCCTGGACCCCGAGGCCCTTCGTAACCACCGTGACCCAGTCCTGACGTGCGGACGCGTTCCAACCCTTGGCCACCTGCGTGGTCAGCTCGGGTGACGCGGTGGTGTCGGCGGTGCCGTCGATCGCGTCGGTGACGGTTGCGTCCCCCGACCAGTGCGGGGTGAACTGCAGCCGGACGAGACCGACCGCCGGGTTGGCGCGGTCGGTCAACACCTGGTAGGAAAGGTCGGTCACGTGCCCGTCGGGCGCGGTCCACTGCGCTGTGGTGGTGACGATCCCGGTGTGCAGGTCGATCGACTGCCGCCATTGGCCGATCCCCGCGCCAGGAACGGTGAACGGCGTGCCCCCGTCGGAAAACGTGAGCGTCGACCAGGTCGGGATGTTCGCGCGCTGCTGGACGTCGTTCGCGGGCTTCGGATCGTTCGTCACCTGCCCGTAGAAGCCGGCGAGCTCGGACTGAGCCGGCACCGTACCCGCGGCGTAGCCCTGTCCGGACGGCGGCACCCGGACGCCGAGCATCCCGTTGCCGGTGAACGTGGGGGCATACGTCCCGCTCGGGCTGTTGGCGGTCAGCACAAATGAGCTGGCGCCCGCCGATGCTGTCGCCTGGGCCGTGAACGCGAACACGAGGGCGCCGGCGATCGCGGCGGCCCGGATGAGACTACGCATGCTCTCTACCTCCTCGCGGACTGCGCTCCCACTCCCCACTATGGAAGGGCTGAAACCGCGAGTCCGCGAGGCGTGTCGGGAGGCTTACGGACCGCTCGAGAGCGTCAGCGTCCAGGTGGACGTGTAGCTGCCGCTCCGGGCATTGCCGGGCACCGCCAGACTTGCGGTCAGGTCGACGTTCGCTGGGCCCGCTCCGCTGCCCGCGGCGGCGTTGTAGATCTTGACCGCGGAGGGCGGTGTCGTCGCCGCGGGAACGGTGACCGGATAGGAAATCTGGTTGCTCGGCGCCGAGCACTGCCCGGTGCCTGCGGTCTCCGACGCCGCCGTGATCTGGGCCGCGGTCGCCGGCAGCGTATGGGTGCCCGACGTGAACGGGGTCGAGGTGGCCGTCAGATTCCACCCGGCCCCGGAGCCGGTCTCGTCATCGGGGGACACGTTGAGCGCCGTCGTGATCGACTGGTCGCGCCCGGTCAGTGCCGTGCTCGGCCAGGAGAAGGTCGTCGGCGGCGTGAAATTCAGCGATCCCGAGCTATTGCAGCCCAACGAGTAGCCGAGGATCGTGCCCGAGGCGCCGACGGCCGTGCCGGAGGTGTCGTTGCTGACGTCGACGCTGTACAGCGTGTTGGTGGTTGGAGAGTTCAGCCAGCTCCAGCCCGTGCCGTTCGAGGTCAACGCGATCCGGCCCGATGCGCCGACCGCGACACAGTCGGTGGCATCCCAGCACGACACGCCGTACAGGCTCAGCTGGCTGCCGTCCGACTGGTAGGACCAGTTGCTCCCGCCGTTGGTCGTCGCGGTGATCTCGCCCGTCCCGCTGACCGCGTTCCCGACCGCGAAGCACACGGTGATGCTCGTGCACGTGACGGCGTTCAGCGCCTGGTTGTCACCGCTCGCCGGCGTCTGGGCGGTCCAGGTCGTGCCGCCGTTGATCGTGGCCAGCAGCGTGGCGACGCTCGTGCTGCCCCCGACGGCGTAGCAGGTCGTCGTGCTCGGGCAGTTGACGGCGTTGAGCGGGGTGTTCGTCGCCGGCGCGGTCTGCGCGGTCCAGGTGGAGCCGCCATTGATCGTGGCAATGATCACCGGCGAGCTCCCGACGACGCTCCCAACCGCGATGCAATGCGTGCTGCTCGCGCACGAAACACCTCCGAGCGCCACGGTCGTCGACGTTGGCGGCGTCTGCTTGGTCCAGGTGGAGCCGCCGTTGGCCGTCGCCACGATCAGCGGAGCCCTGCTCGACGTGTTCCCCACTGCGATGCAGTCGTTGTCGTCCGCGCAGCTGATCGCGTTGTACTGCCCCGTGGCGCCGGTCGGCGGCGTCTGCGTGCTCCACGTGGGATTGGCCACCCCGGCGTTCGCGGTGTGGATGATCTTGCCCGCGGAAGTCGTGCCGCCCACCGCGAAGCAGTGGCCGGCATCCGGGCATGCCACCCCGTAGAGCGTGCTCGTCGTCGGCGACGTCTCCGGACCCGCCCACGTCAAGGCCAGAGCGGTGGGAGCGACGACCAGCGCGAATGCGCCGATCGCCGCGGCCATCAGGATCTTGATTCGGGTCATCCGGCGTCGCGTCACCCCGCGCGGCGACCCGTTCTCAGCTCGACGCGGGGCCGCGCCGGCGACGCCCGAACAGCGTACCCACGACGATCCCACCGAAGCCAACCAGCGCGATCGGCCACCAAGGGATCGTGCTGCCCCCCGCAGGCGGGCGAGTGTCGGCCGCCGGCACGGTGCTGTTGACGAGTTTCGCGCCCAGCGACGCGCTGCCGTGAAGCTCCTGCCGCGCGCCGCAGCCGGTGGCGGTGATGTTCGCGGTGTAGCTGCCGGCCGCTAGCGCGTGCGCCCACACGAACGGATACGGGATCTGGGAGCCCGGCAACACGGTGTCGAGCTGCCGGCTCGCGCGCTGCACACCGGCTGGCCCGGTCAAGGACACAGCCAGCTGTGGCTTGCACAGGTTTGTCCCGGTATTGGAAAGGTTGACCACCACCGAAGGGTACGTCGTGCCCTGAATCGGTGCGATCGAGAAGCTGTTGAGAGACATATGTGACTGGCTCGGTCCAGGTACCGTGACTTCGATGCCGACCACGGTACGAAGCACTTCGGTGACCGAGAAGCGGCCGGACGACTTACCCGCGTGCACGTCCTCGAGCGCCAGTCCAGCGAGATGCTGGCCAACGGCGGCGTTGCCGGGTACGTGGAGGGTGAACCCGACCGTGGTCTGCGAGTTGGCCGGGACGGTCACCATCGAGACGGCGGGGGTGACCCACTGGCCGGCACCCTGAAGGGCGACCCCGCGGTTGCTGTAGACCACTCCGGAGGTCGCACCGGTGAGGCCGTCGACCGCGTATGCGCGGAGCGAGACCGGCGCCCGCCCGGTGTTGGTGACGACCACCTGGTCGGTGAAAGATCCGTTGCGCTTGACGCTGCGGATGAAGTACGCGCGTGAGGCGGGTACCTGCGGATTGAAGTGCGCGGGCCGGGCGCCGAAGCCGCCGATCGTGGCGGCCCCCGCCCCCGGCGCGAACACGCCGCCGGCCACCGCGAATGCGGTGGCCAGCAGCGACAGTGCCTTCAGTTTCACGTTGCCTACGGTCCGCTGACGAGCGACAGGGTCCACGTGGAGGTGTAACTACCCGCATATGCATTACCGGGAATCGCGAGCGTCCACGTCGGGCTGATCGTCTGGTCACCCATGCCGGTGCCGGCGGGTGCGTTGAACATCTTGGTCGCGGTCGGTGCGGTGGAAGCCGCGGGCAGGCTATACGGATACGAGACGTTCGTTGCACCGGCGACGGTGCAGGTCACGCCGGCGTCGCACGTCGGCGTGCCCGGCGACGAGGAGATCGTCGTGGCGCCCACGGGCAGCGAGTAGCTGCCGGACTTGAACAGGGTCGACGTCGCGGTTACGTTCCAACCCGCGCCCGACCCCGTCGCGTCGCCGATGTCAAGCGGCTGCGAGGCGTTGACATTCTTGTCCTGGCCGTTCAGTGTCGTAGCCGGGAAGGTAACGCTTCCCGGGGTCGTTGCAAATCCAAGGGTGCCTGCGTTCAGCGTCTCAGACGCGTTTGTCGCGAACGCCGGAGCTGCCGCGAGCAACAAGCTGCTGACCGCCACTGCCGCAGCGGGCAGCATCGTCCGTAGTTTCATATAGGCCTTACCTTTCGTCCCCAAAAGCTAGGGTTATCGACCTAACGCACTCCAGCGCCAGGTTCATCGAGGGTCTCTCCCTTTGTCGGCACGCTGACCAACGACTTGAGGAACCGGTTCCAAATGGTCATGGGATCGGTAGTCGTAGGTAGGTTTGACCTTCAATTGAGAGCCATCAGCGATTGAGCTGACGTCGGTTCGGGGCGCGCGAACGGTTTCGAGATCCGGTACCTGGACGCCGGCGACGGGCCGTCGCTCGCCTGGATCTCCGGCGCCGGCGCGTTCAGCGCCGAGCCGGCGTGGTGAGTTAGTGCGTGGCGGGCTCGGTGAGCAGGTCGCGCAGCTCGTCGAGGTCGGCGCGGAGCGAAGCGACCTCGGCCTCGAGCGCGGCGACGCGGTCCGCAAGGCCATCGTTCGCGCTTGACCCGTCCGAGCCCACGGGCTGTGCCGACGGCGCCGGCGCGCGCGCGAACTCTGACGGCGGCGGCCCGGCCTGTGATGGTGGCGGCGCGAACTGGGACGGCGGCGGCGCGGCCTGCGATGGCGCCGGCGCGGCCTGCGATGGCGCCGGGGCGGTCGGTGATGGCGCGGGCGCCTGCCCCTCGACTCTCGACCCGAGCAGGTGCTCGAACCGATCTTCCTTCTGACCGGGCCGACGTTCGATCCGGCGGGCGTAGTCGCGTTCGGCGAGGTCGCTCAGCACGCGCTCCACATCGTCGAGCGACGCGAGCGGCGCGAGCCGCTCCGTGCGGGCCTTGAGCTCACCCGGCGTCTGCGGGCCTCGGAGCAGGAGCACCGCGAGCACGGCGAGCTCCTCGCGGTCGAGGCCGAGTGCCTCCTCGGCCAGGTGGCGGTACTTAACCGAGCGACTCCCGTGCCCGCTCGCCAGCCGCGCGAGCCCGTACAGGCACAACCGCTGGGCCGCTTCCCGGACCGTTGCCTCGTCGTAAGTCGTCACCGGGTCGCGGTTGGTCGACTGGTTGCACGCCAGCCTCAGGCCGTTGAGCGACAGCGGATACTGGTCCGGAGTCGTCCAACGCTTCTCGATCAGGCACCCCAGCACACGCTGCTCGGGCGGCGTAAGCTCGGCGATGTGCATTGGGGCGAGCATAACGACGCGTGCTGAGCGCTGACGACGCACGCCGAGTCGCCCTATCGCTGCCCGAGGCGGTCGAGGAGGACCACCACGGCCGCCCGTCGTTCCGGGTCGCCGGCAAGATCTTCGCCACGCTCTGGGACCAGCAGCACATGAACGTGATGCTCGACGAGCCGGGCATTTTCACCGCGGTGCAGGCACACCCCGCGATCTGCGCCGAGGTGATGTGGGGAAAGCGCCTGGCCGCGGTCCGCGTCGACCTGCGCGCGGCGGACGAGGCGCTGCTCGCCGAGTTGCTAACCGACGCGTGGGAGCGCAAGGCGCCGGCGCGGCTCGTTGGCAAGTAGCGAGCGGCCCGCCACCCGCCACCCGCCAACCCGCCACCCGCCACCGCGCGACCTGCCACCGCGCGACCTGCAAAACAGGCCAATCGAGCTCGGATTCCGCGACCGTGGCCTCTCACGCATGCCCCACATGCTCGACAGGCCACGGGCGCCTCTCGGGACGTCGAATGGCCCGCTGCGCAGGTCTGGCCGAAAACGTGGTTACGCAGGTCGGGTGCGCAACCTGCTGGGCGCGAGGGTGCGACGCCGGATCTGCGCCACTCGCGTCAGATCACGCTCGCCGGACGACCCGGTCGGAAGACGCCCAGTGGCGCAGAGCTGGCGTGCACCCGAAGCAACCTGTTGACAGATATGACGGCACGATATATCGTGCCGTCATATGCTGGGCGGATATATTCCCTCGCTGAATGCCACCGCCACCGCTGACACCAACCGGACGGGTGATCCTCGGGATGATCGCGCTCGGTAGGCAGACCGGCTACGACATCAAGCAGTTCGTCGACAAGTCGACCCGCCACTTCTGGGCCGCGAGCTACGGCCAGATCTATCCCGAGCTCCGGCGCCTCGAGGAACAGGGATTCATCGTCGGGCAGTCCGAGCCGACCGGCGGCCGCGCCCGGACCGTGTATGACCTGACCGACGCCGGCCGAGGGGCGCTCCAAGAGTGGCTCGAGCCCGAGCCCGACCCGACGTTCGAGGTGCGCGACGAGGGCATGCTCAAGCTTTTCTTCTCCGACATCGGCACCCCCGAGCAGCGGATGCGCAACATCCGCGCGATGCGCGAATTGCACGAGCGCACGCTCGCGCAGCTGTCCGCGCATGAGCAAGAGAAGTCGGCCGAGATGCCCGAGGGGCCGCGGCTCACGCTCGAGCTCGGGATCGGGCTCCATCGCGGAATCGTCGAGTGGTGCGAGGCCACCGAGCGCCGGCTCGCCGCCGAAGCCGCCGCAGAGGGCGAACACGATGCTGGGTAGGCTCGCCGGGTTCCTCTACGCCCGCCGGCGTGCGGTGCTGTACGTCACGGTCGCCGGCGCGGTCATTGCCGGCGTGTTCGGCAGCTCGGTGGCGCAGCACCTGAGCCCCTACGGCGCCACCGATCCGGCGACCCAGAGCGTCCAGGCCACCAACCGCTTCCAGGCCGCCACCCACCGCGAGATCGACCCGGGCGTGGTGGCGCTCCTGAACCTCGCGCCCGGGAACGTCCACACGCAAACCGCGCAAGACCGCGTGGCTCAGGTCGCAAACGAGCTCCGCAGAGGCCGCGACGTCGCTCAAGTCATCAGCTACTACGAGACGAACAACCCGGCAATGGTCTCGCGCGACCAGAGCGAGACGTACGTCCTCGCGTACTTCAGACCCAAGTCCGACACGACGCTGAAGAACGACGCTCAGCAGATCGAGAACGGCTTCGCCGGCCAGCGCGACGTCACGCTCGGAGGGCAGCAGATCGCCAATGCGCAGGTCAACACGCAGGTCAGCCACGACCTCGAGCACGCCGAGCTGCTCGCGTTCCCGCTCGTTTTCCTGCTCTCGCTGCTGTTCTTCCGCTCGCTGGTCGCCGCGCTGCTGCCACCGCTGCTCGGCGGCCTGGCGATCGTCACCACGTTCTTCGCGCTGCGGATCATCGCCGGCTTCGTCGACCTGTCGGTGTTCGCGCTCAACCTCACGACCGGCCTCGGGCTGGGCCTGGCTATCGACTACAGCCTGTTCATGGTGTCCCGCTACCGGGAGGAGTCGGCCAAGTCCGGGTTCGGCGTCGACGCGCTCAAACGCACGCTCCAGACGGCGGGCCGCACGATCGCGTTCAGCTCGCTGACGATCGCCGCCGCGATCGCCTCGCTGGTCATCTTCCCGCAGCGCTTTCTGTACTCGATGGGAATCGCCGGCGCGCTCGTGGCGCTGCTCGCAGCGACCCTCGCGCTGACGGTATTGCCGGCCCTGCTGAGCGCTCTCGGGCCGCGGGTCAACGCGCTCGCACCAAAGCGGCTGGCTCGCGCCGCCGATCGCGACGCGCGTCCGGCTGAGAGCGGCTTCTGGTACCGGCTGTCGCGGTTCGTGATGAGGCGCCCCGCGCTGATCGCCATAACAAGCGCCTCGTTGCTGATCGCGTTGGGCATCCCGTTCTTCACCCAGGTCAAGTTCACCTCGGTCGATGCGAGTGTGCTGCCGACCAGCGCGACCGCACGCCAGGTGAACGACGCGCTCAATGCCCGGTTCCCGCCGAACCGCGGCGCCCCGATCGACATCGTCCTTGGCGCACCCGCGAGCTCTCCTCCGGTAAACGCCCTCGCGGCGCACATCAAGACCCTGCCCGACGTGTCCGCGGTCGCGCCCGCCCAACCCGCGGGTCCGGGCATGTCGCTGATCTCGGTCGCCCCGGTCCGGGCGCCGCTGTCAACCGCCACCCAGAACCTGGTCCACCAGATCCGCGCCATCAGAACACCCGTCTACCTCGGCGTCGCCGGCGAGACCGCCGCCTACATCGACCTCGAGCACAGCCTCGCCGCGCACCTGCCGGTGGTGCTCGCGGTGGTCGTCGCCACCACCCTGATCATCCTGTTCTTCATGACCGGCTCGGTCGTGCTGCCGATCAAGGCCGTGATCATGAACGCGCTCGGGCTGTGCGCGATGTTCGGGATCCTGGTCCTGATCTTCCAGGACGGCAACCTCCAGGGGCTCCTCTCCTACCGGAGCCTCGGCGCGCTCGACGCGACCCAACCGATCCTGTTGTTCGCGGTCGGCTTCGGGCTCGCCACCGACTACGGCGTGTTCCTGCTCTCGCGAATCAAGGAGGCGCGGGATGCCGGCGCGGGCGACGCCGACGCGGTGGCGATCGGGCTCGAGCGCACCGGCCGCATCGTCACCGCCGCGGCGTTGCTGTTCGCGGTGGCGCTCGGCGCGTTCTCGACCTCGGAGATCGTGTTCGTCAAGGAACTCGGTCTCGGCGCGGTGCTGGCGGTCCTGATCGACGCCTCGATCATCCGCGCGTTGCTCGTGCCCTCATTGATGATGTTGCTCGGCCCGCTGAACTGGTGGGCGCCAAAACCGCTTCGTCGCCTGTACGAGCGCGCGGGATTGCAGGAAAGCGCGCCGGCGGCCGCTCCTGACCCCCGGCCCCTCCCGACGCCTGGCGCCTCCTAGCCCGCGTCCCGGCGCCTCCTGGCCGGAGTGGTTCACTAGCACGCATGACGGCCCCGGACGCGACCGGGCGCGCGCGTGCGATCGTGTTCGACCTCGGCGGCGTGCTGCTCGACTGGAACCCCCGCTACCTCTACCGGCGGTTGTTCGAAGGCGACGACGCGGCGATGGAGCGCTTTCTCGCCGAGGTGTGCACGATGGAGTGGCACCACGCCCACGACCTCGGCATCCCGCCTGAGCGCACCTCCCCACCCCTCGCCGAGGCCCACCCAGAGCAGGCCGACCTGATCTGGGCCTGGTCCCAGCGCAGCGAGGAGATGATCTCCGGGCCGATCGACGGGACCATCTCGATCCTGCGCGAGCTGAAGCGCGCCGGCGTGCGGTGCTACGCGCTCACCAACATGGAGCGCGAGACCTACCCACTCCGGCGCGAGCGGTTCGACTTCCTGAGCTGGTTCGACGGCACGGTCGTCTCGGCCTACGAAGGCGTGGCCAAGCCCGACCCGGCGATCTTCGAGTTGCTTCTGGACCGCTTCGACCTCAAAGCAGCGGACACGATGTTCGTCGACGACTCAAACGTCAACGTCATGGCAGCCCGGAGCGTCGGCATGCAGGCCGTCGAGTTCAACTCTCCCGACCAGCTCCGGCGCGAACTGCGGGCCGCCGGGCTGCTCGACGGCGTCAGTCCTCCTCCTCCCAACCCCTAGCGCGCGGGTCCTTGCCCTCGACGAGGTCGAGGAACCGGCGCCACCGGCTCGGCGTGACGCCCGGTTCAACCTGGCGCCAGGCCGGCGCTCCGTGCTCAGGGGGGTGCAACAAGGACACCGCGGCGGCGTCGATTCGCAGATCGGCGCCGTGCTCGTGCAGCGACGCGACCTGATCGGCGGGGACGAACCGCTGGACGTGGCCGGTGTTGATCACGAGCCCGTGGAAGATGTCCTCCGAGAGCGCCGCGACCACGTGGTCGACCGTGGCCACCTGCTCGCCACCTGAGGCGTACACGGGCACCCCGGGCTCGAGCACCTCGTACGCAATCGGCAACCCCTCGTCCATAACCGATCACACTACCGGCATGACGCGCGTCGCGGTGGTCGGTCACGTCGAGTGGGTGGACTTTGTCTCGGTGCCTCACCTCCCGGTCCACGGGAAGATCCTCAACGCCGACAGCGCGTTCGCGCGGGCCGGCGGCGGCGGCGGCGTGGCCGCGTCGGTCCTGGCCGAGCTCGGCGCCGAGGTCGACTTCTACTGCGCGCTCGGGCGAGACTCGAATGGCGAGGCGGCGGTCGCGCAATTCGAGGCCCGTGGCGTCCGCGTGCACGTGGCCTGGCGGGACGAGCCGACCCGGCGTGCGGTCACGTTCCTCGAGCCGGGCGGCGAGCGCACGATCGTCACGCTCGGCGACCGGCTCCAGCCGAGCGGGTCCGACGATCTCGATTGGGAGCGGCTAAGTGAGGCCGGAAGCGTGTACTTCACCGCCGGCGACGACGGCGCCCTCAAAAACGCACACGCATCGCCGTTCGTTGTGGCATCGCCCCGAGCGCGCACCGTGCTCGAAGCCGAGGGGGCGCGTGTCTACGCGCTCGTGTTCAGCGAGGGCGACGACGACGAAAGCACTTGGGCGCACCGGGTCGCCTCGCACGCCCAGCTGCTGGTGGCGACCGAGGGCGCGCACGGCGGGCGCTGGTGGGGCGAGTCCGAGGGTCGCTGGAGCGCCGCGCCGCTGCCCGGGCCGCCCCGCGACACGTATGGGTGCGGGGACTCGTTCGCGGCCGCGTTCACGCTCGGGCTGGGACGCGGCGGCTCGATCGCCGACGCGGCGAAGCTCGGCGCGGAGACCGGCGCGCTCGCCCTGACCCGCGTCGGCGTTCCCTGACCCTCACACCCCGATCTCGCGAAACGTGACGTCCCGCTCGCCGGCGCCAGCGTCACGAGCCCCGGCCACCGACCAGCGACCACGCCGCCACGCGATCCGCGTCCCGTCGGCGAGACGGCAAGCCGTCCAACCGAGTCGCGGCGAACCCCAAAGGGTCGCCACCAGAGGACGCGAGGACTCCGGAACATCCCCCAACCCCCGCGCGACGTGGGACGCGGGGTACGTGACCACGATCGACCCCGCCCGGACCCACACCGGGATCCGCTCGAGCGGCGCCTCCACCACCGTCTCACCGCCGCCGGGCACGACCGCGCCCGACCAGGTCTCGATCCACTCTCCTCTGGGTAGCGCCACCTCGCGCTCGGTCGCGCCCTCCTCGAGCACCGGCGCCACCCACAGCGCCGGCCCGTAGCCGTACGCGTCGCCGATCTCCCAGCCGCGGGGGTCGCCCGGGTCCGTGAGGCATAGCGGCCGGATGATCGGAACCCCGGACCGGGCCGCCGTAAAAGCCGCGGCCCGCACATACGGCACCAACTGCTCGTGCATCAGAACGTAAGCGCGGTACAGGTCGAGCACGTGCTCGGAGTAGTGCCAGGGCTCCTGCGGCATCCGGCCGTGGGCCTGCATCAGCGGGGTGAAGCAACCGAACTGGAGCCAACGAACGAGCAGCTCGGGCGGGCAGCGCTCGACGAGGCGGTGTCCGAGGTAACCGCCGACGTCGTGCGACCAGTTCGAGAACCCGCTGCACGCGGCCGACAGCGTCGCGACTACGAGCACGCGCAGCGACCAGAAGTCCGACGCCTGATCGCCACCCCAGGTCATGCCGACCGCGTGCTGACCGGTCCATCCGCTTCGCCCGAACAGCACTCCCTGCCCGTTATGAACCTCGTCGAGCGCTCGCTGCATGCTGATGCGATAGAGCCCGCCAAGCGCCCAAGCCGCGTTGGCGCCGGTTCGCCCATCCGCAAACCGCACGTGCTCGGGCATGTAGTAACCCTCGCCGTCATCGGCCTTGATCCCCTCAACGCCAACCGCCAGCAAACGCTTAGCCTGCGAGCGCCACCACTCCTCGGCGACGGGGCTCGTGAAGTCGATGGGCGATCCCGTCCCCATCCACCACTGCGTGACGAACGGTTCCTCAGGCGAAGAACCCGACCCGGACTGCACGAACGCCCCCAAGGCCGCCCCGGGCGCATAGTTCGGCGCCGGCTCGCGGTGAAGCTGCTCGGACTCGGGTTGCGGCGGGGCGTGACCGTCGCGCGAGTCCGTGTTCACCCACGGCGTCACCCAGACGACCGTACGCACCCCGTCCGAACGCATCCGGCGGATCAGCCCTGGCGCGTCGGGGAACTGGTACGGGTTGAACTCCCAGGTGTTGTACTGCGTCGCCCACGGCGAGTCGAGCACGATCGCGTCGAGCGGGATGTGGTGGTGGCGGAACCCTTCGAAGTCGTCGAGAACGTCGTCCTGGTGCTCGTAGACGTCGCGGCTTTTCCAGAATCCGTATCCCCATTCGGGCAGAACGGCCGGGAAGCCGGTCAACCGGCAGAACGCTCGGAGCTGGGAGGCGGGAGTCGGATCACACAAGAAGTCGATCCGCAGCGGGCCCGCACTGAATCGAGTCGATGCCGACACGCGGTCGCCGCTGAAGTCGAACCGAGTCCCGTTCGCGTCCGACCTGACCCAGACGCCGTAGCCGCGGCTCGAGATGAACCACGGCACCGGCGCGTAGTCGCCCTGGGGGATTCCCCCGCCAGCGAGCAGCTCCGGCGGGCAGTCCGGGCCCGTGTAACGGCGATCGGCGCCGAGCTGGACGACCCGCCCGAGCTGGTCGAACTGCGTGCCGTGCCGGGCGCCGAGGCCGACGAAGTGCTCGTCGGAGCGCCGGCGCCAGTCGGCGGCAATCCGCAACGGCTCCCCCTCTGGCGCGAGCTCGAACGCCACCCGCTCGCCGGCGAGCATGCGGACCTCGAGCCGCGCGCTCCGGCCGCCGTTCAACTCGATTGCCATCACTACGCGGTCGCGGGCGAGCAGCCGTACGCGCGCTACCGCCGCGCGCTCGACCGGGGCCAGGTCCTCCCCCGCCACCACGCCCTCGGTGAGCTGGATGAAGTGGTCGTGGACCGTTCCGTCGGCCACCCAGGCACCCATCGACCGGACCAACCGCAGGCCGCCGCGCCGGATCGTCAATTCGAACGGACGGAGCGCGATTTCGACTCGCAACAGGCCGCGCTGCAGCACGACCGTGTCGGCGTCACTCATGGCGAGCTGACCCCGCAGTAGGCATAGGGGCAAGGTTCTCCCACACCCTCGTGATCCCATGCCGGCGGTAACAGAAACATCACAGGACATGACCTCGTTCTTCACTGACCCCCTCGTTTGCAGGGGGATCCTCATCACCATGAACGAAACTAGTCGCGCCGACCTGCACGTCCATTCCTCGGCCTCGCAGATCTCGAAGCTCGGCGTACAGCGGTCGCTACGGATTCCGGAGTGCGCCACCGACCCGTTTGAGGTCTACGAGCTTGCCAAGCGCCGCGGGATGGACTTCGTGACGATCACCGATCACGACACGATCGACGGAGCGCTGTCGATCGAGCACCTGCCCGACACGTTCATCTCCGAGGAGCTGACCGCTTCTTTCAAGGGCGAGCCCCAGGCCGTGCACGTGCTCTGCTACGGCATCACGCCCGACGATCACGGCTGGCTCCAAGCCAATCGCGACAACGTCGAGGCGTGCGCAGCGTACCTGCACGACCACGAGATCACCGCAGCGCTCGCCCACCCCTTCTACGCCGTCGCGGCGCCGCTCACGGCGCGCCACCGGCGGCGCCTGGCCGAGCTGTTCCCGATCTGGGAGACCCGCAACGGCTCGAGGGCCAAAGAACTGAATCTGCCGGCGTTTGTGTACATCGAGACCCACGGGGGAACCGCCATTGGTGGGTCCGATGACCACGCCGGAATCGACGTCGGCCGGACGTTCACCGAGACCCCGCGCGCCGCGAGCCCGCGCGAGTTCTTGGCGAACGTCCGCGCTGGGCAAGCATCCGCGCACGGCCAGCAGGGCGGCGCCGCCAAGTGGGCGCATGCGGCGATGGCGCTGGCGATCCGGTCGCTCGGCGACGGCGAGGCGCCCGCCCGCCCGGATCCTGCGAGCGTTCTGAAGATCGTCGAGCGGGTGATGTGCGAAGGGGATGCGCGGCACGGAAGCGGAACCCCCGACCTCGAGGCCAAGGACGCACTCGCGCTGCTCCGTGCGTGGCTGCTCGCGATGGACCTCGACGTCGACGAGCACAAGCTGCTCCACCAGCTCCAGGATGGCGAGCTCGGCCACGCCGATCTCGACCGGCGCGCCCGCCGCGTCCACGAGCGAAGGCTGGCCGCCGTCGTCCACGACACGGTGGCGGGCCTGGAGAACCGAAAGATTGACGTCGCCCGCAGCGCGCTCGCGCTGTTCGACGCCTGCATCCCCGCGATCCCGTATGCCGCCGCATCAGCCTTTCTCGGCCGCGAGAAGGCCAAGCTCGCCCGCACCGACGGAGACCGTCCGCGCGTGGCGCTCGTCGCCGACGGGGTCGGCTCGATGCACGGCGTCACCCACACGCTCCAGCAGATCCGCGCCCACGGCGTGCGCGGCTTCGACGTCGAAGTCATCGGCACGGACGCCGACGTCGATCGCCGGCTGAGCGCGGTTGCCGAGATCGACGTCCCGTTCTACCCAGGGCTTCAGATCGGAGTCCCGACGGTCCCCGCGATCGTCGACGCGCTCGCCGAAGGTCGCTACGACATCGTCCACGTCTGCTCGCCGGGCCCCGCCGGGATCGGCGCGTGGTTGGTGGCGCGCGTGCTCGAGCTGCCGCGAGTCGGCAGCTACCACACCGAGCTCGCCGCCTACGCGGCGCTCCGGACCGGCCAGGCGGAGTTCGAGATGCTCGGAAACATGGGGCTCAGCATGTTCTACGGCGCATGTGACGTCGTGCTCTCGCCGAGCCGGGCGACGGACGAGCGCCTGAACACGCTGGGCATACCCGACGAGCGGATCCGGCGCTGGGAACGCGGGGTCGACCTGAAGCGGTTCGATCCGGCCCACCGCGACGAGAACCTGCTTTCAGGAGAGATCAACGTGCTGTACGCGGGACGCCTCAGCAAGGAGAAGGGAGTCGACCTGCTCGCCGACGCGTTCCTTGAGGCCCACCGCCGCGATCCGCGCCTGCACCTCTCGCTGGCGGGGGGTGGTCCTGAGGAGGAGCTTCTCCGCGCCCGGCTCGGCGAACACGCCACGTTCCTTGGGTGGCTGTCCGGAGACGACCTTGCCCGCACCTACTCCAGCGCCGACGCGTTCCTGTTCGCGAGCTCCACCGATACGTTCGGTCAGGTGGTCCTCGAAGCACAGGCAAGCGGGCTGCCGGTGGTCGCGGTCGACCGCGGCGGGCCCGCATGCCTGATCGAGCATTCTGAGACGGGGCTGCTCGCGCCCCCGGACGTCAATTTCCTCGCTGACGCCTTGGTGTCAATGACAGGTACTCCGCTTCTATCCGAGCGCATAAGTCGCGCCGCGCTGGCGGCGGTGCGGGGGCGCAGCTGGGAAGCTGCGCTTGACCGCCTCGCCGCCGCCTATCGCATCGCGCTTTCCGCGCACGGTGATCAGCGGCTCGCGCGCGGCGTCGCATAGCGGTCCGTCGACGGATCAAAAGGAGCCGTAGACATATCCGTATCCGTCGCCATAGCCGCCGTAGCCGCCCTGGCCGTAGCCGCCATCGCCGTAACCGCCATAGCCACCGGCGCCGTAGCCGTCGCCACCGTAGCCGCCGTAGCCGCCCGGATAGCCGCCGTAGCCGTCACCGCCGCCGCCATAGCCGCCGCCGCCGGAGCCACCGGACGATCCACTCGTCTGTGACGACGAGGATCCGGCGCCGTTCTGTTGCCAGGACACCGAGAACGACGAGCCGTCGGACCCCAGGGTCGAGGGCGTCGCGCCCGCGGTGTTGCCGCCTGATCCGTAGCTGATGTCGTACGAGCCGCTCGACCCGAGCGCGATCGGCTGCGCCGACCAGCTCGAATCCGAGATCGGGCCCGTGTGGCCGTTCGAGGTCGCGGTCGCGTTCGTGAAGTCGACCGTGCCGAAATCAGACAGCGGCAGCGGAGTGCAGCTGCCCGAGCCGTCGCACTGCGACGGCGCCTCGGCGACCCACTCGGCACTCGAGGTGTCCGGGTTGGGCGACGCGACCGTCTTCGCGAACGACTGTCCCGTGGTCTCGTCCTTCAGCGAGAACGAGGTGTTCGAGCCGCTCACGGCGACGCTGGCCGTGATGTGGTCGCCCGGATGGATCGTGAGGTTGAGCTGGACCGGCGCGGCCGGCACGAGCTCGTACCACGCGTAGTACGAGGTCCCGTTGCCGGTGCAGTTCCCCTCGGTCCCGATCTGCTCGAGCGACGTTGATGACCCGTCGCCGAGCGAGGACTGCCCGAATGACGACGACGACTGTCCGTCGTCGCCGCCGATGCCGACCCAAAAGGCGGCATCGTCCTGCCCGGAACTACAAGTCGACGTGGGCTGGACCCAGCTGCCGGAGACGTTCGAGAACTGAGTGCTCCCGTCCGAGCTCCCGGCCACGTATCCAGCCCAGTTTTGGCTCACCTGCGCATCCGAGGCGCTCGTCGCGGCGCCCGCGGATCCGGCCGACACGCCCAAGAGCGCGGCGCCCGCGGTGAGTGTTGTCAAAGCCAAGCGTAATTTCATGTGCTCCACTCTCGACCGCGGGAGTAAGAGCGGCTGACGAGCTCACGAAGAGGTCTTTATGTAGTTGAGAAGAGCTCGATATGAGCGGTAACTAAGCGGAGCGGGCGCGCTTCCCCAGCTCGAGGTCGTCATCGTCGTCGACGTCGGGCGCCGGCAGCGGTTCGAGCTGATGCGTGGCCACCGATGTGCAGCCGCGACCGCTGTCCTTGGCCGCGTACAGCGCGAGGTCGGAGCGCCGCAGCAGCTGGGGCAGCTCCTCCTTGCGATCCCAGACGGCGATCCCGGCGGAGAAGCCCTCGCTTTCGGGGGTCGACTCGCGCAGGCGGTCGATCGCGGTCAGCGAGCCCGTCAGCGTCGAATTCGTCAGCAGCGCCACGAACTCGTCGCCGCCCAGCCGCGCGACGACGTCACCTGCGCGCAGCGTTGCCCGGATCCGTTCGGCGGTGTCGCGCAGCGCGCGGTCGCCCTGCTCGTGGCCGAGTTCGTCGTTGAGCTCCTTGAAGTTGTCGAGGTCGAGCGTGACCAACGTGATCGGGTTGCCGCTACGGGCCGCCCGCGCGAGCTCTCGCGGGGCCGTGTACCGCCAACCGCGGCGGTTGAGCAGGCCCGTGAGGTCGTCGACGACGGCCTCGTTGGCGAATCGCTGGGCAAGAGTCGCCAGTTCGCCGGTGACCGACCGCAGCGACCCCGCCACCGCGGTCCCGACGAGCGTGAGCAACGCGGCATGGCCCCAGCTGCGCGGATACGCCGGCGCGCCGATCAGCACCATCGGGAGCGCGCAGCACGCCGCGAGCACGAGCATGCCCGCGACCAGTTCGATCTCGGTCGCCTCGAGCCCGAACCACACCATCGCCACGATCACCAGCACCGAGAAGCCGGACGCCGCGCCCCCGGCATAGGCCTGCATCAGCGTCAGCGCCGGGATCAGCCCGAACGCCGCCGTCCAGAACGTGAGCCGGCGCCGCCGCGGCACGAGCGCGACGACCACCGATGCCGCGCACGCCGCGACCGCGCCGACGAAGAACACCGGGTGGTGGCCGTACGGGTCGGTGCCAGCGGCGATCGTCACCGGCAGCACGGTGCCGATGATCGCGAACACCATCAGGCGCAGCCTGCCGTGCGGACGCAAAGACCTGGATCCCATTCAGTCTTCGAATCGGCGCTCCGCCCAAAAACTTGAGTAGTAAAGGTTAGGTTTGGGGCGGTCTGTGCGGGCCTTTCCCGCTGCAAGATCCCTGAACAGGACCAGATCGGTCGGTGGCGAACCCTGTCGGCGTGAGCACGGCCCGGCTCGAGGCATTCTCCGACGGGGTGATCGCGGTCGCGATCACGCTGCTCGTGCTGAATATCGGGGTGCCTTCGTTCGCCGAGACCCGGCACTACGGGCTCGGGACCGCGCTGTGGCGAAATTGGCCCGTGTACGTGGCGTTTGTCACGTCGTTCCTCACGATCGGGATCATCTGGATCAACCACCACGTGATGATCCGGCGGCTGCGCGAACCCGATCAGATGATCCTGTTCCTCAACCTGCTGCTACTGATGAGCATCGCGGTGCTGCCGTTCGCGACGAGCCTGGTGGCCACCTACCTCAAGCAGGGTCAGGGCCAGCACCTGGCCGCGGGCATCTACGGCGGGTCGTTGCTGGTGATGGCGCTGTTCTTCACCACGCTGAACCGGCACATCCTGATCGTCAAGCCCCACCGGCTCCGGGAGGAGCTGCCGCTGGAACGCCGCCGGCAGATCCTGCGGCGCACCGTCAGCGGCGTGATCCCGTACACCTTCGCGACCGCGCTGGCGATCGTCTCACCGTACGCGACGGTTGGGATCTGCGCCGCGCTCGGCGTGTTCTACGCGTTCCCGATCGCCAGCGGCGGAGACGCCAACGCGGCCACCAAATAGCCGCCCGCCGGGCCGCTCAGTCCCGCCACCACGCCCCGAGCACGCGCCGCCAGTTGTCCCACGCGATCGCGGCGACCTCGGCCGAATCGAACCCTGCGCCGGCGAGCGCGTCAAGCAGCTTCGGCGTCCCCGCCACGTCGCCCAGCGGCGCCGGGATCGTGGCGCCGTCGTAGTCGGAGCCGAGCGCGACATGGTCGACGCCGATCCGATCGGCGACGTACCGCGCATGCTCGGCGATCAGCGACAAAGGCGTGTCCGGGTCGTCGGCGAAATCAGCTCTCGCAGGAACGACACCGCGAACACGATCCCGACCAGGCCCCCGGAATCACGGATCGCGTCGAGCTGCGAGTCCAAAAGGTTCCGCGAAGTCGGGCAGAGCGCGTGCACGCCCGAGTGGGAGGCGACCACGGGGCCCACGTCCAGCCGCGCCACGTCCCAGAACCCCGCCTCGTTCAGATGACTCACGTCGACAACGATTCCAAGCTCTCCGCACCGCCGCACGAGCGCGCGGCCGGCGTCGGTAAGCCCCGGGCCCGTATCCGGCGAGGACGGGGAGATGAACGGCACCCCGTGCGCGAACGCGTTGGGGCGGCTCCACACGGGGCCGATCGAGCGCAGCCCAGCCCCGTACCAGAGGTCGAGCGACTCGAGCCCGGGGTCGATCGCCTCGGCTCCCTCCAGATGCAGCACCGCCGCCGGCGGCCCGGCATCCTCGGAAACAGCGCGATCGAGATCCGCAACAGACCGGGCGACCTGCACGAAACCCTCTCGCTCGAGCGCCAGAAGCCGCCCCGCGGCGGCGGTCGCGTCGGCGGCGGCCACCGTGTGCTCCACCGGCGGCGCGGGCTCGAACTCGACCACCCCGTCGTCACGCGGCACCTGAACCTCGCGCGCGCCCCCGTCCGAGCGCGTGAACACCGCGAAGATCGCCCCGCGGACACCGCCGGCGCGCATCCGCGGCAGGTCGAGGTGGCCGCCGTCGCGCCCGCGCGCGAGCAGCGCGTGGTCCTCGCGCGTCAACGCGTCGTTGTGCCCATCGAACACGGCCAGCATTGGCCCTACTCGGAAACCCTGAGCGGCAGGTCGACCGCAGGCAGGCCGTCGATGCTCTGCGAGTTCTTCTCGCGTTGATAGTCGAGCAGCGCCTCGGACCCGCCGACGCGGAGCTTCTTCGCCGCCCACAGGTCCGCGTGCGGTCGCTCCCCTTCCTGCTTCATCAGTGGCACGCCGTAGCCGCACGCATCCGCGACGCGTACAACCTCGACCAGGACGATCGCGCGCCGCGCCTCGGGGATCGAAGGCTCCGCGAACCCGCACAACTCCATCAGCTCGCCAAAGCGTTCATCAGAAGCCGGGATCACCTCAGCCCGGCCATGGAGCCGCAGGATCCGCGGCGGGCCCTCGAACGCGCACAGCATGATCACGATCCGACCGTTCTCGCGTACATGGGCGATCGTCTCGGCGCCGCTCCCGACCATGTCCAGATAGGCAACGGTTGTCGGGGTGAGCACCTTCAACGTGTCGATCGGCCCCTTCGGCGAGACGTTCACATGCCCATCTGCATCGAGCGGAGCCGACCCCACGAAGAACATCGGCTGTCGAAGGATCCAGCGCTCGAGTTGCTCGTCGATCTCGTCGAAGATCTTTCCCATTCCCCAAGCTTACGGATCCGCCCCATTAGGATCCGGCGGGTGGCCACAACCGGCTCCACGGCGCTCGAGCGTGACCTCAGAGCGCTCCTCGGTGACGGCGCGGTACTGCCCGGCGACACGCGCGCGTACCTGACGGACGCCACCGAGAGCCGCAACCTCCGCGGCAGGGCAGATGCCATCGCCCTCCCGAACACTGCCCAAGAAGTCGAAAAAGTCGTGGCCTGGTGCTACGACCACGACGTCGCGATCACCCCCCGCGGCGGGGGCACAGGCTTCACCGGCGGCGCCGTCCCGCTCGATGGCGGCGTCGTCGTGAGCCTCGAGAACCTGAACAAGATCAGACACCTCGATCCTGGGATGTGGCGTGCCGCGGCCGAGGCGGGCATGGTGACCGCCGACCTCCGGCGCCGCGCCCGCGAGAACGGGCTGCTCTACCCGCCCGACCCCGGCTCGCACGAACAGTCCCAGCTCGGCGGCAACATCGCGACCAACGCCGGCGGGCCGCACGCGTTCAAGTACGGGGTCACCGGCGCCTGGATCACCGGCCTCGAGTTCGTGCTCGCGCCGGGCGAGCTCGTGAGGGTTGGGGGACCGATCCGCAAGGACGTCGCGGGCTACGACCTCAAGTCGCTGATGATCGGCTCCGAAGGCACGCTCGGGATCGTGACCGCAGCTTGGGTCAAGCTGATCCCCGCGCCCGAGGTGGCGCTGCCGCTGGCGGCGTTCTACCCGGACACCGCGACCGGCTGCGCCGCAATCGAGGCGGCGTTCGCCAGCGGCGTGGTCCCGGCGGCGATCGAGTATCTGGACGAGGGCGCGATCGACGCGACCCGCGGCGCGTTCGGAGTCGACATCCCCGACGAGGCGCGGTTCATGGTGATCGTCGACGCCGACGGGACCAAAACCGAGGCGTCCCACGTCCGCAACGAGCTCGGCGAGGTGCTGAGCGAAGACGCGATCCTGATCCACGCGCCCACAAACACCAAGGAGATCAACGCGCTGTGGCGCTGGCGCGACGGCGCCTCGATCGCCGTCACCGCCCAGCGCGGCGGCAAGGTCTCAGAGGACATCGTGGTCCCCGTCGACCGCCTCGAACGAGCGATCGACGCCACGATCGAAATCGGGCGCCGGCACGACCTGCCGGCGTGTTCATGGGGCCACGCCGGCGACGGCAACCTCCACTCGACGTTCATGATCGACCTCGAGGACCCGGCCGAGCTCGAACGTGCCGAGGACGCGGCCGAGGAGCTGTTCGCGCTCGCCGTCGAACTGGGGGGATCAGTGTCGGGCGAGCACGGGATCGGCCTGGTCAAGAACGGTCAGATCGCGGCGCAGTGGCAGCCCGCGGCGGTCGCGATGCACGAGGCGATCAAGCGCACGTTCGATCCCAAAGGCCTGCTGAACCCGGGGAAGAAGCTCGCGCGGGCCTGACCCCGGGCGTGACCCCGGGCCTGACCCCGGGCGTGAACCGGGCCCAACCCCAACTCAACTCAGGTGGTGCCGGTGGGCGACGGCGGCCGCCTGCGTCCGGCTCTTGACACCGAGCTTCGAGAGGATCCGCGACACGTGCACGCTCGCGGTCTTCTCGGCCATGTACAGCGCGGCGCCGATCTGCCGGTTGGTGGCACCCTCGGCGACCAGCGCCAGCACCTGCCGTTCGCGCGCGGTCAGCCCGAATGGATCCTCGCCGGCATCGC
This sequence comes from uncultured Solirubrobacterales bacterium, assembly GCA_963755525.1. Classification (GTDB taxonomy): domain Bacteria; phylum Actinomycetota; class Thermoleophilia; order Solirubrobacterales; family Solirubrobacteraceae; genus Palsa-465. The sequence goes on along the minus strand of CAVWKC010000032.1, from coordinate 58,857 downwards.
CGTTCGCTCCGGCACCCGAACCCGACCCCGAGCCGGCCTCGTCACCGAGCCCGAGCTCGAGCCGCGCCCGCTGCGCCAGCGCCACCAGTTCGTCCTCGAGCCACCGCGCCCCGAGCTTCCGAGCCTCCTCGAGCGCGGTCTCAGCAGACGAGCACCCGGCGGTCCGGTTGCCTGCCTCGACGTATGCCTCGGTCGCTCGCCACAGCGAATAAATCTGCACGTAGGGCCTCCCCATCGTCTCCCACTCGCGTGCGGCCGTGATCCAGAGCTTCGGGTCGTTGCGACCGCGAGCGCGGGCCAGCTCGGCGGCGCCGACCGCTTGCCAGGCGCGCTCGACCGGCCCGCCCTCGGACGCGGCCGCGCGCAGGCGCTGCATGTGGATTCGCGCGCGCGCCACCGCGTCGCGTTCGTCGGCTTTCTCGCGCAGATCGCGGGCCCGCTCGGCGATGTCCCCCTCGACGCGCATGCCGGCCGCGGTGACGCGCGCGATCCGCATCACGTCGTCGGTGCACAGCTCCATCCGGTCGAGCGCGTTGGCGACCGCCGCCCTGGCACCGGCAAGATCGCGCTGGCGGCGGCGCAACTCAGCCAGCATCGCGCCATACGCCCCAATGAATTGCGGCTCGGACGACCTGGCGACGAGCGGCTCAAGCTCCTCGAGGCACTCGGCCGCGGTCTCATCGTCTCCGACGCCCAGCGCCAGTTCGGCCTCGCGCAGATGCCGGAAGATCAGCTGCCGGCCGACGAGCGGAGCTCCCGACGGGACGAGGTGGTCGCGCGCGGCCTTCCAGTCGCCGGCTTCGAACGCGAGGTCCGAAACGGTAAGGGACATCCAGTCGTGGGCGCGCAGGCGCCCCGACACCGCGGCCATGCCCTCCTTGGCCGTCTCGAGCGCCTGCGACGTACGGCCCGCGAGGCTCAGCGTGTCCGCCAGGTTCGAGTACGCCGTTCCCATCCCGTCGACGTCGTCGTCTTCGCGGGCGATGTCGATCGCCCGACGCAGGGAGTCGATGCCCCCGTCGATCGACCCGGTCACGATCCCGGCCATCCCGAGCGTGTTGAGCACCTCGCTCTCCGAGCGCCGGTCCCCGGCCGCGACGGCGGTGTCAAGCGCCTCCCGGCCCTCCTTCAGGGCGTCGCGGTATCGCCCGCGCAGGTAGCGCACGCGCGCCGTCCAGACCAAGATCGAGGCACGCTCGCGACTCACCTCGTCCGCTGGCAGCATCGACAACGCCCGCTCGGCCGTCTCGACCGCCTCGCTGCCGCGATTGAGCGACCACTGGCTGCGTGACAGCCGCGCGAGCAGCTCGGAATAGCGCCGGGGCTCGCGGTCGGGGTCGAGCTCTTTGAGCGCTCGCGTGAGGAGCACATCGGACCGGGCGCGGTCGCCGGCGACACCGTGGGCCGCCGCCGCGATCCCGAGCAGCTCGACGTGGTCGAGCGGGATCATCTGGTCTGCATCCGGGACGCGGGGCCACAGCTCGAGCGCGCGCTCGGCGAGGTCGGCGGCGTCGCCGTACGCGTGCACCTCGCGCGCCGCGAGCGCCGCCTGGACGGTGGCGCGGAGCGCGGACGGCTGGTCTCCCGCGGTCGCGTAGTGCCGGGCGATCGCCGAGGCGAGCTCGACCCCTTGGTCGTTCTCGTAATCGGCGCGGTCCTCGAACGCGCGCGCGAGCGCCAAGTGCAGCTCGCTCCGCTCCCCGGGCAAAAGGTCGTCGTACAACGCCTCGCGCAGGAGCGCGTGGCGGAAGCTCAGTCGGGTCGGCTCGCACGCCACCAACACCTGCTCTGACACCGCCTCACGGAGCGCCACGTGGAGCGCGTCGGGCTCGATCCCGCTCACCTCGGCAATGGTCGGCTCGTCCAGCGCCCGGCCGGCGGAGATCACGCGTGCGGCGGCCTGGGCGTCGGGCGAGAGCCGCTCGATCCGAAGCATGAACGCGTCCCGCAAGCTCTGCGGGGCGGCGCCGCGTCCGTCGAGGCCGGCCGCGAGTAGCTCCTCGGTGTACAAGGGATTGCCCTCGCTGCGCTCGAACAGCCGCTGCACGAGCTTCGCGCTCGGCGCCTCGCCGAGGATGTCCGCGAGTACCTCGGCCAATTCGTCGCGCTCGAACGGCTCGAGCTGGATCCGGCGCGCTCGTTCGAGCCGGTCGAGCTCTGAGAGCAGCGTCCTGAGCGGATGACGGCGATGGAGCTCGTCGGTCCGGTAGCTCAAGAGCAGCGCCACCCGCTCCTCGCGGAGGCTGCGCGCGAGGAAGTCGACGAACGTGCGGGTCGAGCGGTCGGCCCAGTGCAGGTCCTCGAGCACGAGGACCACTGGTCGCTCCTCGCTCAACACGTCGAGCAGCTCGAGCAGCGCCTCGAACAAGCGCAACTGGCCGGAGGGGTCGTTCACATCCGATGCCCCGGTTCCGTCGTCGAGCCCGGGGAGCAACGCGGCGAGCTGGGCGCGGCTCCCGCGTCCGAGCGCGTCGAGCGCCGGGTGATGAGCCCGTACCAGAGGCCGCAGCGCGCCGATCACCGGCGCGTAGGGGAGCTCGCCGTCCGCCTCCTCGACGGCCTCCCCCCGAAGCACGAGCGCGTCGCCTTCGGTGGCGCGGCGCTCGAACTCGCGGATCAGTCGTGTCTTGCCGACGCCCGAGTCACCGCTCAGCAAGACCACGACTGGCGATTCGCCCGCCGCTTCACGTAAGGCGCGCTCCAGCTCCGCGAGTTCCCCGGTGCGACCGACGAAGTGACTTGATGTGACCCTCGCGCGCATGTGAGAAGTATCGCGAGAAGCCTCGATGACCTGCGTCGCCGGCGAGTTCGGCGGCGCGCCGCTGCTGGATGGCTGCACGCTTGGCGTCTTCGATGTGCTCTGAGGCGAGGGCTTGGGAGATTGAGGGATGCATTGCTCGTTCCTCTCGATCGAATCCTGCTTTTCCACTGCAATCAGGATGAGCTGAGACGCTGCGTCTGACATCGGGAGAACGGAGCCGGTTCGGCTCGCCCACCCCTTACTCCACCCCTGCGGACCCCTTACGTCGACGGGCGCTCGTCGCCGGCGCTGTGCGGACTCGCGTCCGACCGGGTGGCGCTGACGACTTCCGATGCGGTCACGTTCTGGGGGTGGTGGCACGCCGCCATGTGACCGTTCGCGTACTCGGTCAGCTGCGGCTCGGCCGTCGAGCAGATCTCGGTCGCGCGCGGGCACCGCGTGTGGAAGCGGCATCCCGCCGGCGGGTTGATCGGGTTCGGCGGCTCCCCGGTGATCATCGTGCGCACCCGGGACCGGTTCTCGTTCGGGTCGGGGATCGGAATCGCGCCGAGCAGCGCGGAGGTGTACGGGTGGATCGGCTTGGTGTACAGCTCCTCGGCCGGCGAGATCTCCATCAGCTTGCCGAGGTACATCACGATGATCCGGTCCGACACGTGGCGGACGACGCCGAGGTCGTGCGCCACGAACACGTACGAGAGGTGGAGTTCGTCCTGAATCTCTTCGAGCAGATTGATCACCTGCGCCTGGATCGAGACGTCGAGCGCCGACACCGGCTCGTCGAGCAGGATCAGCTTGGGCTCGACCGCGAGCGCCCGGGCGATCCCGATGCGCTGCCGCTGGCCGCCGGAGAACTCGTGCGGGTAGCGGTTCAGATGCTCGGGATGGAGCCCGACCTTGTCGAGCAGGCCGCGGGTCTCGGCCTCGAACTTGTCCTTGGACACGCCCCGGATCTTGAGCGGGGTCGCGAGGATCTGGTTGACCCGCTTGCGCGGGTTGAGCGACGCCTGTGGATCCTGGAAGACCATCTGCATCTCGCGCCGGATCGGCGCCAGCTGCTTGCGGTCGGCGTGCGTGATGTCCGTGCCGCGGAACCGGATCGCGCCGTCGGTAGCGTCCACCAACCGCACCAGCGTCCGGATCAGCGTCGTCTTGCCGCATCCCGATTCGCCGACGATCCCGAGCGTCTCGCCTTCTTGAAGCGCAAACGTCACGTCGTCGACCGCGTGGACGTGGCCGACCGTGCGGGTGACCACCGCCCCCGATTTGACCGGGAACAGGACCCGCACGTGCTCCACGTCGAGCAGCGGCGCGCGGTCCCCCGCGCCGGCACCGTTGGTCTGCGGCTCGACCTCGACGCTCATGAGACCACCGTCTCACGGCTCGCGAGCCCGATCTGATCGCCGACCTGGCGGAGCTTGCGCTTCTGCTCGGGTTCGAGCCAGCAGCGATCGAGGTGGTCCCTAGCCTCCGGTAGCCGCGCCGCGAGATCGGGCACCTCGGTGCAGTGGGCGAACGCGTGCGGACAGCGGGGGCGGAAGTGGCAACCCTTGGGCGGGCGCAGGAGCGACGGTGGCATCCCGGGGATCGCCGGCAGCCGCTGCGAGCGGTCGCGGTCGATCCGGGCGATCGAGCCGAGCAGCCCCCAGGTGTAGGGATGCTGGGGGTCGTAGAAGATCTCGTCGAGCGTCCCGTGCTCCACGACCCGCCCCGCGTACATGACCACGATCCGGTCGGCGATGTCGGCGACCACGCCGAGGTCGTGGGTGACGAGGATGACCGCCGCCCCCGTGTCTTCCCGCAGCGTGCGCAGCTCGTCGAGGATCTGCGCCTGGATCGTGACGTCGAGCGCGGTGGTGGGCTCGTCCGCGAGCAACAGCTTTGGCGAGTTCGACAGCGCCATCGCGATCATCACGCGCTGGCGCATGCCGCCGGAGAACTCGTGCGGGTAGGAGCGCAGGCGATCGCCCGCCCTCGGGATGCCTACCTTCTCCATCAACTCGGCCGCGCGGTCGAGCGCTTGTGCCTTGGAGATGTTCTTGTCGTGGACGCGGATCTGCTCGACGATCTGGTCGCCCACCCGGTAGACCGGGTCGAGCGAGCTCATCGGGTCCTGAAAGACCATCGCGATGCCGGCGCCGCGGACCTTGCGCAAATCGTCCTCCGAGGCGGTGATGAGGTCGCGGCCATCGAACATCGCGTGGCCCTCGAACTGGGCGTTGGGCCCGCGTGTCAGCCCCATCAGCGTCATCGCAGTCACGGACTTACCCGACCCGGACTCGCCGACGACGGCCAGGACCTCTCCCGAGTCGATCCCGAACGTGACGCCGTCGACCGCCTGTACGACGCCGTCCTCGGTGCGGAACGAGACCTTTAGACCCTGCACCTCGAGCAGGCGGCCGTCCATGGACGCGCCTAGGGAGCCGTCCGCGCTCACAGGCGAATCCGCGGATCGAGGTATGCGTACAGGATGTCGACGACGCCGCCGATCAGCACCACTACGAACGCCCCGAACAGCGTGATCACGAGCACCGGCGGGATGTCGAGCGCCTCCACGGATTGGGCAGCGTACTGCCCGACGCCGTGCAGGTTGAAGACGGTCTCGGTCAGGATCGCGCCGCCGCCGATGACCGCGGCGAAGTCGAGCCCGAACAGGGCCACGATCGGGATCAGGCTGTTGCGGAGCACATGGCGGACCATGACCTGACGCTCGGTAAGTCCCTTGGCCTTCGCCGTCCGCACGTAGTCGTCGTTGACCGTATCGAGGATCGTCGAACGCAGCACACGCGAGTACACCCCGATGAACAGCACCGACAGCGCGAACCAGGGCATCAGCATGTGTACGAACCATTGCCACGGGTCCTGCTGGATCGGAACGTAGTCCCCGGCGGGCAGGATGCCCCACTTGTCGCCGAGGTAGTAGGACATCACGGCGCCGAGGAAGAACACGGGCATCGAGACGCCGATCATCGAGAGTACGGTCAGCCAGCGATCGAGCCAGCGGCCGGCGCGCCAGGCGCTCAGCACGCCGAACAGGATCCCCATCGACAGCCAGATGATCCCCGCGCCGATCGCCAGCGACAAGGTCACCGGCAGAAGTGTCCAGATCTCGTGCACGACGTTCAATTGCTGGGTGTAGGAGATGACCTGGCCGGTGAAGATCAGCTTCATCGTCTTCAGATATTGGACGTAGATGGGCTTGTCGAAGCCCCACTGCTGGTTGATGTGCTCGATCGTCGCGGGGGTTGGGAAGCGTCCCGCCAGCCGGACAGCGGGATTCGGGATCGCCTGGAAGATCAGGAACGTGAGGACCGAGATCGCGAACAGCACCCCGACCATCGACGCCAGGCGGCGGACGACAAAACGGCCCATCAGCGCTCGATTCGGATCTTCGCGCGCGGGTCGAGCGCATCGCGCACGCCGTCGCCGAACACGTTGATGCCCAGCACGCAGAGGACGAGCATGATCCCCGGGACCAGCATCGTGTGCACGGCGGCGGGGAGCAGGTTGATCCCGTCGCTGATCATCGTTCCCCACGACGCACTCGGCGGGCGCACGCCGGCGCCGAGGAACGACAGGCCCGCCTCGGTCAGGATCGCGTTGGCCATGATCAGCGGGATGAACACGATGATCGTCGAGGCGACGTTGGGCAGGATCTCGCTGAACATGATCCGCGTGTGCCCGAGGCCCTGCTGGCGCGCGGCGTCGATGAACTCGCGCTCGCGCAGAGTGATGATCTGGCCTCGGACCGCCTTCCCGACATAAGGGATGAAGATCAGCCCGATGATGATCGCGGGGATCTGCGTCGAGTTGCCGCTCAACGTGACGAAGCCGAGATCCAAGCCGCTGATCGCCAGCACCACGCCAAGCGCGATGCCCAGCAGGTAAATCGGGTAGGCCCAGATCAGCTCGAAGGCACGGGATATGAGCCCGTCGAGCGGACCGCGGAAGTACCCGGCGAGCAGTGCCAGCAGCGTGGCGAACACGATCGTGATGAGCGTCGCCTCCGCGCCGATCTGCAGCGAGGTGCGCCCGCCGTAGAGCAGACGGACGGCGACGTCACGGCCGACGTTGTCAGCACCGAGGAAGTAGTGGGCATGCCACGTCGGCCCGATCGGCAACCCGAACGAGTTGAGCGCCGTGTCGACGTTCTCTTGGTTCGGGCCGGTGTGCGCGACGTCGTTCGCATACACGGGCGCGAGCAAGCAGAGGATCACGATCGCGAGGAACAGCCCGCCGAACGCGAGCGCCACCCGGTTCCGCCTGAGCCGGCGCCAGGCGAGCTTGTACGGGCCAATGCCGGGAGGGAGCTCCTCGCCGTCGGACGACGGCCATCCCTGGTGCGGCAGCGACTCTTCGATTACGGACGCCGGTGTGGAGCCTGTAGCACTCATACCGCGTAAAGCCTAATTCTTCTGCCATGCAATGTGGAGCGGACCGGGGCGCGTCGCCGCACCCCGGCCCACCGCACTTGCTACTTGAACTGCAACGAGCTGAAGTCGTTGCCCTCGAGTGGGCTGAACACCAGCGCGCCGACGTTGACTCGTGTCGACACGAACTCCGGCGACGACAGGTAGCCGTAGGGCACCACGTACGCCTTCTGCGTCACGTAGGTGTCGAGCGCCTGCCACTGATTCGCCACGGTCGCGATCTGCGAGGCCGGCACCGGGTACAGCGAGTCCAGCACCTTCTGGATGTGCGGGTCGTTGACTTCCTCGTAGTTCGAGTTCCCGACGGGAACGATCGCCCGGCCGTCCACCAGGTTCTGGTAGAAGTCGGTCGGGTTCGGGAAGTCCTGCTGCCAGTCGGCGAAGCCGGTCTGCGGATGGTTCTTCAGAGTCTCGATCGTCGAGAAGTAATCCGCGTCGGCGATCGTCTTGAGCGTCGCCTTGAACCCAATCGCGTTGAGCGTGGCGGCGTAGTTCTCCGCCCACTCGAGACGCGGCTGGCGGTTCTCCGCCCACACCGTCACCGGCTGACCGGCCATGCCGGACTGCTGGACGAGTTGCTTGGCCTTCGCCACGTCCGGCGACGAGCCCGGAACGATGCCGTACGGGCACGCCCCGGTGGGGTGCCCCGTCATCTGCGGCGGGAGCAGGTAGCAGCCGGGGACCAGCGCGCCGCTGCCGAGCCGGGCCAGCGCCGGCCGGTCGACCGCGATCTGAACGGCCTCGCGGGCGAGGTCGTTGCTGAACGGCTTCTCGGTGACGTTCAGGAAGAAGTAGAACGTCTTGTTCGTCTGGATCGCCTTGAACCGGCTGGTCAGTCCGCTGACCTGCTGGATCAGCGCCGGCGGGATCGTGTCGCCCCAGTCGAACACGTCCGCCGAGTTGTTGAGAACGTCGGAAGCCTCGGTCGTGGTGTTCGACTCGATCTTCACCTCGACGTTCAGGTGCCCGGCGGGAATCCCCGGGATCGCCTGTGCCGCGTAGTTCGCGTTCTTGGCCAGCTCGAACGACACGTTCGGCACGACGTTCTTGATCACGTACGGGCCGATCCCGACGGGCGGGGTGTTGGGCTCGGGCTTCATCGGCGTGGTCGCGGGCAGGTAGCTGACGCCCGGTACCGCGAGCACGTCGAGGAACGCGCCGTATGGCGAGACCAGATGGATCGTGGTCTGGCCGGTGGCGTCGTTGGTCGTGATGCCGGAGACGGTTTTCGCCGTGCCCTTGGAATAGGCGGCGGCACCCTGGATCGTGCTTGTCAGGAAGCTCGCCGCGCTCCAGCCGAGCTTGAGGTCCCGCTCGATCGCGAACGTGAGGTCAGACGCCTTCACTGGTGAGCCGTCCGAATACGTAAGGCCCTTGCGGATCGTGAACGTATACGTCTTGCCGCCATCGCTGACGGTCGGCAACGCGGTCGCGACCGACGGAATGATCTGTGTGCCGGCCGTGCCGGACGCGTGGGCGAACGAGTACGGGCCGAGATACGTCAGCCAGTGCACCTCGCCGCCCTGGGTGGTGAAGTCGATCGACGGATCGAGCGACTGCGGGAACGTCCCCGCCACCACCGTGGCCATGCCTGAATTGCTGCTTGTCGATGACGACGACGAGCTCGTCGTCCCCGACGAGGCCGCTGCCGTTGACGAGGTCGCGGTCGAGCTCGATTTCGAGCTACCGCACGCCGCCAGCGCGATCACAACCGCGAGCGCGAGCACGCTCGCTGCGATCGGTCTGGTGAGCTTTTTCATGCTGCCTCCTCCTCAGAAGGTCGTTTCTACGCGGAGAAATCTATTCGCAGATGGAACTTCGCGCAGGGTTCCTAATCAAGCCGCAACACGATGGCCCCATCCTTTCGGTCCTCGTGTGCCCCACGAGCGCCGTCTCCGCGAGCGAGCCAAGCCAGCCAGGCTACTCCTCGGCCCTCGGCTCCCTCGAGATCGACCCCGGTGAGCTCGGAGATCCGAGCGATTCGGTCGCGAAGCGTATTGCGATGGACGTGCAGACTAGCGGCGACGCGGCCCTTCTCGAAGTTGTTTTTTATTAATGAATTCAGGGTGCTGGCGAGCTCGGCGTGATCGCCATCGAGCGGACTGTAGATGCGAGCGGAGATCTGGCTCGCGAGCCGGGGCGAGCGGCTGAGCAGTAGCTCGGGCAGGTAGTCGCCGACGTCGATCTCGCCCGCGCGGCCGTGCGCGGCCGCGATCGCCACCGCTCCGCGCAACTCCTCGAGCACCTGGCCGCGCTCGCCTCCGATCGCCGGCGGCGACCCCGCGATGATCGCCTTCCCGTCGAGCGCGAGCGCGGTCCAGGGCGCTCGCAGGTTCGACAACCCGATCACACGGCGCCCCTCCGCCGCCGCCAGGGCGTGCCGGCCCCGCAGCCGGGCCGCCAACTCCGCGTGGTGCTGCGCCGAGCGGCCCGGGATCGCGATCACGAACGGCCTCGCCGCCCGGTCGATCCGGAAGCCGATCCGCTCAGCCAGCCGGTGATCCTCGGTCAGCGGGGCCTCGTCGGCGGCGATCCGCCGCAGCAGATCGCCGGCCGCGATCTCCTCCACGGTCGGTGCGCTTTTCTTCGCGGCGGATTCGTAGACCTCCGAGTAGATCCGGGAGACCCGGTCGACGTACTCGAACAGCAGATCCGCGCTCTCGACCAGCGCCGGCCGCTCGGCGTCGGTGGCCGCCTCGAGCATCGCGCGCCACGCGAACCGCGCGCCCCTTCTGAAGTTGGCCGGGATCATGTCGGCCGGGAACCCCGCGTCGGCCTGCGCTCGGGCCTGCTCGCGGAGCACGGCGATCTCGGGCTCGCCCGGTGGCTCGCCGTCGATCAGCCAGCGGATCACCAGGTCGAGGTTCCACCGCACCCACGCCCGCGTGTCGTCGCGTCTCGGGCGAAGCTGCTGGAAGGCCGGCTGCTCCCAGAAGCTGTCGAGCACCCGATCGGTGAACAGCTCGAGGTCGGCCCGCTCAACGATCCGGCGGAGCACTTGACGGCGCGTCGGCGCCTCCATCGGCCAAGTATGCACCCCGATTGTGCATTTGCACAGTCCCGTTGCTCCAGAAACGTGCCTGATGACGGTGTCGCGCGTTCGCCGGGCGGGCACGATTGGTGCTGAGGCTTCCGGTTCCAGGTCCGGAAGCCCGGGCGGGATCGCAATGACTCAGAGATTCTTGGCAGGGATCCTCATGGCGTTCGGCGTGCTCGCTACGGTGCACGCCGGACCCGCCGTTGCGAAACCGCCGACCACCTTCAATCCGGTGGTCGAGGCGCAGAACTTCTCGATCACCCAGCAGCGGCAGACGATCTACGGCACGCCGCAGTACCAGACGGAGCTAGCGGCCGACAGCGCCGCGAGCACGGCGCAGGCGCTGGCCACCGAGGCCGCCGACCCCGGCCGGTTCTTCACCGACGACCTGTGCTGGAACCTGTCCAACGGCTGCGCCGGCGACATCCGACTGAACAACTGGGCGTCTGACGACTACGGGATCGTCCGCCCGGTCCTGTTCACCGCCCGCGACGGCGCGACGATCTCGGGCCACGTGTGGGCGACGGTCGCCGGGCCGGCCAAGCGGCCCGGGATCGTGATAACCGACGGCTCGGTCCAGGCCGACGAGAACATGTACTGGTACGCCGCTCAGGCGCTGGCCAAGGCCGGCTACCTGGTGCTGACGTTCGACCCGCAGGGACAGGGACAGTCGGACACGCTCGGGCAGTCGCCCGACGAGGACGAAGGGGTTCCGGCGCAGAGCACCGGGACGCCGTTCTACGACGGCACCGAGGACGCGATCGACTTCTTCCTGTCGACTCCGTCAGCATCCCTACGAGCCGGTGCCTTCGTGTACCACGGGCACGAGTCACGACGGCCAAGCAGAACTCGCGCGTGGCGGCTGGTTTCGACGCGGGCTTCAATCCTTTCTGGCAGCCTGCTCGATCCGTCCGAGATCGGCCTCGCCGGCCACTCGTACGGCGCCGCCGGCGTGTCGTACATCGGCCAGTGGGATCCGCGCGTGAAGGCGATCGTGGCGTGGGACAACCTCGGCGGGCCGGGCCCGGACGATTCCCCGGTGCCGGGAGCGGCCCCGGGCGCGCCGTCTCAGACGATCGGCGAGTCCGCGTCCTCGTGCCCAGCCGATCCTGCGGATCGGGCCACGGTTCCGATCACGAAGCCGGCGCTCGGGATGTCCGCCGACTACGGCCTGCCGCCGGCGCCGAACACGTCGCTGCCCAACCCCGACGGCAAGTCGACGTGGTCGCTTGAACTACTCGAAGGCCGGGGTCGACACGGGCGAGATCGTGATCCGCGGCGGATCGCATCTGGACTTCAGCTTCATCCCCAACCAGGCGTTCGGCGCGTCCTTGCGGGGGCCGGACCTGATCGCGTGGTACACGACCGCCTGGTTCAACAAGTACCTCAAGCACTCGGCGGACGCCGACGCTGAACTGCTGACGGAGCGATGGCGGAACGACCCGATCGAGGCCTCGATCGACCCCAACCACGACGGCAACGGGTTCTCGTTCTACTACTACTCGCGGCTCGACATCCACCTGTCGAACGGGCAGGTCTGGGACTGCGAGGACCTCCGCGACGGCTGCCCGGGGATGGTCCCCGAGAGCGACGACGTGTTCCCGGGCACGTACTCCTACCTGGCGCTGGACACAAGCCCCGACGCGCTTAGCGGGCCGGGCGCGCCGTTGAAGGCGGCCAACCGCCTCCCCGCCCCCTAATCGACGCGGAGGACGGCCTTGCCGTTGACGCGCCGGTCGAGCAGCGCCTCGATCGCCTCGCCGGCGTCGCTCCAGGACAGCGTGACGTCGATCTGAGGGTCGAGCTTGCCGGCGGCGACCAGGTCCGCGAGCCGTCTGAGGTCGGTGGCGCCCGTGCGGCTGTGCTCGAGCTCGGCGAAGATGTACAGCCCGTATAGCTTGGCTCGCGGGGCGCGCGCAAACAGCTCGCGGGCCGGGTAGGAGACCGGCTCCGGCACGGTCGACGCGAAGCTGACGACGGTGCCGCCGGGAGCGACTCGCTGGATCGCCGCGCCGAGCACATCGGCGCCGACGGCGTCGACGATCAGCTCGTAGGTGGGGCCGCGGAGGTCGATCTTGGTGATGACCTCGTCCGCACCGAGCTCGGCCAGGCCCTCGGTCCGGCGAGCGAGCGCGGTGACGTGGGCGCCGGCAAGCTTGGCGAGCTGGATCGCGAACCGCCCGACCCCGCCGCTCGCGCCGGTCACGAGCACCGGCTTTCCGAGCAGGAAGCCGCCGACCTCGAGCGCCCTCAGCGCCGTCAGCCCCGCCACCGGCAGCGCTGCCGCCTGCTCGAACGAGACGTCGTCGGGGAGCTCGGCAAGCCAATCGGTGCCGACCGCGGCGAACTCGGCCCAGGCGCCGCTCGACACCATCCCGACGACGCGGGCGCCGGCCTTTGGTCCGCGCCCATCCGGGGCCTGCTGCCTCACGACCCCGGCGAGGTCCCAGCCGGTGACGCTCCCGGGGTCCATCGTCTCGAGCCGGCGCGTCTCGCCCCGGTTGAGGCTGATCGCCTTGACCTCGACGAGCGCCTCGTCGTGTTCGGGCTTCGGCTCCGGAACTTCCGCGACCTCGGCGAACGGCGCTGAGCTCTTTGAGACGAGGGCTCGCATCGCGGGACAGGCTACTTGTATGTTGCGCGGGTGAGCCGGCTGCATATTCCGCGCGTGACCCGGCTGTCGGCGCTCGTCGTGTGTCTCGCGTGCGTGGCGCTGCTCTGCGCCACCGCGGCCCCCGCCCGGGCGGACCTGCACGTCGCCTGGATGCGCGGTGTCGCGTCACCCGGGACGCCGGCGCGCTACGACAAGGTCGGCGTGATCAAGGTCGGTTCGCCGCGCGCCCAGAACGTGCTCGTGCTCGAGCCCGGGACGTCCGCCGGCGCGGCCTACTTCGTGCCGCTCGCGCAGTGGATCGTGTCGCGGGCACCGCACTGGCAGGTGTGGTCGGTCGAGCGCCGCGAGAACCTGCTCGAGGACCAGTCGATGCTGAACCTCGCCAAGCAGGGCCTCGCCACCTCGACCCAGCTGTTCGACTACTACCTCGGCTGGCTCGACCCGTCGTTGCAGGTCCAGTCGCACATCCAGCTCATCCCCAACTCCAGCGTGTCGTTCGCAAAGGACTGGGGCATGAGCGTCGCCGTCGGCGACCTCCGTCACGTCATCGACGCCGCGCGCAGGCTCGGCGGCAAGGTCGTCCTCGGCGGCCACTCGCTCGGCGGGGCGGTCGTGACCGCGTACGCCACATGGGACTTCCATGGCGTCGCCGGCGCCCACGACCTCGCCGGGGTGGTGTACATCGACGGGGGCAGCCTGCCGGCGGTGAGCCCCGCTGCCGCGCGCTCGGAGTTGCGCGGGCTCAACGCACCGGGGACGTCTCCGTGGCTGACGTTCGGCGGCATCCCGGCCCCGTTCGCCGGCCTGTTCAGCGCCACCGGCGCCGCCGCCGCGCTGATCGACCCCGATTCGGCCTCGCTCGGCCAGTCGTCCGGGCTGCTGAGCGCATTTCACCTGACCCCGTCGGTGCCGGTCACGAACCTCGCCCAGTTCGGCTACGCGCTCAACGTCGGCACCTCGCCGATGGGCCTACTGGCCGCCCAGGCGCACCTCGGTCGCGGGATCTCACCCGTCGGCCCGCTCCACGGCTGGGACGGCGCCGGCGCGCTCACCCCGATCACGCGGTTCGCACGGATGTTTTCGGGGCTTGGGGTCGACGACGCCGACGGGACCGAGTGGTACTTCCCGGAGCGCCTGACGATCGACAGCGGTGCTGTCGACAACGGTGTTTCGAACGCGGCGGGGCGAGTGCTCGGCGTCCACGCCACGCTTGGGCGGCAACTGCCCAAGCGCCTGGAGATCTACGCGTTCGGCGCACGCCTCGGCGGCGCCGCCGTGCTGCTCGACGCGCGCGCGCTCGCCGCAAAATCCGGGATCCCCGCCGGCAACCTCCTCCTGATCAATCGCGCGAGCACCTACGCCCACAACGACCCCGCCGGCGCGTACCCGCACAACGCGTTCTTCGCGGGGCTGATGGGATTCCTGCGCCGCGTCACCCGCTAGTGCGTGCTCAATTTCCCACGCTATTCGTGGGTTATTGAGCACGGCCACCGAGGCGGTTGCTCTCCACGCCGGCCGAGCGTGTGTGCTCGTCCTGGAACGGAGGGTAGGTCTCGGTCAGGAGGAACAGATAGGCGTCCGAACGCGCGGTGTAGGAGTTCGCCAGCACCATCACGTCAAACAGTCCGCGGGGCAGCCTCCCCAGGATGACGATCACGAACCACGCGGCGACGGCGGCGATCTCGAACAGCAGGTTGACGACGTAACGGAGGATCCAGATCGGGATCGACAGGATCGCCCGGAAGAAAGTCTTCAATCGGCTGTAACGAGGCAGCGGCCCCGCGAAGTTGGCCCAGCTCCTTTGTTTTGACGACGTGTCCCGCACACTCACCCTGCGGCCCGGACCATCAGGGAATGATCACAGTCGAGGGTGTGTGTGCGCGCCGATCGATCGTCTCAGTGGAGACTCGTCCCTCCCAGGCTCCCTCGGTGTCGACCCGACCCCCCATGGTGTCGTCCGACACCCCCACAGGTGTCGTCGTTCACACCCCGAGGAGGAGGGCCAGGCCGACTAGCGCGCGGACGCGCCGGCGGTCCGGATCGTCACATTCCCGTTGCCCGAGCTCGCCGTGATCGAGCGCGCAGAGCTCGGATCGATCCGGAGCGTCGGATCGGACACCGAGCCGTTGCCCGAGCTCGCGTGGACCGCATAGGTGGCGTTCGGGACGGTCAGGGTCAGGTTGCCGTTCCCCGAGCTCGCGTCGAGGCGGGTCGGGGCCTGGTCGAGCGTCGCGGTCACGTCGCCGTTGCCGCTGTCGAGCGTCACGACGGGAGCCGTCACCCCAACCGCGTCGACGTCGCCGTTGCCGCTGCTCAGCTTGAGTGGTGCGGTCGTGGTCAGCCCACGCGCGTCGACGTCGCCGGCTCCCGAGTCCGCGGTGACGGTCACCCCCGGCGGCACCGTGACCGTGTAGCTGACCCCGCAATAGTTGGACACGCCAATCGGGCAACTCGCGCTCAGGCGCAGCGCGCCGCCGGCGCCGCGGTCCGCGTTGCGATGGGGCGTCGTCAACCCCTCGGTCACCTGCTCGACGACGACGACCCCGCTCCCGGCCGCACCGCCGTTGATGTGGACGTCGCCGGTGCCACCGTCGACCTCGAGCGCCCGGACCCCTGCGTAGGTCGTCGACACGTCGAACGTGTGGCGCGAGGCGAGGTCGATCACCTCAAATGCGCACCAGCCGATCAGCCAGACCAGCGCCAGCCCGCCGAGGGCCGCCAGCGCTCGCCGCCACCCCCGGCTCAGGGTCCACGACTTGACGCGAGGAGGATCTGCAATCGCCATCCGAAGTCACACTCCCAAGTACGTGAGGACGGCCAGGACACGCCGGTGCTGCTGGTCGGTCTGCGGCAGCCCGAGCTTCATGAACACGTTGCGGACGTGCTTCTCGACCGCTCCGCCCGTGACGACGAGGCGCTCGGCGATCGCCGCATTCGTGTGGCCTTCGGCCATCAGCGCCAGCACCTCGCGCTCGCGCGGCGTGAGCTCGTCGAGCACGTCGGTTCGCCGGCGCCGGCTGAGCAGCTGCGAAACGACCTCCGGGTCGATCGCGGTCCCGCCGGCGGCGACGCGCCGCGCCGCGGACATGAACTCGCTGACGTCCGCGACGCGGTCCTTGAGCAGATAGCCGACGCCGACGCTCCCGGCGCTCAGCAGATCGGTCGCGTAGCGCTCCTCGACGTACTGGCTGAGGATCAGGATCGCGACGTCGGGCTGGCGCCGGCGCAACTCGACCGCGGCGCGGACACCCTCGTCGGTCTGGGTCGGCGGCATCCGGACGTCGACGATCGCGAGGTCCGGCTCGTGCTCGGCGGCCGCCTCGAGCAGGCCGTCGGGGTCGCCGACGGCGGCGAGCACCTCATGGCCCTCGTCTTTCAGGAGCGAGGCGATCCCCTCGCGCAGGAGCGCCAGATCTTCGGCGATCACGACGCGCATGGGACCTCCGCTCGGATCGTCGTTGGCCCGCCGGCAGGACTGTGGATCGTCAGCGACCCGTCGAGCGCCTCGACGCGCTGCGCCAGACCCTCGAGCCCCGACCCCGGCCGGCGCGACGCTCCGCCGCGTCCGTCGTCCCACACCGCGATCGCGAGCACCGGGCCCTCGCGTCGGATCTCGACCGCCGCACACCGAGCGCCGGCGTGCTTGCCGACGTTGGTCAACGCCTCGGCCACCACGTAATAGGCCGCCGTCTCGATCGGGTCCGGCGGCCGCGGCTCCGCCTGAATGTCGACGTCGACCGGCACCGGGCAGCGTTCGGCCAGCCCCGACACCGCGGCATCGAGACCGCGGTCGGTGAGCACCGACGGATGGATCCCGCGGACAAGATCGCGCAGCTCGACCATCGCCTTCTTGGACTCATCGTGCGCGCGCGCGAGTAGCTCCGAGGCAGCCTCGGGGTCGTCGGCGAGCTTGGCCCGCGCCCGGTCCAGTTCCATCGCGATGTACGAGAGCCGGTGCTGAGCGCCGTCGTGCAGATCCCGCTCGAGCCGGCGCAGGCGCGCATCCGCTGACTCGACCGCGGCTGCGCGTGTGGCCACGAGCGTGTCCACCCGCGCCGCGAGCACGGCTCGGTCGTCGACCGCGAGCAGCCACTTCGCGATCGCCCCGAGCCCGATCGCGAATCCGCGCGTCACGACCACGGTCAGCACGGCGAGCGCGAGCCCGCCGGCCACGATGCCGATGAGCGCCCACGCGGTTTGGCGGCCGAGCAGCGAGTGGGTGGGCGCGGCTGCGTGGAAAGCCGGGGCGGCGACGGCCGCGACGACTCCGGACCACAGGACGATCACGATCGCGCCGAGAGTCGTGCCCACCGTGCCCAGCAGCAGCATGAAGCCGATCTCCTTCCACCCGACGCGGTCGGTGTATCGCGCCCACACGCGGCGCGGGACGCCACCGGCGTGGCGCGGAAGCACCGGCTGGGCGATCGGCGCGCCGAGCACGAGCGACGCGCGAGCCCGCTCGATCCTCGCGCCGAGCCGGGCCAGCTCGATCGTGCACGCGAGCACAAGCAGCCCGACCATGATCACGGTCAGCGCGACCCCGACTACGAATCCGATGAACAGCCCGATGATCCACGCCAGTCCGATCGGCGCGCTCAGCCCGACGTACAGGAGGTCCCGCGGCGCCTGCTTGAGCAGTTCGCGTGGTTGGAGCCATGCCATGGCGGCAACCGTAGGCGATCGCGGGGCGCCCGCCCAGCCTGTTTGCCGGTCGGCGGTTGGTAGGGCTTGCCTTACCCCGCGCCGCGGATCTCGTCGAGCGCCACCCACCGCCGCTCGGCCGCGGCCCGCTCGATCGCCTCGCATCCCGCCTGCACCTCGAGGCCCGTCGCGAAGTCCGGCGACCAGGCCCCGTCCGGCCATTGCTCGAGCAGGTCGGCCGCCTGGTTGACAAAGCTCGCGCCGTAGCCGATCCCCTGGCCGATCGCCCACCACCCCCGAGTCTCGGGATGGAGCGGATGCTCGGCCCGGATCCGGCGCATCCCGTACAGCTCCGGCTCGTCGCCGGCGTCTCCGTACCACAGCTCGTTCAGCCGGGCATAGTCGAATCGGACCGTTCCGCGCTCGCCGTTGACCTCGACCGTGAAGTCGCACGGCCGGCGCACGCACGTCTTCGCCACCTCGAACACCCCAAGCGCGCCCGACCGGAACCGGAGCAGTGCCGAGGAGGCGTCGTCGACGTCGACCTCGCGGGGCGCACCGCCGGGCTCACCTCGGACCAGCGTGAACGTCTGCGACTGCGCGCTGACCGCATCGATCTCGCCGACGAGCCAACCGGCGAGGTCGAGCAGATGCGCCCCGAGGTCGGCGATCGTGCTCGCCCCCACTCTCCGCTCAAAGCGCCAGTCGAACGGGATCTCGGGATCGGCGAACTCGTCCGACAGCCAGCTTCCGCGCCACAGCCGCAGCTCGCCGAGCCGGCCGGAGTCGACCATCTGCTTCATCAACGACAGCGCCGGCAGCCGCCGGTAGTTGAAGCCGATCGCGTTCTTCACCCGCGCCCGGCGAACCGCGGCCGCCGCGCGGCGCGCATCGTCCCAGCTGGCCGCAAGCGGCTTCTCGCACAAGATCGCCTTGCCGCACTCGGCCGCCGCCTCGACGATCTCGGCGTGCGTGCCCGGCGGGGTGCAGATGTCGACGATGTCGACATCGGCGGCCTCGACGAGCTCGCGCCAGTCGGTTGTGAACCATTCGGCCCCGAGGTCGAGCGCCGCTCGCTGCGCCGCGGCGCGGCTCCGTCCGCTGATCGCGCGCACGCGCGGCCGGCACGGGAGCTGGCGAACCCGGGGCGCCGCCGTGTAGGCGTAGGCGTGGGCCCGTCCCATCGTTCCGTAGCCGACGATCCCGATCCCGACCTCGCGAACGACGGAGCTCATACCGTTGGAAGCGCCTGATTCTGGAACGTTCCACATGATAATGCGGTCCGTCCGCCGTAAGCAAGGTGACACGCTCGAAGCCTTATGATCGGCGTCTGATGCCGGCAACGCGCGCGCGCGGGCGGCGAGAGCGGAAGGCCCCGACGATCTTTGACGTCGCCGCCGCGGCGGGGGTCTCGAAGTCCACCGTTTCCAACGTAATCCGGGGCGTCGATGTGTCCGAGGCGACACGGGTGCGCGTGCTCGACGCGATCGAGCGGCTGAACTACAAGCCCAACGCGATCGCGCGCCAGTTCGTCAAGCAGCGCACGACGATGCTCGGGGTGCTCGTCGGCGACCTGAGCAATCCGTACTACGCGCAGATGGCACAGGTCGCCGAGCGCGCCGCCTTCCGCTGCGGCTACACCACGATGTTCTGCAACATCGAGGGCGAGGAGAGCATCGCGGTCGCCGGCGTCGAGGCGCTGCTCGAGCACCGGGTGGCCGGCATCGTGTTCCTCGCGTTCATCTCGCGCAACGCGCGACTCGAGGACGCGCTCAAGCGCGCCGCGGCGCCGATCGTGTTCCTCGGTCTCAGTGAGCAATTGGGCGACTCGGTCGGCCCACAGGACACGCAGGGCGGGCGGCTCGCCACCGAGCACCTGCTCGCGCTCGGCCACCGGCGGATCGCGTATGTCCGCACGCCGCTCGTCGAGCGCAGCGGAGACCAGGCTCGCTATCGCGGCTACCGCGCCGCGATGCGCAAGGCCGGCGAGCCTGCGACGCCAGCGCTTCAGTGGCCGCCGGGAGCCGACTCGGTCACCGCCGGCAAGGCCCGTCACACCCTGGACGACCTGCTCGGAGCCCGCGACGCTCCGACCGCGCTGTTCGTCTCCAACGACATCGGCGCTATCGCGATGATCGAGACCTGCGAGACGCTCGGCTTCGACGTACCCGGCGACATCTCGATCGTCGGCTTCGATGACATCGCGCTCGCCGGCCTGCACCGCATCTCGCTGACCACGGTGGCGCAGTCGCTCGACTTCCAGGCCGAGCGCGCGGTCAACCTGCTGCTCGAGCGGATCGAGAACCCGACGATGCCGCCGCGCCACGAGAGCATGCCCGTCGAGCTCAGGATCCGAGACTCGACTGCGCCACCCCCAAGCGAGCAAGCGTAGAGCGATCCCGAACGGCGCGTGCTCGAT
This sequence comes from uncultured Solirubrobacterales bacterium, assembly GCA_963755525.1. Taxonomy (GTDB): domain Bacteria; phylum Actinomycetota; class Thermoleophilia; order Solirubrobacterales; family Solirubrobacteraceae; genus Palsa-465. Next base: position 38,958 of record CAVWKC010000032.1, on the reverse strand, counting down.
TTTCCCCGCTCTATACGTGGTAAGTCGAGCACGCACTCCGGGGCGCCGGCAGGCTAGGGCGTGAAATCCGACGAGTGACACGGCGCGCCGCCGCACACGTTGGTGACGGCTCCGTCCGGCTCGAGGAAATCGGAGATCTGCTGCTGGGCCGCGGGCGTGTTCCTCGGGTCCTTGTGCGGGTCGATGTTCGTGGCGCCGGCGGTCTGCGGGATGTTCCCGACCGGCGGCTCCTGAACCCGTCCCGGACCGCTGTCCCAGATCTCGATCGCCGAGCCGTGGAACGGATAGTGGCCGATCGCCGAGATGCCGTAGAACAGGTTGCGGTCGCGCGAGCGGTCGGGATCAAGCGCGGGCTCGTACGCCGAAGCCCCGATCGTCCGCGCCTCGGCAGCGCCGGCGTACATGCTGACCTGGAAGTCCCCATAGGCGATCTGCATCAGCACCTGGTGGGGGGGCGTGTCGGGCAAGGGGTGCGATGTCATGTACGGCGCGTAACCGTCAGGGTCGGCTCGGTCCCACAACTGATCAAACAGGTCGAGGATCACCGGATACATCGACGGATCCCGGTAGTACAGCCCGAGGAACTGGCTGAAAGACGTGAAGTCGGTGCTCCGCGCCAGCAGCAGGTTGCCGTAGTCCATCCCGGTGACGCCGAGCGCCGCGCGGCGGACGTCCGGGGAGACCGCCAGTGTCACTCCTCCCATGATCCCGCCCTGGGAGTTGCCGTTGTAATACAGGTGCGAGGTGTCGAGCACCGAGCGGCCGCCGGCCTGGAAGTCCGGGTTGGTCGCGAACCCGTGCGGGCTGTCCATCAGCCGCCCGAGGAACAGCGTGTTCAGGACCGCCTGCTGGAGGCGGTCGACGATCACTCCGAACAGGTTGAGGTTCGAGACGACCGTCGCCGCGAACGATTCGTCCGCGTCGGTCAGCCCCCACCAGTCCGTTCCGCAGAACACGATGTTGTGCTGGGTGGCGAGCGCCTCGACCCACGGGTCCTCCACCTCGGTGTAGTCGCCGAACAAGCCGTGTCCGTATAGCGAGATCCGCGCCGGCGACGGATTGCCGGCGGTGCTCGGGATGATGCACTCGAACGGGGCGACGGCGACGTTCCCCCGACGCTGGGTCGGAAGCGCGTCGGGCTTGGACGAGCTGTAGTGAAAGCCGGTCGTCGCGGTCGTCCCGCACTGAATCAGGTAGCACGGGACTTCGAACGTCCCCACCACCGCGCGCAACTGCGGCGACAGCGTCTTCGTCGAAGTGATCGTGTAGCCCGGGGCGCGGCCGGCGACCTTCCCGTCGGCGAGCTTGCGGTCGCCGAGGCCGGCGAACGCGCTGTCGCGGATCGAGAGCAGGCGGCCGGTCACGTTCTGCCGCGAGGCCACCGTGAAGTCCCACGCCTCGTACAGATTCGACCGGCGCACGCCCGCGCGTGCAAGCGCCGCGAAGATGCTCCCGTACCGGGCACGCTCCGAGCTCTCGTTCGCAGGTAGCCGGCGGTTGTCGCGTAGCCGCTCGAACCACTTCGGCGCCGGGATCAGGCGACCCGTCGCGGTCCGCAGGTTGCGGAGCGCCACGACGTAGGTGTGCCCGTTGACGAACGCCTTGGCGCCGTGGATCAGCAGGTTCGTTGTGTCCGGCGTGGTGGCGTTCGCGTCGAGCTCTGACCAGATCAGCTGCCGGCGCCCGGTCTGCTCGTCGACGATCACGATCGGCTGGTTGCGGCGGAGCGAGGTGCCCATGTCGAGCACGCCGGCCGCGCCCGTTCGCGCGAACGCCGCGGCGTTGTCGAGCCCGGGCACGTGGACGATCGCCGCCGACCCCGGGCTGAATCCGTCGGCGCGGTCGTAGGGAGCGACGCTCACACGCTGCCCGCTGGAGCTGACCGGCATCGCGCCCGCCGGCAGGGCGACGCGCAGCCCGGTCTGGCTCGTCGGGTCGTGACGCGTGAACAGGTTATTGGGGAACGGCAGTAGACACGGACGGCCCGAGAACGGCTGGCAGTCCGCGGCCGGATCGCTTCCGGCGGCTCGAGCGCGCGCTGGTGTGGCCGTGGCCACCGACCCGGCAATCGTCAGCCCACTCGCGAATACGGCCAGAACAACCCAACAAATGCGATTCACCACAAGCTCTCCCTCCTCGGACCGGCGGGCACCCTACTACCTTGGAAGGCGACTCATGCGCGCCCGCAACGCACAGTCAGCCGAACTCGGCGCCGGCGTCAGCCGGCCGATGGTCTTGCTGCTCGCATTCACCTGCGGAGCCGTGGTCGCGAACCTGTATTACGCGCAGCCGCTGCTGCACACGATCGCGAGCGCGTTCTCGGTGTCTAATAGCTCCGCGGGGCTGCTGGTAACGGTCACCCAGGCCGGCTACGTCGTCGGGCTGGCGCTGCTCGTCCCACTCGGGGACCTGCTCGAGCGCCGGCGGCTGATCGCCTTCACGCTGCTGGTCGCCGCGGCCGGCCTCGGGGTGGCCGCGGCCGCTCCGAGCTTCGCGGTGTTCGCGCTCGCGGTCGGGGGCCTCGGGGTGACTGCCGTGGTCGCGCAGATCATCGTCGCGATGTCCTCGTCTCTGGCCACCGAGCGTGAGCGCGGCAGCGTCGTCGGCACCGTGATGAGCGGTCTCTTGATCGGCATCCTCGTCGCCCGCACGATCAGCGGGATCGTCGCGCAGCTACTCGGTTGGCGCGTGATCTTCGTGCTCGCCGCCGTCGCGATGGTGCTGCTCGCGGGCGTGCTCCGCTTCGCCCTTCCGCGTGTCCCCACAACCGAGCGGCTTCGCTACCCGGCGCTGCTCAGGACGGTTCTCGACCTGATCCGGGACGAGCCAATGCTGCGTCAGCGGATGCTGCTCGGCGCCACCGCGTTCGGGTGCTTCAGCGTGCTGTGGACGTCGGTCGCGTTCCTGCTCTCGGGCGCCCCGTACCACTACGGCAACGCGGTGATTGGGCTGTTCGGGCTCGCCGGTCTGGCGGGGGCGATGGCGGCGCCGGTCGCGGGACGGCTATCGGACCGAGGTCGCGGTCGCACCGCGATGAGCGCTTCGATCGTCCTGCTGCTGCTGAGCTGGGGCGTGCTCGCGTTCGGCAAGTCCTCGGTGATCGCACTGATCGTCGGGATCGTCGTGCTCGACCTCGGTGCCCAGGCCATGCACATCTCCAACCAGAGCGCGGTCTACTCACTTCACGGACAGGCCCGCAGCCGGCTGACGACCGCGTACATGGTCGCCTACTTCAGCGGCGGCGTCGCGCTGTCGGCCGCGACCTCGGCGCTGTACTCGAGCGGCGGTTGGGAGGCTGTGTGCGCGCTCGGCGCCGCGACGGCCGGGGTCGGGCTCATCACCTGGTTGGTAACCGAGCGCGCCATGACCGGGCGCCTCCCGATCGGCGCGGACAGCGCCGCCTGATGATGCGTCCGCGGCTCGTCGCCTCCGACCTCGACGGCACGCTGCTCACCTCGGACGGCTCAGTCGACGAGCGCTCTCGCCGCGCGATCGCGGCCGTCGAGTCCGCCGGCGCGGTCGTCGTATTCTGCACTGCTCGCCCTCCCCTGAGGCTGAAGCCGCTGGCCGAGGCGACCGACCATCGAGGCGTGGCGGTGTGCGCCAACGGCGCGGTGATCTGGGACCTCCATACCGAATCGGTGATCGAGGCCACGTCGCTCGAGCCGGCGATCGCGCTCGAGCTGGTCGACTTGCTGCGGGCCGAGGTGCCCGGCGGAGCTTGGGCGGTGGAGCGCGCCGGTGGGTTCGGGCACGAGCCGGCCTACGTGCCCCGCTGGTCCGTGCCCGACGACACGACCATCGCCGCCGTCGAGGCGCTGGTTGAGCAGCCGGCGCTGAAGCTGATGCTCCGCCACCCGGAGCTGTCGGCCGACGAGCTGCTTTCGCGAGCGCGGAAGGTGTGCGGCGATCTCGCCGAATTCAGCCACTCGAACGCGACCGACACCCTGCTTGAGATCAGCGCCGCCGGGGTCAGCAAGGCCACGGCGCTCGCTCGCCTGTGCGGTGAGCGGGGCATCGATCGCCGCGACGTGATCGCGTTCGGCGACATGCCCAACGACCTGCCGATGCTGACCTGGGCGGCCCACGGCGTGGCGGTCGCCAACGCTCATCCTGAGGTGATCGCCGCAGCCGACGAGGTCACGGCGTCGAATGACGATGCCGGTGTCGCGCGCGTCCTCGAGCGCGTGTTCGACGTTGCTTGACAGCCGGGTTCGACCTCAGCCGACGGTTCGGTTCGTCAGCCGACGGTTCGGTTCGTCAGCTGACGGTTCGGTTCGTCAGCGGCACGTACCGCCGGCACGGCTCGCCGCGCAGGCCCGGGCACGGCGGCAGGCCGGTCGGAACCGCGACGCCCGGCACCACCGGGAGGATCAACTGCGACGGCATCGTCGGCGAGTGGGCGAGCTTCACGGTCGCCCGCCCGGTCGGCGTCAGCTTAGAGAACGCCCATGTCGGCTGATCGCCGCCCGGGGCCGAGATCGTGATCCGGATCCGCGATCCCGCCCGGTAGACGTGGCCCTCGTAATACAAAGGCACGACCACCTCGGTGAACCTTCCGCGCGGCAGCGGCCTCACGTCGGCCTTCCGTTCGGTCAGCAGCGGCTCGAGTAGCGTGCTCTCTGGGGAGAGCTTGCGTTCGCTCGCGTCGAGCCATCCGCTCTGCACGAACGTCTCGTTGCCATCGGGCCGGACCTCGGAGACCGTCACCTGGAGATCGACGTCCGGCGTCGAGGCCTCGATCCAGACGTGGAGCGCGCCCGCGCCGACGACCACCAGGTTCTCCGTTAGCGGCGTGGTCACATACGAGACCGCGGTCCCCGCCGGATTCTGGGTCCAGTGATAGCTCGGCGTGGTGCCCCACAGACCGCCGGGTCCGGTGTTGCCGGTGAAGTCGGTGAGCGGCCGAGCCTTTCCAGACCAGTTGAAGACGTCCGTGCCACCCGACCCCGGCGCAGCGCTCTGTAAGACCCCACCCGGGCCGAGGTACCACGCCTTGGCGGCGGTCCCGGGCAGCGGGAAGCGCGAGAACGACTGCTCGAAACCGTCCACCGGGGCACCCGGCGTCGAGGCGCCGGCGCCGTTGTCGAACAGGATCCGGACCGGCGCCGTGGCTTCGAACGCCGCCAGCGCGGACGCGTAGTCGGGCTCGTTCTCGATCGGGTCCGCGGGGAACGTGATCCCGCCGATGCCCATCGCGGTCTGGTACAGCAACGGCGCGAGCGACCTCAGGCTAGGACTCAGATCGGGTAACTGCTGGCCGACGAACAGTGACAGGAAGTCATACCAGCGCACGGCGGTGGCCGGATCGAGCGAGTCGATGTGGGCACCGTTGGTGAACGTGAACCACTTCAGGGAGGTACCGGTGAAGTGCTCGGCCAGCTCGGGGCAGTGACCTCCGGTCTGCTCATCGGTCCACTGACACGCGAGGAACACGGGCACGTGAATCTTGTGCACGAACGTGTCCGGGTTCAGCGGGTTGGCGACCGATGGCACGTAGTAGCGATTTGCCGCTATCTGCTTGACATCGCTGACCGCGGCGGTATGGAGCACCTGGTTGGCTCGGCATGTGCGGTCGCCGCCGCGGATCCGGGTGAGCGCCCACGCCTCACCATGACCCGGCGACGCTGGTTCCGCGTCGAAATCGCGCGCCTGCGCGTACGGCACCGCGAAGCCCGCGTTCAGGATTCCGCCGGGGTACAGCGTCGTCGCGGTGTTGTCGATCACCGACAACGGCGAGATCGCAGCCAGATCGGGTGGATCGGTGGCGGCGACGAACAACTGGCTGATGCCGCCGTAGGAGATGCCGATCATCCCCACCTTGTGGTGGAGCACCCACGACTGGTGGGCCACGGTCTCGATCACGTCATAGCCGTCGAGACCCTGGAGCCGCTCGAAGAAGCTGAACGCGCCGCCCGAGCAACCGGTGCCGCGCATGTTCACATCGACGACCGCGAACCCGAGCAGCATTCGCGATCGGGCTGATCCCGCCCTCCGCGCCGGCCGGGTCGGCGTAGCCGTATCCGGAATACTCGATCAGCGTCGGGTACGGCCCGGGGCCGGACGGGCAGGCGGACGTCGATCGCGAGCTTGGTGCCGTCGCGCGTCGTCAGGTAGCCGTAGCCCGAACTCGGGATGCGCTGTCCGTAGATCTTCGTGCTCGGTGGCGCGGACCGGTCCGGCATCACGGTCACCGCGTGCGAGACCGCGCCGCCCCCGGCCGGGCGCACGCGGTACCCGGGTCCCGGCCGGACGCCGCGGAAGATCACGCCCCCGAGCGAGCCGGCCGGCAGGACCGCCACGGTCGCGCCGCGTTGGTTCACCAGGGCCACGCGCTCCCCCGCGCGCGCACCCGTCACGTACACCTGCTGGACGCTGCCGCCGGGCGTCAGCGTGGCCGCGGCCGACGCGGTAGCCGCCACCGCCAGGCACGCCGCCAGCATCGCCGCCATCACCACCGTCGCCCGGAGGCGTTCGCGCATCCCGAACATCTGTGGAGGTGCACCCTACAGCGCTGGAAATAGCGAAATCGTGCGCTAGCCTCGTAATCCAACAAACCACGGCCAGAGACAGGTTCTCTGTGGGGTTGGGGCGAACCGACGAAAAGGACTTCAGCGAGCGGCTGCGGCTGCTCGTAGTAGACGCGACAGCAGACCGCGCCGCGGTGCTCGCCGAGCGGCTCAGGCAACGGGCCGGCGGGCACGCCGACGTGCTCGTCCGCGACACCGTGCCGCGCATCCGCCGCGCGCTGCGCGAGCACGCGTTCGCGTGCGTCGTGCTCCGCCTTCCGGTCGGCGACGACGACGCGCCCGAAGCGCTCGAGGCGGTCCTGTCGAGCGCCCCCGATGTGCCGCTGGTCGTGCTCGCGGATACCGACGACCAGTCGACCGCCCTGCGAGCGATCCGCGACGGGGCCCAGGACTTCCTGATCGAGGAATCCACCGACGCGGATGCGCTCGACCGCGCGATCCGCTATGCGATCGAGCGCAAGCGCGCCGCCTCTAGGCTCGCCCACCAGGCTCTCCACGATCCGCTCACCGGCCTGCCCAACCGCGTGCTGCTGCTCGACCGCCTCAACGTCGCGGTCGGACGCGCGCGCCGCCACCCCACCTCGCTCGCGCTGCTGTTCCTCGACCTCGACGGGTTCAAGCGGATCAACGACAGGCTCGGCCACGACGCCGGCGACGATCTGCTCGTCGAGGTCGCGCGCCGGCTGCAGCGGACGGTCCGGCCTGGCGACACCGTGGTCCGTTACGGCGGGGACGAGTTCGTGATCCTGTGCGAGGACCTGCGGGGGCAGCGCGAGGCGCTGCGCGTCGCCGAGCGAGCGCGGGCGGCGATCGCCGAGCCGGCGCTCGTGCGCGGCCACGACGTGACGATCCGGGCGAGCGTCGGCGTCGCGCGCGCCCGCCGCGGCCAGACGTACGCGCAGGATCTCGTCCGCGAGGCCGACCTCGCGATGTACCGCGCCAAGCAGCGCGGCACCGGCGTCGAGCTGTTCGACGCCGGCGTGAGCGTGGAGGCGATGAGCGAGCTCGAGACCGAGCATCAGCTGCGCGACGCGATCGACCGCGGCGAGCTGCGCCTGCACTTCCAGCCGGTGCTCACCCTCGCGCCCGACCCGCAACCGGTCGCGGTCGAGGCGCTCGTCCGGTGGCGGCATCACCAGCGAGGCCTGCTCGATCCGCTCGAGTTCCTGCCGATCGCCGAGGAGACCGGGCTGATCGCGCAGATCGACCAATGGGTCGTGACCGAGGCGTGCCTGCAGCTCGCGCGCTGGCGACAGGATGGCCTCGTCGCGGACGGGTTGTGGATGTCGGTCAACGTGTCCCCCCGCTCGCTCGGCGCGCCGTCGCTGGCCGACGCCGTCGACCGCGCGATCGCCGGCGGCCGCCTGCCCCCGCGATGCCTGTCGCTGGAGGTGACCGAGACGAGCGTCGACGAAGAGCCCGTCCGCGCCGCCGCCGTGCTCGAGGGCCTGAAGCGTCTCGGCGTGAGGCTGTGCCTCGACGACTTCGGGACCGGCCATTCGTCGCTGAGCGTGCTGTCGCAGTATCCGTTCGACGTGGTCAAGCTCGATCGCGCACTAACTGAGTCGGCGGCAGCCGACGCCAAGGCCGCGCGGATGCTGGGCGCGATCCTGGGCGTCGCCCGTGCCGCGGAGTTGAACACGATCGCCGAGGGGATCGAGACCGAGCGCCAACTCGGGGTCGTGCGCGACCTCGGATGCGAGGGCGGTCAGGGGTTCCTGTTCGCGCCCCCGGCGCCCGCCGACGAGATCGCGACGTGGCTCGCGGCCCGCGTCACGCCCTGAGCGCGCCCCGCCCCCGCCGGCCCCGGCGCCACCGCAGAGCCCCGCTGCCGGTGCGCAACTCGCCAAAGTCCCACCTCGCTGCCCGCCCCGTGCAGATAAGCGCCACCCAGGCGCTTATCTCGCCATGTTCGAGCGAGCGCGAGGGGGTTTGGCGAGTTGTACATCGTCTCGACACCCGCCACCAGCGAGCCGCTCCCGGGCAGTAGCGTTCGCAACCGTGAGCGAGACCGCCCCGGACACGACCGCAACCGCCCAGCACGCGGACCCAGCCGACCTCGGCCTGCTCGAGGCCGCGGCGTTACTAAGCGCCCGCCGCGTGTCATCGGTCGAGCTGACCGAGGCCTGCCTGCGCCGGATCGATCAGCGCAACGGTGGCCCTCCCACGGCCGACGGTGCGCCCGATGCGATCAACGCCTGGGCTCGTCTGTACCCCGAGGAAGCGGCCACGCAGGCGCGCGCCGCCGATGAGCGCCGCGCCGTCGCGGGCGACGCGGCCCCGCTGCTGTGCGGCATCCCGATCGGGATCAAGGATCTGTACGGAGTCGCGGACCTGCCGGTGACCGCGTCGAGCCGCGTGCTCGAGGGCAACGTCGCCGGCGGGGACAGCAGCGTGTGGGCGCGGCTGCGCAAGGAGGGCATGGTCCTGCTCGGCCACACGCATACGCATGAGTTCGCCGCCGGCGGGACGACCGACCAGGTCGGCAATCCGCATTCGCTGCGCCTGATCGCCGGCGGCTCGAGCGGAGGGAGCGCGGCGGCGCTGGCGGCGCGGATGACGCCCGCGGCGCTCGGGAGCGATACGTGCGGTTCGCTACGGATCCCGTCGGCCTGCTGCGGGACGTGCGCGATCAAGCCGACCCACGGCCGGCTGCCGATCGACGGGATCCTCCCGCTGGCTCCGACGCTCGACCACCCCGGGCCGATGGCCCGGACGATCGCCGACTGCGCGGCGCTGCTCGCCGGGATGGCCGCCGGCGGCGCCGCGGTCACGCCGCTGATGCCCCCGCCGGGCCCGCTCGAACGACTGCCGTTGACCGCTCGCTCGGGCGGGCGTCCTCTGGCGGGCACGACGATCGCGCTGACCGACCGCACGCACGGGATCACGATCGCGCCGGCGGTCGGACGCGGGCTCGAGGAGGCGGTGCAGACCTGCGAGCGACTCGGCGCGCGCATCGTCGAGCTGCCGGCGCCGTGGACGTTCGACTGGGACGACCTCGCCTCGGTGCTCCTGACCGACGTCTGGGCCTACCACCGCGACCTCGCCGACCGCCACGATCACTACCGGCCCGCGATCGCGGAGTTCGTCGAGGCAGCCCGTGATTTCACCGACGCCCAGGCCTACCTCGCCGCCCAGGCCCGGCGGACGGAGGGCACGGCGATCTGGGAGGACTGGTTCGCGGCAGGCGGCGTCGACGTGGTGATCGAGCCGACCCTGCCGATCCTCCCCTACGAGCGCGGCCCCGGCTACGAACGCGGGCACGCCGGGGGCGCCGGCGATCCGCTGATCGAGCTGACCGCGCTGTGGGACATGACCGGGATGCCCGTGGCGGCGCTGCCGGTGAGCTGGAACGTCGGCGTGTCGCTGACCGCCCCGCGCGGCCACGAGGTACCGCTGATCCAGACCGCGATCGACCTCCAGGAGCACGCGCTCGGGATCCCCGGGGACCCGGTCGGACGGTCCACGCCGTGAGCCTGGCCGTGACCGGCGCTTCGCTCGATGGCGAGCCGGTTGGCCTGCGGACCCAGGAAAAAATCATCATCGAAATCGGGCCCGGGGTGGAGCCCCAGCCTGGCGACGACGTGCTCGACGCCCGCGGCGCGATCCTCACAGCGCCCCTGATCAACGGCCACACTCACGCCGCGATGACGCTGTTCCGCGGCTACGGCGACGACCTCCCGTTGCTGCGCTGGCTCGAGGAGAAGATCTGGCCGATCGAGCGGCGGCTCGAACCCGAGGACGTCTACTGGGGGACACGGCTCGCGTGTCTGGAGATGATCCGGTCGGGGACCGTCCGCTTCTGGGACATGTACTGGCACGCGCCAGCCGCCGCCCGCGCCGTCGCCGATGCGGGGATGCGCGCCACGGTGGCGGCACCGCTGATCGACATCGACGGACGCACCGAGCAGATGCGAGCGGCCGCGCTCAACACCCTCGACGAGCTCTCCGGCGCCCCCGACCGGGTCGACGTCGGGCTGGCGCCGCACGCGATCTACACCGTCACCGAGGACAGCCTTCGGTGGATCGCCGAGCTCGCCGCCGACCGCGACATCCCGGTTCAGATTCACCTGTCTGAGACCGAGCCCGAGGTGATCGACTGCCTCGCCGCCCACGGCGAGCGGCCGGCACGCTACCTCGACCGGGTCGGGCTGCTGTCGCCGCGCACCGTTCTCGCTCACGGCGTATGGGTCGACGACGACGAGCTCGAGCTGATCGCGGAGCGTGGCGCGACGATCGTCACGAACCCAGTGGCGAACCTCAAGCTCGCGGTCGGCGGCGTGTTCCCGTACCCGGCGGCGCGCGCCGCGGGCGTCCAGGTCGGGCTCGGCACCGACGGCCCGGGCTCGAACAACTCGCTCGACCTGTTCTCGGATATGAAGACGTTCGCGCTCGTCCAAAAGCACGCGGCCAACGACCCCGCCGCGATCGACGCGGTCGAGACGTGGCAGATCGCCACCGGGCAAAAGGCACCGGCGCTCGGCGCGGCGCCGGCCCTCGACGTCGGGCAACCCGCCGACTTCCTGCTCCTACGCACCGGCGCCCCCGAGCTCAGCTTCGGCGAGCTGCCGGCCGCGCTCGTGTACGCCGCCTCCGGCGCGGTCGTCCACACCACGGTCGTCGCCGGCCGGGCGCTGATGCGCGACGGAGCGATCGAGGGCGCGGAGGAGGTGCTCGCTCGCGCGCTCGAACGCGCCCGCCGCCTCGGGCTCCCTCTACCGCTCGCCCCGCCCCTCGCGTCCGCCCGTGAAGACGAGCTAGCCTGACCGCGTAGCAGGCCATGAACGCCACCGTCTCAGAGACCGCCGCGGCACGTCTGGAGCGCGCATCGGGTCCCGCGCGCGGCACGCCGTGCGTGCTGCTGATGTTCGGCGAGCTCGCGCTCAAGGGCCGCCGTCGCTCGACCTTCGCCGCCGCGCTCGAGCGCAACCTGCGCCGGGCGCTTCGCCGCACCGGCGAGATCGAGCTCCACCGGCGCGGATCAGCGTTCCTGGTCGTCCCCTCCATCGAAGGCCTCGCTGCCGCGCTCGAGGTCGCGCAGGAGCTTCCCGGCCTCAGCGTCGTGCAGCCGGCGCTGCGTGTCGAGCCGGCGGTCGAGCGCGCCGCCGAGGCCGCGGTCGAGCTCCTCCGGAACCTCGAGCCGGGCCCATTCGCGGTGCGCGCGCGCCGGCGCGACAAGAGCTTCCCGGTCGGCTCAATGGACATCGCGCGCGAGGTCGGCGCGACGGTCATCGCGCAACTCGGGCGCCCCGTCGACCTGTCCCACCCCGCCGTCGAGGTGCATGTCAACGCGTACGCCTACGAGCTGTTCGTCTCGGTCGACCGGCTGCGAGGAGCCGGCGGCCTCCCGGTCGGCACCAGCGGGCGCGCGATGGTGCTGCTCTCGGGCGGGATCGACTCCCCGGTCGCCGCCCACCGGATGATGCGGCGCGGGCTGCGCTGCGACTTCGTCCACTTCAGCGGCCAGCCGCTCACCGGGCCCGAATCGGCGTACAAGGCGTACGCGCTGGTCGCCCAGCTGAACCGCTTCCAGGGCCGCTCGCGTCTGTTCGTGGTCCCGTTCGGAGTCACGCAGCGGCTGCTCGCCAGCTCGGGCGCCGGCCGGCTCCAGGTCCTGGCCGGACGGCGGCTGATGGTGCGCGTCGCCGATGCGCTCGCCCGCCGGGAACAGTGCGACGCGCTCGTCACCGGTGATTCGTTGGGTCAAGTGGCGAGCCAGACGCTGCGAAACCTCGAGGTGGTCGAGGCCGCGGCGACGCTCCCGCTGCTCCGCCCGCTGATCGATCGCGACAAGTCGGAGATCATCGAGGAGGCGGAGCGGCTGGGCACGTTCGAGACGTCGATCCTGCCCGACGAGGACTGCTGCACGCTGCTGATGCCGGGCCGGGCCGTCACGTGGGCCGACCCCGAGCCCTTGATCGAGCTCGAGCGACGGGTCGACGTCGAGACCGTCGTCGAGCAGCTCGTCGAGAGCGCGCTCGAGATGTGGCCGAGGCTCGAGGCACCAGGCGCGCCCGCTGATCTCGCGCCGGCCGTCGCGTAGATCGTCGGCCCGCTCAGGCCGCCAGTGAGTCTGACCCCACCGCGAGGCCCTGCTCGAGCAGCCCGTGGGGGAACTCGTTCATCAGCCGGTCGGGGTCCGGCACGCGCGCGATCTCGAGCGCATCGAGCGCGAGACCGAGCGAAGGCATCCTGGCGCCGCCGTGGGCGTCGGACGCGATCACGGCCCGCGGCGCGGTTCTGAGCAGCCAGAGCGCGGTCGCGCGGACCATCTCGCCGTACAGGCCGGCGACCGACCACGCGTTGATCTGAGCCACGCTGCCGACCGACAGCTCGTGCTCGAGCGTTTCCCAGCCGGCATCGGACCACCGGAGCGCGCGCTCGGGATGAGCGACCACGACGGCGAAACCGCGAGCGCGCAGCTCGTCGGCCGCCTCCGTGTAGACGTGATCGATCCCGGCCAGCGGCGCTTCCAGCAGCAGCCACCGCTTGCCCGGCGGGCCCTGGGCGATCGTCTCGAGCGCCCGCTGCTCCAGCCGCGGGACCATCTCCTGCGCGAGCTCACCCCCACACAGCACGCGGATCCCGATCCGCCTGGCGGCGAGCTTGCTTTCGACCTCGCGCACCCGGTCGGGTAACGAGCTGACGTCGGTGACGAACTGGGGGTGCACATGCGGGGTCGTGACGATCGTCCGTGTCCCCTCCGCGGCGGCCGCGGCCGCAAGCTCGAGGCTCTCCTCGATCGACGACGGCCCGTCGTCGATCCCCGGAAGCAAGTGAAAGTGGAGTTCTGCGTAGCTCATCGATCCCGATGATGGGTCAGTCGCGCGGCGAGGCTGTGATGAATTGGTTAAGGGTCGACGGGGCCGATCCGCTGGCCTAAGCCTTAGAGCGGCGCAGGAGCCGTTCGGTGACCTCGGCCCAGAGATCGCGGAACGCCTCGGCCGCCCGACCGCGCGGCGCGAACTCCTCGAGCGGGGCCCGCGTCAGCCCCATCCGCTCGACGTCGGCCGCCAGCGGCACCACCGTGTGGAGCATCTCGGGACGCTCGGCGGTGAACGCCTCCATCACGTCGCGGTGCATGCGCTTGCGCGAGTCGACCATCGAGAAGAACGGGAGCCGCTGGACGCCGTCGCCGGCGACCTGATCGATGTAGTCGAGCGTCCGCGCCGACAGCGTCGCCGGAAGCAGCGGTATCAGCAGCGCATCGGCGGCCTCGAACACGCTCTCTGAGACGAGCGAGATGCTCGGCGGGCAGTCGAGGAACACGTAGTCGTAGTCGGGCTCAAGCGGCGACAGCACCCGGCCGAGCCGGCGGGTCGGACGCTTGGTGGCATCGAGGTGGAGATCCATGTGGCGGTAGGAGAAGTCAGCGGGGAGCAGGTCGAGCCGGTCGTAGTCGGTGCCCTTGATGCGCGCCGACGCGTCGCTCTTGCCGCGGACCAGCCTCTCCCCACCGCCCTTCACCTTCGGCTTCACGCGCAGCAGGTATGTGCTCGCCCCCTGCGGGTCGAGATCCCACAGCAGCGTGGTCGCGCCCCCGCGCGCGGACAGGTAGGCGAGGTTGACCGCGGCCGAGGTCTTGCCGACTCCACCCTTGATGTTGTAGGTCGCCAGGACCACGACGGCGCAGAGTCTCCCACGCCTCGGCATAGTCGGGTTTATGGGCGATGCGTTCGTCGCCAACGAGCGGTCCTACGAGGTTCCTCAGCGCCCGGTCCTGGCTGTGTGCGCGGATGGCTGGGACCCCGGCTACGTCGACGACGCGCTCGAGCGCGGGTTGATGCCGCGGCTGGCCGAGACGCTCTCGGGCGGCGGCGGGATGTACGTGATCGGGCGCGCCCAGGTCCCCACCTTCACGAACCCGAACAACGCCGCGATCGTGACCGGGGTGTCCGCCGCGCACAACGGCATCGCGGGCAACCACTACCGCGACCAGGCGGGGCACGAGGTCCAGGTGACCGACCCGAGCTTCCTACGCGCCCGCACGATCCACGCCGCCGCGCACGCCGCCGGCGTGCCCGCGCTGTGCGTGACGGCTAAGGACAAGCTTCGGCGGCTGCTCGCCGACGGCGGGGTGCCGGCGTTCAGCGCAGAGTGCGCGCACGAGCAGGCGCTCCCCGATGGAACACCGCTGCTCGATGTCATGGGCACCGGCACGAGGCATCCCGGGATCTACGACTGGCAGCTCTCGGTCTACGCGATCGACCTCGCGCTCGCGATCGCGCGGCGACTCGACAGCCTGCTCGTGTACGCCTCGCTGACTGATTTCGTCCAGCACTCGGCCGCTCCCGGCGACCCCCTGTCCGACGCGTTCTACGTCGCGGTCGACGCGGCGCTCGGCCGCGCGCTGGACGCCGGGTTCGTCGTCGGGCTCGCCGCCGATCACGGGATGCACGCGAAGACGGCCGCGGACGGCAGCCCCAACGTCCGCTTCCTCGACGACGCCCTCGCCGCCGCCGGCATCGGCGGTGCCCACACGCTTTGCCCGATCACCGATCCGTACGTCGTCCACCACGCCGCGCTCGGCTCGCTCGCGTGGGTCCACCTCGACGATCTCGATGCGCTCGACCGGGCGCGCGGGGTCTTGGCCTCGCTCCCGGGGGTCGAAGGTGTGCTCGACCGTTTCGCCGCAGCCGACTCCTTCGAGCTGCCCGCCGACCGGATCGGCGACCTCGTCGTGCTCGCCGACGAGCAGACGGTGCTCGGCAAGTCGCGCGCGGCGCACGACCTGAGCGCCCTGAACGGCGGGTTGCGCTCCCACGGCGGGCTCCACGAGCGCGAAGTCCCGATCATCGTCTGCCAGCCCGTCAACCGCGACGCGCTTGCCGGGCGCGAGCTCCACAACCGCGACCTCCACGACCTGCTGCTCAATCACGTGGCATGAGGTGCGGGTGTCAAGGAGGGCGTCCGCGAGGCGATCCGTGCGATGACCTACACCAAGCTCTACACGCTGCCCTGGGGGTGATGCCGGTGACGGCGGGCTCCTCCCGCGTAAACTCCTCGACGGGGTGAGTACCGGAGGAGCGCTTGGCTGTCCGCACTGTGGCACCGACAACGTAGCCGGTGCCAAGTTCTGCATGGAGTGCGGGGCGAGCCTGTCGACGTCCTGTCCAGCGTGCGGCCACGCCACGATCCCAGGGCAGAGGTTCTGCTCGGAGTGCGGCACGGCGCTGGCTCCGGGACTGGCGCCACCCCGGGAGGCGACGCGGACGTTCAGCGGCGGAGCGCCTGCCGCGGTTGTTCCGATGCCGCGGCGCGACCCGGCAGAGCTGCGCCGGGTGTCGGTCATGTTCGTCGACCTCGTCGGCTACACACCACTCACCGAGTCGTGGGATCCATCAGACGTACGCGACCTGCTCGATCACTACTTCGAGACCGCGCGCGGGATCGTTGACCGGTACGGCGGGACGATCGACAAGTTCATCGGCGACGCGGTCATGGCGGTGTGGGGCACGCCGGTCGCGCGCGAGGACGACGCTGCGAGAAGTGTCCGCGCCGCGCTTGAACTGGTCGACGCGGTGGCGTCACTCGGCGGCCGGGTGGGAGCCCCGGAGCTCCGCGCCCGCGCGGGCATCGTCACCGGCCAGGCCGCGATGCTGAGCCGCGACCAGGGCGTGGTCGTCGGCGACCGCGTGAACACGGCGGCGCGTATCCAGGGAGTCGCGGATCCCGGGACGGTGTTCGTCGACGACGTCACTCGGCAGGTGACCTTGCCCGTGATCGGCTACGAGGACGCCGGCCGCCACGCGCTCAAGGGCAAGGCCGAGCCGCTTCAGCTGTGGCGCGCGGTCGAGCTGCTCGCGACGACGACGGACGCCGATCGGGACGGCCTTCAGGCGCAGTTCGTCGGACGTGAGGCGGAGCTGCGCCTGATCAAGGAGCTACTCCATGCTGCGGTGAGCCGCTCCTCGGCGGGGCTGGTCGCGGTGTCCGGTGCCGCCGGCGTCGGCAAGAGCCGCCTGCGCTCGGAGTTGCTCGACTACCTGACCGGGCTGCCGGATCGGTTCCTGTGGCACCCCGGCCGCTGCCTCCCGTATGGCGACGGCGTCGCCTACTGGGCGCTCGCCGAGATGGTCAGGCACCGGCTCGGAATCCCGGAGGACGCACCCGTCGAGGAGGCCAAGCGAAAGCTGCAAGCCGGCGTCGAGCGCTGGGTCGGCGACCCAGGCGAGCGCGAGTTCGTCTCAGCTCGGCTCGGGGTCCTGCTGGGCGTCGCCGAGGGCGGCCCAGGTCGCGAGGAGCTGTTCGCCGGGTGGCGGCTGTTCTTCGAGCGAATGGCCGAGCTCGATCCCGTGGTGATGGTGTTCGAGGACATGCACTGCGCCGACGACGGGTTGCTCGACTTCGTCGAGTACCTACTCGACTGGTCCGCGCACCACCGGATCTTCATCCTGACGCTCGCGAGGCCGGAGCTGTCAGAGCGCCGGCCGGGCTGGGCGGCTCGCCACCGGGGCGCCACCGCGATGTCGCTCGAGCCGCTCGGGGACGGCGCGATGGAGGAGCTGATCGACGCGGTCGCGACGCTGCCGATGACCGCCAAGCGGAGGATCATCTCGCACGCCGAGGGCGTTCCCCTGTACGCGATCGAGACGGTGCGTGCGCTCGCCGACCGTGGCGTCCTCGTCGAGCGCGATGGGGCGCTGGTGCTCGCCGGCGAGCTCGGCGAGCTCGACGTTCCGCCAAGCCTGATCTCGCTGCTGGGCGCGCGGCTCGATGCCCTGGGGTCCGACGAGCGCGAGCTGGTCCGGTCGATGTCCGTGTTCGGGGGCAATTTCCCGCTCGCCGCGGTGCAGGCTCTTTCGGGCATGGCGGAGGGGGACGCCGGGGCGATCCTGGCCACCCTCGTGCGCAAGCAGGTGCTAACGGTTCGAGCCGACCCGCACTCGCCCGACCGGGGGCAGTACCGGTTCAACCAGATGCTGCTCCGGACGGTCGCCTACGAGACTCTCTCCAAACGCGAGCGGAAGTCTCGCCATCTCGCCGCGGCGCATTACCTGTCCCATGCCTTCGCCAACGAGGGTGAGGACGTCGCCGAGGTCCTCGCCGCGCACTACCTCCAGGCCTATCGCGCCGCGGCCGACGACTCCGACGCGACCCAGCTCCGCACCGAGGCGATCGCCGCGCTGCGTCGCGGCGCCCAGCGTGCGGCAGCGGTTGGCGCGCCCCAGACCGCCGAGCGCGCGTACCGGACCGCGATCGACCTCGCGCCGACCGAGGAGGAGCGGATCGACCTGCTCGAGGCGGCTGGCGACATGGCGCTGGTGGACGGACGCTACGACGCCGCCTTGGAGCTGTTCGAGGATGTGGCGAGGAGGCACGAGCAGCTGGGACGCGAACGCGAGGCGGCTGCCCTGGCGTCGAAGATCGGCCACGCGCTGCGCCGCAATGGTCGCACCTCGGAGGCCATTGATCGGATGAGCGGCGCGTTGGCCCAACTGAACGACGCGGACCGCGACGCCGCCCGGCTCAACGTCGAGCTTGGCGTCGCGTTGCTCGCCGCGGGCCGGCCCCGTGAGGCGGTCGAGCCACTGGAACGCGCGCTCGACCTCGCGCAGGCACTCGAGCTTCCCCACGTCCTCGCCGGAGCATTGACCTTCAAGGCCCAGGTGTGCGTCGCGCTCAGCCGTTCGCGCGAGGCACGCATCCTTTTCGCGGGCGCCATCGAGTTGTGCCGGGAGTACGGGTTCAGCGACCGGCTGCTCATCGTCCAGCTCAACAGCGGCGACTTCCTGAGGAAACTTGATCTGCCCGGTGCCGCTGAGCAAACCGGCGATGCGCTCGCCACTGCCCGACGGGTCGGCAGCCGGGTCTACGAGAGCGTGGCCGCATCCAACCTAATGCGCGTGTGGGAGTACACGGGAGCGTGGGACGACCTCGAGCGGCTCGGGACCGACCTGCTCGAGAGCGGCCCCGAGCGGCCCGGAGTGGAATACATCCACCTCGGGCTCGCCCTGGTCGCCGCCTTCCGCGGGGACGCGCAAGTGGCCGGCCGGCACCTGGACGGGATGAGCCCGTGGCGCCACAGCGAAGCGAACGAGGCCCGCTGGACGTACACGGCCTGCCAGGCCACGATCGCGCTCGTCGCGGGTGACCCCGCTGCGGCGTTGGATGGCCTGTCGGGGGCGATGGGCAACATCATCGCGGCCGAGGGCATCTCGAGCCCGGCTAGCCGGATTGGCTTCCCGACCGCGATCGAGGCCGCCGTCGCGGTGGGGGAGGTCGGCCAGGCCACCGCGCTCTTGCGGTTGCTAGCTGAGGTGCCTCCCGGCCACGTCCCGCCGTTCCTGCGCGCGGAACGGGCCCGGGGGGAAGGTCTGGTCGCCGCGCTCGTGGGCGACACAGTCACGGCCCGGGCTCGCTTCGGCGCCGCGATCGAGGAGCTGACCAGCCTCGGCTATCCGTATTGGCTCGCTCGCGCCCAGACCGGTCTGGCCCGGGTCTTGATCGACGACGACCGGAGCGGAGAGGCGCAACCCGTGCTCGACGAGGCGGTGGCGGAATTGAGGAAGCTCCGCGCGGCGCCCGCACTCGCGATCGCCGAGGCGCTCCTGGCCGGGCTACCGGCTGCGGTCCGCGGGTAGTCGCATCACTTCCGCAGCGACGCGAGCAGGGCCTGCCCGTTCGGGACGCCCCAACCGGTGACCGCGTCGAACCCCTCAGCCGCCTCGTAGCCGAATCCGGGTTTCGGCGTGCAGTTGTTTCCCTTGGTGATGTCTTTGCAGCCGCTCACACCGCGAACGCGGCCGTCGGCTCCTTCGCCGTACAGGAGCGGCGCGAGGAACCCCGGCACGGCGCCGGCGATCCGCGCGACCAGAGCCGCCCACAGAGGAGCCGAAGCGCTCGTCCCGCCGTTCATTCTCGGCTGGCCCTGGAACACGATGCTGTAGCCGGGTAGCCCGGCCAGCGCCGCCACGTCCGGAACGATCCGCCCGTCGAAGCCGCCGGGGTTTAGTGAGCGAACGTGGACGTTCTGCCATTCAGGCCGTTTGAAGCGCTGACTTACGCCTCCACCGGTTGAGCCACCGCGTGGGTATTTCTGGGGGTCGCTTTGATCGCCCGGGCAATTCCACCACACGACCTCCTCCTCACCCTCGAGCATGGTTCCGCCCACCGCGAGGACGTGGGGACTCGACGCCGGGAAGTGCGCGTGCGCGTGCTCGTCCTGCATCTGGTCACCACACCCGTCGTCACCGGCTGCGGCGCAGACGGTAATACCGCGCCGCGCGGCCGCTTGTAACCGCAGGTTGATGGCGTCAACGGCAGCCGAGGACCATTTCGCGGAGTCCTCCGCGAGTCCCCAGCTCACGCTCAGGCTCACCGGCGGGGGATCCTCGGCGACCACCCGGTCGAGCAGGTCGATCCAGCCTTTCTGATCAAAATTCGCGAAGAACAGACGGATCTTCGCGTCCGGGCAGAGCGCTGCCACGATCTCCACATCCATCGTCACCTCGTGGCTCTCTCCGACCAGCGAGGCCTGCTGTTGGGCGACCGCCGCCGCAATCTCCGCCGGACTCAGCGGCACCGACCCGACCGATACGACCTCGATCTCCGGCACCGTCCGGCCAAGCGTCTCGCAGAATGTCCGGATGTCTTCTGGTAAGTAACCGCCCCCGAACTCGGCGATCGCGATCGTCTGTCCCTCGCTGTGTCCCTCGGGGAAGTTGTAGCGCTGCTCGAGTTCCTCGGGCCCGAGCGGGGTCGGCCTGGGCGGTGACGCGCCGGAGCCGGTGAGCCGTCGAGCCACCCGGCGCTGATCCAGCCCGAACACGCCCGTGACCACGCCGTCGAGGTCGGCCGGGACGCAGATCTCGCCTTCGCGTCCACGGAGGATGCCGTCGGGGCCGTGATCGTAGAGTCCGAGACTGGCGCGGAACGCATCCTCGATCTGCCCCGCGGAGCCGCTCACCACAAGGCTCCCGGTCGCCGGATATGCCTCCTCGACGCTCAACCCGAACCGCCCGAGGACGCGCTTGACCTCCACGCTGGCGTGCGCGAAATCCTCGGGCTGGACGGTGACCGTCAGTTCGATGGTTGACGCAGGATCGACCTCGCCGACATGCCGGGCGTCTGGCTCTCCCCCTCGCGCGCTGCCCGCCAGTCGCACGTGGCTCTCGGGCGTCATCGTTGACTAGGCGAGACGAACTCGCGACGATGCCCTGCGACAACCACAAAAGGAGCGTCCATGAACGAGAGTCAGAGCGTATTCGAGTGCGCCCGCGTGCCGGTGGGCAACACCTGCTCTGTGCAGTTGTCAGGCGAGCGGGATCATGTCGTGGAGGCCGCGAAGCAGCACCTCGTATCGCACGGCCACACCAACGACGACCAGCTTCACGCGGACGTCACGCGGGCCGTCGACCAGCAGGAATACGACGCCTGGGGCGGTTGACCGGAGCGGCGCCTGAGGCTAGATCGGGTACTGCCGCGGCAGCGACTGGACGGTGATCCAGCGCAGTTCCGTGAACTCCTCGAGCGCGGCCCGTCCGCCGAACCGCCCGAACCCGCTCGCCTTCACGCCGCCGAACGGCATCTGCGGCTCGTCCTGCACGGTCGTGTCGTTGACGTGGCAGATCCCGCTCTCTATCCGCTGGGCCACCTCTAGCGCCGCCGGCACGTTCTCCGAGAACACGGCGGCCGACAGGCCGTACTCGGTGTCGTTCGCGACCTCGACGGCGGCGTCCGGACCGTCGACCGGCACCACCGTGATCAGTGGCCCGAACGACTCCTCGCTGTAGAGCCTCATATCCGGGGTGATGCCGGTGAGCACGGTCGGCGGGAAGCACGGACCGTCTGGCTCGCCACCGCTAAGGGCCGTCGCCCCCTTTTCAACCGCGTCCTGCACCAACCCCGTCACGCGATCGACCGCGGCGCTGTTGATCAGCGGGCCGATCGCCGTCGTCGGCTCACGGGGATCGCCGACCGGCAGCGCGCGCGCCCGCTCCGCGAGCTTCTCCGCCAGCGCGTCGGCGACCGTCCGATCGACCACGATCCGCTCGGTCGACATGCAGATCTGTCCCTGATGGAAGAACGCGCCAAAGCTCGCGGCCGCGGCGGCGCGATCGAGGTCGGCGTCGCCGAGCACAACCATCGGCGCCTTGCCGCCTAGCTCGAGCAGCACCCGCTTCAGGTGCCGGCCCGCCTTCTCGGCGATGATCCGGCCAACCTTCGTCGAACCGGTGAAGTTGATCCGGCGCGTTGCCGGGTGCGCGATCAGCTCGTCGACGACCTCCGCCGCGTCCTCCGGCGAATTCGTCACCAGGTTGATCACCCCGGGCGGGAGGCCGGCGTCGACCAGCGCGGTGACCACGGCGGCGTGGGTGCGCGGGCACAGCTCGGAGGCCTTGAGCACGACCGTGTTCGCGTACGCGAGCGGCGTCGCCACCGCACGCGTGGACAGGATCACGGGCGCGTTCCACGGCGCGATCCCGACGACCACGCCGGCGGGCGCGCGCACGCCCATCGCGAGCTTGCCCGGCACGTCGGACGGAATGACCTCGCCGACCAGCCCGTACGCCTGCGCCGCCGCCTCGCGCAGCATCCCCGCCGCGAGCTCGACGTTGAACATGCCCCAGCCGAATACGCCACCGGTCTCCTCGGTGACGATCCCGGCGATCTCCGCCTGGCGCTCCATCAGGAGGTCGGCGGCCTTCGACAGAATCGCGCGCCTGGCCGCCGGCGCGCTCCGTGACCATTCGGGAAACGCGGCGCCCGCGGCGTCGACCGCAGCCTGCGCGTCCTCCCGGCCCGCGGCGGCCGCCCGACCGACCGGTTCGCCCGTGAACGGAAAGCTCTGCTCGTACTCGCGCCCGGACTTCGCGCCCGTCCACTCGCCACCGATCAGCAGCTGCTGTTGGGCAAGGTCGACCGTCGTCATCTCGCTCTCCTTCGCGGCTCGTTCAACCCTCTCCGGAACGATACGGGTTCCCCGTGCGCGATGCGGACTTATGTGCGCTGGGCGTTCCAACTGCGGCCCGTGCACCAGCGACCGTGCACGGACCGCGGCACTCCTTTATATTTAGCCGCGATCTAGAACGAGACCTCGTCGACGAAGCACCACGACCAGGTGTCGCCGGGCATCGCCGAGCTCATGATCGGATGGCCGGTCTCCTTGTAGTGCTTGGTGGCGTGCGTGCCCGGCGACGAATCGCAGCATCCGACGTGCCCGCATGTCCGGCACGCCCGGAGCGCGACCCACGTCTGGCCCGTCGCGAGGCATTCCTCGCAGCCCTCGACGTTTGCTGGTACGTCGACCTTCATCTGGTCGACGTGGGCGCATTCGGCCATGAGTCGGTCTCCTCTCGGATCGGGTCCCTACTTCTCGGTGCAGACCATCTCAGAGTCGGCGCCGCCTCGCACGAAATCTGGCCGAGCCGCGCTAAAGGAATCTCGATCTTTAGCCGAAATAATGTTTGACGCCTAAATATTTTTCCGCTAAACTTTCGTTACGAAATGAACTCGACAACTTCCTCTCCCTCTCCTTCCCCTTCGTCCGTCGTGAGCCTCGAGGCGGCCAAGGCCGCCCCGGCCCCGCGGATCGAGCCCCACGTGATGCGCGTCGCGATCGTCGTGATCCTCGGCGCGATCATGTCCGTGCTCGACACGACGATCGTCAACGTCGCCCTCCACGACCTGTCGATCGACCTCCATTCTTCGCTCGACGGGATCCAGTGGGTCATCACCGGATACCTGCTCTCGCTCGCCGCCGTGATTCCCGTCACCGGCTGGGCCGTCCGCCGGTACAGCGCCCGACGTCTCTACCTGATCGCCCTCGTGGTGTTCACGTTGGGCTCGGCCCTCTGTGCGCTCGCCACCAATAGCGGTGAGCTGATCGCGTTCCGCGTCCTCCAGGGCGTCGGCGGCGGAATGCTCACCCCGATCGGCCAGATGATCCTCGTCAAGGCCGCCGGCCCGCGCAACCTACCCAAGGTCATGAGCCTTATCGGCATACCGATCGTGCTCGCGCCGGTGTTCGGACCCACCCTCGGCGGACTGCTTCTCCAGTCGGTCGGCTGGCAGTGGATCTTCATGATCAACGTGCCGATCGGCGCCCTCGCGCTGACGATGGCCTGGCGGCTGCTGCCCCATGACTCCGCGGGCACCGATCAGGCCGGCCGGCTCGACGTGGTCGGACTCGGCCTCGCGGCCACCGGCGTCGTCGGCCTCACCTACGGCCTGTCCGAGAGCGCGACCGCGGGCACCCTGATCTCCACGTCCGTGCTCGTCCCCGCGCTCGGCGGTCTCGCCCTGCTTGGGCTGTTCGTGGCCCGCTCGCAGCGGATCGCGCGCCCGCTGCTCGATCTGAACCTGTTCGCCAACCCGGCCTTCCGGGCGGCCTCGATCGTGACCTTCTGCCTCGGGGCGGCCCTGTTCGGGGCGATGATCCTCATGCCTCTCTACTTCCAGACGGTGCGCGGCGAGGACGCGATCATGACCGGCGTCCTGCTGATCCCCCAGGGCATCGGCGGCGGCCTCGGGATGTTCCTTTCCGGTCGCCTCACCGAGCGCCTCGGCGCCGGACGCACCTCGTTCCTGGGCGCCGTGATCCTCGCGGCGGCCACGGTCCCGTTCGTGCTCGTCACCGCCACCACGCCCTACGCCACGATCGGCACCGCGATGATCGTGCGCGGCATCGGCGTCGGCCTGGCGATCATGCCAGCGATGACCGCCGCCTTCTCGGTCCTGCCGCGCGAGAAGATCAACGACGCCAGCCCGCAGCTGACCGTGCTCCAGCGGGTCGGCGGATCGCTCGGAACCGCGATCTTCGCGGTCGTCCTCCAGAGCCAGACCAGTGGCGCTCACACCGCGGCCGCCGCGGCCGCCGGGTTCGGGCAGACCTACTGGTGGGTGATGGGCGTGACTCTGCTGGCGCTGATCCCGACGCTACTGTTGGCGCGGATCGAGCGAGAGGCTAAGGCGACTGTCACCGAGGCCCCTGTCGCGATCTCGGTCGAGGAGCCCCTGCTGGAGGCAGCGTGAGTCAACGAACCGCCACTAAGACCGTCGATAAGACGACGGGCACGATCGACGAGCTCCGCACCGCGCTGAACCAGCTGACCGCCGCCGATCGTCGCCTTCGCGGCCGCGATCACAGCCGTCCGGGCGAGCTCACTTTCGCCCAGATCCGGACGATCGCGGCCCTCGGCCGCGAGGACGAGATGACCGCCGGTCAGCTCGCCAGGAGCGCCGAGCTGACCCCGGCGGCGATCACCGCGATCCTTGATCAGCTCGAGGCGGCGAACATCGTCGAGCGCCGACGCAGCACCGAGGATCGGCGCGTCTGCAACGTCGCGCTGACCCCAGAGGGCTGGGGGCTCCTCGAGCGCAAGCTCGCGGTGTGGAATGGTCTTTGGACCGAGCGTCTGTCCGGATTCAGCGACAAGGACATCGCGACGGCCGCCGCCATTCTCCACGAGGTCACTGGCATCCTCGATTCGGTCGCCAGCTCGCTCGACTCGGCCGAGCCCCAGACCTGACCGCCAACTGGTCAGAGTTCTAACCGGAACGGCCAAGAACGTCCAGAGAGGGCCAGTTTGAAGCTTCGGAATCCGGGGCTCCGGACCGATATTTCGGCGGTGGTCTCATCTCTAGATGACATCCGATCCAACCGAACGGTTATGGCCTATACGGCGTCGGCGATGGCCGGCGCCGCGGCGCTCGACGGGTTAATCGAAGGGTTCCTTCCCGGCGATCCCAAGTTCGCCCTGGTGCCTGTGGCCTTCGTGCTGGCGCTGTTCGTCATGCTGCTGGCCGTCGGCCCGCGCCTCTCCCGGCGGGGGCTGGCCCTGGTCGGACCGTTCGGTGTAGCGCTGATCGCGTACGCGCTGGCCACGTCTCCGGGACCCGGCGATGGGGCCATCCTCTACGCGCTGCCGGTGCTGTGGACGACGATCTTCTTCGGGCGGCGGGGCGCGGTCGCGATCGTCGCCTGTGTCGGCGTGGGCGAAGCGGTCGCGCTGCTGCTGCTGCCCGCCGCCAGCGCCTACCCCGGCCGCTGGGTCGACGTGATGGTGTCCACCTCCGCTATCGCCGTCGTCGCGCACGTGCTCGAGAACCGCAGCCAGGTTCTGCTCGAGCGGCTGCGCAGCGAGGCGCGCACCGACCCGCTCACCGGACTGCTCAACCGCCGCGGGTTCGATGAGCACGCCGCGCGCGAGCTGGCCCGCGCCGGGCGCGACGGCAGGCCGATCGCCCTCGCCACCTTCGACATCGACCATTTCAAGCAGATCAACGACGAGCACGGCCATGTGGTCGGCGACCGCGCACTCGTGCACATCGCCCACCTGCTGGCCAGCCACTCGCGCGAAATCGACGTCACCGCCCGGCTCGGTGGCGAGGAGTTCGCCGTGCTCATGCCCGGCAGCGACCGCGAGGGCGCGGAGGCGTTCGCCGAGCGCGTCCGCCACGCCCTCGCGACCCACGGTTCTCCGAGCCTGCCCGACATGCGGGTCAGCGCCGGCATCACCACCACCGCGGTGCCGATCGAGGTCGAGATGATGCTCGAGCGGGTCGACTCCGCGCTCTACGCCGCCAAGCGCGGCGGCCGCGACCGCACGGTCACATTCGACGGGCACGCGATGTCGGTGCCGGTCTGATTCGCCCAGTGGTCGTCGTAGCTCTATGGAACCGAAGGTCGGGAGTTCGAATCTCTCCGGGCGCGCTCCCTTGTCGACGACGCGGCCTGCGCGTACGCCGAGCCGTACTCACCGGACGCGTAGCGACGCGAACGGCCGACACTCCCGTCCGGTTATCCCTCGCCGAGTTCACGCGTCGGAGCTGCGGGCTACGTAGTTTTTCCGCACCAGATCGCCGCGATCTTCCCGGTCGATCGTCGTACTCTCCGCGAGGTTCGTGGGGACGCGGACGGCTAAGTTGCAGTCATGCCGGCAGACCTGCAGCTAGCGCAGCCCGCCACAAATCCCGTCCGAACGGCCCTAGCCGTCGCGCCGATCAAGCTCGTGCTCGCGGATGACCACCACGTGGTGCGTCGAGCTCTGCGGCTCTGGTTGGAGAGCGATAAGAACGTCGAAGTGATCGCCGAGGCGGGGGACGTGCCGACCGCGATCCGTCACGTCAAGCGCCATCGGCCGCATGTGCTGCTGCTCGACCTGCGGATGCCCGACGGATCAAGTATCGACGCGATCAGACGTTTGCGTGATGAGGTGCCAGAAACTCAGATTGTGGTGGCGACGACGGAGGAGAGCCCGCTGTTCGCGCGGCACGCGCTGGACGCCGGCGCAATCGGATATGTCCTGAAGGACAACGCCGACACGGAGCTGCTGGTGGCCGTTCGTTCTGCGGCGCGCGGGGAGGAATACGTGTCGCCGCGCGTGGCGGCGCGCCTTGAGGGGCTGCGGCGGGCAGCCCGAGACGACGGTCTGAGCCCCCGCGAGACCGAAATCCTCCGATTGATCGCCTTGGGTCTCACCAGCGCTGAGATATCCGGCCCGTTGCATCTCTCACGGCGCACGGTCGAGTCGCATCGCCGGCGGATCCATCGCAAGCTCGGACTCGGCAAGCGCTCAGAGCTCGTCAGCTACGCCCTCTCACGCCACCTGATCGGCGATCCCCCGGACGCCGCTCACGACTGCGCCTCCCGTTAGCTCGAGCGAGCAGCCACTCGGGCCGAGCAGGTCACGAGGGTGTCTGCGGCGGCGAGCCGGTGATCGAGCTCGCGGGCGTCGGCACTCCTCATCGAAATGTGCGTGAAAAGTACCTAATGCGTTCCGTGGCATTTGCGTTTCGGCGCCGTTAGGATCCGTCGACAGCGATTTCCGATCGGGGTCATTGATCGCGTCGGGGGTTGCGTCTTACGTGCGGAGCGAGTTCGCAGTCATGTGGTGGCTGCACTGCTGGGTCCGTGGCGACCGGTTCGGCCTTCCATGGCCGAGGAGCCTGCTCGTGGACGGACCTCAGATCGCTCGCACACTTCGGCGAGCATTGCGTGAAGCGGACTCGCCGCTCGTTTGTGATTCCCACGATCGTCTGTGGCCGGATCGAGTTCGAGGCCACGGTCTGACATTCCGCGGCGCGGTGCCCGCCGTAGTGGTCTGGGACTTGGACGATCGCTGTCCGGTTCCATCCAGCCGTGTCCCGCGACCGTGGGGTGTGAGTCTCAGCGGAATCCGCCCTCGCACGGTTACGGGTCGGCACTCGATGTCGGGCGTGCGGCCGGTAGAGCGCTGGGCGTGCAGCCATCGCGGGCCGTGAGTTGACACCGCCGATGGCGCACCTTCGGACGCGCAGTCGAGTCTTCGCCGGTCCCGGGAAGGTCCATTTGAACTGTCCTCGCTGTGGCTTGACGATTACGCCGAGGGCGAGGTCGTTGACGGCCGAACATTGCCCGCGATGCCTGGCACGCGATGGCACCTCTGTCGGTCTGTTCGCCTCAACGCTGCCAGCCGACGCGCTGTACGCCTCCGGCGCGGCACCCGATGTCGGCCGGCTCGACGCGCCACGGCCGGCCGCTGAACCGACGACATGAGCGTGTCCGGGCCAACGGTCGCGCCGGCGCCCGATGCGCTCGTGAGTCGCTGGGTGGATGCGTTCAACGCGAAGGACCTCGAAGGCATGCTCGCCCGCCTTGACCCCGACGTTCGCTTCCACCCGCTGAGGCTCAGCGGGCTCGAGCGCTCATACCGCGGCCACGACGGCGTGGAGCGGTGGTTCATGCAGCTCGCGCGCTTGCGCTACGAGCACGTCATCGTGGTGTCCGATGTCCACGGTATCGGCGACGACAAAGTGCTCGTGGTCGGTGCGCTCCGACTGATCGGGAACCTGGAAATCGCGTCTTTTTGCGCATTGCATCGAATCGTGGACGGCGTGATCGTGGCGGCGCACCATTACCTGAGCGACCCAGACATGCTGGAACACGTTGGCTTGATCCCATGACCGTAGGCGGCTGATCCGGTGCCCGAGTGACCGTCGCGCTGGAGGAGGTCCAGCTGCCGGCTGTTGCGATCGGGGGGTTGCGTGACGCGGCAGGATTGATGGCCTGGGAGCGTTTGACCGAAGCGCACGCGCACGCCCGCGAGTTGCTCGCGGGACGCACGGTGTGGTCGATCAACTCGACCGCGATCGGCGGCGGTGTCGCCGAGATCCTGCGCACGATGCTGCCGTACGCCCGAGCCGGTGGCGTTGATGCCCGCTGGCTGATCGTGCGAGCCGGCGCGGACTTCTTCCGCGTGACCAAGCGAATCCACAACTTTCTCCACGAGCATCTCGGGGACGGCGGGCCGCTGGGGCCGGCGCAGCGAAGCGCCTACGAGCGGGTGCTTGATGGCGCCGGCTGGGGTGTTCTCGCGGCGCGCGAGCGTGCCGGCTCGGCTGCCGGTTGAGGCAGTCAGGATCATCGTCCCGTCGATCGATCCATGCTCGGTCAAGAACGCGGACATGTCGAACGGGCTGGCGGCATCGATCCTCGCGTACACCGGGCTCGTTGAGCGCCCGGGCGAGCCGTCCCAGGCGCCGGCGTTTCACAGCGTCGACGCTACCCCACGGCGCTTGCGCCACCGATGCGACGTGCTTCGCACCGGTCCGGCCCCGAGGCTCGGTCGCGACCGGCTGGTCGTGCACGTCTGCCGCTGGGATCGCATCAAGGACCCGATCAGGGTGATGCGCGGATTCGCCGAGCACACGCTCTCACACACGGAGGCTCACCTGATTCTCGCCGGTCCCACCGTTCACACCGTAACCGACGACCCCGAGGAGCCGGGGGTGCTCGACGAGGTGCAGGCAGCCTGGCGGGGGCTGGCTCACCAGCAGCGCTGCCGCGTGACCGTCGCATGCGTGCCGATGCACGATGTCGAGGAGAACGCCGCGATCGTCAATGCGCTCCAGTGCCATGCCGACGTGATCGTCAAGAAGAGCCTCGAGGAGGGCTTCGGGCTAGGCGTCACCGAAGCGCTGTGGAAGCGAGAGACCCCAAGCTGGAGACCCGGGAAGGGGCGAAGCGCAAGATGCGTCCGCGTGAGGGCGCGGCCGAACAAGCATCGCTCGAGCGCGGAGCGCTCGACCCTGGCGACCACGACGATCTAACCGGCCTGTGGAACCGCCGGCGCTTCGAGGCCGAACTCGACCGCACACCACGAGACGGTGAGCGACGAGCGCTTCTGTGCATCGACGTGGACGGATACCGCGAGATGATCGAGCGACACGGTCCGCACGCCGCGGAGGGAGTGATCCGGAGCATCGCCTACGCACTCGCGCGGCGCCTAGGACCGCACGAGGCACTCGCCCGGACCGGCGGCGACGAGTTCGCCGCGGTACTCCCCGGCGTGGCGCCCCACCTCCTCCGGAGCCTCGCCGACGACTTGTGCACGGCCGTGCGCGACCAGTCACACACCGCCGGTTCCAGTCGCGTGCACGCCACCGTCAGCATCGGTGGCGCGTTCCTTGACCCGGGCACGCCGACGCACAACGACGCTCTGGCCGCCGCCCACACAGCCCTCCACATGGCGAAAGTCGCAGGCGGTGACCGCGCCATCGTGCACGAGTCGCCGCAAGGCACGTAGTCCACCGCTCGAACGCCGGATCCCGCCAACGACCCGAGCGGCTGGTTGCCTGCCGAGAAGCCCTCGTACCGAGGTGCGCAGCCGGTGCTGTGAACTGGTCTTGGATCGAGCGCTGCGGATCGGTCTACAGACGCCACCCCCCGATATGGCCTTTCAGCCTCGTGGTTTCTCCATTTAGGGCGTCAGATGCGTCTACCTCAACGGGGGGAGACGGCAGCGCCCATATGACTGCGGAAAAACGATCTTCAGCGGACGAACGTGTGCAATTGCTGGGATAAGCTCGGCAACCTCGGCCGGACAGTGCTGAACTTGCCGCCGGTGGGGTAGGGACGGCCACCTCTAGTTCCACTGTGGACCCGAAGCCATGCTTCAGTCACGAGCACATGGACCGGTTCGTGAGCTTGCAGCACCACAACGGGTCCGCGGGGCCGACGCGCGTTCCGCGTCCTAACCGACCGCTAGCGCGCCAAGATAAGAGCTTTCTGGTCCAACTGCCGGCAGCAGACCAACCACCGGAACCCAACCGTGCCTTTTAGATGCACTATCTGAAGACGAGTGAAGCGGCGACGTTGCTCAACGTCAGCCCGAACACCCTGCGGCAGTGGGAGGCGAGGTTCGATTTCCCAAAGCCGCAGCGATCGCCGGGCAGGCACCGGATGTACATCCATTGCGAGGTGGCCGCGTTGCGAGCGGCGCTGCACGACGGTCTCTCGGTTTCGTCGGCTGTTTCGCGCGCGCGCGACGGGCTCGCAGCCGACAACAACTCGCTCGTCACCGCGCTCCGGTCCTACGATCGCGAGCGCGCGGATGCGGCGATCGAGGTGGCGCTGGGGTCACGCTCCGTCGAGGACGCGGTGGAGGAGGTGCTGCTGCCGGCGCTCGAGCAGATCATCCGCGAGCAGACGGTAGATTCGGCGGCCTGGGCGTTCGCCGCGCCTTGGGGAGCGGATTGGCTCCGGCGTGCCACCCGGCTTGCACCGCCACCGTTGCGACCGCAGTCGATCCTGGTCGGCGACGCGTCGCGAGACGAGCTCGACCCCGACGCCCCGCACATCCGCGCGCTCGAGCTCTTCTGCATGCGGGCCGGCGTCAAGATGATGAGTCTCTCCGCGCGCGGCGTCGCCGGCATACGCGACGCACTCGCCGCGCACCGTCCCGACCTCGTCGTACTAGCGGGCGGACACATCGCCGATGACACAGTCGCAAGCTGGACCTACGCAGTCAGACTCGCAGCGGGTCCGATCCCGATCGCGCTCTACCGCCGCGGAAACCACCTCACGCGTTTGGCCACCACAGGCACAAACGTATTGCCGTCCCGCGCGAGTGACGCGCAACAGCGCCTGCTTGAACTAGTCCAAACTGAGCAGGTGAGACCGTCAATCCCGGCGTCACCGGCGGCCAACTACTCGAACGTGGTCACCGCCAACCGGCGGGCGATACCCCTCTGAACGCCGACGACCCCGTAAGCCGTCGGCCCGTCTGCCTACGGGGACGGCGGTTAGTCGCCGCCGGTCGCGGGGCCGGTCGGCTGTGGGTCGACGAGCTCGAGTGCGCCGAATCCGGCTAGCGGCCCGTCCATCAGGAAGATCTCGATCGTGAGATCGGGTTCGACGTGCGCTTGGCTCAGGAACGCGAGCACTTTGCGGCCGGTAAGCGCTTCGATCATCTCGGTGTAGCGCTCCTTCATCATCCGTTGGAAGTCGCGGCGCATTTCGAGCACGCGGTCGGGTTCGCCGCCTTCCATCATCGTGCGCTCGATCGCGGTGAACCCGTCTGTGAGCACGCAGACGATCAGGTTGTCGAGCACGTAGGTCTTGGCCTTGATCGGTCCGCGGCCGTAGTGCTCGCGCATGAACGCGACGATCCGGTTGGTGATCTCGGCCAGCAGCCGGCCACCGACGAACGGCCGCTCGGCGCGATCCTCCGACCCAGCGTCGCTCATCGCCGACCTCCTCGTTTTCTGCTGTCTGTGCTGCTCACTGGCGCGAGTTCTCCGCCGGTTGAGCTTGGTGCGCCTGAAGCGGGCGCACGGCTCAACGCCAACGCATTGCGAGCCTACCCGAACGCGGGCTTTCGGACCCTTGTATTCGGTGGGATCGGAGTAGTGTCGGACCGGTTGAGGTTTGGCTGCGCGGCCTGCGGGCGGGGCAGCCAGGCATCAGCGCGGAACGAAAACCGCGCTCGCGGGGCTTGTAGCTCCGGCCGGGTACCGGATCGGCCCCTAACGGCGATGCAACCCCGGCTCGATCCGGTCGTCCCGTTAGAGCACTGCACGCGCCATCCTCGCCGCGGTACCGACAGCCGCTGGGCGGGGCCGCGGGGCGCTCGCCCAGGCGTCGCTCGAACTGATCGTGCGTGAGGAGATTCTTATATGGCCCGACGGCCTCATCGGAGTACAGTCGAAATCGGGACGCTGACGAGCCCGCCCGGCTGGGTGGGCTGCGTCGGGGTCCAGGATAAGAAGGCGTATGGCGCGTCTGCAGCGGCCAATCGGCGGCTAGCGGGGGCGTTGCAAAAGCAACGCAGCTCCCGTTAGGAGTGAAAGTGCGGTACTCATCGCGCGCCGATCCGAGCCCCTGGTTCCGCACGTGTCGTGGCCGGTGATGAGCTTGCGCCCTGAGACCGGGCTCCCAGCCGGCTTTGAGCCCAACCTTTTCGAAGCAGCCAGCGAGCCGGGACGCCGACTTCCGGAGCGTCCAGGTGCTGCTCATGCGCATAGCTTGCGTTCTCAACTCCGAGGTCGCGCTGTACCAGCAGCCAGACGGCAAAGGACAGCCGCTCCGGGCGATCGCGTCGTGAGGACTGGGGTCCTTGCACGAGCAGATCGCGCGATCACACGAAGGAGGGGTCGTGGGCCACGCGCTTGGGGCGAAGCGTGTGGCCCCCGGACCACTCAGCCCCGGCCGCTACGGTCTGGAAAGCCGGGCGCCGCATGACGGCGTCGGCGTCGCAGCCCCCGGATTCGCAACGATCGATCTCGATGCGGATTCCTGGCGGCGGCGATGCACCCGCCCGGGCCCGCAGGTCGGTGCGTTCACAGCTCGAGGGCCACATCCCTCCCACCACAGCGTCAGATGCTGCCCTGCTCGTCAGTGAGCTCGTCACCAACAGCGTGGTCCACGCACACGTCGGCCCACGCCGAGCGCTCACCGTGGACGTAACGACGCTCCACGATCGACTTCGAATCGCCGTCACCGACCCAGGCTCACGCCTGAGACCCTGCATGCTCCCGCGTGACCCCGAAACCCCAGGCGGCCTCGGGCTGGCGCTCGTTGACCAGCTGTGCGAGACATGGGGAGCCCGGCAGGACCTCGGCTCTACCTGCGTCTGGTGCGAGCTCCTGCTCGATCAATCCCCGCCCTCGAGCCGCCGGGCAGCGACCCCACGGCCCACGCAGCGATCGCGGTGACCGACCCGGTGCCCGGATGAGCACCTCCGTGAAAGCGACTGCGCCGCCCGGGGTGGCGCTCGCCGGCCAACAGCACGGCACTTTGTTCAAGTCTCTCTCGCGGGTACTCCCGTCGGGGTTGGCTGCCCGCATGCTCGCGGCCCGTGACGCCGATCTTCAGCGCATCGAGCGAGACCTCCACGACGGAGTTCAGCAACGTCTGACGGGGCTGCGGATTCGGCTCGCGCTCGCTGCCGAGAGCTTCCAGGAGCGCGGCGACACGGACGCCAGCGCGGCGCTGACCGGGTTCGGAGACGAGGTCCAGGAGGCCATCGAGCAGGTCCGCGCGTTCGCGCGTGGTGTCTATCCGCTGCTGCTGGCCTCCGAAGGCCTGGGTGCGGCATTGGTCTCCGCCAGCCGCTACGCGGCCGACCCGATCACGGTGTCAGCGCGCGGGATCCGCCGCTGCCGGCCCGAAGTCGAGAGCGCGGTCTACTTCACCTGCCTCGCGGCGATCGACAATGCAGCCAAGCACGCCGGACAGGCGGACGTCTCCGTGCGCGCCTGGGATACCGCCCAAGCGCTCCATTTCACCGTCAGCGACACCGGCTGCGGGTTTGACCCCAACCGGACACCGAGCGGGGCTGGACTTAGCAACATGCGCGACCGCATCGCTGCCGTCGGCGGCACCCTAGTCGTTGACTCGAGACCTTCGCACGGAACGCGGCTACGGGGCACCGTTCCCGACCCCTGGCCGGGCGCAGCCACATGACGGTGCCTGCGGCCATCATGCTGGTTGATGGCCACCGGGCAAGCGAGCACCGATCGCGCCTGAGAAGCATCACTTCCTCCTCCACTCCGAGCGTGTGGCGCACCGAGTTCCCCGTTCCTCGATTTGCAGGCCCTTCGGCGATGGCGAGACCCGGACTTGAACCGGGGACACCACGATTTTCAGTCGTGCGGCCCTGCACCTGAAGCAGCTTGATTTCCAGGGATTTCTCCTCGTTCTGCGACTAATCGTGCGTCCATGTCGTTTGCCTTTTCGTCGGGGAAACGGCCGCAAAGTCCGGGGAAATCCGCTAAGAGGCGAGGGGCTACACGGTCGCCGAGCACGTCCTGTATCGGCGGCTCGGCAACCGGTAGACCACTTAGGCGGGGGCGAGGGCGGCTTCCGAGTTCGCCATTTCCAGGTGCGCACGGCTGTCACGCGTGCGGATCAGGATCACTGCGGCGAGGAACCCGAGTGCCGCGATCACCGAGCCACCGATGAAGGCGTGCTGGAAGCCGGCGGTCAGCGCATGCGGCAGGTTCGAACCGCCGCTCGCGAGCACGTGATGGGTCTTGGTGGTCGCGAGCGTAGAGAGCACGGCCAGGCCGATGGCTCCGCCGATCTGCTGGGAGGCGTTGATGAGGCCGCTTGCAACTCCCTGCTCGCGTCCCTCGACCCCGGAGACAGCGGCGATGGTCGAGGTTACGAAGCTGAATCCGAGGCCGATCGCCGCCAGCAGCGAGGGGCCGAGGATGTCGGCCAGGAAGCTCCCTCCCGTGGCGATCCGGCTGAAGTACACGAGCCCTCCCGCCGTGAACAGCATTCCAGCCGCCAGGATCGGCTTGAAGCCGAACCGCGTGACCAGCTGGCCGCCGAAGCCGGCCGCGATGACGATCGTCACGGCCAGCGGCAGGTACGAGAGTCCGGCGTGGATCGGGCTGTAGTGGAGCACCTGCTGCATGTACAGCGAGATGAAGTAGAACATCGAGAACAGCGAGGCGCCGAGCAGGATCCCGACGACGTTCGCGCCGGTCAGCGTCCGGAGCCTGAAGATCCGGAACGGGACGAGCGGCGACCGCGAGCGAAGCTCGATCGCGATGAACACCGCGATCAATGCCACCGCAGCCGCGAGCAGGCCGACGATCTTGGTGGAACCCCACCCGGCGCTGCTCGCGTCCAGCATCGCGTACGCGAGCAGCGACAGGCCGGCCGTGATGGTGACCGCGCCGGCAGCGTCGAAGTGCCGCGTCTCTGACTCCGAGCGGCTCTCGGGGATCAGACCGGGCGTCAGTGCGAGCGCGATCAGTGACACGGGTACGTTGACCCACAGCACCCAGTTCCAGCTGAGCCCGCTCGTGAGGACGCCACCGAGGAGCACGCCCACTGCCCCGGCGGAACCGGCGACAGCACCCCAAGCGCCGAGGGCCTTGTTGCGCTCGGCTCCATCACGGAAGAGGTTGGTCACGATCGACAGGGCGGCCGGTGAGAGGATCGCAGCGCCCAAGCCCTGCGCGGCACGGGCAGCGATCAGCTCGCCTTGGCTGGTGGCGAACCCCGCGAGCAGCGAGGCGACCGCGACAACGATCAGCCCGCCCATGAACACGCGGCGCCTGCCGAGCAGGTCGGCGGCGCGGCCTCCGAGCAGCAAGAAGCCGCCGAAGGCGATCAAGTATGCGTTGACCACCCAGGGGAGGTTCTGATTGGAGAAGTGGAGAGCCTTGCCGATGCTCGGAAGGGCGACGTTGACGATGGATGCGTCGAGGACCACGACGAACTCCGCCACGCAAAGCAAGATCAGCGCGGTCCATCGGCGGTCGAGGTAATTCTTCGTGGTTGTCATGTCATGCTCCAGTTGGTGACGCCCGAATCGCTGACGCCGTTGCGGTTGGTGGTCGCCCGGATATGGGTCGGTGCGCACATCGCTCTCTCCTCGGGTTGATCTAGTGAGACCTTTACGTGCCACTCAGCCTCGTCGTCGCCCGGATGAGCCCGCATCGCATCGTTCAGACGATTCGGGCCCGTAACTCGGTGCCCGTGTCCGCGTGCCCGCTCGTTGCGGCCTGCTCCTGTCAAGCGGGGCGAGGTACGCCGAATCGATCAGCGAGCTCGAGCGACGGCGGCCCGGGTCAGCGCTTGAGCGAGGAGGGCGAGAGCAGGCCGAGCTCGCGGGCCCGCTTCACCGCGTCTGCGCGGCTGTGCACGCCGAGCTTGGCGTACACGTTGCGCAAGTGGGTCCTGATCGTGCTCAGCGACACGAACAGCTCCGCTGCGATCTCGGGGCCCCGGAGGTTGGTCGGCAGGTAGCGCAGCACGCGCAGCTCGCTCTCGGAGAGGGGTTCCTGGAGCGGCGCGGCCTCCTTGGCCCGGGCCGCCGGAGTGTGTCCGGACAGCAGGTTCAGGATCTCGGCGATCAGCGAGGCGTGAGTGGTCCGAAGTCGCGTCTGGCGCTCCAGCAGCTCCGCGGTCGGGTAGAGCAGGAACGGAAGCAGCAGGCCGCCGGGCTCGGCGGCGTCGAGCGCGCGCTCGAGCGCGCGCGACGCCGCTCCGGGATCGCCAAGCGCGTCGCGCGCGATCGTCTCCAGCAGCAACGCCTCGATGTCCCACACCGACGCCTCGACCGGGGTCGAGTCGTCAAGGAGGGGTGCGAGGACGTCCACGGCGGCCTCGGGATCGTCGCGGGCTAGTCTCAGAGCCCCGAGTACGACCCGCATCTGGCTCGTTTCGCGAACCTCCTCGTCCGTCTCCGCGAGGGCTCGCTCCACCCGTTCGGTCTCGCCCACGCGGACGAGCATCTCGAGCTTGAGCGCTTGCATACGCGTCGTGAGCGTGTGCGGCATGACAAGCAGCCCCTCCATCCGCTCGACATCCCGATAGGCTGCAGCCGCCTCCGCGTGCCGGCCACGCGCGAACGCCGACACCGTCCGTGTCGCATACAGCATCAGCGCCGGGGTCGGTTGGGTGTCGCGCTCGAGGACGCGTTCGGCCAGGTCTAGCCACGGCTCTGCCTCTCGGAGCCGCCCGCGCCAGACCGTCGCCCGGCCGAGCACGACGTAGGCGGTCGCGGCCGCGGGTGCGGTCTCCTCCCAACCGTGCTTGCGGGCCAGCTCGATCGCCTGCGTGGCGCGCAGCTCCGCCGTCGCCGGAGAGCGAAAGGAGCTCAGGAGCGCCCAGTTTGCCAGCGCTTGGAGTTCGAGCATCGGTCTGGAGATCCGCCGGGCCTCCTCCAGCCCCTGCTCGAGGTGGCGCTCGGCGTCCTCCAGTCGACCGGCCCACATCTCGGCGATCCCGAGGTCGGTCAACACGCTTGTGCGCACCTCCTCGCCGAGGCCAAATTCCGTGGCCTCGGTTGAGGCGAGCAGTCGCTGCGCCTCCTCGGCAACGGCCCCAAGGTCGTTGCGGGCCCGAGCGAGCGCCAGTCGCTCGATCCCAAGCGCGATCGTAAAGCGCCCGCGACGGTCTTCGAGCACCGACGCCGCCATCCCCGTTGCGCGCTTCAGGTACCACTCAGACTCACGCAAGGACCCCGCCGCCCGCTTGTCGCCCCCGGCGAGCACTGCCAGCTCGGGATCGGTCGCGATCCTGTCGGTGGGAAACCCAGACAGAAGCTCGCGGCGGGTGGCGAGCCGCCCATCGAAGTACAACCCGAACCAGTTGTCCGCGAGCAGCCGCGCCGCCAAGCCCCAGTTCTCGCCCGTCTGCGCGTGGCGAATCGCCTCGACCGGATACCCGTGTTCGGCCCACCACTCGGCGGCGATCGTGTGCAGGCCGGGCACCTCCTGCGGGGCGGTCCGCCGCAACTCGAGCGCGAGCAGATCCCCAAACAGGTGGTGGTAGCGAAACCAGGTTCGCTCCGGATCCACAGCGACCACGAACGCGCCCGCGTCCTCGAGCTCCATCAGGATTCGCTCAGAGCCTGAGCTCCCCGTCAGCCGGTCAGCGAGCGGTCCGCTGACCCGCTCCAGCAGCGAAGTTCGCAACAGCAGCTGCCTCACCTCCGCCGACTGGCGCTCGAGCACCTCCGCCACCAGGTAGTCGGCCACCGCGCGCTCACGGCCCGAGAAGCTGACCGCGAAGCGCTCGGGATCCGGGTGGCGGGCGAGCGACAATGCCACCAGTCGCAGCCCCGCCGCCCACCCTTCGGTCCTCACGACCACCGACTCGAGCGCGCCCTCGGACAGCCGCACCCCCGCCGCCTCCAGCAGCGCGCGCGACTCCTCGAGCGTGAAGCGAAGATCCTCGCCCCGGATCTCGGTCAGCTCCCCCTCCACACGCAACCGGTGCAGCCCCAGCCGCAGATCCCGCCGGGTCACCAGCACGAACCGCAGCGCCGCCGGCGCGGACCCGAGCAACACCTCAACCTGGCGGACGGCCTCCTCGGCCTGCAACTCGTGCAGGTCGTCGATCACCAACCACAACGGCTCCCGGAGCGAGCTCAGATCCTCCACCAGCCGATGGACGACGTTCGCGCCGTCCAGACCAGGCGCGGCGGTCAGCTCCCGCACCCGCTCCGATCCGAGCCGCGTCCCCCGCAGCGAGTCCAGGACCGACAGCCAAAACGCCTGCAGATCGTGCTCCTGACGCCCCACCGACACCCACGCAACGCGCTCCTCCAGACCCTCCGCCGCGATCCACGAGCGCAACAGAAACGTCTTCCCGCTCCCCGCCGGCGCCGAAACATGCACCACACGCCCCGCCGCGCCCAACAGCTCGAACAGGCCGAGCCGCGGAACCAACCACGCCCTCACACCGGAGTCGGCGCGT
>CAVWKC010000031.1:0-669783 GCA_963755525.1 uncultured Solirubrobacterales bacterium | reverse complement strand
CGCCCACCACCAACGTGGCGAGGTTCCGCTCGTGACGATCGACATCGGCGCGAACGACGTCGACGGTTGCGCCGCCCCTGGCGTCAACGTGGGCCAGTGCGTCGCCGCCGGCGAGGCGTCGATCAAGCGCAACCTCCCGTCGATCCTGCGGGGTATCAAGAAGGCGGCGCCCGCCGGCGCCGTGCTCGCCGGCATGACGTTGTATGACCCGATCCTGTCGGGTTACCTCAGCGCGGACCCGTCGGTCCGGAGGCTGGCGTTGGCCTCGGTCGCGCTAGCGCAGAGCGTCAACGGCCTGATCACCGACGCCAACAAGGCGGCGGGGTACAAGACCGCCGACGTCGCCGGCGCGTTCAAGACTTACGACACCACCGCCAACGTCTCGTACAACGGGGCACTGGTCCCGGTCAACGTGGCCACCGTGTGCAGCTGGAACTGGGCCTGCACGCCGCCCCCGAGCGGCCCCAACATTCACGCCAACAAAAACGGCTACGCGGTAATCGCCAACGCGTTCTCGAACGCGATCGGCAAGTTGCCGAGGATCCCATTCCAGCCGCCCAAGCCCGTCCACCATCCGCCGCCGCCCCCGGTGGGACTCGGCTGATCAGCCTTCGGCGCGCGGCCGGTCGAGCGACGGGCCGACGGTCGCATGGCCGGGTGCCAAGCTGACGATCGCTACGGCGAGAGGTTGTCGGAAAATTCACAGGTAATGGGCGCCATTACGCCGAATCAACCGAATCTCGTGGCTGAAGTGGGACGGCACCATCAACAACAGGTCAATGGTGCTCACCGTCTCCCACATCGAGGTTCCAGCATTCAATTTTCCGACAACCTCGCGACGCAGGAGCGGTCCGCCGACACCGACGCCGGACGAGCGCTTGGCCACACGGTTGCGATAGTCGCGCCGCGGGCGTGCCGTGACCGCCGGCGATCCCCGATTGTGGGCTTCGTACAGCCGACGGCCGCTGACAGACGACCGCGGGCTCGCGGCGTCGCGCCCCCCGACGGACGAATCCCGCACCGCCGATGACGCCGATCTCGAGCTGCTGTTTCTCGCGGTTGCGGAAATCGTGCCCGACGACGACGTCTAACTCCACGACGGTCGACAGAGTTGTGCGAGCCGTACGACCCGAGGGTGTCGACGGAAGCGCGAGAAGTCGCCGCCTGCGGCTTCCTTATGGACGCTGTCCCTGGAACCTGATGTCGATCCGGCGAGGGTGAGAGGAGCTTCCGCCGATGGCCGGTACAGCCGTCGCGAACCGCTCCGACACGATCACCGTTAACACGCCGAGGGGACCAGTCGAGGTGGTTCGACAGCAATGGCGCTCACAGCGTGCCGGGAGTCGATGGGAGTGGGAATGGGTCACTCGCCGCGGTGGGCAGCGCGACTGTAAGGAAGCCTCGACCTCGCGCGCGGCGATCCGTCAGGGGACGTTGCTGGCCCCGGGCAGCAGCCTGGATGGCGGACCGCGGCGGTCGAGGAGGCGTAACGTGGGGTGGGCGCTCAGGCATCCGAGCCGCCAGCGGATCCCCCGGCGACCCGGGCGGCGATCCAAGCCGAGCGATTGGCCGACAGGATCGAGCAGCGCCAATCAGCCTGGCTCGACCGGCTTGGTCAGCCCCGCCGGGATGCAGCCGTCCGGCAACTCGTCAGCGTGCTGCCGCAGCATCCGGTGATCGAAATCGCGACGGCCCAGCGCCTCACCGGGAAGTCGCATGCGGCTGTCGGAAGGGCCCTTCAGCGGCTCGAACACGTCGGCGTGCTCAATCGGTTGAACGAACGCAAGTGGGGCCGTGTGTGGGAGCGTGACGAACTGTTCGCACTCGTCGAGAGCTTCGAGAAGAGCGTTAGAACCCGGCGGCAGTAGGCGGACGCGCACGAGCCGTTGCGTCACGGCGCTTGGCTGCGCGCGTTCCAGCCAGCGATGAACGTCCGTAGCGCGTCGCCGCCCTCGACGTCAACGCCGGCGGCCTTCGCGGCCGTCAGGAACTGCTTCCCCGGACCGCCGGCTGCTGGGTGGCTGCCGCGCTCGACCATCTGGTTGCGCCAGCGCGGGATCGCGTTCCGGGTCGCCTCCACGGCCCAGGGGGGCGTGCCCGCCTTGCGGCCCGCGAACCGCACCCAGGCGTCTAGTAGGCGGCCGCTTGGCGGCCTGGCACGGCCTTGACGGCTCGTTCGATCCGCTCAGTCGTCGCTGTTCCAAGCAACAGGGCGCGGCTACGCTCATGGGCACGATCCTGCCACGTGACCGCTGTCGCGGTCGTTAGCGACGCCGACTGCTGCACCTCTGACAGAACTGCTGCTTGTCATCCAGCGAACCGGCCGCAACTTCTGGATGCCGGACGTGTGGTGGTTTGTGGATGCGATCGAAGCCGATGTTGATAGTGGTCGGCGTCGCGCTTGTGTGCGCGGGGCTCTTGACGGCGTTGGGCGTTGCCCCGGCAGCAGCATCGTCACGGCAGATCTCGATCTTTCAGGACGATGTCACGCTGCGGAGCGATCCCGTCGGCACGCTCGCGCAGCTTCGGCTGCTTGGAGTCGACGTTCTCAAGGTGACGATCCATTGGGACGCGATCGCACCGGGCCGGAACTCGCGCAGGCGACCTCGAGCGTTTCGCCCGGCTAGTCCAGCGGCGTACCCGTCTGGCGCATGGGCGATCTACGACGAGATCGATCGGGAAGCGCGTGCTGACGGGATCCAGGTTTACTTCGAGCTCGCTGGCGGCGCGCCGCGGTGGGCGCAGGGACGCGGTCAGCCGCCACGACCGAGCTCGCATCCCGGCTGGGCGCCATCCCCCAACGCATTCGAGGCGTTCGTGCACGCCGTCGGAGTGCGCTATGACGGGTCTTACCGGCCGGCGGGCGCGTCGACGCCGCTCCCGCGAGTGAGCATATGGTCGGTGTGGAGCGAGCCGAACTTGGGTTATTCACTCTCGCCACAGGGGGTGCTCGGCGATCTCAGAGTCGAGAACAGCGGTCATCTGTATCGCCGTCTGCTGGATGCCGCGTGGGCTGCGCTGCGGCACAGCGGGCACCGCAACGACACCTTCTTGATCGGGGAGCTCGGCCCGCGCGGCGGAGACAGATGGGGCGAATTCCAGGTGATGAAGCCGCTGGTGTTCTTGCGGGCGCTGTACTGCGTCGACTCCAGCTACCGCGAGCTGCGCGGTTGGGCCGCGCGGATTCGCGGATGCCCCACGACCGCCGCTGGTTCGCGGCGCTTCCGTGCACAACATCCAGCTTTGTTCCGGGCGTCGGGTTTCGCCGATCACACATGGATGCGCTGGTATGCCCCGCAGACGGAGGAGCATCCCGATCCCGACTATTCCTCTTTAGCGGAGATCGGACAGCTGTTCAGGTCGCTCGACCGTGTCGCGCGGATCTACGGATCAAGGAGACGCATGCCCGGCTACAACACGGAGTTCGGCTACATCACCGATCCTCCCAATACGTCGACAATTCACGAGCGCGGCGCCGCGCCGGCGAGGTATCGCTCGCCCAGAGTCGCCGCACGGTATCTCAACTGGGCCGAGTACCTCTCATGGAAACGCTCGCGGATCAGAAGCTTTGCCCAGTACCTCCTGCGCGACCCGCCGTCGTTCTCGCCGAGATACACCGCCTGGTCGAGCGGCCTGCTCGATTGGCAATCGAGCACTCCAAAGGCGACCTACGCGGCGTGGCGGCTGCCGCTGTATGTACCTGTAACGTCGACCTCCAAGCGAGGCGCCCGCCTCGAGGTGTGGGGGTGCATCAGACCGGCCACCTACGCGTTGATCGACACCGGCACCCCACAGATCGCCAACATCCAATTTGCGCCCGCCAACACCAGATCATTCACAACGGTCAGGCAGGTCACCATCAACCCTGGCGCCAGCTGCTACTTCAGCGTGTACCTCAAGTTCCCCAGCAGCGGAACCGTACGGCTCGCGTACACCTATCCCGAGGTCGAAGGGCCACCCGCGGGGGGCAGCACGATCCTCAGTCGTAACGTGCAGATCTACTTGCATTAGCTGGTCTCTCGTTCTAAGCGGTTGCCGCATTTCTTCGGCCCGTCCGGTTGGCAGACCATCGCAGCGACTGACCTGGCTAATGCCGCTCGGTCCCTTCGTTGGCGTCCGCTCGGCGCGCGTCGATCGAGATCGGCGCGCAAATCGCCCCAACAACCGATTCCAACGGCAAGCCGACGTAGTCGTCACACGCAACCCACGCGGCGCCGGCGCAACAGCCCAGCCGACGAACTGCCCGGCGGCGAAGTGTCGTCGGCGCCCAGGACGACGCTTTGACATTGCGGGCTCTGCTTAGCGAGGGTCCCGCTGTTCCTGTTCTCGGAAGCAGAGCCGGTCGACTGCCGGTGGGACCGACCGGGCACGACCGTGGTGACGTGCGGGATGCGCTAGGGGCGGGTCCTGCTGGTACGGGGGCTCGGTTGCTCGGAGTCGTCACCCCTTGCGCCTGCCGGCGGGCTCGCGTTCATACTGAGCCGATGGATGGCGTCGTGACGGGCCGGCTTGGTGAGCTTGTTGGTCGCGGTGGTGTGTGCGTGCTGTCGGGCGCGGGCCTGTCGACTGAGTCGGGAATTCCGGACTATCGCGGTCCGAGTGGCGCGCTGCGCGCCCGGCTGCCGATGACGATCGCTGAGTTCCGCGGCTCGCCAGAGGCTCGTCAGCGCTACTGGGCCCGCGCTCACATCGGCTGGCGGCGGATCGTCGCCGCGCGGCCCAACGCCGGGCACCGGGCCGTGGCCGCGCTTCAGCGGGCGGGCGTGCTGCGCGGGATCATCACGCAGAACGTCGACGGGCTGCATCAGGCCGCCGGCGCCCGAGACGTCGTGGAGTTGCATGGAGCGCTTGACCGTGTCGTTTGCCTGGAGTGCGGCGCGCGCAGCACCCGGGAGGCGCTTGATCAGCGGCTGCGGGCCGCCAACCCAGATCTGGACCGGGACGAGGTCTCCGCCAGCAACCCTGACGGAGACGCTGAACTCGCCGAAGAGCAGGTCGCGCGGTTCCGGCTCGTTGGCTGTGAGTGCTGCGGGGCCGACCTGCTCAAGCCCGACGTTGTGTTCTTCGGCGAGAACGTGCCGCGGTCCCGGGTGCAGGGGTGCTTTGAGCTCCTCGACAGCTCGGCCTCTCTGCTCGTGCTCGGGTCCTCGCTAATGGTGATGTCAGGGCTGCGGTTCGTGCACCGGGCCCAGCAGGCGCGGATCCCGGTGGCGATCATCAACCGGGGCGCGACTCGTGCCGACCCGCTCGCCGACATCAAAATCGACGCCGCGCTCGGCGAGGTACTGCCCACGCTGGTCGGCGCTCCCGAATAGGCCGGGCCAGGCCGGCGAGGTGCCGGCCTGCGCCGACGTCACCAGCGCGACAGCGAACGACGCCCGGCGCGCGACTGCTTTCACCTCACACCACCGCTGGATGGGGCCACCGCTTCGGCGACGGCCCACGTCTCGCCCGCACCATTGGTGCGCATCCCGCCAGGGGCTCCAAGAGCAACGGATTGGTACGGTCGCCTGATGCCCGTTGACTTCAAGCAGCCGCATTGGGAGGCGGACAAATTCGCTGGTCGCCACGTCGCTCCCGTGGGCGCTCCGGCTGGGGCCCGAGAGCTCGCCGCCAATGTCTACGAGCTGGCTCCGGGTGCCGTCGGCTCGCCGTTGCACGTTCACCACGCCAACGAGGAGCTACTGCTGGTCCTCGACGGGACGCCCTCGCTGCGCGGTCCGGATGGCACGCAGCTCCTGCCGGCCGGTGCGGTGGTCGCGTTCCCGCGCGGCCAGGCAGGTGCCCACAGCCTGGTCAACCGCTCTGACGCGCCCGCTCGCTACCTCGTGGTCTCCACGACCAACCGCCCCGACGTCGTCGAGTACCTCGACACACGCGCAATGCTCGTCGTCCTCGCCGAGCAGCGCTTGGCCTATCCGCACGGCGCCGACGCCCACCAAAAGCCCCTCATCGCCGAAGCAATGCAGGCGGCGGCCGACCAAGCCGGCTGACCTC
The DNA here is from genome assembly GCA_963755525.1 of uncultured Solirubrobacterales bacterium. Taxonomy (GTDB): domain Bacteria; phylum Actinomycetota; class Thermoleophilia; order Solirubrobacterales; family Solirubrobacteraceae; genus Palsa-465. The sequence continues at coordinate 663,786 of CAVWKC010000031.1, read as the reverse complement.
GCCACAGTTGCGATAACCGTCGTAAAGCGGTCGCTGCTCGAGAGCGGACGAGCGCTTTCAACATCTCGATCGTCTAAGGCCGCACAAGCGGATTGGCGACCGAGCGATCGTCCGATGACGGCTGGCGGCGTGATCGCTTGGCCACGCACTCAGCTGTCCTGCCGCGCGCGGCGGACGGCTGCATTGCCCGGATGATGCGCGAGCCGACCGCTCGAGGCTGACGTCGGACGCCGCGCTATTGCTTCTGTAGGGCATCAGGCTGCTGGTTCGCCACGATCTGGATCGTCAGGGCCAGCCCAGCCGCGCGATCGCTTCGCCCGATCCGAGCGTCCGCACGGGCGCCGTGTCGGCCGGCAGAGCTGCATAGGAGCGCGCCCTTTCCGCAGGCGTTTTCGTGAGCCCCGCTATTCGGCGACTGGCGCGATTCCGGTGGCCCGGTGGGAGGGGCCCGGCGTGACCGGGTTTGTCCGATCCCAGCAGTCGCGGTATCAGCACCGACGCCCGATGGCGTTGGTGCTTCGCTCGCCGATCGAGCATGCGGGGGTTCGGTATGCCACGGCCCCTTGGCTTTTGCCATGGTCGTCGGCGCCGCTGGCTTGCGGCGCTCAAGCTGAGTCGAGTTGGCTGCCGGTCAGGACCACGACAGCGGCGCTGCCGATCGTGGCCGGGTGGCCGATGTTCTTGGCTTGCGATCTGCGATCCTCGTGCTCGCTGGCGTCGACGAGAGTAGAGGGGCGACATGGCGGTTACCGACAGGAAGTACGGGAACGACCGCGATGGATCGCACGTGGTCGTGGTCCCGTTGGACGGGATGCGCTCGTCGGTGCAGCGTGGGACGGTCAGTCGGCGGTTCGAGACTGGGTGGAGTCGCTTGCTGATGACCGGTCCCGGGGCGGTTCAGGGCGTCAAACGGAGGGTCGTCTTGGTTCTTGCGCTGGCGGGGATCGGCGGACTTTTCTTCGCTTCTGCCGCCTCTGCGCATTGGGTGGGGACGTGGTCTGCGAGCCCGAGCGACGCGAGCCCGTTCGTACCGTCTCTGTCGGACCAGACCGTGCGGATGGTTGTGGCGCCATTTCGGCGGCGCCTGGCTGCGGGTGCATTTGAGTAACCGTTTCGGGACCAGTCCGGTCGTCTTGGATCGAGTCGAGATCGCGCTACGCGCAAGCGGGGCGGCGTTGGTACGTGGCTCGCGGCATGCCGTCAGGTTTGGTGGTCGACGTGTGGTGCGGATTCCGGCGCGCGCGGACGTCGTGAGCGACGCGGTGCGGCTGCGCTTCGCGGCGTTCCAGGACCTTGCTGTGAGCGTCTACGTGGCCGAATCGATCGCCCATCCGACCGAGCATCTGGTTACTCGTCAGACGAGCTATCTGACCCCGCCCGGTAGTGGGGATCATGCATCGGATCGGATCGGCGAGGCGTTTACCGGGCTGACCGCCGCGTCCGCATCGATCAGCCCTCCGGCGCACGAGCAGGCCGGCGCCTTCCTGGGCCTGCTCAGCGCGATCGGCCTGGCCTACGGCGGCTTTCTGTCGATGCGGGAGGAGGGGATCGCCGCCCGGGACGCCCCGCGCGAGATCCCCGTCGTGCGGCCGGGCTCCGAGAACCCTTCCTAGAGAACCGCTTCCTAGAATCGACGCGCAGCATGCTCGATCGCGACCAGGTGCTCCACGTCGCCCGGCTGGCCCGGCTGGAGCTGAACGACGAAGAGGTCGAGCGGATGGCGGCCGAGCTGTCGAAGGTGCTCGACCACATCGAGAGGATCCGCGAGCTCGACCTCGACGGCGTCGCCGCCGACCTCGCACGTGGTCGACGTGGTCAACGTCGCTGCGCGCCGACGAGCCGACGCCGTGCCTTCCGCGCGAGGTGTCCTGGCCGCGGCGCCCGAGCCGCGTCGACGGCGGCTTCGGCGTTCCCGAGCCCGGGCGCGGCGATGAGCGAGCTGATCGACCTGACCGCGGCCGCAGGCGGCCGAGCGGATCCGCGCGGGGGAGATCGACGCGGCCGAGCTGTTCGAGGCCTACCGCGAGCGCGCCGCCGCCGACGAGCTGAACGCGTTCACGTGGGTCGCCGACGGCCGCGCCGGAGACGAGCGGCCGGCCGCGAGTACACCGCTGGCCGGCGTGCCGCTCGCGGTCAAGGACCTGTTCTGCACCGAGGGCGTGCCGAGCCAGGCGGGCTCGAAGATCCTCGAGGGCTACCGGCCGCCGTACACCGCGACCGTCGTCGCGCAAGCTGCCGAGGCCGGGGCGCCGCTGCTCGGCAAGACCAACCAGGACGAGTTCGCGATGGGCTCCTCGAACGAGAACTCGGCGTTCGGGCCGGTGCTCAACCCGTGGGACCGCGACGCGGGTGCCCGGGCGGCTCCTCGGGCGGGAGCGCCGCGGCGGTCGCGGCCGGGCTCGCGCCGTGGGCGATCGGCACCGACACCGGCGGCTCGATCCGCCAGCCGGCGGCGCTGTGCGGGATCGTCGGGCTGAAGCCGACCTACGGCGCGTGCTCGCGCTACGGGATGATCGCGTTCGCCTCCTCGCTCGACCAGGCGGGCCCGCTGACGCGCGACGTCACCGACGCGGCGCTGCTGCTCCGCCACATGGTCGGCCACGACCGCCGCGACTCGACCTCGCTCGAGTTCCCCGGGCGAGATCGAGCTGCCGACGCGCGAGGATCTGACAGGGCATCCGGCTCGGCGTGCCCGAGGAGCTGACCGGCGCCGAGGGCGGGATCGAGCCCGGCGTGCGCGAGAGCTTCGAGGCGACGCTCGAGCTCGCCGAGCGGCTCGGCGCGACGGTCGAGCCGTGCCGGCTGCCGCACGCGCCGCACGCGCTGTCGGCCTACTACCTGATCGCGCCGGCCGAGGCGTCGGCCAACCTGGCCCGGTTCGACGGCGTCCGCTACGGGCTGCGCGTCGACGGCGACGCGGACCTGATCGACGATGTACAGCCGCACCCGCGAGGCCGGGCTTCGGACCCGAGGTCAAGCGGCGGATCATGCTCGGCACCTACGCGCTGTCGAGCGGCTACTACGACGCCTACTACGGGACCGCGCAGAAGGTCCGCACCAAGATCGCCGAGGACTTCAGCGCGGCGTTCGAGCGCGTTCGACTTCGTCGTCACGCCGACCAGCCCGTGGACGGCGTTCGAGCTGGGGGCCAAGACCGACGACCCGCTGGCGATGTACCTCAACGACTTCTGCACGGTGCCGATGCCGCTGGCCGGGATCCCGGCGATCTCGATCCCGTCGGGGCTGTCAGCGACGGGCCTGCCGGTCGGCTTCCAGCTCGCCGGCCCGGCGTTCAGCGAGAGCCGGCTGCTCGACGCGGCGTACGCGCTCGAGCGGGCGATCGGCTTCGACGGGAGCCGCGCGCACGGCGATGAGCGCGAGCGCACGACGTCGAGTACGAGCCGGTCATCGGCCTGGAGATCCACGTCCAGCTGAAGACGCGGACGAAGATGTTCTGCGGCTGCGAGCTGTCGTTCGGCGACCCGCCGAACATCCACACCTGCCCGGTCTGCCTCGGGCCTGCCCGGGCGCGCTGCCGGTGGTCAACGCGCGCGCGGTCCACTTCGGGATCATGATCGGGCTGGCGCTCGGGTGCGAGATCGCCGAGCGCTCGCTGTTTCACCGCAAGAACTACTTCTATCCCGACCTCCCCGAAGGGCTACCAGATCTCCCAGTACGACGTGCCGCTGTGCCGCGGCGGCCGCCTCGGCGACGTGCGGATCCACCGCGTGCACCTGGAGGAGGACGCGGCCAAGCTGATGCACGTGGGCGAGAGCGGCCGGATCCACGGCTCGGATCGCAGCTGTCGTCGACTTCAACCGCGGCGGCACGCCGCTGGTGGAGATCGTCACCGAGCCCGACCTCCGCTCGCCCGAGCAGGCGCGCGAGTGGCTGATCCTGCTGCGCACGACGCTGCGCCAGCTCGGCGTCTCCGACGTCGACATGGCGCAGGGGTCGCTGCGCTGCGACGCCAACGTCTCGATCCGGCCGGCCGGCTCGACCGAGCTCGGGACCAAGACCGAGCTCAAGAACATGAACTCGTTCGCGCTTCCTGGAGCGCGGCGTCCGGGCCGAGATCGAGCGCCAGACGCGCGCTGCTCGAGGCCGGGCGAGCCGGTCGTGCAGGAGACGCTGCACTTCGACCCGCGCCACCGGCCGCCTGACGCCGCTGCGCTCCAAGGAGGAGGCGCACGACTACCGCTACTTCCCCGAGCCCGACCTGGTCCCGCTGCTGGCCACCGAGGAGATGCTCGCCGCGGCGCGCGCGACGCGCTGCCCGGAGCTGCCGGCCGAGCGCGCGCGCGCGGTTCGAGCGCGAGCTCGGGCTGCACGCCGAACCGCGCCCGCGAGCTCGCGTTCCGCGCCGAGCTGGGCGACTACTTCGAGCGGGCGCTGGCGGCGCCGGCGGAGCGGACGGCGGGACCGGCTCGAGCCGGCCGAGCTGTCCAACTGGATCCCGCAGCTGGTCGAGCGGATCGGCTCGGACGCCGACCCGGCCGAGCAGCAACGTGACGCCCGGAGAGCCTGGCCGCGCTGGCCACGATGGTCGACGGCCAAGGAGGTCAGCCGCGACGCGGCGCGGGAGGTGCTGACGCTGCTGGTGCAGGAGGGCGGCGATCCGCGCGACGATCGTCGAGCGCGAGGGGCTGGGCGCGATCAGCGGCCGAGGACGACGGCCTGGGCGAGATCGTCGACCGGGCGATCGCCGCCGACCCGGACGCCGCCGAGCAAGGTCCGCGCCGGCAACATGAAGGCGATCGGGCCGCTGGTCGGCTACGTGATGCGCGAGACCAAGGGCCGCGCCGACGGCGGCGAGGTCACCCGCCTGATCCGCGAGCGGCTCAGCTAAGGGGTCGAACCGAAGCGGTTCGCCCCCGAAGCGGTTCGCCGCGTTACGTGGTGAGTTCAGCCGGCGCGAGAGCCTGCGGACCACGAAGCCGGCACCCAGGAGGATGCCGCCGCCGGCCACGAGCAGGACGACGTCAAGACCCGTGAACGGAAGCGTGCCCGTGGAGGCCGCGTTCGTCGCCGGGTGGTCGACGCGTTGCCGCTCGAGACGTTGCCGTTACCGACCGAGCTGCAGGTCTGATGACCGTAGCCTGACACGTCGAACTCGACCCGGCGAGCGCGGCGGCCGGCATGGCCAGAACCAGCACTCGAGAACCCCTACCAGCGCTGAGATGCGTTTCATGAATCCCTTCGATCGTCGCGGAACCCCAAACCGCACCAAATCATACATCAAAGCTCCCGACATCGAAGTCGTGTCGTTTCTTCTGCAAAGCATCCACCAAGTTTCGGATGATCGCAGACGGACCGACGGAAAGATGGATGGCTCCAGTGTGCGCGGCTGCGCGGGCTCAGAGCGACAGCGCCAGCAGCTGCAGCGCCGCCACCGGCGACAGCGGATGGGCCGTGTCGATCACGCGCAAGCGCCTGGCCTGATCACCGGCTCCTTGGGATTGATCGCCGCCGCCCTCGTAAGTCAGTGGCGGGCGCGCGTCCGGTGCCCGAGCGCCGACGCGGCCAGGCCTGCCCCGAGCCACGCGTACCAGCCCCCGGGCTCACGGCGATCGACCTGGCCGAAGCGCTGCACGGGCGATGGCGTACTGCCCGGTCTGGCAGCGCGATCGTGCCCGCCAGCCGGCCGGGATCGGCGCTCAGCGGATTCAGATCGGCGGCGGTGGAGAGATCACGGAGGCGCCTGGGCCGGGTTGCTCTGGCGCGGATTGCTGGCCGGTCGACACCTCGCGCACCGACAGGTACGGGAACCCGAGCACGACCACGGCGGCGACGAGCGCGAGCGCGGCCGCAGCGATCCGGCCGCGAGGACGGCGGCAGCCGGCCGTCGCGGCGGAGTCCGGCGCGTCGTCGGCGCCGGAGGCGCGTCGCGGCGGCTCGGAGGCGCGTCGCGGCGGCTCGGACCGGCTGGACGCGGTCTGGCATCGCGCGGCCGACGTTCGTCGTACCGACAGCGGCCGCGCGCCGACCGCGAGGAACCCCAAGCGCCGGGCCCGATCAGCGCCGGCATCTCCCAGAACCAGTCGATCGAGCCGTGGATCAGCCACACGACCGCGGCAGCATGCGCCGCGGCGACGACCACGCGGCGCGAGCCGCGGGCCGCGGCGCCGGGCGCGGATCGCGGCGGCGAACGGCGGCGACGAGGAACGCCGCGAACAGCACGAAGCCGACGATCCCGGTGTGCGCGAGCAGCCGCATCTCCAGGCTGTGCGGTCCACGTCGGCTCCTCGCCGGTGCGCCGGCGCGGGACGTAGTAGTCGGCGAAGTTGTCCTGCCCGAGGCCGCCGATCGGATGGGCCATGAACGCGTCCAGCGAGACGCGCCAGAAGTCGTAGCGCCCGCTGCCGACATCGGTGAAGTGCGAGCTGGTCGCCGACGTCTCCTGCGGTGGCTGAACCCGTGCCACTGCCGCGAGATGAAGCGACCGGGATGCCCGTGGGTGACGACCAGGCCGCCGGCGCACACCGGCGGCGACCGCCAGCGACGGCGAGCGACGCGCGCCGATCGCGCCGCGGCGCCGCGTGACAGCGGCCGTGGCTCGGACGCAGGCCGTCGCGCCCAGGCGACGCAGCGTCGCCGACGAAGAACACCGCGGCGCAGGCCAGCAGCGCGGCGTGACCGGCCCGGTCGCGGCGTGGTCGAGTCAGCGGATCGCTCGGCACGTCCTGGTACACGTGCAGCAGCCGGTGCACGGGCGACCAGCGGCCGCCGACCGCGGGCAGCACCGCGGCCGCGGCGACGCGCAGCCGGTCGGGGACGAGCGCGATCGCGGCGAGCGCGACCAGCGGCAGCGTGAACAGCCAGCCGCGGCTCTGCACGATCAGCGCGAGCTGGAGCCCGGCGCAGGCGAACGCGAGCAGCAACGCCGCGCAGCAGGCCCGGGCAGCTCGCGCCGGGAGCGCCAGCACGATCGACGGCAGCGCACTCGATCATGAACAGCGCCGCGGTGGAGTTGAAGTAGCCGGTCGGGCGCGGCCAGCCGGCCGCCGATGAACAGCGCCGCGACGTGGTCGGCCGAGGCCAGCCGGAGCAACAGCACGATCGCGATCACGCCCGACTCCGATCACGAACGCCAGCAGCGCCACCAGCGCGGCCTCGCGCGTCCAGGGCAACGACCAGCATCACGGCGAACACCAGCAGGTAGAGCAGGGCGCGGTTGCTGCCCTCGAGCGCGTCGCCCGGCGATTGCGGCCCAGATGATCGACAGGTACGACCAGGCGCACGTACAGCGCGAACGCCGCCAGCGCGCCAGCGCTGACGCGGGTCAGTCGCAGCCGTGCGGCGCCGCGATCGATCACCACCGCCGTGACCAGCAGCGCGAGCACGGCCAGCGCGCCCCAGTACCACGTGTCGTCGTCGTAGCCGCCGTTGTGGACCGCCCAGACGAGCATCAACCCAACCGCCGGCACGCCGGCCAGGAGGGCGGGCAGATGAGGCCCCCAACCGGCGCCTTCAGACGGCGCCGAGGACGGCCCCGCAGGGCTCAGAACTGCTGAGGTCCGCGCCCGCATCGCCGTCTATCATCACTTGCGCCCATGGCCGAAGAGCCAGCTACAAATCGCCGCATCTGGCCGACGCTGTGGCGCGAGAAAGTCGTCATTCTGGCTTCGATTATCGTCATGGTCGGCTTGGCGGTCGCGTACACGTTGACTGCCGCGAAGGTCTACCAGGCCAGCGCGATCATGCAGGTCAACCTGTCGACGTCCAATCCGGGCACGGCCGACACGACCGCAGCCAACCAGGCGCTGGCGCAGAACTACGCGACGCTGCTCGTCTCGCCCGGCTTCCTGAAGAGCATCCAATCCAAGGTATTGAACGGCGCCTTGACCGTCGGCGAGCTGCAGTCGCGCCTGACCGCCACCGCGCTCCAGCAGGGGGCGCTCGTCCAGCTCGACGCGACCGGGCCGTCGCCCCACACCGCGCAGGCGACCGATCAGGATGTCATCAACGGCTTCTTGGCCAATCTGCAGAGTGGCGCCGCGGCGCGCACCGCGCAGCTGCAGACCCAGCTGCAGTCGCAGATCTCGAATCTGAGCCAGCAGATCAGCGCCCTGTCGACGGCGCATCAGACCGCGACTACGGCCGAGCAGATCAACGGGCTCAAGGCTCAGCGCGCGGCGTTGATCAGCCAGAACGCGACGCTCGTGGCCAACGGCCTGGCCCAGGGAACCAGCGCCAGCCTGTCGGCCCCACCGGTCGCGTCGGCCGCGCCGATCAGTCCGCGGCACTCGATTGACCTGCTGGGCGGGTTGCTGCTCGGCATCGTGCTGGGCGTGGGGCTGGCCTGGGCCAGAGCGTCGCTGCGCCCCGCGATCCATTCCGCCGACGACGTCTCGGCGCTGGTCGATCTGCCGCTGCTGGCGTCGATCCCGCTCAAGACGCGCTTCAAGGCCGACGATCCGGCGCTGGCCGAGTCCTACGGCGTGCTGCATGCGAACCTGATGTTCGCGCTGCGCCAGCGGGGGATACAGGTGGTGACGATCGTCGGCTTCAATCCGCGGGTCGGCAAGACCTCCACGGTGGAGGGGCTGGCCCGGGCCGTGAGCCGTGGCGATCGCAGCGTGGTCGTGGTCGACGGCGACATGCGAGCGGCCTCGCTCTCGGAGCGCCTGGGCTACCCCGAGCACGCCGGCATCGTCGACGTGCTCCAGCGACGGCTGTCGCTCGACGATGCGCTGGTGCACATCGAGGAGGGCCTGTGGCTGCTCCCGTCGATGCCCTCGCGCGTGAACGCGGCCACGCTGCTGTCGGGAAGCGCCACGTTCGAGCTGATGGCCGAGCTCCGCGAACGCTTCGACGTCGTGCTGATGGACTCGCCGCCGCTCGGCGGCCTGGCCGACGGCCTGATCCTCGGCTCGCATTCCGACGCGGTGGTCCTGGTCGTACGGGCCGGGGTGACGCGCCCGCGCGATTTCGCGTCGATCAACAACGGCATGCTGAACATCACACCCGTCCTCGGCATGGTGGTGTTCGAGGAGCTGCCGCTCGAGCCCTATTACCCGGGCACGCGACCGTCATCCAAAGCCGGGTCGGCGCCCTTGACGAGCTGATCGCCACCTCGGGCGCACGATGCACACCGGGACGCAGGAGACGGTCAGGGAAGACGGCGCGGTCGCGACGCGGTCGGGCTCGCCCCGCTTGAGGGTCCTCTCGCTAGCCCGAGACGCCGGCGAGGGCATGGGCGGAGCCGAGTGGCTCGCCTACGAGTTCGCGCGCCGGCTGGATCCCGCCCGGTTCGACCGCTACCTGTGCACCACCCGCCATCCCGAGAGGTACCGGGTACAGCGGGCGCTCGAGGAAACGCGGGCGCTCCAGGAAGCCGGCGTCAAGGTCCTCTGCCTCGAGCGCCACTCGTCGCGGTCGATGCTGCCCTGGGCGCGTCTGTACCGGCTTCTGGTCCGTGAGCGCATCGACGTGGTCCACGCGCACATGCCACGGGCCAGCGTGCCCGGGTCGATCCTCGCGCGGCTCGCGCAGGTGCCGGTCGTCGTCAGCCACGAGCACGGCTCATCGCTCGACGGAAAGTTCGTCCGCCCGTTCCTGGACCGCAACGTCGTGGCGCGCATGAGCACCTTGATCCTGGCCGTGTCCGAGTGGGATCGTCGGCAGCTGATCGAGCGAGAGCACATCCGGCCCGGGCGCGTGCGTGTCTTTGCCAACGGGATTCCCCCGCTGTCCGACGGCGCGCCGATCGCACGCGAGGATCTCGGCGTGCCGCCCGATCTGCCCCTGATCGGCGCGATCGGCCGTCTGTATGACCAGAAGGGCTACGACTACCTGATCCAGGCGGTCGCGCTGCTCAAGGCCCGGGGGCGTGCCCTGCGCTGTGCGATCGCCGGCGTGGGGCCCGACGAGCACAAGCTGGGGCAACTGGCGGCCGAGCTGGGCGTGGATGAGGAGATCCGCTGGATCGGCCACCGCGAAGACGTGCCGGAGGTCGTGCGCGCGCTCGACGTCGCGGTCCTCCCGTCTCGCTGGGAGGGCAGCCCGCTCGCGTTGATGGAGTACATGGCGCTCGGGGCGCCCATCGTGGCGACCGCTGTGGGGGGAGTGCCCGAGCTGATCGACGACGGCGTGCACGGCCTGCTCGTGCCGCCGCGGGATCCCGGCTCGCTGGCCGACGCGATCGAGCGGTTGCTCGAAGACCGGACGTTGGCTGCGATGCTGGGGCGCGCCGCGCAGGAACGCCAGCGCGCGGAGCACGACCTCGACACGCAGGTGGCGCGGCTCGAGCGACTGTACATGGAGCTCCACGCCTCCGCACAGCGCGGCGCGGCCGCGCAAGCGGGCGGGCACGGCTCAGACCGCGGTTAGGTCCGGAAAGGCGGCGGCGACCTCCGCCGGCGCCCCGTCGTACCAAGACTCGCCGATCCCAACGCGCTTGACCGAGGTCACCAGGTTCAGCGGAACGAAGCGCCCGAACGGCGAGACCACGCGCAGGGCGCGCCGGGTATCGCGACGGCGGCGTGCCAACAGCTCCCGATGCGCCGCGGTCGGCATGGCCTCCATGCTGAGCCCGTCGTACACCGTGACCAGGCTGCGGGTCATCGTCGCCAGATTGCGCGACATCTGCGACGTGTGCTTGCGGTACAGCGCGTGACGTCCCGGTACACACGCCCCGCGATAGCCGTGAACGACGATCCGCAGCCACAGCTCGTAGTCCTCCGCCGATGTCCGCGTCTCGTCGAATCCCCCAACGGTTTCGAGGACCCGCCTGGGCACGGTGACCGCCACGAACACGAAGTTGCGTTCCAGCAGCGCGAGCAGGAAGGCGTTGCGGTCGGTCGGGGCCGGCGCCGGGGGACGATTGCGCGCCATCGCGCTGCGCCGCCGCACCCGCCCGGAGACGGCATCGAACACGTACGCGTCGGTGTAGGCAAACCCGACGTCCGGGTGCTCGCGGAGAGCTCGCTCGACCAGCTCGAGGTAGTCGGGGAGCAGCAGGTCGTCGCTGTCGAGGAACGCGACGTAGTCGCCGCGGGCGACCGCTATGCCGGCGTTCCGGGCCCCGGGCAACCCACGATTGGATTGCGCGACCACCCGTACGCGCGGGTCTCCGAACCCGCGCGCCAGCTCTGCGGTCTCGTCGGCGGAGCCGTCATCGACGACGATGACCTCGAGATCGGGCTGAGTCTGGGAGAGCGCGGACTTGATCGCGGAGGAGACGGTGGCCGCCGCGTTGAACGCGGGAATCACCACCGAGAAGCGCGGCCGCTCCGTCATGGACTCGGGCCCGGCAGGCCGAACAGTGGCAGCGTTCGCTGCACTACGGATGTCCACGAAAGCGACCGCTCGGCGAATCGCCGCCCCGCGGCGCCCATACGGTCCGCCCGCTCGGGCTCGAGCAGATCGAGAATCGCCTGGGCAAGCTCAGCCGGACCGCCCTCCACCACGACGCCGGCGCCGGGCTGCTCGATCATCTCGGTGCCGCCGGGAAAGCCGACCGCGATCACCGCGCGGCCGGCCGCGAGGTACTCCATCAGCTTCACGGGGCTGGCGCTCGTGCGCATTACCTTGTCCACGCGGTGACACACGAGTGTCACCGTCGCCGAAGCGAGGTAGTCGCGGACCCGGCCTCGGTCGTGAACCAATCCGGTGATGATCACGCGATCTCGAACCCCCAGCTCGAGCGCGCGCCGTTCGATCAGCTCTCGCTCGGGGCCGTCACCGACGAGCAGCAGGCGGGCGTCGGGCTGCGAGGCGACGACGGCGGCGAATGCGGCCAGCATCGTGTCGAAGTCCGCCCAGTGATAGAAGCCGCCGCAGAACGCGACGTACCGGCGACCGGGATCAAGCCCTGAACGAGTGATCGCCTCAGCTCGGGAAAGCGGCGTGAACACCTCGAGGTCGACGCCGTTGGGAATGACCGAGATCCGTTCGGCAGGCACGCGCGCCACCTCGACGAGCAGCCGCTTGATCTGCGGGGTGACGGCCAGCATGCCGTGCGAGAGTCGGCCCATCGCCACCGCGACGATGAGCTTGAGGTACGCCGCGAGCAAAGAGCCCTCGTCGGCGCCCCGGCCGTAGGGGATCGCGTCCACCTGCGTGACGACGCGATAGCCGGCCCCGCGAGCGAACACGACAGCGGGGAAGCAGGTCCACTTGTCCCTGACGTAGAAGCGCTCAGCGCTCCCCCGTCGAGCCCACAGCAGGCGGATCGTCTCGGAATTGATCGTGAGCAGCCGGCGCAGGCGCTGCGTCTCCGCACCGGCCGCCGCCGCATAGAGGACGCCCGCGATGTGCGGGTCGGGACCCCGCGCGACCAGGTCTACGTCCAAACCGAGGCTGGCAAACCCGCGAGCCACCTCGACCGTGTGGGTTCGGGTCGCGTCCGGCAGCGCGAGGTCGACGTCGCAGACCATGACCAGCCCGCGCTTGGCGACCTTCTCCTGTCCGGGGGCGACCGCCGACGGGACGGAGTGGCTCATCTGGCCGGTGCGGATGCCGTTCGCCATCGCGGGAGGGGCGCTTCCTGGGCCATCCGCGCGGCCATTCCGATCGCCAGCCCGCCCCACATCCAGACTTCCGCGTTGCCGTAGATCGCGTCCGAGACGCAAGCGTTGACCAGCGCCGTGAGGAACAGCGCGATCAAGATCGACGCCACGAGCTTGTCCTCACCCACCGCATCTCGCCAGACCCTGGCCAGTCGCGCGACGAGACCGCCGAGGGACAACAGCAGCGCGACGAGGCCGATGATCCCGAGCTCGCTCGCGACCTCGAGGAACAGGTTGTGGGGGTAGATGACCGCGGCGCTGATCGCCGCCGGCAGTGCCGCGAAGCCGCCGGTCCCCAAGCCCAGGGCGAAATGCTGTGAGAACGCGGCGATCGCGCTCGACCACAGGACATTGCGCCCTTCGCCCGAGAGGCCGCTGGAGCCACCGACGATCGCGGACAGCGCCCGTCCGATCGACGAGCTCGGCACGACCAACGGGACGACGATTGCCACCAGCACGAACACCGCGCCCACGACGGCAAACCTCCGGCGGGCACGAGGGCTCGCCGCGCTGAGGGCGAGCAGGGCGGCCAGCCCGACCACGAACGCCACAACCGGTCCACGCGAGCCGGCCGCGATCATCGCGATCGCCACCAGTGGGGTGACCAACGCCACCCGCAGGCGCAGCGAGCGCCGCTCGGTGGCGAGCAGGTAATAGACCGCGATCAGCAGCCCGTCCGCGGTGGTCCGCGCGAGGTCGATCGGGTACTCCTGAGCGGCGATCGAGAACCGCCCGTTGAACACCTGCTGTGCGGCGCCGGTGACGAGCTGGATCAGGAACAGCAGCGAGGTGACCGCGGCGACGGCCAGCGTGACCTTGAAGAACAGGTCGAGGTCGGCTCGCCGCGAGCCGACGAAGATCGCGCCGAACATGAAGATCAGCACGTCGGCCACGTACAGCTCGACCTTCTGCGTTCCGACCGTCTGGTCGGGCGAGGCGCCCAGCCGGAGGATCATCAAGGCGAGCAGGAAGCACGCGGCCAGCACCGGAACGCTCATCAGCGCCGGCACGGCGGTCCGGTGTCGCCCGCGCATGACCAGGAACCCCACCCCGAGGAAGATCCAGGCCGAGAACAGGAACGTGAAGCCGCCCTTGGGAAGCGGATTGCTCCCGTAGACCGCGTCGACGATCGCGGGCAGCCCGCCCAGCGCCAGGGGGATCGCGGGCGAGCGCCAGGCCGTCCACACCGCGAACAGCGCGACGGGCACGAGCAGGGGGTACGGGGGCCGGGTCAAGAGCGGCGCCAGCACGAGGACGCCGAGCGCGGCAAGAGCGGCAAAGGCGAGCTGGGGACGGCGCTCGGCGACCGCCAGCTGGCCATCGGCGGCCCGCGACAGCCAGCGTCTCATCTCGTCCCCTGGTCGTCCACGACGGCTGACGATACCCGGCGGCGGCCCACCGCCTGCGCGAGAAACCGCTGGTAGACCATGAAGTCCTCGCGCGTCGGGACCAGCAGCTCGCGCGTCGGGATCCCGCTCACGCGGCTGAGCGCGATCAGGGAGGTGACGCCGTAACACGTGTACGCCGCCACCGACGCGATCGACGCGCCGATCACTCCGAATGGCGGGATCAGCGCGAAGTCGAGGACGATCGTTGCCCCGGCGGCGAGCGCCGCGAGCCCCGATGAGAGGCCCGGCCGGCCGCGTCCCCCGAGGTCACTCTGGATCACGAGCCCGAGTCCGAGCCACCAGACCCCGGGGAGCAGAACGATCATGGGTAGGACGGCCGGATGAAAGGCCGGGCCGTACAGGAACAGGATCACCGCCGTGCCGAACACCACGTTGGCGAGCGCCGCGGCCCCGGCGAGGATCCCGTGGTGATGCAGAGCGCCCACGGTCACCTGCGACTGCCGAGCGTCTCCCTCGTAGTGCGTGGTGAGCGGCAGCAGGCTCGACTGGAATGCCGTGGCGAGGGTGATCACGATCTCCGCGATCGTCTGGGCGATCACGTAGTAGCCAACCTGCGAGAGCGGCCTGAACAGCTGCATGATGATCACGTCGAGGCGGTAGTTGACCGCCTGGAAGATCACCCCGACCTGCACGCGCCAGCCGTACTGGAGCATGCGTCGCTCGAGCGCGCGATCGAGCTTCGGACGCAGCGACCCGAGGATCGGGCGAACCGAGCCGGCGATCATCACCAGCGAGGAGATGCCCATCGCGATGATCCCGCCGGCCACGCCCAGCCCCATGGACCAGATCAGCACGAAGATCGCGATCGTCTCGGCCACCACCGACGCGATGCTCAAGCCGTTGAATAGCCCGAACCGGAGCATGCCGAGAAGCTGGTTGCCGGCGGTCCAGCCGAGGAAGGTGACCGGGGCGAGCGCCGCCGCGAGGGCCCAGGTCAGACCACCGTGCCCGCGACCGAACGCCTCGGCGATGGGCTCGTGGAGCAGGAGCGCGAGCGGAACGAGGATCGCCGCGAGCACGAGCGCGTGCACGGTCGAGTTTCCGAGGATCGCGCGCTGGTCTGCGTCCTTGCGGCTCGAGAAGTAGGTGGCGGCGGCCGGTTGACCGATCGCGCCGAGGGCGACCGCCACGCCGCTGAGCGACAGCATCAGGGCGAGTAGGCCCCGGTCGGCCGGACCGAGCAGCCGGGCCAGCGCCACCGAGCCCACGAAGCCCAGCGCGAGGCTGATCCCGCGGCCGAGGACGTTGAAGGTCAGCGATCGCGAGAGGAGGTTGTCCTCCGAGGGACGCAGCGCGCGGCGGGCCTGGGCAAGACGCTCACGCATGCAGCCACCAGGAGGCCCGGTACGGATCGGGTCCGGCTAGGAGGTCTGGTTCCCGGATCGCACGTACGAGCCCCGGGTCGGCTGGAGGTTCATGTACGTGCCGGACGTCTTGGTCATCCTGTTGCCGGTGATCGTGAAGTTCTCGAGCGGCTGGCGACAACCCTCCCTGGTGCCGCAGATGAACACGTCGGCGGCCGTGGTGTTCGAGATCGTGTTGCCGGCCCATACGCTGCTGCCCGCGGTGCTGTCGAACTGGTAGTAGTCGATCCCGATGTCGGCGCCCGACAGCGAGTTGTCGATGATCCGGCTCGAGCGATAGCGCACCGAGATGGCCGACTCGGCGGCGCCCGTGATCGTGTTGCCGGTGATCGTGGCGTCGCTGGCGTCCAGGTAGATGCCGTGGTTGTTGTAACCGTTCGTGGTGGACAGCCCCACGCCTGTCAGCGTGTTGTCGGCGATCAGGTAGTCGTCGCCGTTCAGCAGCATGCCGGACAGGCCGCTGCCCGAGATCCGGCTGTTCTCGATCACCCAGTGGTCGCCGTTCGTGTACAGGCCGAGGACCTGGTTGCCGGCCGGCAGCGAGATAGACACGCCGTCGAGCGTCACGTCGTCGCTCGGGCCATGGACGGCACTGCCGCCGTAGAACGTACTGCTGAAAGCGAGGCTCTCGAATGCCAGGTCGTGCTGGACGAACCATGCGCCCTGGGGCAGGGTGGCGATCCCCTGGCCGTAGCTGCCGAAAACGATCGGCTTGCCCAGGATGCCCGAGACGCTCGGCATCAGCACCTCGTCCGCGAAGGCCTGGCCGCCCTGGAAAAGCACGCCGTCGCCAGGCGACAGGTGAGCGCGATTCACGCGGGCAACGGTCTTCCAGGCCCCGGCTGGGCTCGTGCCCGGGTTGGTGTCGGACCCCGAAGGCGACACGTAGTACGTCAAGCCGGTGATGGCCGGCGGGGGCGTGGCGCTGTTGAGGTCGTGCATCAGCGTGGCGCGCACGCGCCTGCGCTTGTGCGCGCGGCGCACGCGCCGCTTGGCGCTCGCGTGGCCATGCACGCGGTGCTGAATCTGGCCCTGCACTGGCTCGGCGGTCGCGGCGGCACAAGCGACCACGGAGCAAAGTACAACGGCCACAAAGGCTGTCGCTCGAGGGATCCCCATGGCTTCCTCCGGTATTCGGCAAAGGACCATAGGGCTGGAGTTCGCTGCATTGGAAGCAAACAGACAATGTATGGAAGAGTTGGTTCACAACCTCTTAGAAGCGACAGGACCTGAGAATTTCGGTGTAGAGCTCGCTTAAACCGGAAAGCATTCTCGGTCGGGTGAACTCCCTTGCCACGCGCTGGCGCGCGGCGGCTCCGAGTCGAGCCCGGAGGCCCTCGTCGGCGAGCATCCGCGAGATCGCCTGCGCCAGCGATCCTGGATCGTTCGGCGGTACGAGCAGGCCGTGCGCCTGATCGTCGATCGCCTCGCGGACGCCGCCGACGTCAGTCGAGACGATCGGAAGCCCCGCTGACATCGCCTCGAGCACGACGTAGGGGAACGACTCCCGCCAGGACGGCATGACGAACACCGTGGACCCGCGCACCGCCCCCAGGGGGCTCGTGGTGGGGCCGAGGAAGTGGACGGCTTCGGCGAGGCCCCGACGCTGTGCCCGGCGCCTCAGCGCCTCGGTCTCGGGTCCGTCCCCCCAGAGCGCCATCTGAGCACGCGGGTGCTGTGCCAGCACGCCCGGGACGGCGTCGATCAGGGTCTCGACGCCCTTGCCGGCACGCATCAGCCCGAGCGTGCAGATGACCGGGCCACGCGCGCCGAGCCGCTCCATCGCGCTGCCCGCGCGCTCGTCGCCCGCGACCGGGACGCCGTTGTAGACGACCCGCACACGCGCGGGGGGGACCACGAGCCGGGCCAGGCGCGCCTCAGCCTGGCAGACGCACACCGCGCGGTCGGTCACCCTCCCCAGCGCCCACTCGGCTTCGCGGTACGCGCGGCGCTCGGCGCGAAGCCGGAAATGGCCGGCGAACGCGAACCCGTGCGGGGTGTAGAGAACGGGGATGCGGCGGTGGGCCAGCTTGGCCAGCCGGGCGACGGCGCCGGCCTTCGAGCTGTGGGCATGGACGATGTCCGGCCGGACGCGGTCGAGGGTCCGGGCGAAGTCGGCGACCATCCGCAGATCACGCGGTGCGACCGGCCGGCGAAGGTCGAGCGGCACGTGCTCACGAGCGCCGTCGATGCCGTCCGGCGGCGCCGGGCCGCACGTGATCGTCTCGAAGCCGAGCTCGGGCAGCCCCAGGGCAAGGTCGGCGACGTGCCGGCCGACGCCGCCGTCAACCGGCTGATGGACGAGCAGGACCCTCGTCATCCCCGTGTGATCGCCGGCCGAGGCCTGACCGTATCTGCTTGCTCGCGTCGCGGACGATGCGTAAAGCGGGGCTGGAGACCAGCGGCTCGTAGCGGTCGGTGAGCTTGAGCATCAAGACCGGGAACGGATCTCGGGCGCTGACCATGGCTCGGGTCAGCTCGAGCGGCGCCCACGAGCCCGACCCGATGGTGACCGCGGCGCGGAACCCGATGTCGCGTGCCGCCGCGACCGCGGCCGGACCGTAATGGCCGAACGGGTAGGCGAAGGTGCGGACCGGCTGTCCGGTCATGCGTTCGAGCGCATCGCGGCTTTCCTCGATCTCCGACCGGCACGTCGCGTAATCCAGCTCCGACAGGTCGGGGTGAGTCATCGTGTGGGCGCCGATCTCCCACCCTTCGGCGGCGAGGCGCCGGAGCTGGTCCTCGTTGAGGATCTCGCCGGCGGGACCGTGGCTTATCCAAGGGCTGTGGCCGCCGAGGAAGCCGACGACCGGATAGACCGTCGCCCGGATCCCGAAGCCGCGGAGAATCGGGAGCGCGTCGTGTAGTTGTCGCGCAGGCCGTCGTCGAAGCTCACCGTGGCGAGGCCCGGAGGCGGGCCGCCCCCGTCGAGCTGCTCGGCAAACTCGGCGACCGTGACGAAGCGAAAGCCGGCGCCCAGGAGCAGCTCCAGTTGCCTTGAGAACTGCTCCGGAGAGACCAGGAGCCGGAACAGGTCCTCGCGAGCCGGTGCGGTCCCGATCCCGTGATAGCCCAGGATCACCGAGCGCCGCTCGGCCAGCCGACGCAACGCCGCGCTCCAGAGACGGCCGGTCCTGGCCGCTGCCGTGCGTGTGGGCATCGCTCTCAGCTTACGGCGAAGCTCGGGCGCCAGCCGGCGTCCGCGCTAGGAGTCCGGCCGAGCATCGTCACCGCGGAGGCGCAGGACCTCGGCGACCGTCAGCGCGACGATCCTGAAGATCAAGCCCCAGCGACCAGTTCTGGATGTAGTAGTTGTCCCACTCGACCCGGTCGGCGATCGACGTCTGGCCGCGCAGGCCATGCACCTGCGCCCAGCCGGTGATGCCGGACTTGACCCGGTGGCGGTCCTCGTAGCGGGCGACCTCGCGGGCGAACCGCGCGACGAACTCCGGGCGCTCGGGTCGCGGTCCGACGAGGCTCATGTCGCCGCGCAGGACGTTGATCAGCTGCGGCAGCTCGTCGAGCGACGGATCGCGCAGCAACCGCCCGATCGGCGTCCGGCGGTCTTGCGCCCTCGACGCCGCCGGGCGCGCAGCCCGCCGGAGCTCGAACGCATCGCCGCCGCGTCCGGCTGGCGCATCGTGCGGAACTTCAGGACGTCGAACTCGTGGCCGTCACGGCCCACGCGGCGCTGGCGGAAGAGGCGCGGACCCGGCGAAGCTGGCGCGCACCGCGATCGCGATCACCGCCATCAGCGGCGCAGGACGAGCAGCGCCAGCAGCGCGACGTCCGGTCGAGACGCGTGCTTGAGCGCGAACTGCCAGCCTTCGCGGGTTCGATCGGGCGCAGCGACAGCACCGGCATGCCACCGACGTGGTCGAGCGTCGCGCGCTCGTTGATCGACTCGTACAGCCGCGGCACGAGCGACACCTCCGACGCCGAGTCGCTCGCAGTCGGCGACCGTCTGGGACGAGCACATGGTCAGGTTCCGACGAGAACGCGAGGATCACGTGTCGGGCACCGGTCGCTCGATCGCCTCGACGAGATCCTCCGGTCCGCCGAGCACGGGAGTCGGCGCGCCGGGCGCTCCGAGCGCGGCAGCGGGTCGGCGTCGAGGTAGCCGACCGGCCGCAGGCCGTAGGGCTCGCTGGTCAGACGACCGCGAGTGATCCCCGACGACGCCGGCGCCGACGATCAGCGTCGGCGTCGAGAGGGCACCGTTCGACATCGCCTGACGGCGACCGACAGAAGCACCAGGCGAGCAACGCGAGGTACACCGACGGAGAACAGCCACAGGCGGAGCGCGAGCGCGACCGGGTGAGCGCCGCCCACGATCGAGCCGGCCGCGATCGTCAGCATCGCGGACATCGACACCGCTGCGAAGACCTGCGAGGCCGTATCGAGCGCAGATCCGTGTAGCCGCTCGGCCCCGCCGCGCCGGGTGTGCAGGATCGCGATCGTGAGCAGTGGATAGGCCGCGGCCAGCCAGTGGGTCGCGGTGCCGCTGATCGCCGGTCCGGCGAACAGTGCCGCGCTCGACGCCATGCAGAGGACGACGACGTCGACGAGCAACCGCATCTGCGACCAGGTGCGAGCGTCGAGCAGATGGGCGATCGCGCTCGCAAGCGGGTCGCCGGACGGACGCCGGAGCGCGAGCGTGGTGGATCGATCAGCGTGAGAGACGGCAGGCGGAGGCGTCATAACTAGATATCCCTATGCAAAACACCCAATGGGTGCCCTAATTTCCCGAAAGAACACCCGCCTTTGCGTCCCCATCCCCTTCGGCGGACGCGATGCTCTTCCTTTTTGTCCTTCCACAAGATAACACATAGGGACTATTTCCTCCACAAGTCTCCCTATTCGTGTGGATGGCATGCACGCGCCGTCCTGCGCACCGGCGACCCGACTGAAGAACGGCTGTCCTGGCGCCGTATGTCCGTCCATTAGCCCTCCGGAATACGGGGCAACAGGGGCATGGCCGCCGAGAGAGGTGGCATGCACTCCTCGGCGCTCGCAGTGGTCCTCTCGTCGCTCGCCGCCGCACTGGGGGGTACCGGCACTACGTCGGCCGTCACGGTCGTTCATCCCGCACGCCAGACCAAGGTCGTCTACCGCCTGAAGCTGAAGCCCCGTCGGCGGGGACCTCACGTCCGTACGGTGACCCATGCCCGGCGATCGCGGCCGCGGCACATGCCGGCGACGACGGCGGCCCGCTCGGGGGCTTCGAAGCCGGTGTCTTCGGCGGCCACGACCCGGCCGGTGTCGCCAGCGACGTCGAGCGCGCCGACTTCTCCGGCCGCGGATCAAACCCCCCCGGCGCCCCCCATTCCAGCCCCGACGCTGCCGGCTCCCACCCCGCCGGCCTCGACGGCGCCGGCGCCGCCGGTCACGCCACCGAGCGCCCCGACGATCACCGGCGTGACGTACTACGTCTCGCCGTCGGGCTCCGACTCGAACGCCGGCACAACACCGGCTGCGGCATGGCGGACGGTGGGACGGGTGAGCTCGGCCCGGCTGAACCCCGGAGACGGCGTGTTGTTCCAGGGCGGCCAGACGTTCTCAGACCAGGTGCTGATGCCCGGCGCCTCCGGCGCTGCCGGCAAGGCAATCGTGTTCGGCAGCTACGGGCAGGGCCAGGCGACGATCAGCCAGGGCGCATGGTTCGTCCAGCACGACCTGGCCTTCGAGGATCTGGCCTTCGAGAACACGTTCTACGGCGGCAGCGCCATCCACGGCTCGAGCGACGACGTGACGCTCGACGGCGTGTCGATCTCGCTGCCGGCCGGCAACCAGGTCCTCGGCCTCTATTCCAACGGTAACCATTGGGTCATCGAGCACAGCCAGATCTCGGACACCGGGCTGTCCGGCATGCTGCTGAACGGCGACGACTACCTGATCACCGACAACACGCTGACGAACCTCGGGCTCGACACCACCAACGGCTACAACAACCACGGCATCTACCTGGACGCCAGCGACGCGACCATCACCGGCAACACGATCACGAACTTCGCCGAGTCGGCCGTGTCGGTGCGCTACCGCAATGCCACGATCACCGGCAACACCTTCTCGGACGGGCAGATCGGGATCGACTTCTACCAGTTCGACACGGTGGCGGGGACCAGCGACTGGACGGGCAACTCGATCAACCAGACGACGGTCGCCGGCCTGTTCGTGTGCGGCACCGCGGAAGGCTGCCAGCAGCCGCTCGAGAGCTTCACGATCAGCGGCAACCAACTGAGCAAGGCGGCCGGGATCTACATGAACCTGCAGCCGATCAGCGGCACGTACAGCTTGTCGAGCAACGCGCTCGGGTAACGGGTCGGGCTCGGGCGACTGCGGGGCACGACCGGCGCCGGGTCAATGCTCCAGGCTCACCCGGTCCTCGCCGTTGATCGGCCCGAGCGGGACGAGGTCGGCGGCGAGCTCGTGCGCCGGCGCCGCGGCCTTGTAGACGACCACGACGTAGCTGTCGGTCCTGACCCGCCGAGCCAATCGGAAGCCGGGTGGCGGCGCCGGCGCGGCCATCCGCTCGAATCCGGGCCCCGGCTGGCTGGCCGTGGCCTCGATCGCGTCGATCTCTGCGACGGGCGCGCCGGCGGCGGGATAGCGCGCCATGCCGCTCAGATAGGGCAGCAGCGAGGTGTAGGAGAGACGATCTGAGACGATCGCGCGCTGCCCGGTGGGCGGCCCGAGCGCGTGCGCGGCGCCGCGCCAATCGGGTCGCTGGAGGGAAACGTCCGCAATCACGCCGCCGATGCAGAACAGGCTGAGGGCGCTCAGCGCGACGAGACCGACGACCGCCGCCCGGCCGCCGTGCTCGGCACCGAACCCGATCGCGGGGATCAGCGCGAGGGCCGGCCAGGTGGGCAGCAGGTTGCGGGTACCGAAATAGTCGGTGCCGAGCACCGACACCACGAGCGCGAGCGCGACCCCGGCCGTGCCGATGACGAGCGGCAGGACGGAGGCCTCTCGCTCCCTGCGGGTCGCGCGGGTGCCCAGGAGCGCGAGCCCGAACAGCACGAGAAGCGCGCCGGCGGCGATCGCGAATCCCTTGTGCGGCTGGTCGAGACCGAGAACGTCCTGGCGCACGAGCTGCACGACGCGGTGGGGGACGGAGCCGCCGGTGGCGGCCAGCGCGCTGGCGCGGCCGTCGTCCTGATGGAGCAGCAGCGGAAGCAACGCGAGCCCGACCACCGTCACCGGCCCGAGCCCCGCCGCCGCCACCCGCAGCGTCAGACCGCCGCGACGGCGCAGTGAGACGCCCAGCCAAACCGCCTCGGGCACGAGCACGAACACGGCGAAGTAGTGCGTGCACACGGCGGCGGCCGCGATCACGCTCCAGACGAGCAGGCGGCGGGCGGTGGGGCGCTCGAGCGCGTGCAGCAGCGCCAGCAGCGTGGCAGCGCACAGGAAGACGAGCAACGCGTACGCGCGTGCCTCCTGCGAGTACCAGAAGAGCAGCGGGTTGACCGCGGTCAGCAGAGCCGCGGTGAAGGCAACGCGCTGGCCGACCAGCCGGCGGCCGAGCTCCCACATGATCGGGATCGTGAGCGTCCCGACCAGCGCCGAGAGCGTGCGCAGGCCCGCCTCGCTCAGGCCGAACGGGCGCGACCACAGCCACAACAGCACGTAATAGAGCGGCGGCGTCGACTCGGTCTTCGGCACCGTGCTGAGGACGTGACCAAGCCCGTGGGCAACGATCCCACGGGTGACGGCCTCGTCGTACCAGAAGCTCTGCTGGCCGATCGTGGTGAAGCGGATGACGGCGCCCAGCACCACGACGCCGGTCAGCAGCCACCGCGTCGACGTCGCGGGGAGGGAGACCCTGGATGACTGCTCGCGCGGCCGCGACGACGCACTCACCGGCCGACCGTATAGCAGACCCGGAGGCAGGGGCAGACCGCAGGACCGACAAGCCCCCGGGCGCGCGGGAACATCAGAGATGGCGAGGAAAGCTAAGCAATCTCGTAGGATGTGCTTCCCAGGACAGGGAATGGAGGGGCTCGCTGCCCAGAATCTCGATCCGCTTGTTGATAGCGCTGGTGGGGGCCGTCGGCCTCATGCTGGTCGGCACCGCGACCGCGGCTGAGGTCACCAACGCGGGCGACGATCTGCGCACGGGGTGGTATCCGGACGAGCGCGCCCTCACGCCGCATCTCGTCAGCGGCGACACGTTCGGCCAGCTGTGGTCGGCGCCGGTCGACGGCCAGGTGTACGCGCAGCCCCTGCTAGCGCCGAGCGGGACCCTGATCGTCGCCACCGAGAGCGACAACGTGTACGGGCTGGACCCCGGCAACGGCACGCAGCAGTGGAGGGCCGACCTCGGCACGCCCTTGGAACCCGGCAGACACTCGTCTTCGGGACATCACCCCTTCGATCGGGACGACCTCGACGCCGGTGATCGACACCTCGACCAACACCGTTTACCTGACCCACAAGACCTATGTGAACGGGAACGCCGGCGTGGTTCATGGACGCGCTGGACGTCTCGACCGGCCAGGAGAAGGCCGGCTTCCCGGTGCCGCTGAGCGGAAGCGCCGACAACGCACCGTCGCCTCACGTTCCAGGCTACGGACCAGCAGCAGCGCCCTGGCCTGCTGCTGCTGAACGGCGTCGTCTACGCGGGGTTCGGCTCGCACTGCGACGTGCCCCGTGGCAGGGGTGGGTGTTCGGGGTCTCGACCTCCGGCCAGATCAAGGCGCGGTGGGTCGACGATCCGACAGCGAACGGTGCGGGCATCTGGCAGTCGGGCGTCGGCCTCACCTCCGACGGGCCCGGCCAGATCCTGCTCGCACCGGCAACGGCGGCGGGCCGACCGTGCCGGCCCCGGGAACTCGCCGCCGGCGATCATGCGGCGAGTCGCGTCGTCCGGCTCCAGGTCCAGCCGGACGGGACGCTCCAGCCCGTCGACTTCTTCGCGCCGTTCGACGCGCGCCAGCTCGACAATTCCGACTCGGACTTCGGCTCCGGCGGCGTGGTCGGCCTGCCCGATGCGTACTTCGGGACCTCGGCGTTGCCCCACCTGGCGGTGACGGTGGGCAAGGAGGGGTACGTGTACCTGCTCAACCGAGACAGCCTTGGGGGCTTCGACCAGGGACCCGGCGGAGGCGACGGCGTCGTCCAGCGCCTGGGGCCGAACGGCGGCGTGTGGGGGCGCGCGGGCGTCTGGCCCGGCGACGGCGGCTATGTGTACATCCCGACCTCCGGCGGGCAGAGCGGCGGCGGCCTGTTCGACGTCTACCAGTACGGCCTCTCGGGCTCCGGGACGCCGTCGCTGTCGCTCGACGGGAGCGCCTGGGACCCGCAAGCGCAGCCGCCGGCCCCGCCGTGTTCGGGTGGGGGAGCGGTTCGCCGGTGATCACCTCCGACGGCACGAACATCGGGGAGCGCGCTGGTCTGGATCATCTGGAGCACCGACCGCCAAGGCGACGGCGGCCAGCTGCGCGCCTATTCGACGGTACCGGTCAACGGCCGGCCGACCGGCTCGGCAGCGCGCCGATCGGACAGGCGACCAACTACTGCTCGCCCGGGCGTCGGCGCCGGCCGGACTCTATGTCGGCACGCGCGAGGGCAAGGTCCTCGCGTTCGGCTCGCCGGTCACGCCTCCGCTTGGCGGATCGGGTGTCTCGTTCCCGACGACCACGAAGGGCAGCAGCAGCTCGAAGACGCTGACGCTGACCGCCAATCAGGCCCTGACCATCTCGGGTCTCGACCCTTCTGACCCCGAGTTCTCCGTGGATCCGTCGCTGTCGTTGCCCGTCAAGCTCGCCGCGGGCCAGACGCTCGCGGTGCCGATCACGTTCACCCCGACGCAGACGGGGCTCATAGCCGGGCAGCTCAAGGCCACGACTGACGCGGGCGAGGTGTCGTTCTCGCTGTCGGGCACCGGGCAGGCCGCGGCCGGACTCCTCCAGTCAACCAGGCGTTCCTGTCGCTGGGCGGCACCGCCGTCGGAGGAAATCTGAGTGGGACGGTCACGTTCAGCAACGCCGGCGCCCAGCCGCTCACGGTCGCAGGCTTCACCCAGCCGAGCGCGCCGTTCTCCGTCACCGGGGCGCCCGACCCGGGTCGCACGCTCCAGCCCGGCGACAGCGTGACCGTCGAGATCTCGTTCGAGCCAACCGCGGTGGGGCAGTATCGGGGACGAGATCACGCTGAGCACGACCGACAAGCAGAGCCAGACCGTCGACCTGTCCGCCTCGGCGTCCACCCCCGGGCTGCTCGAGTTCTCGAGCCAGGCCGTCGACTTCGGCACCGTCCCGGTCGGCAGCACGGCGAGCCGGTCGTTCACGATCACCAACACCGGTGGAACGGCGGTGACGATCGAGAAATCGAAGCCTCCGTTCGGAGGCGCGTTCGCCGCCACGAGCAGCCTGCCGGAGGGCATCGCGATCGACCCAGGCAAGAGCGTGACCGAGACGGTGACTTTCACGCCGACCACCACCGGGCCGGCGAGCGGAGCCTGGCAGATGAACGGCGATGACGGGTCGGGCCTGCATCAGGTGCAGTTCACCGGCATCGGCGCGGCCGGCGCATCGACCGCGTCGACCGCGGCGAGCGGATCGCCCACCGCGCCCGGCGGCTCGGGCGCGACGTCCGCCGGGGCCAAGCCGTCTCCGTTGCTTCCGGCCGCGCCCAGGTTCGTCCCGTCCCGGGCGATGACGACCAGACTGACCGGCGTCCACATCACCTATACGGCGCGCTTCGCCGGCGTCAGCCGGTTCGTGCTCGAGCACTCGACGGTCGGCCGCGCGAGCGGCCACGGCTGCGTCGCCGTGAGCCGCCGGAACCGCTCCGATCAGAGGTGCACCCGCTTCGTGACCGTCGCGATCTTCACCCGTCGAGATCGGGTGGGCGCCAACACGCTCCGGCTCACCAGTTACGTGCCGTTGCGCAAGCTTGCCGCGGGGACATACCGCCTGAACTCCGAGCTGCGCGACTCCGCCGGCGGCAAACACAGCTTCATGGCGACGCTGCGGATCGTCGCTCCGCCGCCGCGGCGTCACGCGGGGCTCGTCACGCCGGTGGTCGCGCGACTGGACAGCATCCTCCAAGTACTCCTCTTCCTGTTCTAGCGTCCCGAGCAGGCGAGCGGTCGATACCCCGCCTGGATTCGAGGGCCGGCGCGTAGGATTCCTGAGAAACGTCGTTCAGGAGGGATTCGCATGTCGCGACTCATCAGGATGGACCAGAGCGGCCACACGACGGTCGCGGAATGGACGGCCGACGATCGGACCGCCACCAAGGCGGCGGTCGCGGCCTTCCGCGCCGAGCTCGACCAGGGCTATTTCGCGCTCGTCTCCCATGGCGCGGGCAGCGCCGAGCAGGTGCACGAGCTACCGCTCGACGCGGATCTGGTCATCCTGCGGCGGCCGATCGCCGGGGGGTAACAGGTTGAGCTCGCCCGCGGCGGCTGCTGCGCCCGCCGGCGGCGCGCTGCCCGAGCTGGCCAACGTGCGCTGGCGCCGGCGGGCGGACGAGCGCTCGCTCCGCCGCGCCGCCCGGCTGTGGACGCTGTCGACGGCCGCCCACGCGGTGCCGTTCGTCCTCGCCGCGCTCGTGCTGGGGCTGGCCGACCCGATCCTCCTGCCGTTCGCGCTGCTCTGTCTGGTCCACGCGTGGGCGATTCCCGAGCTCTACGCGGCGCGCGGCGCCCGCGTGACCAAGCGTGCCGGCGGAGACGGTGGGGGAGCGGAGCGGGTCGCGCTCGGGCTGCTCGGCGATCTGGTCGGGCATGCCGAGCGCGAGCTGCACTCACGCAGCGGCCTGATGCTCGAGCCGGGCCGGCTCGGGATCTGGCTGGTGGGCGAGGCGG
This sequence comes from uncultured Solirubrobacterales bacterium, assembly GCA_963755525.1. Classification (GTDB taxonomy): domain Bacteria; phylum Actinomycetota; class Thermoleophilia; order Solirubrobacterales; family Solirubrobacteraceae; genus Palsa-465. The sequence continues at coordinate 636,683 of CAVWKC010000031.1, read as the reverse complement.
GAGCCCTGCTCGTGCGGCCGGGCGGGCGGTGCGTCCACTGCTACTGCGTGGGCGTGCCGGACCGCGGGCTGCCGCCCAGCGACCGCCTCGCGCACCTGCTGCTCGCGCTGCGCACCGACGAGCTCGGGTTCGTGACCGTGGCGAACCTGGCCTTCTCGGGTGCGCGCTGGCGGGTGCGGCGGCGGCTGCGGGCGCCGGCGCGCTTGGCCCTCGACGCCGCGGCGCTGGATCGCCCGGGCGATGTGAGGCGCCCCGCGGCTGATCGGGGGCGCCCGAACTTTGTCCCCAGGGCCAATGTGAAGCTGCACGCAAATACCGATCATTCTCGCCATGACCCGTCCACCGACAGCCTCCAAGGTCCTCCTCGTGGCCGACCGGCGGACCGTGCCGGAAAGCCGCCGGGACACGCCCATTCGGCGCTACCGCCTCGCCCGGCTGCGCTTCGACTCGCGCCCGGCCGAGGGCGAGTCGCGCTTTGATTACCTCAAGCGCGTATACGACTGAGCAAGTCTTATCGGCTCCTTCACCGAGCGGTCGCGCGGCAGGAGTACGCTGTAAGCATGGATAGTCAAATCGAGCCTTCCCATTCGCGTACGCCCGCGGTTGTCCGGAAGGCAGTGGCCGGTCTGGTCCTGGTCGTCGCCGCAGTGCTGGCGATCAAGCTCATCGTCGGCTTCGTGACCTGGATCTTCGGGACGATCGTGATCATCGCGGTCGTCGCGGCGGTCCTCTGGGCAATCAAGACACTCGTTTGGTGACGCCGGGCCCGTGGTGACATGGGCCTGGTCGTAATCCTGGTCTTCTTCGGCCTCGCCGGGGGCGTCATCGGCCGCATGAAGGGCAGCTCGTTCGTGCTGTGGTTCCTGATCTCGGCCTGCGTCCCGTTCATCGGGCTGCTGACCGCGGTCTGCTACCGCTGGGAGAACCGGGAGCTCCGGCGCCAGTGTCCCGGCTGCGGCAAGCTCGTCAAGCTGCACGACACGCTGTGCACGCGGTGCGGGACCGAACTGGACTTCCCCGAGGTGGCGATCGCCTCCGAGATGGAGGTCCGGGAACGCCGCCTGGCGGCGGGCGGTCGGCCCGGGTAGTCGACGTGGCGGTTGATCGGCGTGGCCTCACGGCGCCCGCGCGACGCCGTGCACAACCCCCGAAAGCTCTCCCGGTACGTCCGCCCACCGGGACATAAGCACCTGGGGGGCGCTTATGTCCCCTCGGCGGTGGCGGGCGAGGGGGCTTTCGGGCGTTTTGCGCCGTATCCGGGCAGACGTCGGGGCGTGGCCCGGCACCAGGCCCAAAGCCGCCGAAAACCCCTTGTTACACTCGCTTTCCCGCGCGCGCGGACGGCCGCGCGCACCCGGACGGTGAACCCCCAGAGGAGGCAGTGAGTATGCGTGCAGTCGACGCCCTGATGGAATGCCTGAAGGCCGAAGGTGTCGACGTCGTATTCGGGCTCCCGGGCGGCGCCAACCTCCCGACCTACGACGCCTTCTACGACGCCGGGATCCGCCACATCCTGGTCCGCCACGAGGCCGGCGGCGGCCACGCGGCCGAGGGCTACGCGAAGGCGACCGGCAAGGTCGGCGTGTCGCTCGGCACCAGCGGCCCCGGTGCGACCAACCTGGTCACGCCGATCTGCGACGCGATGATGGACTCGGTCCCGGTGGTGTTCATCACCGGCCAGGTCCGGACCGAGCTGCTGGGCACCGACGGCTTCCAGGAGGCCGACACGATCGGCATCACGATGCCGATCGTCAAGCACAGCTTCATGATCCAGCACCCGCTGGAGATCCCGCGCTCGATCCACGAGGCGTTCCACATCGCCCGCACCGGCCGGCCCGGCCCGGTGGTGGTCGACATCCCGCAGGACCTGAGCCGGGCCGACATCCCGTACGAGCCGGTCAACGACGTCCACCTGCCCGGCTACCAGCCGACCACCGAGGGCAACCAGAAGCAGATCCGGCTCGCCGCCAAGGCGCTGGCCAACGCGCGGCGCCCGATCATCTACGCCGGCGGCGGCGTCGTCGCGGCCGGCGCGGCAGCCGAGCTGACCGAGTTGGCGACCGCCGACCGGTTCCCGGTCACCTGCACGGTGATGGGGCTCGGCGGGTTCCCCGCGACGCACGAGCAGTGGCTGGGGATGCTCGGGATGCACGGCACCCGCGCGGCCAACTACGCGATGGACGAGGCCGACCTGATCAGTCGCCATCGGCGCGCGGTTCGACGATCGGATCACCGGCAAGCTGTCGGAGTTCGCGCCGCGCGCCAAGTTCATCCACATCGACATCGACCCGGCCGAGATCTCCAAGAACGTCCCGGCCCACATCCCGATCGTCGGCGACGCGCAAGAACATCCTGCCGCGCCTGACCGCCGAGTACCGGGCGCTGGCCGCCGAGCCGGCCCGGCTGGAGGAGTGGTGGTCGCGGATCCGGGTCTGGCAGGAGCGCCATCCGCTGCGCTACGAGGACTCGCACCGACTCGGAGATCAAGCCCCAGTACATGATCCAGGCGCTGTACGAGGCGACCGGCGGCGACGCGATCGTCACCAGCGACGTCGGCCAGCACCAGATGTGGGCGGCGCAGTACTACCACTTCGCGCAGCCGCGCCGGTGGATCAACTCCGGCGGCCTCGGCACGATGGGCTTCGGCCTGCCCGGCGGCGATGGGCGCCAAGGTGGCTGCCCGGACCAGACGGTGGTCTGCATCGCCGGCGATGGCTCGGTTCAGATGAACATGCAGGAGCTCGCGACGTGCGCCCAGGAGGGCATCGCGATCAAGGTGTTCATCATGAACAACGGCTACCTGGGCATGGTCCGCCAGTGGCAGGAGCTGTTCTGGGACAAGCGCTACAGCCACGTCGACATGGGCCAGTGGCCGGACTTCGTCAAGCTGGCCGAGGCGTACGGCGCCACCGGGATCCGGCTGAGCGACAAGCACACGCTGGTCGACGACATGCAAGGAGGCGCTGGCCGACCGACGGGCCGGTGCTGGTCGACGTCCGCGTCACGCGCGAGGAGAACACCTACCCGATGATCCCGGCCGGCCAGCCGGCGCGGAACATGGTGGGCTGAGCTATGGGCGAACCGGGAACCAAAGAAGTCCTGTCGCTCGACGAGCTCGAGGCGGTCGGCGGCCTGCGCACGGGCCGCAAGCACATCCTCTCGATCCTGGTCGAGAACAAGCCCGGCGTCCTGACGCGGATCGCCGGCCTGTTCGCGCGGCGCGGGTTCAACATCGACACGCTCGCGGTCGGCCCGACCGACGACGAGCGGATCTCGCGGATCACGCTGACGCTCGACGGGGCCGTGCACCCGATCGATCAGGTCACCAAGCAGCTGCACAAGCTGGTCAACGTGCTCAAGATCCGTGATCTCGAGCCGCGCGGAGACGCTCGCGCGCGAGCTGGCGATGTTCAAGGTCTCGGCCGACGGCGCCGCCCGCGCCGAGGTGATGCAGATCTGCGAGATCTTCCGCGCCAAGGTGGTCGACGTCACCAAGCGCTCGGTGGTCGTCGAGGTCACCGGACGTGCGACAAGGTCGACGCGTTCGAGCAGCTGGTCCGGCCGTTCGGGCTGATCGAGATGGCGCGCACGGGCGAGATCGCGATCGCCCGCGGCCGCAGCGAGACCTAAGCACAGCGCCCGGGCGAGACATAACCACAGCGCCCGGGCGAAACCTCCACGTTCCCAGCGCGCCGCGGGGCCGTCAAGCACGCGATCGCGCTCGACAGCGACACGCGTCCGCGCGCGCCGCAATAGTCTTCCGCCCCGATGCGGTGGAGATGGCCGAGGGCGTGGGCGACCGGGTCGAGCGCCTGCGCGTTGACGCTTGCCGTGGGGCTCGGGCTCCCGATGAACCCGACCCCGCCGCCCCAGGCGGGCGCGCCGGCGACCCCCCCGCCGGTGGCCGGAGCGCTGGGGGCGGTGGCGGGCGCGGCGGGCGGCGTCGCGGGCTCGGTCCCCGTGGTCGGAGGCTCGCTCGGTGGTGGCGCCGCCCCGGGCTCGCCCGCCGGGACGGTGTTCTACGTGGCCCCCGACGGTCGGGACTCCAATCGCGGCACGAGCCCGAACCGGCCGTGGCGGACGGTCGCTCGCGTGAACCGCGCCAGGTTGAGGCCCGGCGACAGGATCCTGTTCGAGGGCGGCTGCACGTTCTCGGATGCCACGTTGATGCCCGGCTTCGGCTTCAACGCGTCCGGGACGCCGGACGCGCCGATCGTGTTCGGCTCCTACGGCAGCGGCCGGGCGCAGCTGAGCCGCGGAATCTGGCTGGGGACCGACGCGGCGCATCCCACCGGCCCGAGCAACCTGGTCTTCCAGGATCTTCGGCTGGGACCCGCCCAGGGCTTCCAGGGCACCGGCGACCACATCAAGCTGACCGGGCTGAGCATCGGCCCGCTCGTGCCGCCCCAGAGCAGCCAGGAGACCGGCATCGCCTCGGAGGGATCGCACTGGGTGATCGAGGACAACACGATCTACGACACCGGCGACTCGGGCATGTTGCTGGGGTTCAGCGCCGGCGCGCCGGGCGATCCGGCGGGAGGTACGGACTACGTCGTGTCGCACAACACCGTGACTCACACGGGGCTGGACCCGCGGTTCTCCTACGCCCTCCACGCCATATACCTGAAGGTGGCGGACGCCACGATCACCGAGAATCGTCTGACCTACTTCCACGACGACGGCGTGTCGCTGCGCTACCGCGACGCGATCGTCAGCCACAACTACATCGCGCACGGAGCGATCGGGATCGCCTGGTACCAGTACGACGCCCAGCCGGGCATGACCCGGCTGATCGCGAACACCATCGCCTACACCGACGAGGCGGGGATCTTCGTCTGCGGCGTGGCCGAGGCGTGCGACCGACCGATCGAGAGCTTCATCGTCAAGCGCAACTCGATCCATTCGACCGGCAGCCGCGCCATGAACCTTCAACCGACCAGCGGCACTTACCTGATCCAGGCCAACAGCGACCCTTAGGTTCAGGCAGCGGCGTGGCGGGCCAAGACGGATTCCTGAGCTAAAGTCATCTGGAGGTGGGGTCGATGTTTGGTCAGGCACACCCAACAGCCGTCGTGCCCTTCGGATCGGCTGACTCTCCCACGGAATGAGCACATGCCGTTTCAGATAGGGATCGACGTCGTGCGGACCGATGAGGTCCGGGAATCGCTCGCCGCCCACGGGGAGCGCTATCTACAAAGGATCTACACCGACGTGGAGCAACAGGATTGCCGCTCAGATCCCCGCCGCCTGGCGGCGCGGCTGGCCGCCAAGGAGGCAACCGTGAAGGCCCTGGCCCCGCACGACGAGGCCCTGCCGTGGCGCTCGATCGGGGTGGTTAGCGACGCCGATGGGCGACTGCTGATCGAGCTGAGCGGCCCGGCCGCTGACCTGGCCGAGCGTCGCGGCCTCAGACACCTGGAGTTGAGCCTGACGGACGGGCGCCTGCAGTCCGCCGCGGTCGTGCTGGCCGAACTGGAGGAGGTCCGATGATCGATCCACGACCGGAAATCCGGCGGGTGCTCCGCGACCATGGGCGGCTGCCGGTCGACGTCGACAGCTCGACGATCACGACGACCTGTTCCAGCGCCGGCATGACCTCGCATGCCAGCGTCAACGTGATGCTCGCGCTCGAGGACGCGTTCGACGTCGAGTTCCCCGACCACATGCTCAAGCGCAGCGTGTTCGAGAGCGTCGGCGCGATCGCGGCGGCGATCGGCGAGCTGCAAGCCCAGGCAGCGTGAGCCGTCAGACCGATCGAGTCAGGCGCAGCGGCGGACTCAGGCGTTCTGATCGACCGGACCGCGTTCGCGGCCAGCGTGCGGCGAGTCGCGCGAGGTGGCCGCCGCTCCACGCCGACGAGGTCGACCGCGACGCGCGCTTCCCGGTCGAGGCGATCGACGCGCTGCGCGAGTCGCGGGCGCTGTCGGCGCTCGTCCCCGAAGAGCTGGGCGGCGGCGGCGTCTCGCTCGAGGCGATCGCCCGCGCCTGCTTCGAGCTCGGCCGCCGCTGCGCGGCGACCGCGATGGTGTTCGCCATGCACCAGATCCAGGTCGGCGACGATCGCGCGCCATCTCGACGGCGCGCCGCTGGTTCGAGAGCTACCTGCGCGAGCTCGCGCGCGAGCAGCGGCTGATCGCCTCGGTCACCTCCGAGATCGGCACCGGCGGCGACATGGGCCGCTCGATCGCCGCCGTCACGCCCGACGACGACGGCGCGCTGCAGCTTCGAGAAGCAGGCGCCGACGGTCAGCTACGGCGCCCACTGCCGACGACCTCTTCACGACCGTGCGGCGCGTCCGAGGACGCCGAGCCCGGCGACCAGGTCCTGGTGCTGCAGCCGCGCCGGCGAGACCGAGCTCGAGCCGACCGGCACCTGGGACACGCTCGGCATGCGCGGCACGTGCTCGCCCGGGTTCGTCGTGCGCGCGCGGTTCGCGCCCGAGCAGGTGCTGCGCGGCGCCGTTCGCGACGGTCATGAACGAGTCGCATGGTGCCGCTCTCGCACATCCTCTGGTCGCACGTGTGGCTCGGGATCGCCACCGACGCGTTCGAGCGCGGGCGCGCGCTTCGTGCGCGCGCGCGGCGCGGCGCAAGCCCGGCGAGCCGGTGCCCGGCCGCGCACCGCCTCTCGCGGGTGATGAGCGAGCTGTCGCATGCTCCGCGCCGAGGTCGCGCTCGGCGCTCGCGGACTTCGTCGCCTGGAGCGACGAGCCGGGCCGCGAGCGGCTGACGACGATGGCCTCGTGCTGCGCTTCAACAACCTCAAGCTCGCCGCCTCCGAGCAGGCGCCGCGGATCTGCGCCGGCGGTGCTCGAGGTGATCGGGATCGTCGGCTACAAGAACGACTCGCCGTTCAGCGTCGGGCGCCATCTGCGCGACGCGCTGTCGGCCCGGCTGATGGTCGCCAACGAGCGCATCCACGCGACCGACGCCGGCCTGCTGCTGATCGCCAAGGAGGTCTGATGCCGATGGCGACCGAGCGCGCGACGCGCCGACCAGGCGGCGTTCCTGCGACGAGCTGCTCGAGCGCGGGCTGCTGACTCGAGACGGGCGTGCCCGGGCGTCTACGGCCACGGCGCGGTGTTCGAGGACGTGCGCGCGCGCCTCGACGGCGCTGCTCACCGCGAGGCGGCGCCGCCGACGGCGCCGAGCGACTGCGCTTCCCGCCGCTGCTGCCGCGCCGGCAGCTCGAGACGAGCGGCTACCTGCACTCGTTCCCGCACCTGGCCGGCACGCGTCTTCGCGTTCGAGGGCGACGAGGCGCGAGGCGCGCGATGCAGGCACGAGCGCGCCAGCCGCCACGAGGACTGGAGCGAGTTCCAGCAGATGACCGAGCTGGCGCTGATGCCGGCCGCCTGCTACCCGGTGTATCCGGCGATCGCCGCGCGCGGGCCGCTGCCGCGCGGGCGGCGTGTTCGTCGACGCCGGCGGCGCGCTGGGTGTTCCGCCACGAGCCCTCGCGAGACCCGGCGCGCCGGCAGATGTTCCACCAGCACGAGCTGGTCCGGATCGGCGAGCCCGAGGCGGTGCTGGCGTGGCGCGACGAGTGGGCGCGAGCGCGGCCTCGAGCTGCTGCGCGGCCTCGGGCTCGACGCCGAGCTCGACCGCGCCAACGACCCGTTCTTCGGCCGCGGCGGGCGCATGCTCGCCGCCAACCAGCGCGAGCAGGCGCTGAAGTTCGAGCTGCTCGTCCAGATCGCCGGCCCCGAGCCGACGGCGCTGGCCTCGTTCAACTACCACCTCGACCACTTCGGCGGCGACCTACGGGATCGAGCTCGCCGACGGCGGCGTCGCCCACACCGCGTGCCTCGGGCTTCGGCCACGAGCGGATCGTGCTCGCGCTGCTGCGCACCCACGGGCTCGATCCCGCGACGCTGGCCGGCCGAGGTGCGGCGGAGCTCTGGAGCTCGTGAGCCGTCCAGCGCGCGACGCGACTGCGCAGCCTCTCGGGCACGGATCCGGCGACCTACGCGCCGCACGCGCTGCACGGCGACGGTCGCACCTACGCGCGAGACCAACTGCTACACCGACATCCTCATCGAGCTGCTGCACGCGCGCGGCTACGAGCCGCTGGCGGCGCTCGGCCATCTGTGCGGATGGACTTCGAGGGCGACCAGTGGACGTTCTTCAAGCCGCCGCCGGAGGACCTCGAGCTGCTGTTCGGCATCGACATCCACGAGATGCAGCCCTACCGGCCGCTGCCCGCCAGATCGCCGAGCAGATCGACGCGGGCCGCACGATCATCGTCGAGCTCGACTCCTGGTACCTGCCCGACACGGCGCACCAGCTACCGCGCCGAGCACGTCAAGACGCTCGGTCGCGCCGAGGCGATCGACCCCGAGCGGCGAGCGCTGCGCTACTTCCACAGCGCCGGCCTGCTACGAGCTCGAGGGCGAGGACTACCGCGGCGTCTTCCGGCTCGGCGGCGAGCTCTCGCCGACGACGTGCTGCCGCCGTACACCGAGCTCGTCCGCTTCGACGCCGGGCCGCGGCTGGAGGGCGACGAGCTGCGCGCGGCCGCCGCGCGAGCTGCTGCGCCGCCACCTGCGCCAGCGCCCGCGCGACGAACCCGTTCGAGCGCTTCGGCGCGCAGCTCGCGGCGCGAGCTGCCGGCGCTGCTCGACGGCGGGCTCGAGGACCTACCACGCCTACGCGTTCGCCACCGTGCGGATGGTCGGCGCCGGCGTTCGAGCTCGCCGCGCTCGCACGTCGCAGTGGCTGCTCGGCGAGGACGCGGCCGGCGCCGGCGGCGGCGCTGCGCGAGATCGTCGACGGCTGCAAGGCGCTGTCGTTCCGGCTCGCCCGCCGGCGGCGCGTTCGACCCCGAGCCGCTGCTCGGCGGCGCTGGCGACGGCTGGGAGCGGGCGATCGCGGCGCTGCGAGGCGCTGATCGACGGCGCGCAGGCTGAGCCGTTGCCGGGCCGCGCGAGCGCGCGTCGACGGCACGGCTGGCAGCTCGCCGCGTGACCGCGCCGGGCGCAGTGCGCGGAGCCCGGACGAGCCTCGACGGCCTGGAGTGGCTCGCCGGCGCAGCGTTCCGGGCACGGCCGCCGGCGCGCTGCGCGCGGCGCGGCGCGCTGGCGACCGGGCGACGCGCCGGACTTCGACGCGCGCGACTGGTGGTTTCGCACGCCGCTTCGCGGCCGAGCCGGCCGCCGACGGGCGAGGAGCTCGTGCTCGCGCTCGACGGGATCGCGACGGTCGCCGAGGTCTACCTCAACGGCGAGCTGGTGCTGCGCCGGCGACTCGATGTTCGCGCGCGCACGCGGTCGACGTCGGCGCAGCTGCGCGACGGCCGAGAACGAGCTCGTGATCTGCTGCCGCGCGCTCGCGCCGCTGCTGGCCGCAGCCGGCGGCCGCGCGCGCGCTGGCGCACCCGGCTGGTCGTCGACAGGGCAACCTGCGCTTCTACCGCACGATGCTGCTCGGCCGCGCGCCCGGGTTCGCGCCCGGGCCGGCCGGCGGTCGGCCCGTGGCGGCCGGTGCGGCTCGAGCGCCGGCGGCGGCTGGCCGTCGAGGACGCTGCGGCTGCGCGCGCGGCTGGCGGCGCGACGGCGTGCTGTCGGTGCGCGCGAGCCTGCGGCCGCTGGCCGGGGAGCCGCCGCGAGCGCGGTCGCGGTGGAGCTGTCGGCCGAGCGGGCCACACGCAGGCGCCGCTGGCGCTGCGGGCGGCCGACGGGTCGCGCGTCGCACGGCGAGCTGGGCGTCCCCGACGTCGCGCGCTGGTGGCCGCACACCCACGGCGAGCCGGCGCTGCACGAGGTGACGCTGCTGATCGGCGTCGACGGCGCGAGCATCGCGGTCGACGCGCGGGCGGGTCGGCTTCCGCGACGCTGCGGATCGGCGGCGAGCAGCTCGAGCGCGACGGGCTCGCAGCTGCGCGTCAACGGCGTGCCGGTGTTCGCCCGCGGCGCGGTCTGGACGCCGCTCGACCTCGGCGCTCGCCGGCGCTCGGCGCGCCGAGCTCGCGCGCGTGCTCGAGCGGTCGCGCGACGCGCGGGCATGAACATGCTCCGCGATCCCCGGCATCGGCCGCCTACGAGAGCGACCGCGTTCCACGACCTCTGCGACGAGCTCGGGATCCTCGTCTGGCAGGACTTCATGTTCGCCAACCTCGACTATCCGGAGCGCGACGCCGGCGTTCATGCGCCGCGGTCGCAGCGCGAGGCGCGCGCAGGTGCTCGGCGGCTCGCCGGCCGCCCGAGCCTCGCCGTCGCTCTGCGGCAACAGCGAGGTCGCGCAGCAGGTCGCGATGCTGGGCCTCGACCCGGCGCTCGGCACGCGGGCCGCTGTTCGGCGAGCTGCTGCCCGCGCTGGTCGCCGAGGCCGGCGTCCGAGCGCGCCTACGTGCCGTCGACGCCCTGGGGCGGCGAGCTGCCGTTCCGCCCCGACCGCGGCGTCGCCAACTACTACGGCGTCGGCGGCTACCTCCGCCCGCTCGAGGACGCGCGGCGCGCCGAGGTGCGGTTCGCCGCCGAGTGCCTCGCCTTCGCCAACGTCCCCGACGAGGCGACGGTGCCGGTGCGCCATCGCGGGCCGGCGGCGCTGGTCGTCCACCACCCGCGCTGGAAGGCGCGGCGTCCCGCGCGACGTCGGCGCCGGGCTGGGACTTCGACGACGTGCGCGACCACTATCTCGCGGCTGCTCTTCGGGGTCGACCCGGTGCGCGCTGCGCAGCATCGACCACGAGCGCTACCTCGAGCTCTCGCGCGCCGTCGACCGGCGAGGTGATGGCCGAGGTGTTCGGCGAGTGGCGCCGCGCCGGCTCGCCCTGCGGCGGCGCGCTCGTGCTGTGGCTGCGCGACCTGCTGCCCGGGCGCCGGGCTGGGGCGTGCTCGACCACCGCGGCCGGCCGAAGGTCGCCTACCACCACCTGCGCCGGGCGCTCGCGCCGGTGGCCGTCTGGACCACCGACGAGGGCCTCGGCGGGATCGTCGTGCACGTCGCCAACGACCGGCCCGCAGCCGCTGCGCGGCGACGCTGCGCGTCGCGCTCTACCGCGACTTCGAGGTGCCGGTCGAGCGAGGCGACGCGCGAGCTCGCGCTGGCGCCGCACGCGCACCGGTCGGCACAGCGTCGAGGAGCTGCTCGGGCGCTTCGTCGACGTCTCGTGGGCCTATCGCTTCGGGCCGCCGGCCGCACGACGTGGTCGTGCTGAGCCTGCAGACCGGCGACGAGGAGCGACCCGTCTCGCAGTCGTTCCGGTTCCCAGCCGGCCGGCCGATCCGAGTACAGCCCGCGGCCGAGCTCGGGCTATGCGCGGCATTGATCGAGCCGACCGCGACGACTGCGCAACGGTGACGGTGCGTCGACGCGGCGGCTCGCCTACGGGGTGCGGATCCGCGTGCCTGGGTTCGTGCCCGACGACGACGCGTTCTCGGTCGAGCCCGGCCACGTGCGGGCGATCGGGCTGCGCCCCGATGGTGAGGCGCCGGCGACGGGGGGAGGCCATCTCACCGCGGTCAACCTGGCCGGCCGGGTGGCGATCTCGCTTCCACCAGAGACGGACAGGTGAGCATCGCGGTGCGGCTGGACGAGCCTGTCGATCCCGACGTGTCGAGCGCCAACGTGCTGCGCTGGGAGACGGGCGACTACGTCGCCTCCTTCGCGCATCGGATCCTGCGACCGGTGGAGGTGGTGCTGCTCGCGCGCTACCGGGAGGCGCTGTCCGGGCGGGTGCTGGAGCTGGGCTGCGGCGCGGGCCGAATCCTCGGCTACCTGCTCGCGCTCGGTGCCGAGGCCAACGGGATCGACGTCTCGCCCCGGATGGTCGACTACTGCCACGAGCGGTATCCGGCCGCGACCGTGGTGGTCGGCGACATGACCAGGCTGCCGGTCACGTTCGAGGGTGCGTTCGATGCGATCGTCGCCTCCTACAACGTGCTCGACGTGCTCGATGACGCGGCCCGCCGCGAGCTGTTGGCCGATCTCCGAGTCAGATTGGCGCCGAGCAGCGTGCTGATCTTCTCTTCGCACAACCTCGCTTACGTAGATACGGACCGATCCGGGCCCAGGGTCAGCCGGATGCTCGCCAAGCTCGACCGCCCGGTCGGCGAGCTGATCGAGCTTCCGCTCCGGTTGCCCGCCCGCGTGCGCAACCGGCGCCGGGTCGGACCGCGCGAGCGCCGGCACGCGGATCACGCGATGCTCAACGACGAGGCGCTCGACTATGCGCTGCTGCACTACTACATCCGCCGTGATGCCGAGGTCCGGCAGCTCGAAGCGCTCGGCTACGAGCTCCTGGAGTGCCTCGACCTCGACGGGCGCGCGGTGACCGGGGACGCCGCCGAGTGCCCGGAGCTCCACTACGTGGCGAGGCGCCGCTAGCGTGAGGACAATCATGCGAGAGGTAGGGAGAGAGACTCGATGAGCTCCATCCAGGAGCTGGCCGGCGACCGTGCGGTGGCTGGACGGGCGGTGTGGCTCGCGCTCGAGCCGTCCCCGGTGCTCGCGTTCCTGTATCTGCCCCAGGGAAGGGGCGCCGGGGTGGACGCGGATGACGCCGGTGGGGCGGACGCGGATAACGCCGGCGGCGTGGACGCGCAGGCCGGCCGCCGAGCCCCCGTCCTGCTCTGCCCGACGTTCGGCTGGGAGGAGATGTGCTCCTACCGCGGGCGGCGGGTGTGGGCGCAGGCACTGGCGCGCGCCGGCCATCCGACAGCCACCTTCGGCCTCCCCGGCTCAGGCGACAGCGGCGGCTCGCCCGCGCGACCCCGGCCAGCTGGAGGCCTGGACGGCGGCGGTGGCGCAGACCGCGGCGTGGCTGGCCGACGTCGGCCGGCGCCGATCGCGTCGCGGCGATTGGCATCGGTCTGGGCGGGATGCTGGCCTACCGGGCGCTGGCCGCCGGCGCCCCGATCGACGATCTGATCCTGTGGGCCGTGCCGGGACGCGGCCGGGCGTGGCTACACGAGCAGCGCGCCTACGCCCGGATGGTCGCCTCGCGTCGCCCGGAGGACCACCGGCCGGAAGCAGATCCGGAAGGCGAGCAGGAGTACATCGGCTTCCTGCTGGGAGCCGAGACCGAACGGGCGATCGAGGACCTGCGACTCAACCAGCTCGAGGTGGGGGACCTGGAAGATCGCCGCGTGCTCCTCTTCGGCCGTGACGGGCTGGCGCCGGACAAGCGCCTGCGTGAGCACCTCGAGCAAGGCGGCGCCGCGGTCAGCGTGGAGGACACCGACGACTACTCGACGCTGATGCTCCACCCCCAGGAGGCGCGCGCGCCGGAGGCGACGATCGCCAGGACGATCGCGTGGCTGTCCGAAGCCGGCGCGCCACGCCCGGCCGGCGATGGCAGGTCCGGTGGCGCGACTGCGCTCGAGCGGTCATCGATCGTGCTGCCGTGGAACGGACAGGCGATCCGGGAGACCCCGCTGAGCTTCGAGGGACCCCGCGGCGAGATCTTCGGCGTGCTGTCCGAGAGCGCCGAACTCGAGCCGGCGCCGGTGTGCGCCGTGTGGCTGAGCGGCGGAGCGCTCCGGCACACCGGGCCGAACCGCGCCTGGGTCGAGGCAGCCCGCCGCTGGGCCGCGCGAGGGGTGAGGACCGTCCGGGTCGACCTCCCGAGCATCGGTGACTCCGAGGGCGCGGGAGGGATCGCGTCGCAATCCCGACCTGTACGCGCCGCGCCGCACGCAGGAGACGCTGGCCGATCCTCGAGCGGCTGTCCGAGCGCGGACTGGCGAGCCGGTTCGTGCTCGGCGGCCTCTGCTCCGGCGCCTACTGGTCGCTTCACGGCGCGCTGGCCGACGAACGTGTCGCCGGCCTGCTGCTGTTCAACCTCTACGCGTTCTCCTGGAGCGAGGCGCTCGTCGCCGAGCGTCGAGACGGGCAGCTCGATGTCGGCGCTGCGCGGCTACGGCTGGCGGCGCCTGGCCAACCGAGACCTGAACGTCGGTCACATGCGCCTGGTCGCCTCCAGCCTTCGGCCGGGTCGCCTTCGGGCCGGGGCCGGCCATCCCGTAGAACGGGCGCAGAGCCGCGACATCGAGCTTGCGCTGGACCGGCTGCGCGATCAGGGAACCCAGCGCTGCTGCTGTTCTCCCGGGGCGAGGCGCTGCACGATCAGCTTCGCCGCCAGCGCGTCGTTGACGACGCGAGACGCTGGCCGAACGTGACCGTAGAGACGATCCCGTCGACGCGACCACATGTTCAGGGCCCTGTGGCTCCAGCGCCATGTTCACGAGTCGCTCGACCGGGCGCTCGGAGCGCGTGCTCCTCGCCGCCGGCGCTGGCGGGGATCGCTAGCCTGGTCCGGCATGAGCCAACTCGCGTCGGGACTCTCGTCGGCTTGGAGCTGGCTCGATGGTTCGGCCGCGCGACGGCTCGAGGGGCGGATCGACGCCGCGCTTCGGCATGCGCGGGCAACGGGAAAGCCGGCGCTCGCGAGCGTGACGGCGGCGGTCGATCCGTCGGTGGATCCGACCGCGATGGCGGCCGCCTCGCGACGAGCGGGGCGAGCCGTGGTTCTGCCTCGAGCAGCCCGATCGGGACCGCTCGGCGCTGGCGGCGCTCGGCTGCGTGGCGGCGCTGCTCGAGGCGAGCGGGGCGGGGCGCTTCCGGGAAGTCGCGCGGCGCTGGCGCCGATCTTGCCGCCGACGCGTTCGCCGACGACCTGGACGGGCCGCCCGGGTCTGGCCTGGTGGCGCTCGGCGGCTTCGCGTTCGCGGCCGACGGGGGCGCGTTCGGCGCGCTGGGAGGGGTTCGCGCCGGCGTCGATGATCGTGCCGGAGGTGTCGCTGGCGCGACGCGGGCGATCGAGTGTGGCTGACGGTCAACGTCGAGGTCGCGCCCGACGACACGGTCGACGATCTGCGCGCTCGGGTGGGCTGCGCGGCTGGGCGAGCTGCGCGCGCTGCGCCGCTGCCGCTGCTCGACCCGGCGCCGGCCGGGCATTACCGGGTGCTCAGCCCGATGCCGCCGTCGCACTACGAGGAGGCGGTGGCGCGGGCGGTGCAGCGGATCCGCGCCGGCGAGTTCGAGAAGATCGTGCTGGCGCGCGACGTCGAGGTGCACGCGCCGGTCGACCACGACCCGGGCGCGGTGCTCGGCCTGCTGCGCGAGGCGTTCGCCTCCTGCTACGTGTTCGCGGTGGGGCGGGGCGACGCGACTTTCGTCGGCGGCCAGCCCCGAGCTGCTCGTCCGCCGCGAGGGGCAGCGGGCCTCGACGGTGGCGCTGGCGGGCTCGTCGCGCCGCAGCGCCGACCCGGCGGTCGACGACCACCTCGGCGAGCAGCTGCTGCAGAGTTCGACAAGGACCGCGAGGAGAACGAGATCGTCGTGCGCCGGATCGCCCGGGCGCTGCGGCCGCATTCGGTGTGGGTGACGGCGGCGCCCGAGCCGGCGCTCGTCCGCGTGGCCAACATCCAGCACCTCGGCACGCCGATCCGGGCCCAGCTGGCCGCGCCGCTGAGCGCGATCGAGCTCGCCGGCGTGCTGCACCCCACGCCGGCGGTCGGGCGGCGAGCCGCTCGGCGGTGGTCGAGAAGCTGATCCCGGCGCTGGAGGGCCTCGACCGCGGCTGGTACGCCGGCACGGTGGGCTGGAGCGACGCCACCGGCGACGGGGAGTTCTGCGTCGCGCTGCGCTGTGCGCTGCTGCGCGGGCCGGCTGGCCCACCTGTACGCCGGCGGCGGGATCGTGCGCGACTCGGACCCGGTGGCCGAGCTGGCCGAGACCGAGGTCAAGCTGGGGGCGCTGCTGCCGGTGCTGGCGGGCTAACGGGGGGTCACCGGCCGACCGCGCGGCCGGCGTTCCCATCCGGCGCGAAGCCGGTCGAACTCCTGCCAGTCGATCGAGATGCGGGGCGGACCCGGCGGCGGATGTTCGTCGTCGGGCGCCGAGAACCGGCGCCAGTCCTCGCCGCCGTCGTCCGGCCTTCTCGGCCAGAAGCAGGCAAAGCCCGACACGGCACCACCGGCGAGCACCGCGACGGTCGTCCAGCCGGCGGGCAGAAGGCCGATGAGGCCGGCCGCGAATGCGCACAGCCCAACCACGCCGGCGGTCCACGTGACGCGGTGATACTCGCCGCTGAGCGCCCGGAGCGGACGGGAGCGGGCGATGACGGCGGCCGACGCGAACGGAAGGGCCAGCACCAGCCAGGCGGAGGGGAACGTGGTGAGCATCGCGCGTGAAGCGTGAAGGTACGGCGCGCGACGCTGGCGGACATCGGATCGGCTACCGGTTGGCGCTCAGTAGAACGCCGCAATCGTGGGGGTCAGCTACCGGGATCGCGGCCAGGGCGGCCTCGGCCACCCGGCGGTGCAGGGCGAGGTTCTCGACCCGGTCGGTGCGGACCTCGATGATCGTGGCGGCCTGAGCCGGCGACCGACGCCTCGACCGCCGCGCGCAGCTCGGCCGAGCGTCTGCGGGCGCTCGTAGCCGCAGCCGTAGAGCGCCGCGGCGTGCGCGAAGTCCAGGCCGTGGGGCGTGGCCACGTGCTCCTCGAACGCGTCGGTCTCGCCGGCCACCGGCAGGAAGTGGAAGATCCCGCCGCCGTCGTTGTTGAGCAGCACGATCGTCAGCGGCAGGCCGAGCCGGCGCGCCGCCAGCAGGCCGCCGATGTCGTGGGCGAGCGCGACGTCGCCGATCAGCAGCACGACCGGGCCCTCGCCGGCGGCGGCGACGCCGAACGCGCTCGAGACGGTGCCGTCGATCCCGTTGGCGCCGCGGTTGGAGAGCACGCGCGGGCCGTCGCTCGCGGGCCGGCAGGAACAGCTCGACGTCGCGGATCGGCATCGAGGAGGCGACGAACAGGGTCGCGTCCGGCGGCCAGCCACTCGCCCGAGGCTGCGGGCGACGAGCGGCTCGGACAGCTCGTCGCCGAGCGCGGTCGGCGAGCGCCGCGCCGGCGGCGTCGTCGGCCGCGCGCCAGGCGGCCAGCCAGTCGGGATCGGCCGGGCTGACCTCGCCGGCCGTCGAGCCCGTCGAGCAGCGCCCGGGTGCGGCGCCGCGTACGCGCATCCCGACGACCGCGGCCGGGTCGTGCCAGGCGCGCGTCGGGGTCGATCGCGATCTGGGCGGCGTCGAGCCCGGCGAGCCAGGCGCGCAGCGGCTTGGAGGTCGGGCAGGTCGCCGGTGCGGATCACGAACTCGGGCCGGTGGGCGTCGGCGAACTGCCGGGTCGCGCAGCAGCAGGTCGTAGTGGGCGATCGCGGCCGGGCCGTGGCGGGCGCCCGACAGCGGGTCGGCCAGCAGCGGGATGCCGGCCCGCGCGGCGAAGCCGGCCAGCTCGCGGGCGCGCGACCGGGTCGCGCTCGGCTCCGGCCACGATCACGATCCGCCCGAACGGGTGGCGCCCGCCCGGAGCCAGCGCGCTCGACCGCGGCGCATCGAACGTCACGTACGGCCGGTCGTCGTCGCGGCCGGTGTCGTCGCTCGGGCAGCGGTCTCGTCGAGCACGAGCGGCTCGCGCAGCGGGAAGTTCAGGTGGACCGGGCCCGGGCGGGCCGTCGACGCGCCGTCCAGTAGGCGCGGCAGGCGAGCGTGCGGATCCAGCGCAGCGCGTCCGGGCGTGGCGGCTGTCGACGCCGACCTCGAAGAACCACTTGACCGCGTCGCCGTAGAGCTTGAGCTGGTCGATCGTCTGGCCCGGCGCCGACCTCGCGCAGCTCGGGCGGGCGGTCGGCGGTCAGCACGATCAGCGGCACGCGGGCGTGGCGGGCCTCGATCACCGCCGGCGCGAGGTTGGCCGCGGCCGTGCCCGAGGTGCACGTGACCGCCACCGGACGGCCGCGAGCGCCTTGGCCGCGCCGAGCGCGAAGAAGCCGGCGCAGCGCTCGTCGAGGTGCGACCAGCTGCGGATCCGCGGCTCGCGCACGAGCGAGAGGACGATCGGCGTGCAGCGCGAGCCCGGCGCGGTGCAGGCGTGCTCCATCCCGCAGCGGGCGAGCTCGTCGCAGAACGCGCGCAGCAGCAGGTAGGTGTCGGTGGCGGTCATGATCGCGGATCTGCGATGGCGCGCGACGTCGTCCTCCTGCACGGCTTCACCCACACCGGCGCGAGCTGGGACCCCGTGGTCGCGGCGCTCGGGGAAAGCTACCGCGCGCTCGCGCCCGACATCCGCGGCCACGGGTCGCGCGTCGGAGCGCGAGCCGGTCACGCTCGAGGCGGTGCTCGAGCGACATCGCAGCGGCTGGCGCCGGCGCGGTTCACGCTCGCGGGCTACTCGATGGGCGGGCGGATCGCGCTGCACGCGGCGCTCGCGCTCGGCTCGCGCCGCGGATCGAGCGCCTGGTGCTGATCGGCGCCAGTCCCGGGCATCGCCGATCCGGCCGAGCGGGCGACGCGCCGGGCCGACGACGAGCGGCTGGCCGGACGAGATCGAGCGCTCGACCATCGAGGCGTTCGCCGCGCGGTGGGCGCAGACGCCCGGTGCTCGCCGGGCAGCCCCCGGACGTGGCCGCCGCGGTCCACGCCGACCGCCTGCGCAACACGCCCGGCCGGACTGGCGCGGGCGCTGCGCGGGCTTGGGCACCGGAGCGCTGCCCTCGCTGTGGGACCGGCTGGCCGAGGTCACGGTGCCGGTCGCGCTGGTCGTCGGCGAGCGCGACGAGAAGTTCAGCGCGATCGCTGCCGAGATGGCCGCCGGCGCTGCCCGTTGCGGACGTGATCGTCGTGCCGGACGCGGGTCACGCGGTGCACCTGGAGGCGCCCGCCGCGGTGGCGGCGATGGTCAGGGGTGGTGACGAGGGGGGTGGTGGTTAGGTCAGGCGGCCTGGAGGATGACCGGGCTGTGCGGTCCGCACTGCAGGACGTCCTCGGCCAGGCGCGTCGCGCTGACCTGCTCCCACCGGCCGCTCTCGACCAGCACGCGGCACAGCTCCTCGACGTCGCTGACCGCCTCGCGGGCCTCGAAGTCGGTGGTCAGGTCGGTGCTGAAGACGAGATTGTCGGCGGCGTAGCGGATCCGCTGCTGCTCATGCTCGAGCAGCTTGCTCGGCCCGACGTCCTCGAGCGTCTTCATGACCCGACGGTATGCGTTGGAACGTTCTGGACTCATCTTCGATCTCCAGTCGAGGGCGATCTGCTCAGATATCGATCATGCGTCGGCATCTGAGCGCTCGGCTTTAGCCCTAGGGCCAAATTTCTTAGGCCAAACTTCTTCGCGGCCGGGTTGTACCCGCCAGTAGGCGGGGTCAAGCGTGACCTCGGTCACATTCGTTTGGGGAAGAAACCGGGTCCCCAGACCCAGGAACTTCCCAAGGCCCCGGTTCAGTCCAGGCCGTACCAGTCGAGCAGCCCGTCGCCCAGGCCGGGGCCGCCGGCGACGGCGATCCAGCCGCCGCGCGGGGCGGGAGCGGATCGTCGCGCTCGGCGAACAGCCCGAGCGTGGCCAGGCCGCAGGCGCGGTCGGGCCGGATCACGGCCGCGGCGTGCAGCGCCGCCGCGATCCCGAGCGGGCCGTCGAGGGTCGAGGCGAGATACACCTCATAGCCGGCGGCGCGGGCCCGCGCGGGCGGCGTCGAGCAGCCCGGTGATCCCGCCGCAGCGCGGCGATCTTCAGGCACACGGCCTGGCACGACGCTGTCGTCGAGCGCTCCCGGCGGCCGACGCCGTCTCGTCCAGGGCGAGCGGCACCTCCGGGACTGCGGCCGCGCACCGCGCCGCGTCTGCTCGAGGCCGTGAACCGGCTCCTCGCACAGCTCGATCCCGACCGGCGCGAGCGCCCGCAGCGTGGCGACCGCCTCGTCGACCGACCAGGCCCCGTTGGCGTCGAGCCGGATCGCCACGTCGGGCCCGACCGACCGCGCGGACGGCGGCCAGCCGGCCCGCGTCGTCGCCGATCCCGACCTTGCGCTTGACGCAGCGAAACCCGGCCGCCGCGCGCCGCCGCGGCCTGCGCGGCGGCGCCGGCGCGGTCGGCGGCGGCGATCGTCGCGTTGACCTCGACCGGCTCGGCCGCGGCGCGCGCCGAGCAGCCGCCACACCGGCTGGCCGGCGCGGCGGCCCGTCGAGGTCCCACAGGGCCAGGTCGATCGCGGCCGACGGCCGGGGAGGACGGCCAGGCGCCGCCACTCGGCCAGCGACGATCGTCGGCGGCCGGCGCCGTCGCGGCGCGCGGCCAGCACGGCCCGGCACGTCCTCGAGCGCCTCGAGCACGTCCGTCGACGTTCACGCCGTCGTAGCCGGCCAGCGGCGCCGCCTCGCCGAGCCCGACGTAGGCCGTCGGCGTCCTCGAGCGCGCACGAGCACGAGCGGCCGGTCGCTGACGATCCCGCAGGCGGAGACGAACGGCGCGCGCAGGCGCGCCGCTCAGATCGCATCGATCCCGAGCTTCACCGGCTGAGCAGCAGGCCCGGCCGACAGCAGCACGCAGAACACGAGCTGGAGCATGCCCGGTCTGGGCCAGCGCGCCGTTGAGCGACGGCCCGTCGGTGCGGTTGCGGACGATGCGGACGACGCGCGCGGCCAGCGGCAGGCGTCAGCCAGGGCAGCAGCAGCCACGGCTTGCAGCGGCCCGAACGACCCAGGTCACGGGCGCGAGCAGGTAGGCCAGGTAGACGATCGCCGCGAACATCACGCGGGTCCGGCTCGCGGCCGAGCCGGACGGCCAGCGTGCGCTTGCCGGCGCGGCGGTCGGTGTCGATGTCGCGGACGTTGTTGACCACCAGGATCGCCGCGGCGAGCAGCCCGACCGGCACCGCCAGCGCGAACGCCTCCCAGTCGAGGTGCTTGACCTGGACGAAATACGAGCCGGCCACCGCGACGATCCCGAAGAACAGGAACACGAACAGCCTCGCCGAGCCCCTCGTAGCCGTACGGCCGCGGGCCGCCGGTGTAGAGCACGCCGGCGAGGATCGAGGCCGCGCCGACCAGCAGCAGCTGCCAGCCGGCGACGACGATCAGGTAGATCCCGGCCAGCACCGCGACGCCGAAGATGACATAGGTGGCGATCAGCACCTGGCGCGGCGGCACGAGACCCCCCGCGGTGACCCGGACCGGGCCGAGGCGGTCCTCGGCGTCGGCGCCGCGCCGGGCGTCGGAGTAGTCGTTGGAGAGGTTGGTGCCGACCTGGATGAACATCGCGCCGATCAGCGCGGCGACGAACCGCAGCGGGTGGAACACGTGCTCGAAGCCGGCCAGCGCGGTGCCGACCAGGACCGGCGCGATCGCCGCCGGCAGCGTCCGCACCCGCGCGGCCATCAGCCAGATGCGCAGCGCCGCTCGGGTCGGGTCGACCGCCCGCGTCGCGGCCATCACGGTCACGCCCGCCGCGGGAACTTCGAGAAGTCCGGCGTGCGCTTCTCGAGGTAGGCGTTGCGACCCTCCTGCGCCTCCTCGCTCATGTAGAAGAGCAGGTTGGCGTCGTGGGCCAGCTGCTGGATCCCGGCCAGGCCGTCCTCGTCGGCGTTGAAGCTCGCCTTGAGCATCCGCAGCGCGAACGGCGACATCGCGAGCATCTCGCGGCACCACTTGACGGTCTCGTCCTCGAGCTCGCTCGAGCGGGACGACCGTGTTGACCAGCCCCATCTCGCAGCGCCTCGCTGGGCGTCGTACTGGCGGCACAGGAACCAGATCTCCTTGGCCTTCTTGGGACCGACCAGGCGCGAGAGCACGGTGGCGCCGAAGCCGCCGTCGAACGAGCCGACCTTCGGCCCGGCCTGGCCGAAGCGGGCGTTGTCGGCGGCGATCGTCAGGTCGCAGACGACGTGCAGGACGTGGCCGCCGCCGATCGCGTAGCCGGCCACCATCGCCACCACCGGCTTGGGCAGGCGGCGGATCTGGACGTGCAGGTCGGTGACCTGGAACCGGCCGACCGCCTCGTGCCGGCCGGCGTCGGTCGGGTCGGCGCCGGTGACGTAGCCGCCGCGCTCGCCGCGCACGCGCTGGTCGCCGCCCGAGCAGAACGCGTCCGGGCCCTCGCCGGTCAGGATGATCACGCCGACGTCGGGGTCCTCGCGGGCTCGCGTCGAACGCGTCGGACAGCTCGATCACGGTCTCGGGACGGAACGCGTTGCGGACCTCGGGGCGGTTGATCGTGATCTTGGCGATCCCGGCGGCGTCGCCGGCGCCGAGCTCGTAGCGGATGTCCTCGTAGTCGCCGGCGGTCTGCCAGGTGCGTTGGCACGGCGGCTGAGACTACCGTGTCGGCGTGGCGTTCTGGCTCCACCAGGCGGCGGCCAAGCATCCCGACCGGATCGCGATCGAGGGGCCCGAGCGCAGCCTCACCTACGCCGAGCTGCCGCGAGGCGCCGCGGCGGCGGGCGCGCTGCGCGCGCTCGGCGCCGCGGGCCGGCGCGCGTGGCGCTCGCGCTGCCGCCGGGCGAGGAGTTCGTGATCGCGCTGCACGGCTGCCTGCTCGCGGGCGCCGCGGCGGTGCCGGTCGACCTGCGGCTGAGCGATGACGAGCGGGCGCAGGCGCGCGCGCGGGCGCGAGCGTCGTCGTCGCCGAGCCGCTGGCGCGGCTGGACGCCGACGCCGTCGAGCCGGGCGTGGCCGGACGACGGCGTCGCAGCCGTCGCGGTGATGCACACCTCGGGCACGACCGCGGCGCCCAAGCCGGTCGTCGCTCACGCACGGCAACTTCCTGGCCAGCGCGCTCGGCTCGGCGGTGGCGCTCGGGCTCGATCCCGGCCGAGCGCTGGCTGTGCCCGATGCCGCTGACCCACGTCGGCGGGCTGTCGATCCCGATCCGCAGCGCGATCTACGCGACCACCGCGGTGCTCCACGGCCGCTTCGACACCGAGGCGGTGCTGAACGAGCTGATGGACCCGGCGCGGCGGATCACGCTGGTCTCGCTGGTGCCGACGATGCTCGCGCGGCTGCTCGACGCCGGGCTTGGAGCGGCCGCCGACGCTGCGCTGGGCGCTGCTGGGCGGCGGTCCGATCCCGCCGGCGCTGCTCGAGCGGGCCGAGCGCGCCGGGGTGCCGGTGGCGCCGACCTACGGCATGACCGAGGCGTGCTCGCAGATCGCCACGTTCGGCTGGCCGCTGCCCGGGCGTGGAGCTGCGGATCGCCGAGGACGGCGAGGTGCTCGTCCGCGGCCCGATCGTCTCGGCCGGCGCGGTGGCCGAGCGACGGCTGGCTGCACACCGGCGACCTCGGCGCGCTTCGACGAGCGCGGCCGGCTCGAGATCATCGGCCGCAAGTCCGACACGATCGTGACCGGCGGCGAGAACGTCGCGCCGGCCGAGGTCGAGGCGGTGCTGCTCGAGCATCCCGCGGTGGCCGACGCCGCGGTCCATCCGCGGCCGGATCCGGAGTGGGGGGAGGCGGTGGTCGCCACGGTCGTGCTGCGCGACGGCGTCGGCGGTCGACCCCGAGCGAGCTGCGGGCGTCACTGCGCGGCGCGGCTGGCCGGCTTCAAGGTGCCCGAAGGCGGTCGAGCTTCGCCGACGGCGCTGCCGCGCACCGCCGTCGGGCAAGCTGCTGCGGCGCCAGCTTTAATCGAGGCGTGTGTCGTCCGCGCCCGCAGTTCGCGCCAGTCGGACTCGCCCAACCAGCTGACGATCGAGCAGCTGGCCGCCGAGTCGGGGATGTCGGTGCGCAACATCCGCGCCCACCAGGCGCGCGGCCTGCTCGCCCCGCCCGAGGTGCGGGCGCGGGTCGGCTACTACGGCCCGGAGCACGTCGAGCAGCTGCGGCTGATCCGCGACCTCCAGGAGGACGGCTTCAACCTGGGCGGGATCAAGCGGCTGCTCGACGACACCCAGGGCACGGCCGAGCGGCTGCAGCGCTTCGGCGAGGCGCTGAGCGCGGTCGCCGCGCCGAGCGCGGCCGAGACGCTCACGCTCGAGGAGCTCGGCCGGCGGTTCCGCGTCAGCGCGCAGGAGGCGCCCGAGGTGCTGGCCGAGGCCGAGCGGCTCGGCGTGCTGGTCCCGGTCGGCGACGGCCGCTTCCAGGTGCCCAGCCCGTCGCTGCTGGCGATCGCCGAGGAGGTGGTCGGCGCGCGGGATCTCGCTGCGCAGCGCGCTGGCCGTGCTCGAGGACATCGAGCGCCACTGCGACTCGGTCTCGCGCTCGTTCGTGGAGCTGTTCGTGCACGAGGTCTGGAAGCCGTTCGCGCAGGCCGACATGCCGGCCGAGCGCTGGCCGGAGATCGAGCACGCGGTCGAGCGGCTCGGCCCGGTCGCCTCCGAGGCGCTGATGGCGATCTTCCAGCGCCGGCTGGGCGCCCAGCTCGAGGGCGCGTTCGAGGAGATCACGCGCCGGGTAGCGGAGCGCACGTCCGATCCGGCCGGCGAGTGAGCATGGACGGCCTGCGATCCCGACGCGCTGCGCGCCGCAGATCCTCGAGCGCTGGGAGCGGGCGGCCGCCGGCTGGGGCAAGCACGCCGAGCGCATGCGCGAGTTCGGGATGCCGGTGTCGGCCTGGATGATCGAGCACGCCGGGCTTCAGCCCGGCCAGCGCGTGCTCGAGCTCGCCGCCGGACCCGGGGACACCGGGTTCCTCGCCGCCGAGCTGATCCAGCCCGGGCGGCACGCTGATCTGCAGCGACGCGACCGAGGCGATGCTCGAGGTCGCGCGGGGCCGAGCGCGCCGAGCTCGGCATCGAGAACGTCGAGTTCAAGCGGCTCGAGCTCGAGTGGATCGACCTCGACACGGCCAGCGTCGACGTGGTCCTGTGCCGGTGGGGCCTCATGTTCAGCCGTCGATCCCGAGGCCGCGCTGCGGGAGACGCGCCGCGTGCTGCGGCCCGGGGGGCCGCATCGCGCTCGCGGTCTGGGACGAGCCGGCGCGTCAATCCGTGGGCCACGATCCCGACGCGGGCGCTGGTCGAGCTCGGGCACGCCGAGCCGCCCGATCCGGACGCCCCGGGAATGTTCGCCCTCGCCGCGCCGGGGCGCCTGCAGGAGCTGCTCGAGGCGGCCGGGTTCGTCGACGTGCTGGTCGAGTCGGTGCGAGCCGCCGCGATCGTTCGCGGGCGTCGACGGAGTACCTCGCCGAGACGCTACGACCTCTCGAGCCTGTTCGCGCGAGACGTTCGACGCGCTTTCGGATCGAGCGAGCGCGCGAGCGGTCGCGGACAGAGTCGCGGAGCTCGGCGAGGCCGTACATCGGACCGGACGGGTCGCTCAGCTCCGCCAGGCAGCTCGCTGGTCGCGGCCGCCGACGCCGTGAGAGTCACGCCGGACAAACCCCTGAACGCGAACTTGCAGGAAGCAAGGGCGATTGCAGTGATTTCCGCTGGCGGCGTTCTTGACGACACTGCGGCGCATGCGTTTGCGACTCTTCCTGCTCATCACGACGCTGGCCGGCGCGCTGCTGGTGTCCCGGCCGCCGGCCTCCGCCTACTTCGTCCACGTCGTCGCCCCGGGCGAGTCGCTGTCCTCGATCGCCGCGGCCGACGGCCTGACGGTGACCGAGCTCGCCGCCGCCAACGGGCTCTCGCCGACCGCGCAGCTGGTCGCCGGCTCGACGCTCCAGATCCCGCCCCAGCAGTCCTCGGCGTGACGGCCCCGGCGCCGGCCGCGAGCTCGACCTCGCCGCGCGACCTCCGCGCCGGCCGGCACGACCGGCGACGGCGATAACGACGCGACGACGTCGGTTCGACCGCGCCGACGGCCGCCGCGCTCGCCGGGCCAGTAGCGGAGGCGTACGTGGTCCAGCCCGGGCGACACGCTGACCGCGATCGCCGCGCGTGCCGGGGTGAGCCCGTCGTCGCTGGCCGCCGCCAACGGCCTCGACCCGAACGGCGTGCTGGTCTCGGGCACGTGCTTCATCTGTCGGGCTCCGCGGCGACGGTGCCGGCCAGCGTGACCGTGCCGGTGAGTGCAACGACGACTTCGGCCGCGTACGTGGTCCAGCCCGGGGACACGCTGACCGCGATCGCGGCGCGTGCCGGGGTGAGCCCGTCGTCGCTGGCCGCCGCCAACGGCCTCGACCCGAACGGCGTGCTGGTCTCGGGCAAGGTGCTGCACCTGGCGGGGAGCCCCGCGCTCGGTGGCGTCCACGGCGGCCACGTCGCAGCCGGTCGGAGCCGTCGCCGAGGGATCGCCGACCGACCCGCCGTACCCGACGCCCGAGCGCGTCACCGCGTCCGCAGGTCGGCTCGATCGCCGCGGCCAACGGCGTCCCGCGCATCGCTGGCCGAGGCGATCGGCTGGCAGGAGAGCGGCTTCAACAACGATCTCGTCTCGAGCGCCGACGCACGCGGCGTGATGCAGATCCTGCCCGGGCACCTGGCACTGGATCCAGCAGTCGCTCGACTCCGGGCGCGCCGCTGGCGCCGGCCTCGGCGGCCGACAACGTGCGCGGCGGCGTGCTGATGCTGCACTCGCTGCTGGACGCGACCGGCGGCGACCCGGCGATGGCCGCGGCCGGCTACTACCAGGGCCTGCCCTCGGTCCAGCAGCACGGCATGTATCCGGACACGCAGCAGCTACGTCCAGACGTGCTCGCGCTCGAGCACCAGTTCGGCGGCGGATGATTCGGCGGGTCCGCGCCCTGGCGCCGCGGACCCGAGACATCGGCCGGGAGGCGCGAGCGCTGTACGCTCCCGGCCGATGTTCTACGACGACGACGCTGACCTCCCCTGCTCGACGGCAAGACCGTCGCCATCATCGGCTACGGCTCCCAGGGCCACGCCCACGCGCTGAACCTCAAGGACTCCGGCGTCGTCGGTCGTGGTCGGGCCTGCGCCCCGAGTCGAGCAGCGTGGCCAAGGCCGCGAGCCACGGGCTGCGCGTGGCCGAGCCCGCCGACGCCGCCAGCGAGGGCGACATCGTGATGATGCTGGTCCCCGACGAGCTGCACCGGACAGGTGTGGGAGTCGCGGCGTGAAGGACGGGATCGCCCCCGGCAACCTGCTGATGTTCGGCCACGGCTTCTCGATCCACTACGGCGAGATCGTGCCGCCGCCCGACGTCGACGTGGCGCTGGTCGCGCCGAAGGGACCGGGCCATCTGGTGCGCCGGCAGTACCTCGAGGGCTCGGGCGTGCCCGGCCTGGTCGCCGTCCACCAGGACGCCACCGGCAACGCGCTCGCGCTCGCGCTCGCCTACGCCAAGGGGATCGGCGTGCACCCGCGGCGGCGTGATCGAGACGACCTTCAAGGACGAGACCGAGACCGACCTGTTCGGCGAGCAGGCGGTGCTGTGCGGCGGCGTCACCGAGCTGGTCCGCGCCGGCTACGAGACGCTGACCGACGCCGGCTACGACCCGCGCCTGGCCTACTTCGAGGTCCTGCACGAGCTCAAGCTGATCGTCGACCTGATGTACGAGAAGGGCATCGCCGGGATGCGCTACTCGATCTCGAACACCGCCGAGTACGGCGACCTGACCCGCGGCAAGCGGGTGATCGGCGACCGAGTCCCGCGCGGCGATGAAGCAGCTCCTGGCCGAGATCCAGTCCGGGCGACTTCGCCCGCGAGTGGATCGCCGAGAACCGCGCCGGCCAGGAGAACTTCAAGCGCATGCGCGAGGAGCAGGCGGGCCACCAGGTCGAGGTCGTCGGGCAGCGAGCTGCGCGCCCAGATGGACTGGATCGACACCGAGTTCGAGGAGTAGCGGCAGTGCAAGGCCGCGTCGGCGGCGCGTGACCCTGGCCGGGCGGGGTAGTTCGTTACCTTGAAGGGGTCCAGATGGCCCAGATCCGAAACAGTCCTCCAGATCCCGGCTGCGCTGAAGCCGGCCGACGGCCGGTTCGGCTCCGGCCCGTCGCGGGTTCGGCCCGAGCAGCTGGCGCGCCTGCCGCAGGAGGGCGCCGCGGTCATGGGCACCTCGCACCGCCAGGCGCCGGTCCGGGGCGTGGTGGCCCAGATCCGGGCCGGAGCTGCGGGAGCTGTTCTCGCTGCCCGACGGCTACGAGGTCGTGCTCGGCAACGGCGGCACGACCGCGTTCTGGGACGCCGCCACCTGCTGCCTGGTCCGCGAGCGCGCGCTGCACCTGACCTACGGGGAGTTCTCCGCCAAGTTCGCCGCGTGCACGCGCGGCGCGCCGTTCCTGGCCGATCCGATCGTGATCGAGGCCGAGCCGGGCGACGCGCCCGTCGCCGCGGTCCGACCCGGACGCCGACGTGATCGCCTGGGCGCACAACGAGACCTCGACCGGCGTGATGGTCCCGGTCGTCGAGGCCCGGCCGACTGCCGATCACGCGCTGGTGCTGATCGACGCCACCTCGGCCGCCGGCGGGCTGCCGGTCGACGTCGGCGCATACCGACGCCTACTACTTCGCGCCGCAGAAGGGCTTCGCCTCCGACGGCGGGCTGTGGCTGGCGGTGCTGAGCCCCGCCGCGCGTCGAGCGGATCGAGGAGCTCGACGGCGGCTGCCGACGGCCGCTGGATCCCCGACTTCCTGTCGCTGCCGACCGCGCTCGAGAACTCGCGTCAAGGACCAGACCTACAACACGCCGGCGATCGCGACGCTGCTGCTGCTCGCCGACCAGCTCGAGTGGATGCTCGAGCGGGGCGGTCTCGAGGCGATGGTCGCCCGCACCACCGAGTCCTCGCAGCCACCTGTACGGATGGGCGGAGCAGCACGAGCACGCGACGCCGTTCGTGGCCGATCCGGCCAAGCGCTCGCTGGTCGTCGGGCACGATCGACTTCGACGACGAGGTCGACGCCGCGGATCTGGCGGCGACGCTGCGCGCCAACGGGATCGTCGACGTCGAGCCGTACCGCAAGCTCGGGCGCAACCAGCTGCGGGTCGCGATGTTCCCCGCCACCGACCCGTCCGACGTGCGGGCGCTGACCGCCTGCATCGACTGGGTGCTGGAGCGCCGGCTGTGAGCGCCACCGAGCCGGTGGCGACGGAACCCATCCGGACGGCACCCGGCCGCGGGTGCTGGTCGCCGAGAAGATCGGCGACTCGGGCATCGAGCTGCTGCGCGAGCACTTCGACGTCGACGCTCGGGATCGGCTGGTCGCGCGAGGAGCTGGCCGAGCGGATCGGCGAGTACGACGGGATCCTGATCCGCTCGGCGACCAAGCTCGACGCGGAGCTGCTCGGCGCGGGCGACCGGCTGCGCGCGGTCGGCCGGGCCGGCGTCGGGCGTCGACAACGTCGACGTGGACGCCGCCACCAAGCGCGGGATCGTCGTCGCCAACGCGCCGCAGTCCAACGTGATCACCGCCGCCGAGCACACGATGGCGCTGCTGCTGGCGCTCGCGCGCAACGTCCCCCAGGCCCACGCCTCGCTGACCAGCGGGCAAGTGGGAGCGCTCCAAGTTCTCCGGCGATCGAGCTGTACGAGAAGACGCTCGGGATCCTCGGCTTCGGCCGGATCGGCCAGCTCGTGGCCGAGCGCGCCCGCGGCGTTCGGCATGCACGTGGTCGCCTACGACCCGTACGTCGCGGCCGAGCGCTACCGCGAGCTGGGCGTCGAGAAGGCCGAGTCCTCCGACGCCGTCTACGCGGTCGCCGGACTTCATCACGCTGCACCTGCCGAACACGCCAGAGACTCGCGGGCTGGCTCGACGCCGATGCGCTGTCGAAGTGCAAGGACGGCGTGCGGGTGCTGAACGTCGCTCGCGGGCCGCTGGTCGTCGACGAGGATCTGCAGGCGGCGCTCGACTCCGGCAAGGTCGGCGGCGCGGCGCTCGACGTGTTCCGCTCCGAGCCGGTCACCGAGCACCCGCTGTTCGGCTATCCCAACGTGATCGTCACGCCGCACCTCGGCGCCTCGACCGCCGAGGCGACCGACCGCGCCGGCTACCAGGCGGCCGAGCAGGTCGTGGCGGCGCTGACCGGCGGCGTCGTCACCAGCGCGGTCAACGTGCCGGCGATCTCGGCCGAGGACATGGAGGTGCTCGGGCCGTTCGTGCCGCTGTGCCGCGCGCTCGGCCGGATCGCCGTCGAGCTCGCCGAGGGCTCTTCGATCGACCTGCTCGAGACCGAGTTCCTCGGGCCGGATCGCCGAGCGCGACACGCGGCTGCTCGTCGATCCAGGTGCTGCTCGGCGTGCTCCGCGGGCACACCGAGGAGGAGGTCAACGAGGTCAACGCGCCCGGCGCTCGCGCGAGGAGCGCGGGATCCAGGTGGTCGAGATCAAGCGCTCGGCCGTGCGCGACTACTCCGACCTGGTCCGCGTCACCGTCGAGAGCGGCGACGAGACGCGTGCTGGTCGCCGGCACCCTGCTCGGGCGGCGCAACCGCGCGCACCTGCTGGAGGTCTGGGGCCAGCGCTTCGACATCCAGCTCGAGGATCACATCACGCTGTTCCGCTACCGCGACATGCCGGGCATGATCGGTCGCGTCGGCACCGCACTTCGGCGAGCACGGGATCAACATCGTCTCGGCCGCCGTCGGCCGGCATCCCGACACCGTGCACGTGGGCGACGGGCTCGAGGCGGTGATGGTGATCACCACCGACGCGCCCGTGCCGGCGTCGGTGATCGGCGAGATCGTGAACCTCGACGGCTTCGCGGCCGGTCGCGCTGTGACGCTGTAGCAGCGGTTTGCGCCGGCCGCCCGGGGATCGGTTGCGCCGCCGGCCCGGGGAGCGCGCGCTCACGGTCCTCGTCGTGACGCTGGCGCAGTTCATGGCGGTCATGTCGACCTCGGTGGTCAGCGTGGCGCTCCCGACGATCGGGCGCGACCTGCACGCGTCGAGTACGTCTTTGGAATGGATCGTCGACGCGTACGTGATCGTGTTCGCGAGCCTCCTGGTGGCCGGCGGCGTGCTCAGCGATCGCCGGGGACGGAAGGGCATGTTCATCACGGGCGTGTCGCTGTTTGGATGTGGGTCGCTTGTCGCGGGTGTGGCGCCCTCGGTCGGCTGGCTGCTGGGTGGTCGCGTGATCCAGGGCCTCGGGCCGGCGATCGTCACGCCGACAAGCCTGGCGATCATCAGTTGGACGTTTGACGACCCAGGCAAGCGGGCGGGCGCGATCGGCGTGTGGTCGTCGGGGTCGGGGCTGGCGCTGGCGGCCGGGCCGGCCGTCGGCGGCTTGCTGGTGGACGCGATCGGGTGGCGCTCGGTGTTCCTCCTGAACGTGCCCGTGGCCGTCCTGGTCGTGTTACTCGGCGTGCGGTTCATCCCGATCATCCCGCGTTCGGCGGCGACGGCCGGGTTCGACTGGACCGGCGCGTTTCTCACCACCGCCGGCGTGGGCATGCTGACGTTCGGGATCATCGAGGGGCCGTCGCATGGCTGGGGCTCGGGCCTGATTCTCGGCGGGTTCGTGGTCGCGTTCTGCGCGCTGGCGGCGTTCGTGGCCTGGGAGCGCCGGCACGAGGCGCCGCTCATCGACGTGTCGCTGTTCTCGCGGGCGCCGTTCACGGTGGCGAATCTGGCCGGGCTGGCCGTGTTCTTCGCCTTCATCGGAGGCATCGTCTACCTGAGCGCGTACTTCCAGCAGGTCCAGGGCCGGTCTCCTTTGGGGGCCGGTTTGGCCGTGCTGCCCGTGGGGATCGGATTCTTCGTGGGAGCGCCGCTGTCGGGGCGGCTGGTGGGCCGGTTCGGGCCGCGAGCACCGATGGTGGCGGGGCTGGTGCTGTGCGGGGCGGGCATGTTCGGGCTGCTGCGGCTCTCGCCGGGGTCGTCGGTCGGTTCGGTTTGGTGGGATCTGGCCGCGGTCGGTCTCGGCGGCGGGCTGAGTCTCACCCCGATGACCGCCACCGCGATGGCGGCGGTGCGCTCCGAGCGTGCCGGCATGGCGTCGGCGATCCACAACTCGATGCGTCAGATCGGCCAGGCGTTGGGCGTCGCCGTGCTCGGATCGCTGGTGTACGCCGGCGTTTCGGGAGGCGCGGCGGGGGGCGGAAGGCTGCACGGTTCGTCGGCGGCCGCGTTCGTGGACGGGCTGCACCGCGCGGTCTTCGTCTCCGGCGTGTCCCTGCTGGTGGCGGCGGTCTTGGCCGTGGTGCTGATCCCGGCGGGATTGCTGGCGCACCGGGGGGCCGAGCCGGCATGTGCGCCGGCGCGACCCGGCCGCGAGGGTGGCGCTTGGGAAGAAACTCCGAAATAGTCGGAGTTTCTTCCCAAACGCCTGCGGGGAACGGCTGTTGACCGGCAGCGCACGGTTCGCAAGCCGCCGGCGGACGCATGCACCCGGGGGGTAGTGTGGGGTTCATGAGGGTCGTGGTCGCGCCGCTGAGCGGCTTTCCCGACGGTGAGCGACGGATCGTCGAGGTGGGTGGCCGCTCGATCGGCGTGTTCCGCGTGGGGGAGAGCTTCTACGGGATTCGTAACCGGTGTCCCGCACCAGGGCGGTCCACTCTGCCTGGGGCACGTGCTCGGCGATGCGGTGGCTGACGCGCCGGGTTCGGCGCGGATCTCGAGCGACCCGCTGCGGATCGCGTGCCCCTGGCACGGCTGGGAGTACGACCTGGACAGCGGGCAGTCGTTCATGGGTGGCGCGATGGCCGGCGTGCGCAGCTACGGAGCCGGGGTGGAGCGCGGGGCGTCGCTACTCGAGGAGGCGCCGGCGCGGCCGGCTCAGCGGGTGCCCGGGCCCTACGTGGCGGAGACGTTCGAGGTCAAGGTCGAGGACGAGTACGTTGTGCTGCATGCTTGAGGAGGTCCTCGATGTCGCAGGTTGAGACGACGCGCGGTGCCGACGTCAGCGGAGTGAGCGCCGTCCAGCTGGTCGACTGCGACGTCCACGCGCAGGCCACCGAGGCGATGCTCGCGAAATACCTGAGCGCGCCGGCGCGACGGCGGCTCGAGCGCTACGGCCGGCGCACGCCACGCGTGACCGAGTGGTATCCCGCGCGCCCGCAACGCAGGCATGCGCGTCGACGCGTGGCCGGGGAAGCCGGGTCACATCTGGGGCAGCGACCCGGAGACCATGCGCGCGCAGCTGCTCGACGAGTTCGGCGTCGACTACGCCGTGCTCGAGGTGCTGAGCGGGCAGGACTGCTACGACCACCCGGACTTCGCCGCCGAGTGGAACGCCGCGGTGAACGACTGGCAGGCCGAGGAGTGGCTGTCGTTCGACTCGCGGCTGCGCGGGATGATCGCGGTGCCGCACGAGTATCCGAAGCTGGCGGTGGCCGAGATCGAGCGCCGCGCGGGCGACGAGCGATTCGTCGCGGTGCTGCTGCCGGCGAGCGCGTCCGACCAGCTCGGGTGCGCCCAAGTACTGGCCGATCTACGAGGCCGCCACGCGCTGTTGGTCGACCCGTGGCGTTTCACACCGGCGGTTACGTCGATCATCGCGGCGCCGGCTATCCGTCGTTCTACCTCGACTACCACGTCGGCAACGGCATCGTCATGCAGACCCAGCTGCCAGCATGGTGGCCGGCGGCATGTTCGAGGCGATCCCCGACCTGGGCGTGATCTTGACCGAGTGCGGAGTGGCCTGGGCCGCCGCGCTGACCTGGTCGCTCGACGCTGCATGGGAGCTGATGCGAGAGGACCATCCACGGCTGACGCCGCCGGCCATCAGAGTACATCCGCGACCACGTGTGGTTCACCACCCAGCCGATCGAGGAGCCCGGCGATCCGCAGCATTTGCTGTGGACGATCGAGCAGGCGCGGCTCGAGGACCGGCTGCTGTTCGCCACCGACTATCCCCACTGGGACTTCGACTCGCCCAAGCAGGCGCTACCCCGCGCGATGGGGGCATCAATGCGTCGCGCGATCCTGTGCGAGAACGCGCTCGAGCTGTACGGGCTGCCGCCGGGAGCGGCCCGCGTGACCGACGTCATCGACTGCGACGTCCACTGTGCGCCGGAGTCGTTCGACGCGCTGTTTCCCTACCTGAGCGACTACTGGCGCCAGTACATCACCGAGGCCGGGATCCGGCTGAACGGCCTGGCGCATGCGTACCCGCGGGGCGTCGCCGCGCCGGCGCCGTCGAGCTACGAGGCGCTGGCCGAGCACGTGCCGGACGCCCGGCATCGGTCCTCAACTGCCTGACCGGGCTTCGAGGCCCATCGCAACCCGTACTTCGCCGCCGCCGTCGCCTCGGCGATCAACGACTGGATGCGCGACGAGTTCCTCGCCCGCGATCCGCGG
Source organism: uncultured Solirubrobacterales bacterium (assembly GCA_963755525.1). Lineage (GTDB taxonomy): Bacteria > Actinomycetota > Thermoleophilia > Solirubrobacterales > Solirubrobacteraceae > Palsa-465. Next base: position 602,832 of record CAVWKC010000031.1, on the reverse strand, counting down.
CTGCGGGCGAGCATCGTCGTCTCGACGGTGTCGACCGACGACGCCGTGTCGGAGATCGAGCGCGTCGGGGCAGACCCCCGATTCGTCCAGGTGCTCCTGCCGGTGCGCAGCGACCTGCCGTGGGGGCACAAGAACAATCACGCGATGTTCGCCGCGGCCCATGAGGCGGGGTTGCAGATCGGGCTGCACGCGTGGGGCCGCGCCGGCAAGGCGCCCACGCCGAGCGGCTTCACCACCACCTACCTCGAGGATTACGTGGGCAACCAGCCGATCGCGCAGGCTCAGGTACTCAGCTTCGTCTCAGAGGGCGTGTTCGAGCGCTTCCCCGACCTACGCGTGGTCGTGATGGAATGCGGCTTCGCCTGGCTGGCGCCGCTGCTCTGGCGCTTCGACAAGGACTGGAAGGGCGTCTGGCGCGAGGTGCCGTGGGTCAAGCGCCGGCCCTCGGAATACGTCCACGAGCACTTCCGCTTCACGACCGCGCCGGCCCACCTGCCGAGCGCCCCGGCCATGGTCGACCAGGTGCTCGAGATGATGGACGGCCCTGGGATGCTGGTTTACGCGTCGGACCATCCCCACGATCACGGCGACGGGCTGCCGGCGCTGCTCGACCGGCTACCGATGCGCAGCGCCGCGAGCTGATGTGGGGGACGGCGGCTCGGATCTACGGGCTGAGCGCCTGAACGCAGCGCACGCGTGAAACTCGCGCTACAGGCGCCGTTGCTACCGGGGCTCCCAAATCGGCGGCGTTGCCCATCGACTTGAGAGGCTAAACCGCAACTGGACAAACGTCCGATTGCGGGAACTGCGCCGCCAGGTAGCCTTTCGGCACACGGGGCGCAGTCCCCACGGATGAACTAGACAGCGGCAGGGGCGCAGGCAGCAGCTGTGAGAGGTGAGCTGCCGGCGAACCCGCCGTTCGATGCGCAACACGAAAGGAGACCACCGTGGGTTGGCAAGGTGGCTGATGTTTCGGAGGGGTTCGCACCGAGCGATCCCCTCCTTTCTTTTTCTGGCTGCGAACAACGGCATCGGCGATCGCCGCGCGAGAGCTTTAGCGATGTCCAGAAAGCTCTGGACACTTTCGTGATTGAGTGATCGGGCTCCGCGGCCGATGATTAGGGGGCGATGGACCGCGAAGCTGCCAAGGCTGGCAACTAATGACGCCCACGGCTACCCGGCCGTCGGGTCGCGCTCGTCCATGCCCTTGCGCTGACCGCAGGCGCGATTGTCATCTGGTTGACCAGCGGCTTCGACCATTGGCGCCTTGGTCCCCTCGTCGTTCTGGTCCTCTTCACGATCCTAGCGCGCTCACCGACGTTCGAAGCGGGCGTCCACAAGGTGACCGTGTCCGGGCGTCCCGATCGGCCTCATTATGGCCATCGTGCTGCTCGGGCCCGGCCCTGCGGCACTTCTCGGCGCTGCGGCGATGGTCGCTTTGTGGACTCCGACGCGAACCGGATGGCACTTGCTGCGTGAACAACGTCGCCACCTTTATGTGGTTCCCGCTGGTCGCCGGCCTGTTCTTCCATGAGCTGGTGCGCCTCGCACATCTCGGGCCGCATGCCCTCGCCTACTACCTGGTCGTCTTTCGCGACGTTCGTCATCGCGCTGGTCGTGAACTTCGTCGGGGTGTTCGGGTTACCGGTGCTATCTCGACGGGTCGTCGATCTGTCGGAAGCGGCGCGGATGGCGGTGCTCCCGCTCCTGTCCGCACAGCTGTTCTCGGCGCTGCTGACGATGGGCGCCGCATACGTCGCGGTCGAGGCCGGGACGGCCGGGATCGTGCTGATCGCCCTCGTGCTCCTGATCTTCCAGTACCTGATCGGCGAGCTCCTCAAGTCCAAGCAGCGCGGCGAGCAGCTACACCGCATCGCCACCACCGACGAACTGACCGGCCTCGCCAACCGCGAGCGGTTCCGCGCGCGCCTGGACGAGCGGATCGCCACCGCGAGAGCGACCGACGAGACGTTCGCCGTGATGCTGCTCGACCTCGATCGCTTCAAGGAGATCAACGACACGCTCGGCCACCACTACGGCGACGAGCTGCTGCGCGACCTCGGGCCGCGGCTGGCCGAAGCGATCGGGCCGGACGGCCTGGTGGCGCGACTGGGCGGCGATGAGTTCGCGGTCCTGCCGGCGGAGGCGACGGGCGACGCCGAGGAGCTGGAGGCGATCGCCCGGCGGCTGATCCAGTGCGTCCAGCAGCCGGTGCGTGGTGGACGAGATGACGCTCGAGGTCGGGGTCAGCATCGGCGTGGCGCGCTTCCCGCGCGACGGCGACGATCCGCACTCGCTGCTGCGCAGCGCCGACGTGGCGATGTACGCGGCCAAGGAGGCGCACTCCGGCTGCAAGGTGTACGCGGCCGCGCTCGACCGCCACTCGGTGCGCCGCCTGAGTGTGCTGAGCGAGTTCCGCCGCGCGCTCGACGTCGGACGAGATCGTGGTCTTCTACCAGCCGATCATGTACATGGACGGCACGCGGGTGCACGGGGCGGAGGGCCTGGTGCGCTGGCAGCACCCCGAGCTCGGGCTGCTGCCGCCCGTCGGACTTCATCCCGATCGTCGAGCAGACCGGACTGATCGGACCGCTCACCCGGCACGTGCTCGAGCAGGCGGTCGCGCAGTGCGCCGCGCTGGCGGCGGGCCGGCCAGGAGCTGACCGTCTCGGTCAACCTGTCGGTGCGCAACCTGCTCGATCCCGACCTGCCGGCGCTGATCGGCGATCTGCTGTCGCTGCTACGGCCTGGTCCCCGAGGCGCTGCAGCTCGAGATCACCGAGAGCATGCTGATGTCCGACCCGGATCGCTCGCTGGTCACGCTGACGCGCGCTCAACCAGCTCGGCGTCGGCCTGTCGGTCGACGACTACGGCACCGGGCTACTCGTCGCTGGCCAACCTGCGCCGGCTGCCGATCGACGAGCTGAAGATCGACCGCTCGTTCGTCTCACCGATGCTGAGCGACGAGAGCGACCTGATCATCGTGCGCTCGACGATCAACCTGGGCCACGACCTCGGCCTCAAGGTCGTCGCCGAGGGCGTGGAGGACGAGGCCACGCTGCACCGCCTGGCCGGCCTCGGCTGCGACTTCGCGCAGGGCTACCACTTCTCAAAGCCGCTCGCCCCCGACGCGTTCAACGAGTGGATCGGCCTGCCGGCCGAGCGCCGGCGGCGGTTCTTCCCACCCGCGCCGGCCTCTCCGAGCAGCCCGCCGCTGCCTGAGCGGCGGCGCCTGGGGACTACTTCTTCCGGCTGCCGCGCGCGGCGCTTGCCCGCGTGCTCGCCGCCTTGCCGGCCTGTTTGGCTGCGCTGCCCGCTGCCCGCGCAGCCGCCTTGGCTCCGCCGACCACGCCGCCTGCGGCGCGCTTGGCCTGACCCGCCGCCGCCCCGGCACGCTTACGGCGCTACCCATCCTGTCCGACTGGCAACCCCGATGCCCGTTCCTCGTCATGTTGTCCGTCGATCCAATCGTCGATGCGCTTCCACCAGTCATACAGCCAGTCGACGCGGTCCTCGTCGGTCGCAGGGACATCCTCACGGGACCAACCACATCCGCGTGTGCAGCGTCCGCCCGATCGGCATTTCGCGCCAGAACTGGCCGCGGGTAGGCGGCAAGCCCGAGCCCGGTGTGCGCGGCGAACACCACGTCGGCCTGCCCGCGGGCCCGCAGCGCGGCGAGCGCACCGCCCGGCTGGGGCGGCAGGACGTGGGCATCTGCTCAGCGCGCGCAGCCGACCGGCGCCGGCCCTTGCGCCGCAGACGGCGCAGGGCAGAGCGCCGGCGCTCGGCGTGAAGTTGCCGCCCTCGGGGAACAGCAGCAGCGCTCCCCGCGGGCCCAGCTCGGCGGTCAGCTCCTCGATCCGCGCCTCGCACTCCTCGCGGTCGGAGGTGTCGAGCATCGCCTGGGGCAGCCGGTGGGCGAGCAGGTCGACGCTCGGATCGATGCGCGATGCTCTCCTTGAATACGACGCTCGGCCGTCGATCGTAGCGCGACATCGAGCTCGTCGACGATGAAGATCGTGTCGCCCGGCCCGGCGTGCCGGCTGAAGACGATCAGCGGCCGGTCGGACGCGAGCGCGCGAGCGGCCTCGGGCGAGGGCTCCGGGCGCACGTCGATCTCGAGCGCGCCGCGCCCGGCCGCGGCCAGCCCGCCGAAGAACCAGTCGGACGAGCCGCCAGTGCAGCCGCTGCGATCGCGGGCGGCCGATCAGCCGGCCGGCGCCCGCCGCCAGCCACAGGGCGCCGCAGGCGACGCAGCGCGGCGAGCTCGTGGCACGAAGTAGGCGAGCGTCAGCGCGCGCCACGACCAGCGGCTGCCGGCGACCGGTCAGCGCGCTGGCGAGCACCCGAGGCGCGAGCAGCAGGGGGGAGGCGACCACCACGCGGCCGAGACGACCAGCCACACGCGTCACGGTCACCGGCCGGCGGATGAAGGCGGGCGGCATCAGCGCTGCGCCAGGTAGCGCAGCGACGCCTCATAGGCCGAGTCGATCTGCCGCTGGACGGTGCGGATCATCCGCCCGACGCGCAACTGGCCGGAGAGGTCGTTGTAGGCCGGCGCGGCCGAGCCGCCGGTAGGGAGGACGTGCAGCTCGATGCCCTCCGGCAGGTTGTGGAGATCATGCGCGAACCGGTGCCGGCGGGCCACCTCGAAGGCGACCAGCCCCACCTCCCAGGGCCGGCGCGGAGGCTTCAGCGACTGCTCGAGCCGGCCGACCTGGAGCACGTAGATCTTGCGCGCGCCGAGCGTCACCGCCCGGCTGACCGGAATCGAGTTGACGATCCCTCCGTCGATGAAGTGCTCGCCGTCGATCGGCACGGGGGGCAGGATGCCCGGGACCGCGCAGGAGGCCAGCACGACGTCGGCCAGCGGGCCGCGTGTCGAACCAGTGCTCGGCGGCGCGCTCGATCGACGCGGCCACGCACTGGAACGGCACTCGGAGCTCCTCCACCCGCCGCACCGGCAGCAGCGCAACCAGCCGCTCGCGCATCTCGGACAGCGACTCCAGATGAGTGCCGCTGCGCGCCAGCGTGGTGAGCCGGCGCAGCGTCGCGCACCGGCCGAGCGCTCCGACCAGTTCGACTCGCGCCACAGCTCGGTCAGGCGCTCGACGCCGGCGAGCGTGGGATCGGCGGCGAAGAAGGCGCCGTTGATCGCGCCCACCGACGTGCCGAGCACCATGTCGGGCTCGATGCCGCGTTCGGCCAGCGCCCGGAGCATGCCGACCTCGTGCGCGCCGAGCACGCCACCTCCCCCGAGGACGAAGGCAACGCTCGCATGTGCGACGAATCTGCCGCCACGCCTAGAACAGCGCCGTCTGGCGCTCGTCCATCGCCGGCGCCAGGCACTCGGGCCCGTCGTAGCGGGCGTCGTTGACGGCCGGCCCGACCGGCCGCAGCGCGGTGTCGCCCGGACTCGAGCCCGACGAGCAGCTCGCGCAGGCGAGCCGGCGGCTGCGCGGGCGTCGAGCCAGGCCGCCTCGGCCTCGGGCGCCAGGATCACCGGCATCCGGTCGTGGAGCGAGGCGATCGCGCTGCTGGCGGCGGTCGTCAGGATCGTGCAGGTGCGGAGCTTCTGCTCGTCCTCGCCGTACCAGATCGACCACAGGCCGGCGAAGGCGAACAGGCCGGCCGTCGGCGCGGGTGATGTGGAAGGCCTGCTTGGGGCCCGACGGCAGGCGCCGCCACTCGTAGAAGCCGTCGGCGATGATCAGGCAGCGGTAGCGCTCGAAGGCGCGTCGGTACGCCGGCCGCTCGCGCGACCGTCTCGACCCGGGCGTTGATCATCTTGAGGCCGGTGTCGGGCTGCTTGGCCCAGGACGGGACCAGTCCCCACCGCAGCAGCTCGCCGCGAGGATTGCCTTCCCGGTCGGTGGTCACGGCCAGCACCTCGTCGCCCGGGCGCCACGTTGTAGCGACGGCCGGACCTCGACCGACTCGCCGATCGGGAAGCGCGCTCGAACCTCAGCCGGATTCGGCGCGGCCAGCGTGTAGCGCCCGCACACGGCGGCGCGTCAGCGCGATCGCGCGGCGATCTGTTCCGCGCGCTGCGGCCTGGGCGCGCTTCTGACGTCGTCGCCCGAAGACGGCCAGCACCGCCGACCACGATGGCCACCAGGACGAAGCCCCAGAAGACCGACAGGTCGACCGACATCCCGCCGAAGATCTGCGCCGATCCCGTAGACGATCCCGAACGCCGAGGGCGAGGATCGCGACGACCAGGACGATCGCGATCAGGATCCCGCGGATGCGGGCGAGCACGCCCGGCGCTGGCCGGCGGCGCGATCAGCCCGAGGAACCTGAGGCTGCGCAACTGGCGCGTGGTGGGCGCCTCGACGCCCAGGCGCTCGGTCGCGCGCTTGAGGTCATCGGCGCGGCGCTCGGCCAGCGCGAGCGAGGCGTCGGCCATCTTGCGGATCCCCGCGCGCTCCTGGGGGCCTCGCGCGGCGGCGAGGGCCTTCTGGAAGTGGGCGCGGGCCTCCTTGGCGTCGTAGCGCTCGGCCGCCCGGTAGCCGAGGATGGCCTGGGCGGCGGCCTTGTACCTGGTCTCGGCCTCGAGCTCCTCGTCGGACTTGCTCTCGAGCTGCTGCATGGCGGCCATCTGGCCGCGCTGCTCGATCCGCATGGTCCGCTGCTGCTTGGGCATGGCAAGAGGAGTCTAGCTACGCGCCGGGGGGTGTCGAGCCCCGCAGACTGCAATCTCCTGGCCACGACCTGCGGTGGCCTGGCCACGACCCCGCAAGAGACCGGCTTGCGGGTTCTCGCGCGTGTGCCGCGGTGGACTACTGACCGCGCGACCGAGAGGGGTGCCGATCGTCTAGTGGAGTAACGCAGCGCGGTCGGGATGACCCGACTGCGGACGACCACGACCAGCTTGACCGACAGGGGATTTCCGATGCACGCCCACCTCCGTTCCTTGAGCCTTCGCGGGCGCCTGATCATCTTGGGTGGCGGCGCCACCGCGGTGCTGCTCGTGCTCACGCTCGCGAGCACGTTGCTGATGTCGAGCTTCCGCACGCTCGCTCATACCAACGCCAGCCGCGAGGAGCAGGCGAGGACGCTGAGCCACGCGTACGAGTCCTGGATCTACAACGACGACCAGAACAACATGTACGTGGCGGTCATGGCGCTGAAGGATCCGTCGAAGCTGAAGGTCGCGGAGAGGACCTGGCAGCAGTCGCTCGCCGCGTATCACGAATCAGAGAGCCAGCTCAGCAAGCTTCGCCGCGAGGTCCGCGATCCCGCGATGCTCGTCCAGCTGAGCGCGATCCAAGCCAACCTCGCCCTGTACAACGGTTTCAGCCGGCAGATGCGTGCCGCCGCCGTCGCCGGCAACGTCGACAAGAGCGTCTACATCGCCACGGTGGCGAATCTGAAGCCGTCGGACGCGCTGCCCGTGGAGTTCTCGAACCTGCGCAACGCGATCGAGAACAAGGAGACGCAGAGCACCGCCTCGGTTCGGTCGCGCGCGAGCACCGGGACGACGTTGATCCTCCTGGTCGCCGGAATCGGGCTTCCCCTGCTGCTGTTGCTCGTGTGGACGACGATCCGGTCGATCATGAGCGGCGTGGGGCATGTCAAGGAGCGCGTCGATGCCCTCTCGCACGCGATGGTCGAGAATCTGCGTCCAGGCCTGTCCGCGTTGGCCAACGGTGACTTCACTCATCGCCTCTCGGCGCGCACCAAGCCCGAGGAGATCACCCGCCACGATGAGCTTGGCCAGATCATGCGGACGACCGAGCACATGCGCGAGGCGATCCTCGAGTGCTACGACGCCTACAACCGGAGCGCGGAGCAGCTCGCGGACGTGATCCGCCAGGTCTCGAGCACCGCGCATACGCTGGACGGAGCCTCCCAGCAGATGGCCACGAGCTCGGAGGAGACCGGCCGGGCGACCGCGGAGGTTGCGCAGGCGATCGAGCACGTGGCGCTGGGCGCCGAGCGCCAGGTTCAGATGATGGACTCGGCCAAGCGCGCCGCGGACGAGGTCACCGCCGCGGTTGACGAGACGGCTCGCGAGGCGGAGCAGACGGCCGAGGCGGCCAGCCGCGCGCGCGAGCTCGCTCAGGAGGGCGTCCTCGCAGCCGAGCAGGCGGACGCGGCGATGCAGTCGGTCCGGGACTCCAGTCAGTCGGTCAGCGACGCGATCGGCGAGCTGTCCAAGAAGTCCGAGCACATCGGCGCGATCGTGGCCACGATCACCGGCATTGCCGAGCAGACGAATCTGCTCGCGTTGAACGCCGCGATCGAGGCGGCGCGCGCCGGAGAGCAAGGGCGCGGCTTCGCGGTCGTCGCCGAGGAAGTGAGAAAGCTGGCCGAGGAGTCTCAGCACGCGGCCCGGGAGATCGCCGAGCTGGTGGCCGCCATCCAGAGCGATACGAGCTCGGCCGTGCAGGTCGTGAGCGAGGGCACCCAGCGAACGGTCGACGGCGCCGGCGTGGTCGAGCAGGCGCGCGAGGCGTTCCTCAGCATCGGCCAGGCGGTCGACGACATCACCACGCGGATCGAGCACATCGCCGCCGCCGCCGAGGAGGTCACCGCCACAGCCGCCAGCATGCAGAGCAGCATCACCGAAGCGGCAGCGGTGGCAGAGCAGTCGTCGGCCTCGGCCCAGGAGGTGTCAGCCTCGACCGAGGAGACCTCGGCCTCCAGCACGCAGATCGCGACCTCGGCCCAGGACCTGGCTCACAGCGCCGCCACGCTGGATGAGCTCGTCACGCGCTTTCAGGTGAGCGAAGCCCACTGATTCTGGCCGGTGAGCTGCGACGTGTGTAGAACGGCGGTCGAATGACAGTGGCTGACCGGCGGTACGGCTAGGCGGCGTTTCGCTCGAGTTCGGCGTAGCGGTCGAGGCAGGCAGACGAGGGGGCCGCACCGGTTGCCCCCGGCGAGCAGGCGCCGGCGCCCGCGCCGGCGCAGGCGCTGTGGTTCAAACAGTCCCCTGTGCGGCTGCATCCCGGCGAGAAGCGCACCGTCACGCTCGGCCGGTTGCCTGCGTGCGGCCGGAGGTCAGCCCGACGCCGCCCCGCCGACCGCTGTTGCGGACACGCTGGCAAACGTCGCGATTCTCGCCGCGCTCATCGCCGCCCGCCGGGAGCAGTTGAGAATCGTGTCGGGAGCCAGGGATGCGTCGACGGGCGCAGCCCCGCCCGTCGACGCATCAGCCAGCCCGCCCCCGACTTCTGCCCGTGCCCCCTGCCACGTCGTATCGGCAATTCGTCCAGGAACCTTTAGTAGGAATTATCAAATTTGGTGAGCGTGCCGAGCCGGTCGACGCCCAGCTTTGTTTTCGCGTTTGGTTTACATAAGATCGATTATCGAGCGTTAACCGCAGGCGCAAGGCGACGCCTGCGACTGCGCGTTCTCCTGCCCCGGGCTGCCCCGGCGCCGCCTAACGCGGGGCCGATTCAGTTGGAATGCAGTTCGGCGTGGGCCCTGAGCACCGCTTGGTCGAAGCTCGCCAGCCCAACGTCCCCGTAGCCGCGATGCTCGGCGTGGATCACGGTCGCCAGCGCGAACGCGTCGGGCAGCTTCAGGCCGGTTCGAGCGCGTACGGCCGCCGCTCGGCTGGCGAAGTCGAAGTCGACCGTGATCGTCTCGATGCCGAACTGGGCGAGCATCTGCCAGACCAATTCCCGAGCCTCCTTGCCTGCTCTGATCGGACCGACCATGATCTCGGCGTAGTTGACCGCGCAGATCATCCGGCGGCCGCCGGGCTTCATCGCGTCGCGGACGAGCTCTACCGCGGCGTCGTGATGCGCGTCGTCACGGTTGAGGAAGGCGATCAGGACGTCGCTGTCGAAGACGACTACGCCCATCCGGCGCGAACGTCGTCGAGATACCCAGGCGGGTAAGCCTTTGAATCCAGGCGGCCGGCGAACTCCTCGATCAGTTCCTCGGCCTTGACCAGCTCGATGCGGCCCGGTCCGACCGTCCGGACCCGCACGTCATCCCCTGGCTCGAGACCCGCCTCTCGCATCACCTCTGCCGGGATCGTGATCTGGTTCTTGCGGGATACGACGCTCATCGCGCCTTTACCATATCAGCAATGAGTAAAGGCTCGCGCTCGGCGGTGCCAGCCGTACCTTGGCTGGAGCGGCAGACTCTGCGACCCGGTCGGTCGCCTCGACCGGCGCCAGAGCGCCCGCGCTATTTCGGCTTCTTCGCCAGGTAGCCCTGGCCGGCGTGCAGGATGATCGTCTTGTGGCGGACGAAATCGGTGACGGCGACCGAGTGTGTGATGTCGTGGGTCAGGGTTCCGTCGCAGCGGTCCGCGACGGTCCACTTGGTGCCGCGGACGGTCGCGGCGCTGTAGCGCCCCGTGGCGCGGAACTTGCCCTGGGCGCTGGCGTGCAGGAGCTGCAGCGTCTTAGCCGCCACGGCGGCTGTCGCGAGGGCCTTGTGCTTCTTGCAGGTGGCGTACGTCGGCGCGCCCGTGAACGCTCCCTCGACCAACGCCAGCGTCGTCAGTCCCTTGTTCTTACCACTCCTTGCCTGCGTCACCCTGAACACCGCACCGCCGAAGGTTCCGGTTTGCGTCTTTGACGCGCGACCGGTCGCGCTGGTCAGCGAAACCGTCCCGTGAAGTGCGTCGAGCACAGCACCGGTGGGGATCTGCTCCGCGGCGGTCAGCGGCACCAGCCGGCCGTTGACGACCTGCGAAGACCTTGCCGGTGACGGGCGCGGCGTTCACGAGACGCCCGAGCCGCGGCGGCGGCAGCTTCGGAGCGGACACGGTCGTCGGAGCGCTCGTCTGCGTGGTCGAGCCGGCGGCGTTGGTGGCGATCTCGGCGCACCGGTAGGCGCCGGGGGCGCTCACGACCACCGAGGTTGACGTCGCGCCGGCGATCGGCGCGCCGTCGACCGACCACTGATACGCGATGCTCTGGGGCGCGCGGTACAGGAACCCGCTCAGCAGATCCGCGGCCCAGCTCGCCGGGCTGCACGTCAGTGTCTGGCCGACGCCGGGGTTCCCCGAAACCTGAGGAGCGGCGGTGCCGAGCGGGGCGCGCAGGAGCGCGACCATCCACGGGTCGGTCTGGCCCGTGTAGAGACTCTGCGCCGGCGCGGCGCCGCTCAGGCTCCCGACCCGGATCGTCCCGAGATTCCAGTTGGTCCAGTAGATCTTCCCGGCCGTCGGATCGATGCGCCACACCCCCGACATCGCCCTCACCCGCGTACAGGGTCCTGGCGCCGGTACCGTCGAGGTTCCCGACCCGGACGTTGCCGAGCGAACTCGTTGGTCCAGTAGAGCTTGCCCGCGGCGGTATCGACCGCGAGCTGGGTGGGATAGTTCTCGCCGGTGAACAGGTCCCTGGCGCCGGTGCCGTTCGAGGTTCCCGACGCGGATCTTGAACGGTCGTAGCTGCCCCAGTAGATCTTCCCGGCTGCCGGATCGATCGTCACCCCGACCGGCTAGGACTCCCCCGCGAACAGGGTCCTGGCGGCGCCGCTGCCATCGAGGTTCGCTACCCGGATCGTCCCGCTACTGCGACACCGCGTCAGCCCAGTAGATCAACCCGGCAGCCGGGTCGATCGCGACGCCTGACGCTTGGCTCTCCCCCGTGTACAGGTCCCGCGCGCCCGTGCCATCCAGGTTGGCGACGCGGATCGCGCCCGTCGTCGTGTCGGCCCAGTAGATCTTCCCCGCTGGCGGAGTCGATGGCCACACCCTCGGGACTGCTCTCGCCGGTGACCAGCGGCCGGCCGCCGGAGCCGTCCAGGTTGCCGAGCTCGATGGCGCCCGCGTTCGTGTAGCTCGACCAGTAGATCGAATCGGAGGCAAACGCCGCGGTGGCGAACGACGCCGCCGCGCACATCACGAGCGCCAGCGCGCAGCCAAATATCGTGCCCCGTTTGAAGATCTGGCTCATGTCCCGTCCAATCGCCCCACGGGGAGCATAACGACCGGCCCGGGCGTTTGTTAGAACCCGACCGACCAGAGGCGGTCAGCCGAGCGTGATCCGTCTCTGGGCGCCGACCCGACGCACGCGCCTGAGAGCCCGGCGCCATCATGTCCGCGTGTGCGCCCCGCCGCCCACAGACGCCCTCGGCCGCGCGCTCGCGTTCATGCGGGCGGGCCTGGTCGCCACGGCGGACACAGCGCGGCCGATCGACGCCGGGATCGTGCTCAGCACCCCGTCGCTGCCGGCCGTGTGGGTGCTCAACCAGCTGCAGGTCATCCACGCGCTGGGCTTCGACGAACTGGTCGACCTGGCCGACGAGCAGCTGACCGGATTCGACTACCGGCAGATCGCGGTCGAGGACCAGGCGGCGGGCCCCGAGCTCGAAGCGTCGTTCAGAGCGGCACAATGGAAGACCGAGCGCGACCTGGTGATGGTCCTGGCCGGCCCCACCGACCGCCCGGCCGACACCAGCATCGTGATCGAGCCCGGCGAGGCCGAAGTGCTCGACTTGATCCGGCGGTGGTACGAGGAGGACGAGCCGGCGCCGGGTGGGGTCGAACAGTTCCTCGCCTACGCCCGCCGCGAGAGCCGGGCGCTCGGTGACCGGCTGCTCGGCGTCAGGAGCAGCGATGGGGCGCTGGTGGCGATCGCCAAGCTCCGCTGCACCGGACGCACGGCCCAGGTGGAGGACGTCTACACGGTCCCCGAGGCGCGCGGGCGAGGGTTCGCCCGCGCGCTGGTCGGCCGCGCGGTCGAGCTGGCCCACGACGGTGGCCACGACGTGACCTTCATCGTGGCCGACGACGCCGGCTGGCCGAAGCGCCTCTACGGCCGTCTCGGGTTCCGGAGCGCCGGCTACCTCTGGCGGTTCCACCGCGATTAGATGGGCGGCGCCGAGTCTCCGCCGGCCCGGCGGGGATCGGCTCGAGCGCCGTCGAATCGGTGTTGTCGACCAGCAGGTCGACGACCGCGCGCTCGATCCGGGTGCGCACGCGATCATCGGCCACATCGAGCTCGGGTGTCCGCTCGAGCGCCGCCGCGATCGTCCAGCCCGACCGGTAGCGGTCGAACACGCGCGGGTCGATGTAGGCGCGGCGCGCGACCGCGGGCGTGTTCCCCAGCAGCTCCGACACGGCGCCCACGGCGCGGTTGATCGCCCGCTTGCGGGCGGTCTTCGTGGCGGCGTCCCGCCCGTCGACGGCGAGCGTCACGGCGGCCATCACGGTCGCGTTCCAGGTCCGGAAGTCCTTGGCGGTGAATTCCTCCCCCAGCTGCTCGTGGAGGTACTCGTTGATGTCATCGGAGCGGACGTCGCGCCACCGGCGACCCTCCCGATAGGCGAGCAGCTCGTCGGGTCCAGCCCGGCGGCGCTTGAGCGTGCCGATCAGCTCGTAGGTGACCGGGTCCTCGATCACCTGCCGCCGTCGCAGGCCGCCCTTGCCCGGATAGTCGAACTCCATCGCGTCGTCGTGCACGCGGACCTGCGCCTTGCGGACGGTGGCCAGGCCGATGCCGCTGTCCTCGTCGGCGTACTGCTCGCTGCCGACGCGGAACATGCCGATGTCGAGGAGCCGCACGGCGGCGGCCAGCACGCGCTCGCGACTGGGCTCCTCCCCATCGGCCAGCGTGCGAGCGAGTCGCCGGCGCAGCCGTGGCAGCTGGTCGGCGAAGGACAGCATCCGCTCGAACTTCTGTCGGTCGCGATGCTCGCGCCAGCGCGGGTGATACAGGTACTGCCGGCGACCGGCGGCGTCGACCCCGGTCGCCTGGAGGTGGCCGTTCGGGTCCGGGCAGATCCAGACGTCCTCCCACGCCGGCGGGATGACGAGCTCACGGATACGGGCGAGCACTTCGGCCGACTGCACGCGGCGCCCGTCGGCGTCGGCGTAGCTGAAGCCGCGCCCGCGGCGGATGCGCCGAACGCCGGGCCCGGAGCAATCCGACCGGCGCAGCCGGGAACGCTTCGACGGCGTCGAGGCGTGCGCACCTCCCGTGGTCTTGGCTCGTGCAGGCAGAGTCGATCTGCTACCCCCGATCGCGGCGGCCGACTCGTGCCCGCCCGGGCTGCCGCGCCGGGCGCAACTTCGAGGCGTTTGGTGGGTATAGAGCCTGCAGATTCGGCCAATCAGGGAGGCAGGGATGAAGCGCACGCTCGCATTGCTGGTGCCGGCATTGGTGGTGTCGGCGGTCCTGGTCATCGCCGCCGTCGCGGTCGCCGCGTCGTCGCCCACGGTCACCACGGGTTCTCATTCACGCCTAACCGACACCAGCGCCGTGCTGCACGGCACGCGTCAACCCGAACGGGAGCGCCACCACGTACTACTTCCAGTGGGGCCTGACCACCGCCTACGGCGTGCAGAGCGTCGAGCACTCGGCCGGCCACGGGACCAAGCCGGTGGCGGTCAGCACGACGGCGGGCAGCCTGATTCCCGGCACGGCCTACCACTATCGGCTGGTCGCGACCAACGGAGCGGGGACCACGGTTGGCGCCGACCACACGTTCACCACCGCCGGCAATCCTCCCCCGGTCGTGGCCACCGGCCCGGCCACGCAGGTGAGCAAGAACGCGGCCCTCCTGACCGCGGTGATCAGCCCCAACAAGCAGGCCACGACCTATTACTTCCAGTACGGCACCTCGACCGCGTACGGATCGCAGACGCATTCCGGCCACGGTCGGCCAGCCGGCACGATGCCGGTCACGGTCGCGGTCGCGGTCAGCGGGCTCGAAGCGCGCACGATCTTCCACTACCGGATCGTCGCGCTGCATGGCAACACCGCGCCCCAGCCCGGCAGCGACGCCACGTTCATGACCCTGCCGCGCCACCGTCCGCAGCCGACCATCAAGGCCAGGACGACCCCGTCTCACGACGCTCACAAGCCGTTCGTGTTCACCACCTCGGGTCGGTCAAGGGACCGAACTGGATCCCCAGCGATCTACGACTGCCGCGGGATCGTGACGGTCAAGTTCCTGCTCGGAACCCGGACAATCGGCTCGACTCTCCTGCCGCTCCAGCCCACCTGCCGGTTCTCCGGACAGACCGCGTTTGCGCGCCTGCCCGGCCATGGCAGGCTGCCTCCGCCGGTCGCGACTGACCGTGGTCGTCCGCTACGACGGCAACGGCTACCTGACCCCGCGCAAGGCGTCGGCCGAGACGGTCACACTCGGTTAGGGCCCGGGCCCTTAGCCCCGGCGCCGGGCGGCCCGGACGATCCCGGAGGCGGTAGACCAGCCGCAGCCCCGACCACACGTGGTCGATCGCGCACACCTTGTTGTCGACCAGCCCGGTCGGCAAGGCCGAGGTTGCGGACCACGTCGTCGGTCAGGTCGGTGGGCACGCCGGAGGCGCGCTTGGGCCAGGCGAGCCACAGCCCGCCGGCCGGGTCGAGCGCGCCGGCCAGCGCGGCCAGCCGGCGCTCGAGCTCGGCTCTGCCGGGCAAAGAAGGCCACGATCACGTCGAACGGCCGGCCGCCGAGGCGTCGGCGCACGCGCACGCCGGGCGGCAGCTCGCCGAGCGTCTCGTCGAACCCGTCGGGTGCGCCGATCAGCGCCAGCCGGGCCTCGGGCTTGATGCCCGAGCTTGCGCACCAGCGGCGTGCCCGAGTACCCGGCCGGCGCCGAGCGACGCTCACCGCGCGTCCGCCTGCGTCGGCGACCTCGGCGATCAGCTTGGAGAGCTGGCTCCCCTGCCAGGCGATCGGCGAGCGTACCCGGCTCGTCGAGCACCAGCCGCGCGCCGGGGATTGCCGCGGCGTAGGCCTCCCCCACCGCCTGGGGATGGCCGGGATCGGGCTCGTCGGCGCTCGCCACGACCGCGACCGGCACCGCGATCGCGGCCAGCTCGCCGACCGTCGTCGAACGGCCGGGAGCGCGGCACGGCCCGCAGGGCGTCGGCCACCGCCTCCGGATGCTCGTGGTGCGAGAGCCGCTGACGGGTCACCTTGAGCACGGTCTCGCGCAAGGCCTCCGGCACGTTGGGTACTCCGTAGGCGGCGATGAACCCCTCGACGCCGCCCCGCTCGAGGCCGTCGGCCAGCGCGTCCCAGCGCGCCAGTCGCGCCGCGTCCTCGTTGACGGCCGGGTCATACGCCGGCGTTATGACGACCAACCCGGCCACCCGCTCGGGCGCGTGCAGCGCGACCCACAGCAGCGTGTGCGCGCCCATCGAGGCGCCGGCGAGCACCGCCCGATCGATCCCGCGGTCGTCGAGGACCGCGATCAGGTCCTCGCCCAGGTCCGCGTAGGTGTATGCCTCCGGCGCCGGGGCGGGCGAGGAGCGGCCGTGGCCGCGCGCGTCGTAGGCGATCACCCGATGCCCCGAGCGCTCGAGCGCACGCGAGACCCCATCACCACGTAGCGGCGAGTGGCGGTCAGGCCGTGCAGAAGGACGACCGGCGCGCCCTGCCCCACCTCGTCTCCGGCCAGCTCGACGCCGTCGCGATGAACCCTGATCGCACTCATGAATTACCGCCGTCAAGCTTACGCGGACGTGAGGTTGGCCGCGGACCGGCCGTCGCTACCATCAATCACATGGACGTAACCGAGAGCACCTTCCAGACGGCGGTTCTCGACCGCTCGCACACCCTGCCGGTGGTCGTCGACTTCTGGGCCGAGTGGTGCGGCCCGTGCCGGCAGCTCGGGCCGGTGCTCGAGCGCGGCGCCGCGGAGCGTGCCGGCAAGCTCGAACTGGTCAAGGTCGACGTGGACGCCAACCCCGGCCTGGCCCGCGCGTTCCGGATCCAGGGCATCCCGGCCGTCAAGGCGTTTCGGGACGGCCGTGTGGTGGCCGAGTTCGTCGGCGCCCAACCGCCGGCGGCGGTCGAGCGAGTTCCTCGATTCGCTGCTTCCCTCCGAAGCCGATGGGCTGGTCGAGGAGGGCGACGAGGCCTCGCTGCGGCGGGCCCACGAGCTCGAGCCCTCGCGGGCCGACGCGGCCGTCCCGCTGGCCAGGATCCTGAAGAACCGCGGCGAGCCGACGAGGCCCTCGACCGTCCTCGCCCGCGTGCCCGGCAGCTTCGCCGCCGACGGCCTGGCCGCGCGCATCGCGCTCGAGTCGGCCGTCCGCAACTCCGCGCAGCCGCCGGTGCCCGGATCTGAGCGAGGCGTTCGCCGCCCTCGACGCGGGCGATCACGAGCGCGGGCTGGACCTGCTGCTCGAGGCGCTGCCGAACGCCGACGGCGCCCGCGACGACGTCCGGCGGGTGGTCGTCGGTGTGCTCGACGAGCTCGGCGTCGAGCATCCACTGGCTCGCGTCGGCCCGCCGCCGGCTCGCCTCCGCGCTCTACTGACGCCGTCAATCCCTGGACGTGCCGGTAAGCCCCCGCCCGGCGCCGGTGGGCGGGCTACCCTCCCGGCGAGGATTTCTGTGCCTGCAAAAGCTGCGATTTTTCTGCGAATGACTTTGCGCCGCATATGGGTATCCGGTCATCCGACATGAGCCAAGGCGAGGCGCTGAACGAGTCCTATCCGGCCGTCCCGGAAGCGGTGCCGGTCGCGCGCCGCGCTCTCATCGACGTGGCGGCCGCCGCCGGAGCGGGCGGCGAGCAGCTCGAGGAGATCCGCCTGGCCGCGTCCGAGGCGCTCACCAACGCGGTCGTTCACGCCTACCGCGAAGGAGACGCGGGCCGCTTTCAGGTCACGGCTGCCGTCGCGTCGGATGAGCTGTGGGTCCTGATCAGCGACGACGGACGCGGCCTGCACGCGTGGAACGACACCCGCGGGCTCGGGATCGGGCTTTCCCTGATCTCCAGACTGACCGACGACTTCTCGATCGTCACGCGGGCGTCCGGCGGCACCGAGGTGCAGATGCGCTTCGACCTGAACAGGGCGGCGGCGGTCCCGACGACGCTCAGCCGCGCGGGTCGCTCCGTTCAGCAACCTCGCCAGCCAGAGCTCGCTTCTCAACGATGACGTAGCGAGGCCCGGCCTCGATTACCCTCTCGACGTCGTGCGACTCGTGGCCCGGCACGACGACGAAGCGCCGGGGATGCGCCCGGATCTCCTCGTACTCGCGCACGCTCAGCTCGATCAGCTGGTTGCAGCCCAGGCGGGCGCATTCGCACCGGAAGCCGACCGGAGTGTCCTCCTCCCCCGGCCACTGCCCGCGCTCGATGCCCTCGTTGACGTCGCGGATCGTCGCCTCGTTGGCGCCCGCGCGCCGCTGCTTCTTGCCCTCCACGAGCGAGATCCTCTCACGCGCAGCGGCCGCGTGGCAATCGCGCGCTAGAGCACCAGCTTGAGCTGCTCGTCGGCGGCGTCGTCAACCAGTTCGAGTCCGGCCACGCGCACACCCAGCAGCCGGACCGGGCGCGGCGCCGCGAACCGGCGCAGAAGCTCGAGCGCGACCGGACCGACCCGGTCGGCCGACGCCGACCGGCCTCGGGCAGCGTGCGGGCCCGGGTGTGGGTGGAGAAGTCGTCGAGGCGGACCTTGATGCCGATCGTCCGCCCGCGGCGCCGCTGGGCGATCGAGGCCCGCGCACAGCCGCTCGACCAGCTGGCCCAGGATCGCCTCGAGCCGTTCGCGGATCGCGGATGTCCTGGTCGAAGGTCAGCTCGCGCGACTCGGAGACCACCTTGCGCTCCTCGGTGACCGGCGAGTCGTCCTCGAATCGGGCCCGGCGCTGGAGCTCGGCGGCGAGACGCGGTCCGAAGCGCGCGGCCAGCCGCTCGCCGGGTCGCCGCCGGCGAGCGCGGCCAGCGTCTCGACGCCCAGCGCGCGCAGCCGCTCGACCGTCTTGGGGCCGATGCCCGGCACCAGCCCGCACGGCGAGGACCCGAACCGCGCGCACGCCTGCTCGCGGGTCAGCACCACGAACCCGCGCGGCTTCTCGGCATCGGAGGCCACCTTGGCGACGAGCTTGTTCGGGCCGATCCCGATCGAGCAGCCGAGGCCGGTCGTCCGCTCGATCTCGCCCGGCCAGCCGGCGCATCGCCGCGTGCGGCGCCGGAAGTCCGGTCAGGTCGAGGTAGGCCTCGTCGAGCCCGACCACCTCGACCGCGCTCGACGGTGCGACCGCACGATCGCCATCACCTCGCGCGACGCCTCGCGGTAGTAGGCGAAGTCCGGCGCCAGGAACACGCCCTGCGGGCACAGCCGCCGCGCCCGCGCCGCCGGCATGGCCGAGCCCGACCCCGAACCGCCGCGCCTCGTAGGAGGCGGTGGTGACGACCGAGCGAGGGCCGGTGCCGGCGACGATCACCGGCCGGCCCCTCAGCTCGGGCCGGCGGCGCAGCTCGACCGACACGTAGAACGCGTCCATGTCCAGGTGCGCGACGCAGCGGCTCGGCCATCGACCGGCAGGCTAGGCCGACGGCCGGACGGCCGGACGTGCCGGCCCGATCCGCGAGCGCAGGCTATTGGCTGGACCAGACGGTGCCGACGCCGCCGAAGCCGAGCGCGGCGGCGGTGTTCTGGTTGAGGTCCCAGTCGCGACCGCCGACGTACGGCCCGCGGTCATCGACGGTCGCGGTCACCGAGCGGCCGTTGTAGCGCAAGGCGCACCTTGGTGCCGCACGGAAGCGTCCGGTTGGCCACGCCGTAGTAGGCGTGAAAGCCGCACGCGGTGTTGCCGCCGTCGTTGTACCAGGAGGCTCCCGCCTCGCGGTAGACGGTCATCGTGCCGGCACGGCGGCGGCGGACCGCCGTTGAGCCGGTCGCCGGCGAAGCTGCACGCGGATCGGCTCCTGGCCGGCGCCGCCTGCGACGTAGCGCAGGACGAACCGGCCCGGCGCGCGGTCCGGGTCGCGGCGAGCGTGCGCCAGCGACCGCCCTGGCGCGCCTGGAGGCTGACCTTGCGCCCGGCCATGCGCCGGCAGCAGCCGCCCGCGGACCTGGATGGCCTGGCCGCCCAGCACGGCGATCTGCCGGGTGCGAACGCGCATCCGCGGCGGCGACGTCCACCGGGACGGGCGCGCTCGTCGGCGCGGCTGCGCGCCGCGTGCTCGACCCGGCCGCGAGCGCGCGTCAGCGACGCCGCTCGAGGTGTCGAGCGGCGCGCACGGCGCCCGACCGCGCGAGCGCGCCGGCCAGGCGAAAGCGCCCGTCGCCGCCGATCGTCGAGTCGAGCTCAGCTGCGCGCCAGGTGGACTCGCCGGCGCGGCGCGAACTCAAGCACGCACGTGTGGCCGGCGTCCGCCGCCGGCGCGGTGCCGCGCACGATCACGTTCTCGCCCGTAGGGGATGTGCACCGAGCTGCGGCGCGATCTGCACGGGCCCCTGGGCGCGGGCGCGGCCAGCGCCTGGCCGGCGACCACCGCGGCGGCCGCAGACACGGGAACGGCGATCATCAGCGCGCCTGCGCCCAGGCGGGCGCGGCGCCATCGTCGTCATGGCTCTGATCAGGCCTCAATGTCGAGGACCTCCTGTTCGTCTTCGACCGGGCGCCTACGGGGTTAGCTGTCGGGCTCGCGAACCGTCTGACCACGCGCGCTCAGCGCGCCGGTCCTGGGCGCTACGACTGCGGCCGGCTGTTGGCGCCGGGCAAGTCGATTCGCCCCGGCCAGGCAGGCACATCGCCTGGCAGTGGGTCCCCCGTTCACCCTCGTACCGGACGAGGACGACTCGGCAGGTCGATCAATCAGTCGGCCAGGTTAGGAAGGGTCTTGACCGTCTTGCTGTGAGTTCGCTCACAGGAGATCGCAAGTGACATGCGCCACGAGCAGGCCGACGTCGGCCTGTCTTCGGATGGGCCGGGCGCCGCGGACTACCATCCGTGCGGTGGCCAACAAGGACAGGCTGACCGGGCTCGATAGCTCGTTTCTGCACCTCGAGCGGGACTCGGCCCACATGCACGTGGCCGGCTGCTCGGTGTTCGACGGCGAGGCGCCCGGCCTACGAGGAGCTGATCGCAGCGATCGAGTCGCGGCTGCACCTCGTGCCGCGCTACCGCCAGCGGCTCGCCTTCGTCCCGTTCGACCAGGGACGGCCGGTGTGGGTGGACGACCCCCACTTCAACGTGCGCTACCACGTCCGGCACACGGCGCTGCCCCGCCCCGGCGGCGACGCCGAGCTCAAGCGGCTGGCCGGACGGGTGTTCTCGCAGGCGCTCGACCGCAGCCGTCCGCTGTGGGAGCTGTGGCTGGTCGAAGGCCTGGCCGAGGGACCGCTTCGCGCTGCTCTCCAAGACCCACCATGCGCTGGTCGACGGCGTCTCCGGCGTGGACATCGCGACCGTGCTGTTCGACACCTCGCCGGATCCGCTGCCGGTGGCGCCCGCCCGAGCACGCGTGGGTCGCCCGGCCGCTGCCCAGCCGCGGCCCAGCTGCTGGCCGACGCGCTGCTCGAGCGCGCCACCGTCCCGGGCGAGGTGGCGCGCGGAGTCCGGGCGACGCTCCGCGGCCCGCGGCACGGTGGCGGCACGCGCTCGGCCGCGGCGCTCGGGAGCGTCGGCGCGCTGGCCTGGACCGGACTGCAGGCCGCGCCGCCCAGCCCGTTCAACGTGCGGATCGGTCCGCACCGGCGGTTCACCTGGGTCGAGGCCGACCTCGCAGCAGTTCAAGGCGATCAAGAACTCGCTCGGCGGCACCGTCAACGACGTCGTGCTCGCGGCGGTGGCGGGCGCGCTCGGCAGCTACATGCGGCTTCACGGCGAGCCGACCGACGGACGTCGGGCTGAGGGCGATGGTGCCCGGTCTCGGTCCGCGCCGACATCGAGCGCGGCGCGCTCGGCAACCGGGTGGCCGCGATGTGGGCGACGCTACCGGTCGGGATCACCGATCCGGTCGCAGCGGCTGCAGACGGTCAGCGCACGAGATGCAGGACGTCAAGCAGTCGGGCCAGGCGGTCGGGGCCGAGATCCTGACCCAGCCTGTCCGGCTTCGCCCCGCCGACGATCATGGCCCAGGCGGCGCGGCTCCAGGCCCGCCAGCGACTGTTCAACCTCGTCGTGACCAACGTGCCCGGACCGCAGTTCCCGCTGTACCTGCTGGGTCGCGAGCTCGAGGCGATCTACCCGATGGTGCCGCTGGCCGAGAACACCGCGCTCGGGATCGCGATCCTCAGCTACAACGGGCAGCTGAACTTCGGGCTGGTGGCCGACTACGACGCGCTGGCCGACGTCGAGGTGCTGGCCGACGAGCTGCGCTCCTCGATCGAGGAGCTCGCGGCGGCGGCCGGCGCGCCGGCGCCGGCACGGCCGCCGACGGGCAGCGGCGTCCGCGGCGCCCGGCGCGCGGGCACGCGCCGCGCGGTGACGCCGAGCAGCCCGCGAAGGCTGGAGCCGGCTCCCGGAGTCGCGGCTGGGCCGGCTGCTCGAGCGCTTGGCGATCCTGCTCGCCTCGCTGGCGCTGTCGATCGGGCTGATCGTGCTCGCTGTCCGGGTTCTTCGCCGGCCGCGACCAGGCCGGGGTGTCGAGTGCCGGCAGCGGACCCGGGCAGGCCTTCACCGACCTCGGCCACGCGGTGCTGCAGCCCGGGCAGCCCCGCCCGGCCTACAACTCGAACCCGCCCACCAGCGGCCCCCACGTCCCGGCGGCCGTGACGCGCGAGGGCGTCGCCCTGAGCGATGACCAGCTGCTGCAGGCGCTCCAGGCCGGCGACGTGGTGATCATGTACGGCGGCGCTCGGCCGCCGGCCGGCGCTGGAGCAGTTCGCGCGTTCGGCGGCGCCGCCGTTCACCCCGTCGCTGGCGGCCACCGGCGACGCCGTGATCCTCGCCCCGCGGCCGCGGACGGCCGGCGCTGGTCGGCGCTGGCCTGGGCGCACTGGCAGCGCGTCCAGGAGGCGTCCGATCCGCAGCGCTCAGGACTTCGTGGCGTACTGGCTGGGGCGCGGCGCCCCAGGAGCGTCGCCGACTAAGCGACGCCGCTAGCCGAAGCCCGAGCGGGTGGGCCTCGTAGCGCCGGGCCAGCCGGTAGAAGAACCCGCCGTCGCTCTGCGCGGTCGTGTTGCCGGTCGCGCCCGCGCCGAACAGCAGGCCGATCACCCCGGCGTCGCGCGTGGCGCGCAGGTGCGGCGGCCGAGTCGGCGCCCAGCCACCACTGCAGCCGGTTGTCGCGGAAGTGGTCCCAGGTGTCGTTCAGCTGGGTGTCGCCGACCGGAGCTGCCAGAGCACGACCGCGCGTGTGCGTGCGGCGGGTGAAGCCGGCGATGTAGCGGTCCTGGCGGATGAAGTCGGCCGGCCCCCACCAGGTGTGCGGGTTGCCCTCCACGTGCTGGTAGTAGCCGGCGTCGCGATCGGTGACGTCGTTGAACACCAGGTCGAAATGGGCGTGCAGCGACTCGTAGAAGGCGGCCGAGATCGCCGCCAGGTGGTCCATGTCGGCGAGCGAGGGCTTGGAGTAGGTGGGGTCCTCGCTCGGTGCCCCACACGCTCAGGTGCCAGGCGAGCAGGACGTGCGGCGCGAGCCGGTTGCGCAGCGCGATCAGGCGCATGGGCGAACGAGCGGGCCAGCGCGGTGGCGTGGGCCTGCTCGAGGTACCCCCACAGGTCGGGCTCGACGTGGACCACCACCGGTCGGCGCGCCGGCGGCGGCGCTCACCCGACGCAGCAGAAGCTCGTAGTCGGCCCAGTAGGCACGCATGGTCGCCGGGTTGCGCAGGTTCGAGAGGTCCCGGGCCTGCTCGCTCGAGCCGACCGACGGCGCGGACTGGAGCAGCTGGTAGTAGGTGAACACCGGGATCATGTGCGCGGCGAACGACTCGCGCACGTACATCGAGACGAAGCTCCCGTCGGGATTCCAGGTCGCCCAGCCGTGGCCGGTGTTCACCCCGCCGGCCAGGTACTGGTAGCGCATGTCGACCCCGGAATGCGCGCGCAGCGCCTGCGCGTCGCCGGGCGAGTCGGCCACCCCGAGCGCGAGATGGTGCGGCCAGCCCGGCGGGATCGGCGCACGGAGCGGCGGCGCGCGAGGCGGCGACCGGCGCACGCCACGAACAGGCTAGCGCCGGCAGCAGCGCGCGACGCAGCCTGCGGACCTGGTGGACGGCTCCCCGCATGTCCGAACCCTACCCGGAGCCTGCACTCCCTCACCCGACCGTCGCGGCGCTTATGTCCCCATCACTGCGATCCCGCACCGACACCGTCACCCGCGCCGACCACGCAAACCCGGCCGCGCGTCGTCGGCGATCTCGACCTCCCACACCCAGGTCGTGCGGCCGCGGTGGCGCCGGCGTGCGGTGGCGTGCATGGTCCCCGTCGTCGATCGGGTGCAGGACGCTGGTCTGGCTGGCGAGGCCGATCGCCTGCTTGCCCTGCCGGCCACGCCGGCCGCCGTTCCCGCGCACCGCCAGCGCGTCGGCGATCGCGCCGTAGACGCCGCCGTGGACGAGCCACCCGCGCCGGAGCTGCGTCGCGCGACCTCGACCGGCGGCCACGCGCGCAGCTCCTCGGCGCACTCGGTCAGCTCGAGCCCGTAGAGGCGTCGAAGCCGTGCGGCTCGGTGGGAGCGTCGAGGCCCATCGGCCGCGGCACCTTAGCGCTCGCGCCTGACCACCCGCCGCACCGCGCCGTCGGCTTCATCTACGCTGAGACGGGTTCCTCCGATGGCGCTCCCTCGAGAGGCTGCCACCCGACCAACGCGCGGTCCTCGACCTCGTGCTGCGGCGCGGCCGCAGCTACGACGACATCGCGCGGCTGCTGGCGATCGATCGCGCGGCGGTGCGGGCCCGGGCGCTGGCCGCGTTCGACGCGATCGGGCCTGAGACCGGGATCTCGCGCCGAGAGCCGCGCGCTGATCACCGACTACCTGCTCGGCCAGCTGCCCGAGCCGGTGGCCGAGCAGACGCGCGAGCGGCTGGCGACTCGCCCTACGACCGCGCCTGGGCGCGCGTGGTGGCCTCCGAGCTCGGCCAGGTGGCAAGCCGAGCCGCTGCCCGAGATCCCCGACGGCTCCCGGGCCGCCGCGCCGCCGCGAGCACGCCGCGGAGGCCGACGCCGGACACCCGCGACGGACACGGCCGTCCGCCGGCGCCGCACGGGCCCGCCCGCGAGCCGCGGCGCGCGCCGCACGCGCCGCGGCTGTCGGACCGGCCGAGCTCGCGCCGGGGCGGCGCGATCATGCTCGATCGTCGGCGCGCGTGGTCGTCGTGGCGGTGGTGGTGGTCCTGCTCGCCGTGCTGAGCAGCGGGTCGTCCACGAAGCAGCCCACGAGCGCCGCGGCCGGATCGCCATCCACGCGCCACCGACGCAGCACCTCGGGCACGACAGTCGA
Source organism: uncultured Solirubrobacterales bacterium (assembly GCA_963755525.1). Taxonomy (GTDB): domain Bacteria; phylum Actinomycetota; class Thermoleophilia; order Solirubrobacterales; family Solirubrobacteraceae; genus Palsa-465. The sequence continues at coordinate 577,775 of CAVWKC010000031.1, read as the reverse complement.
CCTCGACGACGACGCGCCAAGGCCCAGGTGGTCGCGCAGATCAACCTGAACCCGCCGAGCGGCAGCGGCTGCGGCCAAGGGAGTCGGCGATCGTGGTCAAGGAGGGCAGCGCCTACGGGATCGTCATCGAGGCCGCAGCACGTGGCGCCCAACAGCCACAACGCGTATGCCGTGTGGCTCTACAACTCCGCCGGCGACGCCTACCGCCTCGGCTTCGTGAATCCCGCCGTGGGCAAGAACGGCAAGCTCCAGGTCGGGCAGCGCGCTGCCCGCCAACGCCGGTCACTACAAGCAACTGCTGCTCACGCTCGAGACCGCAGAGCAACCCCAAGTCGCCGGGCACAGATCGTGCTCCAGGGCCCGTTCAACGGCGTCCCGCTACGCGGCTGAGCCGCCCGCCCAGTGCACCCGAGCCGCTCAGCCGAGGATCCGCTCCAGCCCGTCCAGCGCCTCGTCGAGCCGCTTGCTCGGTCGCCCGGCGCATGGCCAGCGCCGCCGGTCCTCGATAGCCGCGCAGCTGCTGGCGCTGGCCGATCGTCACCCGCGTGCCGCCGTCCGCCGGCTCGACCACGATCTCGGTGATCGACTCGCTGCAGCACGCGCTCGAACGGCGTCCCCTCGACCTCCTGGGTCCAGGTGCGGTGGCCGCGGTGTACTCCCCGCCGGGCGGCTCGGAGGCCAGCACCCGGAAGTCCGCCCGCACGGTGCGGCCGCGCTTGGTCTTGAACACCTGGGTGAAGCGGTCGTCCTCGACGCCCTCCATCCGCTCGACCCCGGGCCACCAGCGCGGCATCTGGTACGGGTCCTCGATCACCTTCCACACCTCGGCGACCGGCGCGTCAGCACGCGCGTGCGTGTCGTCGACATGTTGCGCGGGCCTCGCCGAGCGGAACGGCATGAAGCTCACGATGCGTAGTCGAGCACGGCGTGCACCGGATACGGGCTCGAGCCGCTCCCGGCCGCCGAGGAAGCTCAGCTCGACCAGGAACGCGCAGCCGACGATCTCGGCGCCCGAGCCCGGCCACCAGGTCGCACACGCCGCGCGCGGTGCCGCCGGTGGCCAGCAGGTCGTCGTGGATCAGCACCCGCGCCCCGCCGGCGAGCGCGTCGGCGTGCACCTCGAGCGCGTCGATCCCGTACTCGAGGACGTACTCGGCGCTGACCGTCTCGCGCGGCAGCTTGCCCGGCTTGCGCGCGGGGACGAAGCCCGGCGCCCAGCTCGCGCGCCAGCGCGCCGCCGAGGATGAACCCGCGCGCCTCGGCGGCGACCACCAGGTCGACCTCGAGCGGCCGCGCGAACGCCGGCCAGCTCGCGACGACCGCCGCGTCGAGCGCGCGCCGGATCGAGCAGCAGCGGCGTGATGTCCTTGAACACGATCCCGGGCCGCGGGAAGTCCGGGATGTCGCGGATCAGCGCCCGCAGGTCGACCGCTCACGGCGCCCTCGACCTCGGTCGTCCCCGCGCCGACCGCCCCGGGCGACCGCCGCTACGTGGCGATCTTGCGCAGATCGCGGATCAGCAGCAGGTGCTTGAGATGGGTGGTGACCGAGGCGAGGTTCTCGAGCGCCTCGATCGCCTCCTTGCGCCGCTCGGGATTGCGCGAGCGCAGCGCCGGCGCGAGGATGCTCTGCAGCAGCTGCGCCTCGCGGTCGGCCGAGCTGCGGAACACGCGCAGGTTGCGCCCGCCGACGCCGTAGCGGGCGAGCTCGGAGACCGCGCGGACGATCTCCCGCTCGGTCTCGTCGAAGTAGCGCACGCCGCCGCGCATCTCGCCCTTGATCACGCCGAAGTCGACCAGCTCGCGGACCAGCTTGGCGTCGGCGCCGGTCTCCTCGACGACGTCCTCGAGCGAGTAGCAGCGCGCCCGGGTCGCGCACGGTCGACGCTCGGCGCGCCGCAGCGAGCGGCCGTCGCCGGCCGCGGCGGCGACCTCGCGCTCGGCGCGGCCGCCGGCGAGCTCCTGGCGGATCACCCGCAGCGGCAGGAACTCGTCGCGCTGGAGGCGCAGGATCGTGCGCAGCCGCTGGATGTCGTTCTGGGTGTAGAGCCGGTAGCCGCCCTGCGTGCGGCGCGGCGTGAGCAGCTTCTGGTCCTCCAGGTAGCGGATCTTCGAGATCGAGATGTCGGGGAACTCCTGGCTGGAGCGCCTTGCACACGGCGCCGATCGTGACCGCCTTCTGGCGCGGCGGCTGGCGCGCTCCGGCTCGGCCGGCTCGGGAAGCTCGACGGCGGGATCGCGGGTCTCGGTGCGTGGCCATCAGCGGCTCAGGAACGCGAGTTTGTACTTGCCGATCTGCAGCTCGTCGCCGTCGGTGAGCCGGTGGGACTCGATCCGGCGGCGGTTGACGTAGGTGCCGTTCAGCGAGCCGCAGTCGTCCAGGTAGTAGTCGCTGCCGCGGCGGACGAGGATCGCGTGGTCGCGCGAGACGGTGACGTCGTCGAGGAAGATGTCGCGAGTCCGGACGGCGGCCGACCGTCAGCCGGTCCCGCTCCGAGCGGGAAGCTCTCGCCCGCGCGTCCGCCGCCGGCGCGGATCACCAGCGCGGCCCCGCGCTCGACGACGTCGTCGAGCTCGACCTCCTCGAGCTCGCCGGTCTCGCCGAGCTTGTAGGTCGCGGTGGTGGCTCCCGGCGGCGGATCGAGTGCGGCCAGGAACGCGCCGCAGCGCTGGCAGTAGTTGGCGCCGTCGTCGTTGGCAAAGCCGCACTCTGGGCAGTGCTGGGCCACCGGCGCCGGCCGCTACTCGCGTCTCGGGCGCCGGGACGCGCCCGGCGAGGATGTCGGTCAGCTGCTGCACGTCGGCGCCGGAGATCACCAGCTCCCCGCGTCTCGTCCTTCTTGCGCAGCCGGTTGACCAGCTCGGCGCGCAGAATGTCGATCTTGCCGTGCAGGATGCGCCGCCGGTAGGAGATCTCCATCTCCTCGTCGGTCAGCTGCTTGATCAGGTCCTTCAGCTCCTGGTCGGTGAGCGAGCCGAGGTCGGGAAACGTGTCCATGCAGATCAGATCCTCCGGGTGCTTCCGAGTCGGAGTGCGCGAGGCAGCGAGTATAGCCGCGGCTACGGCCAGAGGGTCAAGCTCAGCTTGAGAGTTTGGTGCCGCTCGTTGCGGGCGCGCGATCTCGACGCGGCAGCCCCGCTGCGGACGTACAGCGCCGCTGGCGATCAGCGCCAGCGCCATCCCGACGTACAGCATGATCAGCGCCAGCCAGTGGACGCCGGCCATCGCGAAGAACGGCGCGCCCATCGTCGGCGCGACGCCGAGCCGGCCCGGCCAGTTGATCTTGATGCTCGACGCCGCGGCGCAGCGCGTAGCGGCTGAGCGCCGAGCATGAACAGCTCGCGCGCGATCACGACCGCGATCGCCCAGCGCGGCAGCAGCGTCGAAGTGCCAGCAGACGACCATGCCCGGAGATCACCAGCAGCCGGTCGACGACCGGGTCGAGCAGCGCGCCCGAGCCGGCTGTACTGGCCGGTCAGCCGGGCCGCGAAGCCGTCGAGGTAGTCGCGCCCAGCCGATCACGGCGAACAGCACCACCGCCAGCGGCGTCGTGGCCGTCGTCGCTCGAGAAGCGCCACGATCAGGAACACCGGGATGCCGGCAAGCCGGAGGATAGCCGATCGCGTTCGGGATCGTCCACGGGTTGCAGCGGCTGGCCGGACAGCGTGGCCTCGGGCGGCGGCCCCGAGCGGTCGATGCCCGAACAGCCGCCGCTTGGTGATCGGCGCTCACGCGCCGGCTCACCGCGCGCGGCCGGCCTCAGGGCAGCCCGCGCCAGAGCTCGGCGATCGCCTCCGCGGCGCCCTCGAGCGGCACGCGTGCGTCGTCTCGCGCCCGCGCCGGATCTGCACCTCGACCTCGCCCGCGCCGAGCGTGCGGCGCCCGACGGTGACCCGCAGCGGGCAGCCGAGCAGCTCGGCGTCGGCGAACTTCTCGCCCGGGCCGGCGTCGCGGTCGTCGTAGAGGACGTCGAGGCCGAGCTCCTGGCAGCTCGCCGTAGAGCCGGTCGGCGAGCGCGCGCTCCTCGCTGCCCGGCCTTGCCCAGCGCGACCAGCTCGACGTCGAACGGCGCGATCGCCCGCGGCCACGAGATCCCGTGCTCGTCGGCGTACTGCTCGACCGCGGCGGCCGCCGCGCGGGCCGGGCCGAAGCCGTAGCAGCCCATCCAGATCAGCTGCTCGCTGGCCGGCCTCGTCCAGGTAGGTGGCGCCCAGCGGCTCCGAGTAGCGCGTGCCGAGCTTGAAGATGTTGCCCACCTCGATCGCCGGCTCGATCCGGATCGCGGCGCCGTTGATCGTGTCGCCGGCGACCACCGTGCGCACGTCGACCCGCTCGAACGGGAAGTCGCGGCCCGGGCTCGACGCCGCGCAGGTGCGCGTCGGGCTCGGTTGGCGCCGGTCACGTAGCCGCCGGGCGCGACGCCCTGCGTCGAGCAGGATCGGCACCTCGGCGCCGACCGGCCCGATGAACCCGGGCGGGCCGAGCCGCGCCGCGACCTCGTCGGCGGCGCGCCGGCCGGAAGTCGCTGCCGAGCGCGTTGCGCAGCTTGATCTCGTTGACGCGATGGTCGCCGCGCACCATCACCAGCTTCATCTCGTCGCCGTCGAGCGACGACCGGGAAGGCCTTCAGCAGCGCGCCCGCGGCGACGCCGAGCGCGCTCGGCGACCGCTCGATCGTGGTCATCCCGGGCGTCGGCACCGCCTCGGGCGTCGGGCAGCGGGCTCGGCAGCGCGACCGGCTGGGCGTCGGCGCTGGCCACCTCGACGTTGGCGGCGTAGCCGGGCGCCAGCGCGACCTCGTTCTCGCCGGCCGCGCACGGCGCCATGTACTCGTGGGCGCCGGTGCCGCCCATCATCCCGACGTCGGCCTCGACCCGGTACCACTCGAGCCCGCAGCGGTCGCATCATCCGGTCGTAGGCGACGACGTGCTTCTCGTAGGCGCGTCGAGCCCCTCGGCGTCGCGGTCGAAGCGTGTAGGAGTCCTTCATGATGAACTCGCGCGTGCGCAGCACGCCGGCGCGCGGCCGCGGCTCGTCGCGCTCCTTGACCTGGAAGTGGTAGAGGATCAGCGGCAGGTCGCGGTAGGAGCGCACGGCCGCGGCGACGTGGCCGGTGACGATCTCCTCGTGGGTCATCGCCAGCACCATGTCGGCGCCGCGGCGGTCCTTGAGCTTGAACAGCTCCTCGATGTCGTAGCGGCCGGTGCGCCGCCACGGCTCGGCCGGCTGCAGCACCGGCATCAGCATCTCCTGGCCGCCGATCGCGTTCATCTCCTCGCGCACGATCTGCACGATCCGCTGGTGGACGCGCCAGCCGGCCGGCAGCCACGACCACAGGCCCGCGCCGACCTGGCGGATCAGGCCGGCGCGGACCATCAGCTTGTGCGAGATCGCCTCGGCGTCGGCCGGGCGGCTCGCGCTCGGTCGGCAGGAAGTAGGCGGACAGCCGGGTCATCGTGCGCGGAAGCGTACTCATCGGCAGTGCGCTTCCGAGATCCGCAAGCGCCCGTCTGATATGAACGAATGACCCCAGAAACGTCTGCAAGGAGCAGCCATGGCCTACGAAGTTCCGCCGCTGCCCTACGACTACAACGCGCTCGAGCCGCACATCGACGAGCAGACGATGCACCTGCATCACGACAAGCACCACCAGGCCTACGTGAACAACGCCAACGCGCGCGCTCGAGGGCACCGAGTGGGCCGACAAGCCGGTCGAGGAGGTGCTCAAGAACCTCGACTCGCTGCCCGAGCGACAAGCAGGGCCGCGCGTCCGCAACAACGCCGGCGGCCACTACAACCACTCGCTGTTCTGGGAGTGGATGTCGCCCGAACGGCGGCGGCGAGCCCGACGGCGCGCTGCGCGCAGGCGATCGACGTCGGCGTTCGGCTCCTTCGACGACTTCAAGGCCAAGTTCAAGGACGCCGGCGTCAAGCGCTTCGGCTCCGGCTGGGCGTGGCTCGTCCACGACGGCTCCGGGCTGGCGGTCGTCTCGACCGCCAACCAGGACAACCCGATCTCAGCGACGGCAAGACGCCGCTGCTCGGCGTCGACGTCTGGGAGCACGCCTACTACCTCAAGTACCAGAACCGCCGCCCGGACTACCTCGACGCCTGGTGGAACGTGGTCGAACTGGGCCAAGGTGGCCGAGGGCTTCGCCGGCGCGTCAGGCTGATCGCCGCTGCCGTGGCGCGCTGCCGGGCCGGACGAAGCCCGGCCGGCGAGTGGCCTGATGCGCTTTCTCGGCGCCTCGGCCGTCGGCTACGCGCGGGTGAAGCGGCGGCCCGCGACGGGCGACGGCTCGGCCTCGTCCAGCTCGGCGCGGCCTGCGGCCTCCATCGCCGCCATGCGCTCGGGCGTCATCGCGGTCGCGTCCTCGTTCTCGGCCAGCCACGCGCGGGCCTCGGCGGCGTCGGCCTCGTCGCGCACGACGCGCTTGCCGGCCGCGTAGTACTTGTCGATCTCGGCGAACAGCTCGTCGACCAGCTCCTCGGTCTGGACCTTCTTGAGCGGCTCGCCGCTGCGAGTAGATCATGCCCATGTCCTTGGCGCCGGTGATCCCGAAGTCGGCGTGGCGGCGCCTCGCCGATGCCGTTGACCGCGCAGCCGAGCACCGAGACCTCGATCGGGTCGTCGTAGGCCTCGAGGCGCCGCTCGACCTCGGCGACCACGGTGTCCATGTCGAACTGGAGGCGCCCGCAGGTCGGGCAGGCGATCAGCACCGGGCCGCGCTCGCGGAGCTTCAGCGCCTTGAGGATCTCCCAGGCGACCTTGACCTCCTCCTCGGCGTGGAAGGTCGAGAGCGAGATCCGGATCGTGTCGCCGATCCCGTCGGCCAGCAGCGTGCCGAGCCCGACCGCCGACTTCAGCGACCCCGACCACTTCGTCCCGGCCTCGGTGACGCCGAGGTGCAGCGGATACGGGAATCCGCTCGCGACAGCAGGCGGTTGGAGGCGATCGTGTTGGGCACGCTGGTCGACTTCATCGAGACCTTGAAGTTCGTGAAGTCGAGCCGCTCCATCAGCTCGACGAACTCGACCGCGGCGGTGACCAGCGCCTCGACCGGGTTCTCGAACTCGAGCTCGCGCAGGTGCTCGGGCAGCGAGCCGGAGTTGACGCCGATCCGCAGCGGCGTGCCGAGCTCCTTGGCCCGCTGCGGTCGACCTGCGCGACCTTGTCGGGGCCGCCGATGTTGCCGGGGTTCAGCCGCACGCAGTGGGCGCCGGCGTCGAGCGCCTTCAGCGCCAGCGTGTAGTTGAAGTGGATGTCGGCGATCACCGGGATCGGCGACTCGCGCGACGATCGTCTTCAGCGCCTCGACGTCCTTCTCGCGCGGCACGGCGACGCGGACGATGTCGGCGCCGGCCTCGGCGACGCGCCGGATCTGGTCCATCGTCGCCTGCAGATCGGCGGTCTCGGTCTTGGTCATCGTCTGCACGGCGACCGGGCGCACCGCCGCCGATCGGCACGCCGCCGACGTGGATCTGGCGCTCTGAGGCCATGCGCCAGTGTAGAGGGGTCGCTTCGGCTGATCGCACCCCCGCGGCACCGCGGTCTTCCCACCGCCCGCAAGTGGCAATCGTTGCCGGACGCGAGTGCCGCGGGCCGCGCGCCTCAGCCTCGCTCGGAGCTTCGGAGGGCCGCCGGGGATGGTCTTGCAGGGCCGCAACTTCTGGCCGCGCGCGTAGTTGCAACCCCCGTGCCAACGATCAGACGCAAACTCACCCTCGCCGCGCTCCTGCTGGGCGTCGCGGCCATCCACGCCGCCCCTGCCACCGCCTCGGTGACCCAGGAGTCGATCTTCCAGGACGACAACCAGCTCAAGGCCAATCCCGTCCGGGACCATGCAGACCCTGCGCGACCTCGGCGTCCAACGGGTGCGGGTCAACCTGACCTGGAACACGGTGGCGCCGTCGGCCACCTCGACCCGGCGGCCCAGGCCGCTTCAACGCCACCGACCCGGCGGCGTACGCGGCGTCGGCCTGGGCGCCGTACGACGCGATCGTCCGCGCCGCCGAGACGTACGGGATCGGCGTCGACTTCACGGTCGACGGCCCCGCCCCGCTGTGGGCGACCGGCTCCGGCGCGCCCCGCGGCACGACCGGCTACTTCCGCGCCGCATGGCAGCCCTCGGCCAAGGAGTTCGGCTACTTCGTCCGGGCGGTGGGCACCCGCTACAGCGGCTCCTACAAGCCCCGCGGCGCGACCACGGCGCTTCCCCGTGTGAACTTCTGGTCGATCTGGAACGAGCCGAACTACGGCTTCGACATCGCCCCGCAGGGGATCGGCACGAACCAGTCGATCCCGAACAGCCCGCACATCTACCGCGAACCTGCGTGGATGCGGCCTGGAGCGCGCTGCAGGGCGACCGGACACGGCACCCGGACCGACCGGATCCTGTTCGGCGAGGTGACGCCGCACGGCGAAAACGCTGGGGCGTGTTCTCGAACATGAAGCCGCTGATCTTCCTGCGCTCGCTGTACTGCGTCGATTCGGGCTATCACGAGCTGCGCGGCTCGGCCGCCGCGGCCCAGGGCTGCCCGACCACGTCCGCGCGGCTCGCGCAGCTTCCGCGCGTCAGAACCCGGCCCTGTTCAGCGCCAGCGGCTTCGCCGACCATCCCTACGAGGAGGCCTCGGCGCCGAACACGCCGACCGCACCTGTGCGGGACCAAGCTGTGCGTCGGGGCGCGGAGCGACCCGGACTTCGCCGACCTCCCGCAGTTGCCCCGCCTCGAGCAGACGCTCGACCGGCTGAACGCGCGTCTACGGCTCGCGCACCCGCTTCCCGTGTGGAGCACCGAATACGGCTTCCGGACCAAGCCACCCGACCCGAACCTGGGCGTCAGCCAGAGCACTGCCGCGGACTACATGAACTGGGCCGAGTACCTGAGCTACCGCCAGCCCCGGCTCTACAGCTACTCGCAGTACCAGCTGATCGACTCGCCGCCGCCGGCGTCTTCGACACCGGTCTGGAGAACCCCGGCGGGCAGCCACAAGCCGGGCTTCGACGCCTACCGCATGCCGCTGTACCTCCCGACGACGAGCACGCGGGCGGGCCAGCAAGGTCGAGATCTGGGGCGGCGTGCGCCCGGCCGGCTACGCCCGGATCGACACCGGCCAGGCCCAGAGCGCGCAGATCCAGTTCCAGGCCGGCTCGACCGGCGCCTGGCAGGTGATCGACACGGTGGCGATCACCAACTCGAAGGGCTACATCGACGTGCACCTGGCGCTCCCGGCGAGCGGCGCGGTCAGGCTGGCCTGGACCTATCCGGCCGGCGACCCGCTGCTGGGCGGCGGGACCGTCTACAGCCGGACGGTGAGCGTCACGGTCAGCTAGCCGGCGGCCCGGGCGGGCCTTCGGAGTCGCCGGGCTCGGGCGCGGGCCGAGCCCGGCGGAGCCGGGCCCGGCTCTCCCGGCGGGGAGAGCCCGGCGCTCCCGGCGGGGGCGCGTCGGGGCCGCCGGGCCGCCGGCTCGCCGCGGCCGCGGCGCCGGAGCGCCAGCGCGCCGAAGGTGATCGCGGCCAGCGCGAGCAGGACGATCACCACGATCAGCCAGGTGGGCAGGAACGAGCTGCCCGAGCTCGAGGTCGACGTGCCGCCCGGGTGGCGGTCGGCTCCCGAGCTGCTTGAACAGCTGGCGCTCGATCACGTCGAAGCAGTCGGTGTACTCCCTGACGTCGGCCGGCATCTGCGCGAGCGCCTGGCGCAGCACCTGCGAGGAGTACTGCTGGGTCAGCTTGCCGTGGTCGTTGCAGTCGGTGATGGCCTGGGAGGGCGTGCCGCCGGAAGCGGCCCCGGCGAGCGCCGGCACGCCCAACGACAGGGCGCAGGCCAGCGCGAGGACCGTGATCGCCCGTCGCATCATCGGCGGCAAGCTTATGGGGAAACGCCGTCATATAGCCGCATCAGCCGCTCGTAGTAGCGCGTCCTCGCCGAACCGCTCGCGCGCTCGACCGAGCGCCTCGGCGCCGCGCTCGGCGCGCAACGCCGGGTTCTGCCACAGCTCGGACAGGCGCGGCTGTCCACGCCGCACGGTCGGTCGCGGGCAGCGGTCCCGGCCTCGCCCACCAGTCTCGGGCAGCCCGCCTCGATCGGAGGCCAGCACGGGCACGCCGGCGGCGAGCGCCTCGAGCACCGAATACGGGCACGGCTCCTCCCAGCGCGAGGGCGCCAGCACGACCGCCGCCCGCCGGCGCAGGTCGGCCAGATCGCCGGGGGCCGAGCCGCCCGGCGAAGCGCACGTCGGCGCCCGGCGGCCAGCGCTCCGCAGGCGCGCCTCGTCGGGCCCGGCGCCGGCGATCACGAGCGGGACGCCGGCCGCCGCGGGCGGCCGCGATCGCGGTGTCGAACCCCTTCTCCTCGGTCAGCCGACCGGCGGCGAGGGCGAACTCCCCGTCGCCGGCGCGCGATCCGGCGGCGAACTCGTCGTCTGGGCATGAAGTTGGGCAACGTCGCGGTTAACGAGGGCGGCAGCCCCAAGTCGCGCAGATGCGCGGCGAGCGCTTCGCTGACCGCCACGAACCGGTCGACGTGCTCGAGCAGCCGGGGCTGCTGCGCGCGCAGCGCGGTCGCGTATACGGCGGCCTCGGGCAACGAGCCACGGCAGCGCAGGCGCAGCCCCGGGCGCGTGTTCCCTCGCCGGCAACGGAAGCACGGCGCGCCGTCGCGGTAGGCGATGCCGATCGCGCAGAACAGCCGGTAGTTGTGCAGGTGGAGCACGGTGCGGGCGCCGGCCCCGCGGGCGGCGGCCAGGGCACGCCAGCCGAACAGCGGATGGATGTTGTGCGCGTGGACGACCCGTACGCGGCGCCGGCGCACGATCGAAGCGATCTCGCCTGGCTCGATCCCCCCGGCGAGCAGACCAACCGCGGCCCGTGCCCCGCCCGAGTCGCTGGCTCGAGCGCTCGAGCACCTCGACCTCGTGGCCGCGTCGGGCCAGCAACGCCGCGAGGTCGGCGACCGCACGCTCCTCCCCGCCGGCCGCGCGGTAGCGGTTGTGGAGGAGCAGGATCACGCCAGCGGACAGCTCAGCCGGCCGTGCTGCGCGCCCTGCACGAGCACGGCGGCACCCTGAGGCGCGGGACCGAGCAGGCGTCCGCCGTGAATCGCGACCTGCCCGGCCGTGGAGCGCCAACCATGCGCGATCGAGAAGCGCGCCACGAGCGAATCGTTCACGCGTTTGGTCGCGATCAGCTTGATTCCCCGCGGCAGCGGATCGGCCGTGGTCTGCCATGGATAGCCGACCACATCCACCTCGTCGACGCTCACGGGCCCGACCGGCTCGGTCCACGGCACGCCGCGCAGGTACACGGCCAGCGGGTCGGTGGCGAGGCCGTCGTAGACGATGACCGCGCGCGGGCCCGTCGGGCGGCCCAAGCGCCTTCGCCACGGCCCGCCAGTCTGGACGCTGATAGCTGCGTGTCGGTGTCGATCCTGACCAGCCCGTAGGTGAAGACTGGCGAGCAGGACCGTGGCCAGGATCGCGCCCGGGACGCGCAAGCGCCGCGTGGTGCACGCGGCCGCGACGACGATCGCGAGCGGGAGCCATGCCGGGATGAGCGCGCGCTCGATGTAGTAGTCCGTGCCGAGCAGCGCGAGCGCCGAGCGGAACGAGCAGAACGACGGCGGCGAGCGCGGCGGCGACGCCGACGCCGCGCAGCTCGTCCCGGTCGGCGCCGACCAGCAGCAGGACGATCACGATGGCGGCCAGGGCCGCCGCACCGATCAGCCCGTAGCCGAGCAGCGAGGTCTCGAACGGCGGCCCCAGGGCGAACGCGATCGGCACCTCCTGGATCCGGGTGCTCAGGTGCGTCCCGGTGATGAAGCCGAGCAGCGACGCGGTGGCGTGGCCGACCAGCAGCGGGATCAGAGCCAGCCCGACCAGACCGACCACGGCCACGGCGATCACGCTCGCTCGATTGCGCGCCACGTAGAGCAGCCAGAGCCCTTCCGGCGCGACCAGGAAGCCCGCGAAGTAGTGGGTCAGCAGGGCCAGCGACCGAGAACAGCGTCCACCAGGCGATGTTGCGCCCGGACGGGTCGCGCCACGCGCCGAGCGAAGAACAGACAGCGACGCGCCGCACAGCAGCGGCCACCAGCATGTACTCGCGGGCCTCCTGCGAGTACCAGACCATGAACGGGTTGATCGCCGACGAAGGCGGCGGTGAGCAGACCCGGCGCGACGCGAGACGAGCTCGCGACCGCACAGGTACGCCACGGCGATCGAGCGCCGTCCCGGCCAGCGCGGAGAGCGACCGCAGCGCGACCTCGCCGGTCCCGAACAGGTGCGCCCACCCCCAGCCGAGCACGAAGTACAGCGGCGGGTGCGGTCTCCACGGCCACCATCGAGCTGAGCATCGATCCGAACGACAGGTGCAGCTCGTGCGCGGCCTGCGCCTCGTCGAACCAGTAGCTCTGGGCGCCCAGCGTCGCGAAGCGCAGACAGCGCGCCGAGCGCCGACCAATCCCGCCGAGCAGCCATGTTTCGGCCGGAACGCTTGCTACCCTCAGCGCCCTGGAGGTCCGGGCCGCCACTGCGGCGTCCGAGCGGGCCGGGACAAGCATCCGCGCGCATTGTAGAGCGGGGACTGAACGCTGAACCCTCCGCCGCGACTAGGTCCTCCGGAGCCGATCCAACACGTTAACCTCCGTCGATGCCGCGCTTCCTCACCCCGCCCCGTAGGGCGCTGGCGCTTGGCGTTCTGGCTCGCGCTGATCGCCGCCGGCGTGCGTCGCGGTGGCGGTCGGCGGCTGCGCGGGCAGCACCACGAAGAGCACCGCGCAGGCGGCCCCGTCACGCACGCCGCCGCTCGAGACGATCTTCGAGGCCCAGTCAGAGCTGTTTGCCAAGCCCGGGCCGACGCTCGGTCGGCTCAAGCGCCTCGGCGTCGACCGCGTCAAGGTGTTCATGCCGTGGGGCTCGCTGGCGCCCGACTCGGCTGTCGCACAGCCCGGCCGCAATTCGACGCCTCGTCGCCGGCGGCGTATCCGGCCGCGGGCTGGGCACCGTTACGACGCGATCGTCCGCGCGCCGCCGGGCGCGCGGCGCTCGGGGTCGATCTTGCGCTCGAGGCGCCCGCCCCGCTGTGGGCGACCGCGCCCGGCGTGCCGCGCGGGACCGCGCCGGGCTTCCTCGGCTCGTGGCAGCCGTCGGCGAACGAGTTCGGGCTGTTCGTGCGCGCGGTTGCCGAGCGCTACAGCGGCCACTACAAGCCGCCCGGCGCCGGCTCGCCGCCTGCCCAGGGTGCGACTTCTGGTCGATCTGGAACGAGCCGAACTACGGCCAGCAACTTGGCGCCGCAGGCGATCGACCACTCGACCGTCGAGGTCTCCCCGGCGCTCTACCGCAGGCTGCTCGACGCCGCCTGGAGCGCGCTGCAGGCGACCGGCCACGCAGCACGACACGGTCCTGATCGGCGAGATCGCGCCGCGGGGGCAGACGGTCGGCGACTTGCCCGGCAACTTCTCGGGGATGGTGCCGCTGCGGTTCATCCGAGCGCTGTACTGCGTCGACAGGTCGCTGCACCCGCTCACCGGCGACCGCCGCGCGCCGAGCGAAGCTGCCCGTCGACCAGCGCCGGCTCGGCAGCGTTCCCGCGCGGAGCATCCCGGGCTGTTCCAGGCCGGCGGGTTCGCCTTCCACCCGTATCCGCAGGGCAGTTCGCGCCCAATGTGCCGACCGCGCCGGACGGACTCGGCGCCGACTACGCCGATCTGCCGCAGCTGCACACGCTGGAGCGCGACGCTCGGACGGCGCGCTGGCCGCGTACGGCTCGAGCACCCGCCTTCCCCTGTACGACACCGAATTCGGCTACCAGACCAATCCGCCGGAGACGCATCTTGCGCGCGGTCAACCCGGCTCAGGCGGCCACGTGGGCGAACCAGGCTGAGTACATGAGCTGGCGCGACCCCCGCGTGGCCTCGTGGGACCAGTACCTGCTGGCCGATCCCGTCGCGAGCTACAGCAGCTTCGACACCGGCCTCGAGTTCTCCGACGGCGCGCAGAAGGCGACTCTACGACGCGTTTCGGATGCCGATGTACCTGCCGGTCGTGACGGGTGCGAGCGGGCAGCCCTCGAGGTCTGGGGGTGCGTGCGGCCGGCCCACTACGTGCTGCGGCACTCGCCACAGCCGCAGGTGGCCGACATCCAGTTCCAGGCCGTCGACCGGCGGCCCGTTCAAGACCGTCAAGCGCGTGACGCTCACCGATCCTACGGCTACTTCGACACGCCTGGTCACCTTCCCGTCGAGCGGTGCGGTCCGGATCTCGTGGTCCTATCCGCACGGCGCCTCAGATCCACAGCCGTACCGTCCAGATCACGATTCGCTAGGGTCCACCGCGGCCTGGGCGCGGTGTGGCCCGCGTGCTGGACGCGGCGGCCCCGCGCGGTGTCCGTTTCCCGACCTCGACCGGGCGCAACTTCCCCTGACCCGGTCTGTTGTCTCTCTGCAATGCGATTGATCGACTCGAGCTTGCCTGGCGGCTCGCCCTCGCTCTCGGCGTGGCGGCGGTCTGGCTCCTCCGCGCCCCGGCCAGGGCGTACGCCAACACGCGGTCAGATCGAGATGTTCCAGGACGACATCCGGCTCCTGGCCGACCCGGCGCAGACGCTCCAGCAGATCCGCGATCTCGGGGGCCGCGTCGTCCGGGTCTCGCTCCACTGGGACATCGTCGCGCCGTCCAAGCGTCCCGCGAGCTTCAACCCGGCCGATCCCGGCTGCCTACCCGGGCTGGGGCATCTACGACGAGATCGTCAAGGACGCCCGGCAGGACGGCATCGTGATCGACTTCTCGCTCGGCGGGTCCCGCGCCGATTTGGGCCACCGGCGGCGGCCAGCCCGCGCCCGGCGGGCAGGGCGGGTGGGAGCCCTCGGCGACCGACTTCAAGCAGTTCGTGCAGGCGGTCGGCACCCGCTACAGCGGCACGTACGACCCGACGCTCGAGCAAGTCGGTGCCCGGTGACCCGAACGACCTGCCTCGGGTGAGCTTCTGGGAGATCTGGAACGAGCCGAACTTCGGCGGGCGACCTGGCGCCGCAGGCGATCCGAGGCTCCACCGTGCTCGACGGCGCCGGCGCATGTACCGGAGCCTGCTCGACGCCGGCTGGAGCGGGCTGCAGAGCACCGGGCCACGGTCGCGACACGATCGTGATCGGCAACCTCGACGCGCGCGGGGCGTCGGGCCCGCCCGGCACAGAGCGCCCCGCAGGGCCTCCCCGGCAACTTCGGCGCCACCAAGCCGCTGCAGTTCGTCCGCGCCCTGTACTGCGTCAACTCCTCCTACAAGGAGCTGCGCGGCGGCGCGGCGGCGGCGGTCGGCTGCCCGACCAACCGCGGCGGCCTCGCGTCAGTTCCGCGCCGCGCACCCCGGCGCTGTTCCAGGCCTCGGGGTTCGCCACCCATCCCTACCCGGTCAACCTGCCGCCGACCGAGGCCAGCTCGACCGATCCGGACTACACCGAGTTCAGCGAACCTGCCGCGCTTCGCCGGCGTGCTCGACCGCATCCAGCGGATCTACGGCTCGCGGCAAGCGCTTCCCGATCTACAACAACGAGTACGGCTACATCACCAACCCGCCGAACCACAGCCTGACGCCGCTGAACCCGAACGGCCAGTTCGTCTCGCCCGTCCACCGCCGCCTACTACATCAACTGGGCCGAGTACCTCTCCTGGCGCAACCCGCGGATCGCCTCGACGATGCAGTACCTGCTGTATGACCCCAACCCGCGCCTGGCACCCGAGTACGGCGGGTTCGCGAGCGGCCTGATCTTCTACGACGGAGCCGTCCGCAAGCCGGGCTATGACGCCTACCGCCTGCCGCTGTTCCTGCCGAGCACCACGGCGAAGTCGGCGCGCCAGAGCCTCGAGGTGTGGGGATGCGTGCGCCCGGCCCACTACGCGAGGCTCGACACCCAAGCACCAGCAGCAGGTCCAGATCCAGTTCCAGCGCGGCTCGCGCGGGGCGTTCACGACGCTGCGCACGGTGACCGTCAACACGGTCCCGCGGCTACTTCGACCTGCACATGAGCGTTCCCGGCCAGCGGCTCGGTCAGGCTGGCCTGGAGCTATCCCAAGAACGACCCGCTGCTCAGCCAGGGACAGGTCAACCCACCTCGAGGGCGCCACCGTGTACAGCCGGACCGTGAGGGTGACGGTCAAGTAGATGACGCGCGCCGTCCGCCGTCGACGGTGCTGCTGCGCGCGGCGCGTGCTGGCGCTCGCGCTGATCGCGATTCCGGCCGGCCGCGCGCGCGTCGCGTCCACGCAGCAGATCTCGATCTTCCAGGACGACGCGCGCCTCGACGCGCGATCCCGCGGGAACGCTGGCCCGTATGCGCCTGCTCGGCGCGCAGGCGGTGCGGGTGTCGGTCCCGTGGTACTGATCATCGCCGCCGGTCCGATTTCGAAACGTATGCCGCCGCGGTTCAACGCCAGCCGACCCGGCGGCCTACCCGGCGGCCGAACTGGGGGCTGTGGGACGACATCGTCACCGACGCGCACCAGGACGGGATCAGGGTCGACTTCGATCTCATGGGCGGCGCCCCCGCTGGGCACTCGGGTCCGGGTCGGCCCGCCGGCAACGCGAACCCGAACTGGGAGCCCTCCGCCTCGCGCGTTCGGCGTCTTCGTCCGCGCGATCGGCACGCGTTACAGCGGCAAGCTACGACCCCACGCTCGGCAAGTCGATGCCCGGCGATCCGAACGACCTGCCCCGGGTCGACTTCTGGTCGATCTGGAACGAGCCCGACTACGGCCCGAGCCTGGCCCCGCAGGGCGTGCCCGGCCATCTCACGATCGAGAACAGCCCGCGGCTGTACCGCAACCTGCTGGACGCCGCCTGGAGCTCGCCTGCAGGCGACCGGCCACAACACCTCCACCGACACGATCGCTGTTCGGCGAGCTCGCGCCCGCGAGGCGAGAGCTTCTGGGGCGTGTTCTCGGGCATGACCCCGCTCGACTTCCTGCGCAACCTGTACTGCGTGGACTCGAGCTACCACCAGCTGCGCGGGTCCGCTGCCCGCGATCCGAGGCTGCCCGACCACCGCGGCCGGCTCGCGGCGCTTCCGGGCCCAGAACCCGGCGCTGTTCGAGGCCAGCGGGTCTCCGACCACCCGTACATGCGCTGGTACGCGCCCAACCACGAGCTGAATCCCGGATCCGGTCAACCACTCTCTCGACGCGCGACTACACCTCGCTCGGAGTCATCGGCAACCTCTCGCGGGCCGATCGACCGCCTCCTCGGCGCGTACGGGTCGAGGACGCGCTTCCCGATCTACGACACCGAGTTCGGCTACATCACCGCGCCGCCCAAGCACAGCCCCGACCCGAACGTCAAGAGCACGAAGGTGTATCTACCTCGTCCCCCGGCAACGCGGCGCGAGTACATGAACTGGGCCGAATACCTGAGCTGGCGCAACCCGCGGCTTCGCATCGTTCGACCAGTACCTCCTGTACGACCCAGCTCCGGCCGACCCGGGCCAACGACTGGGCCGGCTTCGCCAGCGGCCTGCTGACCTGGACCGGCGCCCAGAAGGCGACCTACTACGCCTTCCGGCTGCCGCTGTACCTGCCGGCAGACGACGGCGCGGCGCGGCCACTCGCTCGAGGTGTGGGGGTGCATCAGGCCCGCGCCGTTCGGGCGTGCTCGACACCGGCTCGCCGCAGACGCGCCCAGATCCAGTTTCGCCCCGCGGGGAGCGGGAGCTACAGCACCGTCCAGACGGTCACCATCGGGCCGCAGGCGGAGCTGCTACTTCGACGTGCACGTGATCTTCCCGTCGAGCGGCAAGGTCCGGCTCGCCTACACCTATCCGGCCGGTGACCAGTTGCTCGGGAACGGCGCCAGCGTGGTCAGCCGTACCGTCTGCAATCACGGTTCGCTGAGCGCTTTCTTCGCAACTTCGCCGCGGCGCGACCGTTCTTCGCAGAGATGAGAGCGAGCCGCGTCAGGATGCTGGCGGCCATTGTGGGGGTGATCCTCGCGGTGCTCGCAGTCGTCCGGGCACCCGCGCCGGCCTGCCGCCTCGGCCGACGCAGGTGTCGATCATCCAGGACTCCGCCTCGGGTCCTCGCCGACCCGTCGGGCACGCTGGCCACGTTCCGCGCGCTCGGCGTGAGCATGGTGCGCGTGATCGTCGGTGTGGTCGCAGATCGCCCCGGGCTGGGAAGGCCGCACGCCGCCGATCGCAATTTCGATGCCGCCGATCCGGCCGCCTATCCGGCCGCCAACTGGGCGCCCTATGACGCGATCGTCAAGATCGCCGCCGCCGACGGCATCGCGGTCGATTTCACGCTGAGCGGCGGCGCGCCGCGCTGGGCCGAGGGTCCCGGGATCCCGCCCGCCGCGCTCGACAACCCGTACTGGGCCTGGCGACCGTCGGCTCACCGCGTTCGGCCAGTTCGTCCAGGCGGTGGGAGAGCGCTACAGCGGAACCTACGTGCCGCCGGGTCAGGCCGCCCCGCTGCCCCGGGTCAGCTTCTGGGCGATCTGGAACGAGCCGAACTTCGGCGAGGACCTGGGGCCGCAGGCGGTCAATGGCTCCACCGTGTCGGTCGGCGCCGAGCATGTACCGCAACCTGGTGGGACGGGCGTGGAGCGCGCTGCAGGCGACCGGCCACGGCGCGCGACACGATCCTGATCGGCGAGTTCGCCCCGCGGGGCCTCAGCGCTGCGCGCGACCCCCAAGCGCCCGCAGGGGCTCCCCGGGACGTTCGCCCAGACAAAGCCGCTCCAGTTCCTGCGCACGCTGTACTGCGTGGACTCCGGGATACCGTACCGCTGCGGCGCGGTCGGCCGCGCGTCGTCGGCTGTCCGACCACGCGCGGCCGGGTCACGCGCGTTCCGGCGGAGCAACCCGGCCCTGTTCGACGCGACCGGCCTGGCCGACCATCCCTACCCGCACGACCAGCCGCCCGCGATCGAGACCAACGCGCGACCCCGACATCGCGCCGTTTCCGAGACTGCCGAACCTCGAGCGCGCGATCGACCGCGTCCAGCGCGTGTACGGGTCACCCCGGCAGCTCCCGATCTACAACACCGAGTACGGCTACATCACCCACCCCCCCAACCGCGGCACGTTCGTGTCGCCGGCGACCGCCGCCTTCTACCTCAACTGGGAGGAGTACCTGAGCTGGAGGCAACCCCGCGTGGCCTCGACGATGCAGTACCTGCTCTACCGACCCGCCGGGCGGCCAGACCAACGCGGGCGACGGAGGGTTCGCCAGCGGCCTGTTGTTCTCCAACGGACGGGCCAAGCCGAGCTACGCGGCCTACCGGCTGCCGCTGTATCTTGCCGTTCACCGCCACCCGACGCGGGCGCAGCCTCGAGGTGTGGGGCTGCGTGCGCCCGGCCCGCTACGCGATCTTCGACACAGGTTCGCCGCAGAGCGCGCAGATCCAGTTCGCGCCCCGCGGCAGCGGAGGCTTCACCACCGTCCAGACCGTGCTGGTCGGCGATCCCGACAACTGCTACTTCGACGTGCGGATCGGCTTCCCGTCGAGTGGCACGGTGCGCCTCGCCTACACCTATCCGCCCGTCGGTGCCTCGCCGCTCGGCCGGGACGACGGTGTACAGCCGCTCGGTTGCGGTCACGGTCCGGTAGCGGCCCGACTCCACTGGGCGTGCCAGGCGATCAGCAGGACTGCCGTCTCGGACACTCCGGCGAGCACGCCGAGCGGGTTGAGCCAGTCGCCGATGTCGTCACCCAGTGACGGCAGCCCGATCGAGCGCGACAGGAAGTAGGCGAGGAGCGCGCCGAGCGACAGCCCCGCCCCGCCCGCCCAGGCCAGCGGATGATCGGTGGTCGCGAGGAGGAGCGCACTCGCCAGCGCGGCCGTGGCCAGCGCGATGAACAGCACGCCGGCGTAGGGCGCCTCGCGCAGGTGCTCGGGCGCGATCGCAATGTGGACGCCCGCGGTGGCGGCGAGACAGGCGGCGCTCAGCCATCGCCAGTACGGCATCGAAGAGCGATGAAGATCCATGAGGTAAGCCCCCGTTGGTGCTGTGGTCAGGGAGGAACCGCGCGACCCACGCCCCTGGGTCGCGCGGTGGTCGGTCAGGGTCGGTTGGACTACTTGACGACGCGGATCAGGCGGAGCATCCCGAGCTGGGTGTGCTCGCGATGGTCCTGGGTGTCCATGAAGCAGGCCTCGACGTAGTAGCCGGGCTTGGCGTTCAGGACCGCTTGCTGCATCCCACCGGGCGAGAGCGGTCCGGCCAGGTTGAGGAACGCGTGATTCGACAGCCTCTGCGCCTTGCCGTCCTTCCCGGCTCGGAGCAGAGCCATGACCTGCCGGCCGACGGCAGGACTCTTGACCCCGAAGCCGATGATCATGTGGACCAGGTAGCCGCCGTCCTGGGCGCGGACGATCGTGCCGTCGTGCAGCACGCTCGGGCCCTTGAAGCCGAACTCGATCGCGGTCTGGGTGGCTCGGGCCGACGGCAGGGCGGCCGGCGCCGAGGACTGGGTCACGGTGAACGGCGCGAACCGGCCGGGGCCGTTCTGGCTGGTCAGGTTGAGCGCCACGTAGTTGCCCGGCGTCAGCACGGTCTGGGTGCTGCTCGGCGCGGCGGCGTCAAAGATGATCAGACCGTATCCCGCCGTCAGCGCGTTGGGGTCACCGCCGTGGCTGGCCACTGCGGCGACCGCCTGCTGGACGGTCACGCCGGGATCCAGGCGGACGATTCCCGCCGCACCCTGTCCCTTGCCGGAGAACGTCGAGACGACGTTGACCGCGCCCGAGACCGTGGAGCCCGACACCGAGACTCCGTGGGTTCCGACGATGGCGATGTTGAGCGTCGGGAGCGTCGACGCGGCGCTCGCCCCGCTGGCCCCGCTCGCGCCTCCGGCCAGGGCCAGCGCGCCGGTGGCGGCGAGTGCACCGGCCGTGGCGATAAGCGATGAGAGTCGTTTGGACAATGTGGTTAGACCTCCACGGTTGGTTGTTGCATGACAGAACCCGGCGTGATCGCCGCCCCCGCGGTGATCCGCGCGAACGGCAGCTGCGCCCGCTCGTTCGCCTCGGCGACCGCCTCGGGGCGGTCGCCGTCAAACCGGCAGAAGCAGGCCTCCTCGAGCGGCAGGAAGATCGAGCCGAGATAGCGAACCTCGGTTCCCGCCGCGCGCAGCTCGGCGCAGACGGCATCGGCTCGGGCCAGGCCGGCCCGCACGTCGCTCTCGGACAGGCCCGGTAGGTATCGCTCGACGAGGTACGAGTTCACGGCGGCGCAAGCTAAGCGCGCCGCGCGGGGCGATCAACCTGTGAATCCCGCGGATTTGACGCCGGCGTCCCGTGGGATCCCCGGGGGGTTGCCGGGCACGTCACCGGCGCCGGCCTCGGCGGCGAGGGCGTGGGCGAGCTCGGTCCGCGAGCGCACTCCGAGCTTGCGATAGAGCTTCGACAGGTTCCACTCCACCGTGCGGGCGCTGAGGTGGAGCGCAGCGGCGACCTCGCGGTTGGTGCGCCCGGCGGCGACCTGTCGGGCGATCGCGGTCTCCGTCGCGCTCAGGGTGCCGGGAGCCGCGGCGCGCCTTCCGCCGATCCGTCCCAGCTCAGCCCGCGTGCGCTCCGCCCACTGATCAGCCCCGGCTTGCTCGAACATCGTCAGCGCCTGCTCGAGCCGCTCGCGCGCCGCGAACTTCCGCCGCTGACGGCGATGAAGCGCGCCATAGGCGAGCAGCGTGCGCGCCTCCTCCAGCGGGCGCGGTTGACGCACCCGGTCGCCCGCCGGAAGCTCGACGACTCCCGCCGCGACCGCCTCGTCCAGCGGCGCTTCCACAGGGTCCTCGAGCCGGGCGAGCAGCGTGCAGGTGGGGCGGGCCAGCGCAGCGGCGGCGAGCAATACCGAGCGTGTGGGGGCCGACAACCGCTCGAGTCGGGCGTGGACCAGCTCGCGCACGCTGCCGGGCACCGGCAGCGGCTCGTCGGGCGCCGGCTCACCGCCCCGGGCGAGCAGCTCGCGACCGATCTCTAGCGAGTAGAACGGGTTGCCGCCGGTGAGCTCGTGGAGGCGAACGAGCGTCGGTCGGGAGACGTGGAAGCCGAGCTTCGCGAGCAGGAGCTCATGCACGCCGCCGAGCGTCAGCGGACCAATTCGAAGCCGGCTCACCCGCTCGTCGCCGAGCATCCGTTCGAGCTCCAGCGTGCCGGTCGCTCGCGCCTCGATCCGGCGTGTGGCCAGGATGAGGACGGGCTGGTCGCGCAGGCGGCGCAGCGCGAATCGCAGTGCGCTCGCCGAGGAGGCGTCGACCCACTGCAGGTCGTCGATGGCCACCACCAACGGGTCGTGCGCCGCGAGCGCTCGGAGGGCGGACAGGGTGGCCACACCGATCATCCGCTCGTCGATTTGTGCTGCGGCGCTGTCGCTCTCTTGCCGCAGCAGCGCCACCTCGAGCGCGAGGCGTTGAGGCTTCGGGAGAGCCGGTAGAGCGGCGTCGATCTCGAGATCGAGCAGGTCCCCGAGCGCCGCGAACGCGAGCCTGGCCTCCACGCCCGCCGGGGCGCTGATCAGCCGCCGCCAGCCCCGCTCGCCCGCCGCGTCGAGGGCTTGCCGCCACAGCGCGGTCTTGCCGACCCCCGCCTCGCCCTCGAGCACGACGGCACGCGGGCCGGCCTCGATGCCGTCCAGCGCGTCGAGCAGCGTCCGGAGCTCGCGATCGCGCGCGATCAGCTGTTCAGGCGTACCTCACCCCCACGAGTTCCCCCTCATCGGACCGGCAGGTCTCGGCCCAAAGCATACCGAATCCTGCCTATTCCGGGGAAAACGTCCCCCTGAGCCGGCTGGTTCAGGCGGCGTTGAGCAACGCGGTCAGGCGTACATCGCCTCGATCTCGGCCGCGTACTTGGCGGCGATCGGGCGGCGCTTGAGCTTCATCGTCGGCGTCAGCTCGTCGCCGCCGGGCAGCCAGTCGCCGCGGGACGATCGTGAACTTCTTGATCTGCTCGACGCGGGAGAGGTGCTGGTTGGCCTCCTCGATCGCCGGCCTGCGACCGCCGCGATCACCTGCGGGCTCGTGCGCGAGCTCCTCGAGCGCGCGTCGCCTCGATGCCCTGCTGCGCCGCCCACTGCGGGCGCGAAGTCGGCGTCGAGCACGATCAGCGCGGTGTTGTACGGCCGGCCGTCGCCGATGCAGCACGCCTGGCCGATCAGCGGGCTGGCCGTCTTGAGCGCCGCCTCGATGTTGGCCGGCGACATGTTCTTGCCGGCCGCGTTGATGATGATCTCCTTCTTGCGGTCGACGATCGTCAGGAAGCCGTCCTCGTCGATCTGG
Organism: uncultured Solirubrobacterales bacterium; assembly: GCA_963755525.1. GTDB lineage: Bacteria > Actinomycetota > Thermoleophilia > Solirubrobacterales > Solirubrobacteraceae > Palsa-465. The sequence goes on along the minus strand of CAVWKC010000031.1, from coordinate 554,503 downwards.
CCGATGTCGCCGGTGTGCAGCCAGCCGTCGGCGTCGATCGCCTCGGCGGTCTTCTCGGGCGCGTTGCGGTAGCCGGTCATCACGCACTCGCCGCGGCACGAGCAGCTCGCCGTCGTCGCGCGATCTTCAGCTCGACGCCCGGGTCGGGCGGGCCGACCGTGCCGATCTTGACCTCGCCGGGCCGGTTGCAGGCGCCGACGCCGCAGGTCTCCGACATCCCCCACAGCTCGGCCAGCTCGATCCCGAGCGCGTGGAAGAACTCGAGCACCTCGACCGGCGTCGGGCGCCGCGCCGACGTTGACCGCGACAGCCTGATCGAGCCCGAGCATCGCGCGCAGCTTGGAGAACATCTCGGTCGTCGGCCTGGGCGACCTTGGCCTCGAGCTCGGGCGGGACCGGCTCGCCGCGCTGGCGCAGGCGCACGCGCTCGATCGACGCCTGCAGCGCCTCCTGGATCGGCCGGCGCTGCTCCTCGGGCTGCGCGGCCTGCATCGTCTCGAGCCCGGCCTTGAGCTTCTCCCAGATCCGCGGGACGGCGAAGAACCAGGTCGGCCGGACCTGCGGCAGGTAGGACGAGCACCTCGCGCGGGTTGGGGCAGCACGTGACGGTGCCGGCGTAGATCGACCGGGATGTAGTGGTGGGCCATCCGCTCGGCGATGTGGGCCGCGGGCAGCCACGAGATCACGCCGCGCGCCGGGTCGAAGCTGATCACCTCGCTCGACGGTCCTGCGCCGCCGGCCATGATCGTTGCGGTGGGAGAGCTGCACGCCCTTGGGCGGCCCGGTGGTGCCCGAGGTGTAGATCAGCGTGAGGAGGTCGTCGGGCCGGATCTGCGGCGGCTGGCGGCGCCGGCGTCGAAGCCCGGGTTCGAGCCCTCGACGTCGGCCAGCGAGATCGTGCCCTCGGGCGCGCTCGCCGTCGACCACGATCACGTGCTCGAGGCTCGGGCAGCCCCTCACGCGCCTCGAGCAGCGGCGCCAGGTAGCGCCTGCTCGACGACCGCCACCGTCGCCCCGGCGTCCTCGATCAGGTAGCGGATCTCCTCGGGCGGATAGGTCGGGTAGATCGAGAACGGCGTGGCGCCGAGCATCGCCGCGGCCAGGTCGACGATGTGGAACTCGGGGCGGTTGCCGAGCATGATCGCGACCGTGTCGCCGCGGCCGACGCCGAGCTTGGCGAGGCCGCCGGCCACGTCGTCGACGCGCTGCAGCAGCTCCGACCAGGTCAGCGAGACGCTGTCGTCGGCGGTGCGGACCGCGACGATGTCCGGGTGGTTGGCCGCGGTGCGCCGGAGCGCCTCGCGTCACCGTCGGCGCGTCGACCGCGCGCGCCGGCGCCGGCGAGATCGTGCTGCTCTCCATGCTCTCTCCTCCGCGTCGGTAGTCGACCGAGTCTTGCGCGGCGAGCGTATCCGAGCCGCCGACGCGGGCAGCGGGGCGTCAGTGGACGTCGAGCCCGCGTCCGGACAGCGTCGAGATGTCGTTGCTGAGCCCGATCACGAACATCATCAGGATCAGCACGAAGCCGACGCACGCCGGCGCGCTCCATGACCGCGAACGGGATCCGCCGGCCGCGGATCTTCTCGGCCACCGCCCAGAACACGTGGCCGCCGTCGAGCGGCAGGAACGGGAACAGGTTGATGACCGCCAGCGACAGCGAGATCAGCGCCAGCACCCAGAGCGCCTGGGTGGTGCTGTGGCGAACGACTCCTGGGTGGCCGTGTAGCCGCCGACGACGCTGTGGAGCTGCTTGCGCTCCTGGGGCTCGAAGATGCGCACGACCGTCGAGACGGTCCGGGTGGTGACCGACCACAGGTTGCTCGCGGCGATCGGCACGCGGCCTGCGCCGGCGCCGGCCGGCTTGCGGCGCCGAACGCGAAGCCGAGCAGCAGCCGCCTGTCGGCCGCGCTGTAGCGCGGGCGGATCGTCGAACGTCACCAGCTGGCCGTCGCGCTTGCACCGACGACTCGGGCCGGCGTGGCGGCCAGGCAGCCGTTGACCTGCGCGCCGGCGCAGCGGTGGGTGTCGATCTGGTTGCGGATCGCGTCCGCCGAGCCGCCGACGCCGTCGACCGAGACGACCTGGTCGCCGGGCCGCAGGACGTGTGCCGCGGGCGGATCCCGATCCGACCTGCGCGACGGTCGTGGCTGGGCACGGCCTGGCTGCCCGGATGACATCAGCAGCGCCCAGACGATCAAGAACGCGATCAGCAGGTTCACGGCCGGGCCGGCCAGGATCACCACGACGCGCTTCCACACCGGCTGGTTGTAGTAGGCGCGCGGGCACGACCTCCGGCGGGATCTCCTCGTGCGGGTTCATGCCGGTGATCTTCACGTAGCCGCCGAGCGGGATCGGGCCGATCCCGTACTCGGTCTCGCCGCGGCGGAACTTGACCAGCATCGGGCCGAAGAACAGCGAGAAGCGCTCGACGCGCATCCCCACCGCCTTGGCCGCGGTGAAGTGGCCGGCCTCGTGCAGGATGATCAGCGCGACGAAGCCCAGGAAGGCGAGGACGTAGGACATCTGCAGTCTCAGTGTGGCAGGCTCGGATGAGGCAGCGTAAGAGCCGGTCAAGCGCAGGCTCTCAGGCCCGGCTCGCGCGGCACGAGCTCGCCGGCCACCCGGCGCGCCTCGCGCGTCGGCCTCGGCCAGCGAGTCGAACGAGTGCACCGGCGCCGGCGGGCAGCTCGCTCGAGCGTCTCCTCGATCACCGCGGCGATGTCCAGGAAGCGCAGCCGGCCGCGCGAGGAAGGCGTGCACCGCCACCTCGTTGGCGGCGTTCAGCGTGCACGGCGCGGTCCCGCCGGCCGAGCGCGGCCTCGCGGGCCAGGCGCAGGCAGCCGAACGTCTCCTCGTCGACCGGCTCGAAGGTCAGCGCGCCGACCTCGACCAGGTCGAGCGGCGCGGACCGGCACGTCGACCCGCTCGGGGTGGTGCAGCGCGTAGGAGATCGGCACGCGCATGTCGGGGTAGCCGAGGTGGGCGAGCGTGGCGCCGTCGCACAGCTGGATCAGGCTGTGGATGATCGACTGCGGGTGGACGACGACGTCGATCCGCTCGTACGGCGTGCCGAACAGGTGGTGGGCCTCGATCAGCTCGAGGCCCTTGTTCATCAGCGTCGCCGAGTCGATCGTGATCTTGCCGCCCATCGCCCAGGTCGGATGGGCCAGCGCCTGCTCGACCGTGACCTCGCTCGAGCTCGGCCGCGCGTGCGGCCGCGGAACGGGCCGCCCGACGCGGTCAGGATCAGCCGGTCGACCGTCGCCGGCGCGCTCGGCGGCGAGCAGCTGGTGCAGCGCCGAGTGCTCGGAGTCGACCGGGATGATCGCGGCGCCGGTCGCCTCGGCGAGCGCGATGACGAGCTCGCCGCCGACCACCAGCGACTCCTTGTTGGCCAGCGCCAGATCGATCCCCTCGCCGAGCGCGGCCACCGTCGGCAGCAGCCCGGCCGAGCCGACGATCGCGTTGAGCACCATGTCGCACTCGGACTCGGTGATCAGCTCGACGAGCCCGTCGGGCCCGGCCAGCACCTCTCCGCCGGTCCAGGCCTCGCCGGCCCGCGCCGCCGCGTCGCGGTCGGCGAGCGCGACCCGCCGCACGCCGTGCCGCCGGGCCTGCTCGAGCAGCGTCTCCCACGACGCTGCGCGGCGCTCAGCGCCGACGACCTCGAGCTCGCCGCCGGCGCGCGAGACGACGTCGAGCGCCTGGCAGCCGATCGAGCCGGTGGAGCCGAGGATCACGATGCGGCGGGGCACCGCGCCCAGTCTAGGCGGCGCGGCGCTCGGTCAGTGCGACGACCGCGAGCCAGATGTAGTAGCCGACGACGACGGTGAAGCATCGCCGCGTCCAGCCGGTCGAGCGCGCCGCCGTGGGCGCCGAACAGCGTGCCGGCGTCCTTGGTCCCGGCGTCGCGCTTGACCAGCGACTCGAACAGGTCTCCGAGCGGGCCGAGCACCGCCACCGCGACGCCGAGCAGCAGCGCGTCGCCCTGGGTCAGCCAGGGCTGGTAGCAGGCCGGCGACGAACACGGCGAGGATCGCGACGAGCATGCCGCAGAACAGGCCCTCGACCGTCTTGTTCGGCGAGATCGTCGGCGCCAGCGGCCGGCGGCCGAACAGCCGGCCGCCGAGGTAGGCGGCGGTGTCGCCGAGGAACGTGCCGACCAGCACGTCGATCAGGACCCCGTTGCCGTGGGGCAGCTCGCGCAGCAGCTCGGCGTGCGCGAACGCGAAGCCGATCCAGTAGATGCCGAGCAGCGTGCCGCCGATCGCGACCGTCGCGCGCGCGGCTGCTCCGCGGACGCAGCACCGAGCGAACAGCACGACCGGCAGCGGCGCCACGGCGACCTCGAGCACGCCGCCCTGGCCGCCGTAGTCGGGCGGCGAGCACCATCCCGGCCAGCGCCGCGAAGCCGACGACCGCGACCGGGCGCCAGCGCGCGAGCAGCGCGGTAGAGCTCGTGCATGCAGACCAGCCCGGCAGCGATCGATGAACAGCTGCGAACGGCGAGGCCGCCGAGGTCGATGAAGACGATCGCGCGATCGCCAGCGGGACCGCGACCAGGATCCGGGCAGAGCAGATCCGAGCGCCGCGCGGCGCGTCGCTCGCGGGGCTGCGCGGCGCTGCCGCGGCGCGGGGCTCTGCTGCGGCGCTGCCGCGCCGCGCGGCGCCGGCCGCGCAGCGGCATCAGCGGCCTCCGAACCGCCGCCTGCGCGCGGTGAACTCCTCGAGGCTCTGCTCGAACGCCTCGCGCGAGAAGTCCGGCCACAGCTCGTCGCGGAACACCAGCTCCGAGTACGCCGCCTGCCACAGCAGGTAGTTCGAGATCCGCTGCTCGCCGCTGGTGCGGATGATCAGGTCGGGGTCGTGCATGTCGGGCGCGTACAGGTGGGCGCGGAACTCGTCCTCGGTCGCCGCCGGTAAAGGTTCGCGCCGCGTCGACGATCTCCGCCCGGCCGCCGTAGTTGAAGGCCACGAACAGCGTGATCCGGTCGTTGTCGGCGGTCAGCTCCTCGGCCCACTCCATCCGCTCGATCAGGTCCGGCGGGACCGGGTCGCTGCGGCGCCCGATGAAGCGCATCCGGACGCCCTCGTCGTGCAGCTCGGGCGTCTCGGCCTCGATCCGGCGCGCGAACATCGCCATCAGCGCCGTCGACCTCGGCCGTCGGCGCGGACCAGTTCTCGGTCGAGAACGAGTAGACGGTCAGCTCGTCGATGCCGAGGTCGACGGCGTCGCGCAGCCGCGCCTTGACCGTGTCGGCGCCCGCCTCGTGGCCGGCCAGCGCCGGCAGGCCGCGCTGCTGCGCCCAGCGGCCGTTGCCGTCGGTGATGATCGCGACGTAGCGCGCGCTGTGCGCCGTCGGCTGCGCGGCCGTCGCCCGGCTCGGCTGCGAGCAACCGACACTAGACCTCCAGGATCTCGGCTTCCTTGTGCTTAGCAGCTCGTCGAGCTCGGCGATGCGCGCGTCGGTGACCTTCTGCAGCTCGACCTCGGCGCGGTGCTCGTCGTCGGAGCCGGCCTCGCCCGCCTCCTTGAGCTCGCGCAGGTCGTGCATCACGTCGCGGCGGATGTTGCGGATCGCGACCCGGCCCTCCTCGGCGATGTGGCGCACGACCTTGACCAGCTGCTTGCGCCGCTCCTCGGTCAGCTCGGGGACGCCGAGGCGGATCAGGTTGCCGTCGTTGGACGGGCGTCAGGCCGACGTCGGACTCGAGGATCGCCCGCTCGATCGCCTTGATCGAGCTCTTGTCGTACGGCTGGATCGTCAGCAGCCGCGCCTCGGGAGCGCGTGATCGTCGCCAGCTGCTTGAGCGGCGTCGACGGCGCCGTAGTAGTCGACCACGATCCGGTCGAGCAGCGCCGGGCTGGCGCGCCCGGTGCGGACCGAGCCGAACTCGTGGCGGATCGCCTCGACCGACTTGTGCATCCGCTCCCGCGCGTCCGCGAGCAGCTCGTCGATCAGATCGTCCGTCGCTCATGTCCTCACCAGCGTCCCCACTCGTTCGCCGGACACTATCTTGTCGATGTTGCGCTCGTCGGCCATGTTGAAGACGACGATCGGCAGGTTGTTGTCCATGCACAGCGCGAACGCGGTCGAGTCCATCACCTGCAGGCCGCGGGTCAGCGCGTCCTTGTGGGTGATCTCGGGGATGAACTCGGCGTCCGGGTCCTTCGCCGGGTCGGCGCGTGTAGACGCCCTCGACGCCGTTCTTGGCCATCAGGATGATCTCGGCGTGCAGCTCGGCGGCCCGCAGCGCGGCGGCGGTGTCGGTCGTGAAGAACGGGTTGCCGGTGCCGGCGGCGAAGATCACGATCCGCCCCTTCTCGAGGTGGCGGATCGCGCGCCGGCGGATGTACGGCTCGGCCACCTCGGAGATCGTGATCGCCGACTGCACGCGGGTCGGCGACGTCCTCCTTCTCGAGCGCGTCCTGCAGCGCCAGCGCGTTGAGCACCGTGGCGAGCATGCCCATGTAGTCGCCGGTGGCGCGGTCCATGCCCTCGCGCCGCGGCCGCGCAGCCCGCGGTAGATGTTGCCGCCGCCGACGACGATCGCGACCTCCACGCCGCGCGCGTGCACGGCCGCGACCTCGCGCGGCGATCGCCTGCACGCGCTCGGGGTCGGTGCCGTACTCGACGTCGCCCATCAGCGCCTCGCCCGAGAGCTTCAGCAGCACCCGCCGGTAGGCGGGGTGCCGCGCAGTCTCGTGGCGTCGGCTCGACGCACGGCCGCGCGCCTCAGCCGCCGACCGCGAACCGGGCGAAGCGCCGGATCACGACGTTCTCGCCGGTCTCGGCGGCCAGCTCGGCGCGCAGCTCCTCGATCGTCTTGCCGCCGTGCTTGTCCTCGTTGACGTGCTTCTGGCGCAGCAGCACGACCTCGTCGAGCCACTTGTCGAGCTTGCCCTGACGATCCGCTCGCGCACGTTCTCGGGCCGGTCGGCCGCCTGCTCGGTCGCGATCCGCACCTCGCGCTCGCGATCCTCGGCCGGGCACGTCGTCCTCGGTGACCGCCAGCGGGGCGGCCGCCGCGATGTGCAGCGCGAGGTCGCGGGCGAACTCGACGAACTTCGTCGTTGCGGGCGACGAAGTCGGTCTCGCAGTCGACCTCGACCAGCACGCCGATCTTGTCGCCGGCGTGGATGTAGGTCTGGACGACGCCCTCGCGCGCCTCCGCGCCGGCGCGCTTGGCCGCCTGGGCCTGCGCCGCGCGCGCGCAGGAGCTCGACCGCCTGCTCGACGTCGCCGCTCGGCCTCGGTCAGCGCGTTCGCGGCAGGCCAGCATGCCGGCGCCGGTCCGGTCGCGCAGCGCCTTGACGTCCTTGGCGGTGATCTCGGCGCTCATGCGCTCTCCTCTGCGGACGGCTCTGGTCGTCCTGCGTATCGGCCTCGGCCTGCGGCGGCGCTGGCGGCTCCGTCGGGCGGCGGCTCGGGTGCGGCCGCCTCGGCTCGGCTCGGCGGCTCGGCTGGCGCGGCCTCGGGCTCGGGCGCTGCGGTGGCGCGGCTCGGCGTGGCGGCCGCGGGCTCGGGCGCTCCGGTGGCGCGGCCGGGGCGGCGGCCTCGGGCTCGGGCGCTCCGGCGGCGCGGCCGGGGCGGCGGCCTCGGGCTCGGCCGGCGCCGCCGGCGTCGGGCCGGACTCGGCTCGGCGGCCGTCTCAGCCGGCGCCGGCGCGCGGCTCGCCGGCGGCCTCGGCCGGCGCGGCCTCGGCCGGCGCGGGCTGCGCCGGCGCGGCCTGGGCGGCCTCGGCGCGGTCGCGGCGGCCTGCTCCTCCGGCGCGCGCGGCAGCGGCCTGCTCCGCGGCCTCGCGCCTCGGCCTCTTGGCGCTCGGCCTCGGCCGCCTCCTGGCGGGCTCGCTCCTCGGCCTCGCTGCCGGGCGCGCTCCTCGGCCTCGCGGCGGGCCCGCTCCTCGGCCTCCTGGCGCTCGCGCTCGAGCCGGGCGCGCTCCTCCTCGGCGCGGAAGATGCCGTGGCCCTGGGAGACGACGTCGCCGATCGCCCGCGTGATCGCGGCGCACGAGCGGATCGCGTCGTCGTTGCCGGGGATCACGTAGTCGATCCCGTCGGGGTCGCAGTTGGTGTCGACCAGCCCGATGATCGGGATCCGCAGGCGCTGGGCCTCGCGCACGGCGATCGCCTCGGTCTTGAGGTCGATCACGAACACCGCGTCGGGGACGCGCTGCATGTTCTTGACGCCGCCGAGGTTCGCCCGCAGCTTCTCGAGGTCGGCCTGGGCGGCCATCCGCTCGCGGGTCGGGCAGCAGCTGCAGCTGGCCCTCGGCCTCGTAGCGCTCGAGGTCGTGCAGGCGCCTGATCCGCAGCGAGATCGTCTGGAAGTTGGTCAGCAGCCCGCCCAGCCAGCGGTGGTTGACGTACGGCATGTCGGCCGCCTCGGCGGTCTCCTTGATCGCGTCGCGCGCCTGCTTCTTGGTGCCGACGAACAGCACCGTGCCGCCGCGGCGCGCGACGTCGGCGGCGAACTGGCGCGCGTCCTCGAGCAGCGCCTCGGTCTGCAGCAGATCGATGATGTAGATGCCGTCGCGCTCGCCGAAGATGAAGCGGCGCATCTTGGGGTTCCAGCGGCGGGTCTGGTGGCCGAAGTGGACGCCGGCCTCCAGCAGCTCCTTGATTCCGATTTGAGCCACGGTGCTACTCCCTTGGATTGTGTTTGGATGTTCAGCCCGCTCGCGCGGTGCTCGCGGACCTCGGCTCGATGCCGAGGCAGGGCGCGATCCGCGTGAACGGGGTCGAGGACAGTTCCTGACTGAGTTTACGCAAGTTTTCGGCCCGCTCGCTACGTTTTCAGGTGTAGCGGGCCATTCGCCTTCCCCTACCTTCAGCGGTGGCTCGCGCGCGGGCCGAACCTCCCTTCCCCTACCTCCGGTGGCTCGGTTCGCAACGTCAGGCGGGGCGGCTGTGGACGGGCCGCCCCGCCTTCTATTGTGGTCGTGCCCGGCGGCCGTGGACCTTGGCGCAACGGTGCACGCTCGACGGCGCCGAGCTCGACGTGGACTCGGCGCCAGCGGTACCGCCTTGCGGCGCGAGTCGCCGAGCGCGGCCAGTCGCTCGCGCGGCAGCCGTCCAGCGCCGGCCAGGTCCGGGAGCGGCGAGCGCACGTCGACTCGGCTCGCCGGTCACCGGGTGCGCGAACGCCAGCCGGGCGGCGTGCAGGAACTGGCGCTCCAGCCCGAACCGCCCGCGGCGTCCCGTACTGGCGGGTCGCCGCACACCGGATGGCCGATCGCGGCCATGTGGACGCGGATCTGGTGGGTGCGGCCGGTCTCGAGCGATCACCCGCAGCAGCGCGCGGCCGCGGCAGCAGGCGCTCGATCTCGAAGTGGGTGCGGGCCTCGCGCGGCGCGTCGGTGTCGATCGACATCAGCACGCGGTCGCGCCGGTGGCGCCCGATCGGGGCGTCGATCGTGCCCGTGCGCGCCGGCGGATGGCCGTCGACCAGCGCCAGGTACTCGCGCCGCAGCCGCGCGTCGGCCAGCAGCTGCCTTCAGCGCGCGGTGGACGGCGTCGTTCTTGGCGACCACCAGCAGGCCCGAGGTGTCGCGGTCGAGCCGGTGCACGATCCCGGCCCGCCACGGCTCCTCGCCGCCGGCGGCGCGGCCCGTCGAGCGCCTGGGCGAGCGTCCCGGTCCGGTGGCCGCGCGCGGGGTGCACCACCACGCCGGCGGGCTTGTCGACCACCAGCAGGTGCTCGTCCTCGTAGGCGACCGCGAACGGCGCCGGCTCGGCCGCGCCGGTCCGCCGGACTCGGCGCGCTCGCGCTCGTCGACCTCGATCGCCTCGCCGGCCGCCACCAGGTGGCGCTTGGGCCGCAGCCGCCCGTCGACCCGGACCAGGCCGCGCGTCGATCAGCGCCTGGGCTCGCGCCCGGGAGCCGAGCGGGCCGGCCAGGAACCGGTCGAGCCGGGTGCCGGCGGCCTGCGTCGGGAACGCGCAGCTCGAGGCTCGCGCGCTCGATCGGCGCTCGCCGCGTCACGGTCGTCTCGCCGTCCTGCGCCCGAGGCCCCTCGAGCACCCACAGCAGCGCGAGCACGCCGAACGTGATCGCCATGTCCGCGACGTTGAACGCCGGCCAGTGCGGCAGCTTGATGAAGTCGGTCACCGCGCCGTTGGCGATGCGGTCGATCAGGTTGCCGAGCGCGCCGCCGACCAGCATCCCGGTCGGCAGCCACAGCCACGGCCGGTCGGGATGCAGCGCGAAGTAGGCGACCAGCAGCGCCAGCGCGACGCAGCGTGAACACCAGCACCAGCGCGCCGCCGCCGGAGAAGATGCTGAACGCGACGCCGGTGTTGCGCACGTGGACGAGGTGCACCCCCGGGAGGAACTTCTGCTCGTCGCCGGCCGCGATCCCGGCGCGCGACCGTGTGCTTGGTCAGCTGGTCGAGCGCCAGCGACGATCCCGGCCACGAGCGCCGCGCGCGCGAACGCCGCCGTGCGGAGCGATGCGCTTCGTCTCGTGTCACCCCGCCGTCGCGGCAGCGCCGCGATCAGCCCCGGATCGCGTTGACCACGAGCGTCTCGCACGACGTACAGGACGATGATCGCGATCATCGGGCGTGAGGTCGAACATGCCGATCGGCGGGATGAAGCGGCGGAAGAGCCGCAGGTACGGCTCGCAGACGTCGCGCAGGAAGTTCATGACCGCGTCGGACCAGCGCGAGTACGGCGGCCGCACGCCGAACGAGAACAGCAGGTTGAGCAGGATGTAGACGAAGATCAGGAGGATGTAGACGTGGAACAGCGCGCTGACGTAGTTGGCGATGTCGCCCCGGGTGATCGCCGCGAGCGCGATCATCGGCCCGCTCCCACGCACGCGCGTCGATCGCGTCCTGGAACGCGGCCGCACGCCGCCGCGCTCGAGCGCCGCCAGCCCGCGGGCGGTCGATCCCGCCCGGGCGAGGTCACCTCGCGCCGCACGGCGAGCGTGTCGTAGTCGCGCGCCTGCGAGCAGCGCGGCGCGTGCCGGCCATCGTCTCGGCCACCAGCCGGCTGGCCAGCGCCGGCGTCGAGCCCGTGGCGGACCGCGGCGTCGACCTGGGCCTCGGCCAGCAGCGCCTGGTAGGCCGGGCCCGACGCCCATCGACCGCCGCCGGCCGCGTCGATCAGCCGCTCGGGCACCTTCACGACGGCGCCCGAGCCGCTCGAACAGCGCGAGCACCTCGCGCCTCCAGCTCGGGCGTCGACCTCGTCCGGCGCGGCGCGTAGCAGATCACGCCGCGACGCACCTCGACCGGCGTGTTCGGCATCAAGCGGAACACCGGCGACGCCCGGGTAGGCCTCGTGCAGGGCTCCGGCTGTCGACGCCGCCGAGGACCGAGGCGACGGCCTTGGCGTGCCCGGCGATCTCGCGGCGACCTCGCTCGAACTGCGCCGGCTTGTGGCACAGCACGACGAGGTCGGCCCGCTCGGCGACCTCGACGGTTCGAGCGAGCGGCCTCGCCGCCGAGCTCGCGCGGCCAGCGCCGCGGCGCGGCCGGACCCGGCGTCGGAGCACAGCACGGGCTCGCCCCAGCCGCGCGCCAGCGCGCGCGCCATGTTGCCGGCGCCGATCAGTCCGACTCTGCATGAAGCGAAATCTACTCGCTGGCGCGCGCAGCCGGCGCCGCGCCCGCGAGCGCCGCCTCAGCTCTGGTTGAAGAAGCCCTTCTCGACCAGCCGCGCGCGCTCCTCGGCCGACACCTCGACGTTGCGCGGCGTGAGCAGGAACACCTTGTCGGCGATCCGCTGCATGCCGCCGTCGAGCGCGTAGGTGAGGCCGCTCGAGAAGTCGATCAGCCGCTTGGACAGGTCCGTGTCGGTGCTCTGGAGGTTCAGGATCACCGGGATCGAGTCCTTGAACTTGTCGGCCACGTCCTGGACGTCGTTGAAGTTCTTGGGCGCGACGAAGTGGACCCGCATCGTCACCGCCGCTGCGCCGTTGCCGCGCCCGTCCGCCACCGGCCGCAGCGACGTGGTGCGCCGCTCGGCCTCGGCGTCGTCGGCGAAGATGTCGTCGAACTCGTCGCGCCGGCGGCGCGAGCTCAGCCGGCGCACGTTCGGGCGCTCGCGGTAGGTGTCCTGGGCTTCGACCTCGGGCTCGTGGTAGGGCTCGAGGTCCTCGTCCTCGTAGTCCTCGTCGTCGGCCAGGCCGAAGTAGACGAGCGTGCGGTGCCAGGTGTCTCGGAAGGCCATCTCGGATCGGGGTTTCGCGGCCAGGCGGTGTTTCCCTGCCGTGATTATGACGCTCGCGTCGATCGCGGTACAGGCGTTGTGCCGAGCCGCACGATCGTCGCTCCCTCCTGCACCGCGACCAGTAGTCCTGGCTGGTCCCCATCGACAGCTGCGCCAGCCCGTGCGCGGCCGGCGAGCTCGCGCAGCGCCGCGAAGTGCCGGCGGCTGTCCTCGGGCTCGGGCGCCAGCGGCGGCATCGTCATCAGCCCGACCACCTTGACCGGGCAGCGCTCGAGGAACGCCGGCAGCTCGCGGGCGCGATCCCGCTCTTGCCCTCCTCGCCGGCGACGTTGACCTCGACCAGGACCTCGGTCTCGGCGGTCGCCGTGGCGCTCGAGCTGCGCCAGCACCGAGTCGCTGGCGACCGAGTGGATGTAGCGGACGTAGCGGGAGCAGTCGCGCACCTTGCGGCTCTGCAGATGGCCGATGAAGTCCCAGGTGAACGCGCCCGGGTACGGCGTCGGCCTTGTCGACCAGGTCCTGGGCGCGGTTCTCGCCCACCAGCGTCGATCCCGGCCTCGGCGAGCGCCCCGAGCTCCTCGACCGGCACGTACTTGACCGCGGCCAGGATCTCGCACCTCGTCCGGGTCGCGCCCGGCGCGGCGATCTCGCGTCGCGGACGCGCTCCAGGTTCGCGCGCACCGCTCGGCGCCGCAAGCCCGCGTGATCAGCTCAACCACGCGAGTCCCGGCCTGGCGGCCGGTGACGCCGCGGTCGCGGCGGTGCGAGAAGAACAGCGACGGGTCCGAGCAGATCGTGCACAGCCCGACGTCGTGCACCGCGCTCCACGCCGGCGCGCCCGAGCTGCTCGCGCGCGATCGCCTTCAGGTCGAGGTTGCGCCCGCGCCGGACGTGCCGGCCGTGGTCGGCGAACGCCGCGTGCACCTCCTCCCCCACCTCGTAGCAGCAGCCGCCGGCGCCGGGCCCGATCGCCGCGCTCAGCGGCCCGTCGGCCGCCGAGCTCGCGCAGCGGCGCGCACGCCCTCGGCGATCACTCCCGCCGGCCAGCCCGCGCCAGCCGGCGTGCAGCATCGCCACCGCGCCGTCCGCCGGCGATCGCGATCGGCAGGCAGTCGGCGGTCAGCACCATCGGCGCCACGCCCGCGCAGCGCGCGTCGCCTGGCCGTCGGCCTCGGGCAGCTCGATGCCCTCGTCCGGGAGCGGTGCGATGCCCGTCGTCGGACAGCGCGGCGATCAGCCGCACCGCGCGTGCCGTGGACCTGGCGGACGAAGCGCGAGCGGCAGCCCGAGCTCGGCCTCGCAGCCTGGCCCGGTTGCGCTGGACCGCCTCGGGCTCGTCGTCGGTCAGCCGGCCCAGGTTCAGGCTCGCGTAGGGGCCCTCGGAGAACCCGCCGCGGCGGGTGGTGAACAGCGCCCGGGCGCCCGGGCAGGTCGATCCGCGAAGTGCTCGCCCTGCGCGTAGAACGGCTCTGGCAGGCGTCAGCTCGCATCGCCGGCCAGGCTACTGCGGTCGCCCGGCGGCGCTCCAGCGCCTCGGCGAGCTCCTGCTCGCGGCCCGAGGCCCGCCCGTCGAGCTTCGCGGCCAGCGCCGCCCGCAGGCCGCGGCCGATCGGCCGGGCCCTCGGGCACGCCGGCGGCGAGCAGGTCGTCGCCGTCGATCTCGAGCTCGGACGTGGCGCAGGCGCTCGAGCCATCGCCGGCGCCGGCGCTCCGCGCCGCCGAGCGCGCCGGCCAGCGCCACCAGCTCGGGCGGCGCGCCGCCCACCGCGGCGGCGATCTCCGACGGGCGCGCTCGGCGCGCGCCAGCGCGTCGCGCGAGCTCCCGGCCCGCGTGGCCGCGGCCACGATCGCGTCGCGGTCCGCGGCCTCGAACGCCAGCCTGTCGAGCAGCCCGGCGAGCTCCGGCGCCGGGCACGTCCGCGCGCGGCGGCGGCCAGCACCAGGCGGTCGCGGCCGCCCGTCGGCCGGCAGCAGCGCCAGCGCGCGCCGGGCCAGCTCCGCGTCGTCGCAGCCCGAAGCGCGGGTGCAGGGCGCGGTCGAGCCCCAGCTCGCGCAGCGCCGGCGAGCGCGCCGACCGGGTCGTCGCTCGCGGGCCAGCAGCCGCAGCTCGGCGCCCGATGCGCGGTGCCGCTGACCGTGTCCAGCGCGCCGGCCGTCGATCGCCGCGCGCGCCAGCTCGCGGGTGTGCGGCTCGATCTCGAAGCCCAGCCGGCCGGCGTAGCGGGCCAGCCGCAGCAGCCGGGTCGGGTCGTCGATGAAGCTCGCGGTCGTGCAGGACGCGCAGCCGGCTCGGCGTCGAGGTCCTCGAGCGCGCTCGGCGCCGCGCGCAGCTCGCCCGGCGGCTCGGCCCGGCGAGCGCCATCGCGATCGCGTTGACGGTGAAGTCGCGCCGGAGCAGGTCCTCGGCCGAGCGGCGCCGGCTCGACGTCGGGCAGCGCCCCCGGGTGGGCGTAGGTCTCGCGCCGGGCGCGGGCGATGTCGTAGGCGAAGCCGTCGAGCGCCGACGGTCGAGGTCCCGAAGCGGTCGTGCAGCCTGAGCTCGCCGCCCAGCGCGCCGCGAGCGCCGGCCGCGTCGCCCTCGACCACCAGATCGAGGTCGACGGGCGCGCCGCCGAGCAGCAGGTCGCGGACCGCGCCGCCGACCAGGTAGACCGCCGGCGCGCCGTCGCGCCAGGCGCGCGAGCAGCGGCTGCGCCGCGGGCAGCGCCCGGACGCGGTCGAGCAGCTCGCCGGCTCGGGAAGAAACTCCGACCATAGATCATAGTTTCTTCCCAACGGCGCTTCCGTGGGCGGCCGCTGGCTAGCATGGCGCGCCATGCCGAGTCCCGGTTCGCGGCGCTGGCTGCGGCGCGGGCTCGTCGCCGTGGCGGTCGCTGCTGGTCGTGGCCGGAGGCGCGGTGGCGTTCGTCCTGGCTGCACGCGCCGACAACGTCTCACACCCCAACGTCGAGTTCACGCGCCGCACGACCACGACGACGACGCCGCCACCGCCGCAAGAAGAAGCGCCGGTCGGTCGACAACTTCTCGTGGCCGCGGTACGGCTTCGACGCCGGCCGCACGCGCGTTCTTCGCCGGCGCCGACGCCGCTCGAGCCGCCGCTGCACGTCGGCTGGCGCTTCGAGGACTACGCGCTGCTCGAGTTCCCGCCGGTCATCTACCAGAACACGCTGTACCTGATCGACGACGACGGCTCGGCCAAGGCGATCAACAAGCGCACCGGCCACAAGCTCTGGCAGCACCAAGGTCGGGACGCTGGCCGCCGCCTCGCCCGCGCTCGGCATCCAGCCAGGGCCTCATGTACGTGCCGCTGCTCTCGACCACACGGCCAGTCGACCCCGGGCAACGGGCGGTTCGTCGCGCTGTCGATGAAGACCGGCCAGTCGTCTGGTCGCAAGCCGTCCCGGCCGGCACCGAGTCCTCGCCGATCGTCTGCGGCAACGACGGTGTACTTCGGCGACCAGGGCGGCACCGTCTACGCGCTGAACGCGCACCACCGGGCACGTCAACTGGACCTACCACGCCAGCGGCGCGGTCAAGGGCGGCCCGGCGCTGGCGGACGGGATCCTCTACTTCGGCGACTACGCGGGCCGGGCCTACGCGCGTCAACGCCGCCAACGGCCACCAGGTCTGGGCGGTCAGCACCAACGGCGCCGACTTCGGGTTCGGCTCGGGCAACTTCTACTCGACCCCGGCGGTGGCCTTCGGCCGCGTCTACATGGGCAACACCGACGGCCGCGTGTACTCGTTCGCCGCCGCAGACCGGCCAGCTCGCCTGGGCGACCGGCACCGGCGCCTACGTGTACGCCTCGGCCGCGGTCGCCGACACTCCCGGGCTCGGGCCGACCGTCTACGTCGGCTCCTACGACGGCAACTTCTACGCGTTCAACGCCCAGTCGGGCGCGATCCGCTGGAGGCACCCGGCCGGCGGCAAGATCTCCGGGCTCGGCGACGATCGTCGGCAACGTCGTCTACTACTCCGACCTCGGCACGAAGACGACCGCCGGCCTCGACGTGCGCACCGGCCGCCAGGTGTTCTCGTTCCCCGACGGCGCGTTCAACCCGGTGGTCGCCGACGACACCGGCACGATCTACCTGAGCGGCTACACGATGCTCTACCAGCTGCTGCCGAAGGCACCGTTGAACGCCGGGCGTCGCACGACGCGCTAACTGTAAGCTCCACACGGCGCTCGCAGCGCACTCGCACAAAGTCACAGCGACGCCTCGAGCGGCCGACAAATCCCCGCATACAGGCGTGCAATGAAGCTCGCACGGAACGTGCGTTCGGGCGCTTCTTGCTATCCTTATGTGTCTATGCGTTGTCGTAGTGGAAGTCACTGTCAGCAGCCGGCCGTGAAGGGCCGTCGGTTCTGCGCGGAGCACGCGGCGGAGCTCGATCGCATGCGCGAGGAGCTCAAGGATGCCGCTGCCGCCCGCATCGGCCGGGTCGGCCCAAGCGGTCGTCGACGTGCTGCCGTCCTGGCTGCTATGAGCCCCGCGTTCCGCCCGCCGCGTACTGCGATGCATGCGCTGCCGCCGGATACGTGGAAGAGGCCGCCTAACCGCGGCCGACTCGCAGTCCGGGCCAACATACAAAACTGCATTTGCCAGGCCGGACGCGGGCTTCGGCGGCCCGCGGACGCCGCGCGTGCGAGGCCCCATCGGATGCGACGCCGTGGCCGGAGCGGCCCGCACCGGCGACCCGCCGGCGGCTGAGGTGCGCCTTGACCTCGGCCACGGTGTGCTGCCCGTAGTGGAGGATCGAGGCGCACAGCACGGCGTCGGCGCCCGCCTCGAGCGCCTCGCGTCAGGTGCTCGAGCTCGCCCGGCGCCGCCCGAGGCGATCACCGGCACCGTCGACCGCGTCGGCGACCGCCGCGGTCAGCTCGAGGTCATAGCCGGCGTTGGTGCCGTCGCGGTCCATGCTGGTCAGCAGGATCTCCCCCGCGCCGCGCTCGGCCGCCCTCGCGCGCCCACGCGACGGCGTCGCGGCCGGTCGGCGTGCGGCCGCCGGCCAGGTACGCCTCCCAGCCGCCGTCGATCGCGCCTTGGCGTCGATCGCCAGCACCACGCACTGGGCGCCGAACGTGGCCGCCAGCTCGTCGATCAGCTCGGGCCGCGCCAGCGCGGCCGAGTTGACCGAGACCTTGTCGGCGCCGGCGTCGAGCACCGCCTGGGCGTCGGCCACCGAGCGGATCCCGCCGCCGATCGTGAACGGGATGAACACCTCGTCGGCCGTGCGGCGGGCCAGCTCGACCACCGTCTCGCGCCTGTCGGAGGTGGCGGTGATGTCGAGGAACACCAGCTCGTCGGCGCCGGCGGCGTCGTAGCGGCAGGCCAGCTCGACCGGGTCGCCGGCGTCGCGCAGGTCGACGAAGCCGACGCCCTTGACCACCCGGCCGCCGTCGACGTCGAGGCACGGGATCACGCGCTTGTAGTGCACTCAGCTGGCCGTCCAGCACGGCCTGCGCCTCGGCCGACGCGTGAAGCGCCCCTCGTACAGCGCCTTGCCGACGATCACGCCGGTCAGGTTGACCTGGCGCAGCTCGACCAGCGCGCGCAGGTCCTCCAGCGACGACGACCCCGCCGGAGTAGATGAACGTGCCCGCGCACCGCCGTCGGCCACGCGCCGGACCCCGTCGAGGTCGGGGCCGGCCAGCATCCCGTCGCGGTCGATGCTCGAGTACACGAACCGCGCGCACGCCGCGGCGCGCCGAGCTGCTCGATCACCGCCTCGACCGGGATCTCGGTCTGCTCGGTCCAGCCCGCGCCGGCCAGCGTGCCGTCCGCGCGCGTCGACCGAGACCACCACCCGGTCGCCGTACTCGGCGACCGCCTCGTCGAGGAAGTCGACGTCGCGGTAGGCGGCGGTGCCGAGCACCACCCGGGCCGCGCCGGCCTCGATCGCCTCGCGCACCGCCTCGATCGTCGCGCAGGCCGCCGCCGACCTGGACCGGCACCTCGACCTCGGTCGGCGATCCGGCGGACGTGCTCGAGGTTGACCGGCGCGCCGCTGCGGGCGCCGTCGAGATCGACGACGTGCAGGCTGCGGGCGCCCGCCGCCGACCCAGCGCCGCGCGGCGTCGAGCGGATCGGCGTCGTACACCGTGCTGCTGGTCGAACTCCCCGCGGGCCAGCCGCACCGCCTTGCCGTCGAGGATGTCGATCGCCGGCAGCAGGATCATGCCGCGCACGCGACCGGCGCGGTCGCCGCCGCGGCGCACAAGCCGACGAAGCCGCTCGAGCATGCGCAGCCCGTGCCGCGAGGACTTCTCGGGGTGGAACTGGACGCCGAACACCGTCGTCGCGGCCGACGATCGTGGCGAACCGCTCGCCGTACTCGGTCGTGCCGACCACGTCGTCCGGATCGCGCGGGCGCGCCGCGAACGAGTGCACGTGGTAGAAGGGGCAGCCGGCGCGCGGGCAGGCCCGCGGTCAGCGGCGAGGGGCGCTCGAAGCGCACCTCGTTCCAGCCGATGTGCGGGATCCGCAGCCCGCCGGCGTCGCAGCGCGCGTGACCTCGCCGCCGATCAGCCCGAGGCCGGCCGTCGCCGCCCAGCTCCTCGGAGCGCGTCGAACAGCAGCTGCATGCCCAGGCAGATGCCGAGCAGCGGCGTGCCCGTCGCGCGCGCAGCTCGCGGATCAGCTCGGCGCAGCCCGAGCGCGTCGCAGGTTGCGCATCGCCTGCGGGAACGCGCCCACGCCCGGGCAGCGACGAGCCCGTCGGCGGCGCGCAGCTCGTCGTGATCGCGCGGTGATCGTCGCGCCGGCGCCGACGTGCTCGAGCGCCTTCTCGACCGAGCGGCGGTTGCCCATCCCGTAGTCGACGACCGCGATCGACGCGCGGTCATACCAGCGTCCCCTTCGTGCTCGGCACGCCGCGCTCGGTCGGGTCGAGCGCCACCGCGGCGCGCAGCGCCCGGGCCAGCGCCTTGAACGTCGCCTCGATCATGTGGTGGGCGTTGGTCCCGCGCTCGACGGTCAGGTGCAGCGTCAGCTTCGCGTTGGTGGCCAGCGCGCGGAAGAACTCCTCGGTCAGCTCGTGGTCGAAGTTGCCGATCGCGCCGGGCGGCAGCGCCGCCTCGAACGCGCACAGGCCGCGGCCGGAGATGTCGATCGCGCACGACGGCGCGCGCCTCGTCCATCGGCACCGTCGCCTGGCCGTAGCGGGTGATGCCGGCGCGGTCGCCGAGCGCCTGGTCGAGCGCCTGGCCGAGGCAGATGCCGACGTCCTCGACGGTGTGGTGGGCGCCGGTCTCGAGATCGCCGCGGGCGCGGACGGTCAGGTCGAGGCGCCCGTGGCGGGCCAGCAGGTCGAGCATGTGGTCGAAGAAGCCGACGCCGGTGTCGCGCTCGCCGGCGCCCGTCCCCGTCGAGCGCGAGGCTCGACGTGGATCGTCGGTCTCGCCGGTCTTGCGGTCGATCTCGGCGGTGCGGCGTCATCGCGCGCCATTGTCGCGGATGCGCGCCTCCATCGACCGGGCGTGCAGCTCGAACCCCTCGGCGCGGGCGAGCGGCGCGGCCGCCCGGGCGAGCTCGGTCGGCGTCGCGCGATCCGCACCTCGGTGAAGCGCCGGCGGAAGTGCGCGGGGCCGAGCGCCGAGGCGAACCGGGCCGCGCCGTTGGTCGGGCAGCATGTGGTTGGAGCCGGCGATGTAGTCGCCGAACGCGGTCCCGGCGTCCGCGCCGACGAACACGCAGCCGGCGCTGCGTGACCCGCGGCGCGAGCGCCTCGGCGTCGGTGCCCGACCAGCTGGAGGTGCTCGGGCGCGAACGCCTCGGCCAGCGCCAGCGCCTGCTCGAGCGTCGGACGACCTCGACCAGCGCGCACGACCGCGCCGGTGTCGGCGCGCATCGGCGAGGCGCCGCGCCGAGCGCGTCGAGCAGCTCGGGCGAGTCCGAGATCGCGACCACCAGCGTGCCCGGGCCGTGCTCGGCCTGGGCCAGCAGGTCCAGCGCGAGCGGCTCCGGGTCGCGCGTCGCCGGTCGGCGATCACCAGCAGGTCGCTCGGCCCGGCGAAGCCGTCGATCCCGACCTGGCCGAACACCTGGCGCTTGGCCTCCTGCACGTACAGGTTGCCGGGACCGACGATCACGTCGACCGGCGGCGACCGTCTCGGTGCCGTAGGCGAGCGCGGCGATCGCCTGGGCGCCGCCCATCCGGTAGACGACCGACGCGCCGGCCAGCCGGCAGGCGGCGAGCACCACCGGGTCGACGTCGCCGTCGCTGCCGGGCGGGGCGCAGACGGCGATGTCGCTCGACGCCGGCCAGCCGCGCGCGGTGACGACGCCCATCACGACCGTGCTCGGGTACGGCGCGCGGCCGCCCGGGACGTAGACCGCGGCGCGGCGCGACCGGCGCCTCGCGCAGCGACGACCTCGTGGCCGCCGAGCTCGACCGTGACGTCCTCGGGTGCCGGCCCGCCTCGGCCACCGCGCTCGACGTTCTCGATCGCCCGCTCGAGGCCGGCGCGGACCGTCGGGGTCGAGCGCTCGCGCGGCCGCGTCGAGCTCGCCGTCGCGCGACGCGCAGCGGCGCCGGCGTCGGCGCCGCGCGGTGTCGAACCGGCGCGTGTAGTCGACGCAGCGCGTCGTCGCCGTGCGCGCGGACCTCGCGCGATGATCTCGGCACCGTCGTCGCGCACCGACTCGGGCGCCGGGACCAGCGTCCCGCAGCGCTCGGCCGCGGTCGCGCCGGGTCGCCGGCCTGCGGCTCAGTCGCTCACACCGCATCGAGCCGCTCCAGCAGCGCGTCGATCGCCTGGCGCCTTGCAGCTTGTGGGCGACCGGGTTGGCGATCAGCCGGGCCGTGCAGCACGGCGATCTCCTCGCGGACCACGAGGCCGTTCTCGCGCAGCGTCGTCCCGGTGGCGGTGAGGTCGACGATCGCCTCGGCCAGCCCGGTCAGCGGCGCCAGCTCGACCGAGCCCTTGACCTCGACGATCTCCGCCTGGCGGCCGGTCTCGAGGAAGTGGCGGGTGGCGATCCGCGGGTACTTGGTGGCGATCCGCACCACGCCGAGGCGCCGCAGCGCCTCGGCGGCGCGGTCCTCGCCGGCCACCGTGGCCAGCACCATCGTGCAGCGGCCGTAGCCGAGGTCGAGCGAGCTCGTAGACCTCGCGCTCGGACTGCTCCAGCAGCACGTCCTTGCCGGTGATCCCGAGGTCGGCCGCGCCCGCCTCGACGTAGGTCGGCACGTCGGAGGGGCGCATCGTGACGATGCCGGCGTCCTCGAACAGCAGCTTGCGGTCGTTCTCGCGGACCTCGCCGGTGTCGATCCCGAGGCGATCGAGCAGGTCGAGCGTCTCGTCGAACAGCGCCCCCCGCGGGACCGCGATCCGCAGCTCGTTCACGGCGTGCTCAGCGCGCCGCGCTCCTCGCCGGTCAGCGCGATGTGCAGCCGCTCGACGTTGAGCGCGAAGCCGACCGCGGGCAGCGGCCGGCCGAACTGCCCGAGCAGCTCGTCGTAGCGTCCGCCGATCCCGATCGGCACGCCGTAGGCCGGGTCGTAGACCTGGAACACCGCGCCGGTGTAGTAGCCGAGGCTGCGGACCAGGCCGAGGTCGAAGATGATCCGCTCGGCCACGCTCGGGCGCGAGCAGGGCGTGGACCGCGCGCATCCCGGTGGCGGCGTGCTCGAGCGGGCCCGTCGAGCGCCTCCAGCACCTCGGGGCCGCCCGCGCGTCCGCGGCACGCGCAGCAGCAGCGTCGGCGTCCTCGGCGTGCAGGCCGAGCGCGTCGATCTCGCGCTCGAGGCCGACGAAGTCGCCGTCGGCCAGCTCGGTCAGGATCCGCTCGCGCGCGTTCCGGGTCGACGCCGAGCGCGATCGAGCAGCGTCGGATACAGCGACGGCGTCGCCGAGGCCGACGCGGTAGGTCTGCGAGCCCGGCGGCGTCGAGCGCCGCGCACAGCACGGTCAGGACCTCGGCCGTGCCCTCCGGGCCGCCGGCGCGCCGATCAGCTCGATCCCGGCCTGGAGGAACTCGCGCGACTGGCCGCGCTGCGGCCGGACGCCGCGGTAGGCGTGGGCGAAGTAGCAGAAGCGCAGCGGCGGCTCGGCGTCGGGTAGCGGGTCGCCACCAGCCGCGCGATCGGGATCGTCATGTCGGAGCGGAGCACGAGCACGTTGCCGTGCTCGTCGAACACGCGGTAGGCCGGACGCGCGCTGTCCATGTGGGCGCGCGTGAACGTGGTCTCGTACTCGAGCGCCGGCGTGTACACCTCGCCGTAGCCGGCCCGCTCGAACACCGCCCGGATGCGGTCGGTCATCGCCCGCAGCTCGCGCATCTCGTCGGGCAGGAAGTCGCGCGTTCCGCTGGGAATGCGGTCGACCATGTGCGATGGGCCGGTCAGTCGGTTGTCGCCGGGCGCCGGGGCCGGTAGCGGCTCAGACCGAGACGGGCACGTCATCTTCGCGCTCGATCCGCGCGCCGAGGTCGCGCAGCCGCTCGTCGATGCGCTCGTAGCCGCGGTCGATGTGGCGGATGTTGCCGATCTCGGTGACGCCCTCGGCGGCAAAGGCGGCGATCAGCATCGCCATCCCGGCGCGGATGTCCGGCGAGTCCACCCGCTGGCCGCGCAGGCGCCGCGGGCCCGACGACCATCGCGCGGTGCGGATCGCAGATCGTGATCGACGCGCCCATCAGCACCAGCTTGTCGACGAAGAACAGGCGGTTCTCGAACATCCACTCGTGGATCATCACCGAGCCCTCGGCCTGGGTGGCGAGCGCCAGCGCGACGCTCGTCAGGTCGGCCGGGAACGCCGGCCACGGGCCGTCCTGGACCTTCGGGATGTAGTCGCCCGCGTCGTTGCGGATCACCAGCTCCTGGTTGCCCGGGACGATCACGTCGGTCGCCGCGCACCTCGGTGCGCAGGCCCAGGCGGTCGAACACGAGCCGGATCATCCGCAGGTCCTCGGGCACGGTGTCCTTGACGACCAGCTCGCCGCCGGTGACGCCGGCCAGCGCCATGAACGAGCCGATCTCGATGTGGTCGGGAGCGATCCCGTGCGTGCAGCCGCGCAGGCTCGCCGACGCCGTGGACGGTCATCACGTTCGAGCCGATCCCGTCGATCGTGGGCGCCCATCGCCATCAGCATCCGCGCCAGGTCCTGGACGTGGGGCTCGGAGGCGGCGTTGCGGATCACGGTCGGGCCCGCGGGTCAGCGCGGCCGCCATCAGCGCGTTCTCGGTGGCCATCACCGACGGCTCGTCCATCAGGAAGTCGCACGGCCGCAGGCCGAGCGGGGCCTCGAGCTCGATGTGCCCGCGATCCTCCTCGACGGCGGCGCCGAGGGCACGGAAGGCGTCGAGGTGCGGGTCGAGCCGCCGGCGGCCGATCACGTCGCCGCCCGGCGGGGGCATCTGCGGCGCGCCCGAACCGGGCCAGCAGCGGGCCGGCGAGCAGGAACGAGGCACGGATCCGCTCGGCCAGCTCCTGGTCGACCTCGCAGCTGTCGACGCTCGAGCAGTCGATCGAGATCTCGCCCGGGCCGAGCCACTGCGACCCGCGCGCCGAGCTGCTCGAGCAGCAGCGTCATCGCCTCCACGTCCCGGATCCGCGGGCACGTTGCGGAGGATCACTTCGTCGTCGGTGAGCAGGCACGCGGCCAGGATCGGGCAGCGCGCCGTTCTTGTTGCCGGCGGGCACGATCGTGCCCGACAGGGGCACCCCGCCTTCGATTACGAACTTCTCCATGGGTGGCCGGAGAGTAGCTTGTCGGGTGGGCGCGTCCGGTCCCCGGTGGTGGCGGCGCGGCTCGGCGCCCATCGCCCCGCGACTTTGTGCGCCTGACCACGATCTCGGCCGGAGTCGCTTGTGTCGCGACCCGATCACCGGGTTCGCCCGGCGGTGGACCGGTCCTCACCAGGCGCTCAGCTAGGCTCCCGTCCATGCCAGTCCAGACTTCGCGCCAGGAGGCCTGGGACCTCCTTTGTGAATGGACATCGTCTGACTCGCTGCGGCGCCACATGCTGGCCGTCGAGGCGGCGATGCGCGCCTACGCGCCCCGGTTCGACGGCGACGTGGAGCTCTGGGGTCTGACCGGGCTGCTGCACGACCTCGACTACGAGCGCTATCCGGATCTCGAGGACGGGCACCCGCGCTACGCGCTGCGCGAGCTCGAGGCGCGGGGCTATCCGCCCGAGCTGGTGCGGGCTGTCGCCTCGCACGCCGACTTCCTCGGCGTGTCGCGCGACACGCCGATGGAGAAGGCGCTGTTCGCGGTCGACGAGCTGTGCGGGTTCATCCTGGCCGTCGCCTACGTCCGCCCCGAGGGACTCGCAGGGCATGACCCCCGAAGTCGGTCAAGAAGAAGCTCAAGCAGCCGAGCTTCGCGGCCGCGGTCAATCGCGAGGAGCTCCGCCACGGAGCCGAGGAGCTCGGGGTCGACTTCGACGAGCACCTGTCGATCGTGATCGCGGCGCTGGCCGAGAAGCAGGACGAGCTGATGCCGGCCGGGTCGCGACGGCCGGCCGACTAGGCTCATTCAGCGAGGCTCCTGGTCAGCGTGAGCGCGGTGCAGCTCGGTAGTCGGCGAAGCTCGGACACGACGCCGAGCGGTTCGGCCAGCCGCGCCAGCTCGATCGCGTTTCGCACCGCACCCGGCGGCGCAGATCACGGTCAGCGTCCGGGCCTGGCGGATCAGACGGCGCTGAACGTTGAGCAGCGCGTGGAGCCCGATCGAGTCGATGAACTCGGCGTCGCTCAGGTCGATGACCACGTCGCCCTGGCGCCGGCGGATCGATGTCGTCGAGCGCGGGTGGTCAGCCTCGAGACGGTGAGGATGTCGAGCTCGCCGGCGACGCCGATCACGGTGGCGTGCGGCTCGTAGCGGGTGGTGAGCGCCAGCTGGATGGGCCCGCGGGGACGCAGCGAACCGCCGAGAGTCGGGTCGTCGTGGGAATCGTGCTCATGGCGTCGTGGATGCCTGGTGGCCGGTGCTCTGTGACATCGGGTCGCGGCAACCCGGTGGCGTGCCGGCCCGCTTCCCCGTGCGCATCCGTGGTTGCCGGCGGCGCGTAGCACTTTCTTCCCTGGTGAGCGCCTCGCGAAACCTGCCGAGGCCAGCGTGGTGCGCCCCTGTGGTGCCGCGAAGCCCGATCCGCCCGGTCGGCTATGGTCCGCCGGCATGGCCGAGGCGGTCAAGATCGTCGTGCTCGAGGGCGACCAGACCGGGCAGGAGCTGCTCGAGCAGTCGGTGCGGCTGCTCGACCCGGAGCTGCTCGGCCTGGAGCTCGAGCTCCAGCGCTTCGACCTGTCGCTCGAGCACCGCCGCGCCACCGCCAACGAGGTCGTGACCGAGGCCGCCCGGGCGATGCGCGAGGCCGGGCTGGGGCTCAAGGCGGCCACGATCACCCCCGAGGGCGCGGACGACGTCGGCTCGCCCAACCGGATCCTGCGCGAGGAGGTCGACGGCAAGGTGATCGTCCGGACCGGCCGGCGGCTGCCCGGCGTGGCGCCGATCGCCGGCGTCCACTACCCGATCTCGGTCGTGCGGATGGCGGTCGACGATGCCTACGGAGCCAAGCAGTGGCGCGAGGGCGACGCCGGCGACCCGTCGGAGATCGCCTACCGGACCGAGAAGATCACCCGCTCGACCTGCCGCGCAGTCGCCGAGTACTCCTTCCGGACCGCGGAGAAGATGAGCGCCCGCGTCTACGGCGGCCCGAAGTGGACCGTGTCGCCGGTGTACGAGGGGATGCTCAAGGAGGAGATGGACGCGGCCGCGGCCCGCCACCCGGAGTTCGCCTACGAGCCGGTGCTGATCGACGCCACCTACGCCGGCCTGCTGTCGGGCGCCACCGATGCGCCGCTCGTGATCCCGGCGCTGAACCGCGACGGCGACTGCCTGTCGGATCTGGTGCTGCCGATGTTCGGCTCGATCGCCGGCGCCGAGTCGGTGCTGCTGGCCTTCGACGACGAGACTACGAGACGACCGTCGCGATGGCCGAGGCGCCCCACGGCACCGCGCCGGCGCTCGAGGGCAAGGACCTGGCGAATCCGCTGGCGATGATCCTCGCCTGTGGCGCGCTGCTGCGCCATGCGGCCGACCGCCACGGCGCGGCGGCCGAACGCGCCTCGCGGGCGATCTACGAGGCGGCGCTCGAGACGATCGGCTCGGGGATCAAGACGCCCGACCTCGGCGGCAACGCCGGCACGACCGAGTTCACGACCGAGGTGGTCAACCGGGTGGCGACCAAGATCGAGGTCTGGTCCTCGCTCGGCTCGGCGGCGTGAACCGCGCGTCTGCCGGCGCGAGCACCAGTGATCACCGGCGCGCACGCGATCATCTACAGCCAGGACCCCGACGGTGTCCGCGCGTTCTTCCGAGACGTGCTCGAGCTGCCGTCGGTCGACGCCGGCCACGGCTGGCTGATCTTCGCTCTGCCGCCGGCCGAGGTCGCGGCCCATCCGACCGACGGCGCCGGCCATCAGGAGCTCTACCTGATGTGCGACGACATCCACGCCACGGTGGCGGAGCTGCGGGCAAGGGCGTCGAGTTCAGCCGGCCGATCGCCGAGGAGCGCTGGGGCTCGGTTACGGCGATCGCGCTCCCGGCGGTGGCGAGCTGGGGCTGTACGAGCCCAAGCATCCGAGCCGCCGCACTGAGCGTGTAGGGGCGGTCATGGGCCCGGTTTCCCGCCGCAGCGGCGCTCTGCACCTCTCGTTACCGCACGCGAACGCGCCGCCGCGACGCACTCCTGCGACGCCCGCGATCGTTCGGCACCGCCGACCACTCCTCTCGCGCCATCCGCCCGCGATCGCCGCGCCGCCGATTAATCCCCTCGCGTTGCGGCCGAGATCGGTCCATGGCGCCCACGAGGCCTCCGGCGCGACGTTATGGAGCGCTCCAGATCCGCCGTTCCTGCGCCTGCACGGCCCTTGCAAGCTCGCGCCCATTCCGTCCGCCCGCCCCCTAGGTGTCACGAACATATGTTCCAGTCTTCAGCCAACCGCCTGCGCGCCTGGTTGGCGTCGTCGACGACTCTCCTCGGCGACCCGCCGGCTGACGCGCACCCCGAGTCTCGAGCCTTGGGCTACGCACCCCCATCGCCGCCCGCTGCAGTGGCAGCGCGCGCGGCGGGCCGGCAGCGTCCCGCCCGCGCCGGCTCATTGCCTGTGCCCGGTCCGGACCACTCCGAACCGGAGGACGAAGCGAGGTGGTGCGGTAGCCGGCGAGCAGGCGGCCGGGACGCCGTCGCGCCCGTTCCCTAAACAAGCTTGAAGCCTGCAGTGAGGCCGTCGTAAGCCCGCTGTGAGGCGTTTAGGCACCCATCACGAGGCCGAGGAGGCCGACGCACGGCACGCCGTGCTTGGGAGGTCTGACGCGCGAGCGTCCAGACCGGACGTCGGTCGCCCGGCCTCGTGTGGGTCAGCGTCTGACGGCCCCCTCAGGAGATCAGCCAGCGAAGCCGCGAGGATCGTGTGCGCGCCCAGGATCGCCCCGCTGGGTTCGCCGGTCGTCTGATCGGAGCCGGCGGTGAGGAGCCCGACCAGCACAGCCAGGAATGGCCGAGGCCGAGCACGAGACAGATGATCAGCAGGACGAGCACCTGCGGGTTCGCGCGGAAGACGGCCGCCACCGGGTGCGGGGGTCGTGACGCGCGGTCGCGACCTCCGGACGGCGCGTCACGGCGCTCTGGGGGCGCCGGCGTGCCGGGACGCTCGCCCCGTCGTGGTACGCCGTGGCGGCGCCCGTGCGCCCCGGGATCTGCTCCCGCGCCCGGCCGTGTCATGTCGCCGACCTTGGAGTCCCCGCGCGCCCGCCTCGGAGTCACCCGCGCGCGCCGGCGACGAGTCGCCCACGGGCCCCGGTGCCGATGTGCAAACAGCGCGCCGAGGATGGCCATCCGGTGCCTCTCGTGCGCGCTGCGATTGCTTGTGAAATGTGCCGATTCCGAGCACGACGCAGATAATGAGCAGCACGAACGCCTGCGGGTTGGCACGGAGGAACTTGATGACTGCCTGCATCTACAAGTTCCTCACAATGCTTGCTGCGTACGGCTGTGACAAATAAACCGGCGGCGACCTACTCTCCCAGGCCCTTGCGGGCCAAGTACCATCGGCGCTGAGGGGCTTAACTGCTCTGTTCGGAATGGGAAGAGGTGTTTCCCCCTCGCCATAGCCACCGGAAACCGGTCGAGACCAGCGCCCTCCCCGGGCCTTCAAAACCACACAGTGCCAATGCACGGATATCAAAATATCCGTCAAGCCCTCGACCCATTAGTACCGGTCTCCTACGAGTGTCACCACTCTTCCAGATCCGGCCTATCAACCTGGTGATCTTCCAGGGGTCTTACTCTCTCAAGGAGATGGGAGAGCTCATCTTGAGGCCGGCTTCCCGCTTAGATGCTTTCAGCGGTTATCCGATCCGCACGTAGCTAACCTGCGATGCCCTTGGCAGGACAACAGATACACCAGAGGTGCGTTCGTCCCGGTCCTCTCGTACTAGGGACGAATCCTCTCAACTCTCCAACGCCCACGGCAGATAGGGACCGAACTGTCTCACGACGTTCTGAACCCAGCTCGCGTACCGCTTTAATGGGCGAACAGCCCAACCCTTGGGACCTACTTCAGCCCCAGGATGCGACGAGCCGACATCGAGGTGCCAAACCGGGCCGTCGATGTGGACTCTTGGGCCCGATAAGCCTGTTATCCCCGGAGTACCTTTTGTCCGTTGAGCGACGGCGCTTCCACTTGCTACCGCCGGATCACTAAGGCCTGCTTTCGCACCTGCTCGACCTGTCAGTCTCGCAGTCAAGCTCCCTTGCTGCCTTTACACTCTACGCACGATTTCCGACCGTGCTGAGGGAACCTTTGCGCGCCTCCGTTACATTTTGGGAGGCGACCGCCCCAGTCAAACTACCCGCCTGTCACTGTCCAGCGCCCGGATTCACGGAGCACTGTTAGAGATCCAATACACCAAGGGTGGTATCTCAAGGTTGCCTCCACGCCAGCCGCAGCCGGCGCTTCCAAGGCTCCCACCTATCCTGAGCGAGATGCATCGAACCCCAATACCAGGTTGTAGTAAAGGTTCACGGGGTCTTTCCGTCTAGCCGCGGGTACTCGGCATCTTCACCGAGACTGCAATTTCACCGAGCCCCTCGTTGAGACAGCGTTCAAGTCGTTACGCCATTCGTGCAGGTCGGAACTTACCCGACAAGGAATTTCGCTACCTTAGGACCGTTCATTTTTGTTACTACGCGGGCCCGGTGGCGGATGGCGCGTCCTCGTGTGCACATTTCTGCGCCTTCCCTCATGTCGCCATGCAGATCGGGACTATCTCATCTCATCGTCAGTGTCCGGGATGCTCGGCGTATAGTCTCTGAGGATTCTCAGGAGGTCAGTCCTGGGCTTTTGGCGATTCATCGTCTTGGCCATCTCCACGATTCTCCGCTCACGAAGGAGCCGGACCTCATACTGTGAGGTGGCGGCCGCGTAGATTCCTCTCAAGCAGTCCGCCTCCTGGCGAACTTCTCGAAGTTGCGCTGCTTCGACCCGAATGCACGGGAAGCATGCGGAAAAACGGAATGATCTTCGCGACCAGATCCGCTCGCCGGCGCACCACGTAGCGATACAGGTGCTCGCGGTGGTTGTCGTACCGCTTGTTAGCGAGCACTTGTCCCGACCCCGAAAAAGCTCGATCGCTCTGAGCACGTCCAGGCAAGACACGCTTTGCGCGCCCCGCGTGACTGCAAACTCGTGAGCCACGCTGATAGCCGGCTCTCTAGCCGCTTCGGCCAGAGTCCGGCCGCTTTGGCGAACGAAGCCAATGCAGAAGCATCCTTCTCCGTCTACAAAACCAATAACCCAGCCTTCCTGCCTCAGCCTTTCCTGCTGGTTTTCCGCACCGCTCGGATTGTCACTGCCCACCACAAAAGTGTAGGGCGAGTACCGGACGGATACTCGGATTTTCCAGCATATAGCCGAATTTTATGTGTGAACTTTACCTTAGACGGTTATAGTTACGGCCGCCGTTTACCGGGGCTTAGCTTCGGTGCTTCGGGTTGCCCCTAACACCTCCACGTAACCTTCCGGCACCGGGCAGGCGTCAGCCCCTATACGTCGTCTTACGACTTAGCAGAGACCTGTGTTTTTGGTAAACAGTCGCTTGAACCTATTCACTGCGGCCCTCTCGGGCTCCCCTCGCGAGGAGGTTCACCCTACTGGGGCGCCCCTTATCCCGAAGTTACGGGGCGATTTTGCCGAGTTCCTTAACGAGGGTTATCTCGATCACCTTAGTGTTCTCCACTTGCCCACCTGTGTCGGTTTTGGTACGGGCACGCGCTTTCTCCCTAGAGGCTTTTCTTGGAGGCAGGGCTTCCGGGACTCGCCGGCTTAGAGCCAGCTGCATTCGCACCTCAGGTTATGCGGCTCCGGATTTGCCTAGAGCCACCCCTACATGCTTAGCCCAGGACGACCATCGCCTGGGATCCCATAGCCTTCCTCGTCCCCCCATCGGTCAAACGAAAGCGACGTGGTACGGGAATATCAACCCGTTAGCCATCGACTACGCCTTTCGGCCTCGCCTTAGGTCCCGACTGACCCTGAGCAGACGAACTTTACTCAGGAACCCTTGGGCAATCGGTGGAGGGGATTCTCACCCCTCTTTCGTTACTCATGCCGGCATTCTCACTTCCGCCGCCTCCACGGCTGGCTTACGCCGCCGCTTCACTGGCGCCGGAACGCTCTCCTACCGCGCAAGAGATCCGAAGATCTCTCACACCCGCAGCTTCGGTGACTAGCTTAAGCCCCGTTACATTGTCCGCGCTCGAACACTTGACCAGTGAGCTGTTACGCATTCTTTCAAGGATGGCTGCCTCTAAGCCAACCTCCTGGTTGTCTCTGCATTCGAACATCGTTTCCCACTTAGCTAGTACTTAGGGACCTTAGCTGGCGGTCTGGGCTGTTTCCCTCTTGACGCTGAAGTTTATCCCCCAGCAACTGACTCCCGGAGTAACCGTGACGGTCTTCGGAGTTTGCCTGAAGTCGGTAACCTGGTAGGGCCCCTAGTCCAAACAGTGCTCTACGGCCGCCACGGAATTGATCCGAGGCTATACCTAAATATATTTCGGAGAGAACCAGATATCACTGAGCTTGATTAGCCTTTCACTCCGACCCACAGGTCATCCGCCCAGTTTTCAACCTAGGTCGGTTCGGTCCTCCACGAGGTCTTACCCCCGCTTCAACCTGCCCATGGGTAGCTCGCTCAGCTTCGGGTCTACCGCCTACGACTATGTCGCCCTATTCGGACTCGCTTTCGCTACGGCTCCGCTCATCGC
Source organism: uncultured Solirubrobacterales bacterium (assembly GCA_963755525.1). Classification (GTDB taxonomy): domain Bacteria; phylum Actinomycetota; class Thermoleophilia; order Solirubrobacterales; family Solirubrobacteraceae; genus Palsa-465. The sequence continues at coordinate 523,039 of CAVWKC010000031.1, read as the reverse complement.
TTAACCTTGCCGCAGACGAGTAACTCGCCGGCTCGTTATGCAAAAAGCACGCGGTCACGGCACAAGGCCGCTCCCACCGCTTGTAGGCACGCGGTTTCAGGTACTATTTCACTCCCCTTCCGGGGTACTTTTCACCTTTCCCTCACGGTACTAGTCCGCTATCGGTCACCAAGTAGTACTTAGCCTTGGAGGGTGGTCCCCCCAGATTCAGTCCGCGTTTCACGGGTGCGGACCTACTCAGGAACGCCTGCAGAAGTCTGCGCAATTTCGTCTACGGGACGATTGCCCTCTGTGGTGCGTGGTTCCACACGCTTCGACTATCACGCAGTTTTGTAACTTCCGCCGGATCGGTCACGATCCGGACCAGGCGCCCTACAACCCCTGACGTGCAACGCGTGACCGCTTACACACGCCAGGTTTGGGCTCTTCCCTTTTCGCTCGCCACTACTCAGGGAGTCTCTTTTGATTTCCTTTCCTCGGGGTACTGAGATGTTTCACTTCCCCCGCTTGTCTTCACCGCGCCTATGTGTTCAGCGCGGGATAACGCCGCATTACCGGCGCTGGGTTTCCCCATTCGGGCATCCGCGGGTCACTGGCCATTCAGCGCCTCACCGCGGCTTATCGCAGCCGTTCACGCCCTTCATCGACTCTTGGTGCCAAGGCATCCACCGTGTGCCCTTACTATCTTGACGGTGATCTTTTGGGAAGAGCCTTGCGGCTCTGCCCGGTGATACCCGTGTCATTGGCTACTGTGCAGTTTTCAAGGTCCGGGAAGAGGGCGCAACTCGCCGACAGGGGCTCCGGACCTAATGGCCGAGGAGCGCCGGCGGCGAGCCGGTCTCTCAAAACTCAACAGCATGCGAACCACATCACGCGGGCGCGAAGCCCATGTGTGCGGCCTGCCAGGTCCGGTCGACATTGCTAGAGCTGATCGCTCGAGGCGATCGCTGCCCATAAAGGGCTCCCTAGAAAGGAGGTGATCCAGCCGCAGCTTCCGCTACGGCTACCTTGTTACGACTTCACCCCAGTCGCGAGCCCCACCTTCGACGGCTCCCCCCCTTGCGGGTTAGGCCACCGGCTTCGGGTGTTGCTCACTCCCATGGTGTGACGGGCGGTGTGTACAAGGCCCGGGAACGTATTCACCGCGGCAGTGCTGATCCGCGATTACTAGCAACTCCGCCTTCATGCAGGCGGGTTTCAGCCTGCAATCCGAACCGAGACGCGCTTTAAGGGATTCGCTCCACCTCGCGGTATCGCAACCCTCTGTACGCGCCAATGTAGCACGTGTGTAGCCCTGGACATAAGGGGCATGATGACTTGACGTCATCCCCACCTTCCTCCGGTTTGTCACCGGCGGTCTCGCATGAGTCCCCAACTAAATGCTGGCAACATGCGACGGGGGTTGCGCTCGTTGCGGGACTTAACCCAACATCTCACGACACGAGCTGACGACAGCCATGCACCACCTGTGATCCTGCCCCGAAGGGAGACCGTGTTTCCACGGCTGTCAGGAACATGTCAAGCCCAGGTAAGGTTCTTCGCGTTGCGTCGAATTAAACCACATGCTCCGCTGCTTGTGCGGGCCCCCGTCAATTCCTTTGAGTTTTAGCCTTGCGGCCGTACTCCCCAGGCGGGGCACTTAATGCGTTAGCGTCGGCACGGAGGGAGTCGACACCCCCCACACCTAGTGCCCATCGTTTACAGCGTGGACTACCAGGGTATCTAATCCTGTTTGCTCCCCACGCTTTCGCGTCTCAGCGTCAGTACCGTCCCAGCGAGCTGCCTTCGCCATTGGTGTTCCTCCTGATATCTGCGCATTTCACCGCTACACCAGGAATTCCACTCGCCTCTTCCGGACTCTAGCTCGACAGTTTCCACCGGCTTTCCAGGGTTGAGCCCTGGACTTTTACAGCGGACTTACCGAGCCGCCTACACGCTCTTTACGCCCAATGATTCCGGACAACGCTTGCCCCCTACGTATTACCGCGGCTGCTGGCACGTAGTTAGCCGGGGCTTCTTCTGAAGGTACCGTCACTCCAGCCGGCTATTCACCGGCGAAGCTTCGTCCCAACTGAAAGGGGTTTACAACCCGAAGGCCTTCTTCCCCCACGCGGCGTTGCTGCGTCACGCTTTCGCGCATTGCGCAAGATTCCCCACTGCTGCCTCCCGTAGGAGTCTGGGCCGTGTCTCAGTCCCAGTGTGGCTGATCGTCCTCTCAGACCAGCTACCCATCGTCGCCTTGGTGAGCCGTTACCTCACCAACAAGCTAATGGGCCGCGGGCCCATCCCGATGCGGAGGCCGAAGCTTCCTTTCCCCAGCGGCCTTATGGCCGGAGGGCACATTCGGTATTAGCCCGAGTTTCCTCGGGTTGTCCCAATCATCGGGGCAGGTTACCCACGTGTTACTCACCCGTTCGCGGCTTTGCCCCAGGCCGAAGCCTGGTTCGTCGCTCCACTTGCATGTGTTAGGCACGCCGCCAGCGTTCGTCCTGAGCCAGGATCAAACTCTCCGTGAAGAACTACATGAACGAGCCGCCAAGGGCGACCCGCTTCACAAAGAGTCGTCGAGGTCCGCGCTCCACATAGAGCGGTGGGCGGACCCGGGCCGGTCCCTGGTGGGACCAGGCCCCTGCGTCCTCACAAGGGGATCCGATGTACACCACGGATCCCGGGACGCAAGACGGGGTTTCAATCTGGCACCGTCGTCAATCGCTGGCCCTCAAGGGGCCGGTCGATGCGACGGCGTCGAACCTGGACACACTCCTCGACCGAGGGTTCGGTCGAAGGGTGCGCATGCTGTTGAGTTTTCAAAGACCGTCGCACCTCTTTGGAAGGGGATTCCTTCCCAGGGCGCACCCGAGATCGTTCCGATCTCAGAGCGGACCGGTGAGTATAGCGCCCGGGCCGCCGCACGGGGAAGGCGCGTATTCCGGGTGGCCCGGGCAGTCTACTGCTCGCGGCTGCGCCATCTCGGCCGCCCCTGTGCCCCGAGCGACGGTTGCTCCTGTTTCGGCCAACGATCCGGGGTCCCTGAGCCGGCGATCGCGGGCGCGACGGGCGGTCGAGCGGCCGGGCGGCTGCACCGCGACCAGCGGGCGTCGGCGGGACCGCGCGGGCGAGGCAGGGCCCGGGCGGGCGGCCCGCGCCACCGCGCCTACGACAGGACCTGGACGGTTACCGTCCGCCGGCGCGGTCGGTCGTCGAAGTCGATCAGCACAACCTGCTGCCACGTCCCGAGCGCGAGGCGCCCTTCGACGACGGGGATCGTCTCCGAGGGCCCGATCAGGGCGGCGCGGAGGTGCGCGTGGGAGTTGGTGTCGTGGTTGAGGCGGTTGTGTTCGTAGTCGCCGACCCTCGGGATCAGGCGGTCGAGCAGCGCATGGAGGTCGTGGACTCCGCCCGGCTCGTACTCCATCGTGGTGACGGCGACCGTCGACCCGGTGGCGAACACCGACACGACGCCGCGATCGACGTCGGCGGTCTGGAGGACGCTGGCGACGCCCGGCGTGATGTCGACGATGTGCCCGTTGCCGGGAGTCTCCATCCGCAGCAGCCCGCCGTGAACCGTCACGGGCTTCCCTGGCCCGGGGGCGCGAACGGCACCGATGGGCCGAGGAGCGCGACGGACACCGACCGGCCAAAACGCGCCGCCGACATGGCGATCATTTCACGCGCACGCGCGCGAACCGGCGCTTGCCCAACTGGAGGACCTTGCCGTCGACCTCGGCCGCCGGCACGTCGAGCGCCCCGTTGCCGACGGTCTCCCCGTCGAGCTTGACCCCGGCCTGGGCGAGGCTGCGGCGCGCCTCGGACGTCGAGATGCCGAACGCGCTGGAGAGCAGCGCCGGCAGGTGGACGTCGGGCTGATCGGCCGGCCACAAGACCGTCGGCATGTCCCCGGGCGCCTGGCGCGCGATGTGCACGCGATCGAACTCCCGCTCCGCCGCCTCTGCGGCGTCGGGGCCGTGGAAGCGGGCGACCAGCTTCCGAGCAAGGGCCCGCTTGGCGTCGCGCGGCCCGAGGTCGGGCGGCGGCTCGACTCCCAGCAGCAGGCGGTACCAGGTGTCGAGCGCCTCGTCGGGGATGCTGAGCGTCTTTCCGTAGATCTCGTTCGGGGGTTCGCTGACGCCGATGTAGTTGCCGACCGACTTCGCCATCCGAGTCACGCCGTCGGTTCCCGGCAGCAGCGGCATCGTCAGGATCGCCTGCTCAGGGATGCCGTACGCCCGCTGGATGTCGCGTCCGAGAAGCAGGTTGAACTTCTGGTCGGTGCCGCCGAGCTCGACGTCGGCCCGAATCGCGACCGAGTCGTAGCCCTGCATCAGGGGGTAGAGCAGCTCGAGCACAGAGATCGGGGCGTGGGCGGCGAACCGCTTGGCGAAGTCGTCGCGCTCGAGCAGTTGGCCGACGGTGGGGATGCGCGCCAACCGGAACAGGTCCTCCATCGACATGTCGAGCCATTCGCCGTTGAAGCGGATGGTGCTGCGATTGGGGTCGAGCACCGTGTAGGCCTGCTCGGTGAACGTGCGGGCGTTGGCGTCGATCTCCTCGCCGGACAGCGCCGGACGGGTCGCCGAGCGGCCGCTGGGATCGCCGACGCGAGCCGTGTAGTCGCCGATGACCAGCACCACCTCGTGGCCGAGGTCCTGGAACTCGCGGAGCTTCTGGAGCACGACGGTGTGGCCGAGGTGTATGTCCGGCGCCGTGGGATCGATCCCGAGCTTCACGCGCAACGGTCGACCCTCCGCGAGCTTCTTCTCGAGCGCGCCCTCGGGGAGGCTGTCGACGGCGTTTCGCGACAGCCAGGCCGCAGCCTCGGCGGGATTCGGGGACTCCGGCTCAGGCGTCGGTGCCGGACTCGAGGCCACCGGTTCAGGCGTCGGTGCGGGCTCCGTCTGGACCTCGGAATCCATGGCGGCCAATGCTAGACTCTCGCGGCCGCGGGACCCCTGTTGCCGCCACGTTCCGCTGCGCGCCGCAGCCGGCGGTCGGCTGGCTGCGAGTATTCACGCCACTGCATGATCGACGACGTCGACATCCCGACTCAGGCCGATCAGCCTGAGGTTCCGACCCCGTGGAAGGAGTCCCGGGGACGGAACGGGAATGGCGGCGGCAACCGCCGGCGCGGTGGGAATGGCGGGGGCAGTGGAAACGGGCGCGGGCGCAGGCCGATTCGCGGACGGTTCTGGCGCCGCCGCCGGGGGCCGAGGACCAAGCCGCGAGTCCGCAAGCTCCGGCTGATCATGATTCTCGTCGGACTCGGCGCGCTCGCGATCGTCTCGACCGTGTTCGGGATGATGATGGCGGTCGCCTCCGATCTCCCGCAGATCGAGAACCGCCAGGTGTATTCCTCAGCGTCGGCGAACTCGTACCTGTACGACGATCACTGGCACCTGATCGGACAGTTCGCCCCGCCGAATCACGAGGTGATCGACGGTTTCCAGGCGATCTCGCCCTGGATGCGGCGAGCGATCGTGTCGGTTGAGGACCGGCGCTTCTGGACCGATCCCGGCGTCGACCTGCGAGGGATCGCACGCGCGGTCGTCGCGGACGTGACCGGTAGCTCGACACAGGGCGCGTCGACGATCGCGGAGCAGTTCGTCAAGAACGCGCTGTCCGAACAGGACAACCGGACGATCTTCGAGAAGCTCCGCGAGGCCGCGCTCGCGTACCACCTCACGCGGAGGTGGCCGAAGTCACGCATCATGACCCAGTACCTGAACTCGATCTATTTCGGGAACGGTGCCTACGGGGTCGAGTCGGCGGCGCGCGTCTACTTCGGCAAGGTCCACGGCTACAACTCCTCGGTCTCGTCGGCCCAGGCGGGCGCGGGCTGTGGCGACGCGCCCCGAACGCCGTGCGCATCCGTGCTCGAGCCGTGGGAGGCGGCGCTGCTCGCCGGGATGGTCGCGGACCCGAGCGCGTTCGACCCGATCCTCCACCCGGCCGCGGCATGGGAACGCCGTGACCAGGTCCTCAAGGACATGCTCCAGCAGCACTACATCACCGAGCAGCAATACCTTTACGGGCGCAAGCAGCCGCTCCCGACCGCAGCGCTGATCCAGCAACCGCAGGAGCCGGCGGCGGCGCCGTACTTCACGAGTTGGCTGCGTCCACAGATCCTCACGGCGATGGGGCTGGGCAAGCCCGGCGTCCCGGACAGCGTCGCCGAGTACCGCGCCTACTACGGCGGGCTCAAGATCCGTACCACGATCGACCTGAGCATGGAGCAGGCGGCCGATCAGGCGATCTCCGGGGAGCTTCCGTCCGGCTCAGGCCTCCCGAGTGCTTCGCTGGTCGCGATCGACAACAGGACCGGAGAGGTCCGGGCGATGGTCGGCGGGCCGGTCGTGAACGGTGAGGAGGACTACAACCAATACCCGTTCAACCTGGCCACCGAGTCGGAGCGCCAGCCAGGTTCGGCGTTCAAGCCGTTCACGCTCGCGATGGCCCTCGAGTCCGGAAAGTACGGCCCGGACTCGATCATCGACTCCGCTCCCCAGAACTTCATCGTCCCCAACAGCAGCGGCAAAGAGCATTTCATCGTCCACAACTTCGGCAACACGTATTCCGGCCCGATCACGCTCCAGGAAGCGACCGACATCTCGGACAACACCGTGTTTTCGCAGGTGGGAATCAATGTCGGGACCAAGAAGATCGCCCGCTTCGCCAGCCGTGCCGGAATCCGCACCCCGGTATCGCACAACTACGCGATGATCCTCGGCGGGCTCAAGGTCGGCGTGTCGCCACTCGACATGGCCCACGCGTACGAGACGTTCGCCGAGGGCGGCAGGCGGGTGTACGACCCGACGCTCGGGGCCCCGAACAAGGGCCCGACCGGGATCGCCCAGATCTACTGCCCAAAGATTTGCCCGCAGAAGAACGTGGTCGATGAGCCGGAGTACGAGCGGGTCCTCCCGGCTCCGATCGCGGCGGTCGTTCACGAGATGCTGACCGGCGTGGTCCAGTCCGGCACCGGCACCTCGGCCGCGATCTCAGGCGTCGACGTCGCGGGCAAGACCGGCACCACCACCGACTACGCCGATGCGTGGTTCGTCGGCTGGACCCCGCAGCTGACGACGGCGGTGTGGGTCGGCTACCCGAACAAGCTCGTGCCGATGAATACCCAGTACAACGGTGCGCCCGTCGAGGGCGGCACCTACCCGGCGATCATCTGGCACAACTTCATGGTCCAGGCGCTTCAGATCCTCCAGAGCGAGAACCCGCATCAGAAGATCACGAGCTCGACGCTCACCGACACGACGAGCGCGTCCCCGATCCCGGATTCGGGTTCGGGCTCCGGGACAAACACGACTCAGACGACCCAGGCGGCCCCAACCAACGGCACCGGTGGCGGCAACACCGGCGGCGGCGTAGCCCCGAACACCGGTAACGCGGGCGGCGGCGGTGGCGGCGGGGCGACGGGTGGCGGCGGCGGAACCGGAGGAGGCGGCGGTACGACCGGCGGTGGCGGTGGGACGGCCGGCGGCGGCACCGGCGCTACTGGGGGTGGCGGCGGCACAACCGGCGGTGGCGGTGGCGCAGGCGGCACGACCGGCGGCACCGGCGGGTCCGGCTCGGGCGGCGCCGGCCTCGGCGGCGGCTAGCGTAGCTCCGGTGGCGTCCGCATCGGGTGACGGGCGCCGGCCTCTCGGGTCGCTTGGCCGCTATATCGGGCGCGAGTCACCCGAGTGCGGACATCCACCTACGCAGCTTTTTTGCGAGCGGAACGGGAACGCGAGGGCCTAGAGGGCCTAGGCCCCGACAGGGCCGGGCGGGAGAGGAACCGGCTGCCGAGCGCGCTGAACCGCCACGGCAGCTCGACGGCCTTCGTGATCCCGATACGTCTGCTCGCGACGACCTCCACATCTCGCCATGCCCGCGGCCGGTCGGCGATCACGATCGGCCCTCGCAGCAGGTCGGTGCCGTTCAGCTCGAGGCCGATGTCCAACGCCTGAGTGAGCTTGCCGGGGCCCGAGCACAGATTCTCCAACCGCTCCACGCGACGGCGCTCGCGCATGAGCTCGATCCCCTCGACCGGCTCGAGCGCTCGGATCAAGACCGCGGCGCCGACGCCGTCGGGCTCGCACACGGCGTTCAGACACGCGTGGATGCCGTATGAGCGGTACAGGTAGGCCACGCCGGGCGGCCCGAAGATAACCCGCGTGCGATTCGTGATGCCGACGTACGCGTGGCAGGCGGGCTCCGAGTGGTGATACGCCTCGGTCTCGACGATCACGCCCGAGGACCCCGCGTGCGAGACCACGCACCCGACCAGGGCCTCCGCCACCTGCAACACGGGGCGAGCGTAGAACGCGCGCCTCATGCCAGAGCGAGAGCAGCGCGCGCCCGTTCGAGCTGCTCGCGCACGCGCTCGAGGCTCGTCCCGCCCTGCGAGCGCTTGCTCTCAAGCCATTCGCCGTCGCGGAGCACCGCGTAGAACTCGTCATCGAGCAGCGGCGACTGATCGGCGAGCTCGGAGCGAGTGAGCGCGGACAGCGGCTTGCCCTGGTCGATCGCGCGCCTCACGAGGCCCGCCACGACGCCGTGGGCCTCGCGGAACGGCAGGCCCCGGCGCACGAGCAGGTCGGCGACGTCGGTCGCCGCGAGCAGCTCGTCCGCGGCTGCCCCAGCCAGCCTGTCGCGCCGGAACGAGATCGAGGCCAGCATCCCGTCGGCGGCGTCCAGGCACAGCTCGACGGTGTCGACCGCGTCGAACAGATGCTCCTTGTCCTCCTGCATGTCCTTGTTGTAGGTCAGCGGAAGGCCGTGGAGCACGCCATGCAGCGCGACCAGGTGGCCCGCGATGCGAGGCGCCTTGGCGCGGAGCAGCTCGGCGGCGTCCGGGTTCTTCTTCTGCGGCATGATCGAGGACCCCGAGGCCCAGGCGTCGGCGACCTCGCAGAAACCGAACTCCTCGCTCGACCACAGCACGATCTCGCCTCCGAGTCTCGACAGGTGGGTGGCGCACGTGGCCGCAGCCGACAGGTAGTCGAGTACGAAGTCACGGTTCGACACCGAGTCGATCGAGTTCTCGCTCACCGACTCGAAGCCGAGCTCGCGCGCCACGAACTCTCGATCGGTGTCGAAGTTGACGCCGGCGAGCGCTCCGGCTCCGAGGGGCAGTGCGCTCGCCGCCGACACCACCGAGGAGAAGCGGTCGCGGTCGCGGATCAGCATCCAGCAGTAGGCGAGCAGGTGGTGGCTCAGGTACACCGGCTGGGCGCGCTGGAGGTGGGTGTACCCCGGCATCGGCCAGTCGAAATGCGCGTCTGCCACAGCGACGAGCGTCCGCGCCAGCCTCCCGGTCCGCTCAAAAGCGGTCTGAGCGTGCGCGCGGACGAACATCGCGACGTCGGTCGCCACCTGGTCGTTGCGCGACCGAGCCGTGTGCAGCTTCCCGCCGACCCTGCCGGCGAGCTCGGTGACGCGCCGCTCGATCGCCATGTGGATGTCCTCGTCGCCGTCGGCGAACGGAAAGCTGCCCTCGCCGAGCTCGCGCTCGACGGTGTCGAGCGCGCCGACCAACTCGTCACGCTCCTCAGAACTGATGATCCCTTGGGCGGCGAGCATCCGCGCGTGCGCGCGTGACTGCTGGACGTCGTAGGGCCCGAGGCGCCAATCAAACGACAGCGAGTCGTTCAGCGCGCGGAAGGCAGCGTCCTGTGGCTCGGCGAAACGCGACATCGAGCGCGGATTATCGTCCCAGCACGTCGCGCAGCGACTCGGCCACCTGTTCGACCTGCGATTCGGTCATCTGGGGGAAGAACGGCAGCGCGATCGATCGTGCGGACACGTCCTCGCACACGGGAAATTCGCCCTCGCGGTGACCGAAGCGGTCTCGGTAGTAGCTCATGAGATGCACGGCGGGGAAATACGGCTTGCTCGGAATGCCGAGGTCGCGGAGCGCTCGGACCACCCCATCGCGATCGAGACCTCGTGGCAGCTGGACCACGTACACGAACCAGCCTCGGCGCACTCGGCCGACCTCCTCACACGGCAGCTCAAGACCCTCGATCTCGCCGAGCGCCGAGGCGTACGACGAGGCGACCCGCGCTCGACCGGCCAGCATCTCGTCGAGGTGCTCGAGCTGGGCCAACCCGAGCGCGCAGGCAAGCTCGGACAGGCGATAGTTGAAGCCGAGGCGGTCGTGGTCGAGCCAATCCATGTTCGGCGCGCGGCCCTGATTTCGCTCGGAGTCGATCCGCTCCTTGACCTCTCCGTCCGCGGTCGTGACCATGCCGCCCTCGCCGGTCGTCAGCTGCTTGTTCGCGTAGAAGGCGAAGGCGGCTGGATGCCCGCGTCCCCCGACGGGAATGCCGTCGGCATCGACCGCGCCGAGCGCCTCACACGCGTCCTCGACGATCGGCAGGCCAAATCGCTCGAACGCCGCGAGGTCGGCGGGGTAGCCGAAGATATGCACCGGCAGCAGCGCGGTGGTGCGCTCTGTGACCGCCGCCGCCGCGGCGTCCGGGTCGAGGTTGAGCGTGACCGGGTCGATGTCGGCAAAGACCGGGCGGGCGCGCTCGTATATCACGACATTGGCGCTGGCCACGAACGAGAACGGGCTCGTGACCACCTCATCGCCGTCGCTGACGCCGACGGCCCGCAGCCCGAGGTGCAGCCCGGCCGTGCCGCTCGAGACGGCGCTCGCGTGCTGCGCTCCGACGCGCGGTGCGAACGCGCGCTCGAACTCGCCCAGGAGCGGGCCGAGCGACAGTCGCCCCGTACGGAGTACTTCGAGCACGCGCTGCTCCTCGCCTTCGCCCAACACCGGACGGGCGAGCGGAATCGCCTCGCGGACGGCGCGAGTGGTCACGAGCTGGTGCGAGGGGCGGAGGCGGCCTCGTCGGGCGACCGTCGGGCGGGCGGGCCAGATACCCGCATCCCGTACTCGAGCGAGTCGACCAGCGCCTCCCAGGATGCTTCGATGACGTTCTCCGACACTCCAATCGAGCCCCACACCTGGTCGCCGTCGGAAGCGTCGAGCAGGACCCGGGTGACCGAGCCGGTGCCCTTGGTCTCGTCGAGGATGCGCACCTTGAAGTTGACGAGGTCGATGTCGCGCAGGTGCGGGTGGATCTCGACGAGCGCGTCGCGGAGCGCGCGGTCGAGCGCGTTCACGGGACCGTTGCCCTCCGCGGTCCGCACGTAGCGCTCGCCGTCGACCCAGATTTTGATAGTCGCCTCGGTCTCGACGCGGCCGTCGGCGCGCTTCTCGACGATCGCCCGCCAGGACTCGAGCCTGAACAGCGGCTCGTAGTCACCGGTCTCGCGGCGGAGCAGCAGCTCGAACGATCCGTCGGCGGCCTCGAAGTGATAGCCGCGATGCTCGAGCTCCTTGACGCGCTCGACCAGCCGCCCGGCCTCGCCGTCACCAAGCGCGATGCCGGCGTCGCGCGCGCGGGCTTCTACCGTGCCTTTGCCCGACAGCTCGGAGATCAGCAGCTCGCGCCGGTTTCCGACGACGTCGGGGTCGATGTGCTCGAACGTCGCCGGGTCGACGTTGACGCCGGCCACGTGCATCCCGCCCTTGTGGGCGAACGCGTTGCGGCCGACGTACGGCTGGTCGGGGTCGGGCGTGAAGTTCAGGATCTCGTCGAAGAAGTGCGCCGCCTGGGCGAGCGAAGCGAGTTGCTCGGTGGTCACGCACTCATAGCCGAGCTTCAGCTGGAGGTTGGGGATGATCGTGACCAGGTTCGCGTTGCCGCAGCGCTCCCCGTAGCCGTTCATCGTCCCCTGCACGTGGACCGCGCCCTGCTGCACCGCGGCGAGCGTGCACGCGACACCGCATCCGGAATCGTCGTGGCAGTGGATCCCCATGCGAGCGCCGGTCGGAGCGAGTGCGGTGACGACATCGGCGACGATGGCCGCAATCCGATGAGGCAACGTGCCGCCATTCGTGTCGCAGCAGGTGACCGTGTCGGCGCCGGCCTCGGCGGCAGCCACAACGCAACGGAGCGCATACGCGGGGTCGTCCGCGAACCCGTCGAAGAAGTGCTCGGCGTCGTAGATCACGCGCTTGCCCTCGCCCACGAGGAACGCGACCGATTCGGAGATCATCCGCAGGTTCTCGTCGCGGTCGACCTTCACGACCTTCTCGAGGTGAAGGCCCCAGCTCTTGCCGACGATCGTGCACACCGGCGCGCCCGATTCGGATAGCGCGCGCAGCCCCGGATCGGCGTCGGCGCGAGTGTCGCGGCGGCGGGTCATGCCGAACGCCGCGACCTGCGCGTGGCGGAACGATTCTCCGGCGAGCAGCCCGAACAGCTCGAGCTCCTTGGGGTTGGAGCTCGGGAAGCCCGCCTCGATCACGTCGATCCCGAGCTCGTCGAGGCGATGCGCCACGCGCAGCTTCTCCTGCGCGGACAGCGACATACCCTCCCCCTGCATCCCGTCGCGGAGGGTGGTGTCGTAGAGCTCGATGTGGGTCATCCGGCTGTGGTTCGGCTGGGAACCTCGACCACGTCGAGCCACTCGGCGTAGCGCGGGTCGCGGCCGTGGAGCGCGTCGTCGAAGACCCGCTGGAGCTCGAGCGTGACCGGCCCGGGCTTGCCGGCACCGACATCGTGGTCGTCGACCTCGCGCACCGGCACGAGCTCGGCGGCGGTGCCGGTCATGAACACCTCGTCGGCGAGGTACAGCTCGGCGCGCGCTAGATCGCGCTCGACGACCTCGATGCCGAGGTCCCGCGCTATCTGGATGATCGACTTGCGGTTGATCCCGTCGAGAATTCCGGCCGTCTGAGGTGGCGTGAGTAGTACGCCATCACGGACGACGTAGATGTTCTCCCCCGAGCCCTCGCACACGAATCCGTGCGAGTCGAGCAGGATCGCCTCCTGGTAGCCGGCCTTCGAGGCCTCGATCTTCGCGAGGACGCTGTTGAGGTACTGGCCAGTGGCCTTGGCGTGCGGGATCAGCGCGTCGTGCGGGATCCGCCGCCAGCTCGAGACCTTGGCCCGGATGCCGCTCGCCTTGCCTTCTTCGCCGAGGTACGCCCCCCATGGCCACACGGCAATCGAGACCTCGACGGGGGCATCGAGCGGGTACAGCCCCATCTGGCCATATCCGCGGAACACGATCGGGCGGATGTAGCACTCGCGCAGCTCGTTGGCCGCGATCAGCTCGTGCGTGGCCGTCCGCAGCTCGGCGAGCGTGTACGGGATCGGCATGTAGTAGAGCTCGGCCGACTTGAACAGGCGGGCGAGGTGGTCGTGGTGGCGGAAGATCGCCGTTCCCTTGGCGGTCTCGTACGCGCGAATCCCCTCGAATACCCCGGTCCCGTAATGCAGGCCGTGCGTCAATACGTGAACCTTCGCGTCCTCCCAGGCAACCATTTCACCGTTGTGCCAGATGAGGTCCGCTTGTTGCACGACTGACTCCTTATAGGTATTTGAGGACTGCCTGGGTGGCCTCTGATGTAGTTGCCGTGCCCCCCAGGTCGTGCGTGCGCAGCCCCTCGGCCAACGCTCGCTCGACCGCCGATTCTACCGCCGCCGCCTGGGATTCCATCCCGAGTCCGTGGCGGAGCATGAGCGCGGCGGACAGGAACATCGCGAGCGGGTTGGCCGCCCCGGTGCCCGCGATGTCGGGCGCGGAGCCGTGCACCGGTTCGAACACGCCCGGGCCGTCGCCCCCAAGCGACGCGCTCGGGAGCATTCCGATCGAGCCGGTGAGCATCGCCGCTTCGTCGCTGAGGATGTCGCCGAACATATTCTCGGTGAGGATCACCTCGAAGTGCCGGGGCGCCGCGATCAGCTTCATCGCCGCGTTGTCGACCAGCAGGTGCTCGAGTTCGATGTTCGGGAATTCGTTCTTGTGAACCTCGCGTACGACCTCGCGCCACAGCCGGCTGGTCTCGAGCACGTTGGCCTTGTCGACGCTGGTGACCCGGGATTGCGCGGTGTTGAACGCGACGCGGGCTATCCGTTCGATCTCGGGGCGCGTGTACACGCACAGGTCGGATGCCTCGTCGGCCGTGCGCATCTTCTCGCCGAAGTAGATGCCCCCGGTCAACTCGCGGATCACGATCATGTCGGTCCCCTCGATCAGGTCGCGCTTGAGCGGGCTCGCGTCGTACAGAGCGGGAAGCGGCTTGACCGGACGCAGGTTGGCGAACAGCCCGAGACCCTTGCGGAGGCCGAGCAGCCCCTGCTCGGGGCGCGGCTTAGCGGGGTCGGTCGTGTCCCACTTTGGACCTCCGACCGCGGCCAGCAGGACCGCATCGGCCTGCCTGCAGGCGGCCAGCGTGTCGTCGGTGAGCGCGGTGCCGTGGGCGTCGATCGACGCGCCTCCGAACACGTGCTCCTCGTACTCGAGGTCCGCACCGACGGCACTCAGGACGTCGAGGGTCGGGGTGGTGATCTCGGGACCGATCCCGTCACCGGGGAGAAGGACAACGCGCGGGGCCATGGTGGCGGGACGCTAACGGATCGGTCGTCCGGTGGTCAGGATCGGCGCCGCGCCGTCATGTTCAAGCGCACGTAATCGAGCACGAGCGGCTCGCCCGCCCCCGAGAGCACGCGATCGACAAACGGATCGCGCAGCTCGCCGGGCAGCGGATCGAGATGGCGGACGAGACACACGGTCTGGATGAACGAGCGCGGATCCTCGGGGGTGACCGACTTCGGCTCGAGCCAGCACGTCACGTCAGTGAAGCCGGCTCCCTCCAGCCCCGCGGCCGTCTCGGTGTCGGTCGCGTAATTCCACGGGCGCTTCCAATCGGCGAAGTACGGCGCAAACGGCTCCTCCTCCGCGACCCGATCGGCGAGCGTCCGGAACGCATCGATGTTGCCGCGCCCGCCGCACTGCGCGACGAGCTGGCCGCCGGGCTTAAGCGTTCGGTGGAGCGCCGCGAACAACGCGTCGTGGTCGTGGATCCAGTGAAAGGTGGCGTTCGAGAAGATCGCGTCCACTGGCTCGGGCAGATCCAGCTCGACCAGGTCCTGACAGAACACGGTGGCGCGGTCCCCCAGCGCGGCAGCGGCATGCTCCACCATCGACGGAGCGACGTCGACCGCATACACGCGGCCGCGGGGCACCAGGTCCGCGAGCAGCGCGGTCACGCGACCCGAGCCACACCCGGCATCCGCCACCACCTCGTCGCCGGATAGCGCAAGACGTTCCAATTGCTCGCGCGCCCACGCCAGCTGCGGATCTGAGACGCGGTCATACGTCGCCGCGTCCCAGTCGCGCGAGGCGCCCACGCTCATGAGAGCGCCGTCGTGATCGGGCCGGGACGCTCGCGGTCGCGCTCATACCCGGCGATCGCTTCCTCCTGCTTCAAGGTCAGGCCGATGTCGTCGAGACCGTTGAGCAGCCGGTGCTTGATCTCGGGATCGATCTCGAAGCTCGCGGTGCCCCCCGGCCACCTGACCTCCTGCCCGGCGAGATCGACCTGCGCCTCGCCGGCGTCGGCGATCGACGCGCAGTCCTCCGCGCTCAGCACGACCGGCAGCAGCCCGATCTTCGTGCAGTTCGAGTGGAAGATGTCGGCGAAGCTCGGCGCGATGATCGTCTGGAAGCCGTAGTCCTCGAGCGCCCACGGGGCGTGCTCGCGACTCGAGCCGCAGCCGAAGTTGCGCCCGGCCACGAGGATCGGGTTCTGTGGCAGATCCCACCCGGGCTGCTTGGCCCAGTCGAAGAACAGGAACTCGCCAAATCCCGTGCGCTCGACCCTCTTCAAGAACTGCTTGGGGATGATCTGGTCGGTGTCGACGTCGTCGCGCCCGAGCACCGACACCCGGCCTGTGATCGTCTCGATCGCCCTCATCGCGCGTGGGTGGGCGGGGCCCAATTTCGGATGTCGACAAATTTGCCCTCGATCGCGGCGGCCGCCGCCATCTGCGGCGAGACCAGATGCGATCTCGCGCCGCGTCCCTGGCGCCCCTCGAAATTGCGGTTCGACGTCGACGCGACTCGCTCGCCGGGCGCGGCGATGTCGGGGTTCATCCCGAGGCACATCGAGCAGCCCGCCCCGCGCCAGTCGAACCCGGCGCGCCGGAAGACCTCGTCGAGCCCTTCCTGCTCGGCCTGCGCCTTGACCTGCTGAGAGCCGGGAACGACCATCGCGTACACGCTGTCGGCGACCTTGTGGCCCTTGACGACGTCGGCCGCCGCGCGCAGGTCCCCGATCCGCGAGTTCGTGCAGGAGCCGATGAACACCCGATCGAGCTTGATCTCGCCGATCGGCGTTCCGGGCTCGAGCGCCATGTACTCGAGCGCGCGCTCATCCTGATCGGTGTGCGGCTCGGGCACCGCGCCCGTGACCGGCACGACCATCCCGGGGTTCGTCCCCCAGGTGACCATCGGGCTGATCGCGGACGCGTCGACGTCGATGTGCTTGTCGAACGTCGCGCCCTCGTCGGTTTGTAGATCGCGCCAGCCGTCCGGAACCGACTCCGGTGCCCCGGCGCGCCCGATCACCCACTCGAACGTCGTCTCGTCGGGCGCGATCATTCCGGCGCGGCCGCCGCCCTCGATCGTCATGTTGCAGACCGTCATGCGGCCCTCCATCGACAGGGTCTCGATCGCCGGTCCCGCGAACTCGACGACATGGCCGACGGCTCCGTCGACGCCCATCTGACCGATCGTGGCCAGGATCAAGTCCTTGGCGGTGACTCCGAAACCGAGCGACCCCTCGTACAGGATCCGCATCGACCGCGGCTTCGACTGAACCAGGCACTGGGTGGCAAGCACGTGCTCGACCTCGCTCGTCCCGATCCCGAACGCGAGCGCGCCGAACGCTCCGTGGGTGGCGGTGTGCGAGTCGCCGCACACGATCGTCATCCCAGGCTGCGTGACGCCTAGCTCGGGACCGATCACGTGCACGATTCCCTGGTGCTCAGAGCCGAGCGAGTACACGGGGATGCCGAACTCCTCGCAGTTGCGCTCGAGCGTCTCCACCTGAACGCGCGAAAGCTCGTCCCGGATCCTGGCCGCGACCGGCGTGCCGTCGGTGGGGACGTTGTGATCGGCGGTGGCCAGGGTGCGGTCAGGCCGGCGCAGCTTGCGCCCGGCCAGCCGGAGCCCGTCGAAGGCCTGCGGGCTCGTCACCTCGTGCACCAGGTGCAGGTCGATGTAGATCAGACCGGGCGCGACCTCGTGGGTCTCCCAGATCTTGTCGAACAGCGTCTTTGGCATCAGCTCCTCCGGAGTCCCGCGCTGAGCACCGCGAGCAACACGGCTTCCTCAGGCCCTGGATTTTCAAAATGATGATTTAGGTCTGCGTCGAACGTGACGGTGTCGCCATCGAGCAACTCGTACCGCTGGCCGTCGCAAAACAAAACGACCCTGCCCCGCTCGACGAGCGCGGTCTCGCGGCTCCCCGGCTCGTGCCTCGGGGGGTCTCCCGGGCCGCCCGTCACCGCTCCGGCCGCCAGCGTGTGGCGCGAGAGCTCGGCGCGCTGACCGGGCAGCGGCGGGGTCAGGATCTCGTACCTGTGCCCGGCGACGGACCCCGGCCCGTGACGGCGCTCGCCGGCGCGGACCACGCTCACCGCGCCGTCCTCGTCGAGCCTCAGCAGCTGCGACAGCCGCAGCTCGAGCCCGGTGGCGATGCGCTTGGCGACCTGGAGCGTCGGGCTGGTCTCGCCGCGCTCGACCTGCGAGAGCATCGGCGCGCTCACTCCCGAGCGCTCGGCGAGGTCGCGCAGAGACAGGTCCATCGCCTCGCGCAGAGCACGCACCCGCGGTCCGAGGCTGCCGTCTTGCGGCGTTGGTCAGTCGATCGACATACGAGCGTACGTTATCACGTACGCCAGAGCGACCAGGGTCCGCCGCTAGCCTCACAAGCCATGCGCTCGCGACCTGACGTGCTTGTCCTAGGCGGCGGTGGGGTCCTCGGCGAGGCCTGGATGATGGGCGTCCTGGCCGGCATCGAGGACGGCACCGGCTTCGACCTGCGCGACTGCGACTACTACGTCGGCACGTCGGCCGGGTCGATCGTCGCCGCGCATCTCGTGGCCGGCCAGCCGCCCCGGCGCCCGTCGACCATCGGCTCCGAGCTCGAACCGCTGCCGAGCGCACCCCAGCCCGCGGACGGGCTGGCCGCGGCGGGTCTCGCCGCCGCGCGCCGCGCCGGCCAGTGGGCGCTCGCCGTCGGCGCGACGTTCGCGCCGCTCGCGCTCGGCTTGGCGGCGCCCGGCGGGGCGGTGACGCGATCCCTGCTCCTGCGCCGGCTGCCCAGGCCCAAGCAGACGTTGGGGGACCTTCACCGGAACGTCGAGCGCCTCGAGCCCCACTTCGATGGCCGGCTGCGCGTCGCGGCCGTCGACCGCGGCAACGGACGCCGGGTCGTGTTCGGGAGCCCGGGCGCGCCGCGCGCGAGCGTCGCCGACGCCGTCGCGGCCTCGTGCACCGTGCCGTGGCTGTTCCAGCCGGTCACGATCGGGGGCCGCGAGTACGTCGACGGTGGCGTGTGGAGCCCCACCAACCTCGACGCTGCCCCCGCCGGTCGCGACACGCATGTGCTGTGCCTGAACCCGACCGCGAGCCTCCCGACCACGTCCAACGTGCTTGCGGTGGTACGCGGTGTGTCGCGCACCGCCGTGTCGGTCGAGGCGCTCGTGCTCCGGCGCCGGGGTGCGGCGGTGCAGTTGCTCGCGCCGAACGCGGAGTGCGTCGAGACGATGGGGACCAACTTCATGGACCGCGAGCCGCGCGGCCGGGTCCTCGCGGCGGGCTACCGGCAGGGCTTGGCGTACGTCACGGGGTCCGCACCGGTTGCCTCGAGGCCGCCTCAGCCGTCGCTTCCTCTGCCTCGGCCGTGAAGGCGCCGCCGTCAGGCGCCGCCGACATATGCCCTACCTCTCCTCGGCGGAGCGCGTTCGATAAGGCGCGCACGTACGCACGAGCTCCCGCCTCGAGGATGTCGGTCGAGACACCCTGACCCGAGCCGGTCACCCCGCCCACCTCGAGCACCACCGACGTCTCGCCGAGCGCGTCCTGGCCGCCGGTGACCGCGTCGACGCGGAACTCGCGGAGCCGCGCGTCGCTGCCGGTCGCGGCGTTGATCGCGCGGAAGATCGCGTCGACCGGGCCGTCGCCGGTGAACGAGCCGGTGACCTCCTCGCCTTCAGGCGTCCTGATCCCGACGGTCGCGTGCGGGGGCCGGCGCGACGACGCCTCGACGTCGAACCACTCAAGTTGGTAGCCGGCGATCTCCTCGCGCAGCTCGTCGGTGACCAGCGCCTCGAGATCCATCGCGGTCACGTGCTTCTTCTTGTCCGCGATCTCCTTGAACCGCCGGAACGCGGTGTTCAGGCCCTGACCGGACAGCTCGAACCCCAGGTCGGCCAGCGCCTGCTGCAGCGCGTGCCGGCCCGAATGCTTGCCGAGCACGATCGAGTTGGCCTCGAGCCCGACCGTGGTCGCGTCCATGATCTCGTACGTGGTCCGCTCCTTGAGCACGCCGTCCTGGTGGATGCCGGACTCGTGCGCGAACGCGTTGCGGCCCACAATGGCCTTGTTCGGCTGCACCGGGTAGCCCGTCAGGCGGGAGACCATCCGCGACGTGCGGGCGATCTCGCGAGTGACGACCCCGGTGTGAAGCCCGACGTCCGCCGCGCGCGTGTGCAGCAGCATCACGATCTCCTCGAGCGACGCGTTGCCGGCGCGCTCGCCGATTCCGTTGATCGCGCACTCCACCTGGCGCGCGCCGGCCAACAGTCCGGCGAAAGAGTTGGCGACGGCCAGGCCCAGGTCGTCGTGGCAGTGAACGCTCAGGACCACCTTGCGCAGATCCGGAATCAGCTCGTAGAGCTTTTCCAGATACGCCGTGTACTCGTGCGGCATCGTGTAGCCGACCGTGTCGGGAATGTTGATCGTGGTCGCGCCCTCGTCGATCGCGACCTGGCACACCTCGGCGGTGAACTCGATGTCGGCGCGGGTCGCGTCCATCGGCGAGAACTCGACGTCGTCGACGTACTGCTTGGCGTGCGCGACCGCGGCGCGCGCCTGACCCTTGACGTCGTCGCGCGTGGTCTGGAGCTGGTGCTGGATGTGGATGTCGGACGTGGAGATGAACGTGTGGATCCGCGGCCGCGTCGCGTCCTTGACCGCGTTCCAGGCGGCGTCGATGTCGGCCACGTGGGTCCGCGCCAGGCCTGCGATCACCGGTCCTTCGACCGTGCGCGAGATCTCCTGCACGGCCTCGAAGTCGCCCGGCGAGGTGATCGGAAAGCCAGCCTCGATCACGTCGACGCCCAGCCGCGCGAGCTGCTGGGCGATCTCCAGCTTCTCCTGCGTGTTCAGCGAGATGCCGGGCGACTGCTCCCCGTCACGCAGGGTCGTGTCGAAGATCAGGACTTTGTCGGCGGCGGCGCCTGCCGACGGCGCCTTGGGGCTCGGGTCTTCGGGTTTGGTCATGTCACTCCTAAGTGTCTCGATCTCGGTGTCTTCTCGGTGCTGGTTTTGCGGCTACGTGCGGCCGCCCACGCGCTATTCCCCCCGAGGGGGGAGGAGAAGAAGTCGGAGATCAAGGCTGAGCGCCATGCCGCGGACAAGCGTACCAGGCGTGCTGCGGCATGATCTGCCCGATGAGGCGACTGTCTTTGATCATCAACCCGGTCGCGGGCGGAGGCCGTCCGGCGCGGGCGTTGCCCGACGTCGAGTCGGCGCTGCGTGCGCTTGGGCTCGAATACGGCTTCGAGTACACGAAGAGCCTCGAGCACGCTCGCGAACTCGCGGTAGAGGCGGCCGGGAACGGTGAGGTGGCGGTCGCGTTCGGGGGCGATGGGCTGATCGGTGCCGTCGCCGGCGCGCTCGCGAACACCGACGGGGTCGTGGGCGTGCTGCCGGGCGGCCGGGGAAACGATCTGTGCCGCGTGCTTGGGATACCGCGCCGCCCGGTTGCCGCGTGCGGCGTGCTCGCGTCGGGGGTCGAGCGCTCGATCGATCTCGGGCAGGCCGGCGACCGTACGTTCGCCGGCATCGCCAGCTGCGGGTTCGACTCGTTGGTGAACGAGATCGCGAACGACACCCGCGTCGTGCGCGGAAGCGCGGTGTACGCGCTGGCGCTCGTGCGAGCGCTGCCGCGGTTCAAGGCGGCCCGGTTCGAAGTCACGCTCGACGGCGGCCGGACCCGCGAGTTCACCGGATACTCGGTCGCTGCCGCCAATTCGAAGCAGTTCGGCGGCGGGATGCTGCTCGCGCCGAACGCATCCCTTACGGATGGTCTACTCGATGTGGTCATCATCGAGGACATGTCGAAACTTCGTTTCCTCGCGCTGGCGCCGACGGTGTTCGGCGGCCGGCACGTCCGCAAGCGCGGCGTCGACGTGGTTCGCGGGCGCGAGCTGCACATCAGCGCGTCGGAGCGGTTCACCCTGTATGCCGACGGGGAGGCGATCGCGGAGCTCCCGGTCACGATTCGCGTGCTCCCGGGGGCGGTCCGGATGATCGTGCCCGCATGACGATGCTCGGTGCCAAGATCGCGGCGGCTCGCGCCGTCGGTGAGCTGGCCCGCCGCGCCGGCCGCGGCGGTGGGACGAGCCTGCCGGGCAAGGTGCTGATGGCGCTCGAGCCGGGCGCGATCTCGGAGCTGTCGACGCGCCTGCGGCGCGGCTCGGTCGTGATCTCGGCCACCAACGGCAAGACGACGACGGCCGCGATGGTCGCGTCGGTGCTGAGGCAGGCCGGCATTCCGGTCGTCCACAACCGCGCCGGCGCGAACATGGCCGGGGGCGTCGCATCGACGCTGCTCGCGGCCGCCCGTGGCGGCGGGCGGATCGACGGGGAGCTCGGGTTGTTCGAGATCGACGAGTTCTGGCTCGACCGGGTCACGCCCGAGCTGCATCCGCGCGGGATCCTGCTCGGCAACCTGTTCCGCGATCAGCTCGACCGCTACGGCGAGCTCGAGACGATCGCGGACCGCTGGGCCGCCGTCGCCTCGACGGCGTCGGCGCCGTCCGCCGCCGGCGGGTCCACCCGGCTCGTGCTGAACGCCGACGATCCCCTGATCGCCGATCTCGGGCGCGAGGCGCCGAACGTCATGTACTTCGGCATCGAGGATCCGTCGGTGGCCACGCCCGAGATGCAGCACGCGTCGGACTCGAAGCACTGCCGCCGCTGCGGCGCCGCGTACGTGTATGACGCTGTCTACCTCGGCCACCTCGGTCGGTATCGCTGTCTGTCGTGCGGTCAGGAGCGGCCGACCCCGTCGATCGCGGCCGAACGGATCTCGCTCGACGGCACACGCCGCTCGTCGTTCGAGCTGACCACGCCGGTCGGGAACGCGAGCATCGAGTTGCCACTTCCCGGTCTCTACAACGTGTACAACGCGCTCGGCGCAGCGTCTCTGTGCCTCGGGCTCGACGTGCCGCTGACCGCGGTGGTCGCCGGCCTGCGCGACGTTCAGGCGGCGTTCGGCCGGGCCGAGCGGATCACGATCGGCGACGTCGAGCTCCAGGTGCTGCTGATCAAGAACCCGGCCGGCGCGAACGAGATCCTGCGCACGCTCGTGCTCGAACACGAGCAGCTGGACGTGCTCGCGATCCTCAACGACCGGGTGGCGGACGGGCGCGATGTCTCATGGGTATGGGACGCCGATTTCGAGATGCTCGCGGGGCGGGTGCGGCGGGTCACGTGCGCCGGCACGCGCGCAGCCGAGCTCGCTGTCCGCCTCAAGTACGCGGGCGTGCCCGGCGACCGGTTGCACGTGACGCCCGCGCTCGCGGGCGCGTTGGACGAGGCGATCGCCGGGGTCGAGTCCGGCCACCTGTACGTCCTGCCGACCTACACCGCGCTGCTCGAGCTCCGTCAGGAGCTGGCGGCGCGCGGGCACGCCGTCCAGTTCTGGGAGCCCGCCGCGGCGGTGGGCGGCCGATGAGCGTCATCTGGCACGACGTCGAGTGCGGTTCGTACGTCGAGGACCTGCCGCTGTGGCGCTCGCTCGCGGCCGAGCACGGCGACCCGGTGCTGGATATCGGCGCCGGCACGGGTCGCGTCGCGCTGGATCTCGCCGGCGCCGGCTATCGGGTCACTGCCCTCGACCGAGATCCGGAATTGCTCGACGCGCTCGGGGCAGCGCGTCGGGAAGAAACTCCGAATTATTCGGACCCAGTTCTTCCCAAGCCCTTGTCACGACCGTGGTCGCGGACGCTCGCGACTTCGACCTCGGCGAGCGTTTTCCGTTGGCCATCGTGCCGATGCAAACCGTCCAGCTGCTCGGAGGCCCGGAAGGGCGGGCGGAGTTCCTGGCCTGCGCGCGCCGCCATCTCCTGCCCGGCGGGGCGCTGGCGATCGCGATCGCCGAGGCGCTCGATCTCTACGAGGTGACCGACGGCGTGCCCTCCCCACTCCCCGACATCCGCGAGCTGGACGGCGTCGTGTACTCGAGCCTGCCGGTCGCGGTTCGCGCGGACCCCGATGGGTTCGTACTCGAGCGGCTCCGGGAGACGGTCTCTCCGGCGGGCGAGCGAACCGTCGAGCGCGATCAGATCCGCCTCGACCGGCTGACCGCACGGGAGCTCGAGCGCGAGGGCCGGGCTGCCGGATTTAGACGCGTGCAGCGAGCCAGGGTCCGGGAGACCGCGGACTACGTCGGCAGCGAGGTGGTGATCCTCCGTGCCTGAGCTCCGCGTGTGCGCTCTGTACCCGGACCTGATGAACATCTACGCCGACCGCGGCAATCTGCTCGTGCTCGAGCGCCGCTGCCGCTGGCGCGGCATCGGGTTCGAGGTGCAGGCGAGCGGGCTGGGTGAGGCCCTCGATCCCGACGGCGCCGACCTCTACTACATCGGCGGCGGGCAGGACCGCGACCAGCAACTGTGCGCGCTCGACCTGGCCGAGGTCAAGCGCGACGCGCTCCACGCGGCGGCCGCTCGCGGAGCGGTGATCCTGGGGGTCTGCGGTGGGTATCAGCTGCTCGGACACTCCTACCAGCTCGGCGAGGAGACCCTGCCCGGCATCTGGATTGGTCGACCTCGTCACGGTCCGCTCGGACGGTCCGCGGCTGATCGGCAACGTCGCAATCGAGGTCGAGCTCGATCCCGATGTTCCGCGAGTCCTGGCCGGGTTCGAGAACCATGGTGGTCGCACAAATCTCGGTCCGGACGCAACCCCGCTGGGCCGAGTGCTGAAAGGTCACGGCAACAACGGCGTCGACGGCCACGAGGGCGTCCGCAGGGGGAATGTGATCGGGACGTATCTCCACGGACCGCTGCTCCCGAAGAACGCGTGGTTCGCCGATTGGCTGATCGAGACAGCGCTCTCCCTGAAACACCCGCTCGGTCCGCTCGACGACAGGCTCGAAGCGGACGCCCACGCGGACGCGCGCCGGGCCGCGGGAGTATGAGAATCTGAGGCCATGTCTTTCGGGGCAAGGTTCATCGGCTCCATCGGGTCGGCGCTGGCGTGCGGGGTCGCCGCCGTCGGTCTCGCGGGCTGCGGCGCGGGCTCACGTCCGGCGACCGCTGCCGTACCCGGCACGACCACGGTGACGACGACCGCGACTACCACGACCACCACGACCGCCACCACGACGACGACCGTCTCACTTCCGGGCGCCGGCCGGCCACCGGTCACGATCGGCGACGAGAACACCCCCGAGCAGTTCCTGCTCGGCCAGCTCTATTACCAGGCGCTGAAGGCCGAGGGCTTCCCGGTCTCGCTGAATCAGAGCATCGGCCCGACCGCAGTGATCCAGCAGGCCCTCGCCAACGGCCAGCTCGCGATGTACCCCGAGTACCTCAACACGTGGGACACGACCGTCGCCGGTGTTCAGGACGCCTCGCGGTCGCTCCGCGACGCATACCTATCCGGCCAGCACTACGCGCTCAAGCACGGCCTCGAGCTGCTCAACGAGACGCCGTTCAGCAACACGGACGCGATCGCCGTGACGTTCGACTACGCCGTCGAGAACCAGGTGCAGTCGATCCCCGACCTGATCAAGATGCCCCAACTCACGCTCGGAGGGCCGCCCCAGTTTCAGCAGAGCGCGAGCGGGCTGCCGGCGCTGCAGAGCACGTACGGCGTGGCTCCGTCGACGTTCACGGCGCTCGAGCTCGGCTCGCAGTACCAGGCGCTTGACCGGGGGAGCGTCCAAGCGGCCGTCGTCCAGACGACCGATCCGCAGCTGCTGAGCGGGAGCTATCCATTGCTTCACGACCCTGCGGACATCTTCGGCTGGGGCAACATCGTCCCGGTGGCGTCGGTCCGGGCACTCGACGCCGAGGGTCCCGAGTTCGAGGCGACGATCAACCAAGTCAGCGCCCTGCTGACGCTGTCGACGATGCGGGAGTTGAACGCGGAGGTGCAGCTCGACGGTCAGGACCCCGCCGCCGTCGCGGCGCAGTTCCTCCAGCAGGAGGGCCTCCTGCCACAGACGTCGACCTCGACCTCGACCTCGGCGTCGACCACGGGCACGACCGGCTAGCGCTAGCCGCTCGAGCCGAACCCGCCGGCGCCGCGCTCTGAGGTGGCGAGCTCGTCGACCTCGACGACCTCCGGCGTCTCGATTCGCACCAGCACGAGCTGGGCGATCCGCTCCCCGCTCGAGAACGCAAACGACGCCGCGCGGTCGGTGTTGAGCAGCAGGACGCGAATCTCGCCGCGGTAGCCGGAGTCGATCAACCCGGGCGCGTTCACGATCGCGATTCCATGCCTAACCGCGAGCCCTGAGCGCGGTAGCACCAGACCGGCCTGGCCGTCGGGGATTGCGACCGCGACGCCGGTACGGATCGACGCGCGCTCGCCGGGCCCGAGCATGCCGTCGTCGAGCGCGTACAGATCGAGGCCCGCGTCGCCCGGGTACGCCCTGCTTGGTAGCTGCGCCCGCTCGTCCAGGCGCCGCACCTGGAGCGTCATGCGTATGGGCGGCTGAGCGCGAACCCCTGGTAGCGCGCGGCGACGGGCGCCGGCAGTCGGGCGAGCACGCGCACGCCGTCGGGCGTGTCCTCGCGCTCCAGATCGCCGGCGATCGCGTGCAGCTCGGCGAGCCGCGCGCCGGCGTCGTACGGGATCAGCAGCTCCACGTCCTGCAGGGTCCTCGCGAACTCCTCCTCGATTCGCTGCTCGAGCGCGTCGAGTCCTTCGCCGGTGACTGCGGAGATCAGCACCGCTTTGGGATGCCTGTGTTCGAGCTCCTCGCGCCGCTCGTCGTCGATGCGGTCGGCCTTGGCGAGCACCAGGATCTGGGGCACCGCGTCGGCGCCGATCTCGAGCAGCACGTCCTCGACCGCCCGCGTCATCGCGATCAGCTCCTCCTCGGGAACCGAGGCGTCGACCACGTGCAGGATCAGGTCCGCGAGCCTCGTCTCCTCGAGGGTCGCGCCGAACGCGTCGACGAGCTGATGGGGAAGCTTGCGGATGAAGCCGACGGTGTCGGTCACCAGGTAGTCGCGCCCGCCGGTGCGTAGCAGGCGGGTGGTCGGGTCGAGCGTATGGAACAGGCTGTCGCGGACGCCGACGGTCGAGCCGGTGAGCGCGTTCAGCAGCGTCGACTTGCCGGCGTTGGTGTAGCCGGCGAGCGCCACCGATGGCAGCTGCGTGCGCTCGCGCTCAGCCCGCATCACCGAGCGACTCGAGGCGACGTTGTCGAGCTTCCGCTTCAGCGCGGAGATCCGGTCGCGAGCCAGGCGGCGGTCGGTCTCGATCTGCGTCTCGCCCGGTCCACGGGTGCCGATGCCGCCGTCGATGCGGCCGGCGCCGAGTCGCTCGAGGTGCGACCACAGGCCGCGCATCCGGGCAAGGTTGTACTCGAGCTGCGCTAACTCGACCTGGAGCTTGCCCTCCGCGGTGTGCGCGTGCGAGGCGAAGATGTCGAGGATGATCGCGGTCCGGTCGATCACCGGGAGCCCGAGCGCCGCCTCGAGGTTGCGCTCCTGGCGCGGGGACAGCTCGTCGTCGACCGCGACCAGGTTTGCGTCCGAGCCAGCGAGCTCGGCCTTCAGCTCGTCGATCTTGCCCGGGCCGAGATACGTGTTGGGATGCGGGTGATCGCGCCGCTGGACGATCTCCCCGACGCCGGCGACCCCCGCGGTCTTCAGCAGCTCGCGCAGCTCAGCGAGCTGCTCTTCGCCGCCATCGGGCACCACCGCGACGAGGTAGGCGCGCTGGCGAGCACGGCCCTGGGGCCGCTGGCCGTTCAGCGCCGAGCCCGGTCCCCTGCTATTCGCTTGCCGATTTTGCACAAATTTGATGGTAGCTCCGGCCCCTTCAACCTTAACCTTTTACCCGGCGGCGCCGTCGATGTCGGTAGCGGACGTGTTAAGAAGCCGCGTTAGGGCCCTGCGGCCTAAAGCTGCCGGATCCGCTCGACGGCCTCGAGCAGTCGCTCATCGGGGGTCGTGAGCGAGATCCGGAAGTACCCCTCGCCGCTCGCGCCGTAGGCGCCGCCGGGCGAGATCACGACCGCTGCCTGCTCGAGCACGTGTTCGCAGTACGCCGCCGAGGACTCGAATCCCGCCGGGATCGGGGCCCAGATGTAGATCGTGCCCTTCGGCGGCGTGACCTCGACGCCGGCCTGGGCGAGCGCGTCGCACACGAGGTCGCGCCGGCGCTGGTAGACCGCGTTCATCTCGCGCTTGTAGTCGTCGATCTCCGGAGCGAGCGCGGCCGCCCCGGCGAGCTGGACCGCTTCGAAGTTGCCCGAGTCGATGTTCGACTTCAGATGCCAGTAGTGGGCGATCGCCTCGGCGTTGCCGACGATCGCGGCGCACCGCCAGCCGGTCATGTTGTAGCCCTTGGACAGCGAGAAGACCTCGACACCGACCTCCTTGGCGCCCGGGGTCTGCAGGAACGACGGGGCGACGTAGCCGTCGAACGTCGTCTCGCTGTAGGCGTTGTCGTGCACGGCGAGGATCTTGTTCTGCCCGGCGAACGCGACGACCTCCTCGAATAGCCCGTGCGGCACGATCGCCCCGGTCGGATTGTTGGGGTAGTTGAGGAACATGAGCCGCGCGTGTTCCAGCTTGCTGGCCGGGACAGCGCCGAGGTCGGGGGCGAACCCGCGCTCGGCCAGCAGAGGCAGCAGGACCGGCTCGCCGCCGGCGAGCAGCGGGCCACCGGTGTACACGGGATACCCCGGGTCCGAGGCGAGCGCCACGTCCCCGGCGTCGAGAAACGCCAGGTTCAGGTTGAAGATGCACTCCTTGGCGCCGATCGCCGGCATCACCTCGGTCTCGGGGTCAAGCTCGACGCCAAAGCGACGCCCGTAGAACGCGGCGACGGCCTCGCGGAACTCCGTCCGGCCCCGGTTGCTCGGATACTGGTGCGTGCTCGGGTCGGCGACCGCCTTTTGCATCGCCGCCACGATCGGCGGATAGGTGGGTGTGTCGGGATCGCCGATCCCGAGGCTGATGACGTCAACGCCGGCAGCGCGCTTCTCGCGGACCTTCCGCTCGAGCTCGGCGAACATGTAGGGGGGGATCAGGTCCAGTCGGCTACTGCGTCGCATTCAGCTCCTCGATGAAGGTTTCGGCGAACGTGCCGCGGAAGACCGGCACGGCCCACCCGGACAGCTTGACGTCGAGCTCGCCGGACACCTCGACCCCGAGCTCGCCGCCGTCGAGCACGACCGTCACCGGAGAGCTGCCGCCGTCGAGCATGTAGGCCACGGCGGCGCCGGTCGCGCCCGTGCCACTCGCTGCCGTCTCACCCACCCCGCGTTCGAAGATCCGCGCGCGGATTCGGACCCCGCCCACCCCGGCGTGGGCGGGGTCCGAATCGAGCTCGGTGAACCAGGACACGTTCGTGCGATTGGGGAACAGATCGTGGTGCTCGATCTCGGGCCCGATCGCACGGATATCCAGCGTCGCGAGCTCGCGCTCGTCGGCGACGCGGATCGCGCACTGGGGATTGCCGACCTGGACGAACTGGAAGCGCCAGGTGCGCCCGCCCGCGGTCAGCTGCCCGCGGCCGTTCTGCGAGCCCGAGGGATAGCTTTGGCTCGTGAGGGTCGCCCGGCCCATGTCGACCGTGCATTCGGTGTCCGACGTGATTCGGGAGCGGATCTCGCCGGCCGCGGTCTCGATCGCGAACGAGTCGGAGTCCGTCCACTCATGGCGGCGCAGGTACATGACGGCCTCGCGTGCCCCGTTCCCCGACAGCTCGGCCTCTGACCCGTCCGGGTTGAAGATCCGCAGGCGGGCGACGTAGCCGGGCTGATCGGGCTCAGATAGCAGCAGTATCCCGTCGGCGGACACGCCCGTATGGGAGGCGCAGATCGCCTGGATCCGCGCCTCGGTCAGCTCGAAAGGCAGATCCGCCGCCTCGAGGATCACGTAGTCGTTGCCGAGCGCATGCCACTTCTCGAACTCCACGGGGCGCCAGTGTAAGGCGCCGCCCTCAGGCGCCGCCGACCATCTCGATCCATGTACCGTCGCGCGCGCAATGCTCAAGCGGCTGCAAGCCTGGGCCCGCCGGCGGCCCTCATTGCCGCTGTGGCTGCTCGCCGCCCTGCTCGTGGTGTCGACCGTGGCCCGGCTGGCGTGGATCGCCGAGCCGTGCCGCTCGCCGTGCCGCTCGTCGACCGACCACATCCTGATCTTCGACGAGGACTATTACGTCAACGCGGCGCGCGTGATCGACCGGATCACGCCGCCGACCGGCGCTCCGTACGCGAACTCGCCGCTCGGGACCGATCCCAACTCGGAGCACCCGCCGCTGGCCAAGCTGATCGTCGCCGGCGGGATCGAGTTGTTCGGGGACGGACCGATCGCCTGGCGCCTGCCGAGCGTCTTGCTGGGAACGATCGCGCTGCTCGGGATATTCGTGCTGGTCCGCGCGGCGGGTGGTGGTCGCTGGACCGCGGTCGGCGCGGCGGCGCTGATGGCCGCGGACAACCTGCTGCTCGTCCACAGCCGCATCGGCACGCTCGACATCTACGCGACCGCGGCGATGATCTGGGGGGCGGCGCTGTACCTGCGTAATCGACCCGTGCTCGCCGGGGTGGTGATCGGCGTCGGCGCATGCGCCAAGGAGGTGACGCCCTACGTGCTGTTCGCGCTCGTCGTGCTCGAGGTGCTGCGGTGGATCCATCGGCGCGCCGGCGCCGTGGACGCGGTCCGCCGGCTGGCGGCGTGCGTAATCGCGTCCGCGGGAGCGTTCGTCGCGCTGCTTGCGGCGCTCACTCAGATCGCTCATCCGTTCGACCCGCAGACGGGCAAGCTCGTGCCGGACCTGCCGTTCGGTGAGATCTGGCGCATCCTCAGCTACGCCGCGAATCAGACGAGCCCGCATGGACCGCAGGGGATCGCGTCCTACCCGTGGGACTGGCTGGTCGACATCAAGCCGATCACCTACCTCCAGATCAACCCGGCTCACCCAACCGCCCAGCTGAACCAGATCGGGCCGGCGGTGCACTTCCTCGGCGTGATCAGCCCACCGATCCTGCTGCTCGCGATCCCGGCGATGGTGTTCGCGGCGCTTGGCGTGACCGGGCGCCGGTTCCGTCCCCGCGACGAGGTGGGACTCGTCGGCCTCGCCTGGTTCATCGGCACGTACGCGCCGTTCGTGCTGACCAGCCTGTTCGAAAGCCGGACGAGCTACCTGTACTACATGGTGATCGTGATGCCGGGGATCTACGTGGCGGTCGCCGACCTGATTGGACGGATCGGACCGGGCCGGCCGCTGTGCATCGCCTGGATGGTGAGCGTGCTCGCGGCGGTCGTGGTGATGTACCCGTTCACCCCGTTGCCGTGAGCACCGCCGGGCGCGGCATTGCGGGTCGTTCAGGGCCCGCCCTTTTCCCATAGTGCGAGCACGGCGCCAGCGATCTCGGAGGGCGAGCGGCCGGTAGTGTCGACGATGTTGACGTCCGCGAGCTTTCGCATCCAGGTCAGCTGACGACGCGCGTAATTTCGGGTTCTTCGCTTCATCGAGTCGACGTCGCCGGCCAGCAGCTCCTCGAACCCGAGCGCCTTGCGCGCAGTGGGTGAGGCCCCGGCGGCGTAGGCTCGTCGCACCTCGTCGTCCGCGCCCGCCGCGACCATCGCGTCGACCCGGGCGTCGATCCGGTCGTAAAGCTGCTGGCGCTCGAGCACCAAGCCGATGAGCAGCGTCGGATGGCGGACCTCGCTCGTCCACAGCTCGGAGGACTCGGTCTGGCGGTCGAGCTCCCCGGCGTCGAGCAGCTCGAGCGCGCGGACGATTCGCTGGCGGTCGCCGGGGTCGATCTCCGATGCCGCCCACGGCGCTCGCTCGGCCAGCACGCCGTGCAGTGCCGGTGCCCCGCGGCGCTCGAGCTCGGCCACCCAGTACTCGCGCGCCCCCTCGGGGGGTGGCGGGCGAAGGCTCAGCTCGGCGAGCGCGGCGCGCAGGTACAGGCCCGTTCCACCGACGACGATCGGCCGATCGCCGGCGGCGAGCAACGCGTCGATCTCCGCGTGCGCGAGCTCGGCGTACTGGCCGGCGCTGAAGCTGGCATCGACGGGCAGGAACGAGATCAGCCGGTGCTCGAGCTGCCTTCGCTCTTGCGGGGTGGCGGCTCCGGTCAGCGTCTCGAGGCCCTGGTAGACCTGGAGCGCGTCGGCCGACACCGCCACCGGCCGCTCGCCCAGCTCCCGCATGCGTCGAGCGAGCTCGATCGCGACGTCGGTCTTGCCGACGCCGGTCGGCCCGAACAGGGCGATCACGTCCGTGCGCGGCATTGGCCGGAGTATCGTGGAGCGATCAGGATCGGTACCGGAATCTCGACCGAGCACGACCCGCTCCAGGCCGGGACAGACGCGGCGCAGTCCGCATTGTTGGGTCTCGGCGGCGCTTCCGCCGATCTCGTCGTGGTGTTCGCGAGCGGCTCGCACCTGGTCGCTCCCGAGGCCATGCTCGAGGGCATCCATGCGTCCCTCTCGCCCGAAGCGCTCGTCGGGTGTGGGGCCGGCGGAGTGCTCGGCTCGGGGCGCGAGCTCGAGTCCGGCACGGCGCTGGCGGTGTGGGCCGCCGCGTTCGACGGCGTCGGCACCGCCACCCCGTTCCATGCGACGCTGACCGAGGAGGACTCAGAGCATCGCCTCGTCGGGCTCCCGGACCTCGACGTGTCGAGCGGAATGCTGATGCTGTCGGACCCGTACTCGTTTCCGACCGATGCCGTGCTCGAGTCGCTCGCCGAGCACGCGCCGACCGTCCCTGTGCTCGGCGGCCTCGCCAGCGGACGCACGTCAGCGGATGAAGGCGCCCTGTTCCTCGGCGACAGCGTGGTCGACAGCGGCGCCGTCGGCGTCAGCTTCCAGGACGTCGAGATGCTCCCGTGCGTCTCGCAGGGCGCCGCGCCGCTCGGCCGGGAGGTCACGATCACGGCGTCCGAGGGGAACATCATCCACGAGCTCGCCGGGCGTCCGGCGCTCCAGACCGTCGAGCAGATCATCTCCGAGCTCTCGCCGCGGGAGCGCGGGCTGGTCGCGGGCGGGTTGCTGATCGGCGTCGTGATCGACGGCGGCAAACCCGAGTACAGGCAGGGCGATTTCCTCGTCCGCGGCGTGCTCGGCGCCGACAGCCAGTCGGGCTCGCTCGTCGTCGGCACGCAGATCGCGCCGGGCCAGGTGGTGCGACTGCATGCTCGCGACGCGCGCTCGGCCGACGAGGACCTCCGTCAGGCGCTCAAGCTCCGCGTCGAGGCCCTTGCCGGCGAACGGCCCGCCGGCGCGCTCGTGTTCTCCTGCAACGGCCGCGGCAGCGCCATGTTCGGCATCGCCGACCACGACGCCGAGGTGATCGAGCGCGAGCTCGGGGGCGCGCCGTCCGCCGGGTTCTTCGCGGCGGGCGAGATCGGGCCGGTCGGAGGCCGCAGCTTCCTGCACGGCTTCACGGCGACGCTGGCCGTGTTCCCGCGGGTTTCATGAGCCGCCTGAGCGGCAACGTCCTGCTCACCGGTGCGAGTGGCGGCATCGGCCACGCGATCGCGCGGACGATCGCGCCGCGGACCGCGGATCTCGTTTTGACCGCGCGGCGGACCGAGGTGCTCGAGCCGCTGGCGGCGGACCTGGGCGCGCGCGTCATCGGCTGCGACCTCTCGAGCCGGGAGGACGTGGCGCGGCTGATCGAGGAGGCCGGGCGGATCGATGTGCTGATCGCGAACGCCGCGCTGCCCGCGTCCGGCCTGCTGTCCGAGTTGACCCAGCCGGAGATCGACCGCATGCTCGAGGTCAACCTCCGTGCGCCGATCGCGCTCGCGCGGGCACTCGCGCCGGGGATGGTCGAGCGCCAGCGCGGGCACCTGGCGTTCATCTCGTCGCTGTCGGGCAAGACGGCCTCGCCCGCGTCCTCGGTGTATTCGGCAACGAAGTTCGGGCTGCGCGGCTTCGCGCTCGGGCTGCGGGAGGACCTGCGCCCGCACGGCGTCGGCGTCTCGGTGGTCCTGCCGGGTTTTGTTCGCGAGGCCGGAATGTTCGCGGACTCGCAGGCCACGCTTCCGCCCGGCGTGGGCACGCGGTCGCCGGAGGAGGTCGCCCGGGCCGTGCTCTCGGCGATCGAACGCAATCGGGGCGAGGTCGTGGTCGCGCCGCTATCGATGCGGCTCGGCGCGAGCATCGGAGTGGTCGCGCCGGCGTTCGCGTCGGCGGTCAGCCGGCGGTTGGGAAGTCACCGGGTCGCCGTGGATATCGCGGCTGGGCAGCGCGACAAGCGGTAGCTCGCGGATCGCGGCAAGGGCCATGGGGGCGGCAGGTTGCCCGCCCGACCCGCTCGCGCCGCGATGTTCTCCGCATGCGATCGTGGGTACGATCGCCGTATGAACGATCCCGCCTTCTGGCGCGAGCTAGGACAGCAGCTCCGCGTCGACTCGATCAGGTCCAGCGACGCAGCCGGCTCGGGCCATCCGACATCGTCGATGTCGGCCGCCGACCTCATGGCCGTGCTGTTTGCCAACCACCTGCATTACGACTTTGGGCGTCCGGACGATCCCCGCAACGACCATCTGATCTTCTCCAAGGGGCACGCATCGCCGCTCTACTACAGCCTGCTGAAGGCCGCCGGCGCGATCACCGACGAGGAACTGCTCACGTTCCGCAGGCTCGGGAGCCGCTTTGAAGGCCACCCGACGCCGGTGTTGCCGTGGGTCGACGTGGCGACCGGGTCGCTCGGTCAGGGCCTACCGATCGGCGTCGGTGTCGCCCTCGCCGGCAAGCGCCTCGACCAGCTGCCCTACCGGGTCTGGGTGCTGTGTGGCGACAGCGAGATGGCGGAGGGATCGATCTGGGAGGCATTCGAGCACGCGGCCTACGCGAATCTCGACAACCTGACCGCGATCATCGACGTCAACCGGCTCGGCCAGACGCGCCAGACGATGCATGGCTGGGACCTCGACTCGTACGCCGACCGCGCCCGTGCCTTCGGCTGGCATGCGATCGAGATCGACGGTCACGACGTCGAGGCGATCGACGGCGCGCTCTCGGAGGCATCGCACATCGACGGCAAGCCCAGCGTGATCGTGGCCCGGACGAAGAAGGGCAAGGGCGCGAGCGAGGTCGAGGACCTCGAGGGCAAGCACGGCAAGCCGCTGTCCGACCCCGAGAAGGCGATCGAGGAGCTCGGCGGCGTGCGCGAACTGGGGGTCGACGTCGCCAAGCCCGAAGGCGACGCCACGCCGCACGAGATCGATCTCGGCCCCGCAATCGAGTGGCCGACGTGGGGTGCGGACGACAAGGTCGCGACCCGGCGGGCATACGGCGACGCGCTCGCCGCGCTCGGGGCTGAGCGTGCCGACGTCGTCGCGCTCGACGGCGAGGTGTCGAACTCGACGTTCTCCGAGCTGTTCCGCAAGGCGCATCCCGACCGCTATTTCGAGATGTTCATCGCCGAGCAACAGCTGGTCGCCGCCGCGGTCGGCTTGCAGGTGCGCCACTACCGCCCGTTCGCGTCGACGTTCGCGGCGTTCTTCACCCGCGCATATGACTTCGTGCGGATGGCTGCGATCAGCCGGGCGAAGATCTGCCTGGCCGGCTCGCACGCCGGCGTGTCAATCGGCGAGGACGGGCCCTCGCAGATGGCGCTCGAGGACCTCGCGATCTTCCGCGCGGTCCATTCGAGCGTCGTGCTCTATCCGTCCGATCCGAACCAGGCCGCGGCGCTCGTGAGACTGATGGCCGACCATCCGGGGATCGCCTACATGCGCACCACGCGTGGCGCCTACGCCACGATCTACGGGCCTGACGACCGGTTCGAGATCGGCGGCTCGAGCGTGCACCGCTCCTCCGACGACGATCAGGTGACGCTCGTCGGCGCCGGCGTGACGCTCCACGAGGCGCTGAAGGCGGCCGATCGGTTGTCCGAACAGGGCATCGCGGCCCGGGTGATCGACCTCTACTCGGTCAAGCCCGTCGACGGCGAGACTCTGCGGCAGGCCGCCGCCGACACAGGTGCCATCGTCACCGTCGAGGATCACTGGCCCGAGGGCGGCCTCGGCGACGCGGTGCTCGGCGCGCTGGCCGAGGTCGAAGGCGTCCGCGTGCGCAAGCTCGCGGTCACCGAAATGCCCGGCTCGGGAAAGCCCGAGGAGCTTGTGCACGCATGCCGGATCGACGCCGACGCGATCGTCGCTGCCGCCCAGGACCTGGTGCGGGCCCCCGCCGGCGCGCAATAAGGGCCGGCGGGCCGTTTGCCGGCCCGGAGGTTCACGGTGGCGCGGAGGTTCGCGGTGGCGCGGAGGTTCGCGGTGGCGCGGAGGTTCGCGGTGGCGCCTACGTCGAGCGCTTAGCGCCGGCGAGAGGCGGCGGTGGCCCGGCCAGGGGCGGTGGCGCGCACTTCGTCGGGCGTCGGCTCTTCGCGCTCGCGGTTCGGCTCTTCGCGGTCGCGGTTCGGCTCTTCGCGCTCGCGGTTCGGCTCCTCGCGCTCGCGGTTGAGCTCCTGGCGCGCCGGCTCGCCACCGTCATCGCCGCCGTCGTTGACGAGGACCGGGTGCTCGCCGGTCACGCTCGCCAGCGCGTCGATGATCTCGTCGGCCAGCCGCGCGCCGTCGTCGGCGCGGTCCGGCGTGGCCTGGACCCTGACGACGACGTCGTCCCCGTCAAGCTGCTCGAGCAGCACCTGGGCCTTACGCCTCGTCGGCGTCTTGACCCTGTCGTCAAGAATCTCCTGGACCTGGGACACGCGGATGCCGCGGCCAAGCCGGACCTTGACGTCTACCGACTCGGGTTCTCTGATCGGGACCACGACGGCCGACAGCACCACGTTGTTCGGCACCATGATCCGGTCCTCGCCCTGGGCGAGCGTCGTGTAGAGCAGGCCGAGCGAGCTCACGATCCCGTCGATCTGTCCGCCGACCGCGCCGGCCTGGAACCGGACGCGCTCGCCGACGCGGAACGGTCGCGCGCTCAGCAGGACCATCCCGGCGAACAGGTTGCCGAGCGTCTGCTGCGCGGCGAGACCGAGGATCACCGCGGTGAATGCGCTCGTCGCAACAAGCGACGCGGCGCTCACGCCGGCGATCTCGAGCGCCACGAGCAGCGTGATGCCCACCGTCACGAGCCGGACGAGGAAGCCCACCGTGCCGGCGGTTCCCGGATCCATCCGGCGGAAGAACGTCGGACCGGCAACGCGGCCGACGTCGCGGGCGATCGCCCAGCCGAGCGCGAGCAGCACCAGCACCGTCACCACCTGGATGGGCGTCTCCAAGCGACTGTCCGGTTTGCCGAACCAACTCTGGTAGTTGCTGTAGACCACGATCACCGCGATGAACAGCGGCACCTGAACGGCGAGGCGGCGCCGACCACTCCGGAGGCTCTTCTCGTCGAAGTCGACGGCCAGGCCGACGCGCTCCCACTCCTCGCTGTGGGTGTCGAACATCTGGTCGAGCCGGAAATCTGGTCTCGATGGCTTTTTGAAGCGTGGTTGTGGCATCTGTCTCTTTAGTGTGCTTACGCGCTGCCCTCTACGTATCACCGGCAGGCGGCGCGGGTTTCACCGAGGATCAGAATAGGCGACCTTGCTCGAGGGGCCACGTCGATTCTCTTCGAGCGGAAGTTGCGTCGTCCTCCCGGTCCCTCGCCGGCGATCGGTTTCGCCCTCGCATCCGCTCCCCCGGCGGCAACTCGGGGCCCTTCACCAGCGCGCTGAGCCGTTTTCGCTCATCGGGGTGCGCGTAGGCGCCCCGCTGATACAGCCGCTTGTAGCGATCAACCAGATCCGGCCGGTGGCTCTGAAGCCATTCGAAGAACAGGCCCCGCACGTCGCCGCGCAGGTGAAGCGCGATGCCGGTCACGTACGCCGCGCCCGCCTCCGAGGCAAGTTCCAGGATCTTCGCCACCTGCTCGGGCGCATCGTTGATTCCCGGCATCAGCGGCGCCACCAGCACTCCCGTCCTGATGCCGGCTCGAGTCAACTCGGCCACCGCCTCGAGCCGCGCCCGCGGGTTTGGCGAGTGCGGCTCGGTCGCCCGCCAGGCCCGCTCATCGAGCGTCGGAACCGACAATGCGGCGCTGAACTCCGTGCGCTGGGCGATCTGTCTCATCAGCGGCAGATCTCGTAGCAGCAGGGGAGATTTCGTCAGCACCGAGCAGGGATTCGCGGCGTCGCGCAGCGCCTCCCATATGCCCGGCATGAGCTTGTAGCGCCCCTCGACCCACTGGTACGGGTCGGTGTTGGTCCCGAGCGCCACGTGCTCGTGCGCCCACTTGGGACGCGCCAGCTCGGCGCGCAGCAACTCCGGCGCGTTGACCTTGACCACGATCTCGCGCTCGAAGTCGCGGCCGGCGTTGAAGTCAAGGTACTTGTGCGTCGGCCGCGCGAAGCAGTTGTGGCTGACCACCCCGTTGGCGATGAAATCGCCCGTCCCCGTCGTGATGTCGTAGAGCGGCAGCTCTCGGCCCAGCGGCTCGATCTCGGCCACCCTGAGATCCTCGAACGTCTTGACCATCTGGCCGTCCAAGCTCCGCTTTCGCGTGATCGCCGGGTCGGTGAGGTGGAAGAAGCGAAGATGCTCGGACAGACCACCACGAACGCGGACGTACCTGAGCCCGTTGGCCGAGTTCGTGCGGTCGAGCGCCACGTCGAACCCGAGCCGGCGCAAGCACGCCTCCACCCACCCGAGGATCTCCGAATCGGTGTTGGCGATCCTAAGCGCAAAGTTGCTGCGGGATCCCTCAGCGTCGAAGACCCCGGCGAGGAACCCGCGACACCACTGTAGGCTCGGAAGCACCGGCCACTCGACGAGCCGACTGATCCGTTCGAACGACGAGGCCGCTTGGGCGGAGATCGCGGTCATCTCTCGCCGCCCGCCCGCGGCAACTTGGAACACCCGCTCGCTGGTCGAGATCTCGACCGACGCCAGGAACCCCCGCGCCCGGTGGAGCGCCTCGAGGTCCGAGAGCGCAAGCCGGAAGCGATAGCCGGTGTAGCGCGAGCCACCCGTGCGACGGCAGTCGGATGCCCGCAGCAAACCGTCTCCTCGGATGATTCCGCACAGGTATCCACGGCGGTAGTCGTCGTCGTGCGCCGGCTGTGGCGCTGCCGGTCCCGTCCCCGCCAGGCGATTGCGGGTTGTCAGAAACGGCCGGTCGGGCTGGCCTCGCGCGCTGCGCACGACGTGCTTCCACCCTCGATTGCTCAGCAACCGGTGGTCGCCGCTCAGAATCAGCTCGGTCCCACACTCGAGCGTGAGCCGGTAAGCCGGCTTGACCGTGATCCACCTGTCGAGGACGGTGGTGTGGACGTAGTGCCGATAGCCAGATCCCGCGACGCGGGTCCCGTAGATCGCGTCGCCGACTTCGAGCTCGGAGATCGGCTTGTGGCGTCCGTCGGCCATCAGGATCGGCGTCTCGCCACCGCTGCAGTAAAGGCAAGCGTGAGCGCAGCCGCGGTACGGGTTGATCGTCCACCGGAACGGCATCTGGGACGCCGGAGGTACGTGATTCAGGATCGACTTGGCTCGAACCTCGTAGAACCTCGTCTCGATCGCCTCGGGTGCGTCGAAATGTCGCACGACCGCTTCCTCGCGGTAGCCGGGCAGCCGGGTGCGTTGCTCGATCTCGGTTTCCAGGTTGCTCCAGCGCACGAACGCATGTTCGCATCCGCCCCGGACGGACCCGAGACGACGGACCCGACACGACGGACCCGAGACGACCTACTTTCCGAGGCTCAGCAGGTGGCCGAACCGGCCGAGCTGAAGCGCGGAAGCCTCCAGCGACAGCGCAATCTGCGCGTCGGGCTCGACGCTGTCGTGTGTCAGCAGCTCCAGCAGGCCGATCGTCGACGTGCCACTGCGAACCGGGAGCAGCAGCGCCGAGCTCATGCCGTGGGCGGCGGCGGTCTGGAGCCGCTCGTCGTCGACCGCGTCGATGTCCGTGAGCCAGGTCAGGTGGGGTGCCTGCAAGGCCTGGTCGAGCAACGACCCGTCGCGCTTGAGTCCCGCCTCCCACGTCAGCGACTCGAATCGATCGAGCCCGCGATGCGCGGTCCAGGTGGCCGCGCACCCCAGGCCGTCTGACTCATCGGGAAGCCATGCCGTCACGGTGTCCCAGCCGCCTTCCGATCCGATCACCTGGACGGTCTCCTTCAAGACGTTCCGCCACACCGACTCGCGGGCGAGGGAGGCCGCCAGCGTCCGCTTCGCGGTTGGCTGCCAGCTGACTCCGGGGCCTGCCTGCGGGTGGCTCGCCTCGGCGACCGCTTCGAGCGTCGCCAGCTCGATTGCAGACTGCGGTTCGGCGGCTGTCGCCTCCTCGACGACGGCGTCTGGCTCAACGGCGCTCTCCTCCTCCAGCGCGGGTACGTCCTCGTCGGCGGTCCGGTCCTCGACGGCGACCGCCACCGATCCGTCCTCCTCTTTGTCGGCGGCCGGGGCGGGTTCAGCGGCGCGGTCGGCGAGCCGTTCCTCGAGCTCGGCGAGCTGCTCCTTCAGCTCGGCGATCGTCGCCTCGGTCTCCAGCGCGACGACTCTGGCCTGCCCGAGCGTCGCCCCGCGCTCGGCATCGTCGGCCCGCTTTGTGGCGAGCTTCAGCTCGGCCTCGAGCTGCTCGATGCGGGTCTGCCCGCGCGCGAGCTCGCCGTCGAGGCCCTCCACCCGGCCCGACCCGCGCGCCAGCTCGGTCTCCGCCTGCTCTGCCCGGGTCCGCCACTGCTCGATGTCGCCTTCGGCTTTGTCGACGCGCGCGTGCCACCGCTCGATCTCCTCCTCGGCCTTGTCGACGCGGGCGCGCCACCGCTCGACCTCTTCCTCGGCCTTGCCGGCGCGACTCGATGCGGCCTGAGCTTCGGCCTCGGCCTTGACCACCCGTGCGCCCACGACCCGGAGCTCGCCCTCGGCCTTGTCGGCCCGCGCCACCGCCAGCTGCAGCTCTCCGTCCGCCTTGTCGGCCCGCGCGACCGCGAACCGGAGCTGGTTCTCCGCCTTGTCGGCGGCGGTGGCCGCGAGCTCGACCTCGCGCTCGGCCTTGTCCGCCCGTGTGATCGCCGCGCGTAGCTGGCCCTCGAGCTCCGGGACACCGGCCTGTGCCTGCTCGAGGCCGGCGACTCGGACGCGCTCGCGCTCAACGTCGCCGGTGAGCTCGCGGATCCGGCCCTCGGCGGCCGCGGCGCTCTCGCGTAACGCCGCGATCTGCTTGCGCTCTTGCTCGAGCTCGCCCGTCAGAGCCGCCCGGGCCTTGAGCGCGGCGTCGCGCTCGGCCACCGCCTCCGCGAGCGCTGCCTCCGCCGCCGCGCGCGCGTTGTCGGCCTGAATCAGTTGCGCGCCCGAATCGTCGGAACTGTGCTGCCGCTCGAGCATGGCCACCTGCTCCCGGGCCTGCTTGACCTCGAGCTCGAGCGCTGCTCTAGAAGTCGATGCCGCCTCGCGCTCCGCGACGACGGCCGCCCGCGCCGCCTCCGCCTCCGCCCGCGCCTTGTCGACGTCGGCTCGCGCGGCCTCGGCGTCGGCCCGAGCTCGCTCGAGCTCGGTCCGCGCTGCGTCGGCGTCGGCGCGGGCGCGCTTGACCTCGGTCCGGGCTGCCTCGGCATCGTCGCCGAGACGCTCCCTGACGAGCCCGAGCGTGCGCTCGAGCTCCTCGGCTCGCTCGCGCTCGCGGCTGAGCGCTCGGTCGAGGTCCGCCGCCTGCGCCGCCAGCGCCACCTCGGCATCGCCGCGTTCCACGTCCCCGTCGGCGATCCTTCGCTCGAGGTCGGCCAGCCGACCTTTAGCCGCCTCCAGCTGGACCGCGAGCCCCTGGTTCGCGCTCAGCGCGGCGTCGCGCTCGGCGACCGCGGTCGCCCGCTCCGCCCGCGCCTCGGCGACGGCGGCCTGTTGGTCGCGATCGGGCACCGCCGCTCCAGGCTCGGCGCTGGTCGTCGTCGGCGCCGCCCGGCCTCTGGCGTCCGGGAGCACGCCCCATTCGGCGAGCATCTCGGCACGGACGCTCTCGGCGTCGAGACGGCTCCAGCGTTCTATCCGGAGCAGCCGGGCGGCCTCGCTGCGAGCTACGTTGGCCTCGGACGACGGTGCTGCCACGCCGCATACAAGCGTCGGCACGCCCTTGGCGTCACCGACCGGGAATCGGAGGACCACCAGCGCGTCGCGTCCCTGGTAGGGGCCGACGAAGTACTCCAGCTGGAGGGGCTCCTGAACGTCACCCTCGCGTTCCTCCAAGCGAGGCCCGTCAACCGTCTCGGCGGGCGGGAGCTCCGCGTCGGTGCGGCCGAGCAGCCGTTCCTCGGTCGTGCCGAGGAACGTCGTGAATCGAGAATTGGCGCGGACATAACGTCCTTCGAGGTCCTTCAGCCACACGATGGCGGGGCTCTCGTCGAGCGCGCCGTCGAGCAGCGCTCCGCCGGCGTCACCGAGCGAGGGCAGCTCTTCGGTCGGTAGCGTCAGCAGCACGTGGCGGGCGCCACCGCGGTCCGACACGGCCGCGATATCGACGGCGATCCCGTCGAGCTTCAGCACCGCGGCATTGGCCTGACCATCGAGGACGCGCTGGAACTCCGGAGACTGCTTGCACAGCTCCTCGTTCTCCTGGTACCACCGGCGAAACGGCTCGGTGCTCTGCTCGAGCCGGCCGTCCTCGCCAAGCAGCGCGAGAGCAGGCAGATTGGTGACCGCCGCCAGGGTGGCCATCACCGCTCCACACATCCGTGGATCACTCCCACAATCAGCGTTTCGGCGCGCTCGAACACCGGAACCGCTGCAATCCCGGCCTCTGGACGGATGTCCGCTTCGCCGAGCGCGTGAAACTGGACGAATGTCAGCGGGCAGCGCGGCTCAGGATCTTCTCCTGACCGGACAGCGTCTGGCTGGTCGCTCCCTGGATCTCGACTTCGACGAGTTCCCCGGACGCTCCAAGGCCGATGAAGTTCACGACCTTGTTGTGGCGTGAGCGCCCGCGCAAGCGAGATGGATCGGTACGTGAAGGACCTTCCACGAGCACTTCGAGAGTCCGCCCGACGAATCGCTGAGCGCGCTCGAGCGCCCGTCCCTGTACGACTTCCACGAGGCGCTGCAGCCGCTCAACCTTGAGCTCGTGCGGCACCTGATCGGGCAGTCCCGCGGCCTCGGTGCCGCGTCGCGGCGAGTAGATGAACGTGAACGCGCCGTCGTAGGCGACCCCGTCGGCCAGTTCCAGCGTCTGCTCGAAGTCGGCCTCGGTCTCTCCCGGGAACCCGACGATGATGTCGGTCGTCAGCGCACAATCGGGGACGTGTTCCCGGATCATCGCCACGCGGTCCAAGTAGCGCTCGCGCGTGTACGTTCGCCGCATCCGTTTGAGCACGGCGCTTGACCCCGATTGGACGGGAAGATGGATGTGCTCGCACAGTGCGGGGAGCTCCGCATGGGCGCGGATCACGTCCTCGCGCATGTCCTTCGGATGCGGGCTCGTGTAGCGGATCCGGTCGATGCCGTCGACGGCATCGACCATCCCGAGCAACTCCGCGAACGTCGTGCGGTGCTCGCGCGGGAGGTCGCGGCCGTACGAGTTGACGTTCTGACCGAGCAGCGTCACCTCGCGCACGCCGTCGGCGGCCAGCGCCTGCACCTCGGTCAGGAGTTCATGCGACGGCCGGCTGACCTCGCGACCGCGTGTGGATGGCACGATGCAGTACGAGCACACGCAGTTGCAGCCGACGCTGATCTGGACCCACGCGTGATGGTCTCGCGCTCGCTTGGCGGGGAGGTGACCGGTGAACCCCTCGAACTCGAAGTAGCCCTGGGCTGTCAGCGAGTCGCTGACGAGGAACTCGGCGAGCTTGTGCACCTGACCAGGTCCGAACGCGACGTCCACGAACGGGAACCGTGCGAACACCTCGTCCTTCACCGACTGCGCCCAGCAGCCGCCGACGCCGACGACCACACCTGGCCGTTCGGACTTCAGCCGCTTGGCCTCGCCAAGATGCGCGACGAACCGGCTGTCGGCCTTCTCTCGGATCGAGCACGTGTTGAACAGGATCAGGTCGGCTTGGTCGCGCGCCGGCGCCTCGGCATACCCGAGCGACTCGAGCATTCCCTTCATCCGTTCGGAATCGTGCTCGTTCATCTGGCACCCGAACGTGGTGACGTGGTAACGCTTCACCGGGGCAAGGGTATCGGGCTGCTCCGGACTGTCGCGTGAGCCATCGAACCGGGTCGATCCGATGCGCCGCGCGGTCACGCGGGGCGGTAGAAGCGCGTAACCGGCCCGACCGCTTCGAACCCAAGCTTTCGGTAGATGCTCACGCCAGCGTCGCCCGCGTCGAGGCAAGCCCTCGTTGCGCCCGCCGCTCGGGCGGCGTGCAGCGCCGTCGACGTCATCGCGGTCCCGACGCCGCGACCGCGCCAGTCTGGGTCGGTGTCGACGAAGATCACGCTCCCGTAGATACCGAAGGCGCCGGAGCCGGCCGTCGCGCGCACCGCTCCCGACGGGTCAACCGCGGCAAACAGCCGGAACGCAGACGGCAATGAGCGAAGGTAGTCGGCGAAGGCGTCCAGATCTTCGCGGATATCTGGATCGGCCCGCATCGCCGTGGCGGCCGCCTCCCGCAGCGGCACTCCGTCGGGGGCGTCGCCGGGTTGGCGACGTACGGACCGGAGCGTCAGATCGTCGGGCAGCAGGACCACCGGGACGGCCCGCAGGTCGCGGCATACCATCGCCGTCGGCGTCGTGACCCTCCCGGCCAGGTGGGTGGCGATGAGGTCGACGCAACGCGTCGCCGCGGCGAACGCGGTGATGATCCCGGCCTTGACCGGCGGCAGGAGCACCTCGAGCACGTCGTACGCGCGGTCGTCGGTTATCAGCAGCCGCGCGAGCGAATCCTCGGCCCCGGGGAGCAGGCCGTGCACTCCCGGCTCGTCGACTTCCGGCCGTCCCGGCCGGCGGTAGGCATCGCACCTCGCGCGGAACGCCGCCACATAGAGATCAACCGACGTGTCCCCCACCGCGGCCACCATAGGCGATGACGGCCAGCGCGACACGTCCACGTGACCTGTGGAGGTGGGTTTGCTACCGGCTTGCGGGACTTGGCAAGGACTCGCGCTCCGGCTCCCGCTCGCGCCACCGCTTCAGGTCGGGGATCCTCGGGCTGCTGTGGTCGCGCACTCGAACCCGCGACGGACCGGCGTCCGGGAGGGGAAAGTCTCCGCCCGATGGCTCGGGGGGACCAGATGGTCGATCAGGGCCCGATCCCCCGCCGCCGCCACCGCCGCCGTCCTCATCGGAAGGGCCTTGTGAGGGGCCGAGGCGCAAGCACGACAAGGCCGAGACCACGAGCATCGCCATGATCAGCGTGACCCACGCCAGCAGGACCGCCACCTGCGCCGGGGCGACGAGCACGACCAGCAGCACCAGCGCGGGCACCGAGAGGCAACGAACGAACATCCGCGACGTGCGCGCTCGCTGCCCGGTGCTGAAGCCGGCCACGACACACACCGTGACGAAGCTGACCTCGACGGCGAACAGCAGGACGATGAGCTTGGAGCCCACGACCCCTCAAGAGTAACTCGT
This sequence comes from uncultured Solirubrobacterales bacterium, assembly GCA_963755525.1. Classification (GTDB taxonomy): domain Bacteria; phylum Actinomycetota; class Thermoleophilia; order Solirubrobacterales; family Solirubrobacteraceae; genus Palsa-465. Next base: position 478,226 of record CAVWKC010000031.1, on the reverse strand, counting down.
GAGCGCGGTCGGCGGTGGCGGATTTCAGCTCGGATCGAACCCAGGCAGCACGAGCTCAATCGCCGCGCCGTAGCCGTTCTGCGAGTCGGCGACGCGCACAGTGCCCTTGTGGGCCTCGGCGATCGCGCGCACGATCGCGAGCCCGAGACCCGCGCCGCCGGGCGCGGATCGAGCACGGCCGCTGTCGGTCCGGTGGAAGCGCTCGAACACGCGCTCGCGCTCGCCCTTGGGGATGCCGGGTCCGTCGTCGAGGACGGCGAAGCGGATCCGGCCGGGCGCAAGCCCCGTCACGTCGAGGCGGACGAGGCCATCGTGCTCATCGGTGTGCTCGATCGCGTTGCGGGCGAGATTGCGCAGCGCCTGGGCGAGGCGGTCCGGATCGGCGTGCAGCGACCCGTCGGCGATCTTTCCGAGCTCGAACCGGCGGTCGGCGGTCAGGCTCATCCCATCCCAGATGTCGGTGACGAACGGGCGCACGTCGATCTCCTCGGCGCGTAGAAAGTCGGTCCGCTCGGCCTGCGCTAGCACCAGGAGGTCGTCGACCAGCCTCGAGACGCGCGTGATCTCGGCCAGCACCAGCCGCTCGACTCGATTCACCTCGGCGCCCGACGGGTTCTGCTGGGCGGCGAGGACCTCGAGCTGCCCGCGGATGATCGTCAGCGGCGTGCGCAGCTCGTGAGAAGCATCGGCGACAAACGCGCGCTGGCTGGCGAATGCCTCCGACAGCCGGTCGAGCATGCGGTTGAACGCGTCCGCCAGGACCCTGACCTCGTCGCCGCGGTCGCCCGAGATCTCCATCCGCGGACCGAGGTCGCCGGCGTCGACGCGCGTCGCCACCTGTGCCATCCGCCGTAGCGGCGCCGAGACCCGGGCGCCGGCGAGATACGACGCGAACAGCGCGAGCAACAGCACAACGGCCCCCGCGAGGACGAACGCCCGCGCCACCCCATGCTGGGCGCGCTCGACGAGCGTGAGCGGCTCGCCGGCGCCGGCGATGATCGGCACGCTTCCCACGGACGCGCGCTTCTCGAAGATCCGCGTGCTCCCGACGTCCGGTACCTGCGCGGTCGAGTATCCGAGGTGCGGCACCAGGAGCTTGCGCCCTTCGGCGTTCTCGAGCTGCTGCTGTGCCTCGGTCTCATCGATCGGAGGGCCGCCCCCGAACAACTCGGGATGGTTGCTCACGTGCTGCCCGCCGGGCGTCAACACGAACAACAATGTGGATGTCGCGTTGTACGGCTGCGCGCGGATGTAGCGCGCCGCCGCGGACGCGATCCGCGCCGAGCCCTGGCCGCTCAGCGCGTCCACCGACTGGAGCATCTGGATCGTGTCACCGCTGATGTCCTGATCGATCTCGGTCTTCAGCTGTGTGCCGGTGTCCTGGTAGACGACCAGGAACACGACAGCCGCGGAGACGACCATCACGCCGGCGACCCAGATCGTCAACCGCCAGCGAAGGCCGGAAGGAACCAGCGAATTCAGTCGCGCGCGCACAGCGGACAACGACGGCCCAGCACCGGCCGTTACTGGCTCGCTTCCAGCCGGTAGCCGACCGAGCGAACGGTGACGATCGGCGGATTCGTGCCCTGGCGGCGGAGCTTGCGGCGGAGATACCCGATGTAGACGTCGACGACGTTGGTGCCGGGGTCGTACTCGTAGCCCCAGACCGCGCGCAGGATCTGCTCTCGCGAGAGGACGTGTCCGCGGTTGTGCATCAGATATGCGAGCAGCTCGAACTCGGTCGTCGACAACCGCACGAGCTCGCCGCCGCGGCGGACCTCGCGCGTCAGCAGGTTCACCTCGATGTCCCCAGCGGTGAGCGTGGTCCGCGGCGAGTGCGCGGCGGCGCGCAGCTGAGCGCGGATCCGGGCCGCGAGCTCGGTGAGCGAGAACGGCTTGGTGAGGTAGTCGACGGCGCCGGCATCGAGCCCGGCGACGCGATGCTCGACCTCGCCGAGCGCCGTGAGGACGATCACCGGCAATCCCGGCTTGGCGTCGTGCAGGGTCGAGAGCACGTCGAGGCCGCTCCGACCGGGGAGCATCAGGTCGAGCACAACCAGATCGACGTCCTCGTCAAGCGCCGTGACCGCCCCGCTGACGCCGTCGGTGGACGAGATCACGTCGAACCCCTGCGCGCGCAGCCCGCGTTCGAGGAAGTCGACAATCCCCGGCTCGTCTTCTATTACTTGGATCAATCCGGGCATGCCAACCTGCCGGCGCTTCCGGCGTCGCGCGGCGTCCGATGATAAAGCCGCGGCCGGGGCTGGTCCGTTGTGGCGAAGAGCTTTCTCATCGACGGCTCACGGGAAACTTCGACTGCGCGGCGACAATCGTGCTCGATGGGCACGAGCGACGATCCCATGATCGCGCGTCGCGAGCGCGAGCGCGAGCGTCGCTTTTCGAGCCTCGTCCGACCGAAGGACGCAAGCTCGCTCAGCGGGGGCGGTCCGGAGGGAAACGAGCAGTTGACGACGGTCACGGGCGTGATCTTGATCGTCCTGCTCGCCGTCATCGGTTTCACGATCCCGCAGCTGCATCAGTACATCTGGCTACACCTGTTCGTCGGTCTGCTGCTGATCGGGCCGGCGCTGCTGAAGATGGCGAGCACCGGCTACAGGTTCGTGCGCTACTACACGCACGACCCCGCGTACCGGCGCAAGGGTCCGCCCGAGATCGTGATGCGCCTGATCGCACCGATGGTGGTGGTCTCGACCCTGGGCGTGTTCGCCACGGGCATCGGGCTGATCGTCGTCGGGCCGAACGATCGCAACCCGATGCTGCTGCTCCACAAGGTGACGTTCATCGTGTGGATCGTGTTCACGAGCCTGCACATCCTCGGGCACTTGCCGGCGGTCGGCAGGGCGTTCGGCGTGGGCGGCGACGAGCGAGCGCAGCTCACCGGTCCAACTCCCGGCGGGCCGGGCCGCTGGCTCGCGCTCAGCGGTGCGCTGGTGGGCGGGGCCGTGCTCGCGATCGTGCTGATACCGCAGTTCGCGACGTGGACCGCGCACGGCGTGTTCATGCACCATCACCACCATTGAGGGGTCGGGCGAGATCAGCGCCGATTAGCGCCAGCGGGTAAAGGCGTCGGGCCCACCGCGGAGATGCGCGATGGGCCCGAGGTCAATCCTTGTCCGTCAGCTACGAGCTAGCTGCAGGTGGATGCCCACGCGCACGCGTCGAAGCCGTCAGCGGTGGAGTTCGGCGCCGACGGGGCACCGATCACATCGCCGCTCGAGTCCACGAGGTCCATCTCCTCGGAGGCCTTGAGATCCGCGGAAGCACCGTTGACGGTGGCCGACGTGAACGCTGGGTTCGTCAGATTCGGCAGTGCGGCGAAGCCGGCGTCGGTGCCGATCTCGAGCGGCGTCTCCTCGATCCACTCCGCGGTCGCGTGCGTGGAGCTGTAAGGCACTGTCTGGGAGAACGACTCGCCACGAGTGACGTCCTCAATCGAGATCGTCCAGACGTCCGAGTCAGCCACGACCTCGGAGATCGAGGCGTGCATGTGATCACCTGGCTCGACAGTCATGTTGCTGATCGTCAGTGAGGGCGCGGGCACGAGCTCCCACCACGCGGAGTACGAAGCGGCGCCGGTCGAGTCCACGTCCTGCTCAGTTCCGGTCTGGATCAGCGTCGAGTCCGTGGCGGTGCAGCCGGCGTCGATGCAACCGCCGCCGATCCCGATCCAATCCGAGGAGTCCTCCGCCTGCCCCGCGGTGTGTGCGGTGGCCGTCGGAACGGTCCAGTCACCGGTAATCGAGTTGAACAGCTTGTCTCCTTGCTCGAGTGTGCCCTGGCCGTACCCGAACCAGTTACTACTCGAGTTCGTGTTTGATTTCAGACCCGGAGCGAGGTGCAGCAGCTGACCGTGTGATGTCAGCGCAGCGGACGCGCTTGCCGCCGCGACCCCGCACGTTGCCAGAGATACAGCGAGACCTACCGCCAGGCGCTGGAGCGCGCCAGCGCACGACAACCGTCGATTCATCGAGGAACCCTTTCTCGGCGACCTGCGGGTCAGAGCCGCCGACCTCCCGCGAGTGACGACCCGCCGCCGGGACGTATACCCGCTCCTGGCGAATTCCACCCCTGGTCACGAGGAGGACACGATCGGGGCGAGTTCCGACGATCAGCGCCGAGGGTCAGCGCGCGTATTCGACCGCGCGCGACTCTCGGATCACGGTTACCTTGATCTGGCCCGGGTACTCGAGCTCCTTCTCGATCTCCCGCGCGATCTCGTACGACAGCATGGTCGCGGCGTCGTCGTCGATCGCCCCGGGAGCGACCATCACACGAATCTCGCGGCCGGCCTGCATCGCGTAGACCTTGTCCACGCCCTTGTGACGTGTCGCGATCTGCTCCAGATCACGTAGGCGCTTGACGTACTGCTCGAGCGATTCGCCGCGGGCGCCCGGGCGTGCGCCCGACAGCGCATCCGCCGCCTGCACGATTACGGCCTCGATCGTCTGGGGCTCGACCTCGTTGTGGTGCGCCTCCATCGCGTGCGCCACCGCTTCGGATTCACCGTACTTGCGCGCGAGCTCGCCTCCGACCAGGGCATGGGGGCCTTCGACCTCGTGCGTGACCGCCTTACCGATGTCGTGCAACAGCGCGGCGCGCCGGGCCGTCCGCGCGCTGGCGCCGAGTTCGTCGGCCATCATCGCACCCAGCCGGGACACCTCGATCGAATGCGCGAGCACGTTCTGGCCGTAGCTCGTCCGGAACCGGAGCCGGCCCAGCAGCTTGATCAGTTCGGGATGCACGCTTTGCACGTGGGCTTCGAATACGGCCTGCTCACCCATCTCGACGATGTGGCCCTCGAGCTCCGACTTCGCCTGGTAGTACATCTCCTCGATCCGAGCCGGGTGGATGCGGCCGTCCTGCAGGAGCTTCTCGAGCGTCAGCCTCGCGATCTCGCGGCGCACGCCGTCGAAGCCGGACAGGACCACGGCACCGGGGGTGTCGTCGATGATGAAGTCGACGCCGGTCAGGTTCTCGAGCGCCCGGATGTTCCGACCCTCGCGGCCGATGATTCGACCCTTCATGTCGTCGGCCGAGAGCTGCACGACCGACACCGTGGTCTCCGCGGCGTGGCCCGCGGCGAGCCGCTGCATGCAAACGGAGAGGATGTTCCGGACGCGACGTTCGGCCTCGCGCTTGGTCTCCTCCTCGATCTGGCGAATGCGGCGGGCGCTGTCGTGCTTGGCCTGCTCCTCGACCTCCTTGAGCAGTAGCTGCTTCGCGCGGCCCGCGGACAGGCCCGAGATCTGCTCGAGGGAGCGCTCGACCTCATGTCGAGAGTCGGCGAGCGCGGCTCGCTCCTTCTCGACCTCGGCCTCCTTACTCGCCACCGCATCCTCGCGGCGGTTGACCGCCGCCGTGCGCTCGAGCAGCTCGGCGTCGTTACGGCGCGGGTTGGGCGGCGCCGCCTCGACTACCGGCACGCTCGCGGCCGGATTCGCGATGGCGACAGTCCCGGCGCCATGCGTCCGACCGTAGATGATGGCCGCAACCACGATTCCTACCGCGATCAGCGCTGCGGCCCCGATGATTTCCATGGTCGATCCTCTCCGTGAGGTTCCGGCTCATGCCGGACCTACTTCAAAGCTTTGGTTTTTGGAGCGACCGATCGGCCCGCGCATGGCTGCACGAACGGATGCCGGCATGGCGACTGGTGCCTGCCTTCAGTAGGCGGGCTACCTGACGGGTTCTGGGTCTTTTCTAAATGGACCAGGCGGCCCGATGGCTTTTGCCGTCAACACTGAGTCCGGAATCCAAGATATACGAAATTTGCTGGTGTTCTTTGTGGCCCGTGGGCCCTTCGTTCGCTGACAGGATCGTAGTACCGGCGGACGGCGGGCGCAACGGCGCATGTCCGCCGTCACGCAGAAGGGTCAATCAGCCGACCTGGAGCCGCGGGAGCCGCTTGGACGCACGGTCGCACGATCGGCGTCGCGGCCATCCCGGAATGCCCCGTGGATGAGTGAGGCCGTTGTTAGGAGGCATCCGTGTCTCGCACGTGAGCAGCGATTGCCTCGAGCGCGAGGTCCACGTCGTAGCCCTTGCGCAGCAGCACTCCGAGTGCGCGCTCGCGCTCCCGGCGATCCCCGGCCGGCGATGGGAAGCGCCGGCGCAGCACCACGAGGGCGCGTTCGAGCTCGCCCTCTGAATCCGGCTCGTGTTCGGCGAGCGCCTCCTCGACCATCTCGGAATCGACACCACGGGTGCGCAGGACCTGCCGAATCCGGTCGGCGCCCCATTCCGCGAGTTCGCGCTTGTCCTGGACGAACAGGTGAGCGAACCGGGCGTCGTCCAGATAGCCCTGCTCGACGAGCGCCTGGATCGACCGCCCGACGTCCCGCGTATCGATGCCCTTGCGCTCGAGGTGCACCCGCATCTCTGCTTGGGTGCGCTCGCGCGAATTCAGATAGCGATACGCGATAGCGAGCGCCCGCTCCAAGCCAGCGTCGGTGTCGAGCACTCGCTACGCGGCGCGCCCCTCGGCGGCCGCCTCCGCTTCTACAGCTTGGAGCGCCGGCCCGTCACGCTCGATCGTCTTGACCAGGCCGCGGTCGATACCGAGGGCCGCGTAGATCTTGGCTTCGATCTCCTTCGCCATGTCCTGGTGCTCGTCGAGGAACGCCTTGGCGTTGCCACGCCCCTGACCGAGCCGTTCGTCGCCGTACGAGAAGAACGAGCCCGACTTGTTGATGATGTTGTGCTCGATGCCGTAGTCGAGCAGGCACCCGGAGGTCGAGATGCCCCTGCCGAACTCGATATCGAACTCGGCCTGCTTGAACGGCGCCGCCACCTTGTTCTTGACGACCTTCACCCGGACACGGTTGCCGACCGCCTCGGTGCCGTCCTTGATCGTCTCGATACGGCGGATGTCCAGCCGCTGGGAGGAATAGAACTTCAGCGCGCGACCGCCGGGCTGGGTCTCGGGCGAGCCGAACATCACCCCCACCTTCTCCCGGATCTGGTTTGTGAACACGCACAGCGTCTGGGTCCGGTTGAGGCCACCGGTGATCTTCCGCATCGCCTGCGACATCATGCGCGCCTGCACGCCGACGGTCTGGTCGCCCATCTGACCCTCGAGCTCCGCTCGCGGAGTGAGCGCCGCGACCGAATCGATCGCGATCACATCCACGGCGCCCGAACGGATCAGCATGTCGACGATCTCGAGCGCCTGCTCGCCGTAGTCGGGCTGGGAGACCAGCAGCTCATCGATATCGAGCCCGATCCGCTGGGCGTACAGCGGGTCCATCGCGTGCTCGGCGTCGATGAATGCGCACACGCCACCGAGCTTCTGTGCCTCGGCGAGGATGTGGTAGACGAGCGTCGTCTTACCGGACGACTCCGGGCCGAAGATCTCGATGATGCGCCCGCGCGGGACGCCACCGATCCCGAGCGCCAGGTCAAGCGGCAACGCGCCGGTGGGAATCGCATCGACAGCCACACGCGCGCCCGGGTCGCCCATGCGCATGACCGTCCCCTTGCCGAACTGCCGCTCGATCTGCGTCAGAGCGCCCTGGAGCGCGGCTTGGCGCTTGATGTCCACCTTTGGGTCCGTGGCCCCTGCCTTCAAGGCCGCCCTGTCTTGCTCGCTCATCTCCGTTCGGCTCCTTGTCTCAGCGCTTTGATCCACCACGGTAAGACGGGTGGCGGACGGAACCGGCACGCTAGAGCCGTCGCCTGCAACGGAACAAGGCACCTTCGTCTCAGCGCGGGAACAACTTTGTGCCAATTGTGTGGCGAGGGTCGGACGGGACGTGTCGCGCGGCGTTTGCGGATGGATGGGTCTGGTGGGCTCCGGGCGAAGCGATGGGCGTTGGGAGAGGCGGGCGCCTGAGGGAGGGGCCGCCGTCCGGAACGGAGACGATGCCCGGGAGCGTGGCGCGGGGCGGGCCCGAGCATGCGTAGTTCGACAATTGAGGAGCTTCGGCCAGGCCGTGCCGAACTATGCATGTGGGGCACGCGTAACACGGCACGGCCGGCGCGATCGAGCTCGGTTGCCGTGTTCTGCATGATCCGGGGCCGAGGATGCCGCCACGCGCCGACGGCCACTGCCCGCCCGCCCTCAGGCGCCCGCCGTTAATCGGCGAGCGATCCCTACCGCGCCGCCGCCGCCCGCGAACGCGGCACCGACCCGGACGAACGCCGGCGCCGACCGGACGAACGATGGCGCCGGGACGCGGACGAACGATGGCGCGGGCGCGCACGAACGCCCGCTACGCCACCGGAGCTCAGCCCGGCCGACCCAGCACGTCCCGGAGCGCCGGCTCGAGGTCGGGGTGGCGGAAGTCGTAGCCGAGCCGTTCGAGGACCGCCGGCACCGCGCGCTGGCCCGTGATCACGATCTCTGCCATCTCGCCGTAGAGCGACTTCACCGCGAGGCCGGGCACCGGCAGGAACGCCGGCCGCTTGAGCACGCGCCCCAGCACGCGGGAGAGTTCGGCGTTGGTCACCGGCGTCGGGGCGGCCAAGTTCACGGGGCCGTTGGCGTCCGGCCGGCCGAGGCAGAACAACATCGCGCCGACGACGTCGTCGAGATGCACCCAGGGCACATATTGGCGGCCGCCGGCAACGGGTCCGCCGATGCCGAGGCGGAAGAACGGAAGCATCTTGGCGAGCGCACCGCCCGACGGGGACAGCACGACGCCGGTACGCGTGACCACGACGCGAACGCCCGAGGCGGCTGCGGCGAGCGCCTCCCCCTCCCACGCCACGACGACCTCGGCGAGGAAGTCGGAACCCGCCGGCGCGGTCTCGTCTAGCCGCTCGTCCCGGTGCGGGCCGTAGAAGCCGACGGCGGACTGCGACAGCAGCGTGCGCGGTCGGCGATCGGGCGCGAGCGCCACCAGCCCCTCCACCAGCGAGCGCGTCGACCGCACGCGCGACTCGCGTATGGCCACCTTGGATTCGTCATTCCACCGCTGCGCGATCGGCTCGCCGAGCAGGTGCACGACGGCGTCGGCGCCGTCGAGCGCCTCAGCGGGCGGGGGCTCCCCCATGGGATCCGGCCAGGCGTGCGGCTCGACCTCGTCTCCGAGGGCGCGGCGAGCGCGGGCGGCATCGCGCGAGAGCACGACGACTTCCTCCCCGCGCGCCTGCAACGCGCTAACCAACGACCGACCGATCGTGCCGGTGGCTCCGGTGACGACAACCCGCATTACCTCAAGGTTGCCGGATCCGAGCGATTCGTGTCCTACGACCAGATCTCGTCGAACACGGCCTGGTCGAACGGCACCAGCCAGCACTCGGCGATCCGCCCGTCAACAACCCGGAATACGCCCACCGTCTCCCAAGAAACGTCGCGCCCATCCCGCAACGCGTGGCCGCCGGCGAGCTGGACGACGCGGCCCGCGATCATCGCAGCGCCGTGGACGGTCACGCGGAACGTGGAATCGGTCATCCGGCGGCGCGTGTCGAAGTACTCGAGCACACCCTCGAGGCCGCGGTGCTCGCCGGCGATCGCGCTCGCCCCCGGCACGTGCCACACGACGTCTTCAGCCAGCACATCTCGAAGCGACTCGACAGGCGCCGCATCCGAATACATACGGGCCTGGGCGTCATAGAAGCGCCGCGCGACCGACAGCGGGTCGGCCGCCCCCGACGCGGACCCCAAATCCACGGACCCCAAATCCACGGACCCCAAATCGACGGACGCGATAGCCGAGTACCGCGCGCCCCCCGCCCCCAGCTGCGACCGGTACAGCGTCACGCGCGAGCACCGCACCGCCAAATCGCCCGGTGGCGCCGGCAACGAAACCGGCCGGACCCGAGCGTCGCGCCCGACGCGCGCCACCGTCACATGGGCGAGAAACGGCCGCGACTCGGGCGCGTACCAATCGCCGGCGACCAGCGCGTCCGACAGCACCGATTGAACGCGCGCAATCACCCCATCGGGATCCGACAAAGCGACCGCCAGCACTCGAGGACGTCGGGCCGGCAACCACAGCGCTTCGCCGAACCCCGAGTCCGCCAGAGGCTCTCCCGCAACCACCCCGCACCCCGCCGCGATCGCATCGATCTCATCCTCGGGGCGTGAGCCGAGGAAGCACAGGGTCGCGTGCAGGTCCTCGGGACGCACGAGACGCAACCCCGGAACCTCGGCAACAACCGTCGATCGCCACAACGCCAGCGCCTCTCGCGCCTCGTCGGGAAGGTCGAGGGCTACGAACAGCCGAGCATTCGGCGCGCCCGACCGGCTCACGCCCGCTCGGCCCGGGCACCCGCCTCTCGAGGCCCCGGTGCGCCGTCGGGAGCCGTCGCCTGCCCCTCCACGAGCAGCCGGCGGAGCAGGTGCATGGCGACCGTCGTCGAGCGGTCGCGGACATCAGAACGGCTCCCGGGCAAACGAGTCCGCCGCGTGATGCGCGCGCCGTCGGGGCCGTACACCGAGAAGCAGACCGTGCCCACCGGCTTTTCCTCGGTGCCGCCGTCGGGACCGGCGATCCCGGTGATCCCGATCCCGTAGGCAGCGTCGAAGCGCGCGGCGGCGCCCGAAGCCAGGGCCTCGGCCACCTCCGTCGACACCGCTCCGAAGCGGATGATCAGATCCGGATCGACGTCGGCCAAAGAAACCTTGGCCTCGTTCGAGTACACCACGACGCCCCCGGCAAAGTACGCCGAGGACCCCGGGAGCTCGGTCAGACGTGCGGACATCAGTCCTCCGGTGCACGATTCCGCGACCGCCACAAAACGGTCCACAAGCAGCGCTGCGACTTGCGCATCGACCGTCGATCCGTCGCGTGAGAACAACTGCTCGCCGTGGCGCGAGGCGATGAAGTCGACGAACGCCTGATACGCGTCCTCCGCGGGAGGCTCATACCGCGTCGCGACCTCGATCTCGCCGCGGCGCAGGCAGGTCGTGATCTCGAGCCCCTCCAGCGGGATGCCCGCTTCCGAAGCAGCCCGGAGCGTGTTCGCGATCTCGGACTCCGGTATCCCGAACAAGCGCACGATCCGACGCACATAAGACGTGGCCCCGGCGATCGCGGCGGCAAATGCCTCGGTCGACCGGGCCATCGCCCACATCTCGTGGAGCTCCCGCGGCGGCCCCGGGAGGACCACGACCGTCGGGCCGGATCCCGAAGCTGGCGGCACCACGAGGCCCGGCGCGGTACCGACCGGGTCCAAGATCGTGGCACCAAGAGGCACTACCGCCTGCTTACGGTTCGCCTCGCGGACGGCGTCGAGATCCAGTCCCGGCCAGCGGCTCATCAGCGGGCGAAGGATCTCGGTGATCTTCGCTTCGAGCTCATCGTCGAGCACCATCTCGCGGCTCGCGAACTCGCCGACGATCTCGGCGGTGAGGTCGTCGGCGGTCGGGCCCAACCCGCCGCTCGTCACGATCAACGCCATCCCCTGAGCATCCATGTACCGAAGCGCCGCCATGAGGTCACCGGGCCGGTCGCCGACGATCTGGATCATCGCGGCGTCGACGCCGATCTCGAGCAAGCGCTCGGACAGCCACGGCCCGTTGCGGTCGGAAATGATCCCGGTCAGGACCTCGGTACCGGTGACCAGGATCCCGGCTCGCGGACCGCCACTCCACACCGGACCGCCACCCGACACGGGACCGCCACTCGACACCGGACCGCCACTCGACACCGGACCGCCACTCGACACCGGACCGCCACTCGACACCGGACCGCCACCCGACACCGGACCGCCACCCGAGACCGGACCGCGACCCGAAGACTCAGTCATGCGCAGGTCGGCAGCTGGCTCGCCGGCAGCGGAGTCGTCTTCCCCGGGGTCAGCTCGTATCCGATGGGCGAACCGGGCGTCGGTGTCACGGACTTGCCGTTGACCTTCATCTGCACGGCGTCGTTGCCGAGGGTGATCATCAGCTTGTGCGCAGTCTCGGTCGGGATCGTCTGACCGGCTGCGAAGATCAGCCCGGGAATCAGCTTCTTTCCGGTGCCGTCTTCCACGCACACATAGACCGAGCTCGTCGGCACGAGCTTGAGCGTAACGGTGGTCGGCTTGGGGGGTGGCGGGCGCCGGTGGTGATGGTGGACGGTGGTCGTAGTCGTGCTCGTCGACGACGTTGTGTTCCCGGCGCTGGTGGTGACGGTCGACGAGCTCGTCGACGAGGGGCTGCTCGGATTGAGACTGCCGACCACGAACAGCGCGGCCGCGACCACGGCGAGCACGAGCACGACCAGGGCGACCGGCCCCAGCCGAGGCCGTCGGCGCTTGCGCTCGCGCTCTCGCCCGAGCGGGGCGATCGGCCGCATGTCCGAATCCGCCGGGCGCTCGTATCGGCGCTTGTATTCGTCGACGAGCTGCCGGCTGTCGAGCCCGAGGAAGTCGCCGTAGGTGCGCAGGAAGCTCTTGACGTAGACCGGTCCGGGGAGCAGGTCCCACTCCTCGTTCTCGATCGCGCGGAGGTACTTGGCACGGATCTTGGTCCGGGCCTCGACCTCGCTGATGTCGATCCGCGCGCGGATCCGCGCCTCTCGCAGTGTCGTGCCGATATCGGCCATCCGCCTGCGAAGGCTAGCGGCGGAGGGCCCGTCGACAGCAGGACTTTTCCCGCGCTCGCGCGCGCCGCGCAAGGGACTACTGCTCTTCGCCGGTGTCGTCGGGGACGGGGACGGGACGCGGTGGCGCGGGGCCGTCGGCTTCGGCGAGGTGGGACAGGATTCGCGGGACGTCGGCCTCGGTGATCAGCACCTGGCGCGGCTTTGAGCCCTCGTAGCCGGAGATGATCCCGCGGCGCTCGAGCATGTCGATCAGGCGGCCAGCGCGGGTGTAGCCGAGTCGCAGCCGGCGTTGGAGCATCGAGGTCGAGGCGGTGCCCATCTGGGCCACGAGCGCGATCGCCTCCTCGAGCAGCGGATCCTCATCGGGGCTGAATTCCGGCGAATCCTCCGAAAACCGGAACCGCCATCCGCCGACTCGGCCTCTTCGAGCAGCTCCTCGTGGAACTCGGGCTCGCCCTGACGGCGCCACGCGTCGGTCAGCTCGGCGATCTGCTCCTCGTCGATGTAGGCGCCCTGGATCCGCTGGAGCTTGCTCGAGCCGACCGGCGAGAACAGCATGTCGCCCTGACCGAGGAGCGACTCGGCGCCGTTGTGGTCGAGGATCACGCGCGAATCGGTTTGCGAGGAGACCGCGAACGCGATCCGCGACGGGACGTTGGCCTTGATCATCCCCGTGATCACGTCCACCCGGGGCGACTGGGTCGCCAGGACGAGATGGATGCCGACCGCCCGCGCCTTCTGCGCCAGGCGGATGATCGAGTCCTCGACGTCGGCAGGCGCCACCATCATCAGGTCGGCGAGCTCGTCGATCACGCACATGATGTAGGGCAGGGGCGGCTCGCCGCGCTTCTCGCGCGCTCGGTTTAGCTCCGGCAACGAACGCGTGCGCGCGAGCGACATCGTGCCGTAGCGCTGCTCCATCTCCTTGACGAGGTTCTGCAAGGCGTTGGCCGCCATCCGCGGGCTCGTGATCACCGGCGTCAACAGGTGCGGAATGCCCTCGTAGTGGTTGAGCTCCACCTGCTTGGGGTCGACCAGCACGAGGCGCACCTCGTGCGGGGTGGCCCGGAGCAGGATGCTCGAGAGCATCGCGTTGACGCACGCCGACTTACCGGCGCCGGTCGTGCCGGCGACGAGCAGGTGGGGCATCTTCGCGAGGTCGGCCCCGATCGCCCGGCCCGCGATGTCCTTGCCCAGCCAGACCGTCAGGGGCGACCAGTCGGGCGGGGGATCCTGGAACACGTCGCCGAGGTGGACGATCCGCCGGCGCGCGTTCGGGACCTCGACCCCGACTGCCTGCTTACCGGGGATCGGCGCCAGGATCCGGATGTCGGTGGCGGCCAGCGCGTACGCGAGGTCGTCCTTCAGCTGCGCGACCTTGGATACCTTCGTCCCGGGCGCCAGCCTGATCTCGTAGCGCGTGATGTGCGGGCCGGTGACTCGGCCGATCACCTTGGCCTCGATTCCGAAGTGGCCGAGCGTTTCGATCAGCGTCGCCGCCACCTGCTCCTGGCCAGCGGTGTCGGGCTTGGCCGCCTCTCCTGTCGACCGGACCAGGAAACGTGACCGGGGCACGTGCCACTCGAAGTTCGGGTCGTCGGTGATGTTGGCGCGGTAGCGCCCCTGTGGAGTCAGATCCGCGGGATCGACCTCAGGTTGCTCGCCCTCCTCGACCCCAGCCGCGGGAGCCGCAGCCGTGCGAGTCGAACCCCTCCCCGGCGGCCGGAATTCCGGAACGTCCTCGTCGTCGATGACCTCGGAGGAGATCGGAGGCGCCTCGACGTGGGTGGCACGAACGACGAGCTCCGAGGTGTCGGGCTCGGGCGGAAGCAGCAGTTCGACCGGATCATCGTCTCGCACAGGGCCACCGTCCGGCACCGCGCCATCCTCCGGCACGGTCCGCGCGACCCTGGCCTTCGCCGCCGCGGTGGCGGGGCGTCGCGCGCGGGTGGCGGCCATGCTCGAGGACGAGCGCCGGAACGCCCGAGTCGTCCCCGCAACGCCGGCCCGGCCGGCACGAACCACGCCCGCGACCCCGGCGCCGGTGACCAAGATCAGCCCGGCCACGAACAGGAACACCGCGAGAATGTCGGCGCCGACCGTCGAGATCAGGTGTGAGGTCACCCACAGCTCCCCCTGTCCCACGACCCCGCCACGCTTTTCAAAAGCAGCCGCGTGCCAGAACTCAGAAGAGGGAACCGCGCCGGGACCGACGCCGAGCGTTCCCGCCGCGAGCGCCAGCGTGATCGAACAGGTCAGGCAGATGGTTCCGGTCCGCAGGGGCCGGCCCGGCGGCCGCATCTCGCGCGCCAGCACCAGCCCGCCGCCGACGACAAGCGCCGCCGGAACGACGTATCCGAGCGCGCCGAGCACGAACCGAAGCCCGGTGATCGCGCCGTTTCCGAGCGTCCCGCCGTCCCAACCGCCGTAGGCGACGCCGCCGAGCAGGATCCCGACCGCGATCAGCCCGAGCCCGAGGATGTCGACGTGGTGCGGCTCGAGCCGAACGTCGGGGAGCCGCAGCGATGGGCGGCCAGCCAGCAGCGAGCGCGTCGCGCGCTTGGGCGGCGGCTTCTTTCGCTTAGTGGCGGCCATTTCGGAGGGACTGGCTTCGACGTCGCGCGACGGCTTCCTGCCCGTGCCCCGGCGCGGCTCCCGGGCCCCACCGCGCCCCGACCCCGCCCCAACCCGTGCGCACCCCCGCCGCGACTCGGCCCACGGCAGAACTCTTCATCGGGCGCCGTACCATCTGCATACAGAAATGACCGACTACGAACGCACCCCACGCGTGCTCGTGGTGGAGGACGATGACGCGATCGCGCAGGTCCTCCAGCGCTCGCTGCGGATGGAGGGCTACGAGGTGCGGATCGCAAGCAACGGAAACACGGCCCTCGATGAGGCCCATGGGTTCCTGCCCGACCTCCTGATCCTGGACCTCGGGCTGCCGGGCCTCGACGGCGTCGAGGTGGCCAAGACGCTCCGCCAGGGCGGCGACGACGTGCCGATCCTCGTGCTGACCGCCCGCGACGGCGTCGAGGCGCGGGTCGAAGGCCTCGACGCCGGCGCCGACGACTACCTGGTCAAACCGTTCGAGCGCCAGGAGCTCCTGGCCCGCCTCCGCGCCCTGCTGCGACGCCGGCCTCCGCGAGGCCAGGCGACCCTGACGATGAGCGATCTCAAGCTCAACCCGGACACGCACGAGGTCACTCGATCGGGCCGGACGATCGACCTGACCCAGCGCGAGTTCGAGCTGCTCGAGTACATGATGCGCAACGAACGAATCGTGATCTCACGCCAGCGCCTGCTCGATGAGGTGTGGGGCTATGACCCGTTCTCGATGACCAATACGATCGAAGTGTTCGTTTCGAACCTTCGGAGGAAGCTAGAAGCCGGTGGCGAGCCCAGGCTCCTACATACGATCCGCGGCGCGGGCTACGTTCTCCGCGTATAGGTCCATCCCGATCCGCTGGCGGCTCGCCGGCGGCTCGGCGATGCTGACGTGCGTGATCCTGGCGAGTTTTGCCGCGATCGTCGGCGTGCTCACCGACCGCGATCTCCGCGGCCAGTTCAACAACGAGGTGCGCAGCAACTCCGACCAGCTGGCGAAGGACCTGCATCTGAAGTGGCTCGGGGACGGCGCCTATTTGAACTGCAAGAGGCAGAACGTCTCGCTCAAGGACTACACGAGCGCCGAGCACGCCCAGATCCGGATCTTCAACGAGGCCGGCGTTTTGCTGTGCACGCAGGAGGACGTCAAGGTCAAGGGCGTGAAGGCCCTGCCGGCGAGGCCCGGGTTCCCGGCCCCGGCCAAGGCCGGCACGTACAACCAGGGCGGCTACCTGGTCGTCGCGCAGCAGCTGCCCGTTCCGCCCAGCACTGTGTGGCTGCTCTACGCCCGGCCCCTTTCCGACGTCGATCACACGGTCGCGCGCGTGCAGGTGATCCTGCTGCTCGGGGTACTCGGCGGCACCGTCCTCGCTCTGCTCGGCGGGCTCGCCACGGCGGCGCGCGCGATGCGCCCGATCGTGCAGCTGACCGGCGCAGCACGCGAGATCGAGCGCACGCGCGATCCCCGACTGCGCCTGCCCGTCCCCGAGGCCGACGACGAGGTCGCCGAGCTGGCGCGGACGGTCGAGGGGATGCTTGGGTCGCTCGACGCTGCGCGTGGCGAGACGCACGCCGCGCTCGAGCGCCAGCGAGAGTTCGTCGCGGACGCCTCGCACGAGCTGCGTACGCCGCTGACTAGCCTGCTCGCAAACCTAGAGCTGCTGGCCGAGGAGCTCGGCGGAGACCAGGCCGACAACGCTGAGGCCGCGCTGCGGTCGGCCCGGCGCATGCGACGGCTCGTCGGCGACCTGCTGCTACTCGCCCGCGCCGACGCGCGCAGAGCCGTGTCACGCGGACCCACCGACCTGGCCGACGTGCTGCTCGAGGCGGCCTCTGAGCTGGGGCCGATGGCCGAGGATCACGAGCTGTCGATCGATGCCCGTCCAGCGGTCGTGCCCGGCGTGCGCGACGATCTGCATCGACTCACGCTGAACCTGATCGAGAACGCGGTCAGGCACACGCCACCCGGCACGCACATCCGCGCCTCGACTGGCGTCGAAAACGGCGTCGCGCTGCTGACCGTCGAGGACGACGGCCCGGGAATTCCCCCCGAGCTCGGCGGCCGCGTGTTCGATCGGTTCGTCCGGGGCTCGAGCACCGGCACCCGAGGATCGGGCCTCGGGCTCGCGATCGTCCGGGCGGTCGCGGAGTCGCACTCGGGCTCGGTCGAGCTGGAGCAGCCGAGCGTCGGCACCGGGACGCGGTTCGTGATCACGATTCCCCGCGACCCGAGCGTCGTCAACGGGGATGCGCCGCTGGAGACTCCGGTCGGCGCGAGCACAGCCGGATCGAACCGGCGTCGGTCGCGCTCGCAATCGACGACGTCGCGGCGCACGAACCGGCCCCGTCCTCGCTGAGCTCTTAGCGAGCCCCTGGGGTCGCCGCCGGTCAAGCCCGGGCGCCCCCGTGGTCGATAACCCTGCTATATTGCTTATCAGCAAGCAAGTATTTATGTCTCCCCTACTCGCCACCTTCGACACCGAAACGACGCCCCGCCTGCGCGCGGTGATCGGGAGGCTGTCCCGGCGGCTTCGCCCCACCGCCGCCGCCGTCGGCGCCGGCCTCACCCCGACGAAGATCTCGGTCCTTCTCCACGTCTCCCGCGTTAGCCGCATCAAGCTGTCGGATCTATCCGACGACGAGGGGATCAACCCGACGATGATGTCGCGGGTGATCGCCGCTCTCGCCGAGGCGGGACTGGTCGAGCGGGCCAGCGATCCGGGCGACCGTCGCGCGGCGTTAGTCGAAGCGACCGATGCGGGACACGAGCTCGCCAGGCGCATCCGGAGCGAGCGCACCGACGCGCTCAATCAGGCCCTCGACGGGATGGACGCGCAGGAGCGCGCCCACATCGAGGCCGCATTGCCGGCGCTCGAGCGCCTAGCTGAGCAGCTCCGAACCGGAGAGCGGTCTTGACGCGGGTCGTCCGCGCCGGTCGCGTCACCTTCGCCGCACTGTCTGTTCCGAACTTCCGCCGCTACTACAGCGGCCAGGCGATCTCGCTGATCGGCACCTGGATGCAGATGACGGCTCAGGCCTGGCTGGTGCTGAGCCTGACCCACTCGAGCACGACGCTCGGAGTGATCGTCGCCTTCCAGACGCTACCGGTGCTGCTGCTCGGCCCCTACGGCGGCGTCATCGCCGATCGCGTCGACAAGCTGAAGTTGATGATCGCGCTCCAGAGCGCGATGGGCGTCCAGGCTCTGATCCTGGGCGTGCTCACGGTCACCGGGGTCGTCCACGTGTGGGAGATCGCCGTCCTGGCCGCGCTGCTCGGCCTGAACAACGCGTTCGAGAACCCGGCCCGGCAGTCGTTCATGCTCGAGATGGTCGGCTCCGAGCACCTCCGTAATGCGGTCAGCCTGAACTCGGTGCTGGTCAACACCGCCCGGGTGATCGGCCCCGCGGTCGCGGGGATCCTGATCGCCACCGTCGGCGAGGGCCCCTGCTTCCTCGTAAACGCGGCGAGCTTCGTCGCCGTCGTGGCATCGCTCGCCACGATGAACCACGCCGCGCTCGACCGGATCACCCCCGCGCCGCGCGCCCGCGGCCAGCTCCGCGAGGGCCTTCACTACGTCCGCTCAACGCCGGACCTCGCCGTCCCGCTCCTGATGATGGCGGCCGCCGGCTGCCTCACCTACGAGTTCCAGGTGACGCTCCCGGTGATGGCGAGCCGGGGGCTCCACGCCGGCTCCGCCGGCTTCGGCTTCATGACCGCCGCGATGGGGCTCGGCGCCGTGTTCGGCGGCCTGCTCGTGGCCGCCCGGGGCAAGATCGGGGTGCGGCCGCTGATCATCTCCGCGATCGGATTCGGCGTCGCGATGACGTTCGCGACGCTCGCGCCGAGCCTCCCGGCCGAACTGATCGCGCTGGTGTTCGTCGGCTGGGCCAGCATCTCGTTCATGTCGATGGGCAACTCGACGCTCCAGCTGACCGCGGATCCCGCGATGCGCGGCCGCGTGATGTCGCTGTGGTTCGTCTCCTTCCAGGGATCGACCCCGATCGGCGGTCCGCTCGTCGGCTGGCTGATGGCGGTCATCGGCGCGCGGGCCGGGCTCGGGCTCGGCGCGGTCACGTGCTTCGTCGTCGCGCTCGCCGGGCTCGCCGCACTCCGCGGCCGCCGCCTCCCGCGCCGGCGCCGGGAAACGCGACCACGGGCCGAGGTCAGCGTCGCCGGCCGTACTACCTGAGTCTGATCCTCGGCCACAAAGATCGCTCCCGCGGCCAATAGTCGCGATCGCCAGCGCAACCGATACTGACGACATGATCACCGTCGAAAACGTCACCAAGCGCTACGGGGACAAGCTCGCCGTCGACGACCTCAGCTTCAACGTGAAGCCAGGGGTCGTCACGGGTTTCCTCGGCCCCAACGGCGCCGGCAAGTCAACCACCATGCGTCTGATCCTCGGGTTGGACGCTCCCACCTCCGGATCGGCCACGATCGACGGCCGCTCCTACAGCGATCTCGCGGCGCCGCTCGACGAGGTCGGCGCGATGCTCGAGGCCCGGGCGATCCACACCGGGCGGTCCGCCTACAACCACCTGCTCGCCCTGGCCCAGACGCACGGGATCGGGCGCGCTCGCGTGGACGAGGTCATCGAAATGGTCGGGATCCAGTCCGTCGCGAAAAGGCGCGTCGGCGGATTCTCGCTCGGCATGGGCCAGCGGCTCGGCGTCGCCGCGGCGCTGATCGGCGATCCGAAGATCCTGATCCTCGACGAGCCCGCCAACGGCCTGGACCCCGAGGGCATCCTGTGGATCAGGACGCTGCTCAAGCGGCTGGCCAAGGAGGGCAGGACGGTGTTCCTGTCCTCGCACCTGATGGCCGAGATGGCCCAGACCGCCGAGCACCTGGTGGTCATCGGCCGCGGCCGGCTGATCGCCGACACGAGCGTGGACGAATTCGTCCAGCGTGCGTCGACCGGCGCCGCCGTCCGCGTGGTCTCGCCGCAGGCGACCGCGCTCCGCGACGCGCTCGCGGCCAAGCAGGCGCGCGTCGACAGCGTCGAGCGCGACGTGCTCGAGGTCCATGGCCTCACCGGGCAGGAAATCGGCGAGATCGCGCTGGCCGAGAAGATCGTGCTTGCCGAACTGACCCCGATGCAGGTGTCGCTCGAGCAGGCGTTCATGGCGCTGACCGGCGAGACCGTCGAGTACCACGCCGCTTCCGACGACGACAACAACGACACCGACATGAAGGCCGCAGCATGAGCGCAACATCAGCCACCCTCGAAGTCCCTGCCCGCGCCGCCGTTACGCGCGGGCGCGTAACGCAAGCTCGCGTAATCCGGTCGGAGTGGACCAAGCTCTGGTCGCTGCGCTCGACCCGCTGGACCCTGCTGGTCGCGATCCTCGGGATGGCCGGCCTCGGCCCGCTGATCGCGACGATCCAGATGAACCGGTGGAATAACTTGGGCCCCGGCGACCGGCTCCACTTCAACCCGATCAACACTGGGCTCGGCGGCTACCACTTCGCGCAGTTGGCGATCGGCGTGCTAGGCGTGCTCGTGCTAACCGGCGAGTACAGCACCGGGCAGATTCGCTCGAGCTTCATGGCCGTGCCCAAGCGCCTCCCGGTCCTGTGGGCGAAGGCGGGTACGTTCGCGGCGGTCACGTTCGCGCTGATGCTGATCTCGGGGCTGATCGCGTTCCTCGCGTCGCAGAGCATCCTGACGCAGCATCACGTGCAGACTTCGCTCGGCAACGGCACGGCCCTGCGGGCGTGGGTCGGCGCCGCGCTGTACCTGGCCGTGCTAAGCGTGTTCGCGCTCAGCCTGGGCGCGATCGTCCGCAACACCGCGGGCGGGATCGCGCTGTTCGCCGGCCTGTTGTTCGTCGTCCCCGGCCTGGCGGCGATCCTCCCCACCAGCACTCAGAACGCGATCAACCCGTACCTGCCCTCAGTGGCCGGCACGACGATCCTGTCGGGCACGCACGAGGCCTACACGTTCTCGCCCTGGGGCGGTTTCGCGCTGTTCTGCGGCTACACGTTGCTGGCGCTCGGCATCGCGGCGTTCCTGATCAAGCGTCGAGACGCATAGCGCAGGTGGACGGGTCGGTCTAAATTGACCGGCATGCGCGAGGCCGGCAGGGCGGACCTGCTGCGAAGCCTACGACCGCGGCGCTGGGATGCGATCAGCGCCGCGGTCGTCCTGCTGCTGGTGCTGCCCGAGGTCCATCCGCGCCACGGCGGCGTGGCCGAAATCGCGCTCGACGTGGCGTTCGCGATCCCGCTGCTGTGGCGCTCGCGCTGGCCCTTCCAGGTGTTCCTCGTCATCGCGGGGATCGCGTTCCTGCAATGGGTCGCCGGCGTCCGGGTGCTGGGCGACGTCGCGCTGCTGATCGCGCTCTACACCGTCGCCAGCCGGGAGGACCGGCGCACGGCGCTGACGGCGGCGGCGATCCTGGAGATCGGAGTGATCCTGGCGCTCGGCCAGTGGTTCCACGACGCGCACGTCCGGAGCTTCATCGGGCTGAGCGGGCTGGTCGCGGCCGCGGGCATTCTCGGGCAGAACATCCGGAACCGGCGCCAGCTGCTCTCGTCGCTCCGGGAGCGGGCCGACCGCCTCGAGCTCGAACGCGACCAGCAGGGCCGGCTCGCAGCGGCGGCCGAGCGGGCCCGGATCGCGCGAGAGCTGCACGACGTCGTCGCCCACAACCTCACGGTGATGATCGCCCTCTCCGACGGCGCCGCCTACACGCTCCGCGAGGCTCCAGACGAGGCCGAACACGCGCTCGAGGCGGCGTCGAGCACCGGGCGCCGCGCGCTCGGCGAGATGCGGCGGCTGCTCGGCGTGCTCCGCGACGACGACGATGGGCCCGCCTCGGAGCGAGTCCCGCAGCCGGGCGTGCCTGAGATCGACGCGCTCGTCGAGCAGGTGCGCGCCGCCGGCCTTCCGGTCAGCTATCGCGTGGCGCCGGCCGCCCGCACGCTCCCCGAGGGGATCCAGCTGACCGTGTTCCGGATCGTCCAGGAGGCGCTGACCAACACGCTGAAGCACGCGGGGCCGTCGGCGGCGGCGGAGGTCGAGCTGGTTGCGACCGACGCGAATGTCCACGTGTCGGTCGCGGATACCGGCGTCTCCTCCCCACCCCGGCAAAACGGCAACGGCGGCTCGGGCCTGCGCGGCATGACCGAGCGCGCGGCCGTATACGGCGGCGTCGTGCAGGCCGGGCCAGGCCCTTCGGGCGGATGGCGAGTGACCGCGAGTCTGCCGCTGTCGCCGCCCGGGGAGGGCGAGGGCGAGGAGCTCGCATGAGCGATTCGGCGCACGCACAGGAGCCCGCGTGAGCGATTCACCGGCCACGAGCATCCTGCTCGTCGACGACCAGCCGATGCTGCGCATGGGCTACCGGATGATCCTCGACGCTCAGCCCGACCTGAACGTCGTCG
The DNA here is from genome assembly GCA_963755525.1 of uncultured Solirubrobacterales bacterium. Classification (GTDB taxonomy): domain Bacteria; phylum Actinomycetota; class Thermoleophilia; order Solirubrobacterales; family Solirubrobacteraceae; genus Palsa-465. The sequence continues at coordinate 455,729 of CAVWKC010000031.1, read as the reverse complement.
GCGAGGCCGAGAACGGCCTCGAGGCGATCGAGATGACGGCGCGCCTCGAGCCCCACGTGGTGCTGATGGACGTCCGCATGCCCGGCCTCGATGGAGTGCAGGCGACCGAGCGGATCGTCGCCTCGGGGAGCGACTCGCGGATCATCGTGCTGACCACGTTCGACCTCGACGAGTACGCCTTCGGTGCGTTGCGCGCCGGCGCGAGCGGATTCCTGCTCAAGGACGTCCCACCGCCCGACATGCTCTCCGCGATCCGTGCCGTCGCGACCGGAGACGCGGTCGTCGCGCCCAGCGTGACGCGGCGTCTGCTGTCGCAGTTCGCCCACCACCTCCCCGATCCGCAGCAGTCCGAGGCCACGACCGGCGCTTCCGTCGAGTCGCTGACGCCGCGCGAGCGCGAGTTGCTGATCGAGGTCGCCCGGGGCCTGTCGAACGCCGAGATCGCCGAGCGCCTCGTCCTGTCCGAGGCGACGGTCAAGACGCACGTGGGCCGGATCCTCGGCAAGCTCGGCCTCCGGGACCGGGTGCAGATCGTCGTGTTCGCGTACGAGAACGGGCTCGTACGACCGTCGGGGTGACGGGGCTCAGACCTCGACGACCACGGGCAGCACCATCGGCCGGCGCCGGAGCCGGTCGTATACGAACGCCGCCAGGTCGTCGTGCAGCTCCTGCTGGAGCATGTCGATCTCGCGGATGCCGTCGTGGGCCGCGCGGGCCAGCGACCGCTCGACCTCTTGACGGATGTCCTCGACCAGGCTGTCGGCCTGCTCGACGAACGGGACGCCGCGGAAGATCACCTCGGGGGGCACGACCGACTCGCCGCTCTGCTCGGACACGGTCGCGACCACGATGAAGATGCCGTCCGCCGAGAGCATGCGCCGGTCGCGGAGCGCGACGTCGGCCGGGTCGCCGATGTCGACGCCGTCGACGAAGATCATGCCGGACTGCTCGGGCTCGCCCCACCTGGCGCCGTCCTCGTCGAGCTCGAGCGGCAGCCCGTTCTCGCCCTGGAACACGTCCTCGGGGTCGATCCCGACGGCATCGGCGAGCTCGGCGTGCAGGCGGATCCGCTTGTAGTCGCCGTGCATCGGCATCACGTAGCGCGGCTTGAGCAGGTTCAGCATCAGCTTCAGCTCCTCGGCGTACCCGTGCCCCGAGGCGTGGATCGGCGCCTCGCGCGGGGTGATCACCTCGCAGCCGATGTGGAACAGGCGGTCGACGGTCTCGTTGACCGCGCGCTCGTTGCCGGGGATCGGCGTGGCCGAGAACACGACCGTGTCGCCGCGGTGCAGCTTGATCATCCGGTGGTCGTTGTGCGCCATCCGCCGCAGCGCCGACAACGGCTCGCCTTGGGATCCGGTCGAGATCACGACGATCTTCTCGTCGGGCCAGTCCTCGACCTCCTGGGGCGGGATCAGCGTACCGTCGGGGAACTCGATGTGGCCGAGCGAACGCCCGATGTTGACGTTCTTGCGCATCGAGCGCCCGACCAGCGACACCTTGCGCCCGAGCGCGGCAGCGGCGTCGATCACCTGTTGCACGCGGTGGATGTTCGACGCGAAGCTGGTCACGATGATCCGGCCCTGCGCCCGCGCGAACACCTCCTGGAGGTGCGGTCCGACGTCACGCTCCGAGGGCGAGAACCCCGGTCGATCGGCGTTGGTCGAGTCGCCGCACAGGAGCAAAACCCCTTCCCGGCCGAGCTCGGCGAGCCTCGAGACGTCCGCGGGGTCGCCGTCGACGGGCGTCTGGTCGAACTTGTAGTCGCCGGTCAGCACTATGTTGCCGACCTCGGTGCTCAGCGCCACCGCGCACGAGTCCGGGATCGAGTGGGTCATGTGAACGAGCTCGAGCCCGAACGGCCCGAGCTCCAGCTTGTCCCCGGGTCGCAGGTCCTCGAGCGGGGCGTCGCGCAGCTTGTGCTCGTCGAGCTTCGAGCGCGCCATCGCGACGGTCAGCCGGCCGCCATACACGGGCGGTGAGGCGTCGAGCTCGCGCAGCACCCACGGCAGTGCCCCCAGATGGTCCTCGTGACCGTGGGTGATCACGATCGCCTCGATGTCGTCAGCCCGGTCTCGGAGATAGCCGAAGTCGGGCAGGACGAGATCGATGCCGAGCATGTCGGTGGTCGGGAACCGCAGGCCGGTGTCGACCACGACGATCCGCCCGTCGTACTCGACGACGGTCATGTTCTTACCGATCTCGCCCAGGCCGCCGAGCGGCAGAACCCGGAGAGTGCCGTTACTCACGCCCGGCTGTGTTGCAGCAGCCCGTGGCGCTCGAGCATCGACCTGATCACCCCGAGCTCACGGTCGTCGAGCTCCACGTACGGGAGCCGAGCCGTGGCCGAGGGCAGGAGCCCCAGGAGGTGGAGTGCGGCCTTCGTGGCGCACGCGAGCGGCGCCACCGGCATGTCGGCGTACACGTCCTGGAGCGCGTTGTCGATTTCCCGGCGGTGCTCGGGTTCGTCCACCATCCGGCGCATCTCCTCGCCGAACAGGTGACTGGCGACGAGGATCCCGCCGGCCTCATCCATGTCGAGCACGTCCGCGAGCAGGTCGTCGTTGCCGGCGTAGATCCGCATTCCGTCGACCTTGGCTAGGTTGGCGGCGTTCGCCTGCTTGACCGCGAAGATGTTGTCGAGCTGGGCGAGCTCGGCGAGCAGGTCGTTGGGCATGTCCGAGCCGGTCCGCTGCGGGATGTTGTAGAGCACGATCGGCAGGTCGGTGGCCCGGCAGACCTCCTCGTAGTGGCGGACGATCCCCCGCCGGCTCGGCCGGTTGTAGTACGGGTTGACGTGCAGGAGCGCGTCCGGCCCGATCTCGGTGGCGCGCTCGGTGAGGTGAATCGCGTGGCGGGTGTCGTTGGAGCCGACGCCCGCGACGATCGTGCACTCCCCGCGCATCTCCTCGACCGCGAGGCGGATCATCCCGAGGTGCTCCTCGTCGTCGAGCGTCGAGGCCTCGCCGGTCGTGCCGCAGATCACGAGCCCGTCCGAGCCGTGCTCGGTCAGGTGATGCATCAGCGCGACGGCCGCGTCCTCGTCGACGTTTCCGTCGGCGTCGAACGGCGTGACCATCGCAGTCAAAACCGAGCCGAGGTTCGCAGCCATGCGGGGATTATCGCAGGGGCGCCAGCGGTTGCGGCGCCCGGGAGCTCGCGCTCAGCGCTCTTTGTTCGCGCCCCAGGCGAGCACCGACAGTGGGCCCATGCCGCTGTCCGGGTGCGCCGGGGGCGGCGCCACGTCGTGCTCTGCCCGCGGGGGCTGGGACACCACGTGAGTTACGGGCGCGTCGGTGAGCTTCGATATCCGTTCGGGAAGGCCGGCGTGCAGCCATTTCGAGAACCGCATCGGGAGCGTCGAGACGATGATCTCGTCGTACCTCTTCGGATCCCAGGCGTCGGTGACGGCCAGGATCGGGTCAGCGTTGCCGACGCTGCCCTCGGCCTCGAGGCCGGAGTCATGCAGCTGCTCGAGTGCCTCCCCCAGCTTCTCCTGCGCCGCCGCTCGACCACCGCCGAACGGCGTCGCCGGGATCACGAGCGTGAAGCTGCACGGGTCCTCCTGAGCCCGCGACCGGAGCGCATCGATCAATTCACCGGAAGTCGCAGTCACGTTCGCCACCACGAGATAGCTCCGCTTCCACGTCATGACGACCTCCGTTCCGTATGTGTGCGATGGGCCACGATCCAAGATAGCGCGCGGGCCAGCGCGGTCGGAGCGGCCAGGTGGACAGACTCGTTGGGGTCGCTTGCGCCATGTGGAGCATGGGCCGCTTCGCGGCATCCAGCCGGATGACTCCCGGCCGGCCCGGTCGTGGCGAGGCTGGATGCCGAGCGGGCCGAGCCGGGAGGCCGGTTCCGCCCGGCATCCGTGCCCGGCGGTCGCTGGGGTCCGCGGTGGTCGTGGGCGGATGGGGTTTCTTAACGGCGGGCATCTGAGGGGGGTGTGGTGTTCCCGTCGGGGGTCGCCGCGGGTTCCGGAGCGTGCATAACACGGCAATTGAGGGCAGTTGCGTCGGCCGTGCCGTGTTACGCGTGCCATACGTGCGTAGTACGGCACGGCCTCGCGGGAACGGCTCCGTTGTCGAGCTATGCATGCCCCGCGCACCGCGACCAGCCCCCGGGACGACCGCACCCACCCTCAGCCGCCCGCCGTTTCCATTCGCCGGCTCTCAGCCATTCAGGGGTGCGCGCCCCCGCGGCAAGGATGCCGCGCGGAACCGGCATTGCGGCGACGCCCCGCTCGGCATCCTTGCCTCACCTAACGGGCCTGCCGCAATTTCATCCGGAGGACGTCGAGCGAAGCGAGACCCCTAAGACCCGACCGTGGCGGCGGGTCGTTCGCCCTTGCCGCGAACCAGCGGACCCGCGTAGGCGCCCGGCTTCGGACGGTACTTGCCGCCGGGGAACGCGAGCCGGATGATCGTGCGCTGGACCATCCCAAGCTGTTGGTGGAACGGCCCCGAGTTGTACGGGAGCCCGTAGCGCTGGCAGATCTCGCGCACCTTCGGCGCGATCTCGCCGTAGCGGCTGCTCGGCATGTCCGGGAATAGGTGGTGCTCGACCTGGTAGCCGAGGTTGCCGCTGATCACGTGGAACACCGGGCCGCCGTCGATGTTGGCGGCGCCGGTCAGCTGGCGCACGTACCAGGCGCCGCGGCTCTCGTCGGCGGTCTCCCCCTCGGTGAACGTGTACGTCTGATCTGGGAAGTGGCCGCAGAAGATGATCGCGTAGGACCACACGTTGCGGATCAGGTTGGCGGCGACGTCGGCGGTCAATGTCCGCATGAACGGCTCGCGGAACGAGCGGCGCTCGATCAGGCGCCCCAGCACGTTGCTGCTCGACTTGGCGCGCGAGCGACGGACCTTGTTCAACCCACTCCTGAGCGCGCCGGCACTCTCGTTGCGACGGTCGGCCTCTTCCTTGGCGCTGAAGTAGGCGACCTCGATCAGCGTGCACACGATCCCGCTGATCAGCGGCCAGGCGATGTAGTCCTTCTGGATCTGGGTGCGGGCCTTGCCCGCGATGCCCTTGAGCTCCTTGCGGAGCTGCTTCTTGTCCTTCTCGCCCTTACGGATCGCCTCGAAGTTGAGGTCGTGGACCGCCACGCCCCACTCGAACAGCATCGCGAGCACGATGTTGTAGAGGGGCTGGAGCAGGTAGACCGGATGCCATTTCTGCTCGGGGTCGATCCGCATGATCTCGTAGCCGAGGTCGCGGTCCTTGCCGAGGATGTTCGTGAACGTGTGGTGGATGTAGTTATGGGAGTGACGCCACGCCTCGGCGGTCGACGCGGTGTCCCAGTCCCACGCCCGCGAGTTGATCACCGGGTCGTTCATCCAGTCCCACTGGCCGTGCAGGACGTTGTGACCGATCTCCATGTTCTCGAGGATCTTGGCCAGACCGAGCGTCGAGGCGCCGAGGATCCAGGGAAGGCGCCAGCGCGACGCGATCAGCTCGACCCGGCCCAGCAGGGCCAGCCGGCGCTGGAGCGCGATCATCGAGCGGATGTAGCGCGCGTCGCGATCGCCGAGGCTGTCCTTGACCTGCTCGTGCAGCTCATCGAACTCCCGCCCGATCGCCTCGATCTGCTCAGGGGAGAGCGTCTGCAGCGGGTTCGCCGGCTCTTCGATGGCCACGCGGCCGTTGGTCTGGTGTCCGTTGTGGGTCGCGGTCGCCATGTGGGTCACTCCCTCATCTCTCGTTTACAGGTCGATCTCGATCGGCCCCTCGGGCGCGCTGATGCAGGTCCTGATGACCTCGCCCTCCTGGCCGTAGACCTTGCCGCTACGCAGGTCGCGGACCTGCCCCTTGCGCAACTCACCCACGCACGTGTGGCAGATCCCCTCGCGACAGCCGAACGGAAGGTCGAGGCCCGCCTCCTCGCCGGCGATGAGGATCGGCACGCTCCCGTCTGAGGAGGCCTCGCAGTCGGACATGCAGAACTTGATCGTCCCGCCCTCGCCCTCGCCGTTCTGGCCGAGCCCGAGCTTGGGCTGGAAGCGCTCCATGTGCAGCCGGTCGCCGTTACCGTGGGCCTCGAAGTGCTCGGTGAACGCGTCGAGCATGTCGTTCGGGCCGGAGATGTAGGCGTCGCGGTCCCGCCAGTCCGGGCACAGCCGGTCGAGGTCGGTCGGGCCCATCCGCCCGTTCTCGCGCGTGAGCTGCTCGTGGAGGTGGAAGCGGTCGTGCGTGTCCGCGAGGCCCCGGAGGTCGTCCCCGAAGATCACCTCGTCGATCTCGCGCGCGGAGTGGAGCACGACCACGTCCGGCATCTCTTGCGAGTGATCGAGGTGGCGGAGCATGCTCATGATCGGGGTGATGCCGCTGCCGGCGCTGATGAACAGCAGCTTCGGGGGCGTCGGGTCCGGCAGCACGAACTCGCCCTCGATCTTCGATAGCGACACGATCGTGCCCGGCTTGGCCCGCCCGACCAGATACGGCGACACCTTGCCCTCGTCGACCCGCTTGGGCGTGATGCTGATGAGACCGTCCTCGCGGTACGGGTCGGACGTCAGCGAGTACGCGCGCCAGTGCCGGACGCCGTCGATGTCGACGCCGATCCGGACGTACTGCCCGGGCGTGTGGCCCGGCCAGCGGTAGCCCGGCTTGATCAGGATCGTCGACGCCTGCGCTGTCTCGTGCCTGACCTCCTGGATCCGGCCTCTCAGCTCCCGGGTCGACCACAGCGGGTTGACCAGCTCTAGGTAATCGTCGGGCAGCAGCGGCGAGCTCAGCGACTCGAGCGCCTTCAGTACGCGCCGCTGGACCGGATGGACGTTTGGAGGGGCACCTTTCTCGGGCATCTACTCATGAGTAATATCCAGATGGGGAAGAACCAAACCCGTCCGTGGCACAAACTTCAGGGACAACACCGCACCGATCGCAACGACGGGCGGGGACGCGAGGCGTGCCCCGGGAGCGGCGCGAGCAACAGATCCTCGACGAGGCCGGCGCGATCTTCGCCCGTGCCGGCTACCACTCGGCCTCGATGGACGAGATCGCCGACTCCGCCGGGGTGTCCAAGCCGATGGTCTACGCCTACTTCGGGTCGAAGGAGGGGCTGTACGTGGCGTACATCGAACGCTCCGGGCGCGACCTCGAACAGCGCCTGGTCGGCGCCTCGGCGCCGGACCGCCAACCGGTCTCGATTCTGCGCGCGCGGATCACCGAGTTCCTGGCGTTCGTCGAGGAGCACGGCGACGGCTGGCGGGTCCTGTTCCGAGAGGCCGGCTCGAGGCAACCGATCGCCGAGCACGTCGCCGAGATCCGCGAGCGCATCGCCGCTGCGATCCGCATCATGATCGAGGCCGGCGCCGGCTCGTGGCCCGGCTACGGGCCGCCGATGTCCGACGCGATCGCGCACGCGCTCGTCGGCGCGGGCGAGTCGCTGGCCAACTGGTGGCTCGACCACCCCGACGTCGGGCGAGACCAGGTCGCCGATTGGTACCTCGGCGTGGTGCAGACGGTGCTCGCCGGGCCGCGCGGCCGGAACGGCTGAGCTCTAGCCGTCGAGCAAGCGTTCGAGGCCGACGACTGGCGAGTCGGTCAACTCGCCGACCTTGCGGACCGCGAGCAGCACCCCCGGCATGAACGACTCGCGATCGGTCGAGTCGTGGCGAATCGTCAGCGTCTGGCCGACGTCGCCGAGGATCACCTCCTGGTGGGCGACGAGCCCGGGGAGCCGGACCGAATGGATCGGTGGGGTTGCTCCGCTTGGCGACGCCTCCGCCATCAGGGCGGCGGTCCGGGCGGCGGTGCCGCTCGGCGCGTCGACCTTCGTGTTGTGGTGCAGCTCGATGATCTCGGCGCTCGCCATGTGCCGGGCCGCTTGAGCGGCGAACTTCATCATCAGCACCGCGCCGATCGCGAAGTTCGGCGCGATGAACACATTGGCCTTGGCTGCGTTCAGGTCGTCCAGGTCGTGGGGGTCGAACCCCGTGGTCCCGATCACGACGTGGACGCCGGCGTCAACGGCCTCGCGCGCGTTGGCGACGGCGCTGGTCGGGATCGTGAAGTCGACGAGCACGTCGGCGTCTTTGAGAACGTCGGCTAGTGGCGCGTTCAGCGCCGGGTCCGCGCGCCCGGTGAGCTCCATGTCAGGCGCCGACTGCACCGCCCGGCACACCGTCTGGCCCATCCGCCCGGCCGCGCCGGCGACCGCGACCCGGATGGGCGCCGGCACCACTTAGGCGCTCTCCACGAGCGCCGGTCCGATCGCGGCGAGCGCCTCGTCGAAGCGTGCCTCGTCGGGCCCGATCCCCGCGGCGGATAGGTGGTCGGGCGACCACAGCTCATCCACTAGCCCGGCGAGGTCGTCGAGCGTCACCGCGTCGATCCTCTCGACAGTCTCGTCGAGCGACAGCAGTGGCATGCCGGCGAGGATCTCGGACCCGAGTCGGTTCATGCGCGCGCCGGTCGACTCGAGCGCAAGCACGACGCGACCCTTGAGGTTCTCCTTGGCACGCTCGAGCTCGTCGGGGGTCGCGGGCTCCTCGCGAAGGCGATCGAGCTCGGCGCCGACGACTTGGAGGCCCTCGGCGACGTTGTCGGGCCGGGTGCCGATGTAGAGACCGACCTGGCCGGTGTCCTGGTAGGCGCTCGTGAACGAATAGACCGCGTAGGCCAGCCCACGCCGCTCGCGGACCTCCTGGAACAGTCGCGAGGAGGAGGTGCCGCCGAACACGTTGTCGAGCACTCGCAGCGCGAACCGCCGCTCGTCGTGGCGCGCCAAGCCGGGGCCGCCGAGGCACACGTGGTACTGCTCGGTGTCCTTGCGTTCGAACCGCCGGCGGGCGGCGCCGGGGGCCGGTGCCGGTGCTGCGGCCGGGGCGAGCGCGCCGGTCTTATCCGCCACCGAGCGCGCCGCGAGCTCGACGAACGCGTCGTGGTCGACCGCGCCCGCGGCCGCGATCACGATGTTCTCGGGTCCGTAACGGTCGGCGTGGAAGCGCCTGATCTCGTCCGGCGACGTCCCCGCGATCACCGACGCGCGGCCGATGATCGCGCGGCCGAGCGGGTGCTCGCCGAACACCGCCTCGCCGAGCAGGTCGAACACCTTCTCCTGCGGGTCATCCTCGTACATCGCGATCTCCTCGAGGATGACCGCGCGTTCGGAGTCGACGTCCTTGAGCGCCGGGCGGAACACCATGTCCGACATCACGTCGAACGCCTCGGGCACGTGGTCGTCGATCACCCGCGCGTACACCGAGGTGGTCTCCTTGCCGGTGCCCGCGTTCAGCTCGGCGCCCATCCCGTCGAAGATCTGATCGATCTCAAGCGAGCCGTACTTGTCGGTGCCCTTGAACAGCAGATGCTCGATCAGGTGGGACAGGCCGGCATGCCCGTCGTCCTCGGTCCGCGAGCCGGTGCCGATCCAGAAACCGACCGACACGGATCGGACCGAGGGCATCGCCTCGGTCACGACCCGCACGCCCGAATCGAGCGTGGTCAGCTTGTGCTGTTGGAGCACTGCCGGCTTCTTAGGAACGCCGCTCGGGATCGCGGTCGCGCACGCGATCGCCGTCACGTGCGCCGTCGCGGGCGCCGTCACGGGGCCTGTCGCGGTCACGGTCCCGGGGACCACGGCGGTCGCGATCGCGGCCGTCGCGTCCGCCGCTGCGCTCGCGGCGCGGTGGGCCGCTGTCGCCCGTGCCGACCGACGCGAGCTCCTCGACGGACTTGCCGACGATGTCCGGATCGTCCGCCAGGCGCAGGCCGATCCGGCCGCGCTCGCGATCGACCTCGACGACCCGCACGTTCAGTTCGTCGCCCTTGTTGAGCACCTCCTCGACCGACGCGATCCGCCGTCCGGGCGCCACGTTGGAGATGTGAAGCAGCCCGTCGGTGCCCTTGGCGAGCTCGATGAACGCGCCGAACGCGGTCGTCTTGACGACCTTGCCGGTGAACTCGTCGCCGACCTCGACCTCCTTGGTCATCGACCGGATCCGGTCGACCAGAGCGTCGCCGCGCTCCCGATCGGCGGCGTACACCAGCACCATGCCCTCGTCGTTGACGTCGATCTGCGCCTCGAACTCCTCCTGGAGCGCGCGGATCGTCTCGCCGCCCTTGCCGATCAGCAGGCCGATCTTCTCCGGGTCGATCTGGACCGAGGAGATACCCGGCGCGTACTTGGACAGCTCCGACCGCGGAGCGTCGATCACCTTGTTCATCTCGCCGAGAATGAACGTCCGGGCGGTCTTGGCCTGGGTCAGAGCGTCACGCAGGATCTCGAACGTGACGCCGGTGATCTTGATGTCCATCTGGAGAGCGGTGATCCCGTTCTCGGTGCCGGCGACCTTGAAGTCCATGTCGCCGAGATGGTCCTCGACCCCCGCGATGTCGGTGAGGACGATGTAGTCGTCGCCCTCCTTGATCAGGCCCATCGCGATGCCGGCCACCGCTCGTGGAAGCGGGACACCGGCGTCCATGAGGCTCAGGGACGAGCCGCATACCGAGGCCATCGAGCTCGAGCCGTTGGACTCGAGGATGTCCGACACGACGCGGATCGTGTACGGGAACTCCTCCTGGCTCGGGATCATCGGAACCAACGCCCGCTCGGCGAGCGCGCCGTGGCCGATGTCACGCCGCTTCGGGCCACGCATCGGGCCCGCCTCACCGACCGAGAAGCCGGGGAAGTTGTAGTGGTGGAAGTAGCGCTTGGAGGTCTCGAGCCCAAGGGTGTCGAGACGCATCTCCTCGCGGGTCGTGCCCAGGGCGACGACTGACAGCGCCTGGGTCTGTCCACGTGTGAACAGCGCCGAGCCGTGGGCCCGAGGGCTCACGCCGACCTCGATCGAGATCGGTCGGATCTCGTCGGAGGTGCGGCCGTCGGGACGCTTCTTCTGGATGGCGATCCGCTCGCGGATCAGCGTCTTCTCGAGCTTGTCGAACGCACGCTGGGCGTTCGTGCGGTACTCGGGATACGTCGCGGCCTCGGGGTCGCCGGCGTACTGCTCGATGACCTGCTCCTCGACCGACTTGCACGCGTCCTGGCGATCGAGCTTGTCCACGACCTGAGTCGCCTGTTCGAGCGCGGCGCCATGGGAGGCCTTGATCTGCTCGTACAGGTCCGAGCTGACCTCGGGGATCTCGACGACCGTCTTCTCTTTGCCGGCCTTCTCGGCGAGCTCGCGCTGGAGCGCGCACAGCCTCTTGATCTCGCCGTGGGCGATGTCGAGCGCGTCCAGGATCTCCGCCTCGGGGATCTCGTTGGCGCCGGCCTCGACCATCAGGATCGCCTCGTCGGTGCCCGCCACGATCAGATCGAGGTCGGTGTTGTCGACCAGGTCCTCTTCGCTGGGATTCACGACGAAATTGCCGTCGACCTTGCCGATCCGTACCGCGCCGACCGGAGTCGGGAACGGGATGTTGGAAAGCATCAGCGCGGCCGAAGCCCCGTTCATCGCGAGGATGTCGTACGGGTTGACGTGGTCGACGCTGATCGGTAGCGCGACCAGCTGCGTCTCATACCGCCACCCCTTGGGGAACAGCGGCCGGATTGGACGGTCGATCAGGCGCGCGGTCAGCGTCGCCTTCTCGCCGGCGCGGCCTTCGCGCTTGAAGAAGCTGCCGGGGATCTTCCCGGCGGCGTACATCCGCTCCTCGACGTCAACCGTCAGCGGCAGAAAGTCCACGTCCCGGATGTTGCCCGCGGTCGCAGTACACAGGACCACGGTGTCGCCCGAACGGACGACTACGGCGCCGGAGGCCTGCTTGGCCAGTTTGCCGGTCTCGAACGAGATCTCCCTACCTTCGATCTCCACGGACACGCGCGTCACGGCGTCACTCATATTCAATTCCCTTCCACCCCGCCCTTCGGTCGGCGGAGTCCTTCTCGTTCTCATCGTTTGTTCCGAACCCTGGTGATGGTAGCGGGGAGACGGCCGTGAACGCGGCGGGGTGCGGCTGGTTTGCCGGGCTTTGGCAACCCCTCGGTGTGGCGGCGGGTCTCGCCGGGGGGAAGCGGCGGCGATCGCGTCCCATTTTGGCACCTGGAGATGGGTGTGGTCGGCCTTCTGGCGGACGAGGGCCGACGGAGGCCCCGCGGGCATGCGTAGCACGACAATTGGCGGCCGCGAGGCTGGCCGTGGCGTACTACGCATGCCCCACATGCTTGACGGGTCACGGCCAGGTCAAGCCGCGTCCGTTGGCGTGCTACGCAGGTCCGCCCCCCCGCACCAGCCGCTCAGGTTCGCGAACGAGTTGCGGCCCCCGGCGGCGAGGCCGTGGCGATTGCGGCCCGATTGGCACCTGGGGGTGGGTGTAGTTGGCTCAGTGGCGGACTCGGCGCCTCGGACCTGCATCACTCGAAAAACGATGCACTTCACCGAGGGCCGTGCCGTGTTACGCGTGCCCCACGTGAATAACACGGCACGGCCGGCTCGAGGCGCGTCGTTTGTCGTGTCACGCAGGTCCGCGCCTCGCACCAGCCGCCAAATGACCGCCGGCTAGCCAGCGGCAAACGTCGGCACCCCAGCCACCCTCTCCAGATGCCCGCCGTTCAAGAGACCGGCCGCCCCGCCCGCCCCCGAGGACCCACACGACCACCACCCCGGCACCAACCAAAAAGGGCCGCCGCGCCCGCAGGCGCGGCGGCCCTTGCCGAAACAACAGGGGAGTTGTCTTATGCGCTGAGGTCGAGGGCGCGGCCGGTCCGGCGGGCAGCCGGTGCGGCCGTGCGCGGGCGGCGCTGGAACGCCGCGCGCAGGCGGGCGCGCTGGTCGGCGATCGAGGCCGTCATCGTCCGGTCGGAGGCGATGCCCCAGAGCTGGAGCCCGACGATCGCCACGAGGACGAAGCCGATGAAGAAGACGTTTAAGAAGACGATGAGGGCGGTGGTCATTGGTCTCGCTTTCGTGGTCGGGTGATGTCGCACGACCATGATCGGCGCCGCGCGAAAGACCACCGTGAGCTGAGCGTCGGACGAACGTAAGAACCGCCTGCGGGGCTGAAAATGGCCAACCGTTGCAGGGGGTTTGTGTCCGATCCCGATCCCCGAGCCACCCGGCGCGAAAGCCAAGTGGACCGACTGGTCCGCTTGTGGTAGCCTAAGCGGACCGTGCAGTCCAGATTACCACGCCCCCTGGGAGTCAAATAGATGAGCGAGACCGTATCCGGCGCCGCGCCCGCACCGGCACTGAACGGCGCATCCGCAGCCGCCTCGGCCGGCACCCCGACAAGCACCCCGCCGGAGAGCGTCGCCACCCGCTCCGCCGGGCCGAGTCGCATCTCGAACCGCTGGGTGGTCCTTGTGATCGCTTGCCTCGCGCAGTTCATGGTCGTGCTCGACGCCACCGTGGTCAACGTCGCGCTGCCGTCGATCCAGCGAGGCCTCCACTTCTCGTCCTCGAGCCTGCCATGGGTGGTCAACGCGTACACGCTGATCTTCGGCGGCTTCCTGCTGCTCGGCGGGCGCGCCGGCGACCTGCTCGGACGCAAGCGCATGTTCCTGGTCGGCACCGCGGTGTTCGCGGGCGCGTCGCTGCTCAACGGGCTGGCGCAGTCGTCGGAGATGCTGATCGTCGGCCGCGGGCTTCAGGGCCTCGGTGGCGCGCTCGTCTCCCCCGCCGCCCTGTCGATCATCACCACGACCTTCACCGATCACAGCGAGCGGACCAAGGCGCTCGGCGTGTGGAGCGCGATCGCGGCCGGCGGTGGCGCCGTCGGCCTGATCCTGGGCGGCGCGCTCACGCAGCTGGCCTCCTGGGAGTGGATCTTCATCGTGAACGTCCCCGTCGGCATCGCCACCGTGCTGCTCGCGCTGCGGTACGTGCCCGAGTCGCGCGCGGACCTCAAGCACCGCACGTTCGACCTCGCCGGCGCCGTCACGGTCACCGGCGGCCTGATCGTGCTCGTGTACGCGATCGTCAAGGCGCAGTCATTCGGCTGGGGCTCGACGCGTACGATCGGGCTGATCGCGGCCGCTTTGGTGCTGCTGGCAGCGTTCGTGGCGATCGAGGGACGGAGCGCGGCTCCGCTGATTCGGCTCAGCATCTTCCGCGTCAAGACGCTGACGGTCGCCGACGTCGTGCTGCTGCTCGTTGCCTCGGGCCTGTTCGGGATGTTCTTCTTCGCCTCGCTGTACGTGCAGGACATCCTCGGCTACAGCCCGCTGACTGCGGGCCTGGCGTTCCTGCCGGTCACCGGTGGCATCATCGTCGGCGCCGGTATCGCCCAGCCCCTGGTCAAGCGCGTGGGCGTACGCAACGTGGCGCTGATCGGAATCGTGCTGGCGACGATCGGAATGGCGGTGCTGTCCCAGGTGCCGGTGCACGGCACATACGCCGGGAATCTGCTCCCCGGCCTGCTGCCGATGAGCATCGGGATGGGGCTGGTGTTCGTGCCGATCACGCTGATGGCGACCGGTGGCGTCGACGCCAACGACGCCGGCCTGGCCTCGGGCCTGTTCAACACGGCCCAGCAGGTCGGCGGCTCTCTCGGCCTGGCGATCCTGGCGACGCTCGCGGCGAGCAAGACCTCGAGCGTCCTGGGCGGCCTCCACGGGAGCGTGTCAACAGTCGCGGCCACCGCCGCGAGGGTGTCGGGCTATCAGGTCGCGTTCACGGCGGCAGCGGTGATGCTGGCCGCCGGCGGCGTGATCCTCGCGGCGACGGTGCGACGCCGGGACCTGGAGAACATCGACCTCGAGCTGGCGCCTTCCCCGGCCGCGGCGTAGGAGAATCTGTCGCGATGATGCAAGGTGAGCGGGCCCTTCGTGCCGATGCCGAGCGCAACCGGCGGCGGGTCCTCGACGCCGCCGAGGCCTTGTTCAGCGAACGGGGCCTCGACGTCGGCGTCGCCGAGATCGCCGAGCGGGCGGGCGTCGGCCGGGGAACGCTGTTCCGCAACTTTCCGAGCAAGGAGGCCCTGATCGCGGCGATCGTGGTCGAGCGGATGCGCGAGGCCGTCACCCGGGCCCGCGCGCTGCTCGAGGCCCCGGAGCCGGGTGAGGCGCTGTTCGAGTTCCTGGGCGAGATCGCCGGGCAGCGACAACTCGACCGTGCGCTGTTCGAAGCGGTCGGGGACGAATGGCTGGTCAACGACGAGATCCGCGCCGCCCACGCCGAGGTCGTGAGGGTGGTCGATCTGCTGCTCCGACGCGCGCAGGAAGCCGGTGCGGTGCGCCACGACATCGGCGCGATGGACGTGTTGATGATGTTCAAGGGCGTGTGCGAAGCCGCGAGTGCGTTCGCGCACATCGACTCCGAGATCGTGCCGCGCCACCTCGACCTGCTCAGGGCCGCGCTCCGACCGGACGCGGCGGCGCAGCCGCTGCGCGGACGCGCTCCGACGCTCGAGGACATCGAGCGCGCCGCGGTACAGGGGAACGTCAAGCAGGCACGGACAGCCGGCTGACTTCACCCCAGCGGCGTATACCACCGACGCCACCGGCTACGAGCCGGTGGCTTTACCCTTATGACGTCCAAGCGGGTGCTGAGCACGGCCGCCTGACACACCGATGCGAACGTTGCGAAATTTCAGGGGTGGGCGCCGAGCCCGCGGTCTGTGGTGGGTGATCGCCGCCGTCGCATTGGCGGTGATAGTCGTGAGCGGCGCGACGCTCACGTCGGGCGGCGCGCAACCAGCCAGTACCGCCCTGTACAGCAACCCGTACCTCGATCCGGGCACTCACCTGTCGGCGGTCGCGCCCGGTTTCACGCTCACCGATCAGTTTGACCGGCGGGTGTCGCTGCGGTCGTTCCGCGGCAAGGTCGTGATCCTGGCCTTCAACGACTCCGAGTGCACGACGATCTGCCCGCTCACCACCACCGCGATGGTCGACGCAAGGGCGATGCTCGGCCCGGCCGCCTCGCGGGTGCAGCTCCTGGGAATCGACGCCAATCCCACTGCGACCAGTATTGCCGACGTGCGCGCGTATTCCGAGGCGCACGGGATGGTCCACCAATGGCACTTCCTCACCGGTTCGCTGGCCGAGCTCGAGCAGGTGTGGAAGGCGTACAAGATCGAGGTGGCGATCGAGCAGGGACAGATCGACCACACCCCCGCTCTGTTCATGATCGATCCGCAGGGGAGACTCGCCAGGCTGTACCTCACGCAGCAGTCGTACGCCGCGGTGGGCCAGCTGGGACAGGTCCTCGCTCAGGAGGCCTCGCGCCTCCTACCGGACCATCCGCGTGTCCGCTCGAGCCTGTCCTACGCCGAGATCTCCGGCATCGCTCCATCCGTGCGCACGGTGGTGCCCGTATCGGGCGGGGAGCGAATCGCCCTCGGTCCGGGGGACGCGCCGCGCCTGTACCTGTTCTTCGCCACCTGGGATCAGGAGGTGACGAACCTGTCCGCAGCCCTCGAGGCGCTGAACTCGTACGAACCCTCCGCCGCACGCGACCGGCTCCCGGCGCTCACCGCCGTCGACGAGGCGAGTGTCGAGCCGTCCATCAGCGCGCTGCCGTCATTCCTGCACAAGCTGTCCGTCCCCTTGAAATATCCGGTGGCGATCGACCAGAGCGGCCGGATGGCGGACGGCTACGGCGTGCAGGACGAGCCGTGGTTCGTCCTGATCTCCGCGGCCGGACGGCTCCTCTGGTACTACGACGTCTCGACGTCGGGCTGGCTTGGCCGCGCCGCGCTCGAGAAGCAGGTTCGCGATGCTCTTGCCAAGGCGTCGAACGGACCGCCGAACGCGGCAGCCGTCCAATCCGATCTCGCGGGATCACCGCCGGCGCTGGCGAGCATCCACGCCGACGCCAACCAGCTGCTCGGTGGCGAGCCGGCGCTCGCAGCCAGGATCAGATCTCTGCGCGGGTATCCGATCGTGCTCAACGCCTGGGGCGCGTGGTGCGCGCCATGCCGCGCCGAGTTCGGCCTACTCGCCGCCGCGGCGGCCGATTACGGGCGTCGGGTCGCATTCCTGGGCGCCGACGTCAACGACGACACTGCGGACGCGGCGGCCTTCTTGTCCCGGCATCCCGTCAGCTATCCGAGCTATCAGATGAGCGCTAGGAATATCACCGGGGTCGTGCCCCAGGGTCTGCTCGGGACGCCGACCACGATCTTCTTCAGCCCGGCGGGCAAGATCGTCTGGGTTCACACCGGCCAGTACGAATCCCAAGGTTCGCTCGACGGCGACATCGGGACGTACGCGCTCGGGGGCTCGTAAAGAGCAAACCGGGCCACCGCGGTGATCCGCGACGGCCCGCCAGAACCCTATGAGCCTGTGAGCGCTGCGTGCCGAGGCTACGCGCCGGCGTCGAGCGCTCGACGGAGCGGCCCGCGGTAGCCGGACTGCTCGCGCGAGAGACGACGGCGCTCATGAGCCGGACGGCGCTGCGCGCGCGCGTTGGCGCGCTCAGTGAGAAATGCCGCAAACGGGCGGTCGGAGATGATTCCCCAGGCGCAGAGCCCGACGATCGCGGCCACGATGCCCGTAATGAAAACAATGTTCATGATGATCATGATGGCCGGCATCCGGCGACCTCACTTTCCCTGCTCGGGGTTGACAGAGCACTTCGAGGCTTCCCAGACCGCGCAAGCCGAACGTCGGAGTTGTCTAAGAGGAACGTAGGAGCGACTCAGGCGGGGTCGCCCGCGCCGTCGCCGGCGCGCTGCTGCGCCACGCCGGCGGCGCAGCCGGATCGATCCGGTAGCCGAGGCCGCGGAGCGTGGTGATGCTGATCGCCGAGCCGAGCTTACGCCGCAAGGCCGCCACATGGACATCGACCGTCTTGGGGCTGATGGCATCGGTGCCCCAGACCAGCTCGAGCAGCTGCTAGCGGGTGTGGATGCGGCCGGGGTAGCGCAGCAGCGCGGCGAGAAGGCTCGAATTCGCGGCGGGTGAGCTCCACCTCACGGCCGCCGGCGCAGCAGCGCCGTGCGTCGAGGTCGAGCTCGAGCTCCCCCGTGCGCAGAACCGTCTGCTCGGTCTCGAAGCCTCGCGCACGGCGCAGCTGCGCGCGCATACGAGCGGTGACCTCGGGCATCGAGAGCGGCTTGACCACGTAGTCGTCGGCGCCCGCCTCGAGCTCGGCGATGCGCGCCGCTTCGTCCCGACTGGCGGACAGCATGATGATCGGTACCGTCGACTCGCGCCGTACGCGCCGCACCAGCTCCAGCCCGTCGATCTCCGGAAGCGTCGGGTCGACGAGCGCGATGTCGACCGTCCCGCGCCGCAACACGAGCAGGGCCTCGAGGCCGCTGGATGCCTCCAGGACCTGGAAGCCGTCCCCTCGCAGGTACGCCGAGACCATCTGCCGCACGCGGCCGTCTCCCTCCGCCACCAGGACACGCCGCCCGGTGATGCCCATCTCCTACCCTGCCACTCGCTTTGCCATGGTGTCCCACTGCCACGCCTCGGGTAGTGGGACACCATGACAATGACGGTGATCGTCCTGAACCTGGCTATGTCGCTGCCGGCGCTGGTCGTGCTGATAGCGGCCGCGGCGTTCGGGATGCGGCCAGGGCCAGATTCACCCCGGGAGGAGGGCCGCGCTGACTGGCGCGGCCCCTTTGGCCGTCACCTCGATTGCCGCCGGATTCAGCGCACCGCCGCATCGATCGCGACGGCCGCGAACAGCAGCGCGAGGTAGAGAAGCGAGTAGTGGAACAGCACGGCGGCGCGCGCAGGCGAGCCGTCGCGCCAGAGCCGCCATGCGAGCACGCAGAGCGCTCCCCCAAGAATCGCCGCTCCAACCGCGTACACCAATCCGAAGGTGCCGATCGCCCCGGGCACCAGGGTGACGGCCAGGAGCAGGACTGAGTACCAGAACACGAGCCGCGCGGTCGCCTGCGGACCCGCGGACCACGGGCATCATCGGCACCCCCGCAGCCGCGTAATGCCGCGACAGCAGCAGCGCGAGCGCCCAGAAGTGCGGCGGCGTCCACAGCAGCACGATCAGGAACAGGAAGCCGGCCCCGAGTCCGAGGCTGCCGTGCGCGGCCGCCCAGCCCGCGAGCGGCGGAATCGCCCCGGCGGCGCCACCGATCACGATGTTCTGGGCCGTGCTCCGCTTCAGCCAGCACGTGTAGACGACGACGTAGAACGCGCCGCCGCTGAGTGACAATGCGGCGGCCAGCGGATTTGCGAACGCCGCAAGCACGGCGAAGGCGAGCCCTGACAGCGCCAGACCGAACGCGGTCGCCCGCGCTGGCGAGATGCGGCCGGCCGCCACCGGCCGCGACGCAGTGCGCGGCCCCATCAGCCGGTCGATGTCGCGGTCGAGCACGTGATTCAGCGCGCTCGCGCCGCCGCAGGCCAGCGCACCGCCGATGACCAGCGCCGCCAGCGGCACGAGCGCGGGAGCACCGCCGGCCGCTGCCACCATCGCGCACACGGCGGTAAGAACCAGCAGCGACATGATCCTAGGCTTGGTCAGTGTCACGTAGTCGCGCCACGTCGCGCTCGCGCGCCGGGCGCGCACCGGCACCGGAGCCGGCAGCACCTCGACGAAATCGCCGACCGCCACCGTCAGGCTCCCTTGCTCCTGGCGATCGTTCGGAGGTCGCTGGTGACGAGTCCGGAGGCGAAGGGATACTGGTAGCCCGACCGCATGTAGCCGCGCCGGTCGACCAGATAGACCGCCTCGGTGTGCTCGATGTCCCCGTGCACCGGGCGCGGCGAGACGTAGATGTGGTACTCGGCCCACACGGGAGCGAGCTGCTTGCGTGTGCCCATCAGCCAGTGCCAGGGCGCGACGGCGGCAAGTCCCCACGCCTTCGCGGCGCTAGTCGCACTCGCCGGCGTGTCGAGCGGGTTGACGCTTACCGCTACCAGCACGGGCCGCTGGGCGGCCGGCAGCGACTGCTCTGCCGCCGCCAGCGCTCGCCCCTCGAGCGGGCACTCCTGGTGGCAGTGGGAGTCGAAGAACACGATCGCGACGGATCGACCGTGAAGCGAGGCCAGCGAGAACAGATGCCCGGTCTGGTCGCGTAGGGTGTCGATCGACGGCGCCGGCAGTTTCCCTGCGGCCCAGGCCGCTTCGCCGTGCATGCCGAAGCGGGTGGTCACCGTTCACGGGCGTCGGCGGCCGTTCCGGCCGTGAGGCGGTGAACCCCGAATCCCACGCCCAGGCCCAAGGATGACGGCGATGAACAGACAGGCGGCTATCCGGGTGGGGCGCAGCCTCGCGGCCCGCGAAGGCCGCACGGTGCCCGCACCCGCCTCCATTACGCTCCGGGCTCCGGCGGGAGGCTCTCGGTGACGCTGGGCCCCGGATTCTCGGCCGGCGCCGGGGCTGCGCAGCCGCCGCGCCGGGTCCGGGCGTGTCGACGGTCTCGGGCACGCGCGCCGAGAACCGCCAGTACCACAGCACGAGCGCGATCAGGAGCGCGACCGGCAGCAGAACGTGAGCAGCGCGCCCGCGAGGAAGTCTGCGAAGGGAAGCGATTGGCAAGGCGGTTTCCTCCTCAGGTCGTGAACGCCGCCGGAGCGCGGCCGGGCGAGTTGTCGGGCTCGAGCCACCGATAGAAGCCGATGATGAACGTGATCGTGTACGCAGCCGATCCCGGGACCCACATGATGCCCGCGGCGATCTGCTGATCGGTCAGGGCACTGATCCCACCGGGCCGATCTGGCGAGCGCCGAGTAGTAGCCGTAGATTGGGTGCGGCTCCAGAGCCAGCACGATCGCCAGCATCCAGCCGACGACCATCGCGCTGCCCGCATAAGCACACCGCGCCGGCCATACCAGCCGCGGGCGCAGCGGCCCCGGATCGATTACGCGCGCCCAGAACAAGAGCCCGATGAAGAAGAACATCGCGTGCTCCACCGCGTGGATCACTCCGGATGGTCAGCGTGGCGTCATACGCAGCGGGGATATGCCAGCCGACGATCGTGACGTTGAACAGGATCCACGCCGGGATGGGTCGCGCCAGCGCACGCACCGGTGCCACCCAGCGCGCACGCGCGATCGTCCGCGCAACCTTTGTGCGCGGGCCGAGCGGAAACGCACGCCACATTCGCGGCCATGGGCGCCCAAGCAGCATCAGCGACGGGGCGGTGGTGAGCAGCAGGATGTGCTGCAGCATGTGTACCCAGAACAGCTCGATCGGCGTAGTAATCGATCGGCGAGCAGAGCGCGATCACGATCACCAGCAGGCTGGCGAAGAACGCGAGCGCCTGCAGCGGCTGTGGCCGGTCCCGTCCGCGGCTCCCGAGCACGTATAGGCCTGCGGCGAGCGCGACGTATATCAGCGACGGGTCCAGCGACCAGGGCGTGAGGGGCATGGTCAGCCGACGAGGTACAGGAGGACGTACGCGAGAACGCCGAATCACGACGAAGAATGCCCAGTAGAACGACGATGCTTCGATGCCGGCGAGGAGCAGCGCGCTCTCACTCGTGGGCACTTCGGTCTCGCGCATCTCGCCCGCTCGACGCACCCGCCACAGGCTCGCGACCTGAATCTCGATCCAGTACAGGCCCATCAGCGCGACGATCGCGTACGTCGCGGTCCATCCGAAGAACACCGCGGCATAGCCGCCCTGGGAAGCGCCGAAGTCGAGGACGCTGTACTCGACGAACTGAAGCACGACGGCAACGAGTCCCATGACAACGGCGATCGTCCCGGCCGCCATCGAGTCGCCGGCCGGACGCCTCGCGGCCAGCCGGTAGATAACCGCGCTGAACAGGAACAGGGCCGCGATCGCGATGCCGAAGCCCCCGTCGGGCACGACACGGCCGATCTTCCAGCTGTGGTTGGTGTCGAGCGCCTTCAGATAGAAGAAGGCGAACACGAACGAGGCGAAGAAGAACGAGATCGAGCCGCACAACAGGCGCCCGCCGACCCAGATCGCGCGGGGCTGCCACTCCGGGGGCTCGGGCTCGATGTGACGGCCGACGGGAGCGGAGGCAGACGCTTCCATGGCTTATGCACTCCCCGTGGCGGGCGCGTATGCGGGTGCTCCGCGCCGGGACCGCCGGGACCCCGTACGGATACGGGTCCGCGTCGAACACGGGAATCCGGTCGAAGTCGTGTACGGGCACCGGCGTGGGCAGCTCCCACTCGATGCTCTTTGCGTGCCACGGATTGATGGCGGCGGGTTCGCGTTTGATCAAGCAGCGACCAGACGACGTTGAACAAGAACACGAGCATCGAGAGCCCGATCACGTAGGCCGAGATCGACACCCAGTCATTCAGCCCCTGCCATGCCGGGTTGTAGGTCACCACCCGGCGCGGCATTCCCATGAAGCCGAGCGCGAACAGCGGCGCGAACGTCGAGTTGAACGCGATGAACAGCGTCCAGAAGTGGATCTTGGCCAGGCGCTCGTTGAGGTTGAAGCCGTACATCTTCGGCACCCAGTAGTAGATCCCGGCGAAGAACGCGAAGATCAGGCCGCCCATGATCGTGTAGTGGAAGTGCGCCATCACGAAGAAGCTGCCGTGCGTCGTTACGTCGCTGGGGACATCGGAGTTGAACACTCCCGAGATCCCGCCCCATAGGAAGTTGAACATCCACCCCAGGCAGAACAACATCGGCACCGTCAACCGTATTCGCCCGCGCCACAAGGTCCCCATTGCGCACAGGAAGATGAACCCGGTCGGCAGCGAGATCAGCTCGGTGGAGAGCATGTAGAACGGCCGCAGATCGGCGTTGATGCCCGATACGAACAGGTGGTGCTGCCAAACGAAGAAGCTGAGGAACGAGATGCCGAGCAGACCGGCCACAGCCAGCCGATATCCCCACAGCGGTTTTCGGGCGAATACCGGCATCAACTCGAGCACGATCCCCATGCCGGGTAGCGCCAGGATGTACACCTCCGGGTGGCCGAACACCCAGAACAGATTCTGGAACAGGTAGGCGCTGCCGCCCTGCCCGGGAATGTAGAACGCGGTCTGCACGGTCCGGTCGCTCGCCGCCATCAGCAGCGCGGCGATCAGCATCGGCGCCGCCAGCAGCATCAGCCACGCGGTCGCGTACGTCCCCCACACGAAGATCGGCAGCCGCGACCATTTCATTCCCGGCGCGCGCATCGTGGTGATGGTCACGACCATGTTGAAGCCGAACAGCGTCATCGACAAACCGACCAGCGCGAAGAACCCGATGTAGGCGTCGTAGCCGGCGGTCCCCTGGGCGCCCAGTGGCTGATAACCCGTCCAGCCGGTCTGGAAGCCTCCAAAGAAGATCGTCGTGAGGAGGATCACCTCGCCGGCCATCAGCAGCCAGAACGAGAACGCCGAGAGCCGCGAGAACGCCATACGCCGCGAGCCGATCATCAGCGGCACCAGGAATGTGGCGAACGGCCCCAACAGCCCCGAGGTCATGGTCCCCATCATCATCGAGCCGTGCATGCCGACTAGGGTCAGGTACTGGTTGGCGCCGAACACGTGCACGTTGGGCTGGAGCAGCTCGGTCCTGATCAGCATCGCATTCAGCCCGGCGACGAAGAAGAACAGCCCGATCCCCACCATGTATTGCTTGGCGACGACCTTGTGGTCGGTCGACAGCGTGAAGTACCGCCAGAGCCCGTCCGCCTCGGACTCGCGCTCGGCCAGCGACGGCGGATGGCCGAGCAGCCGCTTCACCGGGTAATTGGCGAAGCCCAAGCCGACGAGGAAGCCGACCACGCCGAGGAAATAGCCGAGCATGATCGCGATGTCGTTCTCGCCCGCTTCCGCCGAGTAGTACGCGACGTTCGCGCCGGTGATGCGATCGCCGATCCAGTGGCCGACGAGCCAGCCCACGATCCCGAGCAGGATCCCGGTCAGCATGTTGAAGCCGATCAGCTTCTGCCAGCCGGTGCGGGGGGCCGGTCGCCGATACTGCAGTCGCGCTCATCCGGCCCTCCTGAATGCTTGCGGGAAGTAGGTCTTCGAGTAGGGCGGCAGGGTCTTGGTCGCGGGCGCGAACTTCACCCGCTGCTGGGCGATCCACGTGGCGAACTGCGCCTTCGGGACAACCTGGCCCTGGTTGAACATGTAGCCGTGCCAGACGCCACAAAGCTCGGCGCAGCGCACGTGGAAGGTGAGCGGCCCCTTGGTCGTCACGTAGGCGATGTTGTTGACGCCCGGGTTCGCGTCCGCCTTGACCCCGAGCTCATACGCCCAGAACGAGTGGATCACGTCGAGCGAGGTCACGTTGAACTGCACCAGCGTGTTCTCGGGCAACTCGATCTGGTTGGTTTCGACTCCCCCGTACCCCGGGAAGCGGTAGTTGAACTGCCACTGCTGCGCGACCACCTGCACCACCAGCCGCTTCCCGCCCGCGGGCACCGAGGGAGTCGCGATCGGGTTCGGTCCCTGACCTCCGCCGGATCCGTCGGCCAACAGCCTGACCGTGCCATAACCGGCCAGGAACAGCACGAGCGTCGTCGTGACGATCAGCCACCAGAACTGGACGCTCGAGTTGCCGCGAATCGCCGGTCCATCGAGCACGACCTCCGGGGTGCGCTCACGAAACGCCCACAGCACGTAACCCAGGTAGACGAGCACCCCGAGAGCCACCGGCGTGGCGATGGCCAGCAGCACCGTGTTGTCGGTGACCTGCCCGGACGCCTCGACGCTTCCGTTGCCGGGCGGAAGCCCCGGGCCGAGCACGAAGATCACGATCGGCAACATGATCACGTTGGCGATCACCCACAGCACCACGACGTTGCGCCAATGGCGTGGTCCGTCCGTGCTTATTGTCCCTGCCGAAGTGCTCATACGACCTTGATGAAGCCATCCATGTAGCCGACCGTCTGCATCGGGCCGCCGAAGCCGGCGATGTAGCCCGCGGCGCACGGCACGAAGCACTGCCAGCGATATAGCCCCTTGCCCGGCGTGCGGAACGTGAAAGTGGTGACCGTGTGGTCGTACGAGAGGCTGCAGGGCGCGTTGCTGCAGGGGTTCTTGGCGGTGGCGGATATGCCGTCGAGTGGCACCGCCAGCCCGATCTGCGGGATCGAGAACACGTGCGACGCGTCATCGGGGTCGATCCCCTGCGTCGTCTTGCCGTTGAGCGTGATGACGCCGCCGACCGTTCCTGTGGCCTGGCCGAACCAGTTGTTGCGCAACGCCGAGGCGCTGTCGAAGTTGTAGATCGTCACGTGCACGAGCGTGTTCGCCGGCAGCACGTACGTCGTCTTGTGCTGCCAGTTCGTCGCGCCGGGTTGGACCGCGTAGTACGAGACCCAGGTGGGATGCGAATCGGTCAGCGCCGCAGCGGGCACGGTCGCCAGGTACAGCTGCGCCCCGGAGGACGTCTGGGTCGCCGCCACCGAGCCGGGCACGTTCACGAGATAGAGGCCGATGTAGAGGCCGATCACGACGCAAACGATTGCGGCGACGACCGTGATTCCCAGAATTCTTTTGCCAGCCGCAGTCATCTCCATCCGTCTCCTCGGCGCGGGGTTATACATCGCCCGGCGGCGGCTGCGAGAGCAGATGACGGCAATGTCATCAAGCTGTCATTTGCAAGTCATCTCCGGCCGCTCGCCGCAACCGCTCGAGCCGGGTGCTCGTCCTCAGAAGCTGCGCGAGATCGCCTGCACGACGGTCGCGGTGTCCGAGACGTCCTCACCGAACGCCTCGTAGCAGCCGGCGTTGATCGCGTTGATCACACCCTGCCCGGCAGGCCCCCAGCCCGCCGAAACTCGGCCGTGCTCCTTGATGTACAGCCTCGCGTAGGCCTCCTGCGAGGTTATGTTTGTCGAGCCCCACTGCGCGCACGTAGTGCTGTCCGTCACCGCGCCGGCCTTCGGACCGAGAGCCACCAGCAGAAGAACCGCGACGGTCGCAGCGCACAGGGCGGCGATAACCAGTGAAGCGATCTTGTGAGACGCGATCAGACCGCGCACGGTCCAGGGCGCGAAGTCCGAAGGGCGGAGTGTCGCCAAAGGGTCGGTGCTCACGATGAGAACACGTTCGCTCTCGTTGCGGCCGGTGCCGAGGCCACGTCGCCTACGAGCTCAGATGGCTCCAGCGGACTCGCCTGCCAGAGGGCCCGGACTTATAGCCCATGGGCCCCCGACCGTCAAGGCGACCCCGGCACCACCCCGTAGGCATCCCAGCAGGACGTCGAGGCGTGTTGTAGCTTTCCGATCAGCGGCAGGGGAGCAGATGACACCGACGTCATCTGGCCGTCATTTACAGGTCAGGTCGTGAGAGGTATTGTCTCGGCGCGAACCGTGGGGGCTCGAAAGAGCAGATGCGCATATTGATCGTGGAGGATGAGGCGCGGATCCGGGCGTTTCTAGCCCGGGCTTTCGAGGCCGAGGGATTCGGCGTGGATGTGGTCGGCGACGGCGAGCTCGGGCTCGCGCGTGCGCTCATGGGCCAGTACGACCTGGTGATCCTTGACCTGATGCTGCCGGGTCGGAGTGGCCTCGACGCCCTGCGGAAGCTTCACCAAGAGAAGTCCGATCTCCCGGTGCTGATCTTGTCGGCGCGCAGCGATCTTCCGATCAAGCTCCAGAGCTTCGAGCTGGGCGCGGTCGACTACGTCGCCAAGCCGTTCTCACTCGACGAGCTACTGGCGCGGGCGCGAGTCCAGCTCCGCCGCGCGCGCGGGGCCGATGACGGAACAATGATCCGGGTTGGCACGCTGGTGCTCGATCTCGCTCGCCGTCAGGCCCGCGTCGGCGACAAGGTCGCCGACCTCTCCGACCGCGAGTTCCGCCTGCTGCACTTCCTGATGCAGCATGTCGGACAGGTGGTCAGCCGGGAGCGTCTGCTCGCGGAGGTCTGGGGGTACGACTTCGATCCGAGATCGAACGTCGTCGACGTGTGCGTCCGGCGGCTGCGGCGGCGGCTGGGGCCGGAGGCGCCGATCGAGACAGTGCGCAATGCGGGCTACCGTGCGGCTGCCTGACACGGGCGCCTGGGTTCGTCGCCGCCCGCTGACCGTGTTCGTCTACGACGCGCGCGCCCTCGTGCTGCGCTATCGGCTGGAGTTGCTGTGGGCGGCATTCGCTCTTGCGAACTACGCCGCGATGCTGGTCTGGCCCACGTGGGGGACCGTCCCCTTCTACCTGACCTGGATCAGCCTGACGCTGCTCTACGGGATATGTGTCTGGCCGCTCGGGCCGACGCTGGTCGTGCTGGTGGCGACCGTCGCGCTGACCGGCCTGCCGCACATCGAGCACGTTCTCGAAGGACAACAGGCGGCCGAGAAGCTGGCGCGGGTTCCGCTGATGGCGATGCTGTTCCTGACCGTCGTGTGGCACGCGCGACGCCGCGTGGACGCACAGCGAATCGCCGAGGGACGCGCCGAGCAAAGCCGCTCGATGCTCGAGCGCCAGGATCGGTTCATACACGACGCCTCGCACGAGCTCCGCACGCCGGTGACGATCGCCCGCGGCCACCTCGAACTGCTGCTCGGAAACGGCGCCGATCCCGAGCTCGACATCGCGCTCGACGAGCTGTCCCGGATCGACGCGATCATCGACCGGCTGCTCCTGCTCGCCATCGCCGAGCAGCCCGACTTCCTCCACGTCGAGGAGATCGACATCGAGCCGTTCCTCGAGGACGTGTTCATGCGATGGTCGGAGATCGCTCCGCGGGCGTGGCGGCTCGGACCGCTCGCGCGGGGCACCGTCACGGTCGACCCGCACCGGTTGCGCGCGGCGCTCGACGCGCTCGTCGAAAACGCGATCAAGTACACGCGCACGAACGACGCGATCGAGCTACGGGCACTCGGCGCCGGGCCGGAGCAGCTCCTGATCGAGGTCGAGGACGAAGGCTGCGGAGTGCCCGACGACGCGCTGCCGCGCATCTTCGAGCGGTTCGCCCGCGCCGACGCGGCCCGGACGCGTTCGGCCGGCGGCGTCGGGCTCGGGCTGGCGATCGTCGACGCGATCGCCAAGGCCCACGGTGGCGGCTGCACGGTTCGTAACACCGGACACGGATCGATCTTCGCGCTGCGGTTGCCGGCGTTCGCGGCCAGCACCGAATCCGCCACCAAGGCCCTCGGCACGCTCGTGGTCGCGAACGCGAGGCATTCACCGCGGACCGGCACTGAGCTCCTCGAGCGAGCGGACGTCGACCTCGCCGGTATACAGGGCGCCGTTCGCGACGAGCGTCGGCGTCGTCACGACACCGCCCCTCACGCCTGACTCGAAGTCGTCGCGGATGCGCGCCGCGACCGGCGGGCTCCGCCGGTCGGCGTCGAAGCGCTCGAGGTCGAGCCCCAGCGACCGTGCGCGCGCCCACAGGTGGGGATCCTCGAGCCGTCCCTGGTCGGCGAACAGCAGATCGTGCATCTCCCAGAAGCGGCCCTGGAGCGCGGCCGCCTCGGCGGCGCACGCCGCCGGCCACGCACGTGGATGACTCGAGCGAACCGGGAAGTGCCGGAACGCGATCAGCAGGCGGCCGCGTCTCAGCTTGACCTCGGCGGCGGCACAGTACGGGCACTCGAAATCGGCGTACACGATCACGAGGGGGGCGTGCTCGGGCCCCCTCACGTGGTCCCGTTCGCGCAGTCCGGGAAGCGGAGCCGAGCTCAGGCCGCTCAACGCTGTACCGGTCGGGCGGTCAGGCCTTCGCGGCTCCGGCGGCCGTCGCGTCGAGGCCGTCGAAGATCAGGTTGGCTCCGGGCAGGTCGCCCGGCGATGGCGCCTGGTAGCTCCACCCCACCACGGCGTCCGGTCCGACGATCACGAGCGCGCGCTGCGGAAAGCCGCCGGGGTGATACACGCCGAATGCGCGGCAGGCCGCGCCCTTGGGCTCGAAATCCGACAGCTGCGGGATGCTCACGCCGAGCTTCTCCCGGAACGCCGTCTGCGACCACCGCGCGTCACAGGAGACGCCATACATGGTGGCGCCGCGCTTGGCCAGGTAGTCGCTGAGCACCTCCTCGTACAGCCCGATCTGATCGGTGCACACGGGGCTGAACGCGAACGGATAGAACACGAGCACGGTCGTGCCGCCCTCGAGGTCAGCGCGCGTGAACTCGCTGCCGTCCTCCCGCATCAGTGTGAACTCTGGGGCCGGCGACCCGGCCGGGATCGGTCCGTCGGAGGAGGGCTCGCTCACCGGCGCAGGCCGAGCTCGCGCAGGATCGTGCGGTAGCGCTCGAGATCCTCGCGGCGGAGGTAGTTGAGCAGCCGGCGCCGCCGGCCCACGAGCATCAACAGCCCGCGGCGCGAATGATGATCCTTGCGATGCTCGCGCAGGTGATCGTTGAGGTCGTTGATCCGCTCGGTCATGAGCGCGATCTGGACCTCGGCCTTGCCGGTATCGGCAGGGCCGTCGCCGAACTTGGCGGTGAGCTCCTGCTTGCGTTCTTGAGTAATGGCCATCGGCTCGATGAGGCTAGCAGGCCGGTAGTTCCGCGTGCCCTTAGCGCGCGTTTCCGTCACAGAGCTCGCGCGTGCATGCCACGTCTCGGTTCATCTGCTCGACCAGCGCCTCCGGCGAGTCGAACCGGCGTTCGCCGCGCAGCCGCGCGAGGAAGTCGATCCGGAGCGTCTGCGCGTACAGATCGCCGTCGAAGTCGAGCAGAAACGCCTCCACCAGCAGCGCCCGGCCGGTGCCGAACGTCGGTCGCACGCCGATGCTGACCGCGGCGCACGCCTCGGCGGCGCGGGCGGCATAGATTCCGTGGCCCGGGCACACCAGCGCCTCGTCGGGAACGATGTTGGCGGTGGGAAAGCCGAGCGTGCGTCCTCGCTGATCGCCCTTGACAACCACGCCGCGGAGCTGGAACGGCGCGCCGAGGAACCGGGTGGCGATCTCGACCTCGCCGGCCAGGACCAGTCCGCGGATGTGGCTTGAAGAGACGATCTCGCCGTCGACCTCGACCAGCGGCACGACCCGCGTCTCGAACCGCCCGTCCGCGGCCAGCATCTCCGGATCGCCAGCCGCGCGGTGCCCGAACCGGAAGTTCTCCCCCACCGACACGCGCGTCGCCTGCAGCTTGTCGACGAGGACGTGGTCGATGAACTCCGCCGCCGTCTGGTGCGCGAACCCGTCGTCGAACGGGATCACGACGAGCTCGTCGACCCCGAGCGACCCGATCAGCTCGGCCTTGGCCTCGAGGCTCGTCAGCAGCTTCGGCGCCGCCTCGGGCCGGACCACGCGCAGCGGATGCGGCTCGAACGTGAGCACCGTGTCGCTGCCCCGGATCACCTCGCGATGGCCCAGGTGGACGCCGTCGAACTCACCGACCGCCACTCGCCGCGGCCGCTCCCGGACCTCGGAGAGCATCGTCACTTTCATCGGCGGCGAAGGCTAGTGATCTGGGGTCAGCCTCGGAGGCCGACGATGGGCCCGAGCAGTCCGTCGCCGCGTGGCGCGGCGAGCGCGATCAGCCCGTCCTCGTCGGTGAGCCGGACCGCCTCGGCGCCGCCGGCGTCCCCCGCGACAGCCACCCCGTGCGCAGCGCGCCGAGCCTCATCGGCGTCGAGGCGCACCTCGGGGATGAACGCGAGCGCGTCCGACAGGCCGATGATCCGCTCGGGATCTGCGTCGGCGACGTCAAACTGACCGATCGCGGTCCGGCGCAGCTCCTCGCAGTAGGCGTCGCCGAGGTCCGCGATCAGGCTCCGCACGTACGTCCCCGACGAGCACTCGATCACAAACCCGCGGCGAGCACCGGAACGCCACACCTCGTCGAACCTGTACACCTCGACCTCGCGCTCGTCGAGCTCGACCGGTTTTCCCGCGCGCGCGAGCGCGTACGCGCGCCGGCCGCCGACCTTGACCGCCGAGAAGGCCGGCGGGCGCTGGCGGACTGCACCCGTCGGAAGGTCGAGATCGCCGTCGGGGACGATCCCGGTGTAGTCGATCTCTCCTTCCGGGTCGCCGGTAGTCGACACCGCGCCAAACCGCGCCGTCGCCTCATAGCGCTTGGTCAGCGCCATGAGGAACCGCTGCACGCGAGTGGCGCGACCGACCAGGATCAGCAGCAGGCCCGTAGCGAACGGATCGAGCGTCCCCGCGTGGCCGACCTTGACCCGCCGAGAGCGGTCGAGCGCGCGTCGCATCCGCGCGACCACATCATGAGAGGTGATGCCGGCGGGCTTGTCGTACAGGACGACGCCGTCCGAAACCGGGTCGGGGCTCACCTGTGGTCGGAGAGCTGCTGGGCGACTTCTTGGCGCAGGAACGCGACCAGCTCGTCCCACTCCAGCGAGGTCGAGAAGCCGGCGGCCTGGCGATGGCCGCCGCCACCTTGGGCGCGGGCGATCGCCGACACGTCGACGCGTGCGTCGCTCGCGCGCAGCGACACCTTCCGCGCGGGGCCGCCGTTGCTGCTGGTCCGCTCGCGGATGAGCGCCGCGACCGCGGTGCCCTCGACCGAGCGCAGGTGATCGATCACGCCTTCTGAGTAGCTCTCCTCGGCGTCCGAGGCCGCGAAGTCGTCGGCGTCAAGTTCGGTCACGGTCAGCCGGCCGCCGTCGAAACGGTGAACCTTGGCGAGCCCGCGGGCCAGCAGCGCCAGCTTGCCGTACGGGACGCCCTCGTACACACGGCGGTAGATCTCGTGCACGTCGACGCCGTGCTTGATCAGGTCGGCGGCCATCTCGTGCGCGCGCGGGCCGGTGTTCTCGTACATGAACCGACCGGTGTCGGTGATCAGACCGACGTACAGCGCCTCGGCGATGTTGACGGTCGGCTCGACCCCGAGGCCGTGCATCAGATCCCACACGATCTCGGCCGTGCACGACGCCTCGGGTAGGACGTAGTTGACGGTCCCGAACATGGTGTTGTCGTGGTGGTGGTCGATGTTGACGATGTTCAGTTTGTCCCCGCCCGCCCGCCGGAACGCCTCGGCGGGGTTCCGCTCGAGGTTCCCGCAGTCGAGGAACACGATCGTCCGCTCTTCGAGGTCGTCGGGCGGCGAGCTGACGAGGCCCGACAGCTTGAACCACCGGTACTCCTGCGGCAGCGGGAACTCGCTCGCGTCGATGAACATCGCGCTGTCGCGACCCTGGGCGGCGAGGATCTCCTGCATCGCGATCAGCGACCCCAGCGCGTCGCCGTCGGGATTCTCGTGGCTAACGACGATCAGCTTCTCGGCGGAGCGAAGCTCCGCCAGCACTTGATCGCGGTTTGCCCCCGTACCGTTGTCACCCATCCGCGTCCGGTCCCTGGTCGATCAACTGCGAGATCCGCATCCCGCGATCGATCGACTCGTCGTACTCGAACGTGATCGCGGGCGTGTGCCTGAGCGACAGCTCAGCGGCGACGCGGCCCTGGAGGAAGCCGTGCGCCGAGGCCAGGCCCTCGAGCGTGTCCGACCGTGCCTGCTCGTCTCCGAGGACGCTCACGTAGACGCGCGCATGGCGAAAATCGGGGCTGGTCTTGACGGCAGTAACGGTCACGAATCCAACACGTGGATCCTGGAGATCTTTGGCGATCGCGTCGCTGAGAACCTCTCTAACGGCCTCGTCGACGCGCCGCATCCGGCCGTCCGCCATCCTACCCGCTCCCCACCGGTCGAGTAACCAGGTTGTTAGCGCTCACGCGTATAGGTCCTCCACGGAGGTGAGGATGGTCTGAACCCGAACGTTCTCGGGCCAGCGAGCCTCGAGCCATCGTTCGACGTTGTCGGCCGCCGTGGTCAGCACCGCGAGCGAGCCGCCGGTCAACGCCGCGGTCAACCGGGCGCGCTGCCACAGATCCTGATGGGCCACCTCCGCGACCGCGGCTCCCAGCCGGCCGTGGAGCTGGGCCTTGATCGAGGACAGCTCCTTGCGCTTGCTCTTGAGGCTGCCGGCGTCCGGGAAGTGCAGATCGATCACGAGCACCGCGACGTAGCCGCTGTCCGACATCGCCGGCCACGTTAGCCGCTTTAGACGAGCTCGCGTTCGACCTGGCGGGTCGTGTACGTCTCGAGTACATCGCCTTCCTTGACGTCGGCGAAGTCTCTCAGCACGATTCCGCAGTCGTAGCCGGCGGCGACCTCGCGGGCGTCCTCGTTGAAGCGGCGCAGGCTTTGGATCTGTCCGTCGTAGACGACCGTCCCGTCCCGGACCAGGCGGACCTTCGACCCGCGCGTGATCGTGCCCTCGGTCACGTGGCAACCAGCGATCGTCCCCACGCGCGAGGCCCTGAAGATCTGGCGCACCTCGACCGACCCGAGCGTCTCCTCGACCTCCTCGGGGGCGAGCATGCCCTGCATCGCGTCGCGCAGTTCCTCGATCGCGCGGTAGATCACCGAGTAGTGACGGATCTCGACGCCCTCGCGCTCCGCGACGGCACGAGCGTCCCCAACCGGCCTGACGTTGAACGCGAGGATGACCGCGTCCGAGGCGGACGCGAGCATCACGTCGGACTCGGACACCGCGCCGACCGCGCCACGGATCACGTTGACCGAGACCTCGTCCTGCGGCAACTTCGCGATCTCGTCCTCGATCGCCTCGAGCGAGCCGGCCACGTCGGACTTCATCACCAGGTTCAGCTCCTGGATGCCGCTCTTGAAGATGTCCTCGAGCGAGACCTTCTTGCCCGAGCGGCGGGCCAGCGCTTCGGCCTTCAGACGGGTCGCGCGCTCGCCGGCAAGGTGCCGGGCGCGCCGCTCGTTCTCCACCGCGCGGATGTGCTCGCCCGCCTCGGGGACGCCGTCGAAGCCGAGCACCTCGACGGGCTCGCCCGGCAGGGCCGCGCCCACGCGCTGGCCCAGGAAGTCGTGCATCGCGCGCACCCGTCCCCAGTGCGCGCCGGCGACGAGCGCGTCGCCGACCTCGAGCGTGCCGCGCCCGATCAGGATCGTCACCACCGGGCCGCGTCCCGGATCGAGCTTGGACTCGATCACGGTGCCCGACGCCGGCGCCTCCGGGTTCGAGCGGAGCTCTTCGACCTCAGCCATCAGCAGGATCGTGTCGAGCAGGTCCTCGAGGCCTTCCCTGGTCTTGGCCGACACGTTGACGAACTCGGTCTCGCCACCCCACTCGACGGGCTGCAGGCCGAGCTGGGCCATCTCGGCGCGGACGCGGTCTGGCTGTGCGCCCTCCTTGTCGATCTTGTTGACCGCGACGAGCATCGGCACGCCCGCCTCCTTGGCGTGGTCGACCGCCTCCTGGGTCTGTGGCTTCACGCCGTCGTCGGCGGCGACCACGATCACGGCGATGTCGGTCACCTTCGCGCCCCGGGCGCGCATGGCGGTGAATGCCTCGTGACCGGGCGTGTCGAGGAAGGTGATCTCCTTACCGTCCTGCTGGACCTGGTAGGCGCCGATGTGCTGGGTGATGCCGCCGGCCTCGCCGGCCGCGACCTGGGTCTGGCGGATCGCGTCGAGCAGCGAGGTCTTGCCGTGGTCGACATGACCCATGATCGTGACCACCGGAGGCCGCTCGACGAGCTCCTCCTCGGGATCGTCGAACACGGGCTCGGCGACGGTCTCGTCCTCGGAATGGACGACTTCGACGGTCTTGCCGAGCTCGGCGGCGAGGACCTGGATCGCCTCGTCGGAGAGGGTCGTGGTCAGAGTCTTCATCTCGCCGAGCGCCATCAGTTGCTTCATGACCTCGGGGACCGGAACGTCGAGATACTCGGCCACGTCCTTGACCGTCGACCCCGAGTTGATCCGGATCGCGTCGGTCTCCGCGAGCGCCGTCTGCGAGGTGGAGGGACGCGACTCAGCCTCTTCGTCGTACACGCCGCGGCGACGGCGACCGCGACGCTGGCGGCGCGGCGGCTGATTGGTCTGCGCGGGAGGGCCGCCGGTGTTGCGGCGCGAGGCTTGCGAGTCGATCACCACGCGCCGCCGACCGCCGGCGTTGCCGGGCGCGCGCTCGCCTTGGAGCGAATCGCGGGTGGGGCGCTTGTGCTGGGCCTCGCCGCCGGACGGTCCGTTCTCGCCGCCGGACGGTCCGTTCTCCGGGCTGCGGGCGGGCGCGTCGCCACCGTTGGTGGGCGCCCGGCCGGCGTCGGCGCGAGGGGGTCCGTCGGCGCGACCGCGGGGCGCGTCACTGCGCTCGCTCCGGCCGCGCGGCGCATCGCCGCGTTCGCTCTGGCCGCGAGGGGCGTCGCTGCGCTCGCTGCGGCCGCGGGCGGCGTCGCCGCGTTCGCTCTGGCCACGGGGGGCGTCGCTGCGGGCGCGGGGCGCATTGCCGCGGGCGCGTGCGGGCGCGTCACCCGACCCCGCGCTGGCGCGGCGCCGTCGCCGTCGCGCGGCGCCGGCTTGGCCGCGGCGGGCGCAGGCTTCTGGCCGGCACCGTCGCCATCGCCGAGGATCCGCTTGGCCTGATCCTCGTCGACGGATGAGGATGCAGCCTTCACCTCGAGGCCGGCGGCCCTGAGCCGCTCGAGCACCTCTTTCGGGGCAAGCCCGCGCTCCTTGGCGATCTGATGCACACGTTTATTCATCTACAACCAGTTTAGGCGCCTATTCACCACCGTTTGCGGCCGCCTGGACCTGATTTGTGTCCTTGCCCTCGAGCGCCTGATGGGCCTCGATCCCGCAGTAGTGCGAGCCGGGCAGCGCCGCGTTCGGGCACCGGCGGCCGTTGGACAGGATTGCGGCGCAGCGGCCCTGTGCCTCCTCCTGCTCGTAGCCGTGCGCGGCCTCCTCGGCGGCGAACTCGGTCTCCGAGCGGATGTCGATCCGCCACCCGGTCAGGCGGGCGGCGAGCCGGGCGTTCTGGCCCTCGCGCCCGATCGCCAGCGACAGCTGATCGTCGGGGACGATCACGGTCGCCTGCTTGCCGGCGTCGTCGACCAGTACCTCGCGCACGCGCGCGGGCGACAGCGCCTTGGCCACGAACCGGGCGGGCTCGTCGTTGTAAGGGATGATGTCGATCTTCTCGCCGCGCAGCTCGGACACGACCATCCGCACGCGGGACCCGCGCGGTCCGACGCACGCGCCGACAGGATCGACGCCGTCGACGTGCGAGACCACCGCGATCTTCGAGCGGTAGCCGGGCTCGCGCGCGACGTTCGTGATCTCGACGAGACCGTCGGCGATCTCCGGCACCTCGAGCTCGAACAGCTGCTTGATCAGCTCGGGGTCGCGGCGGGAGACGATGATGCTCGGACCTTTGGTCGAGTTCGACACGTCCTTGATGACGGCCTTGATCCGCTGGGAGTGGTCGTACCGCTCGCCCTCGACCTGCTCTGACTTGGGCAGCAGCGCCTCGACCCGCTCGCGGAGCTGGACCAGCGTGTAGCGCGAGTCGGACTGCTGGACGATGCCCGTGATCAGCTCGCCGACGCGGTCGCGGTACTCCTCGAACATCATGTCGCGCTCGGCCTCGCGGATCCGTTGGAGGATCACCTGCTTGGCGGTCTGCGCCGCGATCCGGCCGAAGTCGTGCGGGGTGACGTCCTCGGTCTCGATCTGGTCCTCATACTCCTTGAGCTTCTCGAGGTCGATCTCGGGCTCGGGCGGCTCACGCATCTCGCCTGTCTCGGGGTCGACCGTCGGCTGCTGCTCGGGCGTCGCGTCGATCAGCAACTGCTCCTCGAGCTCCGGCGGGATCTTGAGCTCCCAGACCTTGAAGTCGCCGCTGTCGCGGTCCATTTCGACCTTGGCGTAGCGCGCCGCCTCGGGCGTCTTCTTGTACGCCGACAGGAGCGCGTCTTCCAGCGCCTCCATCAGCTTCTCGGACGAGATGTTCTTCTCAGCGGCGAGGCCGCGAACGGCCTCGACGATCTCTCTCGACATGGCTTCAGTCTCCAGGTACGAGGTTGGAGCGGGCGATGAGGTCGTACGGAATCGTGACCACACCCTCTGGTGCCGCGATCGTCACATCGCTGTCCGATGCGCCGACCAGTTCCCCGGTCAAGCTCTTGTGGCCGTCGCGGGCCTCTCGCAAGCGCACGCGCGCGCTGCCGGCCGAGGAAGCGGGTGTAGTGCTGCGGCTTGGTCAGCGGGCGGTCCTGTCCCGGGGAGGACACCTCGAGCGAGTAGCGGTCGCGGTAGTCGGTCAGGTGCGCGGACACGCGCTCGCACAGGTCGAGCGACACGCCCTCGGGATGATCGATGAACAGACGCAGCGTGGCGGGTGCGACGACCTCGGCAAGCAGCAGCTCGACGTCCGGTTCGCTCGCGGCGAGCCGGCGCTCGATCTCGGTCTGAAGCTGGTTGTCATTGGGCCGCACTGCGGGATCTCCTCCGTCACACATAAAAAAAGCGGGCCAGCGCCCACTTCGGGTACTGCCGCCGAACAGGTGCCCGGCGCTCAACTTCACATCTGAAGATAGCACCGCTAAGCCGGGCTGGACAGCCCGCCGGGCCCGTGCATCGCGCGGTGTGCGCAGGGTGTCAAAACCCTTAGCTTGGGCCTCGCTGCGCTCGGCATCCATGGGGCCGTTCCGCCGGGCGTCCGTGCCCGGCGGGGTGGTCGCGAACCCGTTCGGCCGGGCTTGGACGGCCGGCGTCTTAAACGGCGGGCACCTGAGGGGGTGCGGTGGTCCCGGGGCCGGGTCCCGCGACGCCGCGACATGCATCACACGACAACTGAGCCGTCCGGCGAGGCCGTGGCGTACTAGCGCATGCCCCACATGCCTCACACGGCACGGCCGACGCAAATCGCCCTCGATTGCCGTGTTATGCATGCTCCGGAACCCGCGGCGCCCCCGCCGGGAACACCACACCCCCCTCCAGATGCCCGCCGTTCAAAAGCCCAACAAGCCCCACGACCCCCGCGGACCCAAGCGACCGCCCCGCGGCATGGACGCCGCGCGGAACGACATTGCGGCAACGGCCCGCTCGGCATCCTTGCCTCGCCTAACGGGCCTGCCGCAATTCCATCCGGAGGACGCCGAGCGCAGCGAGGCCCCTTATTCGTCCGGGGAGTCGTCGTCCGCGGAGTCGTCGCCGGCGCGGGCGCGGGCGCGGTCGCGGTAGATGCGGTAGTCGTGGCGACCGGGCTGCATGCCCGCCGCCTGGGCCAGCGGTTGACGCGCCTCGGCGTGGCGGCCGAGCATCTGGAGCGAGCGGCCGAGACAGAACAGCGCGTAGTCGTTGGTCGGCGCGCGATCGATCACGGCCTGGAACTCGTCGACCGCCTCCTCGTAGCGCTGGGCGCCGAACAGCGCCCGGCCGAGCGCCTCGCGGATCGAGGTCTTATCGGGGGCGAGGTCGCGCGCGCGGGCGAGCGGGATCGTGGCCTGGTGGTTGTGCCCCGATTCGAGCAGCTCCATACCGCGTATGTACAGCTCGTAGACGTCTTCCATGTCGCCCGATTTTAGGCCCGCGACTTCGGAATTGACGGTTCCGACGGCGTCTGGACGCGCCTGGCGCCACCCGCTCGCCCCTCATGTACCACCAGTACCATCGGGCGAGCGAGCGGCGCCAGATCACGCCCAGCCACTCGTCGGATCCCGCCAATTACTCAGTCGCGGACCCTTTAGAACGGCGCGCGGCGGGCGGAACGCCCTCGGCGCCGCTGCGGACGCGGCGGCAGCGCCCACAGAGCGCGCAGCGCTCCGGCGAAACCGAGCCCCGCGCGCAGCTGCCCGCGCAGGGCGCGCCGCTGCCCCAGCGTGGGCAGCTCGGCGCCACCGGCGAAGCGCGAGAGCCTGAGCAGGCGCACATACGTCGCCGCGTCGGGCGAGGCGCGGAACCGCCGCTCGACGGCCGCCAGCGTAACGCCGTCAGACAGCGGGCGTCCGCTGCGGGCCAGCGCTCGCTCGAGCTCGGCCAGCATCCCGTCCGGCCCGAGCGGCGCGATTCGGCGCCATGCGCCGAACCCGAGCGCGATCAGCGCCACGATCACGCCCAACGCCACCAGCAGCAGGGTGCTGAACGAGCCGCCGCGATGGGTGACGGTGCCGCCGCCGGTGGCGCCGCCCAGCGTGTCGATGTGGTGGGCCTGGCGCAGGAGCGCCGCGGAGCTGTTGAGCGACCCGAGCGACGAGATCGGAGCATGGCCGCCGCGCGCCGGCGCCGCGGGCGGCGTGGGGTCGAACGTGACCCAGCCGTAGCGTGGGAACCACACCTCGACCCACGCGTGCGCGTCGACGTCGGTCACGAACCAGCTCTTCGTGTTCTGGTCGTACAACCCGGTCGTGAACCCGGTCGCGACCCGCGCCGGGACGCCGCCCATCCGCAGCAGCAGCGCCATCGAGCCCGCGAACTGCTGGCAGTACCCGAGCTTGTTCAGGAACAGGAACGTGGCCAGCGGATAGGCGGTCAGCGGCGGGTACTCGTCGTAGCTGAAGCCGTTCGCCGGCGACAGGTACTTCAGGACCCGCTCCACGAACGCGTACGGCGTGCGGGAGTTGCGCGCGAGCGTCTGCGCGGTCGTGTATGCCTGCCAGTACGGCGAGCTGCGAATCGACGCGATGGCGTTGCCGGTCGTCGGGTTGGTCTGGTCCTGCGGCACCTGGTGGGTTCCGAACGTTCCGAACAGCACGCTCTGCGGGGGGGCGGTGTTCGCCTGGGGCATCGTCAAGGCCAGGTCCGACTGCGCGATATCGGTCGGGTAGTTCTTGCCGGCCCTGGCGAGCTGCGCGGGGCTCGGATGAGGGTTGTACACCGACACCTTGTAGGTGTCTCCGGGGGTGAGCGGGGTGGCGGTCGCCCACGTCCCCACGCTGTCTCCCGGGAGCGCCGTGCTCGGGAGATGGGTCGGCGGCAGCGCCGTGTAGCCGGCGGCGACCACGTCGCTCGTATTCATCTGGCGGATCGTGACCGTGAGGGTCTGGGTGTAGTGCTTGATCGTCGCCGCGCTCACGTCCTCGAGCCCGCCGCCCGTGCTGACCCCGCCCGCGGCCCAGCCGACCCCGTCGAAGTTGTCGAGGTTCTCGGTCTTCCAGTACTCCTGCGTGAAGGCGTTTGGAGACGCCTTCACTTCGAGCACGGTGGTGCCGGTTCGCGGCCAGGTCAGCGGCCCGTAGCGCTGGGTCCAGTCGAACCGGTCCACGTGCGCGGGCGTGAACCCGCGCGTGAGCGCCTCGTAGTCGATCCAGGGCGAGTGCTGGTCGATCGCGGGGGCGACGGCCATGCCGATCGCTGCGGTGACCGCGCAGGCGACCACCACCCCGAACCGGCGGTCGGCCGCTACCCGCTCCCCCCACATGAAGAACGCCAGCAGCGCGAACAGCAGGACTCCCTGGAGGTACGGGACCTTGGGGTGGACGAGCGTCGCCGGCACCACGACGAGCGCGATCAGCGGCAGCGCGGCGCCGGCCCGGCGGATGTCGCCGAGCGCGGGCGGCGCAAACGCGAGCAGCATCGCCGCGTCGAGCAGCAGCACCGCCGCGCCGAGCACGATCACGATCCGGGCCCACTCGTTGATCCCGTTGTAGGGGACGAGGATTCCGGGCAACGTCGAGAGCCCCTCGCCGATCCCGTTGGCGGTGACCGCGACGCGCAGGTGGATCGTCCACTCGAGTGGGACGCCGCTGATCGGGAACACGGCCAAGATCGCGATGAACGCCAGCCACGCGCCGATGATCGTCAGCGGCTCGCCCGTCCCGCGTGACGCGGCGACCGAGCGCTCGCGCTCGAGCAGCACGGGCGCCAGACCCGCCAGCGCCACCGCCACGCCGACGAGCCCGAGCAGCCGCCAGGTTGGCGCCG
This sequence comes from uncultured Solirubrobacterales bacterium, assembly GCA_963755525.1. Taxonomy (GTDB): domain Bacteria; phylum Actinomycetota; class Thermoleophilia; order Solirubrobacterales; family Solirubrobacteraceae; genus Palsa-465. The sequence goes on along the minus strand of CAVWKC010000031.1, from coordinate 415,382 downwards.
GTTGCATCAGCGTCCCCCAGCGCACGGCGCCGTAGAGGCCGAGGGCGGCGAACGCGACCAGCCTGATGACCGGGTGATCGTTGGCGTGGGCGACCCCACGGGGGCGGCGCCCCGCGTCCCGCCGGAGCGGTGCCAGTACCGCGACCTGCGTGTTGGTGGTCACGCCGCGCGCTCCCGCACCCGCCGGCCGGCGCCGACGACGAACCCGAGGCAGCCGGACACCTCGAAGCTCGCCTCGCGACCCGGCTGCGTCGCCAGCGCCTTCGGGAGCACCAGGATCGCGGCCCGGACGCCGGCGCTCGCCAATCCGGCGGGCAGCCGGGCGTGCGACGTCGCCACGACGTACAGGACCTGTGCCGAGCGGGCGCCGGGCGCGAGCCCCGGAGCCCGAGTCCCGGGCCCGCCTTCGATCATCGCCAGCCGGGCGTGCGCTACCGGCCATGCGGCCAGGTCCGGCTCGATCTCGAGCGGGCGGAACTCGCCGGGAAGGAGCAAGCCGCAGCCGGTGCGTTTCCCGAGCTCGAGCGCGAGCGAGGCAGCCGCCCTGACCGCGGCGTCGAGATGCTCGGGCGGACCGTCACAGCGGGCGTCGACGACGACCAGCGGGCGGGTCTCGGTGTCGGCGCGCAAGCGCCGCTCGAGCAGTCCGGCTCCGCGGGCGAGCGCCGGCCAATGGATCCTCGACGCCGGCGTGCCCTGACGGTAGGGGCGAAGGCCGTCCACCTCGGTGGCGCCGAACGGCTCGATCGGCGCCGCGCCGGTCGCCCGCCGCCACTTCTCCCCTGCGCCCGGCACCCACTTGACCCGTTCGGTGCGCGGCAGCACGAGCAGCTCCTGCGGCGGCGACGGGCTCAGTTGCACCGCGCGTGCGAGCTCGAGCGCGTCCGAGACGATCAGCGTCGGCGGCTCGACCCGCCGAAGCCCGCGTCGCGGGAACGAGGCGACGATCCGAACGCTCGCGATCGTGCCTCCCGAGAGCAGTGACATCGGTCCGCGGATCGACACCGGCTCGCCCGCCAGCGGGTCCAGCACCGCCGCCCCCGGCAGTCCCCAGTGCCCGCGCGTGACCTCGATCGTGGCCTCGATCGGCTCCTCCTCGATCACCCGCTCGGACTCGAGCTTCCGCTCGATCGTCGCGCCCCGCGCGGCCAGCGAGACCCACACCGGCGCGACGACCCCGAGCAGCGTGATCGCGATCCCGGGAACGAACAGGGGCGAGGCGTCGAACAGCAGCGCCACCAGGATCAGCGCCAGCCCGGCGACCACCACCGCCGCCGCCCGTCTCACCGCAGACGCTCCTCCTCGGGCGGGGTCTGGGCGGACGCGCGGGGTGCCCTCACAACGCTCTCACCGAGGAGAGGGCATCGCTCACAACGTCCGCCGCCGCCCTCCGCGCGGACTCGGGCGCGAGCACGAGCCGGTGCGACAGGACCGTTTGGGCCAGCGCCTGGACGTCGTCGGGTAGTGCATGGTCGCGGCCCTGCATCATCGCGAACGCCTTGGCGGCACGCAGGAGCAGCAGGCCGGCGCGCGGGCTCGCGCCGAGGTCGACGCGGGGGTCCTCGCGCGTGCGCCACAGCAGGCGCACGATGTACTCGCGCAGCGGCTCGGACGCGCGCACGCGCTTGGCGGCGTCCTGGGCGGCGAGCACCTCGGCCGCGGTCGCCACCGGCGCGAGCGTCAGGACGCGGTCGCCGGCCTCGTGGTCGGCGAGCATCCCCGCCTCGGCGCCGCGCGACGGGTATCCGAGCGACAGCCTGATCATGAACCGGTCGACCTGGGCCTCGGGCAACGGGTAGGTGCCCTCGTACTCGATCGGGTTCTGCGTCGCGAGCACGAGGAACGGCCGCGCCAACTCGTGGGTGTGGACGTCGACGGTCACGCGCCGCTCCTGCATGCACTCGAGCAGGCCGGATTGGGTCTTGGGCGACGCGCGGTTGATCTCGTCGACGAGCACGACGTTCGCGAACACCGGTCCGGGGCGGAACTCGAACCGCGACTCGCGCTGGTCGTAGACGTTCGTCCCGACCACGTCCGCGGGGAGCAGGTCCGAGGTGCACTGCACGCGCGCGAACTGGCAATCGATCGAGCGAGCCAGCGCCCGCGCGAGCGCGGTCTTGCCGACGCCCGGGTAGTCCTCGATCAGCACGTGGCCCTCGGCGAGCAGTGCCACCATCAGTTGGGTCAGCGTCTCGGTGCGAACCTGCACCGCGTTGGCGATGTTGCCCGCGAGCCGCCGCGTCAGCGCGGCGTGGGCCTCACACTCGTGCTGGGCTACCGGCGCCTGCTCGGGCTCCATCCACTCCACCCCTGGTCGTGCGTAGTCGCTCCACTTCGTCAAGGACCGCTTCGGCGATCCGTTCCTTCCTGGCCCGCGGGACGTGCTGCTCGCCCCCGGCGGTCAGGATCGTGACCTCGTTGTCCTCGGACTCGAATCCGATGCCGGCGCCGGCGATGTCGTTGATCACGATCGCGTCGAGCCGCTTGCGCTCGAGCTTGCCCCGCCCCCGGTCGACGGCGCCCTCGCCGTGCTCGGCGGCGAACCCGACGAGCGTCTGGTCCGCGCGCCGCAGGTCGGCCAGCGCGCTCAGCACGTCCTCGGTGCGCTCGAGCTCGATCGTGGGAACGCCGTCCTCCTTGTGCAGCTTCCGGTCGACCGGGCCGGCGGGGCGGAAGTCCGCGACGGCAGCGGCCATCAGCAATACATCGCAGGCGGCGAGTTCGTTCCGGGACGCTTCGGCCAGCTCGGCCGCTGTGTGGACGGGGACGACGCGAGCCCCGGGCGGGGGCTCGAGCCCGACGTTGGCGGCGATCACGGTCACCTCCGCGCCGCGACGGGCCGCCTCGCGCGCGAGCGCGAACCCCATCCGGCCCGAGGACCGGTTGCCGACGTAGCGGACGCTGTCGATCGGCTCCCGCGTCCCCCCCGCCGTCACCAGCACGCGGAGCCCGTGCAGCGACGGGCGCGTCAGCAGCGCCTCGCACGCCTCGAGCAACTCGGCCGGCTCGGCCAGCCGCCCGATCCCCTGCTCGCCGTGCGAGGCGAGCGCGCCGTCGCCGGGTCCGATGACGGTGACGCCCCGGGCGCGGAGCAGGTCGAGGTTCGCCTGGGTGGTCGCGTTCAGATACATCCGGTTGTTCATCGCCGGGGCGACCGCGACCGGGCAGGCGGCGGCGAGCGCCGCCGTGCTCACAAGATTGTCGGCGTGGCCATGGGCGAGCTTGGCGAGCGTGTTCGCGGTCGCCGGCGCGATCAGATACAGGTCGGCGCGCTCGACCAGCGCGAGGTGGCTGATCGGCGCGCGCTCGGGGAGCGACTCGCCCGGGATAGGACCCGCGCGCGGGGTCCGGCTCGAACTCGCTGGTCAGCACCGGCGCGCCGGTGATCCCCTCAAACGAGGCGCGGCCGACGAACCGCTCGCTCGTCGGCGTCTGGATCACCCGCACGGCGTGGCCACGCTTGACCGCGAGCCGCGCTGCCTCCAGCGCTTTGTAGGCCGCGATGCCGCCGCTCACGCCGAGGAGCAATCGCGCCACGGCGAACGCCTACCGGTAGTGGTACTTGAGCTTGCCCTGAGCGACTTCTTCGAGCGCGATCGTGAGGTAGTTCTTCGACCGCGTCTCAACCATCGGCGGCGGGAACTCGTCGAACGTGCCCTCACCCAGGTTGTGGTAGTAGGAGTTGATCTGGCGCGCGCGCTTGGCAGCGACGATCACGCTGGCGTAGTCAGAGTCGACATGCTCGAGGAGCTTGTCGATACGGGGTGAGATCAAAGCTATTCCGTCCTTCCCAGGAGTGTGTTCGCAACAGGTTAGCGGGGGGACTCCTCCCCGGCCGCATATTCCCCTGCTCTTACGCGGCGGCCGCGCCTACGGGTCCATCGCCGCGCGCACGATCTCGACCAGCTCGTCGGTCGCCTGTTCGAGCCGGTCGTTGACGACCACGTGCGCGAACTCGGGCTGCGCCTCGAGCTCCCGCTCGGCGGTGCGAAGGCGCTCGTCGACCTGCTCGGCGCTGTCGGTGCCCCGGCCGACGAGCCGGGCCCGCAGCGCGGCCCGTGACGGCGGCGCGATGAACACGGCAACGGCTTCGGGCATCGCGCCGCGAACCTGGCGGGCGCCCTGGACCTCGATCTCGAGCACCACGCCGGCGCCGCTCGCCAGCCGGCGCTCGAGGTCGGAGCGCAGGGTCCCGTACCGGTTCCCGGAGTAATTGGCGTGCTCGACGAAGTCGCCAGCGTTCACCCGGGCTTCGAACCGCTCGGGGGTGAGGAAGTGATAGTCGACCCCGTCCTCCTCGCCAGGACGCGGGGCGCGCGTGGTCGCCGACACCGACAGCTCGAGCTCGGGCACCCGCTCGAGCAGGCCGCGGATCAGCGTGCCCTTGCCGACGCCGGAGGGCCCGGTGATCACGAAGACCTTCGGAGTGCTACCCAACGGTGGCGGGCCGTCAGTGGAGGGCCGTCAGCGGCGACGCGACACTTAGCGCCGCCGCATGAGCGCGACCAGCTCTCGCCGCTGGCGCTCGGACAGACCGCCCACGGTCTTGCTTGGCGAGATCTTGCACAGGCCCAGGATCTTGTTCACCTTCACCCGGCCGTACTTGGGTACCGCCAGCAGAAGGTCGAACACCTTGGCGGTGGCCAGATAGTCCGGCGGCTCTAGCAGCAGCTTGTCGATCGGCTGGCGGCCCGCCTTCAGATCACGCTTGAGCTGCGCCCGGCGAGTGCGGATATCGTTGGCACGCTGAAGCGCCTCCATGCGTTGCACTAGAGAACGCTCGGGTGCTGCCGTGGGCTTGGTGAGCGATTCGGTGACCGGCGGCATGGGCGGCGACTATACATCTTGGAGCAGGCCGATCAAGACAAATGGCCCATATTCGACTCGACCTCAAGCTGAGCTAGAGCATTGTCGAGGATGGTTTCGGCAATACCCTAAGTTTGCAGGGGGTTTTTGAGCGGTACTCAAAATGTTCACAGTGCGAACATCGCACTGTTGTTGCACAACTTTGCACCGCGAGATGCGGGCTCCTAGACGACGGCATTTGCGAGAAGTTCTGACAGTTCTGAGGTGACCCTGAGACCCGCCGCCGGGTCGCGGAAACTCTCGGTGCCGACGGCGATGAGATGTGCGCCGGCCCGCATCAGATCGAGCGCGTCGCGGCCGCTCTGAACCCCTCCCATCCCGACGATCGGGATCTCGACGGCCTGCGCCACCGAGTGCACCTGCGCGAGCGCGATCGCCCGGACCGCCGGCCCGGACATGCCACCGGTGACCCCTCCGAGCCAGGGTGCACCGGTCCTCGGGTCAAGCGCCATGCCCCGCACCGTATTGATCAGCGAGACGGCGTCGGCCCCCGCGTCCTGCGCCGCCCTCGCCACCGACGGGGGATCGCTGGCGTTGGGGGTGAGCTTGACGATCAGCGGTTTGACGGTCAGAGGTCTGACGCGGCTGATGAGCCTTGCGGTCTCGGCCGGGTCCGCACCCATGATCAGCCCGGTCTCGACGTTCGGGCAGGAGACGTTCAGCTCGAGCGCGCTCACCGCGGGGTGCTCGGCGAACGCCTCGACGAGTTCGGCCACCTCGTCCCGGCTGAACCCCATCACGTTGACGATCAGCGGCACGGGCAGGTTCGCGAGGAACGGCAGGTCGTGCTCGAGGTAGCCGGTGAGGCCCTTGTTGGGGAGGCCGATCGAGTTGATCAGCCCGCCGGCGACCTCCCACAGGCGCGGCGGCGGGTTGCCCTGGCGCGGCGCGACCGTCACCGTCTTCGACACGAACGCCGCGAACGGAAACCGCTCGAGCAGCTCGTCGCCGAACGCCCGATGGGCCGCAATCGCGTCGAACGTCCCCGACGCGTTGATGATCGGGTGCTCGAGCTCGATGCCGCAGAACTCGACGGTCAATGCCCCGCCCCGGCCACGAGGGCGCTTCCGAGCTTCGCAGCGTCTAGGACGGGCCCGTCGACGCACAGCCGGACGTAGCCGTGTTGCGTAGGCACCACACATCCGAAGCACGCGCCGAAGCCGCAGGCCATGCCGGACTCGAGCGCGAGCTGGGCCGGGACACCGCGGTCGATGCAGATCGCGCGGACGGCCTCGAGCATCGGGGGCGGCCCGCAGGCGTAGACCTCGACCTCCTCACCGCGGTCGTCGAGCTCGTCCTCGAGCAGCTCGGTGACGAGGCCGTGGTGGCCGACGCTCCCGTCGTCGGTGGCGACGATCGGGTTCGTGAGCAGCGCCGCGCCGTGGCTGTGCGCCTCGTCGCGGAACCCGAGGAGCGTCGTGGGTTGGGGGCCGTGGCCAAGCTCGAGCTGGTCCTGCCAGATCGCGAGCGGCGCGATCCCGACGCCGCCCCCGACGAGCAGCGAGGCACGGCCGTCCCGCGGGGGCGCGAACCCGTTCCCGAGTGGGCCGACGACGTTGAGGCCGTCGCCGGCGTCGAGCTCGCACAAGCGCTTTGTACCGGGGCCGACGTCCTCGATCAGGAACTGGAGCTCGCCGGCCTTGGCTCTCAGGGCGCTGAACGCGCGCGGGAGGAACGGCCGCTCGCCGTCTCCCCCGCCCCAGCGTTCGGCGGCGCTGAGCATGTAGAACTGTCCGGATTGGGGAGCTGGGCCGTCGGCGTCGCGGCACCTGATCACGACGTACGCGCCGTACGCGTCGCGCGCGGTCACGACCGCGGCGCGGCGGCCGAACGGCGCCGTTTGGTGGGTCACGAGACCTCGCCGGCGCTCGAGTGGACCCCGCTGGTCCCGGCGTGGATCTCCTGGAGCGAGAGCACCTCGGGCTCGCCGCGCCGCGCGGCGGCGATCGCGCGGGCGGCCGCCATCCCGCCGGTCATCGTCGTGACACATGGGATGCCGCGAGCGATCGCGGCCGAGCGGATCTCCCAGCCGTCCGCGCGCGCGCCGGTCCCGACCGGGGTGTTGATCACCAGGTCGACCTCGCCGCGCTCGATCCAGTCGACCACGTGGGGCGAGCCCTCGCCGATCTTGTTGATCGTCTCGGCCGGGATGCCCATCTTGCGGATCGCCTGCGCCGTGCCTCGGGTGGCGACGATCTCGAACCCGAGATCGTGAAGGATCGTCGCGATCCCGGTGGCCGCCGGCTTGTCGCCGTCGGCGACCGTGATGAACGCCCGCCCGCCGTTCGGAAGCTGGGCGCCGGCGGCGGCCTGCGCCTTGGCGAACGCCGTCGGGAAGTCGCGGGCGATCCCCATCACCTCGCCGGTCGAGCGCATCTCGGGGCCGAGCAACGAGTCCGCGCCGGCGAACCGGTCGAACGGCAGCACCACCTCCTTGACGCACACGTGCCCGTTGGTCGGGTCCGCCGGCAGGTCCAGATCGGCCAGGCGCTCGCCGAGCAGCACCCGGCAGGCGAGCTTGGCCACCGGCAGCCCGATCGCCTTGGACACGAACGGCACCGTGCGCGAGGCGCGCGGGTTGGCCTCGATCACGTACAGCGTGTCCTCGCGGATCGCGAACTGGACGTTGAGCAGCCCGACCACTTTCAGCGCCCTCGCGATGCCCTCCGTCTGCGACCGGATCTCGGCGAGCATCTCGTTTCCGAGCGTGTGCGGCGGGAGCACGCACGCGCTGTCGCCCGAGTGGATGCCGGCCTCCTCGACGTGCTGCATGACGCCCGCGATCCACACGTCGGTCCCGTCCGAGACAGCGTCGACGTCGACCTCGATCGAGTCCTCGAGGAAACGGTCCAGGTAGATGGCGGTGCCCGGTTCGCGCGCCACGCGCGTGAGGTAATCGGCGAGCCCGTCGACGCTGTAGACGATCTCCATCGCGCGGCCGCCGAGCACGTAGCTCGGACGGACGAGCAGCGGGAACCCGACGCCCTCGGCCTGGACCAAGGCGTCCTCGGGGTCGGTCGCGGTGGCGTACGGGGGCGCCTTGTAGCCGAGGTCGTCGAGCAGCGCGCCGAACTGCGAGCGGTCCTCGGCCAGGTCGATCGCCTCGACGGACGTGCCCAGGATCGGGACGCCCGCCTCCTTCAGACCGGCCGCGAGCTTCAGCGGGGTCTGGCCGCCGAACTGAACGATCACACCGGCGGGATCTTCGATCTTGCACACCGCAAGCACGTCCTCGAGCGTGAGCGGCTCGAAGTACAGCCGGTCGGAGGTGTCGTAATCGGTCGACACCGTCTCGGGGTTGCAGTTGACCATGACCGCGTCGCGGCCCTGGCCGCGGACCGTCTCGGCGGCGTGGACGCAGCAGTAGTCGAACTCGATCCCCTGTCCGATCCGGTTCGGCCCCGAGCCCAGGATCACGACGCTCGGGCGGTCACCGCGGTCGACCTCGTCGTCCTGGCCCTGCGGGCGAGGCCGCTCCCAAGCCGAGTAGTAGTACGGGGTGCGCGCGGCGAACTCTGCCGCACACGTGTCGACCGACTTGTACGTTCGGACGCCGCGCTCAGCTGATTTGATCCCGCCCGCCCCGGCCACTAGCTCGGCGAGCTCGCGCAGGAACCACGGGTCGATGCTCGTGCGCCGGTGGATCTCGTCGCTGGGGAGGCCGCGGCGGAGCGCCTCGAGCAGGTGGTCGAACCGCTCGGCGCCCGGCTGCGCGAGCGCGTCGAGGAGCGCGTGCTCGTCGTCGGGGTGGCGGGGTTTGGCGTCGAGCTCGCGCGAGCGGAGCGCCTTAGCGAATGCCTGCTTGAACGTGCGCCCGATCGCCATCGCCTCTCCCACCGACTTCATGTGGGTGGTGAGGTCGGACTCCGCCCCCGGGAACTTCTCGAACGCGAACCGCGGCCACTTCACGACGCAGTAATCGATCGCCGGCTCAAAGCTCGCGGGCGTGGCCTTCGTGATGTCGTTCGGGATCTCCTGGAGCGTGTACCCGACCGCGAGGCGCGCCGCTATCTTCGCGATCGGAAACCCGGTCGCCTTGCTCGCGAGCGCGCTCGAGCGCGACACACGCGGGTTCATCTCGATGACCACGATCTCGTCGGTGGCCCGGTTGACCGCAAACTGGACGTTGGAGCCGCCGGTCTCGACTCCGACGGCGCGGATCGCGGCGATCGCCTGGTCGCGCAGCTTCTGGTACTGCTTGTCGGTGAGGGTCTGCTGGGGCGCGACGCACACGCTGTCGCCGGTGTGGACGCCCATCGGGTCGAGGTTCTCGATCGAGCAGACGATCACGACGTTGTCGCCCCGGTCGCGCATCACCTCGAGCTCGAACTCGCCCCACCCGAGCACCGACTCCTCGAGCAGCACCTGAGAGATCGGGGACGCCTTGAGTCCGCGGCCCACGACGCGCTCGAGCTCAGCTTCGGTCCTGACGACGCCGCCGCCCTTGCCGCCGAGCGTGAACGCGGGCCGGACGATGAACGGCAGCCCGACTTGCGCGATCGCGGCCTGCGCGTCCTCGATCGTGTGGGCGATCGCGCTTCGCGGCACGCGAAGCCCGGCTTTGAGCATCGTCTCGCGGAACAGCTCGCGGTCCTCGGCGCGCTCGATCGCGTCGTAGTCGGCACCGATCAGCTCGACGCCGTGGCGCTCGAGCGTGCCGTCCTCGTGCAGCGTCTTGGCCAGGTTGAGCGCGGTCTGGCCGCCGAGCGTCGGGAGCAGCGCATCGGGTTTTTCGCGCTCGATCACCTGGCGGACGGGGCCGGCGAGCAGTGGCTCGATGTAGGTCGTGGTCGCGACCTCGGGGTCGGTCATGATCGTCGCCGGGTTGGAGTTGACGAGCACGACCTCGTACCCCTCGTCCATCAGCACCCGGCACGCCTGCGTCCCCGAATAGTCGAACTCGGCCGCCTGGCCGATCACGATCGGGCCCGAACCGATCAGGAGGATCTTGTGGAGGTCGTCCCTACGCGGCACGTTTGATCTCGTTCACGAAGCGGTCGAACAGGTGGAGCGCGTCGTTCGGTCCGGGTCCGGCTTCCGGGTGGTACTGGACCGTCGCGCCCTGGACGTCCTTGAGGGCGAGCCCTTCGACCGTGCGGTCGTAAAGGTTGATGTGGGTGAGCTCGGCGGCGCCGAAGTCGGTGTCCCAACGCACCGCCTCGTCGTCGTCGATCGTCTTCGACCCGTTTGGGCCGAGGACCGCGAACCCGTGGTTCTGGCTGGTGATCTCGACGACTCCAGTCGTCAGGTCCTTGACCGGATGGTTCGCGCCGTGGTGGCCGAACGGCAGCTTGTAGGTGTCGAGGCCGACCGCCCGGCACAACAGCTGATGGCCGAGGCAGATCCCGTACACCGGGCGCTTGCCGACCAGCTGCTTGATCGTTTGGACGATGTAGTCGAGCGACGCCGGGTCGCCGGGGCCGTTGGCCAGGAAGATCGCATCCGGGTCGGCTTTGAGGAGCTGGTCCGCGGTCGCAGTGCACGGGTGGAGCTCGACGGTGGCGCCGCGTTCCACCAGGTTGCGGACGATCGACCGCTTGACGCCGGTGTCGATCATCGCGATGCGCGGTTCGCCGGTCCCGAGCGTGGTCATTCTTTCCGGGGTCACGTCCTTGACCAGGTCGCGGCCCGCCATGTCCGGCTCGGCGTCGATCAACTCGCGCGCTTGTGGCTCGGTGAGGGTGGCCGGGAACACGCCGCCGCGCATCGCGCCCTGGTCGCGGATGTGGCGGACGAGCGTGCGCGTGTCGACCTCGGTGATCGCCACAGTAGCCTGGCTGGCCAGCCAGCTGAGCCAGCCCTGGGTGGTCGCATGCGAGCTGATGTGGTCGACCGCCGCGCGCATGATCGCCGCCCGCGCGTGGACGCGGCCCGACTCCATCGCCTCCTCGGAGGTGCCGTAGTTGCCGATCTGCGGGTACGTGAACGTGATCAGCTGGCCGGCGTAGCTCGGGTCGGTCATCGCCTCCTGGTAGCCCGACATCGAGGTCGTGAAAACGATCTCGCCGACCGCGTGACCTTGCGCCCCGCACGCGATCCCGTCGAACCGGGCGCCATCCTCCAGCAGTACGTAGGCGGTGGCGGCGGTCATGCGCTCTGCGGCGGCCTGTTGACGGTAGCGGTCGTCACGAGACCGCCGGGGCGTGCGCACGCGTTCGTTCCCTGAACGCCACGGTCCCGGCCGCGAGCGTCAGCCGCACCCTGCCTTGGAGCATCCGCCCGTGGAAGCAGCAGTTCTCCGAGCGGCTGTGGTAGCCCTCGGCACCGACGTCGAAGCGCGCATCGAGATCGACCAGGCACAGGTTGGCAGGAAGTCCCGACTCGATTCTCGGGACCGGCAGTCCGTAGAGGGCAGCGCCGGCGGACATGCGCTCGACCACGATTTCGAGGTCGAGCTCACCCGGGAGGACGAGCTCGGTGAACAGGGCGGCGAACGCCGTCTCGAGGCCGGTCGTGCCCATCGGGGCCTCCTCGAACGGCACCTCCTTCTCGTGGCTCGCGTGCGGAGCGTGATCGGTGGCGACGCAGTCGATCAGACCGGATTTGAGTGCCGCGACGAGCGCGCGGCGGTCGCGTTCGGCGCGCAGCGGCGGGTTCATCTTGAACCGGCTGTCGAGCGTGCGGACCATGTCATCGGTGAGCGTCAGGTGGTGCGGGCAGACCTCGGCGCTCACGCGGATGCCCTTGTTCTTGGCCTGCTCGAGCGCCTCGATCGACTCGACGCACGACAGGTGCTGGAAGTGAACGCGGGCGTCCTCGTAGCCGGCAAGCGCCGCATCGCGCGCGACCATCGTCGACTCCGCCGGCGACGGGATCCCGGCGATGCCGAGCCGGGCCGACACCGCTCCCTCGTGCATGGCGCCGTCGCCCGACAGCGCCGGGTCCTCCTCGTGGAGCGCGACCACGCCGCCGCACAGCCGCTGGTACTGGAGCGCCTTGCGCAGCGTCCCCGCGTGGACGACCGGCTTGCCGTCGTCGGTGAACCCGAGCGCGCCGGCGTCGCGGAGCTCGGCCATCTCGGTCAGCTCGTCGCCCTTGAGGTTTCTCGTGATCGCGGCGAGGAACCCGACGGGTATTTGCGCCTGACGTGCGGCGGACTCGATCAGCGATCTGAGGACGGCCGCGTCGCCGACGACCGGGTCGGTGTTCGGCATCGCGATCACCGCGCAGAACCCGCCGGCGGCCGCGGCGGCGGTGCCGGTCTCGAGGTTCTCCTTGTACTCCTGGCCCGGCGTGCGCAGGTGCACGTGCGGGTCCACGAACCCCGGGAAGGCGTGCATGCCCTCGGCGTCGATCGTGTCGCCGTCCTGGGGCGCCTGCAGGGATCCGGGCTCGCCAAGCTCGGCGATCTGCCCGTTCTTGATGAGGATGTCGTGCCGCTCGTCGAGCCCGGTGCGCGGATCGAGCACGTGGGCGCCGGTGATCAGCAGCTCCGCGGGCTCGCCTGCTCTGTGGAAGAGACGGTTGGTCTCGCTCATCACGCCACCGCCGCCATGCTCGGGGCTCCGACGAGTAATTCGTACAGGACCGCCATCCTCACCGCCACCCCGGCTCTTACCTGCGCGCCGATCAGCGCCTGCGGCGAGTCGATCGCCTCTCCCGATAGCTCGACGCCGCGGTTGACCGGCCCCGGGTGCATCAGCAGCTGCCCCGGGCGCAATCGCTCGGTGGTGATCTGGTAGCGCTGGGCGTACTCGCGCAGCGAGGGCACGAACGAGTCGCGCATCCGCTCCTGCTGCATTCGCAGGACGTACACGACGTCGGCGGTTTCGAGCTGGTCGAGCGTCGTGGCCGATTCACACCCGAGCGCCTCGATCTCGCGCGGGATCAGGGTGGGTGGCCCGCAGACCGTGACTTTCGCGCCCATCTGCGTGAACGCGAGGATGTCCGAGCGCGCCACCCGCGAGTGGAGCACGTCGCCGACGATCCAGATGTTGGCGCCGTCGAGCGAGCCGAGCCGCCGGCGCAGGGTGAACACGTCGAGCAGCGCCTGGGTCGGGTGCTCGCGCTTGCCGTCGCCGGCGTTGATCACCGCCGCCGGGGTCCAGCGCGCCACCAGCCCTGCCGCGCCAGCGTACGGCGATCGGATCACGATCGCCGCCGGGTCGTACGCCGACAGCGTCTGGACCGTGTCCTTGAGCGATTCGCCCTTGTCGACGGCCGATCCCTGAGACCGGATCGAGACCACGTCGGCGCTGAGGCGCTTGGCCGCGAGCTCGAAGCTCGAGCTGGTGCGGGTGCTGGACTCGTAGAAGAGGTTGACGATCGTCCGGCCGCGGAGCGCCGGCACTTTCTTGATCTCGCGGCCGGACACCTCGTCGAAGGACTCGGCCCGGTCCAGGATCCGCTCGATCGAGGCGCGATCGAGATCGTCGATCGAGAGCAGATGCCGTCCGATTCGATTCATGCCGCCGCCTTTGCCGGTTCAGGTCCAGGTCCGATGTTCACTTCGTCTTCGCCGTCGACCTCCTCGACGCACACGTAGACGCGCTGGTCCTGCGAGGTAGGGATGTTCTTGCCCACGTAGTCGGGGCGGATCGGCAGTTCGCGGTGCCCGCGGTCGATCAGCACCGCGAGCTGAACCCGCGCCGGCCGGCCGTAGTCGAAGATCGCGTCGATCGCGGCCCGCACCGTCCGGCCGGTGTAGAGCACGTCGTCGACGATCACGATCGTCTTGTGGTCGACTCGGAAGTCGAGGTGGGTTGCGTGGACGACCGGCGCGCCGGGGCGCGTGGCCAGGTCGTCGCGGTAGAAGGAGATATCCACGTCGCCCAGCGGCACGTTCGGTTCGAGCAGTTCGCTCGTCAGTGCCTGCAGGCGTTTGGCGAGCACCGCACCCCGGCGGTGGATCCCGACGAGCGCCACCGCGCCGTCCGGGTTCTTCTCAACAATCTCGTGTGCGATCCGCACCAGCGTGCGGCGCATGTCATCGCGGTCGAGCACGACCGTTGCCATCAAAACGCGCTCCTTCCTGGCCTCTCTGGACCTGGTTAAAGGGGCCGACTCGAATGACTGTAACAACGGTGGCGGCGGACGGTGGCGGTGGTCGCGCTTCGGTCGCGGGGGTCGTCGGTGGTAGCGAGGCGGTGGCGGTTTTAACGGCGGGCATCTGGAGAGGGTGGTTGGGCTGCTGGCGTGGCCGCCGGTGCGCCGGGGAACGTGAGCGGCCGGAGCTTGGCGCCGGTGGGCGCCAGCTACCTGCATAGCTCGACAATTGAGCACGATCGGCGTGGCCGTGCCGAGCTATGCACGCATGGCACGCGTAACACGGCACGGCCCAACCGGCGAGCGCCAAATGTCGTGTTACGCATCTTCGGGTCAGGGGGTCAGCGCAACAGGTTCAGTTTCGCGGTTTTGAAGTTGGGTTTTGATGTTGTTGTCAGCGTGTCTGCTCCTGTCCGCGTCGGTCGGAGAAGGCCGGCGGGGGGCGGTTGGACTCTTGATCGGGTTCTGGCGGCCTGAGCGGATCCGGTTCGGGTCACTCGGGCGTTGGGGCGAGCAGTTCGAGCATCTTCTCGGCCGGGTTCATCCAGCCGAGCGTCTGGCGGGGGCGACCGTTGAGCTCGGTGGCGATCCGGTCCAGCTCGTGCTGGTCGTGCACGGCCAGGTCGGTGCCCTTCGGCAGGTACTGGCGCAGCAGCCCGTTGGTGTTCTCGTTGGACCCGCGCTGCCACGGCGAGTGCGGATCGCAGAAATACACGCTGACCCCGGTCGCGACCGTGAACGCGTGGTGCGCACTGAGTTCTGTGCCCTGGTCCCAGGTCAGCGAGCGCACCAAGTGCGCCGGGAGCGTCTGCACCCGCTCCTTGAGCGCCTCGATCGAGGGCGTCACGCTTTCTGTGTAAGCCGCTGTTGTGATAGTAACAGTTACTCTTTCGTCAGTCAATGAGTGACAGTGAATTTGCGGGTGACAGTCAGGCGGTGTCGGAGATGCGGTCTCCGAAGTGGATTCGGTAGGCTGTGAGGGCTGATCTCCAGTTGTAGGTGTGCCTCCATTTCTGTTGGGCGCTTTGATCGCGAGGTAGAGCAGCTTGCGGGCTGAGTCTCGTCGGGGAAGCTCCCGCGGGTCTTGATGATCTTTCAGATCTGGCGGTTTAGCGCCTCGATCGTATTGTCGTATATATCGCTCGACGGACGTCCGGGGGGAACTCGAGGAACTGGACGATCCGCTCCCATTTCTCGATCCACGAGGCGGAGATCATCTGGTACTTGTGGTCCCAGGTCTCGTCGTATCGCTCTAGCTCTGTCTCGTCGTGGTCTCGGTCGTCGGCGGTGTAGATCTTCTTGAGGTCGGCGGCGACCTTTTTCTGTCCTTGTAGGGCACTAATGCGGCTCGAGCGACGACGTGAACCAGGCACGTTTGCACCCAGGCCTGGGGGTAGACGGCTTCGATCGCTTCGGGGTAGCCATTCAGCTCATCTCGCAGCACACCAGCTCGTCCTCGTCTCCGCGGGTCTTCAGATCGGTCAGGATCGCCAGCCAGAACTTGGCGCCCTCGGTGCGCTCGTACCTATCCCGAGCACGTCGCAGTCGCCCTCGAGGTTGACCCCGATCGCCAGGTAGCACGCGTAGTTTCTGACCGCCTGTCCGTCGCGGATCTCGATCACGAGCGCGTCCAGTTAGAGGATCGAGTAGATCTGCTCCAACGGCCGGGTCTGCCACGCCTTTTCGTCTCGAGCACCGCGGCGGTGACGCGGCACGTCTGCGCTGACCTCGGGCTCGTACAGCTCGGTGATGTAGGTCTCGATCTCACTGGTCGTC
This sequence comes from uncultured Solirubrobacterales bacterium, assembly GCA_963755525.1. Taxonomy (GTDB): domain Bacteria; phylum Actinomycetota; class Thermoleophilia; order Solirubrobacterales; family Solirubrobacteraceae; genus Palsa-465. The sequence continues at coordinate 399,755 of CAVWKC010000031.1, read as the reverse complement.
ATCTCGCCGTCGTACAGAGCGATGATCTTCTCGTCCAGGCCGGCCAATCTCCGCTACCTTGGGAGCTGCGGCTCGTAGTAGCTCTTGCGGTCTCGCTGTCGATCCGCACAGCACCCTAGTCGGTCAGGAGCGTCTTGATCTTCGTCGTTGGAGTTCTCGATCTCGCCTAGCGGCGCGTGCTCAGTCGGATAGCCCAGATGCTCGGTCAGTTATGCTACAGGCTCGTGAACATACAGCAAGTGACATCGCCGAGCACGTCGTCCTGCTCTAATCTCGCGCTCGCCTGCTGTCGGCGATCAGCTCGTCGATCATCTCGTCTAGCAGTCGCTCTCTGTCGTCGAGCAGCTCGTCACATTCGCTCGAGCTGATAAAGCGATGATCAGCGTCTCACGCTGTTAGTTCATTTGCACGATCTTCTCAATCGAACTTGCTCCATCGCCTCCTCGATCATCTCCTCTCTCTATAATCTCATCTCTCTCTCTTTTCTCATCATTATCTCCTACAGCTCACCTATCATCTCTTCATCTTCTCTATACATATCAAGAAATCGCTGGAATGAGATCTTCTGTTATGTTAATAGCATGAAAATACATTCTCTCTTATCTTACACCGTCAGGGTGCTGTGATCGTTCCCAAGCCAGGCGAGCATCACGTACCGAGTCTGGCGCTCCACCAGCGTCGCGACCGCCGAGCGACGGTTCGCACCCATGATCAGATCGCCCTCCCAATGCCCCGGCACCGCGCGATCCTCCACCGACGCGGGACGCTGCGAGATCGGGATCATCCCCGCGATCCGCCCCTGGCGCTGGATCCGGCCAGCCGGACGACGCTTCGTCCGCCCAGAGCGCAGGTTCGCGCTCAGTTGCCGGCGCAGCTCCCCCCGCGACTGCACATACAACGACAGGTAGATCGTCTCAGGGCTGATCCGCATCTCCAGATCATCGGGATGATCAGCCTTCAGTCTGGCCGAGATCTGCCGCGGCGACCAGAACTTCTCCAGCCCCGCCTCGACCTCCGCGACCAACCGCGCACACCGCGAGAGCTTCGTCGCTTTCGGCCGCCGCGCGCACCGCGCAGCCCGGCACTCAGCCCGCACTGCCCGATAGCGCCCCCGACCGCCCCCGGCCCGGATCTCCCTGCACACCGTCGAAGCTGAACGCCCCAACACCCTGGCAATCGCCCGACCCGACTCCCCGGCCGCGATCCCACGACTGATCCGCTCTCGCTCCCCCGGGCGAGAGCCGGAACCCCGAATGCGCAGCCCGCCGCTCCAACAACACCGCCGCATCCCTGGCCCGCTGCACCGTCCTGACCGAAACCCCGAACTCCGACGCAACCCGAGCCAACCCCACATCCTCCCGAACCCGCGCAGCAACCCGCGCACGCTCATCCGGCCCCATCACCCGATACGCCTCACGAATACCCCGACTCTTCGCCACCAGATCTCCGATCTCTCAACGCAAAACACAAACCATGTTGCGTTGACCGACCGACATCACCCATGCTCCGCGAGCCGCCGCGCGCCGGCGACCCGCCCCCACCCACTCCAGGTGCCCGCCGTTGAAGCCCATCGGCGACGACCACCCACTTACGCCAAAGGCCGCCGGACGTACAGAACGTGCGCCAACCCCGCGTGCACGATGTCGCGTTCGTACTCGAACCTGGCCTTCTCCATCACCCGCCGTGACGCGACGTTGTCGGGAAGCGTGAACGCGACGATCCGCCGCAGCCCGAGCTGCTCGAAGCCGACCTCGACGCACGCGAACGCGAACTCGGTGGCGAGCCCTTGACCCCAGCGCTTGGGGATGATCGCCCAGCCGGCCTCGACGTCGTGCAGTCCGGCGGTGAACGTGTACTGCAGGCCCCCGCGCCCAACCGCCTCCCCCGTCTCGCGGTCGCGGATCAACCACGTGCCGAAGCCGTGGCGGTCCCAATGGTCGACTTTGGCGGCAAGCGCGGTGATGATCTCGGCCTCGCTCGGTGCCGTCGCTCGGGACCAGAGCGTGGCGCCGACGCGGGGATCGCAAAGCAGCCGGCACTCCTCGGGCGCGTGCTCGACCCGCAGGCGCTCGAGCACCATACGCTCGGTCTCGAGCCGCTCGATCGTGCCGGTGCTCATCCCGCCCTGTCCGCCATCGCCTCCGCCTCCTCGTCCTCGGTTGGCTGGCGGTCGTCCCACCGGATGAGCTCGGGCTCGCCCCGCTCGGGGAACGGGATCTCGATCGAGTCGAAGTCGCGCGGCAGCACGGTCCGCGGGAAGATCGCGCGCGCCTCGTCGCGGATGATGCCGACCGGGTAGCGGGTCGAGAAGTGCGTGAGCGCGAGCATCGTCACGCTGGCGTCGCGGGCCAGTGTGGCCGCCTGGGCCGCGGTCGAGTGGCCGGTCTCGGCCGCTCGGTCGTGCTCCTCCTCGGCGAACGTCGCCTCGTGCAGCAGCAGGTCGGCCTCGTGGCTGGCGATCTGAAGCGTCTCGCACGGCGAGGTGTCGCCCGAGATCACGACTTTGCGCCCCGCGCGCGGCGGCCCGAGCACCTGCTCCGGGCGAACGCCGCGGACTGTCTCGCCCTGCTGGAGTCGCCCGAACTCGGGCCCGGGGACCACCCCGAGCGCGGTCGCGGTCTCCGGGTCGAACTCCCCGGGCCGCTCGTCCTCGTAGATCACGTACCCGAACGCCTGCCCACCGCGGTGCGCGACGGGCACGGGCGCGATCGTGTAGCCGTCGCGAGGCAGCAGGTCACCGGGTGCGAGCTCGATCAGCTCGAGCTGGTACCGGACCCGGCCCACCGCTCGCAACGCGAACGTGAGCAGGTCGCGCAGTCCAGGCGGTCCGTGGATCGCGAGTGGCCGCTCCCGCGCACGGAGGTCGAACGTCTTCAACAGCCCCGGCAGCCCGAGCCAGTGATCGGCGTGGAAGTGGGTCAGGAACATCTCGGTGAGGTCGGTCAGCCCGTCCGATTGGACGAGCTGTCGCTGCGTCCCCTCGCCGCAGTCGAACAGGACGCGATCGCCGCCGCGACGCACCAGCACCGCCGGCAACCCGCGTCGCGCAGTCGGAATCGATCCCGCGGTGCCGGCGAAGAAAACCGAGAGGTCCACCGCGTCCAGTCTGTCAGCCGAGCGCGATGAGCTCGAACGTCAGCTGCCCGCCGACGACGGTGGCGATCCCCATCGTGTGCCTCGGTGCCCGCCGGCGCTCGGTCGGGCTTCCCGGGTTGAAGATCTGAAATCCGTCGAGCGCCCGCTCGTGGAGCGGTATGTGCGAGTGGCCGAACACGACCGCATCGGCATCCGGGAACCGCCGGCGTAGTCGCTCCAGACGCCCCTTCGACGGGCCCGCGTCGTGCACGAGCCCGATCGTGACCACGCCGGCGTCGACGGACGTCACCTCCGGCAACGCTGCACACACCTCGCTGTCGTCGACGTTCCCATGGACGGCGACCACCGGGCCGTAGGACTCGAGCTGCCCAAGCACCGGCAAGCGCATCAGGTCGCCGGCGTGCAGGATCAGATCCGCGGCCCGGAGCCGGTCGACGCACTCTTCGGGGAGGCGCCGGCTGCCGCGCGGCAGGTGCGTGTCCGAGATGACGGCGATCTGCAAGGTAAGCTCCTCCTGTCCCGAAGGAGATGTTCCGCGGAACACCCCGCGCCCGTAGCTCAGGGGATAGAGCGCTCGCCTCCGGAGCGAGAGGTCGCAGGTTCAAATCCTGCCGGGCGCGTCAAGCAGGAACCGCTACCTCGCGCAGCACCGCCAAGGCGCCTCGCTCGATCCGCGAGATCTGCATCTGGCTGCATCCGATGATCGGGCCGACGGCCGCTTGTGAGAGACCGTGGTAGTAGCGGAGTCTCAGGACCAAGGCGTCGCGCGCGGGCAGCCGTCGGATTGCGTCGGGGAGCCAGTCGTGGTCGGCGTCGGACGGAGCGGGAAGAAGGTCGAGGAGCTCGGTGTCCCCCTCGTCTGCGACTCGAGCGTTGAGGGACAGGGGCGTCGGATGGTCGCCCTGCTCCCACAGCGTCCGGGAAAGGCCGCTCCGGATCTGGCGTCCGCGCCGGATTGCGCCTTCGATCCGCACCACGGCGTAGGCGGTGAAGCTCCCCCGGCCGGGCTGGAACGCGCGGCCCGCGAGTATCAGGCCCCAGAAGGCATCCGAACGGGTGTCGTCGAGATCCTCGCGCCCCCAACGGCAACGCTTGTGCGCGAGCCCCTCGGCGAGGCGAATGTGACTCTCCACGAGGCGAGCTCGCTCGGCATCGAGCCCCCACGCGTCCGCCCCCGGTAAACACACAACGGCTTCCATCTGCAACTCCCAATCGAAAGTCGGGCCGCGGCGGCCGGCAGGGACTCCGCGACCATGTGGACAGGCGGACGGTGTGTCGGTTCGCGCGTGCCGTGACTTCAGTGGGGTGTACGAAATGGCACAGCTTTCGGCTCAAGGGCTAACGCCACAACCGGAGATCCCCTAATGCGAATGGGTGATTGTGCGATTCCGCTCATCCGCGCCACGTGGGGTCTCTGTGCGCGTCCCGCCGACTGCCGACACCCGCTCAGGGTGCGTGCAGGCCCCGGCCAGGCCGAGAAGATCCGCCGTGCCACCGTGGCGAAGCTCGACGAGGCAGGCGTGGCCGCGAGCGGCGACACCGGCGAGGGCGACCCGGAGACGGCGATCGAGGATGCGCTCAAGACGTTCGGCCGACCGGATCGTCGTCTTCACGCACGAGGTCGGCGCCAAGCGCTACCGCGAGGACCTCGATCGCGGGGAACTCGCCGAGCGTTTCGGCGTCCCCGTCGACTAGCGCCCTCGTCTCGCGGGCTCGTCTAGCCGTCGCCGAGCCGGGCGCGCAGGAGCTTCGCGTTGGCTGGCGCGAATCCCCGCCAGTCGTTGTTGAAGTAGCGCGAACACCTCTTCGCGCCGGCGCCACTGTGCGATCCGCCGCGCCCACGTGTCGATCTCGGTCGCCGAGTAGTTGCCGGCGCGACCGCGCGACCCGTAGTGGAACCGAACGAACCGCCACGAAGCCGTCGCCTCGAGCGTCTGGAACGGGCGCTTGGGATGATCGCCGACCACGAGCGCCACGCCGTGCGATCGCAAAGCGTCCATCACCTCCGCCGCGAACCAGCTCTCGTGGCGAAACTCGATCGCGTGCAGGTTCGACGGGGCCGAGTCGAGCAGCTCGAGCCAGCCGTGCAGGCGCCCGTCGTCGCGATGGAAGTTCTCGGGGAGCTGCCACAGCACCGGCCCGAGCTTCCCGGCTTCGACCATCGGCAAGAGCGGCTCGTAGAAGCGCTCGATCCCCTCCCCGATGCCGACCAGCCGCTTGACGTGGGTCAGGTATCGGCTCGCCTTGACCGCGAACAGGAATCCCGGCGGCGTCTGCTCCACCCAGCCGGCGACGGCCTCCCGGCGCGCGAGCCGGTAGAAAGTGGAGTTCACCTCGACGGTGTCGAACGCCGATGCGTAAACCTCGAGCCAGCGCCGCTTCGGGACCCGCTCCGGGTACAGCCCGCCGCGCCAGTCGTCGTACATCCAGCCCGAGCAGCCGATGCGTACCGGTTTCATCGCATGGGTAGGGGCTGAAGAGGATGTCGCCCACAGCCCAAGCCGAGTACCCGCCGGCGCCGGTCCCGTCGCGCCCGTCTCTGACGAGTCTGCGCAAGTCCGTGCAGGAATGCCGCGCCTGCGACCTGTGGGAGGCCGCCACCCAGGCCGTGATGGGAGAGGGCCCCAGGCACGCCGAGCTGATGCTCGTCGGCGAGACACCCGGTGATCGCGAGGATCTCGAGGGTCACCCGTTCGTCGGGCCGGCCGGTGGCGTGCTCGATCGCGGGCTGGAGCGCGCCGGCATCGCGCGCGACGAGGTCTACCTGACGAACGCCGTCAAGCATTTCCGTTACAAGCTCAGGGGGAAGCGGCGGATCCATCAGACGCCTGACCGCTGGCAGGCCAAGGCGTGCCTGCCGTGGGTGCAGGCCGAGATCAAGGTCGTGCGCCCGCGCGCGCTCGTATGCATGGGAGTGGTCGCCGGACAGGCGTTGCTCGGACCGGACATCCGGATCGGCCGCGACCGAGGCAGGCGGTTCGAGTCCGACCTGGCCGAGCTAGTCACGCTGACCACGCACCCGTCGGCGATCCTGCGCACCGAGGACGAGGAGCGTGAGCGGGCGATGGACCAGTTCGTCGCCGACCTGAGCGAGGTGGCCAAGTGGCTGAGCGCGAGGTAGTCGTCGTCACCGGCGCGTCCGGCGGCGTCGGACGGGCGGTCGCGCGCGAGTTCGCCAAGCACGGCGCAGCGGTCGGGCTGATCGCGCGTGGCCGCGCCGGGCTCGATGCCGCGGCCAAAGACGTCGAGGACCTCGGCGGGGTCGCCTACGCCCACGCCGCCGACGTCGCCGAGTTCGATGAAGTCGAGCGCTGCCGCCGCCGCGATCGAGGAACGCCTCGGGCCGATCGACGTGTGGGTCAACAACGCGATGACGACCGTGTTCGCGTTCCTCGACGACATCGACCCCCACGAGTTCGAGCGCGCCACTCGGGTCACCTACCTGGGAGCCGTCTGGGGCACCAAGGCCGCGCTCGCCCGGATGCTCCCCCGCGACCGCGGCACGATCGTCCAGGTCGGCTCGGCACTGGCCTATCGCGGCATCCCGCTCCAGGCGCCCTACTGCGGTGCCAAGCACGCGATGAAGGGCATGTTCGAGTCGCTGCGCTGCGAGTTGCGTCACCGCGGCTCGCGCGTCCACGTGACGATGGTCCAGCTGCCCGGGATGAACACGCCGCAGTTCGACCACTGCCTGAGCAAGATGCCACGCCACCCGATGCCGGTGCCGCCCATCTACGAGCCGGAAGTCGCCGCCCGCGCGATCTATTGGGCCGCGCACCACCGCCGGCGCGAGCTGTACGTCGGATTCCCCACCGTTTACACGATCATCGGCAACAAGCTCGCGCCGTGGTTGGCCGAGCGCTACCTGGCGAAGACCGCGGTCGACGGTCAGCAGACCGGCGAGCGGTTCGACGGCACGGCGGCGGCGAATCTGTTCAGTCCGGTCGACGACGACCACGACGAGGGCTCGCGCGGGATCTTCGACGACAAGTCGCACACGCGCAGCGAGCAGGCCTGGCTCAGCCGGCACCGGCGCGCGTCGGGGCTGGCTGCTGCTGCCGCCGCGGGCGGCGCCGCTGCTGCCCTGCTGACGCGCCGGCGCGCTTGAGGTCCAGGCGCTCGGCCAGGCGCGAGGCGAGCGCCATGATCGTGAGCGCAGGGTTCGCCGACCCCTGCGTCGGCATCACGCTCCCGTCGGCGATGAACAGGTTCGGCACCTCCCAGCACCGGTGATCGCCGTCGACGACGCTCTGCTCGGGGTCTGAGCCCATCCGGCAGCCGCCGACCAGGTGCGCGTAGCGGTCGACGACGAGGACGTCCTCGCGCCCCGCCGGCCTCGAAGATGTCGTGCAGCTTGCTCTTTGCGAATGCGATGTTCTTGCGGTCGTTGTCGCACTGTGAGTAGTCCATGCGCGCCACCGGGATGCCGTTGGCGTCGGTGACGCTCGGCACCACCGTCACCCGGTTGTCGGGCTGCGGGAGCAGCTCGGACAGGATCCCGAGCGTGTACCAATGGTTGTAGTCGCGCATGTACTCGCGCAGCGCCTTTCCCCAGTGGCCATGGCCAAGCACGTGGTTCGCGTGCTCGATCGGGAGCGGGCCGACGGTCTGGATCGAGAACCCGCGCGCGAAGCCTCGCGTGAGGTCGGTCTCGTAGAACTGCTCTGAGGAGATCTCCGGGGGCGGCGCCTTGTACATCCGCATCTCCTCCGGGAAGCGCCCGGCCACCTGGGGCGCGCCCTGGACCATCACGTAGCGCCCGACCTGGTCGCTGCCGTTGGCAAGGCCGTGCGGGAAGCGGCGGCTGGTCGAGTTCAAGCAGCAGCCGCGGAGTCTCGATCGAATAGCCCGCGACCGCTACCGCGTCGGCGCGCTGGAACCGTTCGCGGCCCTCGCTCGTGTACCTGACGCCGGTGACGCGGCCGCTCGAGTCGTCGAGCTCGACCCGCATCGCCATGCAGTCCGCGCGGATCTCGGCCCCGTGCTCGATCGCGTCGGGTATGTGGGTCACGAGCGGCGACGCCTTGGCGTTGACCTTGCACCCCTGCAGACAGAACCCGCGATAGATGCAATGCGGCCGGTTGCCGAACGCGCCGTTGGTGATCCCAACCGGGCCCACGCGCATCTCGATCCCGAGCTTGCGCGCGGCGCCCCGGGCAACGTCGGCGCCGCCGGCGATCGGGTGCGCGGTGTGCGGATAGCGGTGCGGATCTCCCCATGGCCAGTACTCGCCGGCCACCGGCAGCTCGAGCTCGAGCCGCTCGTAGTGCGGCTTGAGATCCTCGTAGGAGATCGGCCAGTCCGCCCCCACGCCGTCCCGGGTGCGGACCTCGAAGTCGGACGGATGGAAGCGCGGGCAGTAGCCGGCGTAGTGGACCATCGAGCCGCCGACGCCGTGGCCGCAGTTGTTCTTGCCGAGCTCGACCGGATCAGATCCGCCGATGATCCGCGTCCTCGGTCCAGTACAGCTTGTGCGATCCCGCCTCGTCCGATACCCAGTCCTCGTCCGGATCCCAGAACGGCCCGGCCTCGAGCACGACCACCTTCCAGCCGCGGCGCGCGAGCCGCTGCGCCAGCGTTCCGCCGCCGGCTCCGGCGCCGACGATCACCATGTCGACGGACACCCCGTCGTCGTAGTGAGCCATCCGCTCCCGCGGAACGGCGCGCCGATGGACGTCGAGCAGGAACGCCGAGTCGTTCTCGGGTGGTCGGAGCGCGCCGCGCAGCAGAGTGCGGAGCTCGTGACGGCGGCTCATCCGCGCTCCCAGCTCTCGCGCTGGCCGGCGCCGATCCGGGCGTAGCCGCGCGGGTAGGCCGGCCCGCCGAACCCGATCTCGTTCCACGCCCACGGGTGCGAGTAGAACGCGCTCAGGATCGCGCGCATCACGACCTTCCAGGCACGCGTCGCCGGCAGGTCGTCCCAGACCTCGCCGTGGAGCTTCCCGTCGGCGAACGCTTCGACGACCCGCTCCTGGGCTTCGAACGTCGCGTCCGCGAAGTTCGCCGCGCGGTGCTGCCGCGCCGCCGCGTCGAGCCCGAGCGCGACCCGCCGCCACGTCTCGCGGTCGTCGGGCATGTCCTCGTAGCGGAACCCGTCGAGCTCGCCGGCGAACAGCTTCGCGTCGACCATGTTCAGCACCGGGATCTTCGGGTCGTCGGTCCTGGGCCAGCACGAGATCGCAGAACGCGCCGAGCGTCGTCGCCTCGGGTCCAGTGAAGAAGCGGATCGGCGGGACGTTCTCCACGCGGTCGAGCACCACCCGGCGCGTGACCTCGTCCCAATGATCGACCTCGTCGAGCACGTCGTAGTCGGGGTACCGGCCGCGCATCTGCGGCGTCACGCCCTTGCGCTGAACTGGGACGTCGGAGGGCATTCAGCGCTCGCGGCCGAACGCGGCCGCCGCCAGCCCGATGCCGCCGACCAGCGCGAGCGAGCCCGGCGCGAGCAGCGGCGGTCCCATCACGATGTTGAACAGCGGCTCGTCGAACCCTCCGGGCTTGCGGGCGACGCCGCGCACGTGGGTGACGACGCCGATCAGCCCGTCCAGGCAGTACAGCGCCGACACCGCCGGCAACACGGTCTTCGCAGCGCGCTCGGAGCGAACGCCGGCAATGCCGGCGGCGGTCAAGGCCGGCGACAGCGCCACCGGCGTCCACATCCACTTGTCGCCGAACGACCCCCTGAAGTGCTCGAAGTAGATCTCGAGCCCGAGCGGGAGCGCGCTCAGCGCGGTCGCGGCCGCGAGCGTCCGCTGCATCCGGCCATTGCGGACGTTGTCCCACCAGCGACTAGGCCGCATAGCGCTCGGCCTCCCCGCGCTTGAGCTCAAGCCCGTTGCCGGGACGCTCGAGATCTGGCGCGAGCGCGCCGTCGCCCGGATCGACCACGCCGTCGAACAGCATGTGCTCGATCCGCACATGGTCGTGGAAGTACTCGAGGTGGACGAAGTTCTCGAGCGCGATCGCCGGGTGCAGGTGGATCGACGGCCCGCAGTGCAGCGACAGCGGCATGCCGCGGGCGCGGCACAGCGCTCCGACGCGCAGCAGCTCGGTGATGCCGGCGCAGCGGGTGACGTCGGCCTGAAGCACGTCGACCGCGCCCGCGTCGAGCATCCGCTCGAAGTACGGCACGTCGTAGCCGTACTCGCCGGCGGCGATCTCCATGCCCGCGGGCGCGCGGTCGCGCAGCAGGCGCAGCCCCTCGAGGTCGTCGGAGGACACGGGCTCCTCGAACCAGCTCACGCGCGCGTCGTCGGCGAACCGCCGCGCGAGCTCGAGCGCCTGCTTGCGCGAGTAGGCGCCGTTGGCGTCGACGAACAGCTCGGCCTCCGGACCGATCGCCTCCCGGGCGAGCCTCACCCGCTCGGGATCCTCGTGCGGGGCGGAGCCGACCTTCATCTTCACGCGCGGGATCCCGTCCTGGACCCAGCCGGCGAGCTGCGCCGCGAGGCGCTCGCGGCGAGTACGCGGTGAACCCGCCCGAGCCGTAGACCGGGACCCGATCGCGGGCCATCCCGAGCAGCTTGCACAGCGGCAGGCCGAGCACGCGCGCCTTCAGATCCCACAGCGCGATATCGACCGCCGCGATCGCCATCGAGGTGATCCCGGGCCGGCCGAGGTTCCGCGTCTGCTCGACCATCGCCGCCCACGCGGCCTGCGGCGCCATCGCGTCGCTGCCGCGAACGACGCCCGCCAGCTTGGACGCGATCAGCTTCGCGGTCGAGACGTCGGCGTACGTGTAGCCGAGGCCGGACTCGCCGCCGCCGCGGGCGTGCACGACGACGATCGTCGTCGCGTCCCACGCGAGCGTGCCGTCCGCCTCGGGCGCGTCGGTCGGGATCGTGTAGGCGCCGACTTCGAGCTCCTCGACGGGAGCCTGCGCCCGTACGGCCGTCGCGCTCATCGTCCCGGAAGGAACTCCTCGATCTTCTGCTTGAACGACTGCCTGACGATGTCCCGGCGTTCGGGTCGCCGGCGAGCAGCGCCGAGCTGAGCGCCTTGGCCTGCTCGATCGTGATGTGCGGCGGCAGCGGCGGCACCTCGGGGTCGGTGACGGCCTCGAGCACGACGGGCCGGTCCGAGCGTCAGCGCCTCGTCCCAGGCCGGGCCCACCTGTTCGGGGTGTCGACGCGGATGCCCTTCAGCCCGAGCAGCTCGGCGTAGCGCGCGTACGGGAAGTCCGGGAGATCCTGCGAGCCCTCGAACTTCGGGTCGCCCTCCATCGCGCGCTGCTCCCACGTCACCTGGTTCAGGTCGCGGTTGTTGAGCACCAGCACGATCAGCCGCTGGTCGGGCCACCGCTCGCAGTACTTGGCGATCGTGATCAGCTCGTTGATCCCGTTCATCTGCATCGCGCCGTCGCCGACGAGCGCGAACACCGGCCTCGCGGGATACGCGAACTTCGCCGCGATCGCGTACGGCACGCCCGGCCCCATCGTCGCCAGCGTGCCCGACAGCGACGCCATCATCCCCTTGCGGAGCTTGACGTCGCGGGCGTACCAGTTCGCCGACGAGCCGGAATCCGAGCTGAGGATCGCGCCGTCCGGCAGGCGCTGGGACAGCTCGCGGAACACGCGCTGCGGATTGATCGGATCCGCGGTGAGCTCGGCGCGGTGCTCCATCAGCTCCCACCACTCGCTCACCTCGCCCTCGATCTGCTCGCGCCACGAGCGGTCCTCCTTGCGCTGCAGGCGGGGGAGCAGCGCGCGCAGCGTCTCGGCGCTGTCGCCGACGAGGTTGACCTCCATCGGGTAGCGGATCCCGAGCATCCTGCCGTCGATGTCGATCTGCACGCCGCGCGCCTCGCCCTCCTCGGGCAGGAACTCCGAGTACGGGAAGCTCGAGCCGACCATCAGCAGCGTGTCGCACTCCTGCATCAGCGTCCAGCTCGGCTTGGTGCCGAGCAGGCCGATCGAGCCGGTCACGTACGGCAGGTCGTCGGGGAGCGCGGCCTTGCCGAGCAGCGCCTTGGCGACGCCCGCGCCGAGCATCTCGGCCACCTGGGCCACCTCGTCGGCGGCGTGCAGCGCGCCCTGCCCGACCAGCATCGCGACGCGCTCGCCGGCGTTGAGCACCTCCGCCGCCCGGTCGAGGTCCTCGTCGTGCGGGAGGACCCGCGGCGGCCGGTAGCCGGGGCCCGAGTGGACCGTGCCGTGCGCATGCGGCGGCTGCGGCACGGCGTCCGCGTCCTGCACGTCGTTCGGGATGATGATCGCGGTGACCGTGCGCTCGGCGAGCGCGATCCGGAAGGCGCGGTCGATCAGGTGGCGGATCTGGGTCGGCGCCATCGCGATCTCGACGAACTCGTGCGCGACGTCCTTGAACAGGCTGTTCAGATCGACTTCCTGCTGGTAGTTGCCGCCGATGCCGGCGCGCGCCTGCTGGCCGACGATCGCGACCACCGGCTGGTGGTCGAGCTTCGCGTCGTAGAGACCGTTCAGCAGGTGGATCGCCCCGGGCCCGAGGTCGCCATGCAGACGCCGACCTCGCCGGTGAACTTCGCGTGCGCGCAGGCCATGAACGCCGCCATCTCCTCGTGGCGGACCTGGATGAACTCCGGTCGCTCCCCGTCGCTCGAGCGGCTGAACGCGCCCATGATCCCGTTGATCCCGTCGCCCGGGTAGCCGTAGATGCGCTTGACCCCCCAGGTCGCAGGCGCTCCAGGAGATAGTCGCCGACTGTGTCACTCATGCCGTTCCAGTCCTTTCCTCGCAGGCCCCTTCACCACCCGCTACCCACCGCGGACGCCGACTAACTGGCGCGTCCGGTGCTCACAGGTCGTCCCGGCCGCCCGCGAGCGCCACGGCGGCGTCGATGTGGGCGAGGTGGGTGAGCCCCTGCGGGAAGTTGCCGAGCAGCTCGCCGGCTTGGGGTCGACCTCCTCGGAGAACAGTCCGAGGTCGTTGCTGCGGCCAACCGCCTGGTCGAACACCGCTCGCGCGTCGTCGAGCTCGCCATCCCGGGCCAGGCACTCCGCCAGCCAGAACGAGCAGCACAGGAACGCTCCCTCGTCCCCGGCAGCCCGTCCTCGCGCCGGTAGCGGTAGAGGAGCCCGTCGCCAGCGTCGAGTTCATCCCGCACCGCCGCGATCGTGCGCAGCATCCGCTCGTCGCGCCAGTCGACGAACTCGACCGTCGGCAGCAGCAGCAGCGCCGCGTCCATGTCGCTGCGACCGAACGCCTGCACGAACACGCCGCGCTTCGGTCGTAGCCGCGCCCCTCGATCGCCTCGCGGACCTCGTCGCGGGCCTGCTTCCACCGGCGGATCGGCGCGCGGCGCATGCACTCGTCGGCGAGCCGCATGCCACGGTCGAGCGCCGACCAGCACAGCACCTTGGAGTGGACGAAGTGCTCCGGCTCGCCGGCCCACTCCCAGATCCCGCAGTCGGGCTCGGACCACTGCTCCGCTGCGTGATCGATCAGCGACACGAGGAACCGCCAGTCGTCGTCGTTCGGTGAGTGGCCGCGGCGATGCCAGCGCCAGGTCAGGTTGACGAGCTCGCCGTAGGCGTCGAGCTGGCGCTGCCCCGACGCGTCGTTCCCGACCCGGACCGGCGACGATCGCCGGTATCCCGCGAGCCCCGCGACGACGTCGCCCCGGAGCCGGCGCTCGCCCCCGACGCCGTACAGGACCTGGAGATCCTCGGCGTGGCCGGCGGCCGAGCGCATGATGAACGCGCGGAACGCGTCGGCCTCGTCGACCGCGCCAAGCTCGGCGAACGCGCGGGAGCTGAAGCTCGAGTCGCGCACCCAGGCGTAGCGGTAGTCCCAGTTGCGCACGCCGCCGATCGCCTCCGGCAGCGAAGTGGTCGGCGCCGCGACGACGGCGCCGGTGGGCGCGTACGTGAGCGCCTTGAGCACGAGTCCCGAACGGCGCGCCGCGGCCTCATCCGGGGTGTCCAGGCGCAGCGACGAGGCCCACTCGCGCCACCAACGAAGCGTCGCCTCGAGCTGCTCGTCGATCGCCTGCAGATCGGGCCCCTCCGGCGGCCCGGCATCGACGAGCTGGGGAGCACAGTAGGTGAGCACGAGCCGGACGCGGTCGCCGGGCCCGACCGCGATCCGCCCGACGAGCTCGTGCGCCGGATCCTCCTCGAGCTCGTGCTCGCACCACACGAGCAGCGCGTCGTTGCCGCCGATCGCGCTGTGGAGATGGTGGCCGTGGCGGCGGATCCATGGCCTGACCTGGCCGTAGTCGAAGCGCGGGGCGATCCGGACGTCGAACTCGACCGACCCGCGGATTCCCTCGAGCACGCGCACGATCCGCCGGGCGTCGGTGCCGACCGCATCGTCGCGCACGACGAAGCAGTCGAGCAGCCTGGCCTCGCCCGCGGGGCCGTCGAGCGTCGTCTCGAGCACGAGCGTGTCGTCGAGGTACGAGCGCGTGTACTGCCACGGGCCTTCGCCGGTCGGCACGATCGAGCAGTGCCCGCCGTCCTGCCCCGAGCAGGCGGCCGAACGCGCTGCCGGAGTCGAATCGCGGTAGGCAGCACCAGTCGATCGACCCATCTCGCGCCACGAGCGCGGCGCTGTGGCAGTCGCCGATCAGCGCATAGTCGCCGATCGGTGTGTAGGCGCGGTCGCCGTCATTGCCGGGCACACAGGACCACTACCCGTAATGGTGCCGTCGCTATTGTGGACCGCTCCGTGATGCGCCGCCGCTCCCGAGCTGAAGGCCCAGACCCGCGCGGCGAGATTTCGCGGGAGGCGTGGGTACGGCTCGCCGCGTGCACCGGTGCGGCGGCCCTGCTGCAACTCGATGGGACGCTGATCACGGTGGCGCTGCCATCGGTGGCCCACGGGCTGCAGGTCTCGAGCGCCTCGACGGCGGCGATCCTCAGCGCCTACTTCGGCGCCTACGCGATCGTGCTCCTTCCCGGTGGCGCGCTCGTCGATCGCTTCGGCGCCCGCCGACTGGCGCTGATCGGCCTCGCGGTGTTCGCGGTCGGCGCCGGCGCCGGCGCGCTCATGTCGAGCATCGGCGCGCTCATCGCCAGCCGTGTCGTGCAGGGCGTGGGCGCCGGGCTCGTCAGCCCGGCGGCGCTCGCCGGGGCGGTCAGCGGCTTCCCGCCTGAGCGTCGCGGCGGCGCGCTCGGGATATGGGGGGCGTCCGCCGGCGTCGCCAACCTGCTCGGGCCGCTGCTCGGCGGCCTGCTCACGGTTACGCTCGGGTGGCGCGCCAACTGGTGGGCGCTCGTCCCGCTTGCGCTGATCGCCGCGGCCGGAATCGCCCGTTGCGTGCCGCGCGCCGTCGACGCTCCGGAGCCTGGCGTCAGGGGCTACACGATCAACGGCGTCGTGCTCGCCGCCACGCTTGTCGCGGCACTTACGTTCGCGGTGATGATCGGCTGCTTCTACTTGGCCTCGCAGTACCTCCAGCGCGCCGCCGGCTACTCGGCGCTCGGCGCTTCGAGCGCGCTGGTGATCGTCGCGCTGCTGGTGGGGGCGGCAGCTCCGATCACCGGCCGGCTCGTCGACGAGCACGGCGAGCGTCTGCCCGCGATCGTCGGCTTCGTGCTCGCCGGCGGCGGGCTCGCGGTGCTGGCGATTCCGGGCTTCCCGCTATCGAGCCTCGTGACGATCCTGCCGCTGATCCCGGTCGGATTCGGACTCGGGATGCTGTTCGTCCCGACCTCGCGCGCGGCGCTCAACGCCACCCCGCTGGCCTCCCACGGCCGCACCTCGGCGGTCCTGTCGTTCGGCCGCCTGGTCGGCGCCGGCGTCGGCGCCGGGCTCGGCGGCATCGTCCTGTCGGGGGGCACCGATGCCTCCACCGTGCACGACGCGTTGCTGCTCGCGGCCATCTTGTGCGTCGCGGTCGGGATCCCCGCGTCGACGCGTCTGGGGGCGCCGAGCGGCGGGATCGCGCGGCAAACCCAGGTCACATAGCACCGCAATTCGAAGCGCTGTTTTCTTCGTGCCGCTACGGGGAAGCAATCTGATCGTGGTCAGCGGGAGACCGAGCGCGCTCAACTTGCGCCTGAACAGCCGCCCGGACACCGCTGGGCTGGTGCGAGCCGTCATCGGCGGGCTCGCGGCGCCGTTCGCGCTCCGACCGGAAATGGTCAACGATCTGAAGACGGTCGTCAGCGAGGCGTGCAACAACGCGGTCGACCACGCCTACCGCGGCGAGAGCGGGACGATCGCGGTTCGCCTCGACGTCCAGCTCGAGGAGCTCGAGATGACGGTCCGCGACTGGGGCGGCGGGTTTCAGCAGGTCGCGCCCGCCGGCGACCACCTGCGGGTCGGGCTGCCGCTGATCAACGCGCTCGCCGACCGGGCGGAGTTCCTCACCGCGCCCGGGAGCGGCACCGAGGTCCGGATGGGCTTCGACCTGCGCCACGACCCGCGCCGCACCGACATGCTCGTCCGCGTCGAGGACAGCGAGGACCTCGAGGCCTGGATGCCGTGGCGGCGGGGCCTGACCGGCGACGTGGTCGTGACCTTGTTGCCTGTCGAGCTGCTCGCCAGCGTGCTCGAGCCGCTCGCGAGTGCGCTGGCCGCGAGGTCGCGGTTCTCGCTGGAGCGGTTCTCCGACGTCTACATCGTGACGCGCGCGGTCGTCAAGCACGTGCGAACCGCCGCGAACAGCACCCGAGTCAGCTTCTCGCTCACCGCCCGAAGCCAGCGGCTCGAGCTGACGATCGGGCCGCTCAGGACCGGCAGCGGCGAACGGCTCCAGGCGATCGGGCCCTCCTCAGACGAGCACGACGCATCGGTGGTCGAGCTCGCCGACGAGCTCGGGTTCGAAACGCTCGACCACTCCGAGCTGCTGCGCGTGGTCTTGATCGACCACGAGCGCGATCTGAGCGGCACGCACGGCCAGCCCTAGGGTGGCCCGGCCTACACGGCCGGCGCGCTACTCGTCGTCTTCGTCTTCGTCTTCGTCATCGTCGTCGGGGTCGTCCCAGCCGTCGCCATCGTCATCGTCGTCGTCCGAGTCGTCATCGTCCTCGTCCGGCGGCGGCGCACCCGGGACCTTCGGGTCGGAGCGCTTCTGCGCCCATTCCTTGGCGACATCCTCGGTGTGCTGCTTCACCTCGTCGCTGTGGCGCTCGAGGTCGTCGGCCTCTTCTTCGAGGCGATCTACGAGTTCTCTGGCTTCTGTGTCCCTCATATTCGCGACGCTACCCAAGCCGGGCCAGTTGCACACGTATGGGCGAGTTGGGGCGTGGTGTCGCCGAGTGAGGTGCTCAGCGGCGCGCCCTGACCGTCAACCCCTCGGCTGCCGGACGTACAACCTGCTCGAGCGGGGCGGTGCGCGCGCCCCCGCGTTCGAGCGGCCTGACCCACAACTCCTCGATCAGGATGCTGACCGTGGCGATGATCGGTACGGCGATCAGGAGCCCGATGAAACCAAACAACTGGTCCACTGCGACTACGCCGATCGCCACCAGCGCCGGGTGGAGCTTTACCGTCCGCGCCACGACGAGCGGCTGGATCACGTTGCTCTCGACCTGGTGGGCGAGGATGTAGATGATCGCCACGAGCACGGCCTCCTTCGTCGAGACCGTAAGCGCGTACACGATCGGCGGGATCGAGCTCGCCAGCGCCCCGAAATACGGCACGATCATCGCGATCGCGGTGAACACGGCAAAGAACGCCGCGAACTGAAGGCCGACCAGCTCGAGGCCCACGTACGTGAGCCCGCCCAGCACCAGCATGCCCACCCCGAGCCCGCGGAGCCAGGCGAGGTAGGCGGTCCGGAGCCGGTGCAGGATGTGCCGGACCTGCGGACGACGCGGGATCGGGAACATACGGACGAACCCGTTGACGAGCGGTTCGGGGTGGATCGCGGTGTAAAGCGCTGTAAGCAGGACAACCACGATCGCGGCGGCCGCCGCGGCGACGCTCGCCCCGAACGACGCCACCGGGCCGAGCAGCTTGGTCGGATCGTGCGTGTAGTTGTCGACGAAGTGCTGGACCTGCTTGGTGATGTGGCCCGGCGATGAGCCGGTGAGGCGTCCGAGCCGCCGGGTGAGCGAATCCCCGATCGAGGGCAGGGACGCCGAAAAGTGAGTCACCTCCGTCGTGAACACGGGCACGATCAGCGCCACGAGTCCGGCGATCGCGGCCACCCCGAGCAGCAGCCCGAGCACCGCCCCGATCGCCCGCGGGACGCGCCAGCGCTGGAGCATGTCCGCGAACGCCGACAGTGGCGTCGCGATGATCACGACGATCAGCACGCCGAGAACCAAGCTGGTCAGCGCAGTGAAGATCACTCCCGCGATCACCAACCCGAACGCGAGCAGGACCGCCTTGTAGATGACGCCGGGAGTGATCTTGGGTTCGCCCATCTAGTCCTATCTGCCCAGGATTGGGGTCCGCGTACCGTGCGGCCGGCGTTGGCGCGCTCCGTCCGAACTGTTCCGGTGGCACGCTATGTGACGTGACGCGCGTCCGGGCTCGGCCAATGACCCTCGCCCGCGCCGGCGATCTCGTCGCCGAACGCGACCCGCGGCGGCCCACCGGGCGTCTGCTGCGCCAGGGCGACATGGACGCCTCCTATGTCGATCTGGCCGATCCGACGCATCTGGAGTTCGACTACCTGCGCTGGATCCGGATCGTGCTGCGGGCGGCGCACGCGCGTCGCGTCGTGCACGTCGGTGGCGGGGCGTGCGCGCTGGCGCGAGCGCTCGCCGCGGACGACCCCGACAGCCGCCAGGAGGTCTGCGAGGTCGACGCGGACGTGCTCGCGCTCGCGCGCGAGCACCTGGGGCTCCGGCGCGCCCCCGGGCTGCGGGTCCGCAACGCGGACGGGCGCGCGTTCCTGGCCGGCCAGGCGAACTCTGGTGCATGGGATGCGGTCGTGATCGACGCCTTCGTCGGCGCCGTTGTTCCGCGAGAGCTGATCACGGTGGAGGCGCTCGCCGGCGTAGCGCGGGTCGCGCCCCTGGCTTTGATCAACGTCCTCGACAACCGCCTGGCCCGCGACGTCCGTACGGTTGGGGCCGCGCTCGCGCTCGCGTATCCGCGCGTTTGGGCGCTCGGTGCGCGCGCCGGCAACACGATCCTCGTCGGTGCGGTGGCGGCGCTCGATCTCGATCGGATCGCCGCTGCGGCCGCCGCCGACCCGTCCCCCACGCGGGTGACGCCGCCGGACGCGATGACGCTGCTGATCGGGGGAACAGCTCCGCTGCGAGACGCTGGGGTTCGCTCGACGTGATTTTCGACGGCTTCGCCACCCGCGACCTCGAGACCGAGCGGGGCACGATCCACGCGCGGGTAGGCGGGAGCGGCCCGCCGCTCCTGCTCCTGCACGGCTATCCCGAGACTCACCTGATGTGGCACGGCGCAGCACCCGCGCTGGCCGAGCGGTTCACTGTGGTCGCGACCGATCTGTCCGGGTACGGCGATTCGCTCAGACCGGCGCCGGCGGCCGACCACGCGCCGCATTCCAAGCGCGCGATGGCGCTCGACCAGATCCAGGCGATGGCATCGCTCGGATTTGCGCGATTCGCGGTCGCCGGTCACGATCGCGGCGGTCGCGTCGGCTACCGGATGGCGCTCGACCATCCCGATCGCGTCAGCGCGCTCGCCGTGCTCGACATCGTCCCGACCGCCGAGGTGTGGGCCCGCGCCGACGATCGCCTAGCGCTCGGGTACTGGCACTGGGCCTTCCTGGCCCAGCCCGCGCCGCTCCCCGAGCGATTGATCGCCGGCGACCCCGACGCCTACTTCGACTACCACCTGCGCTCGATCGGGCTCGATCGCGAGCCCGGCCGGTACCCCGAGTCCGTGATCGCGGCGTATCGCGCCCAACTTCGGGACGCGGGCACCATCGAAGCGATCTGCGAGGACTATCGCGCGGGCGCGAGTATCGATCGCGCGATCGATGAGGCTGACCGGGGACGCCCGATCGAATGCCCCGTGCTGGTGCTCTGGGGCACCCTGGGCGCGCTCGGGTTCTTCTACGGGGATGTCCTCGACGTGTGGCGGTCGTGGGCGCGCGATGTCCGCGGACGCGGCATCGACGCGTCGCACTTCCTCGTCGAAGACCGCCCCGACGAGGTCGCGCGCGAACTCACGGCATTCTTCTGCGGCGTTCGCGCCCCGGGTGTTCCCGACCCGGGCGATCCCGCCCGCCCGAGCGATCCCGAGCGGCCGGGTGCTCCCGGGCGGCCGTGAACAGCGTCGCGGTCTCGGGATCCATGTAGTAGTCGGTGCCGCCGTCGGCGCGGCCCTCGGTCGCGATCGGCATCAGCCGGCCGAGATGCCGCGAATAGCGGCCCGGCCACGCGAGGATGCCGGCGACGCCATGGGCGCCCTTGTCGAGGCCCAGCTGCATGGCGACCTGCTCGCCGCCGATCCTGGTTCCGGGTCTATCGGCGAGAAGGTCGAACAGCTCGCGCGCCGGCGGGGCCAGCTTCCGGTAGAGCCACGCCGCCTCGTCGGCGTCGTCGGTCGACCAGGGCTGGGCCTCTTGATGCCGGCGCGAGCCGCGCGGGCCACGGCGACCGCGCCCGCCGAACGGGGGCGGAGCGCCTGGCTCGGACTCGAGGAACGCCGCGAACCAAATGTAGAACTCGGGGACGCGGTCCTCGGGGACGGCCACCGTGACCTGCTTGTCGGCCATCAGATCTCAGTCGTCTCGGTGCTCGGCTCGCGCTGCTCGGCGCCCTCGCGCCGGCCGGCGCAGCCATGACCGTGATGTCCGTGCCCGTGACCGTGACGGCCATGGCGCCCGTGGCGCCGGCGGCCACCCGGGCCGGCCAGGAACCGCGCGAAGAACGCGTGGAACTCGGCCACCCGATCCTCGGGTACGTCGACTGTGACCTGCTGGTACTGCGGATTGGGAGTGATATTCGACTCCATGTTTGCTCCTTTGTGTTGCTTACGGATGCAAGCATACCACAAGTAAATACTTAAGTAAAGAGATGCTTGCCCGGGCGGGCGCGAGGCGATGTAAAACGCAGCAAACCTCGCGCCCGACGGCCACGGAGGCGACATAAGCGCCCCCGCGGCGCTGGTATGTGAATTCCCGGGCTGCGATCGCGTTTCGGGCAGGGAGCGTTGGACCCGCGACGGCGGTGTCGGTAGGCCGGCTGCGGTTGTCGGGTGTGTTAGGTGGCTGGGGTCTCCTGGTCGGGGTGGCGGTGCTGCACGGTGACTGTGAAGCCGAGCTTTTCGATCTGGCGTGCGAGGCGGCGGGCGCGGTGGGTTGGCGAGTAGCGCCGTCTCAGCCAGTCGGGGCCCAGGTCGCGGTAGGGCACGTGGTCGCGGACGATGTAGTAGTAGGCGATCAGGAGGTCGTGGCGGGTGGCGCCGATCGCTTTGGGTCCTCCGCGGCGGCCCTTGAGCTGGGCGTGATGGGCGGCGAGGTAGGTCTCTTTGCTGCGAGCGGCGGCGAGCGCGGACTCGGTCAGCGCTTCGATCAGCCATTTCGGTCCGGGGCGTCGGCGTCCGGAGCGTCTGCGCCCGGCGGATTCGTGATGTCCGGGGCAGATCCCCGCCCACGAGGCGAAGTGCCGGGCGGTCGGGAACTGGCTCATATCAAGGCCGCACTCGGCGATCAGCACCTGCGCGGTGCGCAGCGCCACCCCCGGGATCGTCAACAACAGCTCGACGATCTGGGCGTGCGGGGCGAGCATCTGCTCGACCTTTTCGTCCAGCGCCGTGATCGCCTGATCGAGCGTGTCGATGTGCGCCAGCAGGTGCGCGACGATGACCCCGTGGTGCTCGATCCGGAAGCGGCCCTGCAGCGCTTCGCGCAGCTGCGGGATCTTCTCCCGCATCCGCGCCTTGGCCAAATCGGCCAGCACCTCGGGGTCGCTGACCCCAGCCACCAGCGCCTCGAGCATCGCCCGCGAGGACTTCGAGTACACCGCCGAGGTGACGCTGGTGAGCTTGATCCCGGCTTGCTGGAGCACCTTCTCCAGCCGCTGGACCGCCCGGGCCCGCTCGCGGATCTGCGCCTTGCGAAACCGGGTCATATCCCGCAGCTGGCGGATCTCCGCCGGCGGGACGAAACTCGGGCGGACCAGGCCGTGCGCGACCAGCTCGCAGATCCACTCCGCGTCCTTGACGTCGGTCTTGCGCCCGGGAACGTTACGCAGATGCTGGGCGTTGAGCAGCCAGCAGGTAAACCGCGGCTCCAGCTCGTCGAACACCGTGCGCCAGTACACGCCGGTGGCTTCCATCCCCACCAGCGTGACCCCGAAGCTGGCCAGCCACTGCGCCAGCACCCCCAGCCCGGTCAGCGTGGCGCTGAACGTCCGCGTCTGGCGCTCATACCGGCGGCCCTCCCCGCAGGGGAAGCGAACCGTCGCCACCACGTTGTCGCGATGCACGTCCAACCCCGCGCACCGCTCCGCATAAACCTCCATCGAGACCTCCCATCGGGCCGACAACGAACACCGTCGCCCGGAGGGGGCCTGCCGAGATGAGTCTGGTATTCGCGCTCAAGGCAGCAGTCAACGGCACCACAGGTCCCCGCGCCATACTTATGTACGGGCTCGGCCGCACCAAGCGCGATCGGCATCAATCCGGGCAACGAACCAACGCCGAGAATTCTCACGCCGCACAGGCGGCCGCGCCAGCGCGGTCAAGCCCACTTATGTGTCCAAAGCTCGCTCAGGCGGGGCGATTTGGCGACTTGTGCAGGTTCTTAGACGGCCCCGGGCGGATTGGCGAGGACCGCCGGGCACGGACGCCGGCGGAACGGCCCCACGGACGCCGCCGAAGGCGGCCCCGCGAAGCCGTCCCGCTGGCGAAAAGCTGCGTAGGTGGATGTCCGCATCGGGTGCCTCGCGCCCGACCCCAGTGGCGACGTGACACGCGTGGTCGGCGTACGGCAGCCGATGGGGACGCCACCGGAGCGTCTAGCTGCTGTTGATCAGCGTCGGGGTCCCGAGCGGGATGTGAGCGAGCAGCCAGTGCCCGTTGGCGATCGTCACCCGAACGCAGCCGTGACTCGTGGCCTCGCCGATGCTCGCGGCCTCCGGCGTCGAGTGGATCGCGATCCGGGTCCCCCCCACCCAGCCCTGGATCGCATGGGGCGCGTGGGCCGAGATCGCGAGGATGCAGCAGCCGTACGGGCCGTCCGGGTCGTTGGTGACGATCCGGTCGGTGACGGCGAAGCGACCGGTGGGCGTCGGGGAACCGGCGGCGCCGATCGCCACCGGCCACTGAACCACGACCTTGCCGTGGTGGAGCACGGTCAGCCGGCGGGCCGCGAGCGAGACCTTCAGCTCCCACGATTCGCGGCTGAGCGCCGTCGCGTTCTGCGCGATCCAGCCCACCCTGTTATTGCCGGCGTCGGGAGTCATCACGCCGAGCCACCCCGGCACGTGACTGACCACCCACAGCATCTCCGGCGAGCCGAACTGGGTCTTCGTGAGCAGCCGGGCGATCCGCAGGTGGCCGCCCGGAGACGCGAGCAGGTTCGTCGGGTGAAGGACGGTCGCGACGAGCGCGCCCGATCCGCCGGGAATGGCGGGGAGGGTCGGTTTCGCGGGCTTGGGCGCCGGCGCCGCCGCCGCGGTCCCGATCGGGCTCAGGCCGGCCGTCGTGGTGACGGTGGCGGCGGCGTGCGGTTGCTGCCCGCCGAGCGCCACCGCGGCGGCGATCAGGATCGCCGGGACGAGCACGGCAAGGACGACCAGCACTCTTGTCCGCGTCACCCGTCTCGAGCGGCCGTCGGTGTCACCGGCCATGCCGCAACGTTAGCGCAGCGTTCCGCAGGATTTCACCAGTTGAGCGGCGGGCCCTGAGTACGCTGTGGTCATGTTCGGATTACGAAGCAAGAGGACGATGGTCGAGCCGGACCGGGCGCTGCCCGGACGCGACAGAGAGATGCCGGTACCCGCCCGCCACGCGGTGCTGGGCACGCCGCTCAAGCCCCCGTTCCGCGAGGGCCTCGAGCAGGCGATCGTCGGCATGGGCTGCTTCTGGGGCGCCGAGCGGGTTTTCTGGCAGGCACCCGGTGTGTACACGACCGCGGTCGGCTACTCGGGTGGCCTCACGCCCAACCCGACGTACGAGGAAGTCTGCTCGGCCCGCACCGGTCACGCCGAGGCGGTGCTGGTCGTGTTCGACCCGGCCAAGACGAGCTACGAGGAGATCCTCCGGCTGTTCTGGGAGAACCATGACCCGACACAGGGCATGCGCCAGGGCAACGACGTCGGCACCCAGTACCGGTCGGCGATCTATTGGACGACCGACGAGCAGCATCGGATCGCCGAGGCGAGCCGGGACGCGTTCGGAGAGCGCCTGCGCCAGGCCGGGTACGGCGAGATCACGACCGAGGTCGCCGAGGCCGGGCCGTTCTACTACGCCGAGGACTACCACCAGCAGTACCTCGAGAAGAACCCCTGGGGCTACTGCGGGCTCGGCGGGACCGGCGTAAGCTGCCCCGTCGGTCTCGGAGCGAACGCGGTCGGCGCGGGAGCGGGGGCGGTCGGCGCGGGAGCGGGCGCGGTCGGCGCGGCAGCCGAGACTGCGCCGGCGACGGCTTCGACCAGCTAAGGGCCCCCTCGCGACACCAGACGTGATTCGACGCCGGGTCGCGTGTGCGACCCGGCGCCTGAAATCAGCCGCCGGCGACCGCCGGCAGGATCGTCACCTCGTCGCCGTCGGTCACGGGCGTCTCGAGCCCGTCGAGGAAGCGGATGTCCTCCCCGCCGACGTAGACGTTGACGAAACGGCGCAGGCCGCCGTCCTCGGCGATGCGGTGGCGCAACTCGCCGTAGCGTTCGTACAGCGCGTCGAGCACCTCGCCGACCGTCGAGCCCGAGACTTTCGCCGTCGCCTCGCCGTCGGTCGCGGCACGCAGCTGGGTGGGGATCTTGACCGTTACTGCCATGGCTCCCGCAGTCTTATCACGCCACCGAGACGACGCGTTCGGATGCCTGCTCGAACGAGTCGAGCGTCGGCTCGATCTCCCAGGCCTCGAACGTCCCGCGCGCGACGTCGATGGTCTTGAGTCCCTCGCCGGTGATGTAGGCGACCACCCGGTCCCCCGGATCGATCTCACCGCGCGCCGCGAGCTTCGCGAGAACCGCCACCGTGACACCGCCGGCGGTCTCGGTGAAGATCCCGGTCGTCCGCGCGAGCAGCTTGACCCCCTCGCGGATCTCGTCGTCGGTCACGGCCTCGATCGAGCCCCCGGTGCGGCGGGCCAGGTCGAGCGCGTAGGGACCGTCGGCGGGGTTGCCGATCGCCAGCGACTTGGCGATCGTGTCGGGCTTGACCGGGCGGCAGAAGTCCTGCCCGTCCTGGAAGGCGGTGGCGACCGGTGAGCAGCCACGGGCTTGGGCGCCGTGGAACGTCGGCAGCTCGCCGGTCAGCAGGCCGGCCTCGATCCACTCCTCGAACCCGCGGGCGATCTTCGTGAACAGCGATCCCGACGCGATCGGGGCGACCACGCGGTCGGGAAGCTCGAACCCGAGCTGCTCGGCGGTCTCGAACGCAAGCGTCTTCGACCCCTGCGAGTAGTACGGCCGCATGTTGATGTTCACGAACGCCCAGTCGCGCTCCGCCGACAGCTCGGTGCACAGGCGGTTGACGTCGTCGTAGTTGCCGCGTACCGAGACGAGGTTCGTGCCGTAGACGCCGGTCGCGAGCACCTTCTGCTCCTCGAGGTCGTGGGGGATGAACACGTACGACTCGAGTCCGGCGGCCGCCGCGTGGGCGGCCACCGCGTTGGCCAGGTTTCCGGTCGACGCGCACGCAACGGTCTGGAAGCCGAGCTCGCGCGCGCGAGCGATCGCGACCGAGACGACGCGGTCCTTGAACGAATGCGTCGGGTTGGCCGCATCGTTCTTGACCCACAGTTCGCGTAGGCCTAGCTGCTCGGCGAGCCGGTCCGCCCGCAGCAGCGGCGTCCATCCCGCCGGCAGGGTGCCGCGCGGCGGCGCCGGCACGGGGAGGAAGTCGCTGTAGCGCCACAGCGAGTGCGGTCCCGCTTGGATCCTGCGGCGCAGCGCGGCGGGATCGGTGGTCGAGCGTGGCGAATACGCCACCTCAAGCGGCCCGAAGCAGCGCTCGCAGACGTATCGGGCGTCAAGCGGATACGTCGTATCGCATTCTTTGCAACGAAGGGACTCTGGCGGCATATGAAAAAACCTCCGCCGGGGTCAGTGGTCGGAGGTCCAGGAAACCGCCCTATCCACATCTCCCAGGCTTGTCGTTGGAGCCTGATGGAATTGGCACCTTTCCCTTGCGGGAGGTTGCCGGGGTTTCACAGGGCCAGTCCCTCCACCCCTCTTGATGCGTACTGCTATGTGCTGCGAATTATATGCAGACGATCGCCAGAGTTCGAGCCATCTTGAGCGAGAAGCCCGTGCGTCCCGTGTCGGACCGCGTAACGAACCGCAGCGATTGGTGTTGAAGCGTCGGCATGGCCGCCACGTCCGCTGACCCGCTCGAGCGTCTGGAAGCCGCGCTGGCGCTGGAGTCGAGCGCGCCCAGCCGGCGCATGCTGATCATCGTCAACCCGTACGCGACCACGGTTTCGGACCGGCTGAAGAACCTCGTCGTGTACGCGCTCCGCGGCCGCTACCAGGTCGATGCGATCGACACCGACTCGCGCGACCACGCGACCCAGTTGTCCCGCGACGCCGCCGGCGACGGCTACGACGTCGTCGTCGCGTTCGGGGGCGACGGGACCGTGAACGAGGCCGCCAACGGCCTGGCCGGGTCGGACACGCCATTGTGCTGCCTCCCCGGGGGGCGCGCGAACGTCTATTGCCGGATGCTCGGGATCCCGACCGACGTCGTCGACGCGACCGAGCGCCTCTTGCTGATGGCCGACGACTGGCATCCCAAGCGAGTCGACCTCGGCTCGGTGAACGGCCGGATGTTCCTGTTCTCCGCCGGCGTCGGGCTCGACGCCAGCGTCGTCGAGCGGGTCGATGCGCACCCGAAGCTCAAGTCCAAGTACGGCGAGTGGTACTACACGGTGACGGGCGTCAGCACCTTCACACGGCGGTATCTCATCCACCCGCCGCGCCTCGAGGCGCACGTCGGGGGCGAGGCGGTCGCGGGCGTGACCGTGATCGTTCAGAACTCGACGCCCTACACCTACTTCGGGGACAAGCCGGTCGAGATGGCCGAGGGCGCGACGTTGACCAGCGGCGACCTCGCCGTCGTGGTGCTGGACCGCGCCCGCCCAACCGACATTCCGAGCATCCTCGGCCGCGCCCTGGCGAGCAACCTCAAGGTCAGCAACCACCGCCACGTCCATCCGTTCTCCGGCGTCGAGGGGCTCCGGATCAGATCGCGCGGCGAGCGGGCGCTGGCGCTCCAGGTCGACGGCGACTACCTCGGCGACGTCCACGATGCTGCGTTCGACGTGATCCCGCGCGGGCTCGCCGTCGTCTCCTGACCCCATGCGCCGGATCGCCGTTGCCCTGGGCTCCGTCGCGTTGATCGCGGGAACCGCCGCGGTCACCGTTCCCGCGCTCGTGTCCGCGCATCCGCTCCCCGGCGCGCCCAGCTGCCCGATCTTCCCCGCGAACAACGCGTGGAACCAGCGGGTCGACCGGCTCCCGGTGGCCAAGAACTCGGCCGCGATCATCGCCGCGATCGGGCGGGGCGATCCCGTCCACCCCGATTTCGGGTCCGGGTTGTACGCCGGCGAGCCGATCGGGATCCCGTTCGCGGTCGTCGGGTCGAGCACGCCCAAGGTGCCGGTGGCGTTCCAGTACTCCTCCGAGTCGGACAAGGGCCCATACCCGCTGCCCCACGGCGTTCCGATCGAGGGCGGGTACGGGTCGACCGGCGACCGGCACGTGATCGTGGTCGACCGCGACACGTGCACTGACTACGAACTGTTCGCCGCCTACCCGCACGACGGCGGAAAGCGTTGGACCGCCGGGTCGGGCGCGATCTTCAACCTGCGCTCGAACCACCTGCGCCCCGCCGGCTGGACCTCGGCCGACGCCGCCGGCCTCCCGATCCTCCCCGGCCTGGCCCGCTATGACGAGGTCGCCGCCGGGTCGATCGACCACGCGCTGCGGTTCACCGCGCCGTGCACCGCGCCACGGTACGTGTATCCGGCGCGCCACGAAGCCTCTACATGCCACGGCGCGAACCTTCCGCCGATGGGACTGCGCGTCCGCCTGAAGGCGAGCGTCAACATCTCAGGGCTCCCCTATCAGGCGCGCATCGTCGCCGAGGCGCTCAAGCGCTACGGGATGATCCTGGCCGACAACGGCTCGCCCTGGTTCATCTCCGGCGCCCCGAACAAGGGCTGGAACAACGACGCCCTGCACCTGCTCGACCGGCTGACCGGCAAGGACTTCCAGGTCGTCGACACGAGTTCGCTGCCGCATCCCGGCCTGTAGAAACCCGAGGCCCTTGCCCGACAAGGCACCCGGGGGGTGATTTTGACCCCGCCCAAGGCTCTTAACGCTCGTGGGTGGCGTTCGCCTCACCGAGCGGGATGTCGAGCTCCTTTCGTTCCTGGCCGAGCACCGGCTCGCGCTCCCGACGCATGTCGCCGTCCTGCTCGAAACCTCCGCGGCGGCCGCTGGCACCCGGATGGGCAAGCTCGCCCGCGCCGGCTACCTCAAACGCCATGACGCGTTCCCCGGAGAGCCGCGGTGGTACCAGATCACGGGCAACGGCCTCGCGCACATCGGCAACCCTCTCCCCACGCCCGGGGTCAACCTGCGCGAGTACAAGCACGATGTCGGGGTCGCGTGGCTATGGCTGGCCGCACGCAAAGGCACGTTTGGCCCGCTGGCCGAGATCGTCGGCGAGCGCCGGCTCCGCTCACTTGACGGGTCGCGTGAACCCGGCGCCGAGCCGGTCGGGGTGAGGCTCGGGGGTTTCGGCCCGCACGGACACGAGCGGCTCCACTATCCGGATCTGGTTCTGCGGACCGCCGACGGCCGGCGAGTCGCGCTCGAACTCGAATTGACGCCGAAGAGCCGGACCCGCCTCGAGAAGATCCTCGGCGGATATGCCGCCGATCCGCGGTTCGCTGGCGTCGTGTACCTCGTCGAGAGCCGGGCCGTCGCGCGATTGGTGCAGGCGACGGCCCGCCGTCTTGGCATCTCGGACCTCGTTCATCTGCAGCGAGTCCGCTCGACCGTGTCGAGATCGGCCTCCGCGCCGGCGTTGACCGCGGAGCGTGCGGCCACGGGCCGTCGCCCCGTCCGGACGCGCGAGGCGGTCAGATGAGGCCCGCCGACCGGACGGCGCCACTGCTCCGGTTGCTCACGCTCGCCGCATTCGGCGCGCTGATCCTGCTGCCCGCGCCGGCGGCGTTTGGGGCGGTCGCGGCGCTGCTCGCCTTCTCGGCGGCTCGCGGCGCCCGGCGTCTCACTCGCCGACGGTCCTCGCACGGACGCGGAGACGAGGTCGTGCTTGGGGTCAACAACCGCGGCAGGCTGGTCCGCCTGGGCGACGACGAATTGTCCGCGCACGGTCTCATCCTGGGAGCGAGCGGCGCCGGGAAGACCACGACGCTGCTCGCGATTCTCTCCGACCAGATCCGCCGGGGCCGGCCGGTGGTGGCGATCGACATGAAGGGGTCGCCGGCGTTCGTGCGCGTCCTCGCGGAATCGGCGGCCGCTGTCGGGCGCCCGATCAGGGTCTGGACGATCGACGGCGGGGCCCACTGGAACCCGCTCGCCCACGGCAACGCCACCGAGCTCAAGGACAAGCTGATCAGCACCGAGCGATTCACCGAGCCGCACTATCAGCGCGCCGCCGAGCGCTACATCCAGACCGTCCTCCAGGTGATCAGGCAGACCCATGCCGACCGACCGCCGACGCTGCAGGAGGTCGTGGCGCTGATGGAACCGCGGCGGCTGGCTGCCTCGCTCAGGACTCTCGACCGTCCGCTGCGCGAACGGGTCCAGGACTACCTCACCGGACTCACTCACGACCAGCTGAGCGCCGTTCGCGGGCTGCAAACGCGCCTCGCGATCCTGACCGAGTCGCACACGGGCCCGTTCCTCGCCCCGCCCGCCGACCCGAGCCGGCCCGCCATCGACCTGCGCGCGACGCTGTCCGGGTCCGAGGTGGTCGTCTTCAGCCTCAACTCGAGCACCTACGGCAAGCTCGCGGCACAGATCGGGACGCTCGCGGTCCAGGACCTGGTGGCCGCGTCGGGCGATCGGTTGCGTGGACCGTCCCGGGGCCGCTCGCTCGAACAGGCGGTGATCGGCATCGACGAGTTCTCGGGACTTGGTAGCGACCACGTGGCCGCGCTGCTGTCGCGCGGGCGCGAGTCGGGGATGCCGGTGTTCGTCGCCACTCAGGAGCTCGCCGACCTCGAACGGGCCTCGGCCGGGCTCAGGGACCTCGTGCTCGGCGTCACAGCGGTCAAGATCGTGCATCGCCAGGAGGTACCGAGCTCAGCGTTGACGATTGCCCAGATCGCGGGCACCGAGCGGGTTTGGGAGGAAACCCGGCAGATTGGCGGGCTACTCGGCGGTCTGCTCGGCGGGCAGAGCACCGCGCGGGGCACTCGACGCCTCGAGGAGAGGTACATCGTCGACCCGAACGAGATCAAATCGCTGGGGACCGGCGAGGCGGTCGTGATCTCGAAGATGCGCGGGGCCAAGCCGCAGACGGTGAGGGTCACGCCGCCCCGGCGGCAACCGCCGCCCGACCTAGGACGCTGAACGCGGCCCGACCACGCACACGAACCCGAGCGGGCTGTCGCCGAGCGCCTCGAAGCAGTGCAGCTCGTCGCCGGCGACGTATACGACGTCGCCCTCCCCTACCTCGTGCGTCTCGGAGCCGAGCGTGACCCGCGCCCGGCCCGCGACGATCATCACGCCGTGATCGTGCGGATGGCGCTCGCGGGCGGTGTGTCCGCCCGCCGGGACCTCGAAGTAGCGCATCCGGTACTGGCTCGCGCCCTCGGCCTCGCCGATCAATTCGTGCTTGCGGACGCCGGCGAGCGACGGATCGTCGTAGGCGCGCGGCTCGACTCCCTCCCACCCTGGCTCACCCACACCCGAGCGTCGGTGGATCACGCCCACGGCGCGCCCGCCCGGTGACCTAGGCCGCGGCCGGCGTCACCCGGTAGGCGTCGAACACAGCGTCGATGTTGCGAAGCCGGTTGATCGCCTGGTCGAGCGACCTCGTGTCCCCGACCTCGACGACGAACCGGTTCTTGACCATCGGGTGGTTGACGATGCACCGGGCCTCGAGGATGTTGATGCCGGCCTCGGCGAACGTCCGCGACATGTCCTCGAGCAGCCGGTGGCGGTCCCAGCCGTCGACCTCGATCTCGACCCGGAACGACTGTCTCCGGGTCGCCGTCCCAGGACACGGGCGTGAACCGCTCGGGATCCTTCTTCAGCACGGCGACGTTCGGGCAGTCCTCGCGGTGAATCGTGATCCCGCGCCCGAGCGAGATGTAGCCGACGATCGGATCGCCCGGGACCGGCCGGCAGCACTTCGCCAGCCGCAGCATGACCTCGTCGATGCCCTCGACCGAGATCCCGAAGCGCGAGGAGGTGGTGGTGGCGCGGGAGCGCCGCCGACGCGTCTTCAGCAGGTCGTCGGCCGCCGTCGGCTCGGACTCGGCGGTCTCGCCCTGCTTGAGGCGCTGCATGATCTTGTTGACGACGACCTTGGCCGAGATCTTGGCGCCGCCGAGCGCGATGTAGAAATCGTCGGCCTTGCGGTAGCCCATCTCGCGGATCACGTCGGCCAATAGCGGCGACCCGACGATCTTCTGTGCCGGCAACCCCTGCTTTCGCAGGTGGTCCTGCAACAGCTCGCGGCCCGTGTGCTCGGAGTCCTTGCGCGACTCGGCCTTGAACCAGGCCTTGATCTTGTTGCGCGCCCGCGTCGTCTTGACGAGCGCCAGCCAGTCGCGCGAGGGGCCGCGCTCTCGCTTGGAGGTCAGCACCTCGACGATGTCGCCCGAGCGGAGCTGGTACGACAGCGGGACGATCTTGCCGTTGACCTTCGCGCCGACGCACCGGTGCCCGACGTCGGTGTGGATCTCGTAGGCGAAGTCGAGCGGAGTCGCGCCCGAGGCCAGCGACTTGACCTCGCCCTTCGGCGTGAACACGAACACCTCGTCCTCGAACAGGTCGACCTTCAGCGTCTCCATGAACTCGCGCGGGTCGGCCTCTTCCTGCTGCCAGTCGAGCAGCGAGCGCAGCCACTTGAGCTTGGTGTCGGACGCCGGCGGCCCCGCCGCCCCGTCGGCACGGTCGCCCGTCTCCTTGTACATCCAGTGCGCGGCGATCCCGAACTCGGCCAGGTCGTGCATCTCCCGGGTGCGGATCTGGATCTCGAGCGGCCGGCCCTCAGGCCCGATCACGGTCGTGTGCAGCGACTGGTACATGTTGAACTTGGGCATCGCCACGAAGTCCTTGAAGCGCCCCGGGAGCGGCTTCCACAGGGAGTGGATCACGCCGACGGCGCCGTAGCAGTCCTTGACCGACCCGACGATCACGCGCATCGCGGTCAGGTCGTAGATCTCGTTGAACTCGCGCCCCTTCTTGGTCATCTTCGCGTAGATCGAGTAGAAGTGCTTGGCGCGCCCGGAGATCTCGGCGTGGATGCCGAGCTCCTCCAGCTCCTTGCTCACGTACGTCGCGGCCTGGTTGACGTAGCGCTCCCGCTCGGCGCGCTGCTGGGCCACCAGCCCCTTGATCTCGTTGTACTTGCGCGGGTGCAGCGTCTGGAACGCGAGGTCCTCGAGCTCCCACTTGATCGCATGGATACCGAGCCGGTGCGCGATCGGCGCATAGATGTCGAGCGTCTCCCGGGCCTTCTCGATCTGCTTCTGCTTGGTCATCGCGCCGATCGTGCGCATGTTGTGCAGGCGGTCGGCGAGCTTGATCAGGATGACCCGGATGTCCGTGGCCATCGCGACCATCATCTTGCGGTAGTTCTCGGCCTGCGCTTCGTCGCGCGACTGGAAGGTCAACCCCGTCAGCTTGGTGACGCCGTCGACGAGGCTGGCGATCTCTTCGCCGAAAGCCTCGCGGACCTCCTCGAGCGAGGCCGAGGTGTCCTCGACCGTGTCGTGCAGGAGCGCGGCGCACAGCGTGTCGGTGTCGAGCCGCATCCCCGCGCAGATCCTGGCCACGCCGACCGGATGCGTGATGAAGTCTTCTCCAGACTGCCGGCGCTGGTCGGCGTGGTGCACGCAGGCGTACACGAACGCCTCCTCGACCCGGTCGCGGTCGATCGCGACGACGGCCTCGTGGGCATGCTCCTCGACGATCGCGAACAGGTCGCCGAGCAGCCGGCGCTCGTCCGGCGTGAGCTCGGAGCGTTCGATCGCCCCGTGGGCGTCCGGGTCGACGACGCGATCGACCGGGGGCCGCGAGGCCGAGTACAGCACCGATCCCGAGCCGTCCTGCCCGTTCGAGTTCGCCCCGCCCTTCTGTCGGGTGCGGCTCAGCCGCCTGGGAGATGGTTTGCGCTGCTCAGAAATCTTCGACCGTCCTCGTACAGCTGAGCGTAGTCCCTGAACGCCGGCGAACGCTCCAATGTCGTCGGCGCGGCGCCCGCGATCGCCAGGGCCGGCAGATCCCGGTCGAGGCTGACGAGCTCAAGCTCCGCGAGGACTTTGACCAGCCGTGCCGCCAGACGTGCCGGGCGGGCGTGCGGACCGTCGCCGCGAAGCAGGTGCTCGAGCTCCTGACCGGTCACCCTTCCCCGGAGCCTGAGGGCCCGGTAGAAGGCCACGAGCGAAGCCCGGAGACCGTACTCCAACTCGTGCATCTGCTGCGCAAAGCGTAGCTCAGGCTCGCCCCACGCCAAATGAGCAAACCCCCCTCCCGCGGCCAGTGTGTCCCTGGCCGCCGCGGACGTCGGCGGATCGAGCGCGACCAGATGGACGAACCGCTCGGCAACCCCCGGATCGCGCGCGAGCGAGTGGTAGGAGATCAGCGCAAACCCGCCGACCCGCGAGCTGAGCCCGCTCAGCCGGCGCGGCGCGTCGGCGCACACCCCGAGCACCCCGCCACCGTCCCCGAGCACCTCGCCACCGTCCCCGAGCACCCCGCCACCGGCCGCGAGCGCGTCGCGCAGTACCGCGAGCGGACTCTGGCCACGGCGGTCGAGCACCGTACGTACGCCGGCGACGGACCGTACCGGCAGCGGATCGAGGTCTGAGGCCTCGAGCGCGGCGCCGAGGTAGTCGTCGGGCTCGCCGAGCAACTCGATCGCGTCGGGCGCACACGGCCGCGCGTGCCCCAGCACGAGCCGCGGCTCGACCGCGCCGTTCCAGAAGTTGCGCTCCAACCGGAAAGTCGCGTCCGCCGGCTCGTCGGGCTCGACGCCCAGCTTCCCATCGCACCCGAACGCGACCGCGCGAGCGTTGATCCCGCCGGAGCCGACCACGAATCGCAGGTGCCGCCCATCCCCCATCGGACGTGGATCGCGGAGCCGCGCCCCGGGCACGAGCAGCCGGATGCGCGGGTTGCCCATTCCGCACGGCTCGAGCAGCTCAAGCTCCTCCGCCAGGTCGAGGCCGAGTTCGCAGCCCGACGCGATCGCGTCGACGCGCTCGCGCGCGACGAGCAGGTCGTCGGGCAGGACCGCCTCGGTGTGATCCTCGAGCCCGCGCCGGAAGCCGTCGATCCGGTCTCGCCGGACCGTCATCCCCGCGGCCGCGCGATGGCCGCCGTAGCGTTCGAGGTGCTCGGCGGTGGCGTGCAGGGCGCCCAGCAGATCGAACCCGGGGATGCTCCGGGCCGACCCCGAACCGACGTCGCCGTCGAGCGCGACGACCACCACCGGGCGATGGTGGCGCTCGACGATCCGCGAGGCGACGATTCCGACCACGCCCGGGTGCCAGTCCTCGCCGGCGAGCACGTACGCGCGGCGCTCGCCGAACTCGGCGACCTGGGCCTCGGCCTCCCACACGATCCGCTGCTCGACCGCCCGGCGTTCGGTATTGACCCGGTCTAGCTCGGCGGCGATCTCGCCGGCGCGCCGCTCGTCGTCGGTGAGCAGCAGCTCGAGGCCGGCGTCGGCGCGGCGGAGGCGGCCCGCGGCGTTGATCCGCGGCGCCAGCCGGAACCCGAGTGCGCGCGCGTCGAGCGCGCTCGGGTCGGCTTTCGCCACCGTCATCAGCGCCCGCAGACCTGGTCTGGCCGTGCGCGACAGGGCGCGGAGCCCGTTGCGCACGAGCCTGCGGTTCTCGCCCACGAGCGGCATCAGGTCGGCGACCGTCGCGAGCGCCACCAGCTCGATGTCGTCCTCGACGCCCGGCGCCCCGAGCGCCTGCGCGACCTTGTACGCGACCCCGGTTCCGCACAGATCGAGACACGGATAGCCGCACACGGCCGGATGGACGATGTCGCAGTCGGGCAGGCGCCCGTCCGCCCGAGGCGCGTGGTGATCGCACACGACCACGTCGACCCCGGCCGCCCGCGCCGCGGCGACCTCGTCCACGGCGGTGATCGCGCAGTCGACCGTGACCAGCAGCGCCGTGCCGCCCGCGGCCAGCCGGCGCACGGTCTCGAGCGCGAGGCCGTATCCGTCGGTCAGCCGGTCGGGCAGGTACCAGCCCACGTCCGCCCCGAGTGCGCGCAGCGCGCGGACCATGATGGCGGTGGCGCACACGCCGTCGACGTCGTAGTCGCCGTGCACGACGACCCGGCTGCCGGCGCGGATGTGACGCTCGATCACCTCGACCGCGCGCTCGATCCCTGCGAACGCGCTCGGGTCGTGTGCCTCGGCGGGGTGCAGGAACGCGCGCGCGGCGGACACGTCCGACAGCGAACGGCGGACGAGCACCTGCGCCAGCACGTGGCTCACGCCGAGCTCGCGCTCGAGTGCGATCGCGGCCGTCAGGTCATACGGGGCGAGCTCGAGTCGCGGCGCCGGCGGGACCGGCTTGGGCACCGCGCGGAGGGCGACTTCCGGCCCCGAAGGCTCGAGAGGATCATCGGCGCGAAATAGGGCTGCTGCCTTGGGCATGGCGGCAGCGTATGAACCGGCCCCGACGGAACCGGGCCAATTCCGCCCAAACCGTGGCTAAGTCGTGGCGCGGCGCCGCAGAATTGGAACAGTTTCGGGTTGCCGGCGCGGCGTCAGGCCATCTCGGGCCCGATGCCCGTCTCGCGCTCGCGCCGGACGCCCCAGAACCAGATCGCCGCGAGGCCGATCAGCGTTCCCGGAATCGCCTCCAGGGCGGTCAACAGATCGGTGTCGTGTCGCGACGGCACTGAGAACCCATGGATGATCCACGCGATCAGGATGGCGCCGATCAGGGCTCCGATCAGAGCACCGACGATCCCGCCCCAGAACCGATCGGGAAGCCAGATCGTGAAGTGCCAGATGGCGAGGCCCATCATGCCCCAAGCGAGGACGGCCATTAGCGACGTCTCCCGTGCCGGCGGTTGCGCGACCTCGGCTTGGGCGACCGCTTGGGGTCGGTCTGGGCCATGCCCTCGTTCTCCGCTTCGTCGGGCGCCGGCGTGACGTCGTCGGTCTGGTCGGTCCGGTCGCTCTGGGCCTCCGGTGGCGGGGAGGGCTGCGGGGCGCCGTTGCCGGCGCGTCCAGATCCGTCGCGGACCTGGCCGCCGCCGGTCCGCCTCGAGCGGCGCGTGATCCCGGATCCTGGACGCGATGTCTGCGCACGGCCCTCGGCCGGCGTTTGCGTGCCGCCCTCGGGGGAGTCCTCCTCGGTGCTGTGGGCGAGGCGCTTGGTCAGCGTCGAGGTGCGGTGGCCGCCGAACTCGGGCTCGTCGAGGCCGAGGTCTCGCTTCATCTCCTCGAACTCGGCGGCGGACACGCCATCAGGTGAGGGCGTGGTCAGGCGGCCGGCGCGCCGAGCGCGGCGCTGGGACGGCTCGACGTCGGCCCCGGTCGTGGCGTAGGCGGGCACGTACCCGAACTCGGACTCGATCCGCTCGCGGCGGTGGCGGTACTGCGTCTCTCGCTCCTTCCAGTGCGTGAGCACCGGCGAGGCGATGAAGATCGACGAATACGCTCCGGATGCGACGCCGACGAGCAGCGCGAACGCGAAGTCGGTCAGCTCGGTCGAGCCGGCCGTGCCACCGAACAGGAGCAGCGCGATGATCGGCATCAGCGTGCACGAGGTCGTGGCGATCGATCTCGTGAGCACCTCGGACATAGACCGGTTGACGATCTGGGAGAACGCAGCGCGCGGCATGCGCGGAATGTTTTCTCGCACCCGGTCGAACACGATGATCGTGTCGTACATCGAGTAGCCCAAGATCGTGAGCAGGGCGGCCACGGTCGCCGTCGTCACCTGCCTCCCCGTGAGCGCGTACACGCCGCTCGTGATCAGAAGGTCGTGCGCGAGCGCGATCATCACCGGGATCGCGAACTTCCACTCGAATCGCAAGGCGACGTACGCCGCGATCACGAGCAGCGAGGCGATGATCGCGATCACCGCGCTGTTGGCGACCGTCCTTCCGAATGTCGGACCGACCGACTCGTAATCGAAGTCCTTGCCGCTGCCGGCGATCCCGAACTTGTTCTGGATCGCGTTCTGGAGCTTCTCCCGTCCGCCCGAGGGCAGCGTCTTGAACGAGATCTGATAGGCGTTGTCACCAAGCGACTTGTCGCCGGTCACCTTCTGGACGGTCGGGTTGGATACCCCCTCGGAGGTCAGCAGACTCGTCACCTGCTGCTGGGTTGCGGCGTGCTCGAGCCCGACCGTGATCCGCGTTCCGGAGGTGAAGTCGATTCCGAGGTTCAGGCCCTTGCCGCCGATCGCGAGCGCACCGATCAGCAGGATCACGCCCGACATCGAGAAGAAGTACCTCGAGGCACCCATGAAGTCGAACTTCCAGGTGCGTTTCTCGCCGCCGGCGCCGAGCATCGACGGGCTCGAGATCATGCGCGAGGACCCCATCGTGGTGAGGATCGCCTGGGTCGCCATCACCGCGGTGAACAGCGAGACGAACGTGCCGATTCCGAGCGTGAACGCGAATCCCTGAACGTCGGAGGTGGCGAGCACGAACAAGATGAACGCGGTCATGATCGTCACCACGTTCGCGTCGATGATCGCGGTCAGACCCTTCTTGTAGCCGGTGACGATCCCCTGGCGGATCGATCTGCCGTTGCGGATCTCCTCTTTGACGCGTTCGAAGATCACGATGTTCGCGTCCGCGGCGACACCGATCGTCAGGATCAGTCCCGCGATTCCCGGCAGCGTCAGCGTGATCGGGATCAGCTTGATCAGCGCGTAGAAGTAGATCCCGTAGATGAGCAGCCCGAAGGTCGCGATCACGCCGAGGACCCGGTAGTACGCGACCAGGAACACGACCACGACGAGGAGCCCGATGATGCCCGCGGTGAGGCCCTTGTGGAGCGCCTGCTTACCGAGCGTCGCGGAGACCTGCGATTCGGA
This sequence comes from uncultured Solirubrobacterales bacterium, assembly GCA_963755525.1. GTDB lineage: Bacteria > Actinomycetota > Thermoleophilia > Solirubrobacterales > Solirubrobacteraceae > Palsa-465. The sequence continues at coordinate 361,397 of CAVWKC010000031.1, read as the reverse complement.
GATCAGCTTGAGGTTGATCGGCAGAGCGCCCAGACGGAGCTCATTCGCGAGGTCTTGCGCCGTGTTGATCGTGAAGCTTCCGCTGATGTCGGCCCCGCTGCCGCCGTTGATCCCGTCCGGATACTGCTTGAAGCTGACGAACGGGACCGTGATCAGCTGGTTGTCGAGTGCGACCGCAAAGTGCTGGTTGAGCGTCTGCCCGAGGCCGCTGACGAGATCGCCGCGGTGGGCGATATTGGCGGTGGTCTTCCCGAACTCGTTCTGGCCCTTGGAGGTGAACCCGAATGTGACGTCGGGCGCGCCGGTGGTGGAGTCGGTGCTCTGCTGGGGGTTGGTGATCTCGCTACCGCGGAGCGCGACGTCGTCCTTGAGCACGAAGAACTGGGCGCTCGGATCGCCGATCGGGGTCGGCTTGGAGAAGTTCGTGGGGATCGCCTGTAGCACCACGGTTCCCCGTGGCACGACCAGGATCTGGCCTTCTGACTCGCTGACACCTGCGGGCAGGCCCGACAGCAGGTCGGCCTTGTTGTCGTCGGGCCCCGAAAGCAGGCAGTGCTGGTCGGTGACGGGCACCGTGCCCGCGTCCTTGGCCGCCGTGGCGCAGGCCGCGCTCCCGGGCGCACCGAACATCCAGTACTGGGGGGTAATGCGCGAGTTGGTGTCGCTCGAGCTCTCCGGCTGCTTGGCGGCGAGCGTCACCGCGTCGTACAGACCCATGCTCCCCGCCCCCGGCGTGCCGGGCGCCTGGGCCGTGCCTCCCTGGCTGATCTGGACCGCGGTCGGATCCTGCGTCTGGAGCTGGCTCGCGACCGTCTTGCCGTTCGGCGTGATGACGTTCGCCTCCCAGTCGTAGAACGACAGCTGCGCGGTCGTGCCGACCTCGGCCTCGGCGCGCCCGGTGTCGCTCACGTTCGGGAGGCCAACGGTGATCTGGTTGCCGCCCGAGGTCTGAATCTCGGGCTCGGCGACGCCCAGCTGGTCGACGCGGTTGCGCATGATGTCGACCGCGCGCTGGAGCGCGTCCTGGGTCACGGTCTTCGTCTGCGCGCTCGGGAGGCCCTGGTAGACGAGCTCGACGCCGCCCTTGAGGTCGAGGCCGAGAACGGTCTTCTTGGACTTCACCGCACCGGGAACCCCGGCGATCACGATCAGGGAGCCAATCAGCAGCCCGAGGACGATGAGCAGGACGAAGCCATTTCGCTGGCGATCAGTCATCGGTCGTGGTGGATGCTAGAGCGTCGACGGCGGCGGCGGGGCCGGAGCGGCCATCACCGGTGGTTGGTTGGAGTGAGCACCACCAGCACCCCACCCTCATCGTCGTCATAGGCCGGGAAGATGTCGGCGACCGCCTTGGCGGGCAAATCGCGCTCGGCGTGGACCTCGACCGGCTTGGCCTTGACGCGGACCTCCCACTCGAGCGCGGTGCCCACGTGGTCGGTCCCGTCCTCGAAGCGCAGGCCGAGCACGTCGTGCACGGGGCGCCCGATGACCTGCTCGGTCTTCAGCCCGGTCAATTCGAACGAGCCCCGGCCGCAGTCGACGATCCGGCCGTCCGAGTCGCAGGCGAAGAACGCCGCGTTCGGAGCGGGGTAATAGTCGTCCAGCAACTCGTACAGGTACGCGAACCCGCACTTGTCGCATCCCCGCGCCTCGTTGCGGAATCCGGCGTTGCGATCGGTACCCATCGAGCGGTTGCCGCAGTGGGGGCAGATGAAATAGTGCTCGTGACTCATTGGCGCCCTGAGGATAGCCGTAGGTCCCTCCGCCATCCGCCACGTCTTCACGAACATTTAAAGGAGCTACGAACTGAACGGCCGGTCGTCACAGCAGCGACAGCGGCCCCGGCGGTTCCATCCCGAGGTGCTGGAACGCGCGCTTGGTCGCGGCGCGCCCACGAGGCGTGCGCTCGATCAGACCCCGCTGGAGCAGGTAGGGCTCGTACACGTCCTCGATCGTGTCCTGCTCTTCGCCGACCGCGACGGCGAGCGTCGACAGGCCGACCGGGCCCCCGCCGAACTTCTCGCAGATCGCGCGCAGGATCTCGCGGTCGAGCCGGTCAAGGCCGGCGTGGTCGACTCCGAGCAGGTCGAGTGCCTGGGTCGCCACGTCGCCGGTGACGACGCCGCTGCCGCGCACCTCGGCGTAGTCGCGGACGCGCTTGAGCAGCCGGTTGGCGACGCGCGGGGTCCCCCGGCTGCGCTGCGCGATCGCACGGGCGCCGTGGTCCTCGATCGCGACCTCGAGCAGCTTCGCCGACCGGCGGACGATCGTCGTCAGATCGTCGGCGTCGTAGTGCTCGAGACGATGCTGAATCCCGAACCGGTCGCGGAGCGGCGTCGTGATCAGCCCGGCGCGCGTCGTAGCGCCGATCAGCGTGAACGGCGGGAGCGGAAGCGTGACCACGCGGGCGCCGGCGCCCTGCCCGACGGTGATCGGCAAACAGCCGTCCTCCATCGCCGGGTAGAACGTCTCCTCGAGCGCGCGGGGCAGGCGGTGGATCTCGTCGACGAAGAACACCGCGCGAGGCTCGAGCGCGGTCAGGAACGCCGCGACGTCGCCCTTGCGCTCGAGCGCGGGGCCCGCGGTCTGCACGAACGGGACCTCTAGCTCGGCGGCGACGATCTGCGCCAGCGAGGTCTTGCCCAGCCCCGGGGGGCCGGCGAGGAGCACGTGGTCGAGCGCCTCGCCGCGGCTGGCCGCCGCCTCGATCGAGACCGCGAGCTGGTCCTTGACCGCGGTCTGGCCGACGAAGTCGAGCAGCCGGCGGGGACGCAGGGAGCGGTCGAGATCGTCGTCGGGAAGCTCCACGGGGTCCTGGATACGTGGGGGCCGCTCGGGGTGGGCGGAGCCGTGAATCTCCCGCACGGGACTCATCGGCGAACCTCCCGCCCGGGGCTCATCGGCGAACCTCCATCACGAGGCTCACCGGCGCGCCGTCCGGAGCGCATAGGCGATCAGGTCCTCGGGCTGGTCTCCCTCGGCGCCGTTGAGCAGCTCGTCGACCTCGAGCGGGGTGTAGCCGAGGCCGAGCAGCCCGTCGCGCGCGAGCGCGCGCGGATCCTCGCTGCGGATGGCCGTGAGCGCGGGCGGAGCGGTGTCCGTCGCGCCGACCTTCTCGCGCAGCTCGACGATGATCCGCTCCGCGGTCCGCTTGCCGACGCCCGGGGCGGCCTGTAGGCGCGCCGTGTCGCCCGCGGCGACCGCCGCCAGCAGCTCACGCGGGGGCCCGCCGGAGAGGACCGCGAGCGCCACCTTGGGACCGACCGACTGCACCGCGATCAGCATCAGAAACAGCTCGCGCTCCTCCTCGGTCGCGAACCCGTACAGCGCGAGCGCGTCCTCGCGGACGACCAGGTGACTGTGCAGGAGCACGGTCTTGCCGACCGCGGGAACGTGCCGGAGCGTCTCGGCCGACACCGCGAGCCGGTAGCCGACGCCACCGCAGTCGACGACGACGTGATCGGTCCGGCGCACCGCCACAGTGCCCGACACCATCGCGATCATGCCCGCACTCCGGCGCTGCGCGCGAGCGCCCGGTCGAGCGGCGAACGGTTGCACTCGCAGATAGCGACGGCAAGCGCGTCGGCGGCGTGGTCGGGCGACGGCTGCTCGGGCAGGCCGAGAAGCCGCGCCACCATCCGCCCCACCTGCTCCTTGTCGGCGCGCCCGTGCCCGCACACCGCGCCCTTGACCTGCTGCGGCGTGTAGGAGCGCGATGGGATCCCCCGCTGGCCGGCGGCGAGCAGCACCACGCCGCGCGCCTGGCCGACCGCGAACGCGGTTCTGACGTTGGCGCCGAAGTACAGCTCCTCGATCGCCACCGCATCGGGCCGGTAGCCCTCGAGCAGTTCGACCACGTGGCCGTGGATCTCCGCCAGGCGGCGCTCTAGCCGCGCCGCCGACGGCGTCTCGATCACCCCCGCGGCGAGCATGCTCAGCGTCGACCCGGAGCTCTCGACGATGCCATAGCCGGTGCTGGCGGTGCCGGGATCGATTCCAACCACGATCATCAGATCACCATTCTGCGTCGGGGGCCGGACGCCTCCCCGGGGACTCCGGCTCCGCCACGTCACCGAGGGCGTCGCGCGTCGATGCGGCTTTCCCGACCGTCGGACGCTAGGCCGCCTGGCCTCCGGGAGACAGCGGCCCGTTGGGCGGATGCGGAGTTGTCTCGGCGACGATCTCCGCGCATAGGTCGACGCACTCGTTGCAGATCGCGACCCCCGGAGTCGGCCCCGCCACCATTGATGCGACGGCGCTCCGAGGCTTCCCGCAGAACGAGCAGCGGATCGAGTCCACGGACCGTCTCGGACCAGTCGGTTGGTCAGGCATCCGCGGTGTCAGCGTCCTCGCTCAGCGCCCGACACAGCTGTAGTCGGAGTTCGGAGCGGTCACCCGGTACATCTTCCAGGCCCCGACGGTCGCGATCAGCTGGCGCTGGGTCAGCCGGTGGTCGATCGGCGGCGCGATCCCGTCGATCGAGTCGTGCGGGCCGACGAACATCACGCCCTGGTGGCGCATCGTGGTCCCGACGCGGCCGAGCGTCACGTGCAGCTTCCACGCCAGCGCCGTCTGGACGCTGTGGTTGACGGCCGCGAAGCTCGACTTGCACGGGAATACGCCGGCGTGGCCGCCGACAGCGGCGACGGCGGCGGTCATCTGGTTCAGCCGGGTGACCGCCTGCGAGGCGATCTTCTCCTCCGCGCTCGCCTCGTTGATCCGCCCGCCCACCCACGGGAGCGTGATCGCGACGAGCACCGCGGTCAGCCCGATCCCGACCGGGACCGCGGCACGGCCTCCCGAAACCGCGCGAGACCCGAGCATCGCCAGGCGAACGATCCCGACGCCGGCGAGCACGCATGTCAGGCCGGCGGCCGGCAGATAGAACCGCTCGAGCCCCGGATAGCCGTCGAGCGTCATCCCGACGACGATCACCCACCAGACGACGGCCCCGCCGGCGAGCGCCAGCACCAACCAGTCGCGGGGCTTGTCGAACCAGGCGAACACGGGGGCGACGACGCCGGCGAGCAGCACCGGCAGCAGCTGGATGTTGATGCCGCGGCCCAGCACCCCGATCAGCGGATGCGAGCCGAGCCCGCCGTTGTACTCCTCTGCGTGGATCGCGGCCAGGAACGGCTGCCCCGATCCGACCCACGGCGGCACGAACCAGAAGAACGGAATCGAGATCAGCCCGAGGACGACCAGCACCCGCAGCCGCGGCTGCTTCCACCACAACCACGCCGCGTAGACGATGATCAGCGGCCACGCCTCGGGCCGCAGCAGCGAGGTGGCCAGGCCGAGTACGAACGCCCAGCCGGGGCGGCCGTCGAGGAACGCCAGAACAGCCCACAGCGCGGTCGCGATTTCCATAGGCTCGGACGTTCCGCGGAACATCTCATCCCACCAGTCCTGCGTGATCACGATGCCGGCGGCGGCGATCAGCCCGGCCGCGATCGCCGCCCAGCGCGGGCCGCGGCCGTCGCGCGAGACGAGCCGGAAGGCGAGCAGATACGCGGCCACCATCCCCAGGAAGCCGCCGGCGCGGGCGGTGATCACCCACAGCGTGGGCGCCGCCGAGCTCCCGAACAGCGCCCAGATCGTCGTGAACATCACCGGCAGCGGCTTCCACGACGGGCCGCCGGTGATCGCGAAGCTCAGATGGGGATCGGTGACCTCCCGTCCCCAGGAGATCCACGCCCAGGGGTCATAGCTCGGGACCGTCGGGAGGATCGCCGCCGAGATCGCCCCAAGCACGAGGCACGCCAGTGCCGACCACAGAAACGGCCCGTACAGCAGGCCGCGCCAGCCTGGAAGGCGCCACGCGCTGGTCGGCGGCGACGCCGAGCTCCCCGCCTGCGCGGACGTGTGCGTGAGGACCTGACCCTCCACGAGCCCGGCTTACCGTCCGGAGAACCGACAGCGCAGCAACGTCCCGAGCACCCGGAAGCCGTCGACCGCGGTCAGCTTCTTGCCCTCGTTGGTGGCGCGCGCCCGATAGTGGACGGGGACCTCGAAGATCCGCTCCCCTCGCTGCACCAGCCTCGCGGTGATCTCTGGCTCGATCGCGAACCCCGGCGAGCGCAGCGGCAGGCTCCGGAAGACTTCGGTCCGGATCATCTTGTGGCAGGTCATGATGTCGTGCAAATACACGTTGAACAGGACGTTGCACGCGAACGTCACGCCCTTGTTCCCGAGCACGAACAGGAACGAGTGGCTGGTGTAGCCATCAAATGCCCGCACGCCGAAGCTGGCGTTGGTGCGCCCGTCGAGCAGCGGCGGCATCAGCAGCCCGAGGTCGGTCGGGTCGTACTCGAGGTCCGCGTCGAAGATCGCCGAGAATTCGCCCTCCGCGTGGGTGAGCGCCGTCTGCACCGCGGCGCCCTTGCCCTGGTTGTGCTCGTGCTCGAACAGGCGGACGCGGTTGGGCGGCTGGATCTCAGATACAACGCGGCGGAGGATCTCGCGGGTGCCGTCGGTCGAGCCGTCGTCGACCACGATCAGCTCGAACTGCGTCGGCAGGGGCGTGTCGAGCACCTCGGCGATCGCACGCTCGACGCGCTCGCGCTCGTTGTAGACGGGCATCAGGATCGAGAGCATGTGGGCGTTGGGGTCGGGTCGGGCAAAAGTGAGCGGGAGCGCCGGCGACGGCGGTACACAGCACCGACCGGGATCGCACCCACGAGGGTCGACGATGCTAGCGGGTCGACCGGGCGGCACGTCCGGTAGAGCGAGACGGCGATTTGCGCAAGGATGCGGACGTGGATTCCACTCCGCTGATCGACGGACTCACGGGCGAGGACCGTGCCGCGCGCGAGCGACTGCTCGAGCGGCTCGCCGGCGCCGGCTTCACGTTCGAGGAACTGAAGGCCGCGGTCGCGGAGGACCGGCTCGCGCTGCTAGAGGTCGAGCGCTTGCTCGGCGGTCGCTACACCGCCGCGGAGTTGGAGGAGCAGACGGGGCTGCCGGCGGCGCAGATGCTCCGGATCCGGCGCCTGCTGGGGCTGCCTGAGCCCAGCCCCGAGGAGCGTGTGTTCGGCGAGGAGGAGATCGAGGCCGCCAGGTCAATCAACCTGTTCCTCCAGTCAGGACTCGGAGAGGATTCGATCGCCGAGATCACCCGGGTGCTGGGCGAGGGGATGGCGCGACTGGCCGCGACCACCGCGGCCGCGTTCGTCGAGGCCTTCCTCGAGCCCGGGGACAGCGAGGATGAGGTCGCCGAGCGGTTCGCGACGCTCGCCGGGCAGCTGGCCCCCGCGATCGACCCGGTGCTGCGGGCAGCCTACAAGCAGCATCTCGGCGAGAGCGTCCGGCGCGGGATGCTCAGTCCCGCCGAGCGCCAGGCCGGCGAGGCGGGCGGCGCGCAGGAGATCACCGTCTGCTTCGTGGACATGGTTGGGTTCACACGCCTCGGCGCCCAGATCGAGGCCCAGGAGCTCGGCAGCCTGGCGAGCAAGCTCGCCGAGCTCGCCAACGACGTCACCCAGCCTCCGGTACGGCTCGTGAAGACGATCGGCGACGCCGCGATGTTTGTCAGCCCCGACCCGGCGGCGCTCGTTTCGGTGACGCTGTCGCTGCTCGAGGCCGTCCAGGCCGCCGACCTGCCAAGCCTGCGGGCGGGAGTCGCGCAAGGGACCGCCTTACAACGCGCCGGCGACTACTACGGGCACGCGGTCAACCTCGCGAGCCGCGTGACCGGGGTAGCGCGCCCGGACAGCGTCCTGTGCACGCAGGAGGTCCACGACGCCGCCGCCGACCGGTTCGACTGGTCGTTCGCGCGCAAGCACAAGCTCAAGGGGATGTCAGAGCCGGTCTCGCTCTATCGCGCCAGGCGGCTGGACCCGGACGAGCGGGGCCCGGAGGAGTCGCGCGCAGACGACAATAAGCAGGACGAGCGCCGGCCCGGCAAGGACGCGGCTAAGAAGAGATCGAGAGCAGATCGACGACGAACACGAGCGGCGAGTTAGGCGGGATCGTCGGCGGGCTGCCCGCCTTCCCGTAGGCGAGGCTCGCCGGGATGATGAGCTCGCGCCGTCCTCCGACCTTCATGCCGGGAATCCCCTGCACCCAGCCGGGAATCACGCTGCCCGTGCTGAGCGGGGTCGTGAACGGCTGGTTGCGGCTCCAGGATGAGTCGAACTCCTTGCCGGTGTTGTAGAGGACGCCGACATAGTTGACCGTCACCGTGTCGCCGGCCTTGGCCGTCTGGCCGGTTCCAGTGACGAGGTCCTTGGTCACGAGCTGGGTCGGGGCCGGCCCCGTGGGCACGGTCACGGTGGGCTTCTTGGCGAGCGCCGGGGGCGGCTTGGCCGTGGTGGTGACGGCGGCCTGCGTGGCTCCGCTCGACGGAGCGAGCTCGACGCCCGCCGCCTTGGAGCTTCCGCCGCACGCGGCGAGCCCGACCGCTAACACGCTCGCGGCGAGCGCGAGCACCGGTGTGAGTAGTCGTCGTTTCCTCATCGGCGTGTGAGGCTAGCGAGTCTTTCCGAAGAAGCAGCTAATAACCCCGGCCCGGGGAGTGTGGTTCACACGAAGGACATCCGCCGAGCCGCGGTCACTGGGCCACGCGCTCGAGTACTGCGCTGTCGACGTCGAAGTTGGCGTGGACAGCGTTCACGTCGTCGTTCTCCTCGAGCGCGTCGATCAGCTTGATCAGCTTTCCGGCGTCGTTCTCGTCGACCGGAACCCGGGCGCGCGGCCGCTGCGTCAGGTCGGCGCTCTCGATCTCGACGCCTGCCTCAGACAAGGCCTCACGGGCGGCCGAAAGATCGGCCGGTTCGGTGACCACTTCGTACACGTCCTCGTCGAGCGCGATGTCCTCCGCGCCGGCGTCGATCGCCGGCATCAGGTCATCCTCGCTGTAGCGGTTGGCGTCGACGACGATCACGCCGCGCTTGTCGAACAGGTAGGACACCGATCCCGGCTCGCCGAGGTTGCCGCCGAACTTGCCCAGCAGATGGCGCATCTCGGCACCGGTGCGGTTGCGGTTGTCGGTCAGCGCCTCGATCAGCAGCGCGACGCCCCCCGGGCCGTAGCCCTCGTACAGGACCGTCTCGATCTGCTCGGCGTCGGCGCCTTCGCCGGTCCCCTTGGCGATCGCGCGCTCGATGTTGTCCTTCGGCATCGAGGCGTCGCGGGCCTTCTGGATCGCGAGTGCGAGCGCCGAATTCCCGGTCGGATCGCCGCCGCCTTCACGCGCGGCGATCTGGATGGCGCGCGCCAGCTTGGTGAAGTGCTGACCGCGCCGAGCGTCGACGACGGCCTTCTTGTGCTTGATGGAAGCCCACTTGGAATGACCTGACATAACCCCTTCGAGTTTAGTCGCGGGTCACTGCCACAGCTTCCACGGCGCGCGATCCTCCGCCCACAGGTCGTTGAGCGTGATCGCGTCCTTGTAGGTGTCCATGCAGTCCCAGAACCCCTCGTGGCGAAACGCCCGCAGCTGTCCGGCCGCCGCGAGGCGCTCGAGCGGCTCACGCTCGAGCACGCTGTCGGGCTCGAGCACGTCGAGCGCGGCCGGCTCCAGGCAGAAGAACCCGGCGTTCACCCACAGATCGCTTCGCGGCTTCTCCGTGAACCCGAGCACCGACCCGTTGCCGCCGAGGCGGGCCACGCCAAACGGGAGCCGGGGCTGGACCACGGCCATCGTCGCCGCACCCCCGTGCCCACGGTGATAGGCCAGCAGCGCCCCGAGGTCGATGTCGGCCACGCCGTCGGCGTAGCCCAGGCAGAACCTGGGTTCACCGTCGAGCACGCGGGCCGCTTGGTGGAGCCGACCGCCCGTCGGCGTGTCGACGCCGGTGTCAAGGCAGGTGATGTCGGCATCGTCGGGCCAGCTCCCGCCGGCCACAAACTCCTGCACCTGCTCGCCGCGGTACCCGGTCAGCAACAGGAACCGCCGGAAGCCCTGAGCCAGGTAGATCTGGATCACGTGCCACAGGATCGGGCGACCGCCGATCTCGACCAGCGGCTTGGGCAATGAGGAGCCGCGCTCCTGCAGGCGGGTTCCGCGCCCGCCGCACAGAATCACGACGGTTGGCTGATCCGCGTGCACGATCGACCCATTTTCGCGGAGCGTCCCGTGGGTAGCATCCGCGCGGTGAGCGCCGTCGCGAACCGCGACATCTTCAAGGCCTACGACATCCGTGGTCTGTATGGAACCGACATCGACGCTGAGGCGGCGGTGCAGATCGGGCGGGCGTTCGCGCGCGTCATCGCCGACATCGAGGGCAAGCCGACGACCGCGCTGCGGCTCGGGCTCGGGCGCGACATGCGCCTGACCGCACCCGAGTTGACGAGCGCTTACCGCGAGGGGATGTGCGCGGAGGGCGCCACCGTGCTCGACGCCGGCGAGGTCGGCACCGAGATGGTCTATTACCTGGTGGGGTCGCGGGAGCTCGACGGCGGACTGATGTGCACGGCCTCGCACAACCCCAAGCGCTATACCGGCGCCAAGCTGGTCCGGCGTGGCGCGGTCGCGCTGTCGGGCGACGCCGGCATCGGCGAGGTGCGGTCCAAGCTCGAAGCCGGCCTCGGCGGGGCGCCCGGCGGCGGCTCGGTCGAGCGGGTTTCGCTGTATCAGGAATTCCAGAACGCCGCGCTCGAGTTCATCGACCCCGGCGCGGTCAAGCCGATGCGCGTCGTCGTCGACGGCGGCAACGGGATGGCAGGCCCGATGGTCGGGCCGCTGCTCCGGGGCCTCGGGCTTGACCTGATCGAGACTTACTGGGAGCCGAACGGCCATTTCCCCGATCACGAGCCGAACCCGCTGCTGCCCGAGAACCGCGAGTTCATCATGGGCGAGGTCACGCGGCTGGGCGCGGATCTCGGCATCGCCTGGGACGGGGACGCCGACCGGTGCTTCTTCATCGACGATCGGGGGGCGTTCGTCGACGGCGACTTCCTGACGGGGCTCCTGGCCGAGTCGATGCTCTCAAAGCACCCCGGCGGGACGATCCTGTACGACGTCCGAGCGAGCCGCGCCGTGGCCGACGTCACCGAGCGCGGCGGCGGGCGCGCCCTGATGAATCGCGTCGGACATGCGTTCTTCAAGACCCGCATGCGGGAGGAGGGCGCGACGTTCGGCGGCGAGGTCTCCGGTCACTACTACTTCCAGGACTTCTACTGCGCGGACTCGGGAACGATTCCGGCGCTGCTGATCCTCGAGCTGCTCTCGATCCGCGGCGCGCGGATGTCGGAGCTGCTGGAACCGTTCAGGTCTCGTTACTTCATCTCGGGCGAGATCAACTCTGAGGTCGCAGACCCGCAGGCCAAGATCGAGGAGCTCGCATCCCGCTACCACGACGGCAGGCAGTTCCGCCTGGACGGCATCTCGGTCGACTACGACGACTGGCACTTCAACGTCCGGCCGTCGAACACCGAGCCACTGCTACGCCTATGCCTGGAGTCACTGCGCTCGCAAGAGGACATGGAGCGTCGGCGCGATGAGGTGCTGGCAGTGATTCGTTCGTGACCACCCCAGACCGGCGCGCCACCAGCGCCGACGACGCTCTGGCACTGGCGCAGCGGGCCGGGATCCACCGGATCGCGCTGCCGACGCCGTTCCTGGTCGGTCGGGTCAACTGCTACCTGATCGAGGACGAGCCGCTCACGCTGATCGACACCGGTCCGAACTCGGGCAAGTCGCTCGATGATCTCGAGCGGGCGCTCGCCGCTCACGGGCGCAGGATCGAGGACCTCGAACTGATCGTGCTCACCCACCAGCACATGGACCATCTCGGCCTGCTCGAGATCCTCGCGCGCCGCTCGGGCGCCGAGGTCGCCGCGCTGGACGTGCTCGCGCCGTACCTGGCGGACTTCTCGCGCAGCGCGGCGGCGGACGACGAATTCGCTCAAGGCGTCATGCGCCGGCACGGCGTCCCCGATGACCTGGCGACGGTCGTCGGGGCGATGGCGGCGGCGTTTCGGGCGTTCGGGTCGAGCGGGAACGTGACCCGCCCGCTGCGCGACGGAGACGAGCTCGTCTTCCGCGACCGGGCTCTGCGGGTCCACCACAGGCCTGGGCACAGCCCTTCGGACACGATCCTGTGGGACGCCGAGCGGCAGATGCTGATCGCTGGCGACCACCTGCTCGCCCACATTTCCTCGAACCCGCTCGTCTCCCGGCCGCTCTCGGGCGACCCCAACCAGCCGCGGCCGCAGGCGCTCGTTCAGTACGTCGAGTCGATGCGGATCACCCGCGAGCTGCCGGCGCGGCTGGTCCTGTCCGGGCACGGCGACCCGATTCTCGAGCACGCCGAGCTGATTGACGAGCGGTTGCGGATGCACCGCCGTCGGGCGGCTCGGATCCATCAAATTCTGGACGCACGTCCACTAACTGCATACGAGATTGCGGTTCGTATGTGGGGCAACGTGGCGGTCACGCAGGCGTATCTGACGCTCTCAGAAGTGCTCGGACACCTGGATTTGCTGGTGCAGGCGGGGCAGGCAGCCGAGCAGGTCCATGACGCGGTTGCAGTATTCGAGGCGCTTTAGACGGTCACCCTGCGGACAAAGCCGTCCATACGGCCTATCGATAGCGCCGAGAATGCCGATTAGCAGGGGACATGGTCGGCGACAGCGACACCGGCACGATGCCTGGGGCGCCCCTGATCGGACCGACGGCGAGCGGAATCCCCGCTTCGGACTACCCGAAGCTTCTCGAACGCGTGCCGGCGATCATCTACGTCGCGGACATCGGCGAGGAGGGACGCTGGCATTACGTCAGCCCCCAGATCGAGCAGATCCTCGGCTACTCCGCCGCTGAGTGGTGCGTGAACCCCGAGTTGTGGGCCGAGCGCCTTCACCCCGAGGACCGCGACTGGGTTCTGGCGCGCGAGAACAGCCTGAACAGCGCCAGGCACGACGATGCGGCGCTCCAATACCGGATGCTCCACCGCGACGGGCGAACGATCTGGATCCGCGACGATGCGGTGCTCGCGCGCGGCGAGGACGGCGAGCTCCGCTGGCACGGGATGCTGCACGACGTCACCGACCGCAAGGCGGTCGAGGTCGAGCTCGAGCGCCGCGCCGCGCAGGTGGCCGCGGTAGCCCAGCTCGGCGAACATGCCCTCGAGGGCGCGAGCACCATCGACTTGATGCAGGAGGCGATCGCCGCTGCGGCGCGGATGTTGAGCGCCGAGATCGCGGCGGTGTGGGAATACCTGCCCGATGAGGACAGCCTGTTGCTGCGCAGCGGGATCGGCTGGCCCGACAGCGAGATCGGAACGCTCCGGTACCCCGCCGGCGAGGGGTCCCAAGCGGGCTACACGTTGCTGAGCGGCGCGCCGGTCGTGGTCGAGGATTGGGACGCCGAGGGACGCTTCGATCAGCCGTCCTTCCGCGGCCGGCGGACGGGCTCCGGGCTGTCGGTGAAGATCGAGGGCGGTTCGCGCGGACCGTTCGGAGTGCTCGTCGTCCAGTCGATGCGCGCGCGGGGCTTCGCCCCCCGCGACATCGACTTCCTCCAGTCGCTCGCCAACGTGCTCGCCGACGCGCTCGAGCGTCAGGCCGTCGAGGACGCAATCCGCGAGCGCGCCGTGCACGACCCGCTGACCGGCCTTCCCAACCGGGTGCTGTTCGTCGACCGCCTCGAACACGCGCTCCAGCGACTCGGTCGCCGGGACTCGCTGGCCGCGATCCTGTTCCTCGACCTCGACCACTTCAAGCTCGTCAACGACAGCCTCGGGCATCACGTCGGCGATGAGCTGCTGGCGGCCGCGGCGCCGCGGCTGAAGCACGCGTTGCGCGGCAGCGACACCGTGGCCCGGTTCGGCGGCGACGAGTTCGGGATCCTGCTCGAGGACATCGCGTCCGAGCGCGACGCGATCGACACCGCGGAGCGGATCGCGGCGACGTTCGCGCGGCCGTTTGTCCTGTCGGGGAGCGAGCACTTCGTCACGACCAGCATCGGGATCGCGCTCGCCACCGGCGGCGAGCGCGCCGACGACTTGATCCGCGACGCCGACGCCGCGATGTACCGCGCCAAGGACCGCGGCCGCGCTCGCTACGAGGTGTTCGACGAGGGCATGCGCGGCCGGGCGATCGAGCGCCTGCGGATGGAGAACGACCTGCGCCGCGCGCTCGAGCGCAACCAACTGCGGCTCGAATATCAGCCGGTCGTATCGCTCACGAACTTCGCGCTCGTCGGGGTCGAGGCGCTGCTGCGCTGGCACCACCCCGAGCGCGGCGAGATCCCTCCGTCGGAGTTCATCCCGATCGCCGAGGAGAACGGTCTGATCGAGCCGATCGGCCGGTGGGTGCTCGAGAACGCCTGCCGCCAGGCCGCGCAGTGGTACGCCGTGCGGCCCGATTCGGCCCCGCTCGCGATGTCGGTCAACCTGTCGGCGGTTCAGGTGGCGCGGCGCACGCTGCCCGAGGTCGTCCGCGCCGCGCTCGGCGCCAGCGGGCTCGATCCCGCCTGCCTGAGCCTCGAGATCACCGAAACCGTGATGGTCCGGGATGCCGACGGGCTGAAGGACGTCCTGCAAGCGCTCAAGGCGCTCGGCGTCCGCCTCGTGCTTGACGACTTCGGTACGGGCTACTCATCGCTCAGCTACCTGACGCGGTTGCCGCTCGACGTGCTGAAGGTCGACCGTTCGTTTGTCGACGGGCTCGGCAACGAGCCGCGGGACACCGCGATCACCGAGACGATCATCGCGATGTCCCGCGCGCTGTCGCTGGACGTCGTCGCCGAGGGCGTCGAGACGCCCGAGCAGGTCAGCGAGCTGAGCCGGCTCGGGTGCACGCTCGCTCAGGGGTTTCACTTCTCACGCGCGGTGCCCGCGCGCGAGATCACAAACGCACTGGAGCGCGGGCCGCTCTGGCTGCCGGCTGGCGCCCACCGAGCGCTGAGGCGCAGATTCGCTCTCTCGGTCTGCGCCGGCGAGGCTAGGGGTAAGCGGACGCGCCGGAACGGAGCGGCGACACGTTGGCGTCCTGGCACTCGTACGCCCCGTTCGGAATCGCGGTCTTGAGCGTGGCGGTGTCGTTCGGCGGGATCACCTGAAGCGCGTATGCGGTCGCGCACCCGTTGGAGGTCGCCACCCCGTGGCCGACGTCGAGCCGGAACGAGGCTGAGGAGCCCGGCGCGATCACGAGCGGCATCGCGGGCGTAGAGCCGAAGAAGTCGTTGGTCGTGTGGTGCGGGATCGTCGGCAGCGGGTTCCCGGACTGGCCGAGGAACAGGATCCCGGGCCATCCGTAGGTCCGGCACGGGACGGTGCCGGTGTTTTTCAGCACGAAGCCGATCTCGCCGTGGCCCATCCCGCCCTGCTGGCCGAGGAACGAGAGCGACATCGATGCGGCGCGGCACGGCGGATCGCCCGACGCGGTCGTGGTCGCGGTGGTGGCGGTGGTCGCGCTCGTCGCCGTCGTCGCGGTCGTCGTGGCTGTCGTGGCCGGAGCGGCGGTGCTTGTGGCGGTGCTCGCGGGCTGGGAGCTCGCGGTCGACGTCGTCCCGGACGCGGCCGCCGGCGTTCCGCTGGAGCTCCCGCAGGCCGCGAGCGCGGTGGCACCGAGCGCGGCGACGGCGAGCAGCAGCGGGAGATACGTTTCATGCGGCGGTGTTCGGGCATTCCAGCGACGGGTCCTTCCCCTGGGAATTTCAGGACCCCGGAGTGCGTGCCAGTATCCGGAACGCACCATGGACCGTAGCGAGCAGCTCCGACAGACGCACCACCGCCCGCCGCGGAACCCGTTCCTGGCGAGGCTCGAACGCTGGCTCCCGTTCTGGGAGCCGCAGCTTGTCGTCGCTTGCGCGATCGCGCTCCAGCTGTCGCTGTCCAACGAGGTGACATTGGGTCCGACGTGGCTGCTTCCGAGCCTCGAAGCCGCCCTACTGGTCGGACTGATCATCGTTTCGCCGAACCCCAACGTGCGACATTCCCCGCGGCGCCGCCGAGTGGCGATCGGGATGATCGCCTTCGTCAGCGCCGCGAACGTCGTCTCCCTGGTGATGCTCTCCCACCAGCTGCTGCACGGCGGCAAGGAGAACGGGCATCAGTTGATCCTGTCGGGGATCGTCCTGTGGTGCACCAACGTCCTGCTGTTCGGGCTGTGGTACTGGGAGACCGACCGGGGTGGCCCGGTCGCACGCGAGAAGGGCGAACGAGACTTTCCCGACTTCCTGTTCCCGCAGATGGCCGATCCCCGCTGGGCGCCGGAAGACTGGATGCCGAGGCTCATCGACTACCTGTACGTTTCGCTCACGAACGCCACCGCGTTCAGCCCCACCGACACGATGCCGCTGACGCCAACCGCAAAGTGGCTGATGGGCGGGCAATCACTCGTGGCATTGGTGACGTTAGGACTCGTCGTGGCCCGCGCCGTCAACATCCTCGCCTGAACTCGATGGCCAACGCTCAACTAACCACTCCCGATCGCGAGGCGCTCGAGCGCTCGATCCACGAGGTCGGCACGGACCTCGCGTCCGCGTTCCCATCGAGCGCCCGGCATCCGCTCCGAGCGCTGGACCAGCGGGCGATGGATCTCGCGTCGGCCGACCAGGAGCTGAAGGCCGCGCTGTTCAGGTTCGTCGACGTCAGCCCCGCCTGCCGGTCGCTCGATGATCTCGCCCGGCACCTGCGCGAGTTCCTGCGTGAGGTCCCCGATGCTCCGCCGCCGCTCGCTGCGGCGATGCGGATGGCCGACAACCGAGCCGCGCGGACCGCGATCGGCGCCGCAGCGGCGGCCGGGGTGAAGCACATGGCGCACCGGTTCATCGTCGGCGAGACCCCAGCATCGGCGCTCGGCGTGCTCCGCGACCTGTGGAACCGCGGCGTGACCAGCTCGGTCGACCTGCTTGGCGAAGCGACCGTCACTCAGCCCGAGGCCGACCGTTACGCCGCGCGGTGCGAGGAGGCGCTGGTGGAGCTCGCCGGCGCCCAGCGTGGCTGGCCTGACCGCGATGTGCTCGAGCGCGACAGCGTGGGTCCGATCCCCCGGACGAACGTCTCGGTGAAGACCTCGGCGCTCACGCCGCTGCTCCGGCCCGACGCGCCGGAGCTAGGACGGCGCGACGCGGCCGCGCGGCTGCGGCCGCTCCTGCGCCACGCCAACGAGCTCGGAGCCCACATCCACATCGACATGGAGTCGCTCGACTCGCGCGAGGCGGTGCTCGATCTGGTGCTCGAGGTCCTGTCCGAAGAGGAGTTCCTGCGAGGCCCGTCGGCGGGGATGGTGCTCCAGGCGTACCTGCGCGACTCGCCCGATCAGCTCTCGCGCATTCTCGAGTGGGCGCGGACTTCCGAGCGAACCCCGCCGCTGACCATACGGCTCGTCAAGGGCGCCTACTGGGATCACGAGCTGGTCCAGGCCAGCCAGCACGGATGGCCCACCCCGGTGTTCCAGGTCAAGGCCGAGTGCGACCGGAATTTCGAGGCGCTGGCGGCCCGGCTGCTCGACGCGCGACCGGCGGTTCGGGTCGCGGTCGCCTCGCACAACCTGCGCTCGGTGTCACACGCGATCGCCTACAACCGCCTGTCTGGCGGCGATGACCGCGACCTCGAGCTTCAGGTGCTGCGCGGGCTCGGCGATCAGCTCGCGGACGCTCTCGCATCCCGCGGCTTCCGGGTCCGCGCCTACTGCCCTGTCGGCGATCTGGTGGCGGGCATGGCCTACCTCGTCCGGCGCCTGCTCGAGAACACCAGCAACGAGTCGTTCCTGCACGAGCAGGCCAGCGGGACGTCGCTCGACGTGCTGCTCGCGGCGCCGTAGCCGTCGGCCGTGTCAGGCGTATGGCGGCGCGCGGCACCGAACCGCTTCGCCCGGTGGGGTTTTGGTGGTTTGGACCTCAGCTGGGTCTGAACCGCTCGGTCAGACGGGCCATGTCGCCCCTGGCCTGATCGACGCGGGCGGCGATGATGCCCGCGAGAACTTGCATGAACCGCAGGTCCTCGGGGCCCATGTCGAACTTCGCATCCCGGCTCACGCAGCAGAGCGTCCCGTGAACCTCACCGTCGCTGAGCCGCACCGGCACGCCGATGTAGGCGCCGAACTCGCGGGCAGCGTCGAGGTCGCGGATCGCGGGCTCGGCGCGGGTGTCGGGCACGACGTTCGGGATCTCTCCGTCCAGCATCCGCCGGCAGAACGTCTGCTCGACCGGCATCACGACCCCCGTGTACGTGTTGACGATGTCGGGCTCGCCGACGATCGCGTGGAGCGTCTGTTCCCGGCGGTCGATCGTCGTGACGTACGACGCGTCCATGTGGAGTCGGTCGCGTGCCGCGGCGAGCGCCCGCTCCACCACGTCGGTTTCCTGCGCCGCCTCGATCCGGCCGATCGTCTCGGCGTACTCGGGCGCGACCTCGTGTTCCATGCCCGATTCCACGAGGCGATTAAACAGCGCGACCGATGCCTCGTGCAATAGCTGATGCAGGTTCCGGGGTTTTTGGAATGTTGAGCCATAGTTCGGCCCAGCGATGAAGCGGACATCACGCTGGAGGAGGAGGCTCGCCGGCTTCCTGCTGGTGGCCTTCGGCCTGCTCGCCGTGGCCGGCGTGAGCGCGCTCGTGATCAGGTTTGCGCCGGCATGGCTGGTGTCGACGAAGGGCCTCACGGGCACGACTCGGCTCAACGAGCTGAGCCGGGTCAGGGTCGCGTTGGTGCTGATCGTGGTCGCGGCGCTCGCCGCCGCGGTGGCGGTATACGCGTTCCGGCTGTCCTCGCGCGACCGCCGGCGCGAGCATGCCGAGCGCCAGCAGAATGAACGGTTCATGCGCGCGATCGACCAGTTGGGCCATCCCGCGCTCGACGTCCGCCTCGGCGGCATCTACTCGCTCGAGCGGCTCGCCCAGGAATCGCCCGAGGACCACGGTCCGATCATCGAGATCCTCGCCGCGTTCGTGCGCGAGCACGCCCCCTGGCCCGCGCGGGTTACGGCGAGGTCCGGGGACGGGCACGGCCAGGGCCGGAGCTCGGCGCGCGGCGGTAACGGGATCGAGCGTCGATCTCGCCCCGCCACCGATGTCCAGGCCGCGGTCACGATCCTCGGGCGGCGGACGCTCGCCTACGACACCGGCGCCACGCTCGCACTGCCGCACACTGCCCTCGGCGGCGCGATGCTGACCGGGGCGCATTTCGAAGGCGCCCTGCTGAGCGGCACGAACCTCGAGGGCGCGGATCTGTTCAAGGCCGATCTGCGAACGGCCGACCTCGAGGGAGCCATCCTCAGGGGCGCCGGCCTGCTGCTCGCCAACCTCAACGACACCGTCCTGTGGGGCGCGAACGCCGAGGGGGCCCGGCTGTACGGGGCCAACCTCGAGGGCGCCGCGCTCAAGGGAGCCAACCTCAGGAACGCCGGGCTCACCGGCGCCAACCTGAAGGACGCCGGCCTCCACAGCGCGGTCCTCACCGGCGCCGACCTTACCGGCGCGAACCTCGAGGGCGCCGGGCTCGACGGCGCGAACCTCGAGGGCGCGAACCTCGACGGCGCCAACCTCAAGGGGGCCGTGCTGCTGAACGCAATCTACGACGCCGCGACGATCTGGCCCGCCGGCTTCGACGTCGTCGGTCAGGGCGCCGTCGCCCGCACCTGGGCCGAGGAGCTGAGCCACCTCGCGCACCGGCCAGCGAACGGCCCTCAGCAGGCCCAAGCCGGGTGGCCGCACGAGCGTGCGGAGTACGCGCCGGCGCCCCCGCATGAGCCTGCGCCGGCACTGCATGAGCCCGAGTGGCCGGCATATGAGCCCTCGCTGGCGCCTGAGGAGCCACCGTTTGCGGAGCCGTCGCCCGCTCCACAGGAGTACTCGCCGATGCCCGAGGGACTATCGGCTGCTCCCCCCGAGGAACCAGCAGCGCCGGCACACGAGCAAGCGCCCGCGCCACCAGAGGAGGCCGCGCCACCAGAGGAGGCCGCGCCATCCCAGGAGGCCGCGCGATCCCAGGAGGCCGCGCGATCCCAGGAGGCCGCGCCACCAGAGAAGGCCGCGCCGCCCGACGAGGCCCCGCCGGCGCCTCAGCCCGGCCCGCAGCAGCCCCTCCGGTGGCCGCCGGACCAGGAAAACGGGTCGGACGAGCCGCCCGCGCAGTAGCGTCGTGTTCGCCCGGTTCGGGCGTGTTAACGTCGGATGCGTATGCCATCGCTTCCGCCGTTCGCCAATGAGCCCGTGCTCGAGCTTCGCCGCGCTGCGGTCCGGGCGCAGCTCCAGGATGCGCACGGCCGGCTGAGCCGGACGCTGCCGCTGCACGTGCCGGTGATGGTCGGCTCCGGCGAGCGCATCGGCGAGGAGTTGCATTCGACCGATCCGGGCGATCCGGACAACGTCGTCGCGGCCGCCGCCTGCGCCACCGAGAGCGACGTCTCCGCCGCGGTCGAGGAGGCCGGGCGCGGGTTCCGTTCGTGGCGCGCTCGCTCCGCGGAGGACCGGGCGGGTGCGCTGATCCGGGCGGCGGCGTGGCTTCGCGAGCGCCGCCTCGAGATCGCGGCGCTCGAGGTCCGCGAGTGCGCCAAGCCCTGGCCCGAGGCCGACGGCGACGTGTGCGAGGCGATCGACTTCCTCGAGTACTACGCCCGCGGCGCGATCGAGCTCGACACGGGGCCGCCACTGCTCCAGGTTCCCGGCGAGCGCAACGACATGCGGTACGGGCCGCGCGGCGTGGTGGCTGTCGTCGCGCCCTGGAATTTCCCGCTGGCGATTCCGTGCGGAATGACCTCGGCTGCGCTCGCCACCGGCAACGCGGTCGTGCTCAAGCCAGCCGAGCAGTCGCCGGGATGCGCGCTGATGCTCGTCCAGGCTTTGCGCGCCGGCGGGGTCCCCGCGTCCGCGATCTCTCTCCTCCCGGGCGAGGGCGACGTGGGCGCGGCGCTCGTGGCCCACCCCGGCGTGCACACGATCGCCTTCACCGGGTCGATGCCCGTCGGTGTCGCGATCGCCCGTGCGGCCGCCGAGGTCGCGCCCGGACAGCGGCACCTGAAGCGCGTGGTATCGGAGCTCGGGGGCAAGAACTGCGTGATCGTCGACTCCGACGCCGACCTCGACGAGGCGGTGCCCGGGATCGTGTCGTCGGCCTTCGTGTACGCCGGCCAGAAGTGCTCGGCGGCGGCGCGGGTCCTCGTCCACGAGGCGATCGCCGATCAGCTGATCGAGCGTGTGGCGGGCGCGGCCAGCGTGCTCGTCGTCGGCCAGGCCGATCAGCTCGGGACCGACGTGCCGCCGGTGATCGAGCAGTCGGCCAAGGAGCGCGTCGACCGGTACGTGGCGATCGCCCGCGATCAGGGCCGAATCGTGACTCGGGTCGATGACGTGCCCGACCACGGATGGTTCTGCCCTCCGACCGTGGCCACCGACCTGCCTCCCGATTCGCCGGTGCTGAACGAGGAGATCTTCGGGCCACTGCTCGCGATCGACCGCGTCAAGGACGTGGCGCACGCGTGCGACATCGTCGACGGCCTTCCGTTCGCGCTGACCGGCGGCCTGTTTGCCCGCGATCCCGCCACCGTCCGCTACGTCCGTGAGCGGTCGCCAGTCGGCAACCTGTACGTGAACCGCGGGATCACGGGCGCGATGGTGGGCCGCCAGCCGTTCGGCGGGAACCGGCTGTCGGGGACCGGCAGCAAGGCCGGCGGGCCCGACTACCTGCGTCAGTTTGTCGAGCCCCACGTCGTGACCGAGAACACGATGCGCCACGGGCTCGTGGTCTGAACCGCGCGCCCGCGCCGGCTCACCACACGCGCTAACACCCCCGGCGCCCGATATACCGGAAAGCAGGCCGAGTAACAGCTCACTCGGTGCCTCCACGCGATGTGAATGCCGATTCACCCGGCTCTGGTGCGGATAACGCCTCGCTCGGCGGGAACGGGCGCGCGAGTGAGCAGTTATCGGGGTGCCAGGGCCCCGCATATGGCAAGAAATCTCCTAACCGGGGTTGATTTGCGCGCGCAACCGGTCGATCATCGACACAGACATGCCGCTGCCGCCCTCAGTCGCGTGGAAGCTGTTGCTGGCCCTGGTGCTCGTCGGCGCGATCTTGTTCAGCGCGTTCGCGAAGGCGCCGGCGCGGCCGCTGCCCCGCGCTGAGCTCCGCCGCCTCGTGCTCGCGGCGCTGACCCTCTACGGCGTCGGCGTGCTCGCGTCGGTGACCCACCACGCGCTACTCGCGGGCCTGGTCTACGTAGCCGGGATCGCGGCGTGTGCGCTGGCCGCGTGGCTGTCCCGTGGCAGCGAGCCTGACGATCCGCCCCGTGGCGGCGATGAACCGATCGACGAGCAGCCGCCGCCCAAGCCGGACGGCATGCCCTGGTTTGACTGGCGCGCGTTCGAGCGGGACTTCCGCGACTACGCGTCGCGCCGCGGGCGCGAGCCCGCCGGCACGCGCTAGGCGTCGCGCCCCGCGCCGTTCATCCCCAGCAGCAGCTCGTGCAGGCGACCGTCCCCGGCGAGCTCGGGATGGAACGAGACCGCCAGCACGTTGCCCTGGCGGATCGCCACCGGGTGGTCCTCGAGGCTCCCCAGAACCTCGACGTCAGGACCATGCCAAGCCACCCACGGGGCGCGGATGAACACCGCGTGCATCGGCCCGCCCCCCACGCCGGAAACGTCGATGTCGGCCTCGAACGATCTGACCTGGCGCCCGAACGCGTTCCGGCGCGTGGTGACGTCGAGCACGCCGAGATGGTCGCGGTCGAGCATGATCATGCCGGCGCACGTGCCGAGCACGGGCTTGCCGGCGCGCGCGAGCGCCCGCAGCGGCTCGGCCAGGCCCTCGCGCTCGATCCCGAGCGTCATCACGGTGGACTCCCCGCCGGGGATGATCAACGCGTCCAGGCCCTCCAGGTCGACAGGCACGCGCACCTCCCGCGCCTCCGCTCTCAACGACCGGATGATCTTGGCGTGGGCCTCGAAATCGCCCTGCAACGCGAGGATCCCGACGACCTTCATTGGCGACGCCTCCAGGAGTATGCCGTCAACCCGCTACCAGCCGCGCGGGGCCAGCAGCTGCTCGGTCTCGAGCTTGGACGACTCGAGGCTCACCATCGGCTGACCCAGCCCCGCCGAGGCCGCGGCGATCCGGGCGGGATCCCGGTAGTGCGTCGTCGCCTCGACGATCGCCCGCGCCCGGCGTTCCGGATCCTCGGACTTGAAGATCCCGGATCCGACGAACACGCCTTCGGCGCCGAGCTGCATGACCAGCGCCGCGTCGGCCGGCGTCGCGATCCCGCCGGCGCAGAACAGCACGACGGGCAGGCGCCCGTCGGCGGCGATCTGCCGGACGAGGTGCAGCGGGGATTGAAGCTCCTTGGCCGCGGTGGCGAGCTCGGCGTCGTCGAGCGTGGTCAGGCGCCGGATCTCGGAGCGAATCTTGCGCAGATGGGTGACGGCGTTGACGATGTCGCCGGTGCCGGCCTCGCCCTTGGAGCGGATCATCGCCGCGCCCTCACCGATCCGCCGCAGAGCCTCGCCGAGGTTCGTGGCGCCGCAGACGAACGGCACGCTGAACGCCCACTTGTCGATGTGGTTGGCCTCGTCAGCCGGCGTCAGTACCTCGGATTCGTCGATGTAGTCGACCTCGAGCGCCTCGAGCACCTGAGCCTCGACGAAATGACCGATCCGCGCCTTGGCCATCACTGGGATCGTGACCGCCTCCTGGATCCCCTGGACCATCTCCGGGTCGGACATGCGCGCGACGCCGCCGTCCCGGCGGATGTCGGCGGGGACGCGCTCGAGCGCCATCACCGCCGCCGCGCCGGCGTCCTCGGCGACCTTCGCCTGCTCGGGGGTGACCACGTCCATGATCACGCCGCCCTTGAGCATCTCGGCCAGACCGGCCTTGACGGTGAACGTCGCCTCATCCCGCGGAGTCTGGGAATTCTCGTCCATCGGAGCCTGAGTTTAGCCGGGCTGTAGCGTTTCCCGCGATGTCCACCGCGCCAGTGTTTGAAGGCTCAGATGGCCGTTTTGTCGCGACGCAGCTCGCCCGCGGGCCGTGGGACCCGAACCATCTTCACGGCGGCGCGCCGGCCGCGTTGCTGATGCGGGCGTTCGAGCGACTGCCGGCCGCGGATGGGCTGAGGCTGGCGCGCGTGACCTACGAGCTTCTGCGCCCCGTTCCGGTCGGCCCGCTCGAAATCAAGGCCGACGTGGTCCGCCCGGGCCGGCGGGTGCAGCTGCTCGAGGGCGCGATCACCGTCGAAGGCGTCGCGGTTGTCCGCGCTCGCGCGCTCCAGGTCCTGGCCGCCGATGCCGGCGCGGCGGCCGGCGAAAGCACCCCGCCGCCTCCTGGTCCCGAACACGGACGACCGCCGGAGCTGCGGGTCCCACACCACCCGATGTTCGCCTTCGATGCGATCGAGATTGTGTTCGTGGTCGGCGGCTGGGGAGGCGGCCCGTGCACGGCGTGGTTCCGGCTTCGGAGCCCGATCGTGCCCGGCGAGACGCCGTCGCCGCTGCAGCAACTCGCCGCGGCCGGCGATTTCGGCAACGGCATCAGCGCAACGCTGTCGTGGGACGAGTACCTGTACATCAACCCCGATCTGACCCTCTACGTGGAGCGCGAGCCGACCGGCGAGTGGATCTGCCTGGAGTCGGAGACCCGGATCGCGCGCGACGGCATCGGCGTGGCTGAGAGCATCCTCTACGACGAGCGTGGCCGGGTCGGACGTGCCACGCAGGCCCTCCTCGTAGCGCCGCGCTGACCGGTATGCCCGTCCAGCCGGTGTTCGAGGCCGCCGATGGAGGTTTCGTCGCGACGCCGGTGGCCAGCGGGCCGTGGAACCAGAACGCCCAAATCGGGGGCGCGCCGGCGGCTCTGCTCGCGCGGGCCTTCGAGCGCCTCCCGGCCGCCGAAGGGCTCACCCTCGCTCGGCTGACCTACGATTTCATTCGCCCGGCGAGGATCGGGCCAGTACAGGTGCACGCCGAGGTCGCCCGTCCCGGGCGCCGCGTACAGCTACTCGAGGGCTCGATGGTGGCCGACGGCGTTCAGGTCGTGCGCGCCCGGGCGCTGAGGGTCATGACCGCCGAATGCGGCGGCGGGCACTCCGCGGAGATCGCGCCGCCCCCCGGCCCGCAAGCAGGGCGCGCCGGGGAGCTTCCCGGGCTGCACCGACCCCGATTCGCCACCGACGCGGTCGAAGTCCGGTTCATCGCGGGCGGGTTCGGCGGGGGCCCTGCGACCGCCTGGTTTCGCCTCGCGATTCCCCTGGTCGGGAACGAGCAGCCGTCGACGCTGCAACGCCTGGCCGCGGCCAGCGACTTCGGCGCCGGCCTGAGCGCGACGCTCCCACGCGAGGAGTACCTGTTCATCAACCCCGACCTGACGCTGTACATCGAGCGCGAGCCGGTCGGCGAGTGGATCTGCCTCGAGTCCCAGACGCGGCTCGCCCCGGACGGGATCGGCGTTGCCGAAAGCGTGCTCTACGACGAGCGCGGCCGCGTCGGGCGGGCCACCCAGGCGCTGCTAGTCGCGCCTCGCTGAGGCCCCGTCGTAGGCGCGGCCGCCGTCTGCCTCCTAGTGGTCCTGCTTCATGAAGCAGCGACCGACGGCCGCGCCCGGGCGACTTCCTCGACCTCCAGCAGCAGCCCGAAAAGATTGGTCTCACCGCACCCGAAGCACTGCTCGTGCTGAACCTGCCCCACGCCCCCGCCCGTCGGCTATTTCAGCCGGAATGCCTTGATGCGCACGTCGTACTGCTGGGCGTCGCGGGAATACACCCCGTACGCGAGCGCCTGGATCAGCGACAGGAGCGCGGTGTGCGAGCGAACGAACGCCGGCGTGTTCGACGAGTAGTACAGGCGAATCCGCGCTAGGCGGGCGACCTCGGACAGCGTCGCGTCGGTGATCGCGAGCGTCGGCGCCTTGCGATGGCGGGCGAGCTTCATCGTGCGGGTGATCAGCGGATGGGGCCGCCCGGCGGACAGCCCGATCACTAGCGTCTGCTCGTCGATCCGACTGAGCCGTCCGAGCGCCTCCTGCGACGGACTGGCCACGATCTCCGCGCGGAGGTCGAGCAGCATCAGCAGGTGGCGGAGGTAGCTGGCGAAGAACGCCATCTGATCGGTGCCGGCGATCAGCACCTTGCCGGCGGACACGATCGCGTCGATCGCGGCCTCGACGTCGCCGCGTGCAAGCTTGTGGGCGGTGTCCTCGACGTTCACGTGGTCGGCGGCCAGCGCGGCCTCAAACTCGGTGTGGTCGAGCGAGAACAGCGGCGCGGCGGCGGCGGAGGACCCATTCACCGCGCCCGGCCCGCGGCGCCGGTACTCGTCCCGGGCGGCCTGCTGAAGCTCGGGGAAGCCCTCGAAGCCCAGCGCCTGCGAGAACCGCACGACCGTGCTCGACGACGTGCTGGCGCGGCGCGCGAGCTCCTCAGCGGTCTGGAACGCCGCCTCGTCGAGGTGATCGACGATGTACTGGGCGACGTCCTTCTGCGACCGCGAGAACTCGTCAAAGCGGGCGCGGATGTACGCCGACAGCGCTTGATGGCCGTTGGGCGATGGGGTCGCGGTGGGAGCGGTGGACTGCTTCATCGGGGGCAGCGGTCTGATTCGACGCCTTCGCCCCGCGTCCTTCACGCACTTTATTTCGGCCTGGTGCTGAGGCCCCCCGACCGCGCAGGCACGACGCCCCCGGCGAACCGTTACTCGTGCGCGGAGGGCTCCTGATTCTCCTTGCGCTCAGCCAGCACCTGCGCGACGACGTAGATGATCAGCACGTTCACGATGACGCCGATGCCGAGAAACGTGAGCAGCAGCGCGATCGTCTGGCCGAGCGAGCTCGGGCTCTGGCCAAGGAAGCCGGCGATCGTCAACATCGCCTATGGAGCGTACCTGACGGCCCCGGGGGAAAGAGCCTTGAGAGACTTGCCGAGCGAACGCGGCCCTGTAGCTCAGTCGGTAGAGCAGCGGACTCATAATCCGTCGCGCCCAGGTTCGAGTCCTGGCAGGGCCATCGAGAAGGTGCCATCGAAGGTACCGACCATGCAGCTGGTGGAGCCTCAGCTGGCTGGCAGCGTCAGCATCGCCGCGCTGCCTGCCGGGACCCGGAACACGTAGCCGCGGGCGCTCCGAGCCACTGTGCTGATCCGCGCCGGCCCGGCGAGCAGGCCCGTCGCCGTGCTGGTGCCGAAGCTCTGGCCGCCGAGCGTCACGCCTTGGCGGGCGGAGAGGCTGGGTGCCTCGAGAAGCTCGAGCGACCCCCCCGCCCCGGCCGCCCCGGCCGTGCCCGCCGCGGGGGGTCGCACCGCGACGGCTCGTGCGCGCGAGCTCTCGTTGATCACCACGACCCGGGTCGTGCGGTCGAGCGCGCGCGTGGCCCACACCTCGAGGTGCCCCACGCCGGTGGGCGAGACCTTCAGCAGCCGCGACCCCGGCGGCGCCGCCTGGGCGAACATCTGAAGGCCGTAGTACTCGGGCTGTACCGTGGCGCGCCACCGCCGATCCACGCGGTGAAAACCGAACAGCGAAGCACCGGCTAGCGGATAGGTGTGGATGTTGACGCCGTCAACCCCGACGTTGGCCATCGAGAACAGGGCGTCCAGAGCCCAGAGCGCGGAGGCGAACGAGTCCGTCACGGCGGGGACGAGGCCGCAAGAGTCCGTGTTCATCTCGTCGATCCGCAGTGGAATGCGGTGCGCGTGGGCGGCCTTGACCGCACCGCCGACGCTGGCCGCGAGCGCCCTCGATGCGGCCGGCGCGAGCAGGTTCGCGATCGTCGGGTAGTTCGGCTGCTTCGGCGACACGTAACAGCGCTGGAGCGGGTAGCGGTGAACCGTCGCGACCGCGACTCGCGGCTCGTCGGACAGGAACTGGCCGAGGTACTGGAACCAGCCGTTCGTGCCGATCGCGCCACCCGCAAGGCTCGGCCCCGCGAGCGGGTCGGCCGGCAGTGCCCGCGCGATACGGGTGAAGTCGTTCTCGAAGTCGGAGAAGCCATAGCCCGGCGGACGGCCGGTCGCGTTCGAGACCCCCCACGTGAACAGTCCGTACAGCTCCGGCTCGTTGCCGAGCTCGAGCGCCTCGACCCGCTCGCGGCCGATCCCCGTTACGAGCGCGTTCGCTTCCACCGCCGCGACGGTCGGGCTGTCCGCCTCGAGGTTGATCCCGAGGATCAGCCGCGCCCCCAGCGTCGTCGCGAGCGACCGGGCGACGGCGATCCAGCGGCGGGTCAGGGCGTAGGACGCGCCCGCCGGTCTCGCGAGTCCCGGCCTCGGCCGCCACGTGATGTCGGTGGTGTACCCGCCGATCCGAAGCTGGGGCGGGTACCCGTCCGCCAGGTTGCGGATCAGCTGGACGAACACCGGGTCGATCGCAGACGGGCTAGAGCCGGCGTATCCCGGAAGCGCCCAGTACTCGAGCGAGAGCCCGAGAAAGCCCGGGGCGATCGCCTGAGTTGCGGTGGGAGCGCCGACGGCGAGCACGATCGGACTCTTCGGTCCGCTCGCCGCTCGCGCACGCCCTAGCGGCGCGAACGCGAAACCGAGCGCAAACGCGAAACCGAGCGCGAGCGCGAGCGCGAGTGGTACGAGAAGCAACCGGCCGGCACGCAAGCTCCTCAGCATCCCATCAGAAATCGCCGGCGGATGAACGTTCCGCATCTGGCTCGCGGCCTAAAACTTGGCTAAAACGGCTAAAGCTCAGCGGCCGATCGTTCGATACAGACCGAGATTGAGTTGTTAAAGGCAAACCCGCTGCGAGGCGGGGACGCAAAGCCAGAGGTCTCGCGACGCGAGATAGCTCGGCCGCCTGCTCAGCGTGTTCGACCCAAGACGTTTGTTCCTAACAAGGAGGACAAGGATGTCCAGGTTTAAGTTCCGCCACGCTCAGCTGCTGCTGTCGATCATGGCCCTGGTCGCGCTCGTCGTGGTTTCAGGAGCCAGCTGGAAGTTCTAATCCGGAATCGCGACGGCCGGGCGCTCCGGCGTTAGCCGGGCGCCCGGTATCGACCTGATGAAACCTCGCGCCCTCGAGCCAGTCCGCCTCTACTGCATTGCAGTCGCGCTCGTAGGCGTGGCGCTGCTGGCGGCGCTGGTGGCCGTCTCTTCGCTTGATTTCGACGGCCGGACGCGGACGATCGAGTTCCTCGCGCTCGCCGGGAGCGTGATGATCGGTGAACTGTTCCCGATCGAGGCGCCGCGCCGTTCCGGGGACGGCGAGATCACCGTCTCGGTGATGTTCTCTTTTGCGCTGTTGCTCGGAGTGGGGCTCATCCCGGCGTTGGTGGCACAGCTCCTCGCCTCGATCGTGCAGGACGCGATCGCGCGCAAGCCGTGGTGGCAGATCGGCTTCAACATCGGGCAGTACACCCTTTCGCTGTCGGCTGCCGCGCTCGTACTTCAGCTTCTGGGCGGCTACACGGCGCTCCGCACCGGCGGCTTCCACGCGTTTGACCTGCTGGTCGTGGTCGGCGGCGCCGCCGGCTACTTCGCCGTCAACCTGCTGCTGGTCACTCGCGCCACCACCCTGTACATGGGCACCCCGTTCTCGCACGGACTGCGCAGCGACCTCATGTTCGGCCTGTCGGTAAGCGCGGTGCTGCTGTGCCTCGCCCCGGTCGTCGTGACCGTGCTCCAGTTCAGCCCGATCCTCTACCCCCTTCTGCTGGTGCCGCTCGTCGGCGTGTACTTCAGTGGCCGCCAGACCGTGCGCACCGTGACCGCCGAGCACCTCGCTCGCCACGACAGCCTCACCGAGCTGCCGAACCGCCGCTGGTTCCTCGAGTCGGTCGGGCAGGCGCTGAAAAACCAGTCGCTCAGCGCCGGCGGGCTCCTGCTCGTCGACCTCAACGGCTTCAAGGAGGTCAATGACACCCTAGGTCATCATCACGGTGACCTCGTGCTCCAGGAGGTCGGCCCGCGGCTTCGCGCGGCGTTCCGCAGCGAGGATCTAGTCGCCCGTCTCGGCGGCGACGAATTCGCTGTGTTCATGCCGGGCGCCGACATCGACGCGGCGCAGGCCGCCGTGCAGCGCCTCCAGGACGCCCTGCATCGGCCCATCGAGGTCGACGGGATCAGCCTCGAGCTCGACGCCAGCATCGGTCTGGCCTGGTATCCCGATCACGGCGGCGAGGTCGACACGCTGCTCCAGCGCGCGGACGTCGCGATGTATCGCGCCAAGGCGAGCCACCACGCGCTCGTGACCTACCGCCAGGAGGACGACTACCACAGCCCCGAGCGCCTCGTGCTCGCCACCGACCTGCGCCGCGCGCTCGCCGACGACCAGCTGTTGCTCCACTACCAGCCGCAGGTCGAGCTCGGGCTCGGCCGCCCGGTCGCCGCCGAGGGGCTCGTCCGTTGGGAGCACCCGCAGCGCGGCCTGCTCGGCCCGCTCGAGTTCATCGAGGTCGCGGAGCGCACCGGCCTGATCAAGGACCTCACCTACCGCGTGATCGACCTCGGCCTGCAAGATCTGCGCCGCTGGAGCGACGAGGGCCGCCAGCTGTCGCTGTCGCTGAACGTGTCGGTCCGCAGCCTGCTCGACCGTCGCTTCCCCGAGGACGTCGAGAAGCTGCTCGCGCGGCATGGTGTCGACGGGAAGTCGCTCACGCTCGAACTGACCGAGAGCTCGCTCATGGTCGACCCCGAGGTGGCCAAGAAGACCATGCGCCACCTCGCCGAGCTCGGCGTGTCGGTCGCGATCGACGACTTTGGAACCGGCTACTCATCGCTCGCCTACCTGACCGATCTGCCGATCGGCGAGCTCAAGATCGACAAATCGTTCGTACGGGCGATGGGCTCGGACGCCCGCAACGCGATCGTGGTCCGCTCGACGATCGAGCTCGCCCACAACCTCGGTCTGCGCACCGTCGCGGAGGGGATCGAGGACGCGTTCACGTTCGAGCGCCTGCGCGCGCTCGGATGCGAGCTCGCCCAGGGCTTCCACATGAGCAAGCCGCTGCCCGCCGCCGGCCTCGTGAGCTGGTGGGAGGTCCACACCACTCCCGCGGCCGAGGCGACGCCCGCGGCCGGTGCCGCCCCCTGCGCGCTGGTCGTGCCCCAGTTGAGCGTGGCCTGATGCTGCTCGTCGTCACCGCGATTGCGCTGGTGGTCAGCGTGCCGCTGGCCGGCGGCCGGTTGGGTCGCCTCGTCGACATCCGCATCAGCGCGGTCTGGGCGGTGCTGCTCGCCGTGGCGATCCAGGTCGGGATCTCCGATGTCGCGCCCGGAGGCAGCCATTGGCCGCACGTCGCGCTGAACATCTCCTCGTACCTGCTCGACGCCTACTTCCTGTTCGCCAACCGGCGGATCGCGGGCGTGCCGATCGTCGCGCTCGGCGCCGCGCTCAACGTCATCGCGATCACGAGCAACGCCGGCGTGATGCCGGCGAACGCCGCCGCGCTGCGGATCGCCGGGATCCATGCGCGCGCCGGGTTCGATAACTCGGCGCATCTCGCGCACGCGCACCTCGCGTTCCTCGGCGACATCATCCCGATACCCGGTCCGTGGCCGATCGGCAACGTGCTGAGCGTCGGCGACCTCACGATCTTCGTCGGCGCGCTCGTCATCCTGCACCGCGCGTGTGGCTCTCGCCTGTTCCCGCGCCACCGCACCCGCGTCGCCGAAGGCGCCAGAATCTCGCGTGATGCGCGAGGTTCGACCGCTGGAATCTGACCTCCCCCGCGAGACGGCGTCTTTCCTCGCCTGCCTGGCGACGATCCTCGAACTGCCGTTCGAGCGGATGCCGCCGCTCGCCGTGGGCGAAGATCCGACAACGGGCTGGACGGTGTCGCGGTGGCTCGGCGGGCTCGGCCTCGGGCTCGCGCGCATCGCCGATCCCGCCGCGTTCACCTGGGCCGGACCGTGGATCGGGCGCACCGGCGACCGCTTCGTCGTCATGTACGGCGTGCCCTCCGGGGTCGTCTGGGACCCGGCCGGAGGCGCCGAGATCGACCGCGAGTCGGTGCAGGAAGGCTTCCTGGTCGCGGCCGCTGACATCGCGCTCGCGCTACCTCCCCGGCCGGAGGCGCCGTTCGCGGCGGGCACGGTCGAGGCGCTGGCGGTCGCGGGCGCGGCCGCCGAGCCCGCGCGGCTGCTGCAAACGGCTCGCGCGCTCGCCGGCCAGGGGCTCGAGGGCGACCGGCACGTGGCCGGCACCGGCACGTTCCCCTCGGGGCTGCCGGGCAGCGCGCTGACGATGATCGAGGCCGAGGTGTGCGAGTCGTTCGAGCCGCCGCTGACGCCAGGCGAGCACCGCCGGAACGTGGTCACCCGCGGAATCGACCTGAACGCGCTCGTCGGCCACGAGTTCACGATCGGCGACGTCCGCTGCCGCGGGATGCGTCTGTGCGAACCCTGCACGGTCGTCCAGCGCTACGCCGGGCGACCGGTGCTGCGGCCGCTCGTTCATCGTGGCGGCCTGCGCGCGGACATCCTGCGGGACGGCGAGATCCACGTAGGGGATCCGGTTCGCGCGGCTGTTTAGGGCCTCGCTGCGCTCGGCGTCCTCCGGATGAAATTGCGGCAGGCCCGTTAGGCGAGGCAAGGATGCCGAGCGGGGCCGTCGCCGGAATGCCGGTTCCGCGCGGCGTCCTTGCCCGGCGGTCGCTGGGGTCCACGGTGGTCGTGGGGCGGGTCGGGTTCTTAATGGCGGGCATCTGGAGGGGGTGTGTGACGTTCCCTGGGGCGCAGCCGCGGGTTCCAGAGCATGCATGACGCGCCATTCGACGCGATCCCGGTCGGCCGTGGCCTGTCAGGCATGTAGGGCATGCGCGAGAGGCCACGGCCTCGCCGGCGGGCACCAATTGGCGCGTTACGCATGTCAGGGTCCCCGCGAAACGGCCCCGGGGCAGCACAGCACCGCCCGGGGGGCCGCGGCACCGCCCCAGAGGACGACCGCACCCCCTCAGGTGCCCGCCGTTATCCGCGGGGCGCCCAAGCCCGCCCCGGGGGACCGCGGCACCCCCCTCGGCGGTCGTGAGGCGGATGGGTGCAACGGCGGGCATCTGAAGGGGGTGCGGCGAACTCCCCGGGGATCGATCCCCGCGAGCGAACCTGCATAACGCGGCAATCGAGCGCATTTACGTCGGCCGTGCCGTGTCACGCATGCCATACATGCGTAGTACGGCACGGCCCCGCCGGATCGGCCCGATTGTCGAGCTATGCATGCCCGGCGCGCCGCGGAACGGACGAGGGACGCCGCACCCCACCCTCAGATGCCCGCCGTTATCCCCCGGCCGCCGCGGCACCGCCCCGGGGGAAACCAGCACCCCACCCTCAGATGCCCGCCGTTATCCCCCCAGGGTCCCGAGCCCGCACACGGAGGACCGCGTCGACCCCCGCCGGGCACGGACGCCGCGCGGAACCGGCATTCCGGCGACGGCCCCGCTCGGCATCCTTGCCTCGCCTAACGGGCCTGCCGCAATTTCATCCGGAGGACGCCGAGCGCAGCGAGGCCCTTAATCCAGATATCGATACGCGACCAGCGTCAGGAACTCGATTAGCTCGGGCGACAGCGCCACCCGCTCGAAGATCTCGCGCGTCTCGTGGGGCCGGCCGGCCTCCCAGACCTCGTCGCCGACCTGCTCGCGGATCTTGGCCGTCTCCTCGTCGAGCACCTGGCGGACGAGCTCGGGGGTCACCCGGCGGCCGTCGTCCAGCTCGACGCCATGGTGGATCCACTGCCAGATCTGCGAGCGCGAGATCTCCGCGGTGGCGGCGTCCTCCATCAGCGAGTTGATCGCGGCGGCGCCGCGGCCGGTCAGCCAGAACGACACGTACTGGAACCCGACGTTGACGTCGGTCCGTAGCCCGTGCTCGGTGACCTGACCCGGCGTGGAGGCCAGGTCGAGCAGCTGCGCGGCGGTCACGTTGACGTCGTCGCGCCGGCGGCTGAGCTGGTTCGGCGCTCCGTTCAGGCCCCGCTCGAACACCTCGCGCGCGACCGGCACGAGGTCCGGATGCGCCACCCACGTGCCGTCGTAGCCTTGCGACACCTCGCGCTCCTTGTCCTTGCGGACCCCGTCGAGCGCCTTGTCGTTGGCCTCCTGGTCGCCCTTGCGGCTCGGGATCAGCGCCGACATCCCGCCCATCGCGTGCGCCCCGCGCTTGTGGCAGGTCGCCGCCAGCAACTCCGTGTAGGCGCGCATGAACGGCACGGTCATGGTCACGTCGGCGCGGTCCGGAAGGACCATCTCGGGCCGGTCGGGGAAGCACTTGATCGAGGAGAAGATGTAGTCCCAGCGGCCGGCGTTCAGCCCCGCCGAATGCTCGCGCAGCTCGTACAGGATCTCGTCCATCTCGAACGCCGCCGGCAGCGTCTCGATCAGCACCGTCGCCTTGAACGTCCCGCGCTCGATCCCCAGCGCCTCCTCCGCGAAGCCGAACACGTCGTTCCACAGCCGCGCCTCGAGGTGCGATTCCAACTTCGGTAGGTAGAAGTACGGCGCGGTCCCGTTTCGCAGCAGCAGCCGGGCGCAGTGGAACACGTACAGGCCGAAGTCGAACAGCGAACCCGACACCGGGTCTGAATCGATCAGCAGGTGGCGCTCGACCAGATGCCACCCGCGCGGACGCACCAGCAGCGTGGCCGGGTCCTCGGACAGCTCGTAGTTCCTGCCATCGGAGTCGCGGTAGGTGATCGTCCCGTCGATTGCGTCGCGCAGGTTCCGGTGCCCATCGATCATGTTGTGCCACGTCGGGGAGTTGGCATCCTCGAAATCGGCCATGAACCCGTCGGCGCCCGAGTTCAGCGCGTTGATCGTCATCTTGCGATCGGTCGGCCCGGTGATCTCGACCCACCGCTGCTGCATGTCCTCCGGGACGGGCGCAACGGTCCACTCGGCCTCGCGGATCTCGCGCGTGTCGGGCAAGAAGTCGAGCATCTCCCCCTCGGCCAGCCGCGCTCGCCGGCGCCCCCGCGCCTCGAGCAGCTCCTCGCGCCGGCGGCCGAACTGGCGCTGCAACTCCGCCACGAACTCGAGCGCGTCGGCGTTGATGACCTCGTCGAAGCCCGGCTCCATCGGCCCGGCCAGCTCGATCCGTGGGTGCCGCGTCACCCGGCCATCCTCTCATCCTCCGCCGGCGCGCGCGCACGGCGGCGTGACACCGCCTCGCGGACGGAGTCGGTCTCGGCGGCGCACAGCGCGGCCATGACCGCCGCGACGGCGCCGGCGACTGCCCACGCCGCGAGCCCGCCGGTGACCGCATACAGCGCGAGCAGCGCCACGGCCACGCCGAGCTTCTCGTATTCGACCTCGCGCACCATCCGCAGCGCGAACGCGGCGTGCCCGACCAGGTACAGCGCCACGCCGCCACACAGCGCGAGCCTCGCCGGACCGGGCAGTGGCGCGGTCACCGAGTCGCGGGTGAGGACCTTGACCCCGACCGCGAACGTGATGATTCCGGCGACGATCACGAGATGTAGATAGCTGTACCCATCCGCGGCCGCGAGAACCGGATCGTCGTGCTTGCGCAGCCGCTCCTCGGCGGTGGCCGCGAACCCCTCGAAGTACGTCCACCACATCGCGACGGTGATCAGCAGCCCGAGCGTGACCGCGACGACGAGCTCGCCGGTGAGCGCGCGGTCGGACGAGGACCCGAGCGCCCCGACCCCGATGGCCACGATCGACTCCCCCAGGCAGATGATCACGAACAGGCTGTAGCGCTCGGCGAAGTGCGCCACCGCGACGCGCTGGAGCCCGCGGAGCCGCTCCCGGGTCAGCCACGCCGGGCCGGCGTAGTCGATCGCCGCCGCGAGCACCCACAACCCCGTCCTGGCCGCCCCGGTGGCGAACGACCCCGCGATCAGCAGCGCCATCCCGATCGTCACAGTCAGCGCGAACCCCACGATCGCCGACCACGACGCGTTGCCCCGCCTCGACGCATCCGCGTACAGCGCGAGATGCAGGACCCGGACGACCGCGTAGCTGACCGCGAACACCGTGGCCTCGCTGCCGAACGCGTGCGGGACCGACAGGCCGGTGATGAAGATCGCGACCGACGAGACCAGCAGGCACGCACGAAGCGTCGGCGAGTCGGCCACCTGCGCGTTCGCCGCCCACACGTACGCCGACCACGCCCACCACACGAGCGCCAGCACGAGCATCGCCCGCCCGAATCCGCGCCAGGTTAGATCGCGCGATAGGAGCGTCGTCACCTGCGTGATCGCGAACACGAACACCAGGTCCCACAGCAGCTCGACGGGGGTGGTCCGCCGCTCCTGCTCGAGCGGCTCGGGCTCCGTCGCTCCGGGCGCGGCGTCTTGGGGCGCGGTGGCGTGCGCGGCCTCGTTCACCGCACGTCAGTATCGCGGTGGCACACCTCGGGCCCGGTTCGCCTAGGGTTCACGCCGCAGATGAAGCTCGGCGCGTATCTCGGCTACTGGATCCCCGGCCAGACCCCGGCCGACCAGCTCGCGTTCGCCGTCGAGGCGGAGCGGCTCGGGTACGCCTCGATCTGGACCGCCGAGGCGTACGGATCCGACGCGGCCACGGTGCTCGCGTGGCTCGCCGGCGGTACGACCACGATCAAGCTCGGGTCGGCGATCTTCCAGATCCCCGCCCGCAGCGCGGCGATGACCGCGATGACCGCGGCGACGATCGACACGATCTCGGGCGGGCGGATGGTGCTGGGGATCGGGACGTCAGGTCCGCAGGTGGCCGAGGGGTGGCACGGGCAGCGGTTCGCCCGTCAGCTCCAGCGGACCCGCGAGTACGTCGCGGTGCTGCGGCTCGCGCTCGCGCGCGAGCGGGTCGAGTACCACGGCGAGACGCTCGAGCTGCCGCTCCCGGATGGGCCGGGGAAGGCTTTGAAGCTCATGATCACGCCGGTACAGGACCGGATCCCGATCTTCCTCGCCGCGATCGGACCGAGGAACACCGAGCTCGCCGGCGAGATCGCCGATGGGTGGTTGCCGGCGTTCTTCTCCCCCGAGCACGTGTCAGAGGTACGCAAGCTGCTCGAGGCGGGCGCGGCGCGGGCCGGGCGGTCGCTCGACGGCTTCGAGATGGCACCGTCGGTCAGCACGTTCGTGTCTGAGGACCGAGCGGCCGCGCGCGACCGGATGCGCCCGGTGCTCGCGCTGTACGTCGGCGGAATGGGCTCGCGCAAGCAGAACTTCTACAACCAGCTCATGCGGCGCTACGGGTTCGAGGACGCGGCCGCGAAGGTCCAGGACCTGTATTTGGAGGGCAAGAAGGAAGAGGCGGCGGCCGCGCTCCCCGACGAGCTGATCGATCTGGTCACGCTGTGCGGGCCGAAGGACCACGTCCGCGATCGCCTGGCCGCGTTCCGCGACGCCGGGGTCGGGACGCTCACGGTCAGCCCGATGGCGTTCACCGGGCCCGAGCGGATCGAGCAGCTTCGCGCGGTGGCCGAGCTGGCGGCTTGACCGCGCGGCGCGACCGGCTCCGGTTCTTCCTGGGCGCGTTCGGCGAGCCGGGTCATGCCTTCCCGATGCTCGGGCTGGGGGCGGAGCTGGCGGC
The DNA here is from genome assembly GCA_963755525.1 of uncultured Solirubrobacterales bacterium. Taxonomy (GTDB): domain Bacteria; phylum Actinomycetota; class Thermoleophilia; order Solirubrobacterales; family Solirubrobacteraceae; genus Palsa-465. The sequence goes on along the minus strand of CAVWKC010000031.1, from coordinate 324,047 downwards.
GCGCGGGCACGAGGTGACGTACGAGACGTGGTCGCGCTGGCGCGAGCACGTAGAGGCCGCAGGGATGCGGTTCGTGCCGGCGCCCGAGTACCAGCTGTTCCCGGGTGACGGGGAGCCGTTCCAGATGTACGAGGCGGTGGTGCGTGCCACGGGCGTCACGCGGCGCGCGGTCGCGGAAGTGCGGCCCGATGTCGTGGTGCACGACGTCCTGACGCTCGCGCCGGCGATGGCGGGCGAGCTCGAGGGGGTTCCGGTGGCGACGCTGATCCCGCACCTGTATCCCGCCCGCGCGACTGGGTTTCCGCCGTATGCGTCCGGCGCGCGGCTGCCGCGTACTCGGGTCGGCCGGCTCGTGTGGGAGGCGCTCGACCGCCCGATGCAGGCGGGGCTCCGGCGGGGACGCTCGGATCTGAACGACGCGCGGGTGCGGGTGGGGCTAACGCCGGTTTCTCGGCTTCACGGCGGGTTGAGCGAGCGGCTGTGCATGGTCGCGACGTTTCCCCAGCTCGAGTATCCGCGGAGCTGGCCGCCCGGCGTGCACGTCGTCGGCCCGGTGATGTGGGAGCCGCCATTCGGGTCGGTCGACGTGCCTCCCGGGGGTGACCCGCTCGTGCTGGTCGCCCCGTCGACGGCTCAGGATCCGTCGCACCGGCTGCTGCGCGCCGCGCTGGCGGGCCTGGGCGATGAGCCAATCCGTGTGCTCGCTACCTGGAATCGACGGCCGCTGGCCTCGGCAGTCGATGTGCCCGCCAACACGCGACTGGTCGAGTGGGTCTCGTACTCGAAGACGATGCCGGAATGCTCGCTCGTGATCTGTCACGCGGGCCACGGGACGATGGCGCGGGCGCTCGCCTCCGGCTGCCCGGTGCTGGCCGTCCCCCACGTCGGTGACATGGCCGAGAACGCCGCCCGGGCGGACTGGGCGGGGGTTGGGGTGCGTCTGCCGTGGCGTCTGCTCGGACCGGCGGCCTTGCGGCTGGCGGTGCAGCGGGCGCTGTCCGAGCAGTCGCTGGCGGCGCGCTCACGCGAACTCGCGGGGTGGGCGGCGGCGCACGATGGCGCGTCGGCTGCTGCGGACTTAGTGCAGCGACTTGCGCTCGGTGGCGCGCCGGGTCCTGGGGCCGACGCGCGGGCTCCGGGTCCGGGTCAGTCGGCGTCTGGCGGGCGGGCGCGGACGAACTCGATCAGCTCGGGGGCGTCGCCCTCGACCACGTCCATCCGCTCCCCCGAGCAGCTGCACAGCTCGACGACGGCGCGGACGTCGGTGACCTCCAGCGGGCGCCAGATCGCGCCGTGAAGCTCCCAGTCCTCTAGCTCTGAGACGGTCAGCCCCGACCGCACGGATCAGCCCGCCGCCCCGACGCCCGCGGGGGCGTGATGGCCGGCCGCCCAGTCGGTGATCTCCCTCGAGCCGGAGATGACGTCGCCGTCGTCGGTGACGAGCACCGGGACCCAATGGCTCCCGGTGAGGCGCACGACCTCCTTGCGCCCGGGGGTCTGGTTGACGAACCCCGGGAGCACGCCGAGGCCATAGCACCGCTGGATATCGGGGTCCCAGCCGGCGTCGCGGAGCGCGTGGTACGCGTTCCCGCAGGGATGGCCGCCGGGACGCGGCGCCGGCTTCCAGGTCCCATAACAGACGAACAACTTCATCGGTACTTCAAGGGTCCAGCACGGACTGCAGCTCCGGGGGTGGGACTCGAACCCACAACATTTCGGTTAACAGCCGAACGCTCTGCCGATTGAGCTACCCCGGATCGACGTCGGGCTCGTCCCGGGACGAGGAGCGCGAACTCTAGCGGGAACAACGGCCGCCGCAGAACGGTTCGCTAACGCGAGCACAATCCGATGGTCGAACCTCCTAATGTGCAGCGCAACCCTCCGCAATCAAGTTGACCGCGGTTTCACCCGCTCTTGACGCACACCGGTCTTTCGCCGCATAGCATCGACGGCGATTGTCTGATCGATGCTCAAGTGACGGCATGAGGCCTTCGTCTTGAGCGGCCGGCGCCGGGGCTGGCTGCTCGGGGGGTGGTTGCTGACGGCTGCGCTGCTCGTCGGCGGGTGCGGCGGCGGCTCCGGCCATCCAGGGAGCAGTGGCTCGACGTCGACATCGCCTCCGGTCACGAGCGGCTCGACGAGTACGACCACCGCCACGGTGGCGCCGGGTCCCCAGGGCGTCGGGATCCACAAGATCCGCCATGTCGTGATCATCATGCAGGAGAACCGCTCGTTCGATACGTACTTCGGCACGTACCCGGGCGCCGACGGCATTCCCGGGATCGCGGGCAACCCCGGCACCGTGCCGTGCGTCCCCGATCCCTTGCGCGGAGGGTGCGTCCGCCCGTTCCACGACCGGCAGGACCGGAGCCTCGGCGGACCCCACTCGGCCGCCGCCTCCGTGGCCGACATCAACGGCGGGAAGATGGACGGGTTCGTCAGCCAGCAGGAGCACGGCATGGCCGGCTGCGCCCAGACCTTCAACCCGGCGTGCGGCAACGGCAGCGGCGCGCCGGACGTGATGGGCTACCACACCGCCGCGGACATTCCGAACTACTGGGACTACGCGCACGATTTCGTGCTCCAGGACCACATGTTCGAGTCGGTGGCGTCGTGGAGCCTCCCGGCTCACCTGTACATGGTGTCCGAGTGGTCCGCGTACTGCTCGATCCAAAACGATCCGCGGAGCTGTCGCAGCGCGATCGAGAACCCCCAGAATCCGCCCGACTTCGCGCGCCGGCTCGGCAACCCCCTTCCGACCAATCCGAACTACGCCTGGACCGACCTGACCTGGCTGCTGCACAAGGACGATGTCAGCTGGGCCTACTACGTCGACGCGGGGAGCCAGCCCGACTGCGACGACAACGCCGCGATGTCCTGCGCGCCGGTCGTCCAGACCGCAAGGACGCCGGGAATCTGGAATCCCCTCCCGTACTTCACCGACGTCCAGCAGGACGACCAGCTCGGGGACATTGAGCCGTTGCCCAACTTCTTCACGGCCGCCAAGGACGGCGATCTCCCGGCGGTGTCGTGGATCACGCCGAACGGCACCGTGTCAGAGCACCCGCCGGGCCTGATCACCGCCGGCCAGACCTACGTCACCGGGTTGATCAACGCGATCATGCGCAGCCCGGACTGGAGCAGCACCGCGATCTTCCTGGCCTGGGACGACTGGGGCGGCTTCTACGACAGCGTGCAGCCGCCGAACGTCGACGCCCTCGGCTACGGGCTGCGCGTCCCCGCGCTGGTGATCAGCCCCTACGCGAAGCAGGGCTACATCGACCACCAGACGCTCAGCTTCGACGCCTACGTGAAGTTCATCGAGGACGACTTCTTGAACGGCCAGCGCCTGGACCCCAAGACCGACGGCCGGCCCGACCCCAGGCCCGACGTCCGCGAGGACGCGCCCCAGCTCGGAGACCTCCAGAATGACTTCGACTTCAACCAAGCTCCGCTGTCGCCCGTGCTCCTGCCCGTGGAGCCGCAAACGGACCTGATCGAGCCGTCGGCGAGCACGACCAGCGGGTCCCGGGCCGCGCGCCGGTCGCTCCCCGGGGTCAAGGGGTTACGGCCGTTCGAGATCGCCGCGGCGGCCAGGTACTTGGTGATGACGCCGGCGGAGCTCCGGCGCGAGCTGGCGTCAGGCGAGTCGCTGCGAGCGATCGCGCGGGCGCAGGGCCGGACGCCGGCTGGGGTCCAGAGGGCGGTACTCGCGGCCATCAAGGCCGAGCTGCCGCAGACGCTTCGGTAAGCCGGGTTCTGGTAGCGCCCGGTTCGGTCAGCCGGCGTCTGGTAGTCCGTGTTCGGTCAGACGGCCTTCTCGAGCCGCGCAAACACCGTCCGGCGCGCTGCCATCACTGCCTCGCGCTCGCGTGCGAGCTCGGCGATCCCCGCCCCGCCCTCAGACTTCGCGCGCCGGATCGCGCGGTCGATCCTGGCTTGCTCGAGCACCAGGCGGGCGTGCTCGAGCTGATCGTCACTCACCGAGACGGCGCGGCCGGCGCGCGAGACGAGGTCGGCGACGGCCCGCGCGAGCTCGTCATCGCCGTCGGGCAAGTCGGCGAGCGGCGACCCCGTCCGGCCGGTGATATGGCGCGCCGCGCGCCGCATCATCTCGCTCGTGATCAGCCGCTCGAGATCGATCTCGAACAGCATCCGCGCCCCGGCCTGCGGCCGGGCGACGCACAGCGCGAGGAACGTCCGCTCGGCGCGTAGTCCCTGGTCGAGTGGCTCGCCTCCGCCGCCGTTGGTGCGAGGGCCGCTCGCACCGCCGCCCGATCCGGCGCCACCGGTGAGGGCGACATCGGGCCGGCCGGAGCTTTCGATCAGCGTCGCCAAGCGCGCCTCGGACAGCTCGAGCCTGCCCGCGACGCGCCGCAGGAGGTCCTGTCCGAACGCGTTCTTCGGCAGGTCCCTGAGCGCCGGCTGTAGCTCGCTGAACGCGCGATCGCGCCCCTCCGCGCTGCTCGTGTCGTTGCGCTCGAGGATCCGCTCGACGTGGAACTTCACGAACGGCACCGAGGCGTCGACGCGTTCGCGTAGCGCGTCGACCCCGGCGCGCTCGATCAGCTCGGCCGGATCGGTCCCCTCGGGCAACGGAACGACTCGCAGCTCGAGGTTCCGGTTGTCGGTGACCTGGGCGGCGCGGAGCATCGCCTCCTGGCCGGCGCGGTCGGAGTCGAGACACAGCACGAGGGTGGTTGCGATGCGCTGGAGCTCGTCGATCTGCTCGTTCGTGAGCGCGGTGCCCATGATCCCGACCGCGTTGGACAGGCCCGCCTGGTGGAGCGCGAGCACGTCGGTGTAACCCTCGACCAGGATCACGTTCCCGACCTTCGCCGCGGCGGCCCGGGCGCGATCGAGGCCGAACAGCACCCTGCGCTTCTGGTAGACCTCGCCCTCGGCGGTGTTCAGATACTTCGGTCGCTGGTTGTCGCGCATCGCGCGCGCCCCGAAGCCGATCACGTTGCTGCGGGCGTCGGTCGAGGGGAACATGATCCGCTCGCGGAACCGGTCGTAGATCTGGCCGGGACGGTTCTGGGAGCGCTGCGCGAGCCCCGTGACGAGGAGATCCTCATTGGTGAACCCGGCGCGCCGGGACGCGGTCAGCATGCGGTCCCACGCGCTCGGGGCGTAGCCGACGCGGAAGGTCTTGAGCGTCTCTTCGCGCAGGCCGCGCTGTTGCAGGTAGGCCCGAGCGGGCGCGGCCTCTTTTGCGTCCCACAGGTAGCGCGCGTAGTACGTGGCGGCACGGCCGAGCAGCGACTGCAGCCGCTCCCGCCGCTGGCGTCGCTGTGCGGCCTCCGGGTCCTCCTGTTCGGTTTGCAACTCGACGCCGAACCGGTCTGCGAGCGACTGCAGCGCGCCGGGGAAGTCGAGCCCCTCCGTCTCCATCACGAACGTGAACACGTCGCCCGAGGCCTGGCAGCCGAAGCAGTAGTAGACCTTGTCCACCGGGTTCACGCCGAACGACGGCGTCCGCTCGTCGTGGAACGGGCAGCGGCCGACGTACTCGGTGGCGCCGGCCCGGCGCAGCTCGGTGTGGTCCGAGACCACCGCGATCATGTCGACCGCGTCGCGCACGCGATCGCGCGAGTCGGCCGTGAACCTGCTCACGGCGCGAACGCGACCGGCACGGTCAGCGACTCGAACGTGCGGATGCAGTACCGGTCGGTCATGCCGGCGAGGTAGTCGGTCACCCGGCGCGGGAGGTCGCCGGCCGGGATCGAGGCGGGGATCTCGTCCGGGTGGGCGCAGTAGTGGTCGAACAGCGACTTGATCACGAGCCGGATCTTCGCGTGCTCGCGCGTCGCCTCGGGCCCCAGGTAGACGCGCTCGAACATGAAAGCGCGCAGTTCGGACATCGCGCCACCGATCGTGTCGCCCTGCACGATGTCGCCCTGCTGCTCGGAGTTCTCGACCAGATCGTGGACAAGCGTGTCGATGCGGCTCGAGCCGGTGTCGCCGAGGATGGCGATCGGTCCTTGCGGGAGATCGCCGGCCGACAGCAGGTCGGCTCGGAGCGCGTCGTCGATGTCGTGGTTGATATATGCGACGCGGTCCATCAGCCGGACGATCTTGCCCTCGAGCGTGGACGGCTCCTGCGCCCGGCCGGAATGGCTCACGATTCCGTCGCGTACCGGAGTCGTGAGGTTCAGGCCGGCGCCATCGCGCTCGAGCGTGTCCACAACCCGCAACGAGTGCTCGTGGTGCATGAACCGCAGGCCGAATCGTTGCTGCAGGCACTGGTCGAGTGCGTCCTCGCCCACGTGCCCGAACGGCGGATGGCCGAGGTCGTGCCCGAGCCCGATCGCCTCGACCAGGTCTTCGTTGAGGCGCAGCGCCCGCGCCACCGTGCGCGATATCTGGGTGACCTCGAGCGTGTGCGTCAGCCGCGTGCGGTAGTGATCGCCAGCGGGCGCCACGAACACCTGCGTCTTGTGCTTCAGCCGCCGGAACGCCTTGCAGTGGACGATCCGGTCCCGGTCGCGCTGAAACGGGGTTCTGAGACCGCAGTCGGGCTCCGGACGCTGCCGGTGAGCGGGGTACGAGCGGGTCGCCTGCGGGGACAGCTCGCGCGTTTCGCGGTCGCGAACCCGCTCGGCGAACGCGGCCGCCACCGGGCCCGACGGATGGTCGGTCTCCGAGCTGAGAAGCTGATCGGACATCGTCTATCGATTCTGACAGCGACGGTGTGGGGTGGGACGAGTTGTGACAAAGGCGTTGCCGGTGTGCGCGGGCGTTTGCGGTGGCCCGGGCGTCCGCGGTGACCCGGGCGTTCGCGGTGGCGCGAGCGTTCGCGGCGGGCGCGGGCGTTCGCGGTGACCCGGGCATTCGCGGTGGCGCGGGGCGCCGGGAACCACGCCCCGACCGCCGGCAACCCCACCCGGCCACCGGCAACCCCACCCGACCGCCGGCAACCCCACCCGGCCACCGGCAACCCCACCCGGCCACCGGCAACCCGGCCCCACCATGTAAAACGCAGCAAACCTCGCGCCCCGCGGCCACAGAGTCAACATCAGCACCCCCCAGATGCTTAACGCAGCTGAGCGGTGGCGTCGGCGGCGCTTTGCTGCGTTTTACATAGGCCCGGCGACCGTCGGGCGGCCGCGGGCGGTGGTGAGGAGCGGACGGAGCCGCACGTTCGCGTGGTGCGCGGCGGTCTCGGTGATCGCGCGCTCGGCCTGGGCGAGCGCGAACTCGGAGGCGTCCGGCGCCTGCGCCATCGGGCGGCTGAGCGCGCCGACGAGGAAGCTGTGGGACTCCTGGCCGAGCGGGAACGCGGCTGCCTCGCATGCGTTGCACACGACACCGCCCGCGGCGGCGGAAAATCCCTGCAAATGCTCCGAATCGCCACATTCGGCGCACGACGCCAGCTGCGGCAGGATGCCGGCGGCGAGGAGCAGCTTCAGGCGAAACGCGAGCCCGTTGGCCGGACGCGCATGGCCGGCGTCGAGGTCGAGCAGGGCGAGTTTGTTGGCGAGCAGGCGGAACACCTCGGGATGCGGATCCGGGGTCTCGAACAGGCGGCCGACGGCGTCGCACGCGCGCGCCGCGGCGTCGAGCGTCGCCGCGTGCTCGCGGAGCGATCGGTACGCCGCGATCGTGTCCACGCTCGTGACCGTGTGCAGGTCGCTGCGGCCCTGGTGGAGGATCACGCGGATGTGGAAGAACGGCTCGAGCCTCGCCCCGAACCGGCTACGGGCCCGCCGCACTCCCTTGGCGATCGCCGACAGCCGGCCGTATCCCGGCGTGTACAGATGGAGGACCCGATCGGCCTCGCCGTACCGGATCGAGCGCAGCACGATCGCCTCGGTCCTCAGCGACCCGGCCATCGCCCCACACTGGCTATACTAAATGAAGTTATGCGGCCGGTCACCATGTACACCACCGACGCCTGTCCGTTCTGCCTGAGGGCCAAGGCCCTCCTCGCCAAGCGCGGCATCGAGTACGAGGAGATCAATCTGGCACGCGACCCGGACGGTCGTGCCGAGCTCGTCGAGCGGACCGGGATGTTCACCTTCCCCCAGATCCTGATCGGCGACGAGACGATCGGCGGGTTCAACGAGCTGGTCGCGGCGGACCGCGCCGGACGGCTCAGCGAGCTGCTCGCGGCGTAGCGCCGCCGCGCCCGCCCTGAACGCGCCCACCGGCGCCCGGGCCGGCGGCCCCGGCGCGCCCGCCCTGAACGCGCCCACGAGCACCCCGCGGCTTCGGCTGGCAGCGCTCGCACACGTACGTCCCCCTTCCCCCCACCACGATCTTGCGGATCTCATGACCGCACCGCGGGCACGCCTCGCCGGCGCGGCGATGGACCAGGAACTGGTCCTGGAAGGAGCCTCGCGCGCCGTCGACATGACGAAAGTCGTCGATCGACGCGCCCTTCGCCTCGATGCCGGCGCGGAGCGCCTCCTCGATGCCCTCCCGCACGCGCTCCCAGTCGGCAAGCGTGAGCCGGCCGGCGGGGCGCAGCGGATGGATCCGCGCCCGGAACAGCGCCTCGTCGGCGTAGATATTCCCGACGCCGGCGATTTGGCGCTGGTCGAGTACGAACGCCTTCACGGGCACAACCCGACCCCGCGCGAGCGAGCGCAGGTACGCCGAGGTGAACTCGGGCGTCATCGGCTCGATCCCGATCCGCGCCGCCAGGTACTCGTCCCGCGCCGCCGCACCAAAAACGAGGTGGCCGGTGCCGAACCGGCGCGGATCGACGTACACCAGGCGATGGCCGTCGTCGAACTCGAGGATCACGTGCGTGTGCGGCGGCGCGACAGCGGGGTCGTACAGGAGCGTGCCGGTCATCCTCAGGTGCTGGATCAGGAAGCGGTCGCCCGACAGCGACCAGATGAGGTACTTGCCGGCTCGGCTCACGCGCTCGACGACCGCGCCGCGCAGCTCGGCCTCGACCGCCGCGGGCGGGTCCGGCCGCGTCCACCTCGGATCGAGGATCCGCGCCTCGACGATCTGTCGTCCCTCGACGTGCGGCGCCAACTGGCGACGGATCGTCTCGACCTCGGGTAGCTCGGGCACGGTCGCTCGCTCCTCGCCCTAGACGAACGATTCCCCGGGCAGCTCGGTCGAAGCCGCGGCCGACTCGTCCACGAGCCACGCGAGTGCGCTCGCGCCCACATCCGCCAGCGATCCGTCGTGCCGGCGCGAGCGGTGCCCCTCGAACGCCGCCAGCAGAGGCGCGTACTCGCGGGTGTGGTCGGTGCGCGGCGAGGTCGGGTCGCATCCGTGGTCGGCGGTCAGAACGAGCAGGTCCTCGGGCCCGAGCAGCCCCGTCCAGCCCGCCACCGCGTCATCGATCTCGCGCAAAGCGCGGTGAAAGCCGGCGACGTCGTGCCGGTGGCCGTAGACCTGATCGGTCTCGACCAGGTTCGTGAACACGAACCCCGACTCAAGCGAGCGAATCAGTTCGCCCGTCTCGGCCAGCGCGCGCTCGTTCGTCGCGCCGGGATGCTGCACATCGATCCCCACGCCGGCGAACAGCTGTCCGACCTTCCCGACCGTGTGCACCTCGACCCCCGCGTCCTGAAGCTCTTGCAGGTAGCTCCGGCCGGGCGGCGGGATCGAGAAGTCGCGCCGCCCGTCGGTGCGCGTCCAAGCGCCGGCCGCCCCCGCGAACGGGCGGGCGATCACGCGCCCCACCGCGTGCTCGGGCGGCAGCGCCTCGCGCACCGTCCCGCAGATCTCGTACAGATCGTCTGGCGCGAGCCGGTCGATGTGCGCGGCGATCTGGAGCACCGAGTCCTGGCTCGTGTAGACGATCAGCGCGCCCGTCTCGAGATGCTCGGGGCCGGACCGCTCGATCGCCTCGATCCCGTTGCAGGGGCGGTTGCAGATAACGCCCCGGCCGCTCATCGCCGACACGAGCGAAACGATCTCCTCTGGGAAGCCTTCGGGATACGTCGGCAGCGCCGCCTCCGCGGACACGCCCATCAGCCCCCAATGGCCCGCGGTCGAGTCCTTGCCCGGACCGAGCGCGCCCAGGCGACCGTGCACGACCGGGGCGGCCGTCGGGGGCACGCCCTCGATCTCGATGATCGACCCCAGACCGAGCCGCGTCAGCGTCGGCAATTCGAGCCCGCCGGCCTCATGCGCGAGGTGGCCGAGCGTGTTCGTGCCCGAGTCGCCGTAGTCGGCGGCATCGGGCAACGCGCCGACGCCGCACGCGTCGAGCACCACGACGAATGCTCTCCTCAACGCCCCCGACCGTCCGCCTGCGCGATCACGAGCCAGAGGATCAGTCTTCTCCGTCCCAGTAGTCGAGCCGCTCCAGCCGAGCCATCAGGCGGACGCCCTTGAACGCGATCTTGTTCGAGCGCGGGTAGTAGCAGACGTCGCCGTTGTGGCGCATCCCATAGGCGAGATACGTGAGCCCCGAGGGCCCGGCCCGGAACATGTGCGCGATCCCGGTCCCGGCCGGCCTCGAGATCACGTGTCCGGCCCGTAAGGGTGTCTCGTCGTCGCCGAGGACGACCACTCCGTCGCCGCCGAGGATCACGAAGATCTCCTCCTCGAGCGAGTGGCAGTGCGGCGGCGCGGACTCCTTTCCCGGTGCGACCTCCACGTGCTGAATTCCGGTCGTGACCGAGCCGGCGGCGCGGCCGAGGTTGCGACGGGTCCGGACGACCCGCGGGCGCTCGACGGTGACCGCCTCGACGTCCTCTACGTTGACGATCGTCGGTGGCCGTGGCGCGGGCTCGGACGGGAGCGGGGGCGGTCCCAGCTGCGACTCGAGGGCGAACTGAGTCGCGACGCCGTTGATCGCCCCGGGCACCGAGCCCACCATGCGGCTCCCGACGTACGACATCCCGAGCCGGGGAAAGCCGACGTTCTCGTCATCGCTGCGCTCGCCGAACGCGAGCACGTCCAGCGGCTCGAACGCATGCACGGTGTGCGCACCGCCACCGGGCAGGTAGACGATGCAGTCCCCGGTGCGGATCTCGGCGGCGGCGCCCGCCTGCCAGGACAGACCGCTGCCGCCGAGCACGTAGAAGATCTCCTCCTCGCGGCCGTGCTCGTGCGCGGGCGTCGACCAGCCGCCGGCCGGCACCTCGATCCGGCGAACGCCGACGTTCACGCAGCCGGCCGCTGCGCCGATCATCGTCCACCGGCCCTGCAGATGACCGACGGTGCGGTCCCGCGACGGCACGTCTTCGAAGTGTGCGATCCCCACGATCGGGACTGTACGACGGTCCCGGGACGAGCGTCATGGAGCTAGTGGAACTCCCGCGCTGCTAGTCGTCGTTCGGCGTGATCTGCGCCCGGGGATGCGCCTCGAAGTACACGTCGCGCAGCCGCTCGGTCGACAGGTGCGTGTATATCTGAGTCGTGCCGATGTCGGCGTGACCGAGCATCTCCTGAAGCGAGCGCAGATCGCACCCGCCGGTGAGGAGATGGGTCGCAAACGTGTGGCGCAGCGTATGCGGGCTCATCCGGTCCTCGAGGCCGGCGGTGCGGGCGTGTCGGCGGACGATCTTGTACAGGCCCTGGCGGGTCAGCCCGTCGCCGCGGAGGTTCACGAACACCCGGGGTTCGGGCCGGATTCCGACGAGCTGCGGGCGTGCCTTCTCGAGGTACGCCGACAGGGCGTTGATCGCCTCGCCTCCGATCGGGACGATCCGCTCCTTGGAGCCCTTGCCGCGGGCCCGGAGGATGCCCGCCTCGAGATCGAGCTCGGACAGCTCGAGGCCGATCGCCTCCGACGCCCGGAGCCCGCACGCGTACATCGTCTCGAGCAGCGCGCGGTCGCGGAGCGCAGCGGGGCTAGATCCGCGCGGCTGCTCGAGCAGCCGCCCGACCTCGTCGCGACTCAAGACCTTGGGCAGACGAGCGCGGGAGCGCGGCGCCCTTAGCTCGGAGGCGGGATCGCGCTCGATGATCTGCTCGCGCCGCAGGTGGCGGTAGAACGAGCGCAGGCACGCGATCTTGCGCTGGAGGGTCGCCGGCGCGGCGGCGGGTCGGTCCGGGGTGCCGGTGGCAAGCTCGGAGACGAACTCCATCAGGTCGACGGTCTTGACCTCGAGTGGATCGAGGTGGTGGCGTCCGAGAAACTCGGCGAACTGCTGCAGGTCGGACCGGTAGGCCTCGAGCGTGTTGCGCGACAGGCCGCGCTCGAGCTCGAGATAGCCGAGGAAGTCGAACGTCAGGTCGGTGATCCGGGCGCCGTCGACCGAGTGCGCGGTTGCCATGCCCCGGGTATTCGGGGCGGCCGCCGGGGGTCCTGCCGCGGTTGGCTACGCCCGTTCGTAGGCGTACGCCTCGGTGACATACCCGAGGCGGAGCGACTCCTCCCCCACGTCGCCGGCGAGCGCTCGCAGCCGGCGGGTCACCGACTCGCGCTCATCGTCGGGCAGCGCGGCGATGAAGCTGACCGAGCTGAACCGGTCGACGAACGCGTCGGCGTCGAGGACCTGCTCGCTTGGAACCTCAAGCTCGGCGATCGGCAGGAACAGTCCCGCGGCGGTCACCGAAGGGCGCCACTCGCCCTGATAGTGGCTGGGTGCGTCGCGCCGGAATGGATCGATGATCTCCTTGACCGCGCGATGGAGCGGCTGATCGACGCGCCGGCGGTTCCAGACCAGCGCGAACCGGCCAGCCGGTGCCAACACGCGGTGAAACTCCGCCACCGCCGCCGGGCCATCGAACCAGTGAAACGCCTGCGCGACGACGATCGCGTCGGCGCCGCCGTCGGCGATCGGCAGCGCTTCGGCGGTTCCCTCGAGCACGGTGGCGTCGGGCACGACCCGTTCGAGCACGGCGCGCATGCCCGCGACAGGCTCGACCGCGATCACCGCGGCGCCGCTCCCGACGAGCTCTCGGGTCAATTTGCCGGTTCCGGCTGCGACGTCGAGCACGGTCCGGCCCGGACGGAGCTCGAGCTCCTTCCCCAGCCAATCGACCACCTCGCGCGGGTAGCCGGGGCGGCCGCGCTCGTACGCGTCGGCCCCCTGCTGGAAGCCCCGCGCCGCCTCGCGATGGATGCTCATCGGTCGCGGGCCGCCAGCCACAGCAGCGCGATCAGCGTCTTCGAGTCCTCGCACTGCTCGATCGCCTCGTGGAGCCGAGCGAGCGGCCACGGCACGATCTCGATCCGCTCGTCCTCGTCGCCCGAGAGTTTCGGGCCGTCCGAGAGCCCGGTGGCGAGGTACAGCCACACGCGCTCGTCGCTGAACCCGGGGCTCGTGTAGAACGCGAGCAGCTCCTGCCAGTGCTCGGCGCGCTTGCCGATCTCCTCGTCGAGCTCGCGCCTAGCGGTCTCGAGCGGAGGCTCTCCCGGAACGTCAAGCTTGCCGGCCGGGATCTCGAGCGAGGCCGACGCCCCGATCACCTCACGGGGCTGCCGGGTCAGCCACACATGCTCGTCGTCGAGCGGGAGAATCCCGACCGCGCCCGGATGCCACACCTTGTCGCGCGTCGCCTCGGTCCCGTCGGGGTAACGGAAGCGCTCGATACCGGCGCGGACGACCCGGCCCTCCCACTTGACCTCGGACCCGGTCGGCTCGAACTCGGGGCTCACCCCACCCCGCCCCCGGTTGCCGACGCCTTGCCCGCCTCCTCGATAAGCGCGATCGCCACGTCGAGCATGCCGTCGAGGGCGTCGGTGCTGATCCTCTCGGTGGGCTCGTGGTTGCGCTCGGTCCCATCGGCGAGATTCGCGCACGCGAACCCGGCGGCGCGGAACGCGTTGGCGTCCGAGGCCCCGCCGGTCAGGATGTGCTTGGGCTCGTAGCCACAGGAGCGCAGTGCCTCCTCGGCGACGGTCACCTCGGTCGCTCGAGGGCGTATGCGATAGCCCTCGATCATCCGCTCGAGCGTGACGTCGAGATCGCATTCGGCGGCGTCGGCGGCGTTCTGAAGGTGATCGATCATCTCGGTCGTCAGCGTCTCGGCGCGGTCGCGGTCGACGCTTCGGACCTCGCTTTCGACTCGGCAGCGTTCGGGCACCACGTTGATCGCCGTTCCGCCGTGGATCGTGCCGACGTTGGTGGTCGTTTCGGGGTCGATGCGACCCAGCTGCATAGCCGCAACCGCGCGTGCGGCGGCGGCGATGGCGCTTCGACCGGCCTCCGGGCGCACGCCGGCATGCGCCGCGCGGCCATGGAATTCGGCGACGACCCGATGCAGGGTCGGGGCGGCAGTCACGATCTCTCCGATTGGTGTCGCGTGGTCGAAGACGTAGCCGAAGCGGCTGCGCAGGCGGCCGACATCGAACGCGAAAGCACCCAGCAGCGAGATCTCCTCGCAGACCGTGAACAGGATCTCGACTCCGACTCCGGGCGTGCCGCCGCCGCGCGTGAGCCGCCGCGCCACCTCCAGGATGACTGCGACCGCCGACTTGTTGTCCGCGCCGAGGATGGCGTCGTTCGCGTTGGTCCAGCCGCCGTCGATCTGGACCGGCTCGACCGGCGCGCTCAGCGGCACCGTGTCCATGTGGGCGCACAGGAGGATGCTGTCGGCGCCGGCACCGGGGATCCTGCGCGAGCAGGTTGCCAGCGTCCGAGCCGACCTTCGGCCCCGCATCGTCCTCCTCGACCTCGAGCCCCATCCCGCGGAGCTCGCTCGCGATCCAGTCTGCGCATGCGCGCTCACACCCCGACGGGCTCTCGATCCGGCACAGCGTGGCGAACGTCTCGTTGAGCCGCTCGCGTTCGGCGTCGGTAGCGCGCCTCACCGCGTGGCGGCAGGCGCGCCGGCGCCCTCGCCGTGCTGCGCCGCCCCGTTCCCGCCCTGCGCGGAACCGTTGGCGCCGCGCGCGACGGCCTCGGACCACCCGGCGTATTCGAGCGCCGCGCCGACAAACTCGCGGAACAGCGGCGCCGGACGCTCCGGACGCGATTTGAACTCGGGGTGGTATTGCGAGGCGACGAAGAACGGGTGCTGGTCGGCCGGCAGCTCGATCGCCTCGACGAGCCGCTCGTCCGGCGAGGTGCCCGAGCAGATCAGCCCGACGGCCTCGAGCCGGCGGCGAAGGTGGTTGTTGACCTCATAGCGGTGGCGGTGGCGCTCGTACACGACCGGCTCGCCGTAGAGCTCGCGGATCCGCGTCGAGTCATGGAGCTTCACCGGATCGGCGCCGAGCCGCATCGTGCCGCCCATGTCGGCGATCTCCTTCTGCTCGGGCAGCAGGTCGATCACCGGAAACGGTGTCTCGAGGTCGAACTCGGTCGAATTCGCCCCGTCCATCCCGGCCACGTGGCGCGCGAACTCGGCGACCGCGAGCTGCATGCCCAGGCAAATGCCGAGATAGGGGATCTTCTTCTCCCGCGCGATCTGCGCCGCGCGGATCTTGCCCTCGATTCCACGCCCTCCGAATCCGCCCGGGATCAGGATCCCGCTGGCCGTCTCCAGCCGCGCGTTGATCGCCGGGTCTCCAACCTCCTCGGAGTCGATCCAGTCGACCTCGACCTTGGCGTCGTGATGGGTCCCAGCGTGACGTAGCGCCTCGACGACCGAAAGGTAGGCATCCTCGAGCCGCACGTACTTGCCGACGAGCGCGATCCGCACGCTGCGAGTGGCCTCGCTCGAGCGCCGGGTGATCTCCGCCCAGTCGCTCAGGTCGGGCTCTGGCGCCTCGATTCCGAAGTGCTCGGACAGCACGAAGTCATCGACGCCCTCGTCGCGGAACACGAGCGGGACGCGGTAGATGTCGGGCACGTCGAACGCGGACACGACCGCTTCGACAGGCAGGCTCGCGAACAGCGCGATCTTGCGCCGGATGTCGTCTCCCAGCATCGACTCGGAGCGGCAGATGACCATGTCGGGCGCGATGCCGATGCGCCGTAGTTCGTTGACGGAGTGCTGGGTCGGCTTGGTCTTCAACTCGCCCGCGTGCGAGATGTACGGCACCAGCGTGAGGTGGATGAACATGCAGCGCCGGCGCCCCACGTCGACCGGGAACTGCCGGATCGCCTCCAGGAACGGGAGCGACTCGATGTCGCCGACCGTCCCGCCGATCTCGGTGATCACGAAGTCGACCTCGGTCGCCTCGGCCATCAGCTTGATCCGCTGCTTGATCTCGTCGGTGATGTGCGGGACGACCTGGACGGTCGCGCCCAGGTAATCGCCGCGGCGCTCGCGCCGGATCACGGTGTTGTAGATGCCGCCGGCGGTCACGTTCGACGCCCGGCTCGTGTTGGCGTCGGTGAAGCGCTCGTAGTGGCCCAGGTCGAGGTCGGTCTCGGCCCCGTCCTCGGTCACGAACACCTCGCCGTGCTGGTAGGGCGACATCGTGCCCGGGTCGACGTTGATGTACGGATCGAACTTCTGGAGTTGGACGTCCAACCCCCGCGCCACCAGCAGCCGGCCGATCGAGGAGGCGGCGATTCCCTTGCCGAGCGAGGACACCACCCCACCCGTGATGAATATGAATCGCGTCTCGCCTGAACCCATGTGGTCGCTTCCCGAGTGTAGTCAGGTCCCTGGCATTTGAAGTTAGCGACCGCCTCGGACACTCGGAGGTTGCGGCCGAATCAGGCGGCGCGTAGCAGCTGGCGGGCGTGGCGGCTGGCGGCCCGGTCGCCCTCGGCGGCACCGAGCATCCGGACGAGCTCACCCACGACCTCGTCGCCACCGAGCGTCGACACGGTCGTCCGCGCCGGCGCCGAGCTCGAGTCCTTGGCGATCGTGAAGTGGCGCGCGGCCATCGCCGCCACCTGGGGCAGATGTGTGATGCACAGGACCTGCCGCCCCTCGGCGAGGGCGCGCAGATGCTCGCCGACCGCGCGGGCGGTGTGACCGCCGATCCCGGCATCGATCTCGTCGAACACGAGTAGCGGTCCGCCGTGCCCTTCCCCGCCGTGCCCTTCTCCGCCGTGCTTTTCCCCGCCGTGCGCCTCCCCGCCTGAGCCCGGGCCCCCACCGGAGTGCGCCACGCTCAGGATCGCGAGCATCACCCGCGAAAGCTCCCCGCCCGAGGCGATCTCCCGCAGCGGCCCCGCCGGCATCCCCGGGTTCGGCGCGATCACCAGCGAGACCTCGTCGGCGCCGCGCGGGCCGCACCCTTCAGCGCGCGGCCTGACCTCGACCTCGAACTCGGCATCGGCCATCGCCAGCTCGGCGAGCCGCTCGCGGACGGCCGCGGCGAGCGCCGGCGCCGCCTCGTGCCGGCGCGCGGACAGCGCGGCGGCGAGCCGGTCGAGCTCGGCCCGGGCCTCGGACAGCGACGCCTCGACCTCCGACAGCGCGATCTCCGCGCGCTCGAGTTCCTCCCGGCGCGCGCGGCAGCGCTCGGCGTGGGCGAGCACCTCGGCGATCGAGCCACCATGCTTTCGCTCGAGGCGCGCGAACAGCGCGAGGCGCTCCTCGATCTCCTCGAGCCGACCGGGCGAGGCCTCGAGCTCGAACGCATACGAGCGCAGCGAGCCGCTCAGGTCCTGGGCCTCATCGCCGAGTGCCTGCGCGCGCTCGGCCAGGTCCGACAGCGACGGGTCGATCCCCGCGGCGACGGCCAGCTGCCCGGCGGCGTGGGCGAGCAACTCGGCCGCTCCGCCGGCCCCGTCATCGGGCGAGATCGCCTCGGCGGCGCCGGCGGCCGCGCCGCGTAAAGTCTCGAGATTGCGCAGCCGGTCGCGCTCGGTGGCCAGCTCGGACGCCTCCTCCTCGCGTGGCGCCACGCTCTCGATCTCGTCGAGCTCGAACGCGAGCAGGTCGAGCTCGCGCTCGCGGCCCGCGGCCAGCTCGCGCAGCTCCGTCTCGCGCGCCTCGACGGCCCGCACCCGCGCGTACGCCTCCGAAACAAGCTCGCGCAGCTCGAGCTGCTCGCTCCCGCAGTGGGCGTCGAGGACGTCGAGCTGGACCGCCGAGAGCATCAGCTTGCGGTGCTCGTGCTGGCCGTAGAACGAGAGCAGCGCGCTGCCGAGTTCGCGCAGGTCGCCGACGGTGGCGGACCTGCCGCACACGTACGCGCGGGTCCGGCCGTCGGGCCAGACGCGCCGCGCCAGCACGATCTCCTCGGCCCCGGTCGGCAGTACCTCGGCCCCCGCCAACTCGGGAGGTATCGAGAACACGCCCTCGACGTAGGCCTCGGCGGCGCCGGCGCGGACAACCCCGCTGCCGGCGCGCCCGCCAAGCAGCAGGTCGAGCGCGTGCGCCAGCAGCGTCTTGCCGGCGCCGGTCTCGCCGGTCACGACGTTCAGCCCCGGGGCCAGCGCCAGCTCGGCGCGGTCGATCAGCAGCAGGTTCTCGACGCGCAGCTCTTGCAGCATCGGCGGGGTGTACCACCCGGCCCCGACGGATACCGGATGCCCCGCGAGTCAGCCCGGGCCACTCAGGCGATGTGCATCTCCGGCAGGCGATGGCCAAGCCGGCGCACGATCGGCGCCAGCAGCGTGGTCAGGGTCGACAGCACGGCGAGCACGCCAAGCGCGCGCCAGAAGTCCGCCCCGACATCGCTCGCGGCGAACACGAAGCCACCTGCCACGAGCAGGGCGCAGAGCATGCCGAACGCGACCGACGCCTCGCTCAGCCTCCGAACGATGCTGCCGTCGCTGTGGCGAAGCCGCCCGAGCATGGTGCACCCGTGGGCACAGCCGATCAGCAGCGCGCCGCTCACGCCGAGCGCGCGCAGCCACAGAGCGGTCGGCGACAGCACCGACCAGATCGCGCCGAGGGCCAGTGCGGCCGCTCCCGCCGCGAGCATGAGCGTGATGGCGCCGAGCGCGCGCCGGGGATCGGGTCGGTCGAGGACCGTCGCACCAACTAGTCCCGCCACCGTGCACAGCGACACGACGAGGGTGCTGCCGAGGACCCGCACTCCAGTGGCGCTGAACTGACCGGTGATCAGGAACCAGATGGCCAGCCCCGCCACCGCGCACAGCGTGCCCGCGAGAACGATTGCCAGTCGAAACATGAGTCGCATCCCGTAAACCTCCTTGTTGACCGAAGGTCTATAAGACTACATCCTTGTTGACCGACGGTCAAGTAGAATCCCCGCAGACCGCCGACCGCCATGCCCGCCGCCCCGACCGCACCCGCCTACACGCGCCTCAACGTCGACGAGCGCCGCCGCCAGCTGCTCGACGCGGGCGCTGCGCTGTTCGCCGAGCACGCCTACGAGGAGATCTCGATGCGCGACATCGCACGCGCCGCCGGCGTGTCGAAGCCGCTGCTCTACCACTACTTCCCCTCGAAGATCGACCTGTTCAAGGCCGCGGTCGCGGACAAGGCGAGCGAGTTGCAAAGCGTCATCGAGCCGGCGGCCAAGGGCACGCCGCTCGAGCAACTGTCGACCAGCCTCGACGGCTACCTGACCTGGATCGAGGCGAACGCCCGCACGTGGTCGAAGCTCGTCCAAAGCGCCGCCTCCCTCCCCGAGGCGCGCGAGCTCGTCGAGGGCTTCAGGCAACGAACGATGAACATGGCGCTGGCGCGGCTGACGGACGGCGGTACGCCCCGCCCCGCGCTTCGCACCACGATCAGCGGCTGGCTCGGCTACCTGGATGCCGCGATCCTCGACTGGACCCAGCACGGCGACCTTCCACGCGAGGACCTGCGCGACCTGCTGGTCGCCGCGTTCGTCGCCGCACTGCTGTCCGCCCAGGAGGCCGACCCGGAGATCGCGCTCGACCTGGGCGGCTGAGGTACGGTAACGGCCCCGCACCACCCAGGAGGAGGAGAGCGATGGCCAGCACCGCGTCCCGGCTCGAGCGCAGCCATGTCACCACGGGCCCGGCCGACGTCGACGTCTCGGGGCTCAAGCGCGCGCTCGAACGCGTGGTAGCCGGCGAGGTGCGCTTCGACGCGGGCACTCGCGCGATGTACGCCAACGATTTCTCGATCTACCGCGCGGTTCCGATCGGCGTCGTCATCCCGACCGGTCCGGACGATGTGATCGCGGCCGTCGCGGTCTGCCGCGAGTACCAGGCGCCCGTGCTCCCGCGCGGCACCGGCACCGCCCCGAGCGGCCAGACCACGAACGTCGCGGTCGTGTTCGACTACTCGAAGTACTACAACCAGATCGTCGAACTCGACCCGGAGAACAAGCGGGCGGTGGTCGAACCCGGCGTCATCTGCGACCAGCTCCGTAACGCGGCGGAAAACCACAACCTGACCTACGGCCCGGACCCGGCGACTCACGAGTACTGCACGTTCGGCGGCATGCTCGGGAACAACTCGTGCGGCACCCACTCGCTGATGGCCGGCAAGACGAGCGACAACGTGATCGAGCTCGACGTCGTGCTGTACGACGGCACGCGGCTAACGGTGGGCGCCACCTCCGACGAGGAGGTCGAGCGGATCATCGCCGCCGGCGGACGCAAGGGACAGATCTACGAGCAGCTCAGAGCGCTCCGCGACCGCGTCGCCGACCGGGTGAGAGCGGAGTTCCCCGACATCCCGCGCCGCGTGTCGGGCTACAACCTCGACCAGCTGCTCCCCGAGAACGGCTTCCACATCGCCCGTGCGCTCGTCGGCTCCGAGGGCACGTGCGCGAACATCCTCCACGCGACGGTCCGCCTGGTCCCGAGTCCGCAACAGCGCCGCACGCTGCTGCTCGGCTATCCCGACGTCTTCCAGGCCGCCGACCACGTCCCGGTGATCCTCGAGCGGACCCAGCCGATCGGGCTCGAGGGGTTCGACGACCAGCTGATCAAGAACATGATCGCCAAGGACCGGCTCGCCCCCGAGCGGACGCTGCTCCCCGCCGGGCGGGCGTGGCTGTACGTGGAGTTCGGGCGCGACGATGCCGATGAGGTCGAGGAGGAGGCTCGCCGCGCGCTCGAGCTCCTCGCCGACGGCCCCCAGATCGACGCCAAGGTGATCGTCGACAAGCTCGACCAGGTCAGCGTGTGGAAGGTCCGCGAGAGCGCGGTCGGCGACAGCCGCGCCCCCGGTTACATGGACGCCGAGGGCAACTGGGAGGACGCCGCGGTTCATCCGAACAAGCTCGGCGCCTACCTACGCGACTTCCAGCAGATCCTCGACGACCACGGCTACCGCTGCGTCTACTACGGCCACTTCGGCCAGGGGTGCGTCCACACCCGGATGGACTTCGACCTGAAGTCGGCCGCCGGAGTCAAGACATTCCGGTCGTTCATGGAGAAGTGCGCCGATCTCGTCGTCGGCTACGGCGGGTCGCTCGCCGGCGAGTACGGCGAGGGGCACGGCCGCGCGGAGCTGCTGCCGAAGATGTTCGGGCCCGAGCTGATGGAGGCGTTCAACGACTTCAAGCGGATCTGGGATCCGGACTGGAAGATGAACCCGAACCGGCTGATCGGCGACGTCAAGCTCGACGAGGGGCTGCGCCTTGGCCCGGACTACAGACCCCCGGCATTGACCACCCACTTCGCCTACCCCGACGACGGCGGCTCGTTCGCGACCGCGATCGAACGCTGCTTCGGGATGGCCAAGTGCCGGAACCTCGGCAGCCTGACGATGTGCCCGAGCTTCCACGCCACGCGCGAGGAGCGCCACTCGACCCGCGGCCGCTCCCGCCTGCTGTTCGAGATGCTCAAGGGCGATCCGGTCACCGACGGCTGGCGCGACGACGCGGTCAAGGAGTCGCTCGACCTGTGCCTCTCGTGCAAGGGGTGCACCGGCGACTGCCCGGTCCAGGTCGACATCCCGACCTACAAGGCCGAGTTCCTCGCTCACTACTACTCCAAGCGCCGGCGGCCGCTCCACCACTACGCGCTCGGCCTCATGCCCTGGTGGGGACAGGTCGCAGCGCGCGCGCCCCGCACGGTCAACGCGCTCAGCCATTTCGAGCCGGCCGCCGGACCTGCGAAGCGGATAATCGGCATGGCCGAGGAGCGTGAGATCCCGAAATTCGCCCACCAGACGTTCCGCGCGTGGTTCGCGGCTCGGAGCGGCGCGACAGCGACAACCCCAGCCGACGCGAACGACGGCCGGCGCCGGGTCGTGCTGTGGCCCGACACGTTCACGAACTTGTTCGAGCCCGACATCGGCAAGGCCGCGGTCGACGTCCTCGAGGCCGCAGGCTTCGCGGTCGAGATCCCGCAGAAGCACGTTTGCTGCGGACGTCCGCTGTATGACTTCGGGATGCTCGGTCTCGCCAAACGCACCCTCAAGCACACGCTCGAAACGCTGTCCGAGCCGATCGAGTCAGGCGTGCCGGTGCTCGTGCTCGAGCCGAGCTGCGCCTCGGTGTTCCGCGACGAGCTGCGCAAGCTGATGCCCCACGACGAGCACGCGCGCCGCCTCACCGCCCAGACGATGGTGCTCGACGAGCTGCTCGCTCGCCACGCCCCCGGTTGGACCCCGCCGAAGGTGGGCCGCGGCGCGCTGATCCACGGCCACTGCCACCACAAGGCAGTGATCCGCGGCGATCAGGGGCGCGGCCTGCTCACCCGCGCCGGCGTCGAGGCCGAGATGACCAACGCGGGCTGCTGCGGGATGGCCGGATCGTTCGGCTACGGCGCCGGCGAGCAGTACGACGTCTCGATGCGGATCGGCGAGCAGTTCCTGCTGCCCTCGGTCCGCGCAGCCGCAGCCGACACGCTGCTGGTGGCCGACGGGTTCTCGTGCCGGACGCAGATCACCGCCGGAACAGGCCGGCGCGCGCTGCACACCGCCGAGGTGCTCGCGCTCGGGCTACAACCGATTGCGTAACGGCGAGCCCCCGTGGGTAGGTGTCGGGCCTGCCGGTTCACGACCTGAGCCAGATGGTCGGACGCCAGACGCCATTCTTCGCCCTGATCGTCCCGTTCGCGCTCGTGTTCATGGCCGACGGCCGCCGCTGCGTGCGCGAGGCGTGGCCGGCGGCGCTGACCGCGGGCCTGGTGTTCGCGATCCTCCAGTTCGCCACCTCGAACTACATCTCGACGCAGCTCACCGACATCGTCGCCTCGCTCGGCTCCGCCGCCACCGTGGTGGCGCTGCTGCAGATCTGGACGCCGCACGCCCCGGGCGCGCCCGCGACTCGCATCGGGCGCCGGCCGGCGATCGCCGGTGGCGCGGTCGCCGACGCCGCGCTCGAGCGGCGCACCCGATCCGAGGAGGGACCGCCCCCGAACCGGGGTGAGATCTTCAAGGCGTTCGCGCCGTACCTGATCATCATCGCCGTGCTCGGAGTAACCAGCATCAGCCCGATCACCAAGGAGCTGAACAAGGCCACGAGCGCGTTCAGCTGGCCGGGGTTGCACGTGCTGAGCTCGAAGGGAAAGGCGCCGACCAGCGAGACGTTCAAGCTCAACTACCTGACCGCCGCCGGGACCTGGCTGCTCGTGTCGGGCGTGATCACGGCCTTCGTACTCCGGGTCCGCCCGGCGCTCGCGGTGCGGATCTACGGAAAGACGCTCGTCCAGCTCAAGTGGGCGATCGTGACCGTGATGGCGGTGCTCGGGGTCGCCTACGTGATGAACCTGTCCGGCCAGACGATCACGCTTGGAAGCTGGGCCGCCGGCGCCGGCGGATTCTTCGCGTTCCTGTCGCCGATGATCGGGTGGTTCGGGACCGCCGTCACCGGCTCGGACACCTCGTCGAATTCGCTGTTCGGCGCCTTGCAGGTCGCCGCCGCGCACAAGGCGAACCTGTCGGCGACGCTGCTCGCCGGCTCGAACAGCTCCGGCGGTGTCCTCGCGAAGATGATCTCGCCGCAGAACCTCGCGATCGGCGCCGCCGCCGTCGGGCTCGCCGGCAAGGAGGGCGACATCTTCCGGAAGGTGATCGGCTACAGCGTTGTGTTCGTTCTCCTGATGGGCGTGCTCGCGCTGCTGCAGTCCGGCGCCCTGTCATTCATGGTCCCCTGACCGAACGAACCGCTTGGGAAGAAACGTCCAGCAATGTGGACGTTTCTTCTCAGGCGGCCTACCGCACCGACGACAACCGGCCGAACTTCTCCCGCAGGCGGTGGTAGAAGTTCGCGCCCGGCACTTGCGCGAGGCAGCCCTGGCCGTCGACGAACCCCGCCTCGATCTCCTCGCCGGGCGGCAGCGTGCACACGGGCCGGCCGTCGACGGTGACGTCGACCGACTCCTCGCGCGAGCGGTTGATCACGGTCAGGACGTCGCTCGGCGCCACCACGAGCGCCCGCGCGGTCAGCGAGTGCGGCGCGATGAACGAAACCACGAAGCCTGCGACCCCCCACGCCATCACCGGGCCGCCGTTGGCGAGGTTGTAGCCGGTCGAGCCGGCCGGGGTGGCCACCGCGAGTCCGTCGCAGCGGACCCGCCCGATCTCGTCCGTGCCGACCGCGTAGGCCAGATCGGCGACGCGATTGCCGGGCTGGCGGTGGATCGACACGTCGTTGATCGCCAGCCACTCCCCGCTGCGCCCCGACAGCGCGATCCCGGGCAGCGACAGCACGTCGAACTCGCCGTCGAACGCCAGCTCGAAGCCCATCCGCGCCTCCTCGCGGTCGACGGTGGCGAGGAAACCGATCTCGCCGAAGTTGACGGCGAACACCGGCACCCCGGTCCCGGCGTACTTGCGCAGCGCGGTCAGGATCGTCCCGTCGCCTCCGAGCGCGAAGCAGATGTCGACGGCGAGCGGGCCCTCGACGTCGACCTCGAGCCCCGGCCCGTGCTCGAGCCGGTGCTTGCGCGTCTCCTCGGGATCGATGAACAGGGTCGCGCCACATCCGCGCGCGATCTCGATCAGCGAGTCGATCGCCGGGCCCGTCTCCGACGGCCGGCGGTGGGTCAGCATCGTCGCCGTCCGAACCGGATTCAAGGCTCGACCTCCCGCGCCGCCGTCTCCAAATCGACCCAGCCCCCGGACCGAGCACCCTCGGCCAGCCACACGAACGTCTCGAGGTTCCCTTTAGGCCCGGGCAGCCCAGAGCTCGCGTAGCCGAGCACGGCGGCACCCAACCCGCGCGCGGCCTTGCCGACATCGACCAGCGCGTTCCGGCGATGCTCGGCGTCCCGCACGACTCCTCCCTTCCCGACCAGCGATCGCCCGACCTCGAACTGGGGCTTGATCAGCGCCAGGCAGTCGAACCGCTCGGCCGCGCACGCCAGGACCGCCGGCAACACTTTGGCCAGTGAGATGAACGACACGTCGATCACGATCAGATCCGGCGCGTAAGGAAGCTGAGCCATCGATAGCGACCGCGCGTTGCACCGCTCGATCACCGTCACCCGCGGATCGGTGCGCAGCCGCCAATCCAGCTCGCCATACGCGACGTCGACCGCGACCACGTGCGAAGCGCCGGCCTGCAGCAGGCAGTCGGTGAACCCGCCGGTCGACGCCCCGACATCCAGAGCCCGGCGCCCCGAGACGTCGATCCGCAAGAAGTCAAGCGCGTTCCGAAGCTTCACCCCCCCGCGCGAGACGAACGGCGGCCCCTGCAAGACCTCGATCTCAACTTCGTCGGAGACCATCTGGCCGGGCTTCTCGACGCGACTGCGGTCGGGCAGCAGCAGCACGTCGCCAGCCAGCACCGAGGCCGCGGCCGCCGAGCGCGACGGGAACATCCCCCGCGCGGACAACAGCGTGTCGATCCGAACGCGCTTCATTGAAGCGGAACGGTACGTGATCGGGTTCAGGCGGCCAGGCTCGAGACGGTCTCGACCGCCCAACCGAGCGCATCGCGGTACGAGCTCGCGATGCCCGGGGCGTGCGACCGGAGCGTCGCCACGTCGAAGTCGCCCTGCTCGTAGCTGACCACGGCCCTGAGGATCGCGCCGGCAGGCCCGTCGCGGCGGAGCAGGGCGGCGCTGACCTCATCGGCGAGCGGCAGCTCCTCGACGATCGTCTCGAGCGGGACCTGGAGCAGCGCGTCGGCCACCGACAGGAGCCCCACCGTGAACAGCTGATCGCCGGCCACCTCGGCGAGATCCGCGCCGAGCAACTCGCACATCCGCGCGCGGGTCAGCCCCATCACCGACAGCTCCCGGGGCGCGTTCGGGCCGCGGGTGAGCGCGACTAGCAGCGCCCAGCGCGAGACGCCGCGCGAGCCGAGCATCATCACCGCCTGGCGGATCGAGCTGATGCTGCCGCGCATGCCGACGTAGGCCGAGTTGATGTAGCGCAGGAGCTTCACGCTCAGGCCGACGTCGCGGTCGATCACCTGCTCGAGCTCCTCGATCGTCGCCGATCCGCCCTGGAGCGCCGCCAGCGCGACGAGCGTTCCCATCTCGCCGACGGGGACCTTACGGACGGCCGCCTTGTGGCGGCTGGCGTAGAACGGCCCGGAGAACAGCTCGAACCCGAGTTCCTTGGCCTGCTCGAACTCGTTGTAGTCGTGGAGGCCGGACGCCAGCGGCATCGCCCTCGCGGCCTGGATCCGGGACACGGCGCGGGTCGCGTCGTCGGGCGACCACGCCCGCGGCTCGATCTCGACCGTGCCGAACGTGTCGAGCAGCCCGGCGTCGAAGTCGGGGCCAGGAAGGTCGTGGAGCGACAGCGCATACCCGCGTCCAGTCAGCGCATCGAGCACGCTCGCAACCTCGGAGTCGCAAGCCGTCTCGTGGGCGATCCGGAGCAGCACACGGTCGGGGCGCACGGGCGGGACGCCGAGCGCCAGCAGGAGCTCGCGTGACAGCGGAAGGTGGGCGAGCGCCTCGCCGACGAGTTCGTCGAGCCCGACACCGCTCAGCACGTCGCCGAGCAGGCGCGCGGCGGTGCCGTCGGCGGGCGGCGAACCGTCCGCGGTCGCATAGGCCACGCGGTAGCCGGTCACGCGCATCTGCCCGTCGACGACGGGCTGGCGCGAGATGAACAGATCCGAGGCCGCGTCCAGCGGCTCGGAAGGCTGCGGGCCCCGGTCGAGCTCTTGCGTTGCCATCACCTCAGTGTCGGCATTTTGGACCGCCGACCACAGGGGTGAATCGCCCCCTTCAACGGTTGGTTGACGCCCTAACGCCCGGCTATGCCGTCGGTATTCCGGTGTACTCGGCGACGGCGGATTCGATCCGCTCGGCGATGCGGGCCCCGGTGAAGCCGACCTCCTCGTGCAGCAGCTTCGGGGCGCCGTGGGTCACGTACCGGTCGGGGAGACCCACGCGGAGGATCCGAGGGGCCAATCCGGCGTCCGACAGGCTCTCCCAGACGGCCGATCCGAACCCGCCGGCGAGGACCCCCTCCTCGACGGTCACGAGCAGTTCGTGCTCGGCGGCGAGTTGTGCGGCCAGGCCGACGTCGATCGGCTTGGCGAAGCGCGCGTCGGCGACCGTCACCGACAGTCCGTGCTCCGCGAGAATGTCGGCCGCCGCTAGCGCCTTCCCGACGCCGGTGCCGTAGCCGAGCAGGGCGACGCGCTCGCCCTCGCGGAGGATCTCGCCCGTGCCGATCTCGATCGCCTCCGGCGACGCCGGCAGCGGGACCCCGACGCCCTCGCCTCGCGGATACCTCAAGGCAAAGGGACCATCGTCGTACAGCAGCGCGGTGCGGAGCATGTGGACGAGCATCGCCTCGTCGCGCGGAGCCGCGAGCACGATGTTCGGCAGGCAGCGAAGGTACGCGATGTCGAACATGCCGTGGTGGGTGGGTCCGTCGTCGCCGACGAGCCCGGCGCGGTCCATTACGAACGTGACGTTCAGCTTTTGCAGGCACACGTCGTGGACGATCTGGTCATACGCGCGCTGGAGGAACGTCGAGTAGATCGCGGCGACCGGCTTGCACCCCTGGAGCGCCATGCCGGCGGCGAACAGCACGGCCTGCTGCTCGGCGATCCCGACGTCGAAATAGCGGTCGGGAAGCTCTCGTTGAAGGATGTTGAGGCCGGTGCCCGAGTTCATCGCGGCCGTGATCCCCATCACCCGCTCGTCGCGCCGGCACTCCTCCACGAGCGCGTTGCCGAACACCTGGGTGTATTGAGGAGGCGCGGGCTTCCCGCTGGAAGGCTTGCCCGACGCCACGGCAGGGACGCCGTTGGCGATCGATTTCGGCTTCGCGGCATGCCATTTCTCCATGCCCTCGAGGCCGCCCTCCTCCGAGGGCGCGAACCCCTTGCCCTTGACCGTCGCGCAGTGGATCACCACCGGGCGCTGGGCGATCAGCGCCTCGCGCAGCGCGCGCCTGACCGCGCGGACGTCGTGACCGTCGATCACGCCGATGTACGCGAAGTCAAGCTCCTCCCAGAACAGGCCGGGCGCCCAGAAAGCCTTGATCGACTCCTTGAAGTGGGGCCCGAGCCGCTCGAACGCGGACCCGATCCCCGCGGGGAGCTTGGTCAGCCCCTCCTCGAATCCCTCGCGCGCTCGCCACAGCTTGGGATTGAGGCGGACCCGGTTGAACTGCCGCGACATCGCTCCGACGTTCGGCGCGATCGACATCCCGTTGTCGTTGAGCAAGACCACGATCGGGGTGCCCTCGCCGCCGGCCTGGTGGACCGCCTCGAACGCCACGCCTCCGGTCAGCGCGCCGTCGCCGACGACGGCCACGACGTGACCGTCCTCGCCGTTGCCGCGGCGCATGGCCTCCTTGATCCCGACCGCGTATCCGATCGCGGTCGAGGCGTGCCCGGCTCCCATGATGTCGTGCTCGGACTCGGCGATCGAGCAGAACGGGGCCAGCCCGTGGTACTTGCGAATCGTCTGCAGCCGGTCCCGGCGGCCGGTCAGGATCTTGTGCGGATAGGCCTGGTGTCCGACGTCCCAAAGGATCTTGTCGCGGGGCGAGTCGAGCATCGAGTGGAGCGCAACGGCGATCTCGCATGCGCCGAGGTTCGCGCCGAAGTGGCCGCCGATCTCCCCGACGGTGTCGATGATGTGCTCGCGCACCTCCTGGGCGACCTGCTGAAGCTCGTCGTCGGTGAGGCCGTGCAGGTCCTGGGGTTTGTCGATTCGGTCGAGCAGTCGGGTCATCAGAAGGATCTGGTCGCGATGAAGTTGGTGATCTGTCCAAGCTCCGTTGTATCGGCCCCCGCCCGCCCCGCCGCCTGGGCGAGGGCCGCGAGCGCCCGCCGGTGCGACTCTGCGGCCAGCTCACGCGCTCCGTCGAGTCCGAACTCGGTCACATAGGTGCGTTTACCCAATCGCTCGTCGGAGCCCTGGTGTTTACCGAGCGTCTCCTCGGAGCCGGTGACGTCGAGAATGTCATCCACGATTTGAAAAAGTATCCCCAGCTCCCTCGCAAAGCCGTGGAAGCTATGGATTCTCTCAGGTTCATCGAGTCCGGCGAGGATTAGCACGCACTCAATGCTCGCGGCGATCAGCCGGCCGGTCTTGAGCTCGTGCAGCCGGCGTAGGCCCGCGGGGCCGGACGGCGCCGTCCCGGCGACGTCGATGTACTGGCCGGCGACCATGCCCTGGGCGCCGGTGGCGTGCGCGAGCTCCCGCGCGGCCGCAAGCAGTCGCTCCGGGGCCGCCTCCTGGCGGGTCAGCAGCAGCACGAACGCCTCGGCGTACAGGCCGTCGCCGGCCAGGATCGCGACGTCCTCCCCGAACGCGACGTGACACGTGGGGCGCCCGCGACGCAGGTCGTCGTCGTCCATCGCGGGCAGGTCGTCGTGAATCAGCGAATACGTGTGAATCAGCTCGAGCGCGCCCGCGAGTGGCAGCACCCACTGAGGCTCGCGGTCGATCGCCGACGCGGTCGCGAGCGCGAGCACCGGCCGGATGCGCTTGCCGCCGGCGAGCAGCGAGTAGCGCATCGCCTGCTCGAGCCCCCCGGACGGCTCCTCGGATACGAAGCGCAGCGACTCGAGGTAGCGTTCTACTTCGGCTCGGAGATGATCGGGATAGGCCGCCGACGGAGCTAGGCCAGGCGACGGCATCGGAGCCGAAGGTGGCACCGGATCCTCGCCGCTCGCCGTCGGGAGCCTCGCTGCCGGGAGCACTAGGACGCCGGCAGCGGGAGCTGGCCGGGAAGGTCCGGCAGGGGCTCCAGCGCCGCCCGGGTCCGCTCGTCTACCTGGGAGCTGGCCTCGCTGGCCAGCCGCGCGCATTC
The DNA here is from genome assembly GCA_963755525.1 of uncultured Solirubrobacterales bacterium. Taxonomy (GTDB): domain Bacteria; phylum Actinomycetota; class Thermoleophilia; order Solirubrobacterales; family Solirubrobacteraceae; genus Palsa-465. Next base: position 294,248 of record CAVWKC010000031.1, on the reverse strand, counting down.
CTCGATCAGCGCGAGCGCCGCGTCCACCTCGACATCCGGGGAGCGAAGCTCCCCGGCAGCCTCCTCGAGACGCGCGCTGAGCTCGGTCAGGGGATCGTTCACGGTCGCTTAGGGTAGCGACAACGCGACTCGGGCTCGGCATCAGGCCGCGATCAGAATCGCAGCAGAGCGCCGATCCCCTGCAGCGGACTGGTCGATCAGCGAACGGATCTGGGCCGCGCGCGCCGGCGGGGTCGCGAACCGCTCGGGGTCGAGGTCCACATACAGGCTGATCAGGGGGTGGTCCGGCTTGTGGTCGATCAGACGTCTCGCCTCTCCCGCTGCCGCGAGCGTGCTCACCGGTTCGCGCTTACCCATCTCCGCAGGCTCGTAACCGTGTGTGAGCACGGGCGTCAACCGTCCGCGTCGAGCGCCTCGTTGACCAGCTCGTCGGCGCGGGCGTTGTCGGCTCGCGGGACGCTGCGGATGCGCCAGCGATCGAACTCGCGCAGGGCTGCGATCGCCTCGGCGTGGAGCGGCTTCATCGCGGGGTGCTTGACCTTGTACGCGCCGGTGATCTGGCGCGCGACCAGCTCCGAGTCGTTGACGATCTCGATCTCGCTCGCGTCGAGCGCGCGGGCCCGCTCGAGCCCGCGCAGCAGGGCCCGGTACTCGGCCACGTTGTTGGTGGCGACGCCGATCCGCTCGCCGAGCTCCTCGAGTACCGCGCCGTCCGGGTCGGATACCACGACCCCGATCGCGGCCGGGCCGGGATTGCCGCGTGCGCCGCCGTCCACGTGGACGACGACCTTCAACAGCCCCCCCTAGCGGGGAGGATCAATCCTTGGCCAGCTCGGGGAGCTCGCCGGTGACGCGCGGGCGTCGGCGATCGCGAACCTCGCGATTGCCTCCGCCGGACGAGCTCCGGCCCCGCCGCGAAGTCTTGCGGCGGTCGACGATCACCTCGACGTTGGGATCGCTCGCGTAGTAGTTCTCGAGCTTGTCGAGCAACTCGTCGGCAAGTGCCTCTGGGACGACGCAATAGATCACGTCTCTGATGCTAGAGGAGATATCGCGGGGTTCACATCGAACCTTTGTCCATCCCCCCGGACGCCGCGGGGCGGCGCTCGGCCACGTCCAGCCGGGTTCAGCCGTCCGCTGCGGGTCGCATGGGCCTCAGGCGGGCCCTAGCGCCCCGTGCTCGTCGTAGGAGGCGTTCGACTGGCGCTCCTGGGGCGTGAGCTCGTCAAGCTCGTAGCCCTGCGCGGCGACCCGAACGACCGGAACCTCGTCGGAAAGGTCGATCTCATAGCGGTACCAGCACAGCTCCCAGGACGCGACGATGTGGACGAGGCTCGGATACTCCAGATTCGGGTTGATCGAGATATCGGGCGCTCCGAGCGACCGGGCCACTCCCGCCACCGTCCGGCGGTGCTCGGAGTTGTTGAACACCGCCATCGCCGAGGCCATCTTCTGCTCCGCTCCCATCGGCACTGCCCGGACGTGCCGAGGCTCCCGGGTGCTCTCGCGGTCTCGCCGACGTGCGGGCCGGCGGGGTTCGGCGGGCACCGGGGCGGGCGCGGCCGCCGGCCGGGGCTCGGGAGGCGGCTCGTACTCGGCGTCATCCCGGGTCTCGGGCGCCTCATTGGTGGGCTCGCGCCGCCGGCGCAGGCGGCTCAGGAACGATCCGCGCCGGTTCGAGCTCGCCTGGCTCTCGTCGTACTCAGGGACCGTCCCCTCACGCAGCCAGCCCTCGTTGAGCGCGCGCGGCTTGCACAGCTCGCACACCGAGCGGCGGACGCCGCCGTCGATGTAGACCTCGGCGTGCTCTCCGCGCAGCAACGTCCGTCCGCACACGTCGCAGACGTGGATCGCGGTCGACGGCCGGATGTCCTTTGTGGTGGCCACGCTGGGCGACTGTATCGAAGGGGCTACGCCTTGACAGCTTCCTTCTCTGCCCGGGCCTCCTCGACCACCTTTCCGGCCAGATGTCCCGGGACCTCCTCGTACCGCAGGAACTCCATCGTGAACTCGCCCTGGCCGCCGGTGATCGACCGCAGATCGGGCGCGTAGGAGAGCATCTCCGCCATCGGCACCTCGGCCTTGACGTCGGTCATGCCGGCGCCTACCGGCTCCATCCCGAGTGGCCGGCCGCGCCGGGAGTTCAGATCCCCGATCACGTCGCCGACGGCGTCCTCGGGCGCGGCGACCGTGACCAGCATGATCGGCTCGAGCAGCACCGGGCCGGCCAGCTCCATCGCCTGCTTCATCGCGAGCGAGCCGGCGAGCCTGAACGCCATCTCGGATGAGTCGACCGTGTGGTAGGAGCCGTCGTACAGACGGACGCGCACGTCCTTGACCGGATAGCCGGCGACCACCCCCGCCTGCATCGCGTCATGAACCCCCTTCTCGACCGCCGGGATGAAGCCGGTCGGGATCACGCCGCCCTTGATCGCGTTGACGAATTCAAACCCGGTACCCGACTCGAGCGGCTCGATCTCGATGTGGCAATCGCCGAACTGACCGCGTCCGCCCGTCTGCTTCTTGTGCCGCCCGTGAGCCTTGGCGGGCTTGCGGATCGTCTCCTGGTAGGGGACGTGCGGCGGATTGAGGTTGACCTCAGCGCCGAATCGCGACTTCAGCCGCTCGACGATCACCTCGACGTGGACCTGCGAGAGGCCGGCGACGATCTGCTCGCCGGTCTGCTCGTCGCGATGGAGGTCGATCGTCGGGTCCTCCTCCTGGAGTCGGCGCAGGGCGGTGAACACCTTCTCCTCGTCGCCCTTGCTCTTCGGCTCGACCGCGAACGCCATGACCGGCGCCGGCAGCTTGATGCTTGGCATCTCGATCGGCTCGTCGCGCGAGGCCAGCCAGTCGCCCGCCTTGGTCTCCTTGAGCTTGGCCACCGCCCCGATGTCACCGGGGCCGAAGTCGTTGGCGTGTCCGGTCTGGTGCCCTTCGAACGTCAGCAGCTGCCCGATCCGCTCCTTCGTGTGCGTGCGCGTGTTCAGCACCTGCGTGTCCTGCTTGACCACGCCCTGGTAGACCCGGAAGATGTTGATGCGGCCGGCAAACGGGTCGGCGCGGGTCTTGAACACATACGCGAACATCTCCTTGTCCTCGACCGGCTCGAGCGTCACTTCGCCGATTTCGAGGCCGCCGTGCTTGACCGGCGAGGGGAGGTCCTCGACGATCGCGTCGAGCAGGCGGTTGGTGGCGAGGTTGCGCGTAGCGACGCCACAGGTCACGGGGAAGATATGGCCGTGGTTGGTCCCGTCCTTGAGCGCGGCGACGATCTCCTCATGGGAGATGTCCTCGCCCTCGAGATAGCGCTCCATCAGCACGTCGGAGTTCTCGGCGACCTCGTCCATGAGCTTCTCGCGGTACTCCTGGGCCTGCGCCTGGAGCTCGTCGGGGATCGGGATCTCCTTGGAGTTGTCTCGGGCGACGCCGTCGTACTCGTAGGCCTTCATGTCGACCAGGTCGATCACGCCGCGGACCTCGTGCTCCGAGCCGATCGGGATCTCGGTCGCCACCACATGCTGGCCGAAGGCGGACTTGAGCGACTCGAGCGCGCGGAAGAAGTCGGCGCGCTCGCGGTCGAGCATGTTGACGAAGATCAGGCGGGCCAGGTCGAGTTCGGCGGCCCGCTGCCACAGGCGGTTGGCGTGGACCTCGACGCCCATCACGGCGTTGATCACGAACACCGCCGATTCGCACACGCGCAGCGCCCCGAGGGCGTCGGCGATGAAGCTCGAGTCGCCGGGGGTGTCGATCAGGTTGACCTTGCGCTCCTGCCACTCGAACGTGGCCATCGCCGCGGTGATCGACATCTGCCGGGCCTTCTCGTCGGGGTCGGTGTCGGAGGTCGTGGTCCCGTCCACGACCGAGCCCATGCGGTTGATTGCCCCGGCCTGAAACAGCAACGCCTCGTGCAACGAGGTCTTGCCACTACCGCGGTGGCCGACGAGCGCCACGTTGCGGATGCGATCCGCGGGCTTGTGCATACCGTGCTCCTCTCCTTCGGTGACCCTGTGAAAGCGAATTTACCGGGCCTGGCTGCGCTCGGCGTCCAGCCGGATGACTCCCGGCCGGCCCGGTCTTGGCGAGGCCGGATGCCGAGCGGGCCGAGCCGGGAGGCCCGTTCCGCCGGGCGTCCGTGCCCGGCCGTCGCGCACCCTTGAATGGCTGAGAGCCAGCGGATGAAAACGGCGGGCGGCTGAGGGGGGTGCGGTCGTCCCCGCGGACATTTCGCGGTGCGCCGGCATGCATAGCGCGACAATCGGAGCCGATCCGGGGAGGCCGTGCCGTACTCGCGCATGCCCCACATGCCTGACACGCCACGGCCGACCGGCACCTGCCCTCAATTGCCGCGTTATGCATGCTCCGCGAGCCACCCCGCGCCGGCGACCCACCCCCACCCACCCTCAGGCGCCCGCCGTCGGACCCAACCCGCCGGCGACACGGACGCACACAGAAAACAACAACTAAGGCCGCCGGGCACGGACGCCCGGCGGAACGGCCCCATGGACGCCGCCGAAGGCGGCCCCGACTAATCCAGCTCGCCGGCCAGCTTCGATCGCAGTCGCAGCACCGCCTTGGTGTGCAACTGCGACACGCGCGACTCGGTAACCCCGAGCACCTCGCCGATCTCGCGAAGGGTCAGGTTCTCGTAGTAATAGAGCGCGACGACCAGCTTCTCGCGCTCGGGGAGCGCCGCGATCGCGTCGGCGATCCGGTCGCGCAGCTCTGACTGGTCCATCAGCTGCTCGGGGTCGGGCGCCCCGCGGTCGGGAAGCGTGTCGAGCAGCGAGATTGCGTCTCCGGTCGAGTCGGACACGCTCCACAACTCGTCGAGCGCGACGATCGTCGAGTTCGAGATCTGGAGCAGCGCCTCCTGGAAGTCCTCGACGCTCACCGACAGTTCGGTCGCCATCTCCTCGTCCGTGGGGGCGCGCTGGAACCGGGCCTCGAGCTTCATGTTCGCGCGCTCGATCTCGCGCGCTCGGGCTCGCACCGATCGCGGCACCCAGTCGAGCGTGCGCAGCTCGTCGATGATCGCGCCGCGGATCCGGGTGATCGCGTACGTCTCGAACTTGATCTCGCGCGTGAGGTCGAACCGCTGGATCGCCGAGATCAGAGCCGCCGAGCCCGTAGGAGATCAGATCGGCTTCCTCGACGTGGGCCGGCAGCCCCGAGCTCATCCGCCCGGCGACGTACTTGACCAAGGGCGAATAGGCGACGACGAGGCGTTCGCGCGCCTTCTCGTCGCCGGTCGCCTTGAACCGCCTCCACAGATCTTGTAGCTCGATCGCTTTGACGTTGGTTTCCAATGTTCCCCCAGACGTTATTAGGCCCGCCTCACGCGCGGGGATGAGCGCGCGAATAGGTAGACCTTAGGCGGGCCGACTCCACGCGAGTGTAAACCTGAGTGGTCGAAATGGTCGCATGGCCCAGGAGTTCCTGGATCGCGCGCAGATCGGCGCCACCGTCGAGCAGATGGGTCGCAAAGGAGTGCCTGAGCGCGTGGGGATGGGCCTGAGCGAGCCCCGGCGATCGGGACATCGCGCGCCTCGCCCACCCGTTCAGCCGCCGCCTCACGTCGGAGGTGGACAGCCGGCGTCCCGACTTCGACAGGAACAGCGCGCGGTCGCCGGCGCCGTCGGCCGCGAGCATCGGGCGTCCGCGCGCCAGGTAGCGCTCGAGCGCCCCGCGCGCGTGCTCTCCCACCGGAACCAGCCGAGTCTTCCCCCCTTCCCCTCGACGCGCACAGACTCGGCGTCGAAGTCGACGGCTTCGAGGTCGAGCGTGACCAGCTCCTCGGCGCGCAGGCCGCACGCGTACGCAAGCTCGAACAGCGCGCGGTCGCGGAGTTCGAGCGGCGTCGTGCCGGGGATCGAGTCGAGCAGCGCGGCCACCTCGGTGGCCTTGAGGACCCGGGGCAGGCGCTGGGGCTTCTTCGGCGAGCTCAGCAGCTCGGCCGGGTTGTCTTCGCGCGCTCCGACCTCCATCTGACTCCGGAACAGGCCCCTCAGCGCGGCCAGCCGGCGCGCGATGGTCGCCGGGGCGATCCCGTCCTCCGACAGCCCGGCCGCGTACCGGCGAAGCGTGCGGATGTCGACGTAGGCGGGCTCGACGCTCCGGGCGGTCGGCCCAGGCCGCGAAATGCCGGCAGTCGCCGCCGTACGCCTCGCGCGTCTTCTCGGCGACGGCCCGGCGTCTGAGGTCGTCCTCGAACGCCTCGAGCGCCGCCGGCCATGAGGAGATTTCGGCGGGCGCTGGCATCGACGCACCGTATTCGCCGCGGGCGCGGTAGTGCCTGCTTGTCAGCGCCGTACGGTCAGGCGTCGGACGTTATGTGACGTCGACGATCGTCCCGATCGGCGTGTACGGGTACACGGCGGCGGCCTCGGAGTACGGCATCTCGACGCAGCCGAGACTCTGCGCGAAGCCGTAAGAGGCGCGGAGGAAGCCGTGCAGCGCATCTCCGCCGTTGAAGTAGCTCACGTACGGGACACCCGGATCGCTGTAATGGCTCCCGTCGGGATTGGTGCCGCTCATCGTCACCGACAGCGCGTGCTCGAACACCGCGAACACGCCCTGCGCGGTCGGCGCCGCCGGGATGCCGGTATTGACAGCGCCGGAGACGACCGTCTTGCCGCTGTGCCACGTCGACTGGGTCTCGGGAGAGCCCTCGCTCACGTACACGAACGTGTAGCCGAAGGGGTTGCTCTTGCCCTGCACCGTGGCGGTGATCAGCGCGTCCCAGACCTGAGGTCCGGCGACTCCGTCCGCGGTCATGCCGTGCTGGTCCTCGAACATCATGATCGCGCCCTTCGTCAGCTCGCCGAACGTGCCGGGCGCCCACATGTTGACGAGCGCGCTCGGTGTGTTCGGGTAGCGCCACGTGAACTTGCCCGCGGGCGGCTTGACCGCGGCGGCGAGCTCGTTGGCGGTGTTGGGCCCGGGCCCGGTGCCGGCGTAGTGGAAGCGAAGCGGGAGATAGCCGAGCACCGCCAGCAACTGCTGGAGGCGCAGCGTGGTGCCCTGGGGCACCGTCCAGCCGCTCCACGCGTCTGCGCTCTGCTTCGCGCCGAGCAGCCGGACCCCGTTCGGCAGCCCGATGCTGACGTTCGCGCCGAGTCCGTAGCCGAAGCCGGTGGGCTGGAACTGGATCGAGCGGTCGCTGATCTTGTGCCACGTGCCCGCGGTCTGCGGTGAGACCGGTGGCATCGAGCCGCCCAGCGCCTTGGACACGGGCTTCGAGAAGGTGAGCGTGATCGGCGTGGTCGCGGTGATCGTGCTGCCGGGCGCCGGGTAGGCCAACGCGCTGGTCGAGGAGCCGGCGGGGAACCAGCTGACGAGCGCAGCGGACGACGTCTCCCACGAGCGCGGCGCGGCGGCGACGTAGATCGTCCCGGCCTCAGCGGTGCGCGCGAGCGTCACCGATGACTGCGGCGCGCCGAACTGCTGTCGGTGCAGGCTCGTCGTCGACGGGCCCGTCGACACCGTGGACACGGGCTCGGCGAACTTCAGCTGGAGTGGCTGGCCCGAGGCGACGGTCAGGAAGTGGGCCTTCAGGTGCGCGCTCGGCGTGGTCAGCGTGAGGTTCAGGTGCTGGGTCTTGCCGGTGACCCACGCGACGGAGCTTGGACGCTTGACCACGGCCTGGACCGTCAGCGTCTCGTGGGCGGGGATCTGGCCGGTCGGCCAGATCTGATCGCCGGTCAGGTGCACCGGAATCGCCGAGTTGGTCTTACCGCCGTAGACCCTGACGCTCTCGACGGTTCCGCCGCCGAGCGGCAGCGTCACCTTCGCCAGCGCGGTCGGATCGGTCGTGAGCGTCGCCTTCGAGCTTTTCAGCGCGATCGCGACCGCGGCCGCGGCGCCGACGAGGATCACGGCGATCCCCAGCGCTAGGTACGGCCCCTTCCTACGTGATGTGCGAGCCACCCCGGATGCCCGACGCGGCTGTCGTGATGGCCTCGCCGGGCTTCGCTCAGGGCGTAGATATGTCGCTCGCGCTCGTGCCAGCTAAGACCACCCCATGACGCCATCGTACCGATCGATCCGTCGGATCTTTGTTGGGGCAGCGTTTTGTTCAGACTTCTGCAAGGGAGATTTCACTCAGCTCCCCGCAATGGGGTGTACGCACGTGGGCCCTAACGGGTGACCGCGCCCAGTGACGCGCTCGACACGAGCCGGGCGTATTTCGCCAGCGCGGCGGCGGGCGCCGGCCGCTCCGGGGCCTTGTAGTCCCTCGCCCGCGCCGCGATCTCCTCGTCCGAGAGCTTCACGTCGAGGCGGCGGGCGTCGACGTCGAGCGTGATCTCGTCGCCGTCGCGGACGATCCCGATCGGGCCGCCGCGGACCGATTCCGGCGCCACGTGTCCCGCCATCAGGCCATGGGTGGCACCCGAGAAGCGTCCGTCAGTCAGTAGCGCGACGTCCTCCCCGAGGCCCTCGCCGACGAGCGCGGCGGTGACCGCGAGCATCTCGCGCATTCCGGGACCGCCGGCCGGTCCTTCGTTGCGGATCACGACGACATCGCCGGCCTTGATGCCCTGGCGGGTGACGGCGGCCATCGCGTCCTCCTCGGACTCGAACACCCGCGCCGGCCCGGTCTGCTTGCGCCGCTCGTATCCGGCGACCTTCACCACGCACCCCTCGGGGGCGAGGTTCCCGTGCAGGATCACGAGACCGCCGGTGTCCTTGAGCGGGTTGCTCAGCGGGCGGACGACCTCCTGGCCCTCCTGTTCGCTCGCCTCATCGGCATGCTGGCCCACGGTCTTGCCCGTCACGGTCTGCGCGTTCTCGTGAAGGATCCCCGCTTCTTTCAGCCGCTTCAGCACGAGCGGGACACCGCCGGCGGCGTACAGATCCGGAGCGACGAAGCGGCCGCTTGGCTTCAGGTCGCACAGGAGCGGCGTGCGCTCGCTGATCCGGTCGAAGTCGTCGATGTCGAGGTCGACTCCGATCTCCTTGGCCACGGCGAGCAGGTGCAGGACGCCGTTGGTCGAGCCGCCGCTGGTCGCGATCGCGGCGATCGCGTTCTCGAGGCTGTCGCGGGTGATGATGTCGCTGGGCTTTTGGCCGCGTCTGAGGACGTCCATGACCAGGCCGCCGGCCTCCTTGGCCACGTCGACCTTGTGCGGGTCAATCGCGGGAACCCCCGAGGAAAACGGGGAGATCCCGAGCACCTGGAACGCCATCGCCATCGTGTTCGCGGTGAACTGTCCGCCGCACGCGCCGGCGCCGGGAGAGGCGGCCTCCTCGACCTCGGTCAACTCCTCGTCGGTGATCCGGCCGGCGGCGTGCGCGCCGATCGCCTCGAACACCTCCTGAATCGTGATCTGCTGACCGTGGTAGTGGCCCGGGTAGATCGAGCCGCCGTAGAGCATCAGGCTCGGCACGTTCAGCCGGCACAGCGCCATCACGGTGGCGGGGATCGTCTTGTCGCAGCCGCTGATCGCGATCACCGCGTCGAACGCCTGGGCGAACGCGACGAGCTCGATCGAGTCCGCGATCACCTCGCGGCTCACCAGCGACGCCTTCATTCCCTCGGTGCCCATCGTGATCCCGTCCGAGATCGCCACCGTGTTGAACTCCATCGGCGTCCCGCCGGCCTCGCGGATCCCCTCCTTTACCTTGGCCGCCAGGGCACGCAAGTGGAAGTTGCACGGCATCGTCTCGATCCAGGTGTTGGCGACGCCGATGAGCGGCTTGCTCAGCGCCTCGTCGTCGTAACCGATGCCCTTCAGCTGGGCGCGGGCGGCGGCGCGCTCGGGGCCTTCGGTGAGCGCGCGGCTCTTGTGCTTGAGGTCGAACTCCGGCATGGGGCGGGAACTGTAATGGGCCGGGTGTCGCGGCGGTTTGGCGAGCCGGCCGTCGCCGAGGTGGCGAGCGGCCTACGCGGCCTGGTGGCGATCGCCCGGATCCGGCGACGCGGTCCCTCCGGGGCCCGCCGCGTCGCGCATGCGCGCCCGCTCCCACTGCGACAGGCGCCACAGATCGCGTCGCACCTGGGCCGGATCGAGCTGCCGCCCTGGCAGATGCATGTTCGCGGTGGAGACGAGCCGGCGCTCGTCGCCGGTCAGCGCCATCCACTTGGCGAGCACGTCGTCGGAGTCCGGCAGCCGCGAGCTTCCGTACGGGCGCGTCTCGTCGGGGAACGTGACGCAGTACTCGTTGAGCAGGCGGTGGGTCTGGGCCAGGTACGCGAGGATCGGCCGGTGCGGGTAGATCAGGTACGCGTACGGGGCGCCACCGGTGCCGCCGAGGTCGTCGGGTCCGTCGGCGAGCGAGCCCCAGACGCGCAGGAACCCGAGGTCGCGGTACATCCCCCATTCCTCCTCGTTGACGCACGAGCGCAGCAGCGCCCTGGCGCGAGACTCGGCTCGGCGCTCGCGTCCGGGGTCATACGACCACGTAGGGGCGCGCTGCCGCCGCGCCTTGTACCGGCTCCAGAGCTCGTCGATCCGCGGGACGATCAGGTCAGACAGAAGCGCCAGAGCGACGAGCGCGGTCGCTGCGAGCGCCAGCACCATGGCTGCCGCTGACCTACCTGCCGCCTGCTGCCCGCGGGAAGAAGATCACGCGGTCGGCGTCCCAGGGAATCTCCTCGAACGAGCGGACCATGATCGACTCACGCCGGCCTTGGCGGCCCGAGAGCGGCACCGCCGCCCACAGCCCCTCGTCCAGCTGGCGGCGGAACTCCTCGATCAGACGCTGCTCGTCCTCAGCGCGCTCGACGTCTCCCTCGGCGATCAAGACCTCTCCGTGGCCTGGCTTCATCCTCAGAAAACGCACGGGGGGATTATGTCAAAACGGCGTCAGCTCCCGATCGCCGTTAATCGCTCAAAACTGGCCAAACCTGGGGTTTGCAGGCAATCCCCAGGATGTCGACCGGGCCGGGGCCGGCGCCGATCTCCCGCAGACCCTGCGCCACCGCGCGCGAGGCGAGCTCCCGGGCTGCACGCGCGGCCTCGAGCGGCTCGTCGCCGTGGGCGAGCCGCGCGGCCAGCACCGAGGAATGGGTGCACCCCGAGCCGTGGGCAGCCCCGTCCTGGTGGCGCTCGCCGGGGAGCTCGACGAGTCTTTGGCCGTCGACGAACACGTCGGTCATCGGTTCGCGATGGCCGCCGGTGACGACAACGGCGTGCGGTCCGAGCGCATGGACGGCACGCGCCAGGGCGTGCGGGTCGAGGTCCGCCGCGCCGTCCCCGATCAGCGTTCTTGCCTCGGGCAGGTTCGGCGTGAGAACGGTGGCTCTCTGAAGCAATAGCTCTACGAGCGCGGATCGCGCGTGCGGGTCGAGCAGGACCGCCCCGGACTCCGCGACCATCACCGGGTCGAGCACGACCGGCGTGTGTGTTGGAAGGTACGCAAGGGCTTCTGCCACCGCCTCGATCGTCGTCTCGTCGCCGAGCATCCCGATCTTGACCGCGTCGACGCCGATGTCGTCCGCCACCGCGCGCACCTGGGCGATGATGATCTCCGGCGGGATCGCGTGGACCGCGGTCACGCTGACCGTGTTCTGCGCGGTGATCGCGGTGATCGCGGTCATGCCGTGGACGCCGCACGCCGCGAACGCCTTGAGGTCAGCTTGTATCCCCGCACCGGCACCCGAGTCGCTGCCGGCAATCGAAAGGACTCTCGGTAGCACGCCCCCGAGCGTACCCTCAGCGATGCGACTGCGATCTTCATCGACTATCAGTGAAAATCGCGGTCGCATCAGACGGCCACCCGGAAACGGCCCCCCGCCCCACGCTTCACGAACCCCCCGAGTTCGAGAGCCGCAAGGGCTGCCAACCCCGTGTCGGGCGCGAACCCGGCGCGGGCCAGCGCGGCGGTCGTCTCATGACCCTCGGCGATCGCTTGCAGCAGCGGTTGCAGCTCCGCCGGGGCCTGCGCCCGGCGCTTCTCGCAAGCGACCGTCCGCGCTCCTTCGCCGAAAAGGTGATCGAGCACATCCTGCGGCCCCCGGACCATACGGGCGTCGCCGCCGGCGAGAAGCGCGTTCGAGCCTTCCGCCTGCGGCGTCGTCACCCGCCCCGGCACGGCACCCACGGGGCGGCCGATTCCCTCCGCAAGACGCGCCGTGACCAACGACCCCGACCGCTCTCCGGCCTCGACGACGACGGTCATCGCGGCAAGCGCGGCGATGATCCGGTTGCGCGCAAGGAACATCCACCGCCGCACGCTGGTCCCCGGCCCGAGCTCGGACACCGCCGCGCCGGTCGCGACGATCTGCCGGTATAGGGCCAGCTTCCCTGGCGGGTAAGGACGGTCGGCCGAGCCCGGCAGCACCGCGACCGTCGGCCCGCCGGCCTCGAGCGCGCCGGCGTGAGCAGCGGAGTCGATCCCCTCCGCCATCCCGCTCACCACCGTGAGCCCGGCGACGGCGAGCCCCCGACCGAGCGACCGGGCGACGTCGAGCCCGTACGGCGAAGCGCGCCGCGAGCCGACGATTCCGACCGGCTCCCCGGACAGAAGGTCGATTGCGCGATCGAGGCCACCCGCGACGTGGAGCACCGCCGGCGGAGCGCTCAACGCCCGGAGCCCCTGCGGGTATGCCGGATCGCAACGACATACGGTCTCGATGCCGGCGGCGTTCGCCCGCTCCCGGACGCGAGCCACATCCAGCGTCTCGAACTCCTGCTCCAGGTGGGCCGTTTTCCGGCCTCCGACCGCCATGATCAGCGCGTCGTCCTCGAGCGCCAGCGCCTGGTCGATCCGAGAACGTGCCGGCTCGAGGTTTCCGCTCAGCCTCCCCACCAGCCACGAGCGCGCCATGCAGGCGTCGCAGGCGCCCTCGCTCATGCCGCCAGCGTCCGCTCGGCATCGCCGCGCTGGCGCAGGCTGAGTGCGGTCAGCAGGTCGGCGTGCGTGACCCGATCGTGAGCCTCGAGGTCCGCGATCGTCTGGGCGACGCGCACGACCCGGTGGCGGCCGCGCGCGCTGAGCGCCCCGACCGCGTACGCCTGGGCCAGCGCTCGCTCGGCCGCCTCGTCGAGCCGCACGTGCCGCCGCGCGAGCCGCGCGTCCATCTCGCCGTTGCACCGCGCCGGGTAGCCCGTCAGCCTGAACCCCTGGCGTTCGCGAGCCTGGGCCACGCGCTCCCGCGCCCGCGCCGACGAGGTGTGGGGCGCGGCGCGTAGGTCGTGCTCGGTGGGCCGCTCGACGTTGATCAGCATGTCCATCCGGTCGAGCAAGGGTCCGCTGAGCCGCCGGCTGTGGCGCCTGAGGTCAGCGTCGCCGCACCGGCACCGGTCGCCGACGCCGGCGAATCCGCACGGGCACGGGTTGGTGGCGGCGACCAGCATGAACCGCGTCGGGAATACCAGCGCGTGCTGACCGCGCACGATCGTCACGCAGCCGTCCTCGAGTGGCTGTCTCAAAGCGTCGAGGCTCGAGCGCTGGAACTCGGCGAGCTCATCGAGAAAGAGAACGCCGTGATTGGCGAGCGTCGCCTCACCCGGGCGCGGCGGCGCTCCCCCGCCCACCAGCCCCGCTGAGGAGATCGTGTGGTGAGGAGCGCGAAACGGGCGCGCCTGCACCAGGCCGGCCGCGTGCAGCCCGGCGATGCTGTGGATCCGCGTCACCTCGATCGCCTCCGCACGCGTCATCGCGGGCAGGATCGACGGGATCCGGCGGGCGAGCATCGTCTTCCCGGTTCCCGGCGCGCCCTCGAACAGCAGGTTGTGGCCGCCGGCGGCGGCGATCTCGAGCGCCAGCAGCGGTGCGGCGTGCCCGCGAATGTCCGCGAGATCGGGCTCGGCGGGCGACGGGTCCGCGGCGGGCGCCGGCGCCGGCAACGGGGGCAGCTCGGCCCCGGTGAGCACGTTCGCCGCCGCCCGCAGAGTCGGGACGCCGGCGACTGCCAGGTCCTCGACGAGCGCCGCTTCGCGCGCTCGCTCGCGCGGGACGATCAGCCGCTTCAGTCCAGCCCGGCGCGCTCCCTCGGCAACGGCGAGCGCACCCGGTGAGTCGCGCAGCTCGCCGCTCAGCGACAGCTCGCCGAACACGGCGTAGGCGGTCAGCGCGTCCGAGGGGATCTGCTCGCTCGCGGCGAGCACGGCGAGCGCGAGCGCCGCGTCGAACCCGGGACCGACCTTGCGCAGGAACGCCGGCGCGAGGTTTGCGGTGATCCGCGTCTGCGGGAACTCGAACCCCGAATTCGCGATCGCCGAGCGGACCCGGTCCCGCGACTCCCGCACCGCCGCGTCCCCGAGTCCGACGATCGTGAACGCGGGCAGACCGCTGCGGATATCGACCTCGACCCACACCTGGCGTGGGTCGATCCCGTCGATCGCGAACGTGGCGACTCGGGCGAGCATCCGGTCAACGTACGCGGGGGCGCGTGAGGGGTGGTACACGCGCTGTTCCAATCCTGCGCAGGGGAGCGCGCCCGCCGTAAGCAGAATTGGAACGCGGCGTCACCCACCTCTCACGCGCCCCGGCGTAGCGTCGCTCGCGTGACCAGCGACCCCGATTCCGCGTGACCACCGACCCCCGTCCCGCGCTCGGACAGCTCGGTGAGCAACTCGCCGCCGAGCACCTGATCAGGCGCGGCTTCGAGATCGTCGACCGCAACTACCGCACGCGCTGGGGCGAGCTCGACATCGTCGCGTTCGACGGGCGCGTGCTGACGTTCTGCGAGGTGAAAACGCGGCGGGCGAGCGCGGCGGGCGTCAGCCCGCTCGAGGCCGTGCGGGCGCTCAAGCGCTCCAAGGTGCGCAAGATGGCCGGGCGCTGGCTCGTCGAGCGGACCGACCGGCCGTACGCCGACACCATCCGCTTCGACGCGATCGGAGTGACGCTAGACGCCGGCGGCAGACTGATCAGCCTCGAGCACCTCGAGGGGGCGTTCTGAGGCGTAGAACGCCAGCTGCTGATACGCCATCGACTGAAACGAGCGGCGGTGCAGCGGCGACACACCGAGCCGCTCGATCGCCTCCCGATGCTCGGGCGTCGAGTACCCCACGTGCTGGGCGAACTCCCATCCCGGATGCGTGGTGTCGGCGCGGCGCATGTACCGGTCCCGGGTCTCCTTGGCGATCACCGAGGCGGCGGCGATCGCCGCACTCTTGGCGTCGCCGTCGACCACCGCGCGTTGCTCGTGACCGAGCGCAGCCACGGGAAAGCCGTCGCTCAGGCAGATACAGCCCTCGCACGCGACCTTTGACAGCGCGTCGCGCAAAGCGGCGAGATTCGTGCGGTGCAGGCCGCGGGCGTCGATCCCGGGCGCGCACCGCGACACGATCACGACCTTCGCGGCCAACCGCAGGATGATCGGGAACAGCTCGGCGCGAACCTCGTGGGTCTGCTGCTTGGAGTCGTTCAGCGCGCCGAGCGCGCGCACCTCGCCGGGACCGATCGCCTCGAGGTCGAACAGCACGCCCGCGGCCACCAGCGGCCCGGCAAGACACCCTCGCCCGGCCTCGTCGGCGCCGGCGACGAAACGCACGCCCAGCGAGCGATCGAACCTGAACAGGCGGCGGGCCGGCGGGACGGCCCGCTTGCGCCGTCCCCGAAACCCCGACCCATTCGTCTGGCTCGACGCGCCGTTCGTCCGGCTCGACGCCTCGTTCGCCGGGCTAGAGGAACCCGATCCGGTCAGGGGGCCAGTACGTGAAGAACGCTGTGCCGATGATCCATTTGCTCGGGACTGGGCCCCAATAACGACTGTCCTCCGAATCCGGGCGGTTGTCCCCCATCATGAAGTAATCGCCGGCCGGAATCTTGATCGCTTTGCCGAAAGTGCAAGTAGAAATTCCGCCGCACGGGATCGTGTACGAGTCCTTCTCCCGGACGCCGTTGCGGATCACGTGGCCGTTGATGATCTGGATCGTGTCCCCGGGAAGGCCGACGACCCGCTTGATGAACGTCTGGCCGGACGCCGTCGCGGTCGGCTGGCCGCAGGCCTGCACGGTGAGCCCGCCCTCCTGTCCGCCCTGATTGGGGTTGCCGCACACCGGGTTCGTGAAGTCGGCCCCGTGAGGCGGGTGGAACACGACCACGTCCCCGAGGCCCGGGTTCCCGGCGAGGCGGTTGGTGAGCACCCGCTGTCCGACGTCGAGCGTCGGGACCATCGACGGGCTCGGGATCCGGTAGGGCTTGACGATGAACGCCTGGATCAGCAGCGCCAGCGCCACCGCAATCGCCACGGTGACCACCAGCTCGATCAGTCCCCTCATCGGCGCGCTCCGGCCACCGGCCGCCACTCCGCGAGCTGAGCCATCAGAAGAACCCGATCCGATCGGGCGGCCAGTACGTCAGGAAGGCCTTCCCGATGATCCACGACCTTGGCACGGGCCCCCAGAAGCGGCTGTCCTCCGAGTCGGGGCGGTTGTCCCCCATCATGTAGTAGTAGCCCTTGGGAACGGTGATCGTCGCCGGGAAGTTGCAGGACGCGTCACCGTCGCACTGGATGATGTAGTGATCGGACTCCTGCTTGCCGTTGCGGATGACGTGTCCGTTGACGATCGAGAGATGGTCGCCCGGGAGTCCGACGACGCGCTTGATGAACGTCTGCGACGACGGTTGCTTCCACGGCACCGCGCAGGCCGCCGGCGCATCCTGCCCGCCGCCGCCCTGTCCCTCGTTCGGGTCCGCGCAGCCGTCGTCGTAGTTTTTCGGCGGGTGGAACACGACGATGTCACCGACGTGCGGCGAGGAGAAGTCCATGCCGATCCGGTCCACGAGTACTCGCTGGTTGACCCGGACCGTCGGGAGCATCGACCCGCTCGGGATCCGGTAGGGCTTCACCAGGAACGCCTGGATCCCGAGGGCGAGGGCGAGCGCGGTCACGACGATCACCGCGAGCTCCAACAGCGTGCTCGCGGGCGACCTGCTCGCCTTCGTCACTCCTGCTGTTCGCCGGCGGAGTCCTCCGGGGCCGCCGGGCTGGCGTCCTGCGGCGCCGTCGGGGGGGTGGAATCCTCGGACTCCCCAGCGCTCGAACCCTCCGCGCCCGACTCGGCCTGTGTTTCAGCGTCCGCCTCAGCTTGCGTGTCAACGAGCTCCGCCTCGGCCTGTGTACCTTCGAGATCCTCCGCGGTGAGCTCGTCCGCGGCCGGCTCCGCGGGGACCGGCGCGTGCACCGGGACCGGCGCGTGCAGCAACTCGCGCTCGACCGCGACCTCGGGCACGTTGCTCCGGCGCTCGCGAACGCGAGCGCGCTTGCCGACGCGGCCCCGCAGGTAGTACAGCTTGGCGCGCCGCACGTCGCCGCGCGCCGCGACCTCGATCCGCTCGATCTTCGGCGAGTGGAGCGGGAAGGTTCGCTCGACGCCGACCCCGAACGATTGTTTGCGTACGGTGAAGGTCTCGCGGGCGCCGTGACCCTGTCGCTTTATGACGACCCCTTCGAACACCTGCGTCCGGCGCCTCGTGCCCTCGATCACCTGGAAGTGCACGCGCAGCCGGTCGCCGGCGTCGAACGTCGGTACACGGCGGAGCTGGGCGCGCTCCAGGCTATCGATCACAGTGCTCATGACGTTGTAAATCCCGGCCACACCCGAGTGGTGCTCGCTGGTGGGGCCTAATTCGCAGCGCAATGTGCGCCTGCGCGGGCCGCCTATGGTAGCGGACCGCCTGTGGGGCCGACTCCCCTCGCCGCGCTCTGCCCGAGGCGCCACTCCCTGATCCGCGCATGATGCCCGGACAGAAGCACGTCGGGCACCCGCCAGCCCCTGTACTCCGCCGGGCGCGTGTAGTGCGGATACTCGGGTGCGCCGTCGAGCGCCTCGCTGAAGGACTCCTCGAGCACCGAGTCGGGATGACCGAGGGCGCCCGGCAACTTGCGCAGGACCGCGTCGCACACGACCATCGCCGCGAGCTCGCCTCCGGCCAGTACGTAGCGGCCGATCGAGACCTCGTCGCTGGCGAAGTGATCGACGATGCGTTGGTCGAAACCCTCGTAGCGCCCGCACAGGAGCGTCAGCGCGTCCTCGCGCGCGAGCTCGCCGACGAGCGCGTCGTCAAGGAGCCGCCCGCCCGGCGACAGCACGATCACTCGTCGCTCGGCGCGGAGCTCCACCGGATCGCGGCCGTACCGCGCCCTCAGCGCCGCCTCCACGACGTCGACCCGCAGAACCATTCCCGCGCCCCCGCCGAACGGGGTGTCGTCGACCTGGCCCGCGCTCAACGGCGTGTGATCGCGGTAATTGACGTGCTCGAGACGATGCCCGGCCGACAGCGAGTTGGCGACGTGGCGCTGGCCCTCGAACCACGCGAACGCCTGCGGGAACAGCGTGAAGATGTCGATCTGCACCGGACGTCCGCGGACTACGCCTCGCCGAGGAACTCGAGGTCGATGTCGATCGCGCGGCGGTCGAGGTCGACTTCGCGCACCGCGTCGGTGACCAGCGGCACCAGCAGATCACCGCCGACTGGCCGCTCCACCTCGAGCACCTCGCATGACGGAAGCTCGAGCATCCGCCGAACGGTCCCGACCTCCCGGTCGCCGTCGTGAACGGCGCAACCCGCCAGATCCTCGGCCCACCACTCCTCAGGACCGAGCTCCGGGGCCAGCGCGCGCGGCACAAGCAGGTCCTTGCCGCGCAGCGACTCGGCGGCCGCCCGGTCGTCATGGCCGGCTACCCGCAGAATCGGGCTCCGCTGGGTCCCGGCTTGGCGAGTGATCTCCAGCTCGCGATCGTCGATGAGGACACTCGTCGCCGCGTCGAGCAGCTGGGCATTCGGTCTAGTGACGTGAAAGCTGCCGTCGAGTCCGTGCGGCCGACCGACACGGCCCGCGAGCAACCACTCAGGTCCGTCGCTCACCCGGCAACGGTGCTCATGCGTCGACGATGTCGACGAACACGCGGCGCTTGGTTCTCACCGCGGCCGCCTTCACGACCGTGCGCAGCGCCGCGGCAGTGCGGCCGCCCCGACCGATCACGTTCCCGTAGTCATCGTCGGCGACCGACAGCTCGAGCACGATCACGCCGTCGTCCTCGTGCAATTCGTTGACTCGCACCTGGTCGGGCTGATCGACCAGACCCCGCGCCAGGTACTCGAGCAGCTCCTTCATCGCCGCGGAGCTACTGGATGCCCTGGATGCGCAGCAGCTTCCGGACCGTGTCCGTGGGCTGCGCGCCGCGAGCGAGCCAATCGCGAACTCGCTCCTCGTTCAGCGTGATCGTCGAGGGATCGGTCTGGGCGTTGTAGTGCCCGACGATCTCGATCACGCGTCCGTCGCGCTTGGCGCGCTGATCCGCGACGACCACTCGCCAGACCGGGTTCTTGCGCCCACCGATGCGCGTAAGCCTTAGTCGTACAGACATTCGAGCGATCAGGGTAGCGGGTACGGGCGAAAGTTCGACGGCCGGTGGTGGGGGCGGACGCTCAGCGGGCCTGGCGCATCAGCGCGCCGATGTCGGGCATGCGTCCCTGGGCGACCTGGCGCATGACCTTGCGCATCTGCTCGAACTGCTTGATCAGCGCCTTGACCGCCTGCACGTTGGTGCCCGATCCCTTTGCGATCCGCAGCCGGCGTGAGCCCTTGATCAGCTCCGGATGGCGGCGCTCCTGGGGGGTCATCGACAGGATGATCGCCTGGATCCGGTCGAACTCGCGCTCGTCGATCTTGGCGCCGCGGAGCTCCTTCCCCATCCCCGGGATCATCCCGATCAGCGACTGCAGCGGACCCAGGCGCCGGATCTGCCGCATCTGCTCGAGGAAGTCGTCGAGCCCGAACTCCGACTTTCGCAGTTTGCGCTCGAGCTCCGCCGCCTGCTGTTCGTCGTACGTGGTCTCGGCCTTCTCGATCAGCGTCATCACGTCGCCCATACCGAGGATCCGCTGGGCCATGCGGTCGGGGTGGAAGCGCTCGAACTGATCGAGCTTCTCGCCGGTCGACGCGAACATGATCGGCTTGCCGGTGATCGCCTTGACCGACAGCGCGGCGCCACCGCGAGCGTCGCCGTCGAGCTTGGTCATCACGACGCCGTCGAACTGGACCACCTCGGCGAACTGCTCGGCCACGTTGACCGCGTCCTGGCCGGTCATCGCGTCGACCACGAGCAGCACGTCGTGGGGCTTGACCGCCTTCTTGATGTTGGCCAGCTCGGCCATCAGCTCCTGGTCGACGTGCAGGCGGCCGCTGGTGTCGATGATCAGGACGTCCTTGCCCTCGGAGATCGCGCGGTCGCGGGCCCAGGCGGCGATCTTGACCGGGTCGCGGTCGGTGCCCTGCTCATATACGGCCGCGCCGGCCTGGGTGCCGACCTTGATCAGCTGATCGACGGCCGCCGGGCGGTACACGTCGCAGGCCGCGACCGCCACCGATGAGCCGTGCTCCTCGCGCAGGTAGCGCGCGAGCTTGGCCGTCGCGGTCGTCTTGCCCGAGCCCTGGAGCCCTGCCATCACCACGACCGTCGGCGGGCGGGGCGAAAACGACAGCTCGTGCGCGGCGCCGCCCATCAGCTCGGTCAGCTCGTCGGAGACGATCTTGACGACCTGCTGGCCGGGGTTGAGCTTGCCGATCACGTCGGCCCCCAGCGCACGCTCCTTGACCGCGTTCGTGAAGCTCTTGACGACCTTGAAGTTGACGTCGGCCTCGAGTAGCGCGAGGCGGATCTCGCGCATCGCGGCGTTGACGTCGTCTTCGGTCAGCGTGCCGCGTCCGCGGACGTCGGACAGCGTCGCCTGGAGCTTCTCTGAGAGCGAATCGAACATGGTCCGAGGTCAGCGTACTGGGTGTGGGCCTCGCTCCGCTCGGCATCCATGGGGCCAGTTCCGCCGGGCGTCCGTGCCCGCCGGCGGGGTCGCGACTACTCCGCCGTGACCAGCGCCCGGGCGAAGTCGTCCGAATCGAACGGGCGCAGGTCCTCGAGCTGCTCGCCGATCCCGATCAGCTTGACCGGGATACCGAGCTCGTGGGCGATCGCGAGCGCGATCCCTCCCTTGGCGGTGCCGTCGAGCTTGGTCAGCACGAGCCCGCTCACGGGGACGGTCTCGGAGAACAGGCGCGCCTGGCGCAGCCCGTTCTGCCCGGTG
This sequence comes from uncultured Solirubrobacterales bacterium, assembly GCA_963755525.1. GTDB lineage: Bacteria > Actinomycetota > Thermoleophilia > Solirubrobacterales > Solirubrobacteraceae > Palsa-465. The sequence continues at coordinate 273,263 of CAVWKC010000031.1, read as the reverse complement.
GTCGCGTCGACCGTGAGAAGCGTCTCGTGCGGCGCCTCGGGGATCTGCTTGCCGATCACCCGCTTGACCTTCGCGAGCTCGGCCATCAGGTTGTCCTGCGTGTGCAGCCGGCCGGCGGTGTCGATGATCGCCACGTCCGCGCCGTCGCGCAGGGCGACCTCGATGGTGTCGTAGGCGACGGATCCGGGATCGGCATTCGGCGGGCCCTTGACGAACCCGACGCCGGCTCGCTGGGCCCATACCTCGAGCTGCTCGACGCCGGCGGCGCGGAAGGTATCCGCCGCGCCGACTACGACGGTCTGGCCGAGCTCCTTGCCGAGGTGCCACGCGAGCTTGCCGACGGTGGTCGTCTTGCCGGTGCCGTTCACGCCGGCGACCAGGATCACCGTGGGCTTCGGCGTTAGGTCGATTCGATCGTCGCCGTCGGTGCGCGCGATCTGCGCCAGCAGCTCGGTGAGGCGCTCGGTGAGCGCCTGTCCCCCGGAGATGCCGCCCTCGGTCGCCTCGTGCTCGAGCTGCTCGACGACCTCCGCGGTCGTCTTGGCGCCGACGTCGGCGTAGATCAGGGCCTCCTCGAGCCGCTCCCAGGTCTCGTCGCTGAGATCCTCGAACAGCGTCGCCTGGATCTCGGTCGCTAGCGCCTGGCGAGTCTTGCGGAGGTTCTCGCGCAGGCGGCGGAACATGCCCCTGCGCCGCTCCTGGGTCGCAGGCTCCGTCTCGGAAATAGGGCCGCGCCCACCCGGCGCGCCGTCGACGATGAACAGGTCTCGCCATTCTCGTGCCATCGGACGGCGAGGTTACGCTGCTTGGTCCTGAGCGGGCAGCCGGCGCGAGATGACCTTGGAGATGCCGTCGGACCCCATCGACACGCCGTAGAGCGAGTCCGCCGCCTCCATCGTGCGCTTCTGGTGGGTGACCACGATGAACTGGGCGTGGCCCGAGTACGTGCGCAGCAGCTCGAGGAACCGGTCGATGTTGAGGTCGTCGAGAGCCGCCTCGACCTCGTCGAGGATGTAGAACGGGCACGGGCGGGCGAGGAACACCGCGAACAGGAACGCCAGCGCGACCATCGACTTCTCGCCGCCGGACAGCAGCGTGAGCCGCTTCATCTCCTTGCCGGCCGGGGTGATCTCGATCTCGACGCCGAGCAGATCCTCCTCCTCGGGCTCCTCCTGCGAGTCCCGGGACTCGTCAGCGTCGTCGCCCTCCTCCGCGTCGGCCTTGGCGTCGTCGGGCGACCAGCGCGCCGCCGAGCACCCGCGCCGGCCCCTCGCGCTCGGCCACGAGCCGCAGCCGGCCGCGGCCGCCCGGGAACAGCCGGGCCGCGACCTGCTCGAAGTTCCGCGCCGCCGCCTCGAACATCTGCTCGAAGCTCTCGCGGATCTGGCGGTCGGTGTCGGAGATCAGCTTGTTCAGTTCGCGCAGCGCGGTCTCGAGGTCGTCGCGCTGGCGCTCGAGCTCCTCGACGTGCGCCACCGCCTCTTCGTACTCGTTCTGCGCGAGCGGGTTGACGGGCCCGAGCTGCTCGCGCCGGCGCGCCAACCGCTCGAGCCGGCTCGTCAGCGCCTCGCGCTCCTCGGCGCCGAGCTCGGCGGCGGCGGGCTCCGCCTCGAGCTCGAGGCGACCGGCGAGGCCGTTCAGCTCCTGGGTCGATTCGTCGACCCGGTCGCCGGCCCGCCCGAGGCGCACCTGGCTCTCGGTCAGGCGCTCGTTGCCCTGGCGCAGTTGCGCGTGGAGTGCGGCCTCCTGCTGGGCGCATTCCTTGAGCTCCGCCGCGACATGCTCGCCGGCCTCGCGGTCGGCGCTGAGCGCAAGCTCGAACTGTTCGCGGCGCGCCGAAATCGCGCCGGCCACGTGCTCGAGCGATGCGATCACCGCTCGGACGTTCGGTAGCAACGCCTCGTCGCGGATCGTCGCCTGGCGCAGGCGCTCGATCCGCGCCTGGCGTTCCGCGCGTTCGCGCTGCTCGCGCTCGCGTGCGCCGCGGGCCGCGGCCAGCTCCGCCGAGATCTGCATTCGGCGTCCAGCGTCGGGGCCGTCGTCGGGCGCGGCCCGCCGGCGCTCGATCCCCGCCGCGATCCGCCGCTCGTCCTCGCTCGCCTCGTCGCGCTGGCTGACCGCGGCCCGGTGCGCCGCGATCGCCCGCTCGGACTCGGTCTCAGCCCGCGCCACCGCCTCGCCGTGGCGCTCGAGCGCGGCGCGGGCGCTGTGCTCGGCCTGCACCGCGGCCTCGCTCGCCCGGACCAGCGCGTCGCGGCGGTTGCGCTCGGCGAGCACACGCTCCTCTCCGACCGCCGGCGCCTGCCGGAGCTCGCGCGTGCGGGACGACCACACACGGCCTGAGCGCGTCACGGCCACGCCCTCGAAGCCGTCGGACAGCCGCTCGAGGCTCTCCACCACCCATACATCGCCGAGCAGGCGGCGGGCGAGGCCGGCGGCGTCGGCGGGCCCGTGAACGTGCTCGGCGAGCCTCTCGGCTCCGTCGTGCGGTGCGGGCGCGGTCGCCGGGGTCGCGTGCGCCACGCCGTCGGGCGACGTAATCAGCGCGCGGCCACCGTCGGCTCCCGCGCGGTCGAGCAACTCGCCGGCGGCCGTCCGGTCGCGCAGCACCGCCGCGCGCAGACGCCCGTCGAGCGCGGCCGCGACCGCGAGCTCGTACCCCGGGTCGACGTCGAGCTGGTCGGCCAGCACCGCGGCGCCGCCCGGAACGGCGGTCTGGCTGCGCAGGAACTGGTTGCACGCGGCGAGCTCGCCGCCGACTCGCGCCGCCTCACGGCGCGCGGCTTCGACCGCCCGCTCGGCGTCGCGCTGCTCGGCGCGCGCCTGCTCAAGCCGCTCCCGGGCCTGCTCGCGTGCCGCCTGGGCGCGCTCGACGTCGGCCGCCCGGTCGTCGACGGCCGCACGGGCCGCGTCGAGCTGAGCCTCGAGCTCGGCCAGCTGGCGCGCCAGCTCGGCCTCGCGGTCGCGCTCAAGACGCGCCAGCGCCTGCTCGAGCTCGGCGATTCGGGCGTCGGCTTCCGGATCCGGGGCGTCGGCGAGCGCTGCCTCGCTCAGGCGGGCGAGGCGCTCGCCGTGACCGCGCAGGCGAACCTCGAGGTCACGTGCCGCCGCGCGCACAGCATCGGCGCGATAGGAGATCCGATCGCCGGCGGATTGGGCCAGGAAACAGCGCCGCGAAAGCTCCTCGCGATGCGCGCTCCGCTCGGCGAGAGCCTCCTCCGCGGCCTCGCGGCGCCCGGCCACGGTCGTCAGCTCATGCTCGACCCGCTCGCATTGGCTGCGCGCCTGGGCGGCGGCCTCCTGCGCGGTCGCGAGCTCGGCCTGGTGGCGGCGCAGATCGTCGCGGGCGAGCTCCCACCGCGCCTCGAGCGTCTGGCGCTCGAGCCGGGCGTGCAGCTCGGCCGCCTCGGCCTGGCGCTTGAGCGGACGCAGCCGCGAGCGGGCCTCGCGCTCCACGTCGAGCGCGCGATCGAGGTTGTCCTGGGTGCGCGCGAGCTTCAGCTGCGCCCGGCGCCTGCGCTTGCGGTGCTTGCCGAGTCCGGCGGCCTCCTCGATCAGCATCCGGCGGTCGCGCGGCTTGGAGGTCACGATCGATTCGACCCTGCCCTGGGAGATGACCGAGTGCATCTCCTTGCCGAGGCCGGTGTCGGACAGCAGCTCGATCACGTCGACCAGACGGCAGCGCGCGCCGGCGAGCCGGTACTCGCCCTCGCCGTTGCGGTCGAGCCGGCGCACGATCGAGACCTCGGGCGCGCCCAGCCCGAGGGTGCCCTCGCTGTCGTCGAGCACGAGCTCGACCTCGGCGCCCCGGGCGCCCTGCCGTCCTGGAGTACCGCCGAAGATCACGTCCTGCATCGACTGCCCGCGCACGGCGAGCGGCGACTGCTCGCCGAGCGCCCACAGCACGGCGTCGGTGACGTTCGACTTCCCCGATCCGTTCGGTCCGACGATCACGCTGACGCCGGGGCCGAACTCGAGCTTGGTGCGGTCCGGGAACGACTTGAAGCCCTTGAGCACGATCGACTTCAGGTACATGGCCGGCCCCTCATTCCAGCGCCTCCAGCGCTACCTGCGCGGCAACCTGCTCGGCGTCCTTCTTGCTCCGCCCGCGTCCACGTGCGACCTCGACGCCGGCGATCGTCGCGCTCACGGAGAACACCCGGTCGTGCGGCGGGCCCTCCTCCTCGACGACGTCGTAGGTCACGAGCGCGCCCTTGCGCGCGAGCCGCTCCTGGAGCGCCGACTTGAAGTCGACGGGGTGCTCGAGCGCCTCCTCGATCTCGGGTGAGAACGCCTCGACGACCGCCTCGGCGGTGCGCTCGTAGCCGTAGGCGAGGAAGCACGCGCCGATCACGGCCTCGATCACCGACGCCAGCACACGCTCGGTCCCGATCAGAGCCGGCACCGTCGTGGCCATGCCCGCCGGCGCCGCCGCGCTGAGGCGCTCCGGAACGCCGAGTCGCTCGGCGACCTCGCGACACGACCGGCCCGACACCGCCTGCGCCCGGATCTTGGTCAGCCGACCGGGACCGAAGCGCTCGGCCTCGAGGCGCGGATACAGGTGCGAGGTCACCGCGAGCGAGAGCACGCTGTCGCCCAGGAACGCGAGCCGTTCGTACGAGTCCGAGCGTCTTGCCGTCCACGACGCGTGAGTGAACACCGGCGACGCCAGGTCATCCGGCAACTCGTCGAGCAGCTCCCGGAGGAGCGCCGGGGAGTCACTCGCAAGTGGAAGGCGGTTCGCGCTCACTCAGCATCGGGGCCCGCGCCCGCCGACGCCGATGCGTGCGCCTCACCTCCGGTCACATCGAGCACGTAGTCGACGGCCTGGCCGACGGTCCGGATCTTGGCCGCCTGCTCGTCGGAGATCCGCACGCCGTAGGAATCCTCCAGCTCCTGCACGAGCGTGTAGAGGTCCAGCGAGTCGGCGTCGAGATCCTCTTTGAAGCGGGTCGACTCGGTGATCCGCTCCGGATCCACCTCCAGTTCGTCGACGAGGTGGCCGCGGATCACCTGGAAGATCTCTTCGCGGGTCATTGGGTCGAAACCGTAGCCGCCGGTTCGGACGGGCCAGCCGCCAGCTCGCGCTTCGGGCGGTCGCGTCCCGGGCCGTCGCCTCCCGGGGCCTCGCGTGCCGGGCTCTCGCGTCCCGACGCGGGCCGGAGCGCCCCCGCGTCTTGCAGCGCGGTCCGCGTGCGGCCGATCACGTCCTGCTGGACGCCGTGCGCCGCCACTTCGATCGCGTGGGCGAAGCCGCGGGCGGTGAACCGGCCGTGGGCGACGACGCCGAGCTGCCGCAGCCCCAGCATGTAGGCGCCGCCCGGTCCCTCGGGGTCGATCGACTCGCGAAGCTGGTCCATCGCCGGCCCGATCAGGCTGTTACCGAGCCGGCCGCGTGCCGTGGTGGCGGCGGTCTCGGTGACGACCCGGAGCGCGCGGCTCGAGACCCCTTCGATCAACTTGAGCGTGATGTTGCCGGTGAACCCGTCCATCACGACTACGTCGGCGACGCCCTCGAAGATCTGCGTGCCCTCGATGTTGCCGACGAAGTTGAGCCCGGTACCGCGCGACCCTGCGAGCTGCTCGTGCGCCGCGACGAGCTCCTGTGTGCCCTTGCCGGGCTCCTCGCCGTTGGACAGAAGCGCCACCCGCGGGGAATCGGTCCCGAGCACCGCCTGAGCGAAAGCCGAGCCCATGTGGGCGAACTGCACCAGATGCTCGGGACGGCAGGTCACGTTGGCGCCGACGTCGAGCAGCAGGATCGGCGAGCGGCCGGGGTTGGGCAGCGGCAACGCCAGCGCCGGCCGGTACACGCCACGATCCCGGCGAAGGTTGAACAGCGCGGCCGCCAGCGCCGGTCCGGTCGAGCCGCCGGACACGAATGCCTGGGCGCGGCCTTCCGCTACCGCCCGGGTCGCCTGGACGATCGACGCCTCGGGCGTTGTTCGCACGGCGTTCGCGGGCTCCGCCTGCTTGGCGATCGAGACTGGAGCATCCACGACCTCGACCCCAGCGGGCACGGTGCCGATCTCGCTCGCCGAGCCGAACAGCACCACCCGGATGCCCTTCTCGGCCGCCCGAGCAGCGCCCGCCGCGACCTCGCGGGGGCCGAGGTCGGCTCCGCCCGCATCGACGGCGACTGTGACCACGCTGGGCGCCCTCAGGCGATCCGATCGTCCCGATCCGGAACGATGACCTCGCGGCCCTTGTAGTTGCCGCACACGGGGCACACCCGGTGGGGAAGCCGAGGGCTGTGGCACTGCGGGCACGCGTTGTAGGTCGGCGCGCTGATCTTGTGCTGCGACCGGCGCTGCGTGGTCCGCGCGTGGGACTGCTTCTGCTTAGGGACGGCCATGCGGGCAGTGTAGCCGCCGCGGGCACGGCAGAACGCCGCGCGCCGCCTTCTCGCGCCGTCGCGCCCGCATCCTCACGGCGTCGCGTGGCGGGCTACTCGAACCGGAGCTCCGAGAGCGCGGCCCAGCGCGGATCGGGCTCGCGCTCGTGCTGGTGATCGGGCCCGGCCTCATTCAGGTCGGCCCCGCACACGGGGCACAGCCCCGCGCAATCCTCGCGGCACAAGACGTTCGCGGGCAACGCCAACGCCAGCGCGTCGCGCGCCCACCCGTGCAGATCGAGGACTCCCTCCTCGACGTACGGCGAGACTCAGGTCGTCGCTCTCTGGCTCCTGCTTCTCGTGGCCGCGCCTGGGGGCTTCGCCGTGGTGGGCCCGGGCCTCATTCGGCTGCCACACCTCGCGGGCATCGACTGCAAACGTCGGCGACGCGGGCTCGAGGCAGCGCATGCACGGGCCGACGATCGACGCCTCGAATCGCAGCCGCAACGCGTACCCGTTGCCCGTGGTCCGCGAGATGTCGAGTCGCACCGGTACCGGCGCCGGCTCGACCGGGTAGCGCTCGCCGGCGAGCGAGAACGGCTCGATCGCCACGGACAGGTCAAGCCGGCGCCCCTCGCCAGACGTGAGGCGCAACCCACCGAGATCGAACGTGTCGGTGCGCAGCGATGACATCTCAGACGTCGAGGTTACCGCCGAGTCGCGATCATCCAGACTGTGTCGCGCTGGTTCCGCTCCTATGGCTTCGCCGACGTGTACGACGACCTGATCGTCGGCGCTTACCCGCTCGATCAGGACGACGTCGACGTGCTCGCTCGGATGGGGATTCGGCGCGTGATGAACCTCACCGAGGACGAGGAATACCCTCCCGGCGATCGCGAGCAGGTGGCGCGCGCACTCGCCGGCGCCGGCATCGCCGAGTTCCGCCTGCCGCTCACCGACTACGGAGGCCTGCCCGCGGGCGACCTCGAAGCCGCGGTCCGCGCCGTCGGCAGCTGGCTGGACGACGGCCAGCGCACCTACGTCCACTGCCGGGCGGGCTGGCAGCGGTCCGCGGCGATCGCCGCGGGAGTCGTCGCCGCCCGCACCGGAATGGACGTCGACGATGCGGTCGACTACGTCCGCCGACGCAAACCGTCGGCTGACCCGCTTCCGCATCAGCGCGCGGATCTGCGGCAGTGGTGGGAGGGCCGGCGCGAGGTCGAGCGGGGCGCCGGCGACACCGAGCCTTAATCCGCGGCGCGCAGCCTCCGCATCGTCAGTTGCTCGTGCCCGTCGTCCCGCCGGCGCGGCTCACCAGCGCCGAGCTCGCCGGCGCCGAGTTCGGCGGCATGGACGCTTCGGGCGCTGACCGTGACCGGCTCGAGCTCGGGCAGCTCCCGACCGGCCGCCACCGACCCGTGGTCCTCGAACCGGCGCGCGGCGGGCAGCACGCGCGCCTCGTAGGAGCCGACCGCGTCGTTATAGGCGCGCACCGTGCTGTTCAGGCGGGTACCGAGCGTGGCGAGCAGACTCGACAGCTTCACGAGTCGCCCGTGCAGCTCCCGGCCGAGCTCTGAGATCGCCTGCGCTGACTCGGCCACGCGCTCCTGCTGCCACCCGTAGGCGACGGCGCGCAGCATCGCGAGCAGCGTCGTCGGCGTGGCGATCAGCACCCGTCGCGCCATCGCGTCCTCGATCAGCGACGGATCGGCCTCGAGCGCGGCGCCGTACAGGTGCTCGCCGGGCAGGAACATCACGACGATGTCGGGCGCCGTGTCGAGCCCCGCCCAGTAGGCCTTGTCGGCGAGCGCCTTGACGTGGCGGCGGAGCAGCCGCGCGTGATCGCGCAGATGCTGCTGGCGCTCCTCCTCGTCGCGGGCCTGGTATGCGTCCAGCACGCCCTGGAGCGGTGCCTTGGCATCGACGACGACGTGCTTCCCGCCGGGGAGGTTGACGATCAGGTCCGGGCGCAGCGTCGTCTCGTCGCCGGCGACCGGCGTCTGCTCGGCGAAGTCGCAGTGCCGCACCATGCCGGCGAGCTCGACCACGTTGCGCAGCTGCATCTGCCCCCACTGCCCGCGCGCGTTGGGCTTGCGCAGCGCGGTCACGAGCGCGCCGGTCTCGGTCCGCAGCTTCTCGCCGGTCTCGGCGAGAGTCCGCAACTGGGCCTCAAGGCGCCCGCGTGACTCGCGCCGCTCCTGGTCGAGCGCCAGCAGCTGGGAATCGACCCGACCGAGTTGCTCCTTCAGTGGCCCGACTAGCTGCTCGACCGCCTGCCGGCGATTGTCGAGGTCTCCCCTAGCCTCCGCCCGCGCGGCGTTCAGCTGTGCGCGGTTGAGCTCGGTGAGCTGGTCGATGCTCGACTTGAGCGCGTCCGCGCTGAGCGCCTTGAACGACGCCGACAGCCGCTCCTGCGCGTCGGTGATCGTGGCCAGACGTTCCTGTGAGAGCGCGCGTTCGTGCTCGAGGTCTGACCGAGCGCGGACGAGCTCTCGCTCGAGCTCGCCGGCGTGGGCCGCGTCGCGCGACAGCGACCGCATCCGCGGGCGAAGCGCCAGGAGCACGGCGCCCGCGCCGAGGGCCAATCCGACCAGTAACCACAGTGTGTTCATGGGCCGTTCAGCATTGCGCGGGCCTCGGACAGAACGAAATCCCCGCAAATCGCCGGAAGCGAGCCCGTGCCAGAATCGCTTGCCGTGGCGGGCGAGCGCATACGCCGAAGGGTGGTCGTCCAAGGCCGCGTGCAGGGCGTCTTCTTCCGCGACTCGGTCCGCGAGCGCGCCCGCGCCCACGGCGTCTCGGGCTGGATCTGCAACCGGTCAGACGGGGCGGTCGAGGCCGTGCTCGAGGGCCGGCCCGACCACGTCGAGCGCGTCGTCAGGTTCTGCAAGATCGGCCCGCGCCTGGCTTCGGTGGCGCAGATCGACGTCAGCGAGGAAGAGCCAGAGGGGCTCGGCGGGTTCGAGATTCGGTAGCGCGCGCGTTGCGGACCGATGGGTCGGAGCCGCGAGTCGGCGGGGAAACGGCGGGCACCTGGGGAGGGAGCGGGGCGCGATCGCGCGCCGGGCCCGGACGACGGGTCCGGGTCCCGGCGACCTGCACAGCTCGACAATCGAGCCGCTGCGGCCGAGCCGTGCCGTGTTACGCGTGCCCCACATGCTTAGTTCGGCACGGCCCGTGACGGAGCCGCGAAATGACGTGCTATGCATGATCCGCGAGCCGCCGCGCGCCGGGAACCCGCTCCCACCCCACTCCAGGTGCCCGCCGTTAAGGCCGCCCGGCCGCCGAGGCCCCGAGGTCAGCGCGCAGACACCGTCGACGCGCGCGACGCGTACTCGCGGGCCGCCTCGACGAGCGCTCCGAACAGGCGACTGCGGTCGTCTGCCTCCGGGTGCCACTGCACGCCGAGCACCCAGCTCGAGTCGGCGAGCTCGATCGCTTCGGTGACGCCGTCCGACTCCGCCCGGCCGGTGACGACGAGCCCGTCGCCGAGATCAAGAACCGCCTGGTGGTGGTGGCAGCGGGCGATATGGGACTGCTCGCCGACCGCTCCGGCCGCGAGCGACCCGGGCTCGAGCGTGACCGTGTGCTCGTTGCCGTCGAACGTGCCGACGACCTTCCGGTGCGGGTGGCTGCCGTCGGCCGCCACCAGGTTCTGCTCGAGCGTGCCGCCGAACGCGACGTTGAGGATCTGCATGCCCCGGCAGATCGCCAGCACCGGCATGTCGCGTTCGGTCGCCCCGCGCACCATCGCGAGCTCGAACGCGTCGCGCTCGGGATAAGTGGATTCGGTGGCGGGGTCGGGTGACGCGCCGTACGAGGCGGGGTCGAGATCGGCACCGCCGATCAGCATCAGCGCGTCGACCCGGTCGAGCAGCTCGACCGGCGCGCGGGCGTCGACCGGCAACAGCACCGCGACGCCGCCGGCGCGCTGCACGGGCGCGACGTAGGAGTCGGCGACGAGGTGGGCGTCCTGCTTCCAGAACGCCCAGCGCGCCCGCTCGCGGACCGCGCAGATGCCGATTACCGGGAGCTGCGAGGCGGTCATGCCACCGCGCCGATCCGCGCGACGCGCTCGAGGAACGCGTCGAACAGCGCCACCGCCCGCGCTCGGTTGTCGGTGTCGAGCACGCGGGCGTCCGCGAGCATCCGGTCCGCATCGACGCGCTCGCGGTCGAGCTCGTCGCGACCCCCCGCGACCCAGTTGGCCACGATCTCGGGCGTGACCTCGGGGTGGAACTGCACGCCCATGCTCCGCCCGATCGTGTACGCCTGCGGCCCGGCCGGGCTGTCAGCCAGTACCGACGCCCCGGCCGGCGGCGTGAACGTGTCGTGGTGCCACTGGAGCCACGGGCCGGCCGGCACGAACGCGGGGTCGTGCGTCTCGATCGCGATCCAGCCGATCTCAGAACGATCCGCCCGCAGCGCGCGACCGCCGAGCGCACGCGCCAGCGACTGGCTCCCGAAGCAGATGCCGAGCACGGGCAGGTCCGCGTCGAACGCGTCGCGGAGCAGCCGCTGCTCGCGCGCGACCCACGCCACCGTGTCGTCGTACGCGGCGACCTCGGACCCGAGCGTGACGATCAGGTCGTAGGCATGGAGATCCGGGTCGTGAGAATCGGTGGCGACGCGCCACACCTCGACCTCCGCACCGCGCTCCGACAGCCAATCCCCCACGAGTCCCGCCGGGACATCGGGGTCGTGTTCGATCACCAGAGCGCGCATAAGCCAAGACTTTGGCGATCAAGCCCCGTATTTGTCAGCTTCAGCGCCAAACTCCGGATACGGGGCCAACCGCACCCCTCCGCGAGGCGCTAGTCACGAAACCTCTGCGGGCTCTTCCTTGCCCGCCAGGCGCTCCCGCCCCCGGCGCACGGCCGCGATGAACTTGGACAGGTTCACCTCGAGCGTGTTCAGGATTTCGTCGGCGTAATCCTCCGCGCCGAGTCGGATCTCGCGCTCACGGGCGCGAGCGTCCTCGATGATGTCCTCGGCACCACGCTCGGCCTGCTTGGTGATCTCCTCCTCGGAGACCATCCTCTCCTGGCGCTCGCGGGCCTCCTTGACGATCCGCTCGGCCTCGCGCTTGGCCTCGGCGAGCATCTCCTGGCGCTCCTTGACGATCCACCGCGCCTGCTTGATCTCCTCGGGGATCGTGGCGCGCATCTGGTCGAGGATGTCGTAGATCTCTTCCTTGTCGACCCGCACCTGATCGGTCAACGGCACCGCCCGCGCGTTGTGCACGAGGTCGTCCAGCTTGTCGATCAGTACCAGGACATCCATCTTTATGTACCTCTGTTTCGTTAGCGGCCGAGCCGATCCTTCAACGCACTGGCCACCTCCGCAGGGACCAGATCATCGATGTCACCGCCGAACGTAGCCAGTTCTTTGATGCCGCTCGAGCTCAAGAAACTGTACTTGGCGGACGCCATCAGGTAAACGGACTCGATCTCGGGGTCTTGCCGGCGGTTCAGCTGGTTCATCTCGAGCTCGTACTCGAAGTCCGAGATCGCGCGCAGACCCTTGACGATCGCCATCGCGCCGCGCTCGCGGGCGAAATCGACCAGCAGCGTGCTGAACGGCTCCACGTCGACGTTCGGGAAGTCCCGCGTCGCGCTCTGGAGGAACCCGACTCGCTCCTCGGTGCTGAACACCGTGCTCCCCTTGCGCCACGGGAGGTTCACTACCGCCACGATCACGCGGTCGTACATCTTCGAGCAGCGGGCGATGACGTCGAGATGGCCGTTCGTTACGGGATCGAACGTACCTGGGCAGATCGCGGTGCGGTTGTCAGGAGCCATAGATTCGGATCAGTGTGTCGCCGTAGCGCCGCTCGTCCAGCAGTGTCAGGTCGAGCTCGAGCGGCGCCCGCCGGTCGCTCTCGGTCACTACCCGTGCCGCGGGCGCCAGAACCGGTCCGAGCGCCGACGACAGCTCCCGCCCGAAAGCGCTGGCGTGCCGATATGGAGGGTCGAGGAACACCAGATCGTAAAGACGAGCGTCGCGGCGTGCCCCCTCGAGGTACTTGACCGCATCCTGACGGCGCACGTCCGCGTCGGCTCCGACCGCCGCTAGGTTCCGCCGGATCGCCGCCACCGCGGCCGCCGAGGAGTCGACGAGGACGGCGTCAAGAGCGCCCCGGGACAGCGCCTCGATCGCCAACGCGCCCGACCCCGCGAACAGGTCGAGCACGCGCGCGCGCTCGACCGAACCCGAGCCGACGAGGATCGAGAACAGCGCCTCGCGGACGCGGTCCGAGGTCGGCCGGGTGGCGCGACCTCGCGGCGCCACCAGACTACGGCCGCCGAACCGTCCCGCGACGACGCGCACGCCTCGCTCCTCACGCCCGGATCGGCGCGAGCGCCTCCGCGCCGAACGTCCCCAGCAGCGCGTCGGCCAGCAGCGCGTGTTCGGGCTCGGACAGCTCGGGATCGGCGGCCACGACCTCCTCGGCATGACGACGCGCCCGCTCGAGCAGCGCCGCGTCGCGCGGGAGCTCGGCGACGCGATAGACCGCCTCGCCGTGCTGTCGCGTCCCGATCAGCTCTCCCTCTCCACGCAGCTCGAGGTCGATCGCGGCCAGCTCGAACCCGTCGGTGTGCTCGGCCAGGGCTCGCAGCCGCAATGAATCCTTCGACCCGAACAGCAGGCACACCGAATCGTGTGATCCGCGTCCGATCCGCCCCCGCAGCTGGTGCAGCTGCGAGATTCCGTACCGATCGGCGTCCTCGACGAGCATCACGGTGGCGTTCGGTACGTCGATGCCGACCTCGATCACCGAGGTCGCCACGAGCACGTCGGCCGATCCCGACGCGAACGCGGCCATCGCCTCCTGCTTGGCCGCCGGGCGGAGCTGCCCGTGCACGAGCACGACCTCGAAGTCGCGGAACTCCCCGGAACGTAGCCGCTCGAACTCGGCGGTCGCGGCCCGTGCCTGGAGCAGCTCGGACTCTTCGACCAGCGGACACACGACGAACGCCTGACGGCCCGCGCGGAGCTCCTCCCGGATCCGGTCATACGCGCGCTCTCGCTCCGCAGCGGTCGAGCACACGAACGTCTTGATCGGCCGGCGCCCCGCCGGCAGCTCCTGGAGCAGCGTATGGTCGAGATCCCCGTACCCGGCCAGCGCCAGCGTGCGCGGGATCGGGGTCGCGGTCATATGCAGGACATGTGGCCGCTCGCCCTCGGCTCCCTTGGCATCGAGCGCCGCTCGCTGCCGGACGCCAAACCGATGCTGCTCGTCGACCACTACGACCCCGAGCCGGGCGAACCGCACCGAATCCTCGATCAGCGCATGGGTGCCGACGATCAACTGGAGCTCCCCGGACTCGAGCTTGCTCAGCAGATCCGTCCGACGCCGGCCGGGCGTCGATCCGGTCAACAGTCCAATCGGGACGACCGACCCCGGCATCAGCTTTTGGATCGTCGCGAAATGCTGCTCGGCGAGCGTCTCGGTCGGAGCCATCAGCGCGCCCTGGTAGCCGTGCTCGACCGCGCGCAGCAACGCATACAGCGCGACCACGGTCTTGCCGGATCCGACCTCGCCCATCAGCAGCCGCTGCATCGGCACGTCCGCAGCCAGGTCAGGGTCGACCGCCTCGAGCGCACGGGTCTGATCGCCCGTGAGCGAGAACGGGAGCATGTCCGCCAGCCAGCGCGCGGTCAGCTCGCGCTCGCCGGCGAGGGCGGGAGCCTTGCTCGAAGACCTGCGACGCATGCGCCGTCGCAAGAGCACGAGCTGAGCGAGCAGCAGCTCGTCGAACGCAAGCCGCTGCCGCGCGAGCTCGAGCCCCGCGTCCGATGCCGCGAAGTGCGCCTCGGTCAGCGCCGCCGCGCGGTCGGGCAACCGCTCGCGCACCCGGACCGAGGCCGACAGCGGCTCGACGACGTCATCGAACGCCCCCCGATGCTCGCGCACGAGCGCGAGAATCTGGGTCGAGCTCAGGCTCTCGGTGGCCGGATAGTGCGCGACGGTCGCGTCGCCGCCGGAGACCGCGTCGCCAGTCCGCGCGTGGGCCTGCACGCGAAAGCGCTGGCGACCCTCGAACTTGCCGTGCAGCGCCAGCCGGGTTCCGACCGGATAGCGCTGCTCGAGCCACGGCTGGTTGAAGAACGTGGCCTTCATCGCGCCGCTGTCGTCGGCGACCGTCGCCTCCACCAGCGGCCGCATCCCACGCCGGCGGACCGACCGCGAGGAGATGCTTCGCACCTGGACGACGACGGTGGCGGTGTCACCGGGCACGAGCTCGGCCACCGCACGAGCCTCGCGGCGGTCGCGCGGCAGGTGGAGCAGCAGGTCTCCCACCGTCACCAGCCCAAGCGCCTCGGCGGCGCGCTGCGTCTTCGCCCCCTCGAACGAAAGCGCTACTGCCAGCGTCGACGGCCGCGGGTAGCGGACCGGCGCCGCGGCGAGCTCGGAGCGCTCGAGCGGCTCCGAGGTGGCAAACGCGGTGGCGGAGGTGGCGAACGCGGTGGCGTCCATCTCGCACAGATCATGACCGCCAGCGCGGTCGGGCCGAACCCCACCGGCAACCGCGGTCGGCCGAACTCCGCCCGCCATCCGGTCAGCGTTCCGACAAGCCAATGCGTCGAGCACGCTCACGCGCGATCAAACACATCACGCAAGCGGACGACGTAACCCCGAATGGACCAGACCGACCCATCGTCAATCGTTCCCAGCACCGAGGAGGACACGCGCACAGTCCTGCTCGCGCGGACCGGGCTGCTCGATTCCGCGCCCGATGCCGAGGTCGATCACTGGACCTCCGTACTTCGCCGCGCCACGGGAGCGTCGGTGGTGGCCGTGTCGGTCCAGACGGAGAACGGCACGCTGATCAGGGGAATATGGGCCGGCGACGCGACCGAGGCCGAGACGGTCTGGATCGGAGCCGGCGAGCCCGTCGAGCGGTTCATCACAGCCCGGGTCCCGGCTGAGTCGCCGGCGGCACCGCGGGCATACCTCGCAGGCGCGGTCGAGGTCGACGGTCACGTGATCTGCACGATGAATCTCGCCGACGCGCCGACGCGCGAGTGGACCGAGCGCGACCTCCAGACGCTCGAAAACGCCACGGCGGCGATGGCCGTCCAGGTCCGGCTTCGACTGGCCAGACACGACGCGGTCCGCTTCCACGAGATGGTCGCCTCCCACAACCGCGTCCACGAGTTGATCGCCGTCGGAGCGCCGCTCAAGCAGGTGCTCCTCGAACTGGTGGAGGGCATCGAGCGCCACGACGGATCGGTGATCCCATGCGTGGTGCTGCTCGACCGCGAGGCCGGCGCGCTGCGTCCCGGCGCGGCCCCGTCGCTCCCACCCCACTATTTCGCCGCGATTGACGGCGTCGTGATCGGGCCGAACGTCGGCTCGTGCGGCTCGGCGGCCTGGTCCGGCCAGCTCACGATCGCCGAGGACATCGCCGAGGATCCGAAGTGGGCTCCGATCCGCGATTTCGCGGTGGGCGCGGGGCTCCGCCACTGCTGGTCGATGCCGATCAAGGACTCCGCGGGCGACGTGCTGGGGACGCTGGCGCTGTACGGACCGCGCCCGCGCCGGCCGCTCCCGGAGCACCTGACGCTGATGGAGGACGGCGCGCGACTGGCGGGGATCGCGATCGAGCGCCACCGCGCGTTCGAGCGGCTCGTCCACGACGCCCGGCACGACGGTCTCAGCGGCCTTCCCAACCGCACGGCGATTTTCGAGTCGCTCGACGAGGCGATCGTCCGAAACGATGCCGGCACGTCGGTCGCCGTCCTGTTCGTCGACCTCGACGGGCTCAAGATGCTCAACGACACGCTCGGCCACGACCGCGCGGACGAGATGATCCGCGAGGTCGGTCAGCGCCTCGAGGACGCCGTCCGCAGCACGGACTTCGTCGGGAGGTTCGGCGGCGACGAGTTCATCGTGGTCGCCGAGGAGATGCGCAGCGAAGAGGAGGCATCCAAGCTCGGCTTCCGGCTGCTCGACGCGATCTCGCAGCCGCTGTCCGGGACCGACTCGACGGTCCTCACCGCCAGCATCGGGATCGCGATGATCGGCGGCACCGGCTCCGACGCGCGCGAGGGGATCCGCCGCGCGGACAGCGCGATGTACGAGGCCAAGCGCGCGGGCGGCGACCGGATGGTCTTCTACCGCGGCAGCCACCGCGTCCGCGAGGGGCGCCGGCTGGCGCTCGCCCGCGAGCTCCGGGGGGCAGAGCTCCGCGGCGAGCTGGGGCTCGTGTTCCAGCCCGTGTTCGAGCTAGGCACCGGCGAGATCGCGGCCGTCGAGGCGCTCCTGCGCTGGGACAGCCCGGCGCTGGGCCAGGTCTACCCCACCGAGCTCATCCCGGTCGCCGATGACACCGGCACGATCGTCCCGATCGGGGCCTGGGTGCTGCGGGAAAGCTGCGAGACGGTCGCGCGGATCGCGCGCCGCACCGGGCGTGAGCTCGAGCTCTCGGTCAACGTGTCCGCGCACCAGATCGCGCATCCGGGCTTTGCCCGGTCGGTTCGGCTGACGCTCTCCCACGCCGAGTTTTCGCCCGAGCAGCTGACGCTCGAGATCACCGAGACCGCGCTGACCCGCGGGGACGAGGTGATCGCGGACACGCTCCGCGAGCTCGAGTCCCACGGCATCCGGATCGTGCTCGACGACTTCGGCACCGGAGTGTCGTCCCTGTCCTGGCTCAAGGAGCATCCGGTGGGCGCGCTCAAGATCGACCGCGGCTTCATCAGCGGGCTCGCCGACGACGTTCGCGATCAGGCGATCGTGGCATCGCTGATCGGCATGTCGAGAGCACTCGGTTGCACGGTCACCGCGGAGGGCGTCGAGACCGATGAGCAGCTCGACGCGCTACGCGCGCTCGATTGCGAACGCGTTCAAGGCTTCCTGCTCGCCCGTCCGCTTCCGGCGGCGGCACTCGAGGCGCTGCTCGTCAGCGACAACGTCGTCGCTATTCGGCCGCCAGCAGCCACCACTGGGCCTGCTGACCTCCATCAGACAACTCGAATTCGACATCACCTTGAGCAAGCGCCTGAACCGTCCCATCGTCCAGCGGTGCTTCGGCTCCCCGCAAGCAGGTGATCAGCTCGGCGTCGTGCGCAAGCTGCTCGAGCACCTCGCGTAGCGCCTCCCGGGGCCGCCCCCAGGCGACGATCTCCTCCTCGACGAACCCGACCGCGTCTCCGGCGCGGAATCGGCCCTGAGCGTCGTCGAGCGTCGCCGGCGCGACCGCGCCGGTGCGGACGTGCTCCATCGCCCTGGTCATCGACGCTGCGTTCTGGCCCGAGTTGCTGGTCGGGTCGAGCGCCACCGCGGCCGCCAGCCCGGCCTGTGGCGACAGCGACGGGACCACGCATACCGCCTTGTCCGACAGCTGCGCTGCGCGACGCGCCGCGCTCGAGCGCGTTCGGGCTGTTGGGCAGCACCACGACCTGCTCGGCAGCGATCGCGTGGATCGCGGCCAACATGTCGTAGCTCGAGGGCGCGAGCGACGGTCCCCCGTCGAGCGCGCGCACGCCGAGGCTCTCGAACAGCGATTGCATCCCGGCTCCCGTCGCGACCGCCACCGCGCCGCACACGACTGGGTCGGCGGCCGGGACGCGGTCGCCGCGCTCTGACAGCTGTTCGCGCATGTCCGCGACGTCGAGGTGCGAGACGGCTCCGTGCGGCGCAAACACGGCGGTGACCGCGTCGGGATCGTCGGTGTGGATGTGCACCCTGAGCGTCGCCTGGTCGCCGACGATCAGCAGCGAGTCGCCGAGTCGCTCGAGCGCCGGCGCGAACCGCCACTGCTCGAGGTCGGAGCCGGTGACGGCGAAGCTGGCGCAGTAGCGGTAGGTCGACGACGAGTGCTGCGGATGGGTGACGCGAGCACGTGCGCGGTGTTCGCGCAACGGCGGGTGCGCGCCCGCGAGCCCGCCGACGATGCCCGCCACGAACACCGTCAGGGCGTAGCCGCCGGCGTCGACGACGCCCGCCTCGCGGAGCACCGACAACAGCTCGGGTCCGCGCTCCACGGAGCTCTGGCCCGCCTGGAGCGCACGCACGATCACACGCGCGATCGCCGCGTTCTGCTCCTCGGCACTCGCGTCCGCGGGAAGCCTCGCATCGGGCATTCGCGCGGTCTCGGATGCGACCTGCGCACTCATCTCGCGGACCACGGTGAGGATCGTGCCCTCGACCGGCTCGCGCACCGATCCGTACGCCTGGTCGGACGCGCGAGCCAGGGCGGCGCTGATCAGGACCGGGTCGACAAGCTCCCCGGGCCGGCTCGCGAGTTCCTCGGCCGCGCCGCGGATCAGCTGCGACAGGATCACGCCCGAGTTGCCGCGGGCGCCGAGCAGGGCGGCGCGCGCGACCGACGCCACGATCTCGTCGCGCCCGACGCGCTCGATCGTCCCGTCGGGAGGCGCGGTCGCGAGGCGGTCGAGCTCATCCAGAACCGCGCGTAATGTGAGCACCATGTTGTCGCCGGTATCGCCGTCGGCGACGGGGAACACGTTGATCTCGTTGATCTCCTCGCGGCGCGCGTCGAGCGCCCCGAGCCCGGCTTCGAGCACGGCGCGGAACCGGAGCAGGCTGGCGTCCGACCCGGTGGGCGGGTAGGGGCTCGGGTCCGACGCGGGAGCCCGAGCCGGTTCGGTCACTTCGCCTTGGTGACCTTGCCGGCCTTGAGGCAACGGGTGCACACGTAAACCCGGCGCGGCGTCCCGTTGTCGTCGATCCGGACCCGTTGCAGGTTCGGATCGAAGCGACGCCGAGTGGCGCGCATCGAATGGCTGCGCGTGTTACCGAAAGCCGGACCTTTGCTACATACGTGGCATACCTTGGCCATGGCGGGCGAGTATAGCTTTCCGGGGCTCTCCGGAAGATCGCGCCCTCGCCGCCGGCAATACCGCACCGCCGCCGCCCGCACTACCACGTCGCCGCCGCCGGTAAAACCCGCCTCTAACACCCGCGGGCGACGGTTTGCGCCAGTCTCCGGCAAGGTTCGTATTCTTCCAGGAGGGTAATGAGGCGTTTCGATGGGTAATCAGTCCCACCCGGACGCGCGCGCCCGGAAGGACTTGGGGCTTCCGGAGCGTTACGCGGCGCTCCGCCACGTCGCCAACGGCGGGATGGCGTCGGTCTGGTGTGCCCGCGATCAGGCGCTGCGACGCAACGTGGCGATCAAGCTGCTCGCGGAGCGGTTCGCCGACGACGAGGACTCGAATGCGCGGTTCCTGCGCGAGGCCCGCGCCGCGGCCCGGCTCTCGGGCCATCCCAACGTCGTGATGATCTACGACGTCGGCGAGACGGCCGAGGACCAGCGGGCGTTCATCGTGATGGAGTTCCTCGCCGGCGGCACGGTCGCCGACGCGCTCCGGGTCGACTCGGTCCGGCGCGTGCACGCGGTCAAGTGGGTGCGAGAGGCGGCGTCCGCGGTCGATTACGCCCACACCCGCGGGGTCCTGCACCGCGACATCAAGCCCGCGAACCTGCTGCTCGATCGCGACCGGACGCTGCACGTCGCCGATTTCGGCATCGCCCACCTCGGGACCGAGGACACGATCACCGGCGACGGCCAGGTGCTCGGCACCGCCTCCTATTTAGCCCCCGAGCGTGCGCTGGGCCGGGCGGCAACGGACGCCAGCGATCGCTACTCGCTCGCGGTGGTCGCGTTCGAGTTGCTCGTCGGGCAGCGGCCGTTCACCTCCCAGCACTTCGCCGCGCAGGCCCGTCAGCACGTCGAGGACGAGCCGCCCGCCGCCAGCGAGCGCAACCGCGCGCTTCCGCCGGCCGTCGACGCCGTGCTCGCCCGCGGCATGGCGAAGCGCCCCGAGGACCGCTGGCCGTCCGCGCAAGATTTCGCCGAGGCGCTCGACTCCGCGCTCACCGAGGCCGCGACCAGGCCGCACCGGGTCGGCGCGGCGACCGCGCGACCCACCAGAGCGGCGGCCGCAGCGGCGGCGGAGGTCGCCGGGGTTGGCGGGGCGGCCGCGGCAGCCGGGGCGGCGCGGGCCCGGCAACCCACGAGGACCGGCCAGCCGATGCCGTGCGGCGCACGGCGCCGCGGACGGCGTCGCACCCGCCGGTCGACCACCGACCGTCCCGACGGCGTCGCGCGCGGATTCCCGCGCTGGCGGCGCTGATTGCGGGAGCGGCCGCGGCGGTCGCGATCGCGGGCACGATCGGCAGCAATGGACAGTCGCCGCGGCGCTCGGCGAGCGTCCAGCGGCAGGCGTCGGCCGCGACCCACAAGACCGCGCCGGCGCCGGCCAAGTCCGCTGCGAAGCCGAAGACCTCGACGACGACGGTCACCGGCACCCCCGCCGCGGCGACCACAACGCCGCCGACCGCCGACACGCTCGAGGCGCGCGGGCATCAGTTGCTGAGCGAGGGCAACTACAGCGCGGCGCTTCCGGTGCTGCGCCAGGCGGTAAACGCCGCGAGCCCGAACAGCCTCACCTACGCCTACGCGCTGTACGACTACGGCAAGGCGCTGCTGCTGTCCGGCGACCCGAAGGACGCCGTGACGGTCCTCTACCAGCGCCTGCAGATCCCCAATCAGACCGGTGCGGTCCGGCAAGAGCTCCAGGCCGCACTACTCGCGCTCGGCCAGAACTCGGGCGGTGGCGCCGGCGCGACGCCGCCGGGGAAGGGGCACGGCCATCATGGCCTCGGGGTTGGACCACCCGGCGGACCTGCCGGCGGACCAGGCGCGGGGCCGGGCGCCGGACCACAGCCGCCCGGTCAGGCCGGCGACTCGCAGGGCGACTGACCTAAGGGCACGCGCTACGAGCGCGCGGACGATAAGCGCCCGGGGGGCCTGACCAGCCCCGCCTTGACCGCGAGCGAGGCGAGCGCCGCCTCCGAGGCATGGCGGCCTGTGTCGCGCTTTGATCCGCCCATCACGCGGTCTAGCGCCTGAGCCATCGTGTCGACGGTGAGGACGCCGAAGCCGCACGGCACGCCGGTCTCGAGCTGGACCGCCTGGATCCCGCGGGCGGCCTCCCCGCACACGTAGTCGTAGTGGTCGGTCTCGCCTCGGATCACCGCGCCCAGGCACACGATCGCGCCGTAGCGCCGCGACTGCGCCGCGTACTTGGCGATCAGCGGAAGCTCGAACGCGCCCGGAACCTCGAAGCGGTCGACGCCGGCGACGCCGGCCTCCTCGAGCGCCTCACGCGCGCCGGCCTCGAGCTTGCCGGCCAGCTCGGTGTAGAACGTCGCCACGCACAGCGCCACGCGCACCCCGGCGGCGGCGTGCGCAGTCATTCCTCGGCCCGCTCTGACCGCTGGCGGGCTAGATCGTGCTCGTGCTCATCGCGGAGCATCTCCTCGTCGAGCGCGAGTCCCTGGTGGTGCAGCGTGTGGCCGAGCCGATCGCGCTTGGCGCGCAGGTACGCCTCGTTGTGCGGGTTCGGGATGTGCTGGATCGGGATCTGGTCGGTCACCGACAGCCCGTACCCGGCGAGGCCGGAGATCTTCTTAGGGTTGTTCGTGAGGATACGGATGCTCGTAAGTCCGAGGTCGACGAGGATCTGCGCCCCGATCCCGTAGTCGCGCAGATCGGCCGGGAGACCAAGCTTGAGGTTGGCGTCGACGGTGTCGAACCCCTCCTCCTGGAGCTTGTAGGCGCGGAGCTTGTTGAGCAGCCCGATCCCGCGGCCCTCCTGACTCAGGTACAGGAGCACGCCGGAGCCTTCGGATTCGATCATCGACAACGCGGACTCGAGTTGCTCGCCGCAGTCGCACCGCAGCGAGTGGAACACGTCGCCGGTCAGGCACTCGGAGTGGACGCGGACGAGCACGTCGTCTTGCCCTTCCACGTCGCCCTTGACGAGCGCGACGTGGTGCTTGTTATCGACCAGCGAGCGGTATCCGACCGCCATGAACTCGCCGAACCCGGTGGGGAGCTTGGTCGAGACGACGCGCTCGATGAGCTTCTCGTGCTTGCGGCGGTAGGCGACGAGGTCCGCCACCGTGACCATCTTCAAGCCGTGGCGCTCGCAGTAGGGCTCGAGGTCGCGCACGCGCGCCATCGTCCCGTCGTCGTTCATGATCTCGCAGATCACGCCGGCGGGAATCAGGCCGGCGAGCCGGGCGAGGTCGACCGCGGCCTCGGTCTGACCGACGCGCTCGAGCACCCCACCGGGCTTTGCCTTCAGAGGAAAGACGTGGCCCGGCTGGACGAGCTCGCGCGGGCTCGTCTTGGGATCGATCGCGACCTGGATCGTGCGCGCGCGGTCGGCGGCCGAGATACCCGTGCTGACGCCCGAGCGCGCCTCGATCGAGATCGTGAACGCGGTCTCGAACGCCGACTCGTTCTTGGCCGCCATCAGGTCGAGCCCAAGCTCGTCGCAGCGCTCGGGGGTGAGCGACAGGCAGATCAGCCCTCGCCCTTCCTTGGCCATGAAATTGATCGCCTCCGGCGTGATGAACTGGGCGGCCATCGTCAGGTCGCCCTCGTTCTCACGGTTCTCGTCGTCGATGACGACAACCATCTTTCCCTGGCGGATGTCCTCGATCGCGTCCTCGATCGTCGCGAACGGCGCGCTCACCGAGCTCATGAGGCCGTCACCATCAACTTCTCCACGTATTTCGCCAGCACGTCGACCTCCAGGTTGACTCGCCTGCCCACATCAACAGTCCCGAGATTCGTGCGCTGCAACGTCTCGGGGATAAGAGAAACGGTAAATGATCGGTCGTCCACCTCTGTGACGGTCAGCGAAACTCCGTCGACGGCGATCGACCCCTTCTCGACGACGTACCGGAGCACGTCCCCCGGGGCACCGATCCGGATGCGCCGGGCGAAGCCGTCGTCGTGCTGATCGACCACCTCGCCGAGCCCGTCGACGTGCCCTTGCACGACGTGGCCGCCGAGTCGATCGGTGGCCCGCAGCGGGAGCTCGAGATTGACCTGCGAGCCGGGCGCGAGATCGCCGAGCGAGGTTCGCGCGAGCGTCTCGTTCATCGCGTCGGCCGCGAACGAGTCGCCGTCGAGTTCGACGGCGGTCAGGCACACCCCGTTGATCGCTATCGAGTCGCCGGTGGCCAGCTCGGCTACGAGCGGCGTCGCGATCGTGACCCGCGCGCCGTCGTCCGAGCGCTCGATCCCCGCGACCGAGCCGATCCCCTGCACGAGTCCGGTGAACATCGGCCCGGCTACCACTCCTTGATCCGCGCGGAGACGAGCAGATCCTCGCCGACGCTGGTCGCATTCGAGCGTCAGCGCGCGCGCCGCGTCCGCGATCGCGTCGACGCCCTCGCCCTCGAGCGGGTCGCGCGCGGTCCGCCCGCCGAGCACCATCGGCGCCAGGAACAGCCGCATCTCGTCGACCTCGCCCGCGTCCATGAACGCGCCGGCCAGGTGGGGACCGCCTTCGAGCAGGATCGAGCCGACGCCGTCGGCGCCGAGCTGGTCGAGCGCCGAGCGCACGCGCGCTGGCTCGTGCTGTCCGGTGGCGACGATCACCTCCGCGCCGTGGGTGGCGAGCGCGTCGGTCGCCGTCCGCGGGGCGGCGCGCGACACCACGACACTGAGCGCGACCTCGCGCGCGCCGCGCACCAGCTGGGAGTCGAGCGGAAGGCGCGCGAGCGAGTCGAATACGACCCGGCGCGGCTGCCGGATCACGCCGTCGATACGGGCGGTCAGCTGGGGATCGTCGGCGAGCGCGGTCCCGATCCCGACCGCGACCGCATCGCATTGCGACCGCCACTGGTGGGCGAGCCGGCGGCTCGCCTCACCGGAGATCCACTTCGAGTCGCCGCCCCGGGTGGCGACCTTGCCGTCGAGCGTCATCGCCGACTTGAACAGCACCCAGGGGCGCCCGGTCCTCGCGTGCTTGCGAAACGACTGGTTGAGCAGGCGGGCGCGCACGGCGAGCTCGCCGTCGGCCATCACGACCTCGATGCCCTCGTCGCGCAGGATGCCCAGGCCGCGGCCGGACGCGTGCTCGCTCGGGTCGTCCGAGGCGACGACGAGCCGCCCGATCCCGGCCTCCCGGATCGCGTCGGTGCACGGTGGGGTCCGGCCTTGGTGGCAGCACGGCTCGAGCGACACGTACAGCGTGGCCCCGCCCAGATCCCGTCCTGCCGCGGCGCGGATCGCCTCGATCTCCGCGTGCGGCGAGCCGAGCTCCTGATGGAAGCCCTCGCCGAGCACCTCCTCGTGGCGGCCGATGACGGCGCCGACGAGCGGGTTCGGGCTGACCCGGCCCCGGCCGCCCTCGGCGAGTTCAATCGCGCGAGCGAGATGGCGGCGATCGATGTCGGCGGGCGAGGACATGGCGGAACCCTGGAGAATAAGGGCAGTTGACCAGCTTGCGGCGGCGGTTCTCGGGCGCTCTCTCGCTACCGTTGTCTTACCAGCCCTTGGGACGTACCGCGCTCCATCCGGCCGGAGTCCTCGTTTAAGAACGCGACCCGGCTGCTGTCTATGAAGCTCATCATCCAAGTTCCGTGTTTCAACGAGGAGGACCAGCTTCCGCTGACCCTCGGCCACCTCCCCCGGGAGATCCCGGGGTTCGACACCGTCGAGTGGCTGATCATCGACGATGGGTCGACCGATCGTACGATCGACGTGGCCAAGGAGAACGGCGTCGACCACATCGTCCGGCTGACGAACAACAAGGGCTTGGCGGCGGCGTTCCAGGCGGGCCTCGACGCCGGCCTGAAGCTCGGCGCCGACGTGATCGTCAACACCGACGCCGACAACCAGTACGAGGGGTCCGACATCCCCAAGCTCGTGGAGCCGATCGTGCGCGGCGATGCCGACATGGTCATCGGCGACCGGCAGGTCGAGACGATCGAGCACTTCTCGGTGCCCAAGAAGCTGCTCCAGCGGCTCGGCTCGTGGGTCGTCCGCCACGCCTCGGCGACCGAGATTCCCGATACCACGTCGGGGTTCCGGGCCTACAACCGGGAGGCGGCCCTGCAGGTCCAGGCGGTGTCGAAGTTCACCTACACGCTCGAGACGATCATCCAGGCCGGCCGGCTCCAGGTCGCGGTCGATCACGTCCCGATCCGGACCAACCCGAAGACCCGCGAGTCGCGGCTGTTCCCCTCGACGGCGGCGTACGTGCGCCGAAACGCGCTGTCGATCTTCCGCGTGTACTCGCAGTACCAGCCGCTCAGGGTGTTCTGGACGGGCGCGCTGATCCTAGGCGTGGCCGCGATGGCGATCTTCCTGCGCTTCCTGGTTTTCTTCGTCCAGCATCCGGACGCCGGGTCGCGCCACATCCAGGAGCTGATCGCGGGCGGCGTGCTGTTCAACGCGGCGATGCTGCTCGGCGCGCTCGGCGTGATCGGCGACCTGCTCGACGCCCAGCGGACGCTGTCGCAGCGGACGTTCGAGCGCGTCCGGCGGATTGAGCTGCAGCTAGGCGTCGAGCCGTCGCACTATGAGCGCGGGGCGCCGGCGGCGAAGCCGGCTCCGGCGCCCGCGAGCAACGGCCAGACGGGTGCCGCGGGCACGACCGGCACGGCGGGATCGGCGGGCACGACGGGCGCAGCGGGCACGGAGGCTCCGGATCGCAAGGCGCTCGAGGTATGAACGGCGCCCCGGACGTCGCCTCCGCCGGCGGCGGCCCGATCGCGGTTCCGACCGGCAATACGTTCGACAAGTACGGCTCGTCGAACCCGGTCGTGCGGCGGCTGATGTCGGGACTTCGAGGGGACGCTGGCACGCCTGTTCACTCGCGCGGCCCCACAATCGGTGCTCGACATGGGGTGCGGCGAGGGAGTCCTGACGTACCAGTGGGCGCAAGCGCTCGGCGAGCGACCCGTCCTCGGCGTCGACCTGGCCGACCCGAAGCTCGAAGCCGAATGGCGCACGCGGGCGCGTTCGAACCTCGAATTCCGCGCGATGCCGGCCGAGGACCTGCAGGAGCTGCCGTTCCCTGACTCTTCGTTTGACCTGGCCGCCGCGATCGAGGTGCTTGAGCACGTGCCCGACCCCGAGCGCACGCTCGCCGAGATGTCCCGGGTGGCCGGCCATCACCTGCTCGTCTCCGTCCCCCGCGAGCCGCTGTGGCGGGCGCTGAACGTTGCCCGGGGCTCATACGTGCGCGATCTGGGCAACACCCCTGGGCACGTGAATCACTGGTCGAAACGGAGCTTCGTGCAGATGGCCGGGCGCCACGGCGAGGTGCTCGAGGCGTGCTCGCCGTTTCCGTGGACGATGCTCCTGGTGCGCGTCCGGTGACGCCGCCCCACGACACGACGACCGCGCCGGCGACGCCCCCGACGAACGGCGCCGGCGCTGCGGCTCCGAACGCCGCGCCCGAGGGGCCGGCGCAGCCGTCCTATGCCTCGGGGGCCCGCGTCCTTTCGATCGGGATCGCGTCGACCGGCATCTTCACGTTCCTCTACCTCGCGCTCGCGAGCCGCTCGCTCGACCCGTCCTCCTACAGCCGGATCTCGCTCTGCTGGGCGATCATGTTCGTGATCCTGTCGGTGATCTACCGCCCGATCGAGCAGCTGCTCTCGCGAACGATCGCCGACCGCCGGGCGCGGGGGCTGCATGGCCATCCGCTCCGGATCCCGGCGCTGATCCAGTTCAGCTTCGCGACGCTGTTCCTGATCGTCGCGCTCGCGATGCGATCCGAGATCGAGCAGGGGATCTTCGACGGCTCGAGCGCGCTGTACTGGATCCTCGTGGTCGGCGTGCTCGCGTACGCCGCCAGCTACTTCGCTCGTGGCTGGCTCGCCGGGCACCAGCGGTTCGCGCTGTACGGCGGGCTCGTGTTCCTCGAGTCGACCTCGCGCTTCATGTTCGCGCTCGCGGTCGCGGTCGGGATCGCCTCAGGCCAGGCGGCGGTTGGTCTCGGCATGGCGGTGGCGCCATTCGCGTCGCTGTGCGTGATCCCGTTCGCGTTCTCGCGACTGCGGGTCAAAGGGCTGTCCGGGGTGCCGGTCGCCGACGCCGCGAGCGAGGGGCCGGCCCACGCCGAGATCGAGGAGGCCGCAGCCGACCTCAGCGTCAAGGGCGGGACCGGCTTCGCCGTGTCGGTCGTCGGGATCATGCTCGCCGAGCAGACGCTGATGAACGCGGGGGTGCTGATCGTCGCCGCGAACGCCGGGAGCAAGGCGGGGCTCACGGTCGGCATCACCGGGTTCGTGTTCAACGTGCTGCTGATCGTGCGCGCGCCGCTACAGCTGTTCCAGGCGATCCAGACCTCGATCCTCCCCCATCTCGCGACCCTCGAGGCACGAGAGTCGGCCGAGGAGTTCCATCGGGCGATCAAGATCACGATCAAGGTGATCGCGGCGTTCGCGGGCGCGGTGGCGATCGGGCTGCTCGCGATCGGCCCGTTCGTTATGACCGCGCTGCTCGGCGACAAAGGTTTCCACTACGGCCGGGTCGGGCTCGCGGTGGTCGGCCTCGGCATGGGGCTGCACCTGACCGCGGGCACGCTCAACCAGGCCGCGCTCGCCCGTGGCCGCGCGCCGCTGGCCGCGGTCGCGTGGCTGTCCTCGGCGGCGCTGTTCGTCGTGTTCATGCTCTCGGACGCGATCAGCAACGAGGTGACTCGCGTGGAGGTCGCGTACTTCACGGGCACGCTGATCCTGTGCGGTCTCCTATGGGCGGTGTACCGGCGGGGGTCGGCACCCGTCCGCGCGGCCGGCGCCCGCGCCAGCGCCAGCGCCAGCGCCAGCGCCAGCTGACGATCAGCCGTTGCCGAGGCTCTTGCGGGGGCCGACTGACGATCAGCCGTTGCTGAGGCTCTTGCAGGCGGGCTGGGCGCCCGCGGCCTTCTCGATCTCGGGATTGCTGAAACCGCTCGAGTCGATGTTGTTGAGCGCGGACTTGACGCTCGCGCCGAGCGCCTGAGCCGCGGTCCGGAACGACGACGGGGAGTCGGTCGGCAGCGAGTCGGACTTCGTCAACGCGACCCGCATCGCATCCCGCAACTGGGTAAACGCCTTGACGATCGTGTCGGCCACGTTCTTGCCGTTCGAGATGTTCGGTGTGCCGGCGGCCTGGATCTTGGTCAGCGCGTGGTCGCTGTCGGACTCGACCGCGATCAGGAACCCCTGGAGTGCCTTCTTCGCCTCCGTGGCGTTCGCGGCGGTGGCGCCGTTGAGCGCGCTGCTGCGGGTCACGACGTCCTTCTCGAGCGGCGAGATCGCCGAGCACACCGAGGCGACGTACGTTCCGGCGCTGATCTTCGAAGAGCTGCTCGATCCGCATGCGGTGCAGATCGCGACCGTGAGCACCGCAGCGAGCGCGGTCCGAAGACTCCCAAAACGCATCATCGATCAGGCTAGCGGCGGATCGGAGTCGATGCTGCCCGGAGCGGGCGCTCAGAGGGCGCCGGCGGCGGCGACGATCGAGGCGTAAGCGGCGGCCGGATCGGCGGAGCCGAACACCGCGGAGCCGGTGACGAGCAGATTCGCACCGGCCTCGATGCACGGCCCGGCGGTGGCGTCGTGAACGCCGCCGTCGACCTCGAGCGCCACGTGGTCGGGCAGCGCGCGCCGCAACCTCGCAAGCTTGTCGAGCGACCAGGGGATGAACTGCTGGTTGCCCCAACCCGGGTTGACGCTCATGCAGAGCGCCATGTCGAGCAACTCGTGGGCGACTTCGTCGAGGCTGGTCGCCGGAGTCCCCGGGTTGACCGCAGCCGAGGCCGCGCACCCCGCCTCCCGGATCGCGTTCAGCGTGTAGTTCAGGTGCGGGGTCGCCTCGACGTGGATCGTGATGCTGTCGGCGCCCGCCTTGGCGATGTCGGCGACTTGACGCTCGGGCCGCTCGATCATCAAGTGCACGTCGATGATCGCCCCGGCGGCGTGAATCCGCTCGGCCAGGGCGTCGACGATGATCGCGCCGAACGTGATCGGCGGCACGAAGTGACCGTCCATGACATCGACGTGGATCACCCTCGCGCCCGCCGAGAGCACCTCGTCGACCTGCTCGCCGAGACGCCCGAAATCCGCCGAGAGGATCGACGGAGCGACCCGACGCTCGCGTAGCAGCCGCAGGGTCTCCTCAGCGGGCCGGTCGGCCGTCACCGCCATCTCAGACCGCCCGGAGCATGCTGCCGTGACAGTGATTGCAGGCGACGACCGCGGTGCTGGACATACGCACGATCGTCGAATGCTCGCCGCAGTTCGGGCACACCGAGACGAGTTCGTAGCGCTGCAGGCAGTAGACGCATCGGTAGCGCCCGGGTGCCGCGGTCGGACGGAGCCAGGGCTCTCCACACCCCGGGCACTCCGGACCGAGCTTGGGCATCTGATCGGTCACGGTATGGAGACAGGGTAACGAGCGGCACGGGCGGCTCAACGTTTATGAGCAGCTCACGCTCATGGAGCACGGCGGAAGCGGGCGATGAAGAACCCGTCGGTGCCGTCGCGATGGGGCAGCAGTTGGAGGCGCCGCTCGTCGCTGAAGTCGGGGTGTTCGCGCAGGAACGCGTCGATCACCTGATCGCCCTCGGCTCGGGAGATCGTGCACACCGAGTACACGAGCGCGCCACCCGGGGCCAAGACCTGCGCCGCGGCGGCCAGGATCCCCGCCTGGAGCGCCGCGAGCTCGCCGATCACCTCGGGGCGGGCCCGCCAGCGAAGATCCGGCCGGGACTGGAGCGTCCCGAGCCCACTGCACGGCGGGTCGACCAGGATCTTGTCGAACGGCCCGTCGGTCCTCGGCCTGGCTGCGTCCCCGACCTCGACCCGCACGCACGAGGCTCCCAGTCGCGCCCCGGTGCGCTCGAGCGCGGACGCCCGGCCCGGATGGCGCTCGACCGCCACGACCTCGCCTCGGTCTTCCATCAGCGCGGCCAGGTGCGTGGTCTTCCCGCCGGGGGCGGCGCACAGATCGAGCACGCGGTCGCCGGGGAGCGGCGCCAGGATCCGCGAGACGAGCATCGAAGCGCGCGACTGGGGCTGGACCCGACCGCTCGCCCACAGCTCGGAGCCCTGGACGTCGAACGGGCCGTCGAGCACGAGTCCCTCGGGCAGATCCGGCGCGGGCCGGCTCGGGATGGGCAGGGCCGCGGCCACCTCCGCGACCGCCCCCGGCAGATCCCCGACCCGGGCCACGCCCCCGACGCCGGCCCGAATCGAGTTGATCCTCAGCGCCGACTCCGCGGGATCGTTGACCACTCGCAGCAGCGCCCGCGCCTCGTCGGCGCCGAGCTCATCCCACCACTTGCTGGCCAGCCAGCCAGGCACTGAATGGAGCATGGCGGCGGCCTGCGGCGACTCGTCATTCAGCCCCTCGAGGATCGCCGGGCCTTCCCGCGCGGCGCGCCGGAGCACGGCGTTGACGAGCCCCGCCGCGTGCGGGCGCGCCTGCTTGGCCAGCTCGACGCTCTCGTTCACCGCGGCGTGCTCGGCCGCCCCGCCCAGATACAGCAGCTCGTACAGCCCGAGACGCAAGACCGCGAGCACGGGCGGGTCAAGGCGCTCGAGCCGGCGGTCGGTCAGCTGCGCGGCGACGTGATCGAGCGTGGCGCGCCGCTGGACGGTCCCGTAGGCGATCGCCATCGCCAGCGCGCGGTCGCGCGGCTCGAGCGCGGCCGCCTCGCCGGTGAACGCACGATCGGCGTAGGCGCCGTCCTCGAACACGCGGCGGACGACCCGCAGCGCGCAGGTCCGCGCCGCCGACACGCGGCTCTGGCTCTTGGTCACCGGCACGGCGCCTACCGCCGTCGCCCGCGCAGGTAGTCCGCGCCGGTCATCGGACGGCGCCCGGGAGGCTGCACCGTCAGCAGCTCGAGCGCCCCCGACGCGCACCCGAGCACGGGAACGGGCCCGTCGAACGACACCTCTCCCTCGCGCGGCCCGCCGTCCGGCACGGCGCGCGCCTCGATCACGCCGAGCGATGTCGCGTCGGAGAGCGTCACGTACGCGCCGATGTGCGGCGTCAGCGCGCGCACGACCCGCTCGAGCTCGACCGCCGCCCGCGCCGGCATCAGCTCGCGGTCCTGGGGGCTGATCTTGTGCGCATAGGTGGCCTGCGCCTCGTCCTGCGCTACGCAATCGGGCCGCTCGTCAAGGGTCCGCACGAGCAGCTCGGCCCCGAGCTCCTCGAGACGCGCCGCGAGCTTGCCGTACGTATCCGCCGCCTCGATCGGCTCGGTCGCCTGCGCACACACGGGCCCGTCGTCTAGCCCCTCCCCGACGCGCATGATCGACACGCCGGTGACCTCGTCGCCGGCCATGATCGCTCGTTCGATCGGGGCAGCTCCGCGCCACCGTGCGAGCAGCGACGGGTGCACGTTCAGCATCTCCCAGCGAGACAGCAGCGGCTCGGTGATGAGCGCGCCGAACGCGCACACCAGCACGACGTCGGGGCGCGCCCTCGCGATCGTCTCGATCGCCGCCTCGTCGTTGACCGAGACCGGCTGGTCGAGCGCGATTCCAAGCTCGCGGGCGGCGTCGGCGACCGGCGGCGGGGACAGCTTGCGGCCCCGGCCGCGGGGCCGGTCGGGGCGGGTGACGACCAGCTCGGGCCGATGCGAGGAGCCGGCCAGCCGCGTCAAGACGACGGCCGCGAACTCCGAGGTGCCGAGATAAACGGTGCGCACGCGCCGGTTCAGCGCTCTGAGCCCAGCCGCAGGCTAGGCGGCCTGCTGCGCCTCACGCAGGGCGCGCATCGCCTCTTTGCGCTGCTCGCGGCTGGTCCGGTCGAGGATCAGCACGCCGTCGAGGTGATCGATCTCGTGCTGGATCACGCGCGCTTCGAGCCCCGAGGCCTCGATCACGATCGGCTCGCCGCTCTCGTTCAGCGCACGGACGCGGACGTGGATCGGCCGGTCGACGTCGACGAGCACGCCGGGGAGGCTGAGGCACCCCTCCTCCATCGACTCCGTGTCGCGGCCGGACCATTCGACCTCGGGATTGATCAGCGCGGCCAGCGCGGCATCCGACCCCACCCGATAGACGAGCAGCCGGTGCACGACGCCGACCTGCGTGGCCGCCAGGCCCACCCCGATCGCGTCGTCCATCAGGTTGCCCATGCGCTCGACCTCCTGGCGCAGCTCGTCGTCGAAGCGATCGATCGGGCGCGCCTTCGTGCGCAGCACCGGGTCGCCGAACTGGCGAATCTGGGCGAGCGCAGCGTTCCGCCGGGCCGCGGTCTCGGGATCGAGCTCGGACTCTCTGGGGTCGGCATCGGCGCCGGCCTCGAGGTCCTCTTCCAGGGCCTCCTCGGCGGACATCTCAGTGGTCGAATCGGACACGAAATCAGCTTAGTGCGTCGCACAAAATACCGTGCGAACGAGGCGAGGACCCGGACGGTTGCGACGCGGTTTCACTGCGGGTCGACGTCGACGCTGACGCTCACCCCGCGGCGCACGGCGTCGGCGGCGATCTCGTCGACCGCGGTTCCGACCGCGAGCACGGTCGCCGGCCGGTCGGCGCTCTTGATCACGAGCTGGCTGCGGGAGCGGCCGCGCAGCCGGAACAGCGGCGCCGGGCCGAGCACGGTCGCCCCGGAGGGCGCGATCAGGCCGTGCAGGCGGGTCGCAACGGCAATTGCCTCGGCTGCTCCGGAGGCCACGGCAGTCCCGGACGCCTCCGGGCCCGAGCAGACGATCCGGATCAGCGAGCCGTGCGGCGGATAGCGAAGTACATTGCGCCGGGCCAGCTCGGCCGCGAGGAATCCGTCCGAGTCGTGGCGGGCGGCGAACGCGAGCGACTCCGCGTCAGGTGCCAGCGTCTGCACGAGCACCCGCGCGGGCGGGCCGGAATCTTCACTGCGGCCGACGCGCCCGGCGAGCTGCGTGATCAGCGCGAACGTCCGCTCCTCGGCGCGGAAGTCCGGGAAGCGGAGGGTCTGGTCGGCGTCGAGCACGACGCCGAGGCTGACGCCGTCGAAGTCGTGTCCTTTCGCGACCATCTGGGTTCCGACGAGCACGCCGGCGGGCGCGGCCTCGAACGCCGCGAGCGTGCGGGCGAGCCGGCCCTTCCCCGACGCCGCGTCGGCATCGAGCCGGAACACGGGAAGCTCGTCCCCGAAGGCCTCGCGGAACTCCTGCTCGACGCTCTCGGTGCCGACGCCGTGGCGGGCGACCGCGACCGATCCGCACTCATCGCACCGGCTCGGCGCCCGCCGGCGGTGCCCGCAATGGTGGCACGCGAGTTGGTCGGCGGCGCGATGGAGCACGAGCGCGACCTCGCAGTTCGGGCACATCCACACGTGTCCGCAGCCCCGACAGCACAGGAAGTTCGACCACCCGCGCCGGTTGAGCAACACGATCGCCTTGCCGCCCGCGGCGCGCACGTCGGCCAGCGCCATCCGCGTCCGGGGGTGGAGCGAATGGTGGGCACCGCGCATGTCGACTACCTCGACCGGCGGGAGCGGCCGGCCATCGATGCGGGTCGCCAAGCGCAGCCGGGTGAGCGCTACCGCGCTCTCCGGGCGGGGGGTCGCGCTCCCCGCGAGCAGCACCGCACCGTGCTGCTCGGCCCTGCGGACCGCGACCGCCCGGGCATCGTAGCGGGGGTCCCCCTCGTGCTTGTAGGACGCGTCGTGCTCCTCGTCGACGACGATCAGGCCGATGTCGGCCAGCGGCGCGAACAC
The DNA here is from genome assembly GCA_963755525.1 of uncultured Solirubrobacterales bacterium. Classification (GTDB taxonomy): domain Bacteria; phylum Actinomycetota; class Thermoleophilia; order Solirubrobacterales; family Solirubrobacteraceae; genus Palsa-465. The sequence goes on along the minus strand of CAVWKC010000031.1, from coordinate 239,435 downwards.
CGCCGACCGCGGCCCGACGCACACGCGCGCCTCGCCCGAGCGCAGACGCAGCCACTCGTCGTGGCGCTCGCCCTGGCCGAGGCCGGAGTGGAGCACGGCCACGACGTCCCCGAACCGCGCCTGAAACCGCCCGACCGTCTGCGGCGTGAGCGCGATCTCGGGGACGAGCACGATCGCGCCGCGACCGGCGGCGAGCGTCTCCTGCACCGCCCGCAGGTACACCTCGGTCTTGCCCGACCCGGTCACGCCGTGCAGGAGAAACCTGCCGTCGCCGGCCTTGAGCGCGGCGAGCACCTCGTCGAGCGCGGCCCGCTGGTCGCGGGTCAGCGCCGGCGGACCGGCGAGCCGCCGGCCGATCGCCACCGACGCCGGGCGGCGCCGCTGGTCGGACAGGCCGATTGCCACGAGGCCGCGCCCCTCGAGCCGGCGCAGCATCGGGGTGCCGAGCGCGGCCGCGACCGTGGGCCCGTCGCGCTCGAGCGCCTCGAGCGTCGCCCGCTGGCGGTCGTTCAGCGGGCGCTCGCCGCGCAGCGCCCGCGCGCCCGCAGACGTGAGCTCGGCCGTCAGCACCCGCTTACGCGACAAGACCCTTCCGGTGGTTCCGGGCGGCAATACCAGCGTGAGCGCCCGCGCCGGCGTCGAGCAGTACTCCGCGGCAATCCAGCCCGCGAGCGCGACCAGGTCGGCGGGGACGCCGGGCGGGAGGACGGCGTCGGGCTCGGCCAGCCGCTCGGGCGCGAGCGCGGACTCGTTGGCGAGCTCGAGCACGACCCCGAGCGTCGTGCGGTGGTTGAACTGGACCCGCAGCAGCGATCCGACGCCGACGTCGGACTGGTCGGGGCGTAGCCGGTAGTCGAACGGTCCTCGGACCGCCCGGGTCAGCGTGAGCGGCTCGACGCGGGCGATACGTTGCGGGCTGGCCGAGGGGGGGTGCATCGGTGCAGCTGAGGGTAAAGTCCGACGAGGATGACGGCCGATAGTCCCGCCCAGAGCACGCGGGAGCCCGTTCCCGGCCGTAGCGATCGCGCCGCGCTGGGACTGCCCGCACCCACGATTCTGTCGATGTGCGACAGCCTGCTGGGCGAGGCGGGGCGCCGGCACCACATGTTCACGTGGCTCCGCGCGCCCGGGGCGGGCGCCGGCGAATGGCTCGCGGTCGACGCGTACTATCCCCGCGCTCGGCTTGTCGTCATCTGCCGTTCGGGGCCGGGGCCGCACGATTCCCTGTACCGAGAGCTGATCCCGGCCCACGGGCTTGGCCTGCTTACGCTCGACCCGGCCGCGCTCGGGAGCGACCGGGAGACCGTCGAGGCATCGCTTGCCGCGAAGTTCTTCGACCTCGAGCACGTGGCGCTGGGGCGGTCGAGGCAGTCTGCGACGCGGGCGGACCGGAAGCCTCCGGCGGGATCCGGGGGTCGGCAGGCGGGTCCGCCACCCGGGGACCGGCAACCGCGCCCGACGAGGGCGGAGGCTCGGACCGCGCCGGCGCCGGAATGGACGCCGGTCAAGGTCGAGCACACCCCCGTGCCGCGCGGATTCGTCCAGGGCCTCGGGATACTCGCCGGGCTCGCGTTCGCCGCGCTCCTGATCGGCGAGTTGTATCTCGGCGTGATCAAGGTCGCCTTCGGCGACGGGCGGCTCCTGTTGGGGCTCGCGATCGTGCTCGAGTTGTTGTCGCGCGCCCTGGGCACGGTCGCGGCTGAACGCGCCGAGGCGCGAGGGTGGGCGTGTGCGTGCGCGATCGTCGGAGCCCCGGTCGTGGCCTGGGTCACATTGTTCCGGCGCCCGCGCATCGACGTCGAGCCGGCGCCGCTCGCGGGGCTGCTCGCGCTGCTCGCCGGCGCGGTCGCAGTGCTCGCGCTCGTGATTGGCAGCTAAGGGCCCTTACGCGACCGGTACTCTGAGCGTCGGTGGATCCGGAGCCCGGAGAAGAGATCTTCTTCCATGGCCACCCGTCGTGGCGCTCGATGCTCGCGTTCTACGTGCGAGGGCTGCTGGTTGCGATTGTCGCCGGCGTGATCGCGGGGTTCGTGACCAGGCTGGCCAACGGCGGCGTGCAGGCGGGCTGGGTCGGTGCCGCGGTCGCTGTGATCTTCGTCATCGTGCTGCTCTGGGGACTGATCCGGCGCATCAGCACGACCTACACGATCACGAACCGGCGCCTGACGATCAGGACCGGTCTCTTGTCACGTGAGATGCACGAGACGCGACTCGAGCGAGTTCAGAACGTCAACTCGCGCCAGCGTCTGCTCGAGCGGCTTCTGCGGGTGGGCACGGTCGACTTCGACACCGCTGGCGGCGCCTCCTACGACTTCAAGTTCCGAGGCGTCGACGACCCGCACCAGATCGTCCGCACCGTCGACAAAGCGCTCCACGACCTGCGGCTGACCCACCCGCAGGTCTGAAGAATTCACCGACCCGCAGGTCTAAGAACTCACCCACCCGCCGGTGTGAGCCGGCGTATAACTCGCCAAAGCCCCCGGCGGGTCGCCGCTCCCGTCACATAAGCGCCCCGGGGGGCGCTTATGTCGCCAAGGTGGCCAGCCCGGGGGCCGGTTTGGCGAGTTCGGCACCGCTGGCCGGCTTGTCCGGGGCGGCCCAGCGGGTCGCGGCCGGACTACGCGCGTACGGTGGCGGGATCAAGCCCAGCGGCCGCACGAAGCGCGGCCGCCTTGTCGGTCCGCTCCCACGTGAAGTCGTGATCTTCGCGGCCGAAGTGACCGTACGCCGCGGTCTTCTGATAGATCGGGCGGTGCAGGCGCAGGTACTGCCGGAACGCGCCCGGACGGAGATCGAAATGCTCGTTGATCAGCTCGAGGATCTTCGACCGGGAGATCTTCTCTGTCCCGAACGTCTCGACCATCACCGACACCGGGTGGGCGACGCCGATCGCGTAAGCCACCTGAAGCTCGGCGCGGTCTGCAAGGCCCGCGGCGACCACGTTCTTGGCCACATACCGGGCGGCGTACGCGGCGCTGCGGTCCACCTTCGACGGATCCTTGCCCGAGAAGGCGCCGCCGCCGTGGCGAGCCATGCCGCCGTACGTGTCGACGATGATCTTGCGCCCAGTCAGGCCGCAGTCGCCCATCGGACCGCCGATCACGAACCGGCCGGTCGGGTTCACGAGCAGCGTGCGGTGCAGCTTGCGCGCGTCGTATAGGTCCTCGGGGATCACGGGCTCGATCACGTGCTCCCACAGGTCGTCCTTGAGGAGCGACTCGGCGCCGTCGCGATGCTGGGTCGAGATCAGGACCTTCTCGACCTCGACCGGACGCCCGTCGACGTACCGCACCGTGACCTGGGTCTTTCCGTCCGGGCGCAGGTACGGGAGGATCTCGGCGCGGCGGACGTCGGCCAAACGCTTCGCCAGTTTGTGCGCGAGCGAGATCGGGAGCGGCATCAGCTCCTCGGTCTCGTTGGACGCGTACCCGAACATCATCCCCTGGTCGCCCGCGCCGGCGAGGTCGAGCTCGTCGTCGTCGCCGGGATCGATCCGCGACTCCCACGCCCGGTCGACACCCTGGGCGATGTCGGGCGACTGCTTGTCGATCGCGTTGATCACCGCGCACGTGTGGTAGTCGAACCCGAACTCGGCGTTCGTGTAACCGATCCGCTTGATCGTCTCGCGCGCGACTTCGGGGATGTCGACATATGTCGTCGTCGTGATCTCCCCCGAGACCACAACCAACCCCGTGTTCACGAGCGTCTCGCACGCCACGCGACCGGTCGGATCATCCCGGAGCACGGCGTCCAGCACTCCGTCCGAGATCTGATCGGCGACCTTGTCCGGGTGACCCTCGGTCACCGACTCGGACGTGAACAGGTATTCGTTGTCCGAAAGCATCTTCATGGGATCTCGACGTATAGCTCCGTGGTCGTGTCGCTCTCGCCGCTGGCCGAGCTCAAACCGATCGCGCGGATCTTGGAGAGGTCGGGGAGCAGCTCGCGTATGCGCGTGCCGCTCGTCAGTCCGGTTTGCTCGCCGAGGCTGAGGAGCTGGCTGAAGTCGGCAAAGAGTACCGAGGACAGCTGCCCCGGCTGACTCGCGAGCACGGTTTTGTACGCGCTGTCATCGGCGAGCGCGCGGCTGCGGCTCGCGACCTGATCGATCGCGCGGACACTGGTGGACACGACCACGAGCCCGCCCGATACGGCGTAGTCGATCTGGAGCCCGGGCCCGAGGCCGAGCTCGTGCACGGTGACCCCGCCGACCTGCTGGTCGGCCAGCCCCGGGATCTCTCCCGGTCCGGACGCCGGGGCCGGGAACAGCGCGGCCAGCGGCGCCTCGAGCCCCGCGAGCACGCTCTGCGTGGCCGCTTGATGAGACGTGCGCGCGACGATCAACAGCGACCGCGTCGGACCGGGCGACAGCGCCACCGCGGTCTCGCCACCGAAGATCGAGCTCACAACCTTCCGGGCGGTGACGCCCTGGCCGGCGAGCGCGGTTCCGAGCCGGGCCAGGAGCGGCGCGACGTTGGCGGCGACGCCGGCGGTCGCGAACGCGCGGAGCAGCTGCGGCCCCGCCCGGTCGAGGCCGTCGACGTCGAGCATCAGCGTCGATCCCGCCGGTAGCACCGACTGGAGCGTGGGTGCGAACGAGATCGGGTGGTATCCCGAGCCCGCGCCGCCCGAGCGCAAGACGCTGTGGATCTGCACCTCCGCCCCGCTCGAGACCGCCGACAGCGACAGTGTCGTGCCCTCGAGCGCCGGCCGGTCGAGCAGCGCCGCGATCGCTCCGATCGCGCCGCCGCGCGGCTCGAGCACCCGACGCAGCCCCGCGGCGGGCAGATACACGTCGAGCACGCGGCCGGCGGGCTCACCGGCGGCCGCGTGCTGATACGCGGTATCAGCCGCGAGCGATCGCGCTCGGCCCGTTCCGGCCGCGACCGCGCCGCGTACGGCGAGTTCGGGCCCGACCACGAGGTAATGGCTGACGAACGCGAGCTCGGTCCCCGAGCCGTAGCCGAGGATCCGCACTCCGTCGTAGACGGCCACCGGCGCGGCTCCCGCACCGCTAACGAACCGCCGCGCCCGCGCGAGGTTCGAGACGTCGAGCACGATCAGCGACGGCGCCGACGCGCCCGGCGTGTCGAGCAGCGCGAACGCCGCCTCCTTGCCGAGCCACGGACGGATGCCGGTCGCGAAGTCGACGGAGCTCGAGCCACCGACGATCGCGCTCAGCCGGCTGATCACCGCCCCGTACGCGAGCGGAAAGTCGGGGAACTTCCGGGCGAGCGCCTCGCCGTCGCGGACCGCCGGCCGGCCCTGGTCGATCGACAGGTGCACGTACCCGAGCACATCCGCGGGCACGACCCTGGCGGCGCCGGTGGCGGGCGGAACGGGACCGGAGCCGCTCAACACGAGCACCGCAACGACGGCGATCAGCACCGCCACGAACCCGCCGGCGAGCGTGAGCCGACGACGACGCACCTGCGGCGTCGGACCCGAGCGGCCCGGGCCCGGTCGCGGGGGTGTGCCCCGCTCGCGCCGCTCTGGCACGGTCGGTGCACTGGTGCGCGCCCGCGTGACGATCGACATCGGCACGTTCAATGAAGCACTTCCTCTCGCCCTTTGCGCCACTTGCCAAACGAGCGGCCTTCACACCCTTCCCGGTGCCGAAAGCTCGCAAACGCAGCTGATTGCGGTGCGCGTCAGGCGGCGGCGCGACGACCCCGAGCGCGACGTTCGTTGCGCTCGACGAAGTCGATGATCACCGGCACGCCCTCGAGGTGATAGCGCTCGCGGAGCCGGTTCTCGATGAAGTAGGCGTAGTCGCGCGTGACCCTCGCGCGCGAGTTGACCTGGATCGAGAACCGCGGCGGTCGCTCGTCCGTCTGGGTCATGTATATGAGCTTGAGCCGGTGCCCGCTGTGCTGCGGCCCACCCGCCGGCGGCTGCCGGGCGGTGACGACGTCGGACAGGAAGCGGTTGAGCTGCGGCGTCGGGATCCGGGCGGCGCGGCGGTCGGCGAGCGCGACCGCCTCGACCAGCAGCCGTTCGATGTTGCGGCCGGTCTTCGCGCTCGCGGTCAGCACTCGCGGGCGCAGGCGGAGCTTCTTCTGGGCGCGAGCACGCTCGTAATCGAGGTCGACCTCGCCGGCGATGTCCCACTTGTTGAGCACGAGCGCGGTCGCGCAGCCGCTCCGCATCGCCAGCTCCGCCACGCGCAGGTCCTGCGCGGTGATGCCGTCGGTCGCGTCGCACACGACGAGCGCGACGTCGGCCCGCTCGGCCGCGCGCCGCGAGCGCAGTGACGTGTAGTACTCGATCGACTCCCCCACCTTGGCCTGGCGCCGCAGTCCCGCGGTATCGACCAGGATCAGCGAGCGCCCCTCGAACTCAACCGGCAGATCGATCGCGTCGCGCGTCGTGCCCGCCACCGGCGAGACGATCACCCGCTCGGCGCCGGCGAACCGGTTGACTAGCGAGGACTTGCCGACGTTCGGGCGCCCGATCACCGCGAGCCGGACCACACCGTCCGCCTCCGCCCCGTCCGCATCCTCGGAATCCGGGCCGACCGAGACGATCCGGTCGAGCAGGTCACCGGTGCCGAGCCCCTGCGCCGCCGAAACCGCGATCGGTTCGCCGAGGCCGAGCTTGTGGAACTCGGCCGACGAGCGGATATCTCGCGGGCGCTGTCGATCTTGTTCGCGGCCACGATCACGGGTATCGAACCTCGGCGCAAAAGATCCGCGACCTCGAAGTCCCCTGGCCGCAGCCCCGCGCGCGCATCGACGACGATTACCGCGACGTCGGCGTCGGCAAGCGCGGCGCGAACCTGCTCGTGGACGGCCGTCGCCAGCTCGGCGCGGTCGTCGAGGTCGACGCCGCCGGTGTCGATCAGGGTCAACGACCGCCCGTTCCAGTCGGTGTGGAGCTCCTTGCGGTCGCGGGTGATGCCGGGGCGTTCGTGGACGACCGCCTCGCGCGACTCGGTGAGCCGGTTGACGAGCGAGGACTTGCCGACGTTTGGATAACCGACGATCGCGACCTTCATGGCGGACCCGAGCGTAGCTTGTGCCCCGGGTCCGCCAATCAGCGATCGAAAACCGTCAGCTACGCGTCACCCGGTCGGAAGGTCCGTTCCCGCGCCGGCGCAGTAACCGGCGCCCTCGGCGGAGTCGTTGCTCCACAGCGACTGGACCGCGAACGTGCCGCCTCCGTTGCCGGTGACGTCGCCGATCGCGCCCGGGATCGGCTCCGGCGGTCCCTGCGCCGTGAGCAGGTTCTCGCCGACCCAGGCGCACTTGTCGCCGTCCTCGTTGGCGTCGAGCGGGTCGTACCACCCGCCGATCTGCTGCGCGCTCGTTCCGCTGCCGATCACGTCCTCGGCACCCGGGTCGGTGACCGTCTCCTCGATCTCGTGCCCGAGCACGATCGAGAAACCGTCGAGCTTGCCGGCGGCCCCGCTGTTGACGGCGTTCTCGCCGCACTCGTTAGTGCCGCTCGAGTTGATCGCGAGCGAGTACGGCATGTTCGTCCACGCGATCCCGGGCTGGATGTTGTTGTAGATGCCGCCCTCGACCCCGGGCTGCGTGTAGTCGTGGAACGCGCAGTAGCCCGACGACAGCGCGTTCGGATCGCTGAAGTTCGGCGGCTGGGCGATGATGATGTTGCTATTGGCCAGGTCGGTGATGCCGAAGTGCGCGACCGCTCGCTGCGCCTCCGCGGCCAGATCCGTGTAGGTGTTCGTCGCACCCGGCGGGTTGCTCGAGGACGTCCCGGCGAGCGTGCTCGCGTCGTTCGTGTCGTCGACCCAGATGCCATGAAGCTGGTCGGTCGGGTTCGTGATGTGCTCCTGGGCCCCGGACGAATCGGTCTCGTAGTACTGCGTCTGCTCGCCCGCCCACTGCGTGCCGCCGAGCTGCTGCACCCAGTCGGACATGTACTTGCCGGCGCCGTCGGGGTCGCATGCCAGCGTCGCGGTGATCGAGGCTTCGGCGATCGTACTCCGACGAGCACGTGTCGCTAGCCGGGAACGCGCCGGGCTCGCCCCAGCCCCAGAACACCAGGTACTCCTTCGGCGTGGTCTGCACGTGACCGCCGTAATAGGACATATTGCCGAGCACGGGGAGCGTCGTCGCCGGGAACTCGGGCAGGCCGCAGTTCGAGAACGGCGACGGGAGCATGCCGTTCTCAGGACAAGGCGGCGCCGGCGGCTGCAGCGACCCGACCGGAGCGAACACGTGCTGCTGCCAGTACGCGCGCTGCATCTGCACTTCCTTCTGCAGCGTCGGCATGAAAATCGTCTTGGCCGACGCCGCGACCGCGCCGCCGCCGAACAACCCGGCGACCACCGCGGCCGCCCCGACCCCGCGAAGCAAACGACTCCTCATTTGATGACCCTCTGTTTTCAGCCCCTGCCCAGGGCAATTGATGGATGGGGCGGGTTCTACCCCGGCGCCGAAAGCGCCACCCCCGCCCACCGCTGGGGTAAGAGAATCCTCACCCGGTCGCGTCGCGGACGAGTGCGGCGATCTCGCCGACCACCTCCGCGAATGTCATCCCCGTCGTGTCGATCTCCACGGCGCCCTCGGCCGGAACGAGTGGCGAGTGCTCGCGCGTGCGGTCGCGCTCGTCGCGGATCGTCTGCTCGGCGAGGACCGTCGCCGGGTCGACGCCCAGGTCGGCCGCGCGCCGCCGGGCGCGCTCGGCCGGGTCGGCGGTCAGGAACACCTTGACCTCGGCGTCGGGCCTGACGACCGTGCCGATGTCGCGCCCCTCGGCCACCCAGTCGCCGGCGGACAGGAGCCGCTGCTGCTCAGCGACCACCGCGCGGCGTACCTCGGGGTCCGCCGCCACCTGCGAAGCGGCCTCGGACACCGCCGGCGTGCGGATCTCGTCGGATACGTCGCGGCCGTCGAGCAGCGTCCGCTCGCCGGGCTCGATCTTGAGCGACGGCGCGATCGAGGCGGCGGGCACGCCGCGCTCGATCGCGGCCAGGGCTACGGCTCGGTACATCGCGCCCGTGTTCAGATAGGTGAAGCCGAGCGCGTCGGCGACGGCGCGCGCCACCGTCGACTTGCCGGCGCCGGCGGGCCCGTCGATGGCCACGACCGTCACGACTCCACCAGCCCCGCCACGACCCTCACGACCCCACCAGCCCCGCCACGACCGTCACGACCCCACCAGCGCCGCCACGTCATCGGCGAACCCCGGATAGGACACCTCTGCGGCCTCCATCCCGACCACCTCGACCCCCTCCTCCGACGCGAGACCGGCGATCGCCCCGAGCAGCGCCAGTCGGTGGTCGCCGTGGGCATCCAGGCGCCCGCCGCGCAGCCCGCCGGTCCCGGTCACGACAAAACCGTCGGGCAAGGCTTCGATTACCGCGCCCAACCCGCGCAGCCCTTCGACGACGGTCGCGATCCGGTCGGATTCCTTGACCCTCAGCTCGCCCGCTCCCCGGACGACGTGTCCCCGTCGGCAAAGCAACCGAGCAGCGCAACCAATGGAAGCTCGTCGATCGCAAGCGGCACCTCGTCGGCCTCGACCGTCGTCGCCTCGATCGGCGCGCCGCGTCACGTCGATGTCGGCGATCGGCTCGTGCGCCTGGAACGTTCCCGGCGGCTCGACGTCGGCGAGCACGATCGCGCCCATCCGCTCGAGGATCCGCAGGAACCCGGCGCGGGTCCAGTTGACCCCGACGCGCTCGAGCACGAGCCGTGACCCCTTCACCAGCACCCCGGCGGCGATCAGGAACGCCGCCGAGGACTGGTCGCCGGGAACCTCGACCAGATCGAGTTCGAGCTCGTCGGTGTTGCCCACGGTCGTCCGGAACCCGCCGCCGCCCGAAACGTCGCCAGAGCGCGCGACCGGAGCGCCGGCTCCCGCGAGCATCCGCTCGGTGTGGTCGCGTGTCGGGACGGGCTCGATCACGGTGGTCGCGTCGGTGACGAGCCCCGCCAGCAGCACGCACGACTTGACCTGGCCGCTCGCGACCGGGAGCTCGTAGTCGATCCCATTGAGCGGGGCGCCGTGGACGGTGAACGGCGGGAACCTTCCCTCGCGCGCCTCGATCCGGGCGCCCATCCGCGCCAGCGGCTCGGCGATCCGGTCGACCGGACGCCGGCGGATCGAGTCGTCGCCGTCGAGCTCGAAGCTCGCGCCCTGCTGGAAGGCGAGCCAGCCCGGCAGCAGCCGCATCAGGGTGCCGGCGTTGCCGACGTCTATCGCCTGTTGCTGCGGGAGCGCGTTCCGCATGCCGCACCCGCGGATCACCAGCTCGCCGTCGTCGCGACGCTCGACGATCGCGCCGAGTTGGGTCACCGCCGCGAGCGTCGAGCGCGTGTCCGCGGCGTCGAGGTAATTCCGGACCCGCACCGGCTCCGACGCCATCGCCCCGATCAGCGCCGCGCGGTGGGAGATCGACTTGTCCGCCGGCACCCTCACGCGCCCCCGCAACGGTCCGGACGGATCGAACCGCATGTTCATGCCCGCGCCACCGGGAAGCCGAGCTTGCCGACGAGCTCCTCGGTGCGCCGCGCCTCCGGTTCGCCGGCGATCCACAGTGCCACCACTCCCTCGCTCATGTCGGGCGCAGGGTAGAGCGCCATGTCGGTGATATTCACCCCGGCGCGCCCGAGCTCGAGCGCGAGTTGCGCCACCACCCCCGGGCGGTTCGGGACCGACGCGCGCAACTCGAACAGCGGTCCGCCGGCGAGCTGGGCCTCGAGCAGCCGGCGCCGGTCATCGGCGGCGCCGTCGTTCCACTCGGTCAGCCCCGCCGCGTCGGCGCCGGCGAGCGCGTCGCGGACTGCGGTCAGACGCGCGATCGTGTCGTCGATCCGCGCCGCCAACGCGTCGCGGTTCGAGATGTAGATGTCGGTCCAGATCGCGCTCGGCGCGCCGGCCACGCGGGTGGCATCCCGAAACGAAGGCCCGGTGGCGGGCAGCCGCTGCGGTGGGTCCGAGCCGGAGTCGAGCGTGCGGGCGGCCTGGGCGACGAGTACGTTGGCGAGCACGTGGGGCAGGTGCGAGACCGTGGCCAGGATCGTGTCGTGTGCCTCGGGTTCGATCGCGACCGGCCGCGCGCCGAGGCCGTGCAGCAACCGGTGCAGGCGCTCGTACAGGATCCCGGAAGTGGTGGGCTGCGGCGTCAGGTACCAGGTGGCGCCGTCGAACAGGTCTGCGCGCGCGTGCCTGACCCCCGAGGTCTCAACGCCGGCGAGCGGGTGGCCCCCGACGAACCGCGCGTCGTCGTGCGCGGCCACGATCGCCCGCTTGGTCGAGCCGACGTCGCTGACCACGCAGTTCTGCGGCGCCGCGCTGAGCGCGTCCGCGACCGCGCCGGGCAGCACGCCCACCGGGGCCGCAACGAACACCGCCTCGGCGTCGGATACCGCGCCGGACACGCTGTCCGCGGCGCGGTCGATCGCGCCGCGCTCGCGCGCTAACTCCAGCGCCTCCCCGTCGGGGTCGTACCCCGCGACCGAAGCGTCGAGCCGCGCACGCGCAGCGAGTCCGATCGAGCCACCGATCAGCCCGACGCCGACGAGCGCGATCCTCACTTAGACGGCGGCCAGCGCCTTCCCCGCGACCGCCGCGGCGGCCTGGACGCGCTCCACGTAGTCGGCGAAGTCGTCCGCGTACAGCTGCTGCGGACCATCGCAGATCGCCTGTTCCGGATGGGGGTGCACCTCGACGATGATGCCGTCGGCGCCCGCCGCGGCCGCCGCCAGCGACAGCGGCATCACCAGGTCGCGCCGGCCGGCGGCGTGGCTCGGGTCGACGATCACCGGCAGGTGGCTGAGCTCTTTCAGCACCGGCACCGCCATCAGGTCGAGCGTGAACCGGTACGCGGTCTCGAACGTCCGGATCCCGCGCTCGCACAGCATCACGGCCTCGTTGCCCTCTTTGAGGACGTACTCCGCCGCCATCAGCAGCTCCTCGAGCGTCGAGGAGAAGCCGCGCTTGAGCAGCACCGGACAGCCGGAGCGCCCGACCTCGGCCAGCAGCGAGTAGTTCTGCATGTTGCGCGCGCCGATCTGGATCACGTCGGCCACCTCGAGCACCTGCTCGAGGTCGCGCTGGTCCATCAGCTCGGTGACGATCGGCAGCCCAGTCTCGGCCTTGGCCTCGGCGAGCAGCCGCAGCCCCTCCTGGCCGAGCCCCTGGAACGCGTACGGCGAGGTGCGCGGCTTGTACGCGCCGCCCCGGAACAGCGTCCCGCCGGCGTCGCGGACCGCGCGCGCGGTCTCGAGCGTCTGCTCGCGCGACTCGACCGTGCACGGCCCGGCGATCATCGCGAAGCTGTTGCCGCCGACCTTGCGTCCGGCGATGTCGAGCACCGTGCGTTCGCCGTGCTTGAACTGGGTCGAGGACAGCTTGTACGGCTTCGAGATCGGGACCACGCGGTCGACCCCGGGCGCGCCCTCGAGCTCGAGCCGCGCCACGTGTTCTCGGTCGCCGATCGCGCCGATCACGGTCAGCTCGTCGCCTCGACTGAGATGGGCGCGGGCGCCGACGCTCTGGACTCGGTCGACGACGGCCTGCACCTCCTGTTCCGTGGCCGTCGGTTTCATCACGATCATCATTTCTCGGTCCTCTCTGGTGCCTGGTGAACTGTACGAAAGCGAGCGGGACGGGTTTCACCCGACCGGGGGGTTTTTCGGCGCTCGGCCTCTGAGGGGGCCCGCCGGCTGCGCGGACGGGCAACGACGGGAGCGGGCCGGGCGCCTAGCTAAATCGCCAGGCGTAGGCGTAGGCGTACGCGTAGCCGCGAGGGGTATAGGCGGTGCGGCTACGGGTGGTCACGCCGGGTTTTCTACCACACGCCCGCGGTCCCGCCAAGCGTTGCTCAATTTTCCACGTCACATACGTGGGAAATCGAGCACGCCTACGAGAGGACCAGTGACAGAGCGTCGGCGAAGCGATCGTTCTCGGACTGAGTCCCCACCGTCACGCGGAGCGACCGCTCCCGGCCGAGCGCGGCGCCGGCGCGGACGAGGACACCCCAGGTCTCGAAGACCCGGACACCACGTCCGCCTCCTCCACCGTCTCGGGAAGGTGCAGCCAGATGAAGTTCGCGTCGGACTGCGCCACCCACAGCCCGAGCCCCCGCACCGCGTCCTCCATCTCCAGCCGCCCCGCGATCGTCTCGGTCACGCGCTGCTCGACCGCGTCCTGGTGGCGGAGCGCCTCGACCGCGGCCGCCTGCGCGGCGGCGTTCAGGTAGAACGGCTGGCGGACCTGATCGACCGCGATGCGGAAGTCTTCGGCGCCGCACAGCGCGTACCCGACCCGCAGCCCGGCGAGCCCGTAGACCTTCGAGAACGTCCGCAGCAGGACCAGGTTCGGGTACTTGCGCAGCAAATCGAGCGACGCGTAGGTGTCGCCGAGCGTCAGCGAGAACTCGCAGTACGCCTCGTCGAGGACCACGGCCACGTGGCTCGGGATCCGCCGCATGAACGCGTCGATCTCCTCGAGCCCGACCGCGGTCGACGTCGGGTTGTTGGGGTTGCAGATCAGCACGAGCCGCGTCGCGACCGTCACCTCGGTGGCGATCGCGTCGAGGTCGTGGCGGTCCTCGTCGTCGAGCGGCACCTGGATCGCCCGCGCGCCCGACGCGGCCGCGAGGTGGGGATAGACGCTGAACGCCGGCCACGCGTACACGACCTCGGCGCCCGGCTCGAGCAGCGCCTCGCCGGCGGCAAGCAGGATGTCGCACGAGCCGTTGCCGAGCGCGATCCGCTGCGGCGGGATCCCGTACCGATCCGCGAGCGCGCGCCGGAGCGGCTGATACGACGGGTCCGGATAGCGGTTGACCCCGCCGAGCACGCGACTCGCCGCCTCGACCACCTCCGGGAGCGGTGCGAAGCAGCACTCGTTCGAGGCGAGCATCGCGATGTCCGCGCCGAGGTCGTAGCCCGCGGCGAGCGGATAGACCGGCATCCGGCGGACGCGCTTTGCGAATTCGATCGGCATTGAGCAGCGAAGGCTATCTATTGGCCTCGCTGCGCTCGGCGTCCCCGGATGAAATTGCGTCAGGCCCGTTAGGCGAGGCAAGGATGCCGAGCGGGCCGTCGCCGCAATGCCGTTCCGCAGGGCGTCCGTGCCCGGCGGCCTTAGTCTTTGATTTCTGTGTGCGTCCGTGTCGCCTCGCGGATTGGGTCCGACGGCGGGCATCTGGAGGGCGGGTGGGGCTCCCGTCGGGAGCGCGGCGGGTTCGCAGAGCATGCGTGACACGACAATTGAGCGCGATCCCGCTCGGCCGTGGCGTGTCACGCATGTGGGGCGTGCGCCACACGCCACGGCCTCGCCGGATCGGCACCGTTGGCGAGCCATGCATGCCCCGCGCGTCGCAACCCGGCCCCGGAGGACCAACTGCACCCACCCTCAGCCGCCCGCCGTTTCCATCCACTGGCTCTCAGCCATTCAAGGGTGCGCGCCCGCCGGGCACGGACGCCCGGCGGAACGGCCCCACGGACGCTGCGCGCAAGCGCAGCCCCCAATCACTGCGCGGATTCGAGATCCGCTCTCAGCACGCGCGCCTCGCCGAGATACACGTGGCGCGGCTCGTGATCGTCGGCCGCGTAGTAGTGGACCATCACCCGGATCACGCGCGGCAGCGAGCCCGGCACCGGCACCTCGCGCGCGCACAGCAGCGGAACCCGGCTCAGGCCGAGCGCGCGCGCCGCCACCGCGGGGAACTCCGCGTCGAGGTCATCGGTCAGCGTGAAGATGCAGCTGACCATCGCGTCCGCCTCGAGCGCGTTTCGCCCCATCAACTCGCGCATCAACTCGTCGGTGGCGCCGAGAATCGCGTCGGCCTCATTGGCCGGGACGGTGTTGGCGCCGCGGAGCGCGAATAGACGCATGACCGCGGCAGTGTGTCAGCTACCAGGTGTGGCGTGCACGACCGAAGAGGTCGCGAGCGCGCGGCCGGCGCTGTCGAGCGCCTGGACCGCGACATAGGGCTCGGCCGGGATCGTCACCTGGCTCTCGAACCCCTGCTTGGCCGCGGTCGTCACTGCCGACAGCGAGGTCGGGCTGGCGCCGGCGAGCACGCGCCACGAGCTCACCTGGGTGGCGCCGTTCCAGCTCACGTACACGTTGGTGCTCGTGCCGGCCGTCGACGCGCTCACTGAGGGCAGGGTGGTCGGCGTCCCGACCCAGGGGAAACGGTAGGCGCGATAGCTCGAGTTGTTGCCCACGAACCGCCCGTCGAAGTCGATCTGGCCGTGCGAGTTGAACTCGGTGAAGTAGGGCTGCTGTCCCCAGCCGACGAAGTCGTCGCCGCCCGGTAGTTCCTGGACGTTCCCCTCGAAGCTCGCCGCCAGCGCCGGCGAGTGCAGATCCTCGGTCTGGAGCGTCGCGGTCCTGGTCTTGCTGTCCAGGTGGACGGTAATCGCGCGCGACTCGGTGTGGGCCCTCGGCGGGCCTCCGCCGTCGTCGAATATGGTCACGGTCGGGTCTGCGTCGGTGTGCAGACGTACGTCGTGCTGGAAAGCGAACTGGACTCCGGACCCGAGCTTGTAGGTCGAGTTCCTGCCGCCGAGCGTCCAGGCCACCTGTCCGCTCTGGTGGTCGACCTCGTACGCGGCCCATGTGTTGCGCGCCGAGATGAACAGATTGCCGTTCTGCTCGAGCTGGACCGAGTTGATGTGGAAATAGTCGAACGGCGAGCCCCCGGATTTCACGGCAGTCTCGTACGTGTCGGTCAGCGGGACGTGATCGAGGCTGTCCCATTCGAACAGCAGCAACCCGGTCTTGATGTCGACCTCCTGGACCACCGAGTCGAGCACGATCTGGCGGGACGACATGTCCAGGGCGGTCGCGTTCCAGTACACCGGGTAATACGCGGTGATCAGCGCGGTGCCCTGCGGCGTCAGCCGGAACTCGTGGAGGTCGGCGCTCAGCCCGTTGGCGGCGTGCACAACGGCGATCTGGCGGTATGAGGAGTTCTCGATCACGTCCTCACCGGCGCCGACGCCGGCCCCCGAATAGCCCTGCCACCAGGTCAGCACGTGCTGGCCCTCGTAGCGCTGGACTTGGAGGTCGGCCGCCATATCCCCCTGGGGCACTGGCTGGAACCACAGCAGCGTGCCCTGCTTGATTGAGGATCATCACGCCGTTCTGCGTCGGCCCCTGCTGCGGCGTGAGGAAGATGTCGTCGCCGTCGGGCCCGGGGTCGGGATCGTCCTTCGTGATCTCGACCGAGGCCGGCGTCAGACCCGGCTGCGAGTGGAACGTGAGCTCGTCTCCCGGGACCCGCGCCGCCGGCAGCAGCGGCATCGCCGGAATCGACCCCGACGGTGTGGCGACCGTGAAGTGGAACGTTCCCGGGGTCTTGGCGCCGAGGATGCTGAGGGTGGTCCGGACCGTGACCACCTCGCCGGGGACGAACGGCTTCGCGGGCAGGAAGCTCCCGCCATCGTGATCGGAGTCCGATTCAAACCGCCCGGTGTGGACGCCGCTGCGGGAGCCCGTCACGGCCACTTTGCCTACCTGGTCGATCGGCACGCCGCGAAACGCGATCTGTGTCTGGGGCGACGCGACGCGGGCGCCCGGGATCGGGAACACGCTGACTGTTGGCGTCGCCGCGGACACGGCGCCGCCGCACCCCGCCAGCGACAGCCCGATCAGCACCGAGGCGACGGCGACGGCGCGCAGCCGCAGCCGACCGGCGCGCCAGTTCTCTGGTCCTCAGCTGCCAGCGTCCGTGCCTTGCCAAGCGGCGGCTACTCGACCTCATACACCGCCGCGCATCCAAATCCGTGCGCCGAGCGGATGATCGGGCCGAGCAGCTTCGGCAGGTCTGCGGTGGTCTGGCAGTCGGCGAGCACGAACCGGACGCCGCTGCTCAAGTACGAAGCTCTGTGCCGCTGCCGGGGTCGCGGTTCCCACGGAACAGCCACTGCGCGTTGTAGGTGAGGCTGAGGCAGCCCGGCTCCGACCACAAGCAATCGCCGACGTACGTGCGTCTCCCAGTTTTACCCGGCACGGCGGCGCCAAGATAGCTGCGCGTCATCACGCTTCCCGGCTGCTTGAGGTTCGCCAGGTAGTCGAGGGCGTCGCGCTCGCATCGCTCGTGATGAAATTCGCGTTGTTCGCCGTCGGCGCGGCCAGGCCGTGCGCGATCTTCAGCTCCTCGTACGTGGTCGGGATCGTGAACAGCGCGACGAGGACTGCGCCGGCGAGCAGCGGGCGCCGGATGCGGGACCAACCGATGATTTGCAAACCCTCGACGGCGAGCACCGCGAGCGGGATCGTGATCCCCTGGAAGGAGTGCAGGGGCGTGGCGCCGAGGCTCGTCCCGGACAGCATGAAGATCGCGAACGCTGCCAGGGGCCATGTCCGCGCGGCCGCGGCCAGGAACGTCGTCGGGCGCCTCGTGTACGCGACGGCCGCGGGGACGAGCAGTGGCACGATCGCGATCGTGATCGACCAGAACGACCACGCGTGCTTGCTTGCCACCTGGGCGAGCTTCCAGCTGAGGTCGGTCTTGCCGAGGATCGCGTAGTACACGAGCGGGATCCCCGTGCCGGCGACCGTGGCGATCGTGAGCTTGACGTGGGCACGTTCGTACCGGCGGCCGATCGCCATCACGCCCTCGGCCGCGATCACCATCGCGACCAGCAGCTCGCCGTTCCACGGGTGCAGCAGGCTGGCAAGCCCGCCGAGCAGCCCCGCCAGCCATATTCGGCGGCCGTTCAGCCGGGAGTCATGGTGCGCGACGAGCGCCCCCACCATCGCGGCGAGCCCCAGCACGCTGAACACGTACCCCCAGGTCAGGAAGCCGGGGAACAGGTCGCCGAGGACGCTGAAGCTCCCGTACACGTTCGTGAACGATCCGAAGAACAGGGCGAGCACGAGCGCCGCGCGGCGCGGCCACAGCCCACCCAGCTGGCGCCAAACGAACCCCCGCACGGCGAAGAAGAACCCGATCACGGCGACCGGCTTCCACAGCAGCAGCGACAGCCACGGTGCCATCCCGAGCGCGGTCAGCCCTCCGGACACGACTACCGCCGGATTGAAGTAGTCCCCCGGCGTGTTGCGCAGCACGAACAGGTTGGACGCCAGCACGTGCTTGGAGGCGTCCTCGATCCAGGCGAGGTACTGCATCTGGTCGACGATGTACACGCCGTCGGTACCGGTCCAGACGCGGCCGTCGAACACGACGCGCCACACGTCGAGCGCCAGAACCCACATCGAAACGGCCGCGAACGCGAGCAGCACCCACCACTCGAAGTGATCGAGGCGGCGGCGGCGAGGGGAGATCCGAACCGGGGGCAGGTCGGGCGCCGGGCCGCCCCGGCCGCCGTCGACCAACTCGATTTCAAGGCGCATTGGCGCGCGAAGCTAACACGATTCTAATAATCACTGCATAAACCCGGCGACGGACTGGGGATTTGGCTCACGCCGGACGCGACGCTGGGGCGTTCCGGCGAACCACAGCCATAAACACCGCGAGCCGGCCAACCCGCGGTATGAAGGTCCTTAACTTAGCGCCGTGGTCAGCGAGAGTGCCTGATGCAGTTGCGGGAGTGATTCGGCGCTGACGCGGCTACGGCTGCGACTGAACCGCCTGCGACGTCTCCGGCGAGTACCACGACAGCTTGGCCTGAAGCGAGGACGAGGCCTGGCCGGCCGAGCCGCTCAGCGGGTTGAAGTCGACGAGGTTCCAGAACTTGCCCGACGACGGCAGGAACACCAGCACGAGGAACACGGTCAACCCCACCGCGACGCGCCGCAAGCGCACGCTGGTTCCGAGCGCCGCCAACGGCAGCAGCCAGATCACGTACCACGGCATTACCCAGCCGAGGCTCGCGATCAGCGCGAACGTCGCCCAGCCCGCCCGTGAGAGCCAGTCTCCCCGTTGGCGAAGGAGCAGCAGGACGACCACGACCAGCGCCAGGTCCGCGAGCCGCAGGATGCCCGAGGTGCCGCCGCCGACGCCGATCAGGTAGCCGAACAGATTCGGGAAGCTGAACGGCGTGAGCAGGCTGCCCTGCTGAGACAGGTTCGGGATCGAGAGGCCGAACAGGAGCAGGCTCATGATCAGCAGCGGGACCCCCGCGAGGATGCAGCCGTAGATCACCTGGAGCCGGCGCCGTGTCGGGCGCGCCGCCACCAGCAGGAACGGCAGCAGCAGCACCGCGCTGAACTTGACCGCGACCGCGATCACCAGCATCGCGCCCGCCGCCTTGTCGCGGCGCGCGAGCAGGAATGCGATCGACGCGATCAGCGGGACCAGCATGAAGAAGTCGTTGTGGAAGCCGCCGACCGCGTACACGAGATAGATCGGGTTGAGCCCGACGAGCACCGCGGCGTAGCGCGGATCGCGGCCGAGACGCTTCGCGCACCAGCAGACGATCCCGATGAACGTCAGGCTCAGCAGGACCGTGACGACCTTGACGATCCAGTAGGCGACGGGGATCGGCAGGAACGCCAGCGGATAGCTGAGTGCGGTGAACAACTCGCCGTACGGGCTGTGCAGGTTGTTCCACGTCGCGAAGTGGTAGATCGGATCGTGCATCTCCTGGCCGATCACGTGCGTGTACGGGTTTAGCCCGTGGAGACCGCCGAGCCGCGCATAGCCGAGGTAGTTGCCCATGTCGGTGAGCTGGAACGGCGGCGCCAGCATCAGGAGCAGGTTCGCGGCGATGATCGTGATCGCGATCATCCGCGTCGACAGCGTTCGAATTGCCAGCAGCGCGACCGCGTACGCCCCGAGCAGCGCCAGGATGAGCGCGCTCAGTGAGTAGTTGGTGACGGTCGTGCCCACGTGCAGGCCGCTGAGCACGAACCGCAGCGGCCCGGCTTCCCAGGGCGCGAAGATCACGCTCGAGCGCGGCACCAGGATCGTCGGGCCGTGGGTCGAGTAGAGCACCATCACGAAGATCCCGCCGACGATCGTCGCCAGCGCGATCTTTCCGGCTCTGGCCTCGTAGAGCGCGCGCGGGACCCGTAGCGCCGCCGGCTTGCGCAGCCGGCCAATGCCCGGCAGCGTTACCGCGCCGTCCACGCTCGCGGACGCGGCTCCGGCCGCGCTCGGCGCGAGCGCTGGAGAGCCGCTCGCGTTAGACGCGAGTACCGGTGAGCCGTCGATGTGGCCGGACTCCTGTCGCATGACTCAGAGAGATGTTGCCCTGTGGGGTGGCGAGGTGCCCGCTGCGCGGGTTGAAATCTTGTTAAGCGCGAACCGTACGGGACCGCGTCAGTCATTGACCTTAACATCCCCGGCGTGAGCGTCGGCACGGCGGCACCGGTTCTTCGCCGCCCCGCGGCGCGTGCGCACGCCTCGCGCACCCGCGCGCTGCTCGCCGATCCGGCCGTGCTCGCGGTCGGCGCGCTGACGCTGCTCGCGGCCGTTCTGCGCTTCTACCGGCTCGGTCATCAGGGGTTCTGGTTCGACGAGGGCAACACCGCTCTGCTCGTCCATTTCTCGCCGGGGAAGATGCTCGGGCTGATCCCGCAGACTGAGTCCACTCCCCCGCTCTACTACTGCGTGGCGTGGGTGTGGGCGCGCGTGTTCGGGTACTCGGAGACGGGGCTCCGGACGCTGTCGGCGGTGTGCGGCGTGGTGTTGGTTCCGGTCGTGTACGCCGCCGGCGCGAAGCTGATCTCCCGGCGCGCGGGCGTGATCGCGGCGGCGTTCGCCACGTGCAGCCCGCTGCTGATCTGGTACTCGCAGGAGGCGCGCTCGTACGAGATGCTCGCGCTCCTTACGGGCGTGTCGCTGATGGCGTTTGCCTACGCGCGTGCTTCGCCGACGCCGCGGGTTTTGGCGGCGTGGGTCCTCGCATCGGCGTTCGCCCTCGCGACTCATTACTACGCGGTCCTGGCGGTCGTGCCCGAGGCGCTCTGGCTGCTCTGGATCCACCGCTCGAGTCGACAGAGTGCAGATCGCGTTCGCAGTGGTCGGCGTGTGCGGGCTCGGCCTGATCCCGCTTGCGATCAGCCAGCACGGCACCGGTCGGGGCAACTGGATCGCGAACTCGCCTTTCTGGCGGCGGCTCGGCGAGATCGTGCCCCAGTTCTCGAGCGGGTTCGAGGGGCCGGCGCACGGCGTGTTCGAGCCGGTGGCGATCGCGGTGGTCGTATTGGCACTCGTGCTGTTGGCTTTGCGGTCCTCGCGGTCCGTCCGGGCGGGAGCGTTGGTGGCCGGTGGACTCGCGCTCGCCGGGTTCGTGCTCAGCCTGCTGCTGGTAGCGGTCGGGTTCGACGACCTGCTGACGCGCAACATGCTCGCGATCTGGACGGCGTGCGCGCTGCTCGTCGCCGGCGGGCTGGCCGTGCCGCGCCCTCGTGGGGTGGGTGTCGTCGCCGCTGTCGTGCTGTGCGTCATGGGCGTGACCACGGCGTTGGGCGTGGCGTTCGATCGCAACTACGAGCGGCCGGACTGGCGCGTGGTGGCCCGGGCGCTCGGCACCCATGCGCCGGCGGGCGGGCGCGCAATCCTCGTCCAGCACTACCGCGATCTGTTGCCGCTGTCGCTGTACGTGCCGGGCTTGAAGTTCTGGCGCGGCGGTGCGCCGATGCGCGTCCGCGAGTTCGACGTGGTCTCGTTCACTTCGCCCGCGAGCGCCGGCTTCTGCTGGTGGGGCTCGGCATGCAACCTGTGGCCGTCGCGGGTGCAGAGCGTCCTACCCGATCGCCGGCTTCCACGCGGTGTCGGAGCAGCACGTCCTTCAGTTCACGGTGATCCGGATGGTGGCTTCTCGGCCGGTTCCGGTCACGCCGGCGGAGGTCGCGCGGGCATTGACCGCAACGCACCTCTCTGGCGACGAGCTGATCCTTCAGAAGTAGCGGCCGTTAGCGCCTCCACCTCGCCGACGGTCAACTTGCGCCACCGACCGCGTGGCAGGTCGCCGAGCTGGAGCGGACCAAACGCGACGCGCTCGAGGCGCTTCACCGGGTGTCCGACGGCCTCGCACATCCGCTTCACCTGGCGCTTGCGGCCCTCGTGAATCGTGATCTCGAGCGTGTCCGCCGACACGCGCCGGACCTGGGCCGGCGCGGTCCGCCCGTCGTCGAGGACGACGCCGTCGCGCAGCGCTTGCAGCTCGGGCTCGCGCACCGGCGGCCCCCCGACGATCGCACGATACGTCTTGGCAACCTCGAAGCTCGGATGGGTCAGCCGGTGCGCCAGATCACCCTCGTTGGTCAGCAGGATCAGCCCGGTGGTGTCGATGTCGAGCCGTCCCACCGGATACAGGCGCTCGGTCTGCGGCACCATCGTGACGACGGTCGGACGGCCCTGGGGATCGCGCGCGGTCGAGACGACGCCCGCGGGCTTGTTCAGCGCGTACACGACCCGCTCGATGTGGCCGTGGGCCACGGGCTTGCCTTCGACCGTCACCGCATCGTTCGGCCCCACGTCGCGAGCCGGATCGGTCACGGTCTGGCCGTTCAGCGTCACACGCCCGGCCCTGATCAGAGGCTCGGAAGCGCGCCGCGACGCGACGCCGGAGGTGGCCAGGTACTTGGCGAGTCGCACGTTGGTGCCACCATAGACAGCGTGGATCTGAACTTGCTGGAATCGACGCTGTCCGAGCTAGGCGAGCCGCGGTACCGCTCAGGCCAGGTGTGGCGCTGGGCGGCGCGAGGCGCGACCGGGTTCGCGGACATGTCCGACCTTCCGCTCGGCCTGCGTGAGACGCTCGCCGACGCGGTGCCGTTCAGCTGCCTGTCGGTGGAGCGCGAGGCGCACGCGAGCGACGGGACCGTGAAGGCGCTGTTCTCGACCGCCGACGGCCGTCCGGTCGAGGCGGTGCTGATGCGCTATCGCGACGGCCGGCGCTCGCTCTGCCTGTCCTCGCAGTCGGGGTGCCCGCTGACGTGCACGTTCTGCGCCACCGGTCAGATGAAGTTCGGGCGCAACCTGACCGCGTCGGAGATCCTCGACCAGGCGCTCTACTTCCGCCGGTTGACCGAGGTCGACCACGCGGTGTTCATGGGCATGGGCGAGCCGATGATGAACCTCGACAACGTGCTGGCCGCGTGCGAGCGCCTGCCCGAGATCGGGATCGGGCACCGCCGCACCGCGATCTCGACCATCGGCTGGATCCCGGGGATCGAGCGCCTCGCCGCAACCCCGATGCCGATCCGCCTCGCGCTCTCGCTCCACGCTGCCGACGAGACGCTCCGAACCGAGCTGATGCCGGTTAACGAGCGCTACCCGCTCGCGGAAGTGATCGCGGCGTGCGAGGCCTACTACGAGCGCAAGCGCCGCAAGGTGTTCGTCGAGTACGTGATGCTCGCCGGCGTCAACGACGCGTTCGCGCAGGCGGCGCAGCTCGCGGACACACTCGACCCGCGCCTGTTCAAGGTGAACCTGATCCCGTACAACCCGACCGGCTCGGCGTACACCGGCTCGAGCCCGAAGGCGATCGCCGCGTTCCGCGACGAGCTCGAGCGACGCGGCCTCGACGCGACCGTCCGCCTCACGCGCGGTCGCGACATCGACGCGGCGTGCGGTCAGCTGGCGGCGCGCGCAACGGTCGCGGTGAATTAGCCGGCCTGGACCGGAACGCCGGGGAGCTTCAGGCGCCGGCGGCGCGGGCCTCGCCGGCTTGGAGCAGCCGCTCGCGCAGCTCGGCCTCGAGCTCGGGCGACGGATCGAACGCGTCGATCCCCGGAAGCTCGTCGAGCGCGTTCAGACCGAACAGCCTCAGGAACAGGTCGGTGGTCCGGTACAGGACCGCCCCGAACTGCGAGCGGCCGGCCTCCTCGACGAGCCCGCGCTCGAGCAGCGTGGACGCGGCCGACTCGGCGTTGACCCCCCTGATCCGGGCGATCTCCGGCCGGGAGACGGGCTGTAGATACGCGACGATCGCGAGCGTCTCGGCCTGGGCCGGCGTGAGCACAGGGGTGCGCGGCTTCGCCAGCAAACGGCGCGCGGCGGGCTCGGCGCCGGGGTGTGTCGACAGCGCCCAGCCGCCGGCAAGCTCGCGGAGCACGAGCCCGCGTCGCTCGAACTCGTAGTGCTCACGCAGCCGCTCGAGCGCCGAGACGACCTCGTGCAACTCCGCGCCGGTAGCGTCGGCGATCGCGTCGGCCTGGACCGGCTCCGGGCTTAGGAACAGGAGCGCCTCGATCGTGCTCTCGAGCGACAGGCTCATGCGGTGAGCCTCTCGGCCGGGTGGACCCCGGTCACGCCATTCGCAGACCGCATCCCGTTCGCGGCGATCGTGATCTCGCCGAATGGCTCCTCCTGGGTCCAGGTGAGCTCGCCCTGCTTGTGGAGCTCGAGCACCGCATAGAGGGTCACAGCGATCGTCACCCGGTCGGCCTGCATAACCGCCTCGTCAAACGAGAAGCTGCCGCGCCGCAGCAGCGCGCGCAGGTGCGTGAGTCGTTCCGCCACGGTGACGCGCGATCCGACCATGTGGCCGATATCGACGGGCTCGGGGAGCTCGAGCAGCCCACCGATCGCCGCCGCCAAGGTCGCCGGGTCGTAGACCGCGTTGGCCTCGGCCATCGAGGCCCGCCGCAGGGACGGCGGCAGTGGCGCCGAGCGGAAGCGGCGGCCCTCCTGCGCCTCGAGCAGCTCGCGCAGGTGCGCGGACGCGCCCCGGTAACGGTGCGCATCGAGCAGCCGCGCGAGCAGCTCCTCGGCGGCCTCGCCGGGATCGAGCTCGATCAGCTCCTGGATGTCCTCGCCGGGCAGCAGCAGCCGCGACTTCAGCTCGAGCAGCGCCGCGATCAGCACGAGGAACTCGGTGGCGGCCTCGAGCTCTAGCTCGCCGCGGCTCTCGAGATGGTCGATGTAGGCGATCACGACCTCGGCGAGGTCGACCTCGAGCAGATCGATCTCCTCGCGCAGGATAAGCGTGAGCAGGAGATCGAACGGCCCGGCGAAGACGTCGAGGTCCAGCTCGAGATCGGCGATCCGCATCGCTTCGGCAGGCTACCGGCGGGGGCGGACCGGTCCGACGCCCATGGCCTGGCGGACGTCGAGCACCGTGTCCGCGGCGATTGCGTGGGCCTTCTCAGCGCCCTCGCCGAGGATCCGCTCGAGCGCCGGCTCGTCGGCGCGGAGCTCCTGGTAGCGCTCACGAACGGGCGCGAGGTACTCGACTACGGCCTCGCCGACCGCCTGTTTGAACGCGCCGTAGCCCGACCCATCGAACGTCTGTTCGATCTGCTCGGGCGCGGTGCCCCGGACCGCCGCGAGGATCTCGATCAGGTTGGTGATCCCAGGCTTGTCGGGGGCTCGGACGACCTCGGTCCCCGAATCGGTCACCGCGGAGCGAAACTTCTTGAGGATCGTGTCGGGCTCGTCGAGCACGAGCACGGTGCCCTGGGGACTGCCGCCGGTCGTCGACATCTTCTTGTCGGGTACCTGGAGGTCCATGATCCGGGCGCCGACCTCGGGCAGGCGGAGTTCGGGCACGACGAGCGTTTCGCCGAAGCGGGCGTTGAACCGCTCGGCGACGTCGCGCATCAACTCGACGTGCTGGCGCTGATCCTCTCCGACCGGCACCTCGTTCGCGCGGTAGGCGAGCACGTCGGCCGCCTGGAGGACCGGGTAGAAGAACAGGCCACCGGACACGAGGTCGCGCTGTGAGCCGGCCTTGTCCTTGAACTGGGTCATGCGGTTGAGCTCGCCGAACGACGTGACGCTCGAGAGCAGCCAGCACAGCTCTGGGTGCTCCTGGACGTCGCTCTGGCGGAAGAAGATGCACCGGTCCGGGTCGAGGCCCGCCGCGAGCAGCATCGCCCCGGTGTCGTAGACCGCCTCGCGCAACGCGGCGGGCTCGTACGCGACCGTGATCGCGTGCAGATCGACGAGGCAATAGATCCCCTCGCCGCGATCCTGGCCGGCGACCCACTGCTCGATCGCGCCGATGTAATTGCCGAGGTGCTTGCGCCCGGTCGGCTGGATGCCCGAGAAGATCCTCATCGCCGTCTCAGGCTACCCAGAGTGCGCGCGACGCGGCGGCTACGGATCGGCGAGCAGGCGGTCCAGGGACGACTGTGGCGTTCCCGGCTTGCCCGCCTTGCCTGGCGCCGAGGCTCGAGGACGGTCGTTGCGAAGCACGTAGGCGGCCACGACCCCGCCGACCGCCCCGCACACGTGGCCTTGCCACGAGACGCCGGTGTGCGGCACGACGCTCGAATACAGCGCGCCGCCCCAGATCACGCCGACGACGAGGCCGATCAGAAGCTCGAGGATGTTCCGGTTGAAGAACCCCCGCGTGAACAGGTACGTGGCGTATCCGAACACGACGCCGCTCGCGCCGATCGTGTAGATCGGATACCCGCTCGAGGTGTGGGCCGGAGAGACCAGCCACGTCCCGATCCCGCCGACGACGATCACGATCAGCGTCACCAGCGCGAACCGCTTGGCTCCCTGGAGCGCGATGATCAGCCCCATGAACACGAACGGAACCGTGTTCGCGATCAGGTGCTGCCAGCTCGCGTGGATGAACGGCGCGGTGAAGACGCCCCAGATGTGATCGATGCTCCGGGGGAGGATGCCGTCGCTGTCGAGACGGTTCGAGTCGAGCGTGTTGATGAGTTCGATGAACCACATGAGCACGACGACCCCAGCCAGCACCGCGACCCCTTCCAGCTGCGTTTGACCTCGACGAACCGGGGGACGGGGCCGCTGGCTTGGAACCGTCGTGCTCATGCCACCAAAGGATCGCAGGTGCTCAGCACGGGCAGTGAAGCTCTCGCTAAGAACCGAGCGCGGCGACGGTCTCGCTACGTATCGAGCACGGCGACCGCGACCGCCAGCGCCACCTCGGCGCGCGAGCGCAGCGACGGGGCGTGGACGAACTCCTCGGGGGTGTGGGCGCCGCCGCCGCGAGGGCCGAGCCCGTCGACGGTCAGCGGGATGTGCGGCGCGAAGTGGCTGGCGTCGCTGGCCCCACCGCGGGGGCAGCCGATGATCGGGCGCTCGATCCTCGCGCCGGCGCGCTCGAGCAGCCCGCGCGTCGCCTCGCGGGAGTCCATCCCCGGCCAGATCCGGAGCATCTTCGTCTCGAGGCCGACGTCGTCGAGCTCGTCGGGCACCGCCGCGCAAACCGCGTCGAACGCCTCGCTCCGGTCGGCGCGCATGTCGAACAGCAGCTCGCCGTCGGCGGGCACCACGTTGAACGCGTCGCCCGACCGCATCACGGTCGGGACGACGCTGAGCCGCTCGGCGCCGGCCGGGTCGTGATGCTTGGCAACGTCGATGGCGGTAGCGGCGAGCGCCAGCAGCGCGTTCCGCCCCCGGTCGGGGGCGCTGCCCGAATGCGACGCGCGACCGGTGGCGACCACCTGCACGGTTCCGGCCGCCTTGCGCTGGACGACGACCGCCTCGTCGCCATCCGAGGTCATCTGGCCACCCTCGAAGCAAAGGCACGCGTCGTAGCCGGCGAACCGCTCGATGTGGCGGAACTCGTGCCGGCGCCACTCCTCGTCGGTGACGAGCAGCACGCTCACCTCGGCGTATAGATCGGGGCGCGGCGCGAGCGCGCGCGCGACCCCCAGCGCGAGCACGTCGCCGCCCTTCATGTCGACCGTGCCGGGCCCGTACAGCCGGTCGCCGTCGCGCCGCAGCGGCGCGTGCGAGGCGTGCTCGATCACCGTGTCGATGTGGCCGAGCAGC
Organism: uncultured Solirubrobacterales bacterium; assembly: GCA_963755525.1. Lineage (GTDB taxonomy): Bacteria > Actinomycetota > Thermoleophilia > Solirubrobacterales > Solirubrobacteraceae > Palsa-465. The sequence continues at coordinate 211,885 of CAVWKC010000031.1, read as the reverse complement.
AGCAGCCTTTGTGAGCCGCTGCCGGCGATGCGCGCGACCATGTCGTCGGCGCTCCCGGGAGTCGAGCACGGGACCCGCTCGATCTCGGCCTGGGGCGGCAGGAACGCGGCGCACAGCGCGATCGCCTCCTCCGCTCCCTCGACATCGCCCGACGGCGAGGACACCGCCACCAGCGCCTCGAGCTCGCGCGCGGCCCGCGCGGCGATCTCGGCGGCGCCGTCAGCGACGAACTGATCCATCCGCGTACTGTCCGGACCGGGCGAGCGCCAGCACCTCGCCGGCGGGCAGCGTCTGGGGAGCGCGCCGCTCGCTCACGTGCCGCGCTGAGAACTCGCACAGGGCATCGTTGACCGGGGTCGCCACCCGGTGCAGGCGACCGAGCAGCGCGACCTCGCCGTTCAGGTAGTCGGTCTCGACGCTCGGGGCGCCGCGGGCGATGCTCTGTCGGGTCGACGAGCCGGCGCGCTCGCGGCCGGCGATCGGCTGCACGTCCAGCTGCTCCCAGCGCGCCTGGACGTCGTTGACGTCCTCGGCGACGAACTCGATGTCGGCGGCCTTGAGCGTGGCCCGGCCTTCCTCCTGCGCGAGCTCGAGTACCTCTGCGGCGTCCGGCCCCGGCTCGCAGATCGCGTCGACGGCGTTGCCGAGGTTGGCGAGCAGCTTCGCGTACTTGAAGCGCATGATGTCCGGACGCGCCACCGAGCTGAGATCGGACTCGCCGAGAGCTTGAGCGACCTCCTCGCACAGCGCGTCGAGGCCGTCGGGGTAACAACCGACGTCGATGACTCCGGTGCCCTTTGTTCCGTAGGACTGGACGATCCCCGGCTCGAGGTGGGCGGTCGGCGACATCACCACCGCGCCGTAGACGTTCGCGAACAGCCGCAGCGCGACCCGCTCGTTCTCGACCGCGTTCTGGAGGCACAGCACCGGCGTGCTCGCGGGCGCGGCGGCGCGGAGCGCCTCGAGCGCGGCGGCCGTGTCCTGGCTCTTCGTCGCCACCATCACCACCTCGTCGCCGGTCCAGTGCAGCGCGCCCGGCGACTCCGCCACCGGTATCTGGAGGACCGTGGTTCGGCGCGGAGTCTCGAGCGTAAGTCCGTTGGAGCGGATCGCTTCGTAGTGGGCGCCGCGGGCGATCAGCGCGACGTCGTGGCCGGACTGGTGCAGGTTCGCGCCGACCACCCCGCCGATCGCCCCCGCGCCGAACATGACGAAACGCATGCGGTGTGCGCTACTCCCCGTCCATCGCCTGGCGAACGACGGAGTGGCGCGCGGCACCCGCCTCGTCGAGGCGTCTGACCGGCGTCGTGTACGGCGCTGACCGCGCGATCTCCGGGTCCTCGGCGGCCTCCTTGAGGATGTCGGCCACGATCTCGGCGAAGTGGTCGAGCGTCTCCTTCGTCTCGGTCTCGGTCGGCTCGACCATCAGCGCCTCCTCGACCACCAGCGGGAAGTACACCGTCGGCGGATGGACGCCGTGGTCGAGCAGCCGCTTGGCCAGGTCAAGCGTCTTGATGTGCAACTCATGGCGCATCGGCTCGCCGGAGAGGACGAACTCGTGCATGCACAGGCGGTCGTAGGCGACCGGCAGGTACTCCGCGACGCCCGCCTGTCGCAGCTTGGCGAGGAGGTAGTTGGCGTTCAGGACCGCCGTTTCCGAGGCTTCGAGCAACCCCGGCGCCCCGAGCGAGCGGATGTACGCGTACGAGCGGACGAACACCCCGTAGTTGCCCTGGAAGCCGCGCAGGCGCCCGATCGACTTCGGCCGGTCGTAGTCGAGGTCGTAGAACGCGCTTGACCCGTTGGTCGTCGATTCGCGACGGACCACCTGTGGCCGCGGCAGGTACGGCTCGATCCCGTCCGACACCGCCACCGGGCCGGCGCCCGGACCGCCGCCGCCATGGGGCTGGGTGAACGACTTGTGCAGGTTGAAGTGGACGATGTCGAAACCCATGTCGCCCGGGCGGCTTATGCCCATGATCGCGTTCAGGTTCGCGCCGTCGTAGTACAGCGTCGCCCCCACGCCGTGAACGATCCGCTCGATCTCCTCGATCCCCGTCTCGAACAACCCGAGCGTCGAGGGATTGGTCAGCATCAGGCAGGCGACGTCCTCGTCGGCCTTCGACCGGAGGTCGTCGAGGTCGACGTTGCCGTGCGCGTCGATCCCGACCTTGACCACCTCGTATCCGGCCATCGTCACCGTCGCGGGGTTCGTGCCGTGGGCAGTGTCTGGCGTCAGCACCTTGGTCCGGTGCTCGCCGCGGTCCTCGTGGAGCGCCCGGGTCAGGAGCACGCCGGCCAACTCGCCCTGCGACCCAGCGCTCGGCTGGAGCGAGACATGGGGCAGCCCGGCGATCTCGCCGAGCGCGTCCTGTAGCCGCCACATCAGCTCGAGCGCGCCCTGGGCGTAGCGCGGATCCTGGAGCGGGTGCAGCCGCGCGTGGCCCGGCAGTCCCGCGACCCGCTCGTGCAGCTTCGGGTTGTGCTTCATCGTGCACGAGCCGAGCGGGTAGAAGCCGGTGTCCAGGTCGAAGTTCCGTTTGGACAGGCGGTTGTAGTGGCGGACGATCTCGGGCTCGGCGACTTCGGGCAGGCGGGCTGGTTTGGCTCTTCTGGCGTCCGGGGGGAGCAGCTCGTCGAGCGGTCGCTCGGGCACGTCGGTCGCCGGCGCCACGAATGCCCGCCGGCCCGCCTTCGAGCGCTCGTAGATCGTCAGCGTGTCGTCGGCCTCGCGGATCATGCCCTTGCCTTGGGTGTCCCGGTCGTGCGTTCCGCGGCGATCGCGGCATTTAGTACGTCGGCCAGCCGATCGATGTCGGCCTTGGTGCGCCGCTCGGTGATCGCGACCAGCAGCCCATTCTCATGCTCGGGGTAGTCGCGTCCGAGCGCGTAGCCCGGGTTGACCCCCTGCTCCTGGCAACGCGCGATCACGCGCTGTACGGGCGCGTCGAGCGCTATCGCGAACTCGCGAACGACGGGGCGGTCGTGGATTTGCGTGATTCCGTCGATCGCTTTGAGGCGGTCGCGCGCGTACGCGGTCCGCTGGAGCATCAGCTCGACCAGCTCGACGATCCCGCGCCGCCCGAGCCAGCTCAGGTAGATCACGCCGGCGAGCGCGTTGAGCGCCTGCGCCGTGCAGATGTTCGAGGTCGCCTTCTCGCGCCGGATGTGCTGCTCGCGCGTCTGGAGCGTGAGCACGAACCCGCGCTTGCCGTCGATGTCCTTGGTCTCCCCCGCGATGCGGCCCGGCATGCGGCGCACCAGCGCCTCCGTCGCGGCAAAGAACCCGAACGACGGGCCGCCGAAGTCCAGGCGATTCCCGAGCGTCTGGCCCTCGCCGACCGCAATGTCGACGCCGCACTCGCCCGGCGTCTTCAGCAGCGCCAGCGGCAGGGGGTCGCACGCGCAGATCGTCAGCGCCCCGGCTTGCTTGGCGTTGTCGGCAAGGCTTGTCAGGTCCTCGACCGCGCCCAGGAAGTTCGGCTGCTGCACGATCACCGCGCTGACGTCGTCGCCAAGGCTTTCCAGAGCGGTGACCCCGTTGCGGAGGGGAGCCTCGACGACGTCCATCTCCCAGGCGTGGGCGAGCGTCCGCACGCACTCGCGCGAGTGGGGATGGACGCCCCGGGAGATGACGAATCGCTTTCGGTTATTCGTGTTCTTGGCCACGTAGCCCGCGGCGGCAACCGCGCTCGGGCCCTCGTACACCGACGCGTTCGACACCGGCAGGCCGGTCAGCTCCGAGATCGCCGTCTGGTACTCGAACATCGCCTGGAGCCCGCCCTGGGAGATCTCGGGCTGGTAGGGCGTGTACGGGGTGAGGAACTCCGAGCGCAGGATGATCGAGTCGATCAGGGCCGGCGCGTAGTGGTCGTACATGCCGGCGCCGAGGAACGACACCTCGTCCTCGGCCGAGGTGCTTTTGGCCGCTAGCGCCTTGAGCTCCTCGTAGACCTCCTGCTCCGAGAGTCCGTCTCCTAGTGACAGCGGCCGGGTGAGCCGCAGGCCGGCCGGTACGTCCGCGAACAGCTCCTCGACCGAGCCGACGCCGATCGTGCCGAGCATCTCGCCCAGATCCGCGTCGGTGACTGAGGTGTAACGGGTCATGTCCGGTCGGCTTTCGGTCCTGGTCGGGTTGGCTCTGGTCTAGTCGAGGGTCGCCTGGTACTCGGAGGAGTCCATCAGTGAGTCCACCTCGGACGGATCGGTCAGCTTCACCTTCACGAGCCAGCCTTCCCCGTACGGATCCTCGTTGATCATCTCGGGCTTGTCGGCGAGCGACTCGTTGACGGCGGTCACCTCGCCCGACAGCGGCGCGAACACATCGGAGACCGCCTTCACCGACTCGACCTCGGTGTACGCCTGATCCTTGCCCACCTCGGCGCCCACCTTCGGCGCGTCGAAGAAGACCACCTCGCCGAGGGCGTCCTGGGCGTACCAGGTGATCCCGAAGGTGGCGCTATCTCCGTCGATTCGAGCCCAGTCGTGCTCCTGGTGGTACTTCAGGTCGTCCGGATAGCTCGGGTCGGCCATGTCGGTGCTCACGGTTCCTTTCTGTAGAGAGGCCTGCGCATGATCACGGCGGGACGCACCCGGCCGCGCACGTCGATCTCGATCTCCGTGCCCTCGTCGGCACGCGCGCTGGAAACGTACGCCATCCCGATCCCGCGCTCTAGACACGGCGAAAACGTGCCGCTCGTCACCTCGCCACCGCCCACGACCGGGTTGCCCTGACGCGGAATGCCCTGGCCCTCGATCGCGAACGGAACCAGCTTCTCCTGCGTGCCGTTCTTGCGTGCTGCTGCTACCGCCTCGGCACCGATGAAGCCGGTTTGCTCCTTGCAACACCAACCGAGCCCGGCCTCGATCGGATTTCGGCCTTCGTCCATGTCGTTGCCGTACAGGTGAAAGCACACCTCGAGCCGGAGCGTGTCGCGCGCGCCCAGACCGACCGGCGTCGCGCCGGCGTGCGTGATCGCGTCCCACACGCTCGGTGCATCGTCGGGGCGGAGCAGCAACTCGACCCCGTCCTCGCCGGTGTAGCCGGTGCCGCACACGAGCATCGCGGCGCCCGCCACCGTGCGCTCACACGCACGGAACCGCGCCGGCAGGTTTCCGTCGGTCAGGCTGCGCACGAGGTTGCGGGCCTTCGGGCCCTGCACCGCGAGCATCGCGAAGTCCGCCGCGCGGTCGAACACATCGACGTCGAATCCGCCGGCGTGCGAGAGCATCCAAGCCAGGTCCTTCTCGTGGTTGGCGGCGTTGGTGACGGTCAGGAACGTGTTGTCGGACAGGCGGTAGCTGAACAGGTCGTCGATCACGCCACCGTCGTCGCGCAACATCACGCTGTACTGCGCCCCGCCCTCGGGCATCCTGCGCAGGTCGTTGGACAGGAGGTGCTGGAGAAACTCGAGCGCCTGCGGGCCGGTCGTCTCGACCTGGCCCATGTGCGAGACGTCGAAAACGCCGGCGGCGGTCCGGACCGCGACGTGCTCGTCGCGGATGCCGGCGTACTGCACCGGCATCTCCCAGCCGGCGAACGGAACCAGCCTCGCGCCGGCAGCAGCGTGGCGGTCATAGAGGGGTGTGCGGCGTAATTCGGTGGTGGACGACACCGGAAGTGGAGGCTAGCTCACGGCGCGTCGGTGGTGGCGCTGGTGGGGCGCTGGTGGCGCGCTGGTGGTGGCGCCCGCGAACCGCCACCATGTATTTCGCAGCAAACCTCCCACTCCCGCGCCCCCGAGCGCACATCAGCACCGTGGGGATGCTTATGTGCGCCCGGCTGGTCGGGACACGGGCGATTCGGCCACTTATGCAGGTTCTTATCCGCCGGCAGCCGGCAGCGGGTGGGGGGTGCCGGACGGCTTATCGCGGAACGCGGAAGGCGCCGGCGGCGAGAGCCTGCGCAGGTGCGTGTCCCACCCGCGTGCCTCGCGCCCAACCCAGCCCAACACGCGACACGTGCCGACGGCGCACGGCACGCGGTGCGGACACGCACCTGAGCGGCGCACACGTACCGGAGTTTCTAAGGAGCGATCTGCTGAGTCGAGTGGTAGATCTGCGACACGACCGCCCACGCCGGCTTGAAGTTGCCGTAGAGGTCGACGAGCCCCTTCTGGTTGAACGGCGGATCCGGCCGCGGATCGCCGCCCGAGTACGTCGGGAACGCAACGTAGTCCTGCATCGCGAAGTACATCGCCCCTGACAGCCAGGGCTTGGTGGCGAACACGTTCAGGTGGTACGCGACCGAGTTGGACTGGAACAGGTACGTCCCGCGCTCCTCGACCGGCCCGGCGCGGTTCGCGTCGAACCCGAACTCGGTGACCATGATCGCCTTGGTCGGGTAGCAGGCGCGCACGCTGTCGAGGAACGGGCTGAGCGCGTCGCGGTCGTCGTCGCCACCGCCGCCGGCGTCGAACCAGCCGAAGTACTCGTTGTCCCCGATCACGTCGAGCGGCGCGTAGGCGCTCTGGCACCCGAGGCCCGGCCAGTTGCTGACCGCCATCCCGACCGGCCGGGTGGGATCGAGCTTCTTCGCGAGCGCGGCCGCGCCGGCGATGTAGCGCGCCTCGGCTGCCGCTGCCGGCGAGGGCAGCTCGTTGCCGATCGACCACAGCAGGATCGACGGGTGGTTCTCGTTGGACTCGATGTTGTCCTCGAGCATCGCGTGCGCCTGGGCGAGCCAGCCGGGCTGGCCGAGGTACTGCGACTGCACCTGGTAGACCGGGACCTCGGACCAGATCAGGATGCCGTCGCGGTCGGCCATCTCCTCAATCTCGAGCCCGACCGGATAGTGGGCGCGGATCACGGTGGCGCCGAGTTGCTGCACCCACGAGATCAGTTGCGCGTCCTGGGCCGGCGTCATCGCGGCCCCCGTCTGGAGCGTCTGCTCGTGCAGGTCCACGCCGCGGAGGTTCAAGAACCGGCCGTTCAACTCCAGACGGCCGCCCACCACCTGGATCGTCCGGATCCCGCTGTAGGTGAAATACCCGCCGAGCCGGCGCCCGCGAGAGTCCGACAGCGCCAGCGTGCTCGTGTACAGCTTCGGGTGTCCGGGCGCCCACAGCGACGGGTGCGGGATCCGGACCGACGCCCGGGCGTTCCACTCACCGTGCGGCGCGAGCGTCGCCGACCCGAACCGCAGCGGCTTGCCCCCGTACAGGCCGGTCAGCGTCACCTTCTGCCGCGCGCCGGTCAGGTTCCGGACCAGCACCTGCTCGACGATGTCCGCGTCGCAGCTTGAACACTTGTGGAGCGTCTGGATATCAACCTGCGACAGGTCGGCGGTCGACACCGCTCGCAGATACACCTCGCGCAGGATCCCGCCGTAGTTCCACCACTGTCCGCCCGGACCCGGCGGCAGGTCGGCGGCGGTCCGCTCGTTGTCGACGCGCACGACCAGGCGGTTGACGCCGCTGCGCAGACCGGTCAGGTCGAGCTCCCATGGCACGTACGCGCCGGCGTGGGTGCCGATCTCGCGTCCGTTCAGCCATACGGTGGCGCGATAGTTGACCGATTCGAAGCGGATGATCCAGTGCCGGTTGGCCTTCGGGACGTAGCTCGCGAACGCGTCCGCGGGGAGCGTGAAGTCCCGTCGATACCAGCCGACGTAGCCGTTCATGCTCGTCTGGGAGAAGTCGCCCGCGTTGTAGGCGTTGGGAACCGTGGTCGTCGACCACCCGTCGGTCGAGGCGACGTTCCGGTACCAGCCGTCGGCGATCCCGACGTTAGTCATGTCGGCGCGGTACAGCCACGTTCCCCCGAGCAGGTAGCGGCCGGTCTGACCGTCGCTGTACAAGGCGCCCTTGGTCGGCGGCGACGGGCTGTACGCCGGTCCCTGCGCACGGGCGACCCCGCTGACGCCGACCGCCAAGACGATCGCCAACACCAGGACGCGCCGGATCACTTGCCCCGGGACCCCGACTTCCCGCTCGCCGACGCCGACTGGATCTTCAGGTGCCGCACCACCGTGGTCTGATTGCCGGCGCGGTCGACGACTGTGACCGTGATGGTGTACCGGCCCGCCCGGCGGTACACGTGCGCGATCCGGTGGGTGCCGAGCTTGACGCGCGTGGTCGTCCGGTCGCCCCAACGGATCGTCACCGTGGCCACGCCCGAGGCCGGCGCTGGGTCGCGGTAGCTGACGCGGAGGATCTCGTTCGAACCCGCGCGACGCGGACCGGATTCGGTCACCTTCAGGACCGGCGGGACCGTGTCGACGAAGATCCGCCCGACCTTCGACCCCGCGGTCAGGCCCGCCGGGTTGCTCGCGGTGACGAACCAGGTGTTCGACCCGCCGCGGAGCGCGGCCGGGACGCGGAGCGAGCTGCCCTGGGTCTGCCCGATCTGGGCCCCGTCGAGCGTCACCGTGTACGTGATCGGTCCCCACCGGCCGCTCGCCGGCGTCCAGCTGAGCACCGGCTCCGCGCTCCTGGTGTAAGACGTCGTCTTGGACACGGTCGCCGTGCCCGGCGGCTGGTAGAGCTGATCGACCACGACCTGCGTGCCGGCGCCGCTCCCCTGGACCCACGCGACCGCGGCGTCGCCGCCCGCGTCGCCGCCGGCCGCGAGCCCGAGTGCCGCGTTGGTGGCGCCCTCGGCCGGCGAGGACAACACCTGCTCGGGCCCGAGCGTCGAGGCGCGCGGCTCGTACCGAACCCGGATCTCAGGGGGTCCGGTCGTGCCGGGAGTCTGCTGCCAGGCGACGAGGGTCGAGAACAGCCCGGCGATCCCGGGCACCGGGTACGACGGCCCGGTCGCCGCCAGGCTGTTGACCTGGAGCACCGAGCCGTAAGCGCCGTTGTTCCCCAGCTCCATCGCCATCACGGCGTTCGTCTGCTGCCCGGCAGCGGTCACGAACCCCTGGCCGTATTCGGTCATGGCGACGTCCGGGTCCTCGGCGCTGGCCGCGCCCGGCGTGGACAGCCCGTCGGCCGGGTCGATGCCGTCGTACGCGGACCCGCGCAGCCGGTTCACGAGCACGCGCGACTGGTCCACGCCGCCGCACGACACGGTCTCCTGGAAGGCGACGTTGGCGTATGACGAGTCGCCCCCTGCGGCCACCGCCGGCTGGCCCGCCGCCACCTCACCACATCCCGACAGCGACGCGACGTCGGCCTGCTCGTCGATGACGCTCGGCGCGGTCCCCCAGACCTTCCGCGTGAAGATGTGCCCGTCCTCGCCCCAGGCGACGATCGCCACCCCGTCGCCCGCGGCGGCGACGGCCGGCGCCCCCGACCCGGTCCCGGCGTCGTCGGCGGGGGTGTCGTTGAGCGCCGCGCCCTCGAGTGCCCACGCCCCGTTGTCGTAGTACGCGGCCCGGACGTCGTGGCCGGTGCCGTCGGCGACCGTGAAAGCCAGGTAGGCCTTGCCGAGGTTCGTCATCTCGAGCGATGGGTTGCCGGCGCCGGCGGCGAGCGCGTCCGGCGCGCCGAACGGCGCGGTGGTGCTCGCGCGGTCGACCACGTACAGCTGTCCGGCGTTGATGAACCCGATCAGCAGCACGCCGCCGTTGCCCGCGGCGATCACCGGCTGCGTCGACGCACCCACGAGCGCACCGTCGACCTGAACGGGCGGCTGGAACTCGCCGCCGACGAGCGCCGAGACGTACACGTGCGGGACCCCGGCGACCGTCTTCGTGTAGACGAGGCCCCCGCTGCCGTCGCGGGCGATCGACAGCCCGCTAAGCCCGGTGATGCCCGCGCTCGGCCCGTCGATCACCGTCGGCGGTGCCGGCGAGGGCTGGGCCAGCGCCGTGCCCGGCAAGCCAATCCCCGCGCCGGCGCACCCGAGGACCACGGCGAGTGCGGCAACGGGGCCGCGCGCGCGCAGCGCGGAGCGCGGCGACCCACCCTGCATCAGTTGTCGGCCGTAACGTCTGACGGGACTACAACAACTCCGGACGCCGCAGGGTTGCGGCGCACCGGATGAAGGATCGTTAACAGACGGTTCAGCGGTCCTTGAGGAACGACGGGATGTCGATCTCGTCGTCGCGGATCTCAAGCGAGGAGCGCTGGTCGTCGTCCATCGTGACGTCCCGGTCTCGGCCGCGCCGGCGGGTCGACTCGCGAGCCTGGCTCGGGCGGGCGTAGCGATGGTCGAAGCCGGTGGCGATAACCGTGACCCGGACCTCGTCGCCCATCGAGTCGTCGATCACCGCGCCGAAGATGATGTTCGAGTTCTGATCGGCGGCGCTCTGGACGATCTCCGCGGCCTCGTTGACCTCGAACAGCCCGAGGTCGTGGCCGCCTGTGATGTTGAGCAGGATCCCGGTGGCGCCCTCGACGGACTCCTCGAGCAGCGGCGAGGAGATCGCCGCCTTGGCGGCCTCGGCGGCGCGGTTCTCACCGCCGGCGTTGCCGATACCCATCAGCGCCGTGCCCGCGTCGTGCATGATCGTCCGTACGTCGGCGAAGTCGAGGTTGATCAGACCCGGGATCGTGATCAGGTCCGTGATGCCCTGGACGCCCTGTCTCAGGACGTTGTCCGCCTCCCGGAACGCGTCGAGGATCGTCGTGCGGCGCTCGACGATCGCGAGCAGCTTCTCGTTGGGAATCACGATCAGCGTGTCGACGTTCTCGCGCAGCTTGGTGATGCCGTCCTGAGCCTGCCGCGCGCGCGTCGTGCCCTCGAACGCGAACGGCCGCGTCACACATCCGACGGTCAGCGCGCCGATCTCGTTCTTCGCGATCTCCGCGATCACCGGGGCCGCGCCGGTACCGGTGCCACCACCCTCGCCCGCGGTGACGAACACCATGTCCGCGCCCTTCAGCGCCTCCTTGATCTCGTCGCGGGACTCCGCCGCCGCGCCCTGCCCGACCTCCGGGTTGGCGCCTGCGCCGAGACCCTTCGTCAGGTCGTGCCCGATGTTCAGCTTGATATCGGCGTCGCACATCGCGAGCGCCTGGGCATCGGTGTTGCAGGCTATGAACTCGACCCCGCGGAGGCCGGCATCCACCATGCGATTGACCGCATTGGTGCCGCCGCCGCCGACGCCGACGACTTTGATGACTGCGAGATAACTGCCGCTTTCCATTAGTGACCGTCCGACCCTTGAGTTAGCGTTGAGCGTTTTGTGGTCAGTCGCTCTTAGCGGGAGTTTCGCACGTTATTCCCTGGAGTTGCGGGAAGTCAACGTCAGCCCGCCTGACGCAAGGTCTATTGCAGATCGCCCAACCCTCGACGACCGGCAAAGAGTTGCCAAAATTTCAGCGCTCAAGCTCAAGTTGAGGGTTAGGTTCCTCCGGTCGAGGCTGAGGGTTGCGAGGACAAGGCCGTCTGTCCCCCGCCGCTCTCGGTACTTGCCTGCGATGCGGTCGTGGCCAGACCCGCCGCCGACAGCGCCTGCGAACCGACGCCCGCGGCCGGTCTCGCCGGATCGGTCACGTCGATGTACGTCGCGCCCGCCGAGGTCGGCGTGGCCAGCACCGCGGTCGCCGCCACCCACTTCGCGTGGAGCAGGCTCGGGCTGCCGAAGTAGATCACCGGGCCCGAGCGAAGCTGCACGACGAGCCCGTGGGGCGCGCTTGTCGTGACCTGGCTGATCTTCGCCTCGAGCCGGCCGGGCGTGGCCGCCAGGAGCGCCAGCGCGTCGAGCGCGGTCTGATCGGTGACGCGGGCGCCACCCGGGAACGACCGCACCGGGACCTCGGGCAAGGAGGCGGTCGGCGCGTCGTGGATCAGCGTGCCGTCAGCCCCGGCGGCGACCGTCTGACCGCCCGCGACGAGCGCCGCCACCGGCAGCTGCTCTACCACGTAGATCCGCATCCCGTGCGGGAACTGGGTGCTGACCCGCAGATCCTTGACCATCGGGTACGGCGCTACCGCGGTATGAAGCTGCCCGAGCTTGACATCGAGCGTGGTCATGTTTCGCGCCGCGAGCGTGAGCACGGAGCGAATCTGGCCGGCGTCGACACCCGAGACGCCCGTGACCGTGACTCGCTTGACGGCCACCAGCGAGGAATCGCGCAGCCACACCCACGCACCGCCGAGCAGCACGAGCGTCGCAAGCCCCGCTGCGATCAGCTTCACGTGGAGGCGTACCCGGCCCTTGGCGACGATCACGCCCGGCTCCAGTCGGCGGGGAACTCGACCGGACCCAGCGCCTGGACCTCAGGCTCGAGCTCGATGCCGAACCGCTCCTTGACCAGCCGGCGCCCCTCGGCCATAACCGCGACGACGTCGGCGGTCGTCGCGTCGCCATGGTTCTCGACGAAGTTGGCGTGCTTGGCGGAGAACCCGGCACCGCCAACGCGCAGCCCCCGGCATCCGGCCGCGTCGAGCAGCTGCCCGGCGGTGCGGTTCTCGGCACGCGGGTCGTCGGGGTTCTTGAAGGTCGAGCCGAACGTCTTGATCCCGGAGGGCTGGGCGGCCTTCCGGCGCGCCCGCATGTCGGCGAGCGTCGCCTTGACCTCGTCGCTGGCCGCCTCCGCGAGGGCAAACGAGGCCCGCGCGACGACCTCGCCGGGACCGAGGCTCGAGCGCCGATAGGCGAAGCCGAGCTGGTCCGGGGTCCGGCGCCCGGTTCCGTCCGGACCGACGACGTCGACCCATTCGAGCACGCGCGCGAGCTCTCCCCCGTACGCGTTGGCGTTCATCCGGACGGCGCCGCCGACGGTCCCCGGAATGCTCACGCCGAACTCGATGCCGGTCAGTCCGGCCTGCGCGGCCCGAGCCGACACGGTCGGCAACCGCGCGCCGCCCCCGCAGCGAATCTGCGTTCCGTCGAGTTCGATCGTGCTCAGCTCCTTGTCCAGCTTCAGGACCAGTCCGCGGACGCCCACGTCCGCAACGAGGAGGTTCGACCCCGAGCCGACGACCCCTACCTCAACGCCCGAAGCGCCGGCCCAGGCGAGCAGCCGCTCGAGCTCCGAGAGCGACCCGGGCCGCGCGAACAGCTCGGCCGGACCGCCGGTTCGGATCGTCGTCAAGCGGGCCAACGGGTAGTCGCGCGTGACCCCGGGAGGCATTTCGACCATCGGGAGCAGCGTAGATTGCCGTCCGGCGAACGAACGCCGTGCTCGTGGCCGTGCTCTAAGGCCCCAGGCACCGGCGACGGATCACGACGCCACCAGCGACCGCGCCAGCGCGTCGACATTGCCGGCGCCCATCGCCAGACAGAGATCCCCGGGACGCAGCGTGTCCGATAGGAATCGGGAAGCGTCCTCGAACGCCGGCAGCCACGCCACCGGACGCCCCTGAGCAAAGTCGGCGGCGCTCGCGGCGACCAGATGGCCGTCGACGCCGGGGAAGTCCTCGGCCCGCTCGCGCGCGGGATAGACCGCGAGCACGACCGCGATGTCCGCGCCGGCGAGCGCGCGGCCGAAGTCGCGCGCGAGCGCGCGCGTGCGCGAGTAAAGGTGCGGCTGGAACACCACGACCAGGCGCTTGGGGGCGAGCGTCCGGGCGGCGGCGATCGTCGCGGCGACCTCGGTCGGGTGGTGGGCGTAGTCGTCGTACACCGGCACCCCGGCCGCGGTGGTTCCGAGCAGCTCGAACCGCCGGCGCGCGCCCTGGAAGTCCGCAAGCGACGCCGCCGCACGCGCCGGGTCGGCCCCCGCGAGTGCCGCGGCGGTCAGCGCGCCCGCGGCGTTCACCGCGTTGTGGGCGCCCGGGACCGCCAGCAGCACCTTGATGCCACGCCAGTGAAACTGCGATCCGCGCGGCGACATCGCGGTGTCGGTCGCGTCGTAGGCGTACGCGCCGTCCGGGGCCAGCTTCCTTAGCCCCGCGCGATCCCACACGACCGCACCGTGTGTCGCGCGGCCGATGAACTCCCGGAGCGTGTCCTCCAGGTCCAGGAGCGAGCCGTACGTGGAGTGATGGTCGAGCTCGGCGTTGGTCAGCACCGCGATCTCGGGCCAGAGCTGGAGCAGCGAGCGATCGGACTCGTCCGCCTCGACGACGATCCAGTCGCCGCCCCCCCAGCCGGCGTTTACCCCGGTGTCGCGAAGCTCGCCGCCGACCACGTACGCGGGATCGAGCCCGCAGCCACGCAGGATGTGCACGAGCATCGCGGCGGTCGTCGTCTTGCCGTGCGTGCCGGTGACCGCCAAGCAACGCCGGAGCGCCGCGATCTGGGCCAGCAGCTCGGAGCGATGAAGCTCGCGTCCCTCGGCGGCGCGGCGCTCGGGATTGTCAGCCGGCACCGCGGTCGAGTACACGACCTCGGCGCCCGCGGGGACGTTCTCGGCCCGGTGCCCGAGCACGGGCTGGATCCCGTGCTCGCGCAGTCGATCGGTGTAGCTCGACTCCGCCCGATCGGACCCGGTGACCGCGGCGCCAAGCTCGCGCGCGATGATCGCCAGCCCGCTCATGCCCGCCCCGCCGATGCCGACGAAGTGGAGCCTCCGCGCCGACCAGTCCTCGGCGGACCGGGTCACTCCTCGCGCTCGAGCACGACCACCGGGATGTCGCGCGCCGTCTTGCGCTGGTACTCGTCGTAGGCGGGCCAGCGCCTGGTCATCATCTTCCACAGCGCGGGCTTCTCGTCGGACGTAGCCGTCCGCGCCCGGGCTTTGAACCGGTCGCCCAGCACCTGAACGTTCACGCTCCGGTTCCGCGGACAGGTTCAGATACCACGCCGGATATTCGTCGGCCCCTCCCTTCGACGCAACAACGACGAAGTCATCGCCGTCCTGTCCATAGATCAGCGGCGTGCTGCGCGGATCGCCGGACCGCCGGCCGGTGGTCGTCAGGATCAAGACAGTCGTTCCCTGCCACTCGTGACCCTCGACGCCGTCGGTCTGCTGATAACGCTTGACATGCTCCTGGCCGAAAAGCATGGCTCCACCTCGATTCGGGGTTTTCCGGGGCGAGGCTATACAAAGCGTGCGGATCGCGCACAGCGGTCGCCTGGACGCCCGGCTCCAGGGGTAGGCCGAGCCGCGTGATACGGTCCCGCCGCCCCGCTTGAGCACGCGACGTCGTTACTGGCTGCTGGCCCTGTCGCTCGCGTTTGCGCTAATCGCGCTCGCGGGGGTCTCGAACGCCCGCGCCCGCCGGCCGCAGGCCCACGCCGCCGACGCCCAACAGTGCGCGGACCCGTACCCGGCCACCCGCGATCCGTCCAACCCGTTAGACCTGCCCACCGCGCCGGGCGCCGATCCGCTCACCGGAGCCAACTTCTTCGTCGACGGCCCGCGCCACGGCGAGGCCGCGGGCGCGATCGCCAAGCTGCTCGGCCTGAACCCGGACAGCTACAAGGACGACTACTCGTGGGCGCGCTTCGTGGCCAGCCTCGCCCACGGCAAGCTGCAGCGCAAGCTCGCCCGGAACAAGCGCCTGGCGCGCAAGGTCGCGCTGCTCTCGAAGCTCGCCGCCGAGCCCGAGGCGCAGCGCTTCAGCCTGTTCTCGGCGGGCGGTGGACCGGGCGCCATCTTCGCCCAGGTCGAGAAGATCTTCTGCCACAACCTGACCGCGGACCCGGGATCGATCCCGATCATCACCACGTACTTCCTGTACCAGGCGGGGTATTGCGAGTCGAGCAGCGAGATCATCGACCACCAGCCGACCTTTGAGCGTCAGGTCGACGAAATGGTGGCGGGGATCGAGAACCGCCCGGCAGTGATGCTGCTCGAACTCGATGCGATCGGCTCCTCCATCTGCATGGAGCGCAACGGCGCGCTGCCCGAGTGGGAGGCCGACATGCGCTACGAGATCAACGCGGTGCAGTCGCTCCCGCACACGGTCGTGTACATCGAGGGCGGCTATTCGGACGGGAACAGCCCCGGGTACACCGCGAAGGTGCTGAACGCGGTCGGCGTCAGCAGCATCCGCGGCTTCTTCACAAACGACACCCATCTCAACTGGACGATCAACGAGATCAAGTGGGGCGACAAGGTATCCGCGCTGACCGCCCGTAGCCACTTCATCATCAACACCGCCGACAACGGGCGCGGCCCGAAGCTGAACCCCCACCCGGTCAAGCAGGGGAACGAGGATCTCTGCAACCCGCCGGGGCGCGGCGCCGGCCCCCCGACGACGACGCAGACCGGCATCCCTGCCGTCGACGCGTTCATGTGGGTGCACGTCCCCGGCTCCAGCAGCGGGTCGTGCAACGGCGGGACGCCGTCCGGGTCGTTTTTCCTCGCGCGCGGGCTGACGGAGTCCGCGAACGCGAACGCGCGTCTCGGTCCGAAGTATCCGAGCCGTCCGTACTAGGGGTTTTCGGGGCCGCCTGCGGCGGCGTCCATGGGGCCGTTCCGCAGGGCGTCCATGCCCTGCGGGGGTGGACGCGATCGTCTGTCCGGGTATGGAGCCCGGGGCGGATAACGGCGGGCATCTGAGGTGGGGTGCCGGTTTCCCCCGGGGCAGTGCAGCGGCGTCCGAGGGATAACGGCGGGCACCTGAGGGGGGTGCAGTGGTCCCCCGGGGCGGTACCGCGGCGGCCCGGGGGATAACAGCGGGCACCTGAGGGGGGTGCGGTCGTCCCTGGGACGGGTCGCGGCACGCCACCATGCATAGCTCGACAACGGAGCGGATCCGGCGAGGCCGTGCCGTACTACGCATGTATGGCATGCGTGACACGGCACGGCCGACGCAAATGCCCTCGATTGCCGTGTTATGCAGGTTCGCTCGCGGGGATCGATCCCCGGGGAGCCCGCCGCACCCCCCTTCAGATGCCCGCCGTTAGAAGCCCAATCCGCCCCGCGGCCGCCACGGAATCAGCGACTGCCCGCGCGGCACGGATGCCGCGCGGAACCGGCGGTCGCGGCGACGGCCCCGCTCGGCATCCATACCTCGCAGACGGGGCCTGCCGCGCCACATCCGCCGGACGACGGCGAAGCCGGCCCCAAAATCACCGTTCCCGCGCCACCGCCAGCACCTCGCGCGCGATATCCGCAGCGGCCCGCGGACGGGCAAGAGCCGCCGACGCCTGCGCCATCGCCGCCAGCCGCCCGCGGTCGGCGAGCAGGCGCCCGACCTCGTTGGCCAGCCGGGCGGCGGTCAACTCGCTGTCCGGGATCACGACGGCGGCGCCCGCTTGGCCCATGAAGTTCGCGTTGGCCGTCTGGTGGTCGGCGGTCGCGTGCGGGTACGGCACGAGCACCGCGGGCTTGCCGTGCGCGGCGATCTCGAAGATCGAGCCGCCCGCGCGCGCCACGACCAGATCGCTGGCGAGCAGGGCCTCGCCGAACTGCGGGATGTACCCGCGCAGGTCGTAGTGGGATCCCGGCGCGACCAGGTCCTCGAGGTCGCGCAGGTCGCGCTCGCCGGCGGCGTGCAGTACCCGGAACCGCGCGCCGGCGAACGCTTCGACCGCCGCCCGGTTGATCGACCGGGCGCCCTGGGATCCGCCGAACACGAGCACGCACGACTCGCGCAGCCCGATCCCGAACCGCGCCCGCGCCGCCTCCCAGTCGGTGGCGGGCGCGGGGATCGGGCGCCCCGTGACCACGTAGCGAGAGCCATCGCGACCCTCGATCGGAAACGCCAGGCACACGCGACGAGCGAACGGCGCGAGCAGGCGGTTGGTCAGCCCGAGATGGCTGTCGGCCTCGGTCAGCACGAGCGGAACGCGCGCGAGCACCGCGGCCACCCCCACGGGCCCGGCGACGTAGCCGCCACCGCCGACGACCGCCGCCGGCCGGAGCTCGCGGACGATCCGCCGCGCGTCCCGCACCGCGCCCGCCGCGACCAGCGCCGCTCGGGCCGCCGCGACCGGGCGCCCTCGCGGCAGCGGCGCGACGCGGAGCCTGCGCAGGTCGTACCCGGCGGCCGGCACGAGCTCGAGCTCGGCGCGGTCGCCGCCGACGAACGTGACCTCGGCGCCCTCAGCTCGCAGCGCGTCGGCTACCGCCAGCGCCGGTACGACGTGCCCGGCGGTCCCGCCGGCGCCGATCACGATCCTCGGCGCTTTCAACTTTCGGGGTCCGGACGACTTGCAGCCGCCGCCCCGGGCGAGCGATGTTGAGCAGCAGGCCGACGCTGGCGAGCAGCACGCACAGATTCGTGGGCGCGTACGAGATGAACGGCAGCGGCACGCCCGTCAGCGGAGCGAGTCCGAGGACGACGAAGATGTTGAGAATCCCCTGGCAAAGGATCAGCGAGGTCAGCCCGGTCGCCAGCAGCTTGGCATACCGGTCCGCGGCGCGGCGAGCGGTACGCAGCCCGGCGTAGGCGATCATCCCGTACAGGCAGACCACTCCGAGGATGCCGAGCACGCCGAGTTCCTCGCCGATCACCGCGAGGATGAAGTCGGTCTGAGCCTCGGGGAGGTAGAAGATCTTCTGCACCGAGCGGCCCAGGCCGACTCCGAACAGCCCGCCCGACCCGAGCGCGATCTGCCCCTGAACCGCCTGATAGCTGGCGCCGGACTTGGTCTCCGACGCCCACGGGTGCAGAAATGACGTCAGCCGCGCGCGCTCGTACGGCTGCGCGGTGGCGAGCAGGATCACGCACACCGCGCAGACCCCGGCGAGCAGCGCGACGTAGCGCAGCGGCATCCCCGCGGCGATCAGCAGCGCGGCCATCGACAGCGCCACGACGATCGTCGTGCCGAGGTCGGGCTCGACCACGATCAGCAGGCACGCCGGGCCGGCGAAGATCGCGATCGGAGCGACCGACTGGCGGAAGCTCCGCATGCGCTTGGGGTGCTCGGCGAGATAGCGGGCCGCGTACAACACGAGCGCGATCTTCATCAACTCGGACGGCTGGAACTGGATCGGGCCGGCGGCGAACCACCGGCGAGCGCCGTTGACGACCACGCCGAAGCCCGGGACCAGCACGAGCAGCAGCAGCACGAACGAAACCGCGAGCAACGTGTTCACGAGCTTCGGGGTGAAGATCTCGAGGCCCCGCCGCGAGAGCACGTGCATCCCGGCCAGACCCAGCGCTCCGAACGCCACGTACCGCACGAACTCGCCCGTCCCGCTTCCGCCGCTGCCCGACAGCACCCCGAGGGGCGAGGAGGCGCTGTAGACCATCACTGCCCCGAACGCGAGCAGGCACAGCGTCGCGGTCATCAGGATGCGGTGCTCGAGCGGCGGCGGGACGCGGCGCGACGCGGAGCGCGAGCGCTTAGCCGTGCCGGTCTTGCCGGCGCCCTCGCGGGTGGAGGCGCGGGCGCCGCGCGCGGCCGCCGCCCCGGCCATCAGGCGCCCTCCACGAGCGCGCGGAAGTGATCGCCGCGGGCCTCGAAGTCGGGGTACTGGTCGTAGCTGGCGCACGCCGGCGACAGGAGCACGACCTCGCCGGCCACCGCCGCTCCGCGCGCCAGCGCGACCGCGTGCTCGAGATCGCCGGCCTGGTGGAGCGGAACCCCGGACCCCGCGAGCGCATCGGCGAGTTCAAGAGCGGCCTCACCGATCAGGTACACGGCGCGGCAGCGCTCGGCCACCAGAGGCGCCAGCGGCGTGAAGTCCTGCTGTTTCCCGCGCCCGCCGGCGATTAGGTGGATCGGGTCCTCGAACGCCTCGAGCGCGACGATCGTGCTCGCGACGTTCGTCGCCTTCGAGTCGTTGACCCACGTGACGCCGTCCTTGACCGCGATCCGTTCGAGCCGGTGGCGGACCCCGGCGAACGTCCGTAGCCCGGTGGCGACGGCCTCTGCTTCCACCCCCCGCGCGAGACACACCGCGGCGGTCGCCATCGCGTTCTGGCGGTTGTGGGCGCCAGGCAGCGCGATCTCCTCGACGCGGATCAGCGGCTGTTCGTCCCACCACAGGTAGCCGGCGCGGTCGGAGAGCTCAGGGCCGAGTCCGGGGCCGAACAGGACCCGGCGCGCGCACCCACCGAGGTCCTCGACCTCGAGGTCGGCCGGCGCCACCGCCAGGTCATAGTTGCCCTGGTTGAAGAAGATCCGGAGCTTGGCGGCGACGTAGTCCTCGTAGGTCCCGTGCCGGTCGAGGTGGTCCGGCGACAGGTTCAGCAGGACCGCCGCCTCGGGCGAGAACGCCACCGTGTCCTCGAGTTGGAACGAGGACGCCTCGCACACGACCGTGACATCGCCAGCCAGGCGATCGACCAGCGACGTGGCAGCGGTGCCCACGTTGCCCGCGATCGCCACCGGGAGCCCGGCTTCGCGGTGGACGTGGCCGATCCACTCGGTCGTGGTCGTCTTGCCGTTGGTTCCGGTCACCGCGATGAACTCGTTGGGGATGAGCCGCCAGGCGAGTTCGAGCTCACCGAGCACGACGGCGCCACGGGCCCGCGCCGCTGTGATCGCGGGCGCGTCCTGGGGTACGCCGGGGCTCTTGATGAGCGTCCTGGCGCGGGCGGCAAGGTCGACGCCTGACGCATCCAGCCGTACTTCGACGCCCGCGTCGCGAAGCCTTCCCGCGGCCTCGGCGAGCGCCGGCCGCTCGCCCGAGCCCGCGTCCACGCCGGCCACGGTCTCGCCGCGAGCCCGGAGCGCAAGCGCGGCAGCGACGCCCGAACGGGCCAGCCCGACCACCAGATACGGCCCCGGCGGAAGCGGGGGCCGCGGCTTGGGGCTCATCCGCGAATGCTGAGGCGGTACACCGTGAACGCGATCGCGGCGCAGGCTGCCGCCACGATCCAGAAGCGCAGGATGATCTTCGTCTCCGACCAGGCCTGCAGCTCGAAGTGGTGGTGGATCGGCGCCATCAGGAACACGCGCTTGCGGAACAGCTGGAACGAGAACACCTGGATCAGCACGGACAGGGCCTCGATCACGAAGATCCCGCCGAGCAGAATCAACAGCACCTCGGTGTCGGTCATCACCGCGAGGCCCGCGATCGCGCCCCCGATCCCGAGCGATCCGGTGTCACCCATGAAGATGCTCGCGGGAAAGCTGTTGAACCACAGAAAGCCGATGCAAGCCCCGACCAGACACGCTGCGAGCAGCGTCAGGTCGGCCTGCCCGCTGGTGATGAACGTGATCCCGATGTACGCCAGCAGCACGATCGCAGCGCAGCCGGCGGCGAGCCCGTCGAGCCCGTCGGTCAGGTTCACGGCGCTGGTGGTGCCGGCGACGACCAGGTAGATGAGCACGGGGTACACCGGGCCGAGATCGACGCTCGCGTCGACAAACCGCACGCTGATCGTCTCGGACACCCCCGCCTTCTTCGTCGCGACCCACCACAGGCCGAGCGAGATCGCGATCGTGACGACGAGCTTCGTGCGCGCGCGCAGGCCCAGTGACCGGCGCTTGACGATCTTCGTCCAGTCGTCCGCGAACCCAAGCGCGGCGCACGCCAACGCCCCGCCGAACACCCCAAGCGATTGCGCATCGCGGGTGGACAGGATCAGAAACGGGATCGCGAACGCGATCACGATGATGATCCCGCCCATCGTCGGCGTCCCGGCCTTCGTCTTGTGGCCCGCGGGGCCCTCCTCGCGGATGTTCTGGCCGAATTCGCGGCGGCGCAGGAACTCGATGAACTTGGGGCTGAGGAACAGGCACAGCAACAGCGACGCGGTGCCCGCGATCAGAACGCGCCCGGAGACCGAACCCATCAGGCGTGCGCTCCTGCGCCGTTGGTCGCGGGCTCGGGCGCCTTCAGCGCCCGGCACACCCGCTCCAGACCAACCGCGAGCGAGCCCTTGACCAACACCACGTCACCGGAGCGGACCAGCCCCGGCACCAGGTCGGCCGCCGACCCCGCGTCGGGTACCGAGTGGACTTCGCCGCGGAAAGGTTCAGCGATCGCCTGGGCGAGCGGCCCGACCGTGACCAGCAGCCCTACGCCGGCGCGGGCGACCTGCTCGCCAAGCTCGACGTGGTAGCCGCGCGCGCCGGGGCCGAGCTCGCGCATGTCTCCGAGTACGGCGACGAGTCGGCCGTCGGACGCCCGCCCGGCCGTCTGCACGAGGTCCTCGAGGGCGGCGCGCATCGACATCGGGTTGGCGTTGTAGCAGCCATCGATCAAGGTCACCTCCCCGGGAAGCGCGACGTGCTGACCGCGCCCGGCGGTCAGCTCGAGCGCGACCGACCCCTGCGGGTTCACGCCGACCGCGGCCGCGGCGGCCACCGCGGCCAGGAGGTTGCGGCGCAGATGCGCCTGCGTGAACGGCACCTCGAGCACGATGGCCCGACCGCGCAGGTCGATCTCGACGCGGTGCTCGTCCGAGCGCCGGAGTTGCACGTCTCCCCCCTCGCCGAACGTGGTCGTCTCGACGTCGGCCCGCAGGTGCGGTTCGAGCAGGGGCTCACGGGCGGGCAGGATCGCGGTCGCGCCCGGCGCGAGCCCCGCGATCAGCTCGGCCTTGGCGGCCGCGATCGCCTCGATCGTGCCCAGGAACTCGAGGTGCACCGGTCCGACGCTCACGATCACGCCGACGTCGGGGGTGGCGATCGCGGCCAATTCGGCGATCTGGCCAGCGCCTCGCATCGCCATCTCGAGGACGAGCACCTCGGTGCCCGCGGGCGCTGAGAGAATCTCGAGCGGCACCCCGATCTCGGTGTTGTAGTTGGCGCGGGAGGCAACCGTGCGCCGGTCGGGCGAGAGCAGCGCGAGCAGCAGGTCCTTGGTCGAGGTCTTGCCGGTGGACCCGGTGACGCCGATCACTTTCGCGTCCAGTTCGCGGCGCCAGGCTCCGGCGAGGCGCTGAAGCGCTCGGAGCGGGTCCTCGGCGGCGATCAGCGCCCCGGGCACCGCGCACCTGGCCGCCTCGGCGTGCTCGGGCGTGGTCAGCACCCCCCACGCGCCCGCGGCCAGCGCCTGCGGCGCGAAGCGGCCGCCGTCGTCGTGCTCGCCTCGAAGGCCGACGAACAGCGCTCCGGGCCCGGCCTGGCGCGAGTCGATCACCGCACGCTCGGGACCCGTCGCGCTCGGGGGCGGGGCGACGAGCCGGGCCCCTGCTGCCCGTGCGACTTGCTCGGGTGTCCAGGTCCTCATGCTCTGATTCGGGAGGGTACTGGCCGGATCGGGCGTCAGTGGGCATACGACGCGATCCGTACGGCTTCGAGGGTCTCGCGGGCGACGGTGATGTCGTCGAACGGGATCTTGCGCCCGCCTTCGAACTCCTGCCCCTGCTCGTGGCCTTTGCCCGCAATGACCACCACATCGCCCGGCCGCGCGCCGGCGATCGCCGCGTGAATTGCGGCGCGGCGATCGGCGTCGTGCTCGATCTGCGGTCCGGTGCCGGCGAGGATCTCGTCGATGATCGCCTCGGGGTCCTCCGAGCGCGGGTTGTCCGACGTGACGATCACCCGATCGGCCAGCCGCACCGCGATTTCGCCCATCAGCGGGCGCTTGCCTCGATCGCGGTCCCCGCCACACCCGAACACGACGTGGACCCGGGCGCCCTCGCTCTCCGTCACCATGCCTCGAGCGGCGCGCAATACGTTCTCGAGCGAATCGGGGGTGTGCGCGTAGTCGACCAGCACCGCGAACTCCTGCCCGGCATCGACCGGCTGAAACCGTCCGGGGACGTGGCCGGCGGTCTCGATCGCGGCCGCCGCAACATCGATCGGCACGCCCACGGCGCGAGCGGCGGCGAGCGCCCCGAGCACGTTGTAGACGTTGAACCGCCCCGGCAGCGGCGAACGCAGGTCTGTGACGCCTTCGGGGCCACGCACGGTGAAGCGCGACCCGCCGAGGTGGGTCTCGACCGCATCCGCCCGGTAGTCCGCGTCGCGATCGACCGCGAACGTCACCGCCCCGCGGGATCTCCGCCGGCGAGGCGGGCCCCGTACGCGTCGTCGACGTTGATCACGGCGATCCGCGGCCGGCGGGCGGTGAACAGCAGCCGCTTGGCCTGGAAGTACTCCTCCATCGTGCCGTGGAAGTCGAGATGGTCCTGGGTCAGGTTGGTGAAGATCGCCGCCGCGAAGTGGATCGCGTCGGCCCGATGGAGCTCGAGCGCGTGCGAGGAGACCTCCATCGCGCACGCGACGTCGCCTCCGTCGAGCATCTCCCGGAACGTTCGCTGCAGGTCGATAGCCTCGGGGGTGGTTCGCTCGACCGGGCGCTCGGCGCCGCCGATCACGCTCTTGACCGTGCCGAGCAGCCCCGTCCCGCGGTTATCCGCTTCCAGCAGGGCGTGAATCAGGAATGCGGTGGTCGTCTTGCCGTTGGTGCCGGTGACGCCGATCGTCGCGAGCCGGGCGGTCGGATCGCCGTAGAACGCCGCCGCCGCGGGCGCCATCGCCGCCCGGACGCTCGGGACGTTGATTTCCGGCACACCGAGATCGAGGGGGCGCTCCACGACCAGCGCCGCGGCGCCGCGGGCGATCGCGTCGGGCGCGAACTCGTGACCGTCGCGGGTGAACCCGGGCACACAGAAGAACAGCGTTCCCGCGCTCACAGCCCGGTTGTCGTAGGCAAGACCGATGATCTCGACGTCACCGGCGGCCGGCGGCACACCGGGGATCAGGTGGTCAAGGCGCATATGGGTGCTCCGGCGTCATCGGGCGTAGAGGCTACTCGGGGGCCAGACGGTCCCGAGATGCGGTCCAACGGGCGGCCGGTTCACGCGGGGTGCTCAGTGGGTAGGTTCCGTGAGTCTCCGGATTGGGCGGATCTGGGAGTCGCAAACGTCCGCGCGACGGCGCTGCAGGCATCGCGCTTGCAGTTTGGCCGTCGCGAAACCTGCCCTCAGTTCCGAACATTTGTCCGCCGCGGGCCGCTCCGTCGGGAGGGCACGGGTTTTAACTCGATAGACCGGGCGCTGTCGCGATGGCGCAGCGGGCCGAAACGGAAGGGACCTTTGTCTCCTCGGACGCCAATTGGCAGAAAAGTAGAGATGCGCGAGATCGATGCCGCGCTTCAGCGGGCTTCGCTCGGGCGCGGGCGCACCCTGCTGATCGAGGGCCGGCGCGGGATGGGCAAGAGCACGCTGGCGGGCGAAGCGGCCTGGCAGGCGAGCGCCCGCGGCTTCGCCGTCGCGACCGGCCGCGGCCGCGACGCCGAGCGCGCGGCGCCCGGATCGGCGTTGTGGTCGGCGATCATCCGCTGCGCGCCGGCGATGTCCGAGCGTCGCGAAGCCGGGGAGCTGATCGGGAACTTCCTATCGCTCGCACCAGCCGCGCTCGTGCTCGACGACGCTCACCTCGTCGACGAGCTGTCGCTCCGGATGGTCGGCGAACTCGCCGATCGGATCAGCTCGCGGCCGATTCTCCTCGTGGTCGCCGCCAGCACCCATCTGATGGACGCGCGCCGGCTCGGCATGCTCGAGCCGCTCCGGTCGGCCGACCACGCGACGACAATCAAGCTCGGGACCCTCGACGCCGCGGGGGCAGCCGAGCTGATCCGGGCAGCGCTTCCGGGAGCCGATCCAAGCTTCTGCCTCGAGTCGGGCGAGCTCACGGCCGGTAACCCGTTCCTGCTTGCCGAGCTGGCGGCCTGGGTCGGGGCTCACCGGATCGAGCCGGTCGCCGGCGCCGCCCGGCACGCACTCGCGCCGCTCCCGCCGCTGACGATCCGCGAGTTCGTGCGCCGCCAGCTGGATGACGCCGGGGCCGACGCCGGCGTGCTCGCCGCGGCCGTCGCCGTCAGCGACGGTCCGCTGACGCTCGGGCAGGCGGCCGGCCTGGTGGGACTCGACGGCGATCAGAGCCTGCGCGCGGCGGAGGCGCTGCTCGAGACCGGCATCATCGCGCCCGGCGAGGTGTTGTCGTTCGCCGCCCCGCTGACCGCCGACTGCCTACGCGCCGACACGCCCGCGGCCTTGTCGGCCGACCTGCACCGCCGCATGGCGGAGATGGCGCTGTCGGGCGAGGTGGCCGGTGCGTCGAGCAGCCGTCACCTGCTGCTGGCCCCGCCGTCGGGAAACTCCGAGGTCGTCGACCATCTGGTAGCGCTCGCCGACGACGAGGTCGCGGGCGGCAATCTCACACAGGCGCGCACGCTGATCCGGCGTGCGATCGCCGAGGAGACCGACGGAGCCGGCGCGAAGCCTCATCTGGTGGCGCGGCTCGGGCTGGTGGATCTGCTCGAAGGGCGCCCCGGGTCGACGCCGACGCTGGCCGCGGCGGTCGCGTCGCTCGACTCCTCGCGCGAGCGCGCGGACGCGCTGTTGAAGCTGGGGGTCTCCCAGGTCGCGGCCGGGGCCCCGCGCGCGGCTTCGTTCTCGTTCGACGCCGCTCAGGAACTCGTCGACGACGATGATCCCCTGCAGGCACGGGCCGAGGTGTCGGCGCTGCTCACCCGGCTGCTCGTCCCAGGCGCGCGCGAGGAGGCGGCCATCGAGATCGAGCGGCTCGCGCGAACGGCGGACGTCGACTCGAACCCCCACGGGTCCGAGCTGCTGATGGCGCACGCCTGGGAGCGCTTGTGCCGCGGCGACCCGAGCGCCGAGGTCAGTCGGCTTGCCGATCGGGCGCTGGCTCTGCGCACGTCGGATCGGCCGTCGATCAACGGATATCTCGGGACCGCGGCCGCGGTTCTGTTCGCGACGGTCGACGACTTCGACCGCGCGCACCGCATCTGCGACCAGTGCTCGAAGGCGGCTCGCGACCGCGGCATCCTGCTCGCCGAGCGGAGCATCGAGCTCGCCCGAGCGGTCGCCCTCCTGCATCAGGGGCGCCTGGTCGAGGCCTGTGACCTGGCGCGCGACCTGCTCGGGCACGAGCGGGAGTCGCAGCGGTTCCACACTGCCGAGGCCGCGGCGATCCTCGCCAGCGGGCTGCACGAGCAGGGCGTCCACGACGAGACCGAGCAGATCATCCGTGCCGCGCTCGCGTCGGGTCCGGCCGATGAGCCGCGGGGGCTGCTCCTGCTCGAGGTGAGCGCCCGGGTGGCACTCGAGCACGGACACCTCGTGGACGCGCTGCGGATCGTGGGCGAGGCGGGGTCGCTGGCGAACGCGCTCGGCGTCGCGAATCCCGGGTTGGTGGCGTGGCAGCCGACCGCC
This sequence comes from uncultured Solirubrobacterales bacterium, assembly GCA_963755525.1. GTDB lineage: Bacteria > Actinomycetota > Thermoleophilia > Solirubrobacterales > Solirubrobacteraceae > Palsa-465. The sequence goes on along the minus strand of CAVWKC010000031.1, from coordinate 185,125 downwards.
GCCCAGTGCTACAAGGCGGTCGGCCAGCTGCGCCGGGCGCATACGCTCGCCCAGGAAGCGCTCGAGGTCGCGGAATCGTTCGGGATGCCGCGCGCGATCGCACTCGCGCTGCGGACGAAGGCCGGGATCGAGGGAGGAGCGGCCGAGCTCGATCACCTCGAGGCGGCACTCGAGGTGATCGGCTACTCCGACGCCGAGCTCGAACGCGCCAAGGTACTGCTGTCCTATGGCAACGCCCTGCATCGGGCCGGTCGGGACGAGGACGCCCGCGGTCCACTCCGAGACGGGATCGGGCTCGCCGACCGGCTCGGGGCCAAGAGCATCTCGCGGCGCGGGCTGGCGACGCTCAGAGCGGCGGGCGGACGGCCGCGGCGCGCGCGGATGGCCGGGCCCGAGGCGCTTACGCCGGCCGAGCGACAAGTCGTTGAGCTGGCCACGGGCGGCGCGACCAACCGAGAGATCGCCGAGGCGCTCGTGATCACGCGCAAGACCGTCGAGTGGCACCTGAAGAAGGCATTCGTCAAACTCGACGTCAGCTCGCGCGAGCAACTGCCCGATGTGATGGATCGCGATCCCGCCGGGGCGGATCGCGATCTCGCCGGGGCCTCCGAGGGCCGCAGCGAACGTCCTAAAGCCGGCCGATAGAACAGCGCCTCCCAGGTCGTTGGTGTCCAGCAATTCAAACGCTGGAGACCATGCCCTTTTCAAAGACCAAATGCCGTCTTGTCGTCCTCGCCGTGTGCGCCACCGTGGCGCTGGCCGGCTGTGGGAGCAGCCATCAGAAGGTCGCTCCCTCGGGCTCCCGACCCGCGCAACACCTCCCGTTCCGGTTCTTCTCTGCCCAAAGCTTCTGGAACCAGCCCGTCTCGGCCAACGCCCCGATCGACCCCGACTCTGCCCGGATGGTCGCGGGGCTCAGCGCCGAGGTGCAGGCAGCGAGGAGAACGACGGCAACGGTCCGTGGATCGACGTCACCACCGACGGCGTTCCGGTCGTCCAGGTGTCCGACAGTCAGCCCACGGTGCCGGTGAAGCTCAATCATCCCGCCGATCCGGCGCTGACCGCGGCGTGGCGCTCGGTCCCCTGCCTGCGTCGGCCCGGCCGTCGGGTGGAGACCACGATCTCGCCGTGTGGCAGCCGGGCACCGACCGCATGTGGGAGTTCTTCCAGCTTCACCGCCAACGGCGGTACGTGGGAGGCCGAGTGGGGCGGCGCCATGCAGCGACGTGTCCTACAACCCGGGCGTTTACGGACCGAGCGCCTGGCCGGGCGCGCAGTCTTACTGGGGGGTCACCGCCGGGCTCGCTCCCACTGGTCGGCGGTACGATGACCGTGTCCGCAGTTGCAGGCGGGTGACATCGATCATGCGCTGGCGCTCGCCATCCCCGACACGCGCGCGCGGAGCCTACGCCTCGCCGGCCGAGCGCAGCGATGGCGTCGATCGATTCGCCCGACGCAATTCCGGAGGGCGCGCGCCTGCGGCTCGACCCGCACCTGAACCTGGCCGCGCTGCACCTGCCGCCGATGGTCCGCCTGATGGCGGAGGCCGCTCAGCGCTACGGGATCGTCGTCCGTGACACCGCCGGCATCGTGTCGTTCGTCGCCGAGGACCCAGTCGACAAGAATTTCACCGTCTATCGTCGACTGGCTCAGGGGCTGTACCCGAACAAGCTGCTTGCGTTGTTCCCGTGGAGTCATCTGCAGGTGGTCAAGATGAACCTGCATCATGTGCAGTGAACCGTTACTCGCAGTGGCTCTCTTGAATTCGAGAGCCGCGAGGCTCTCCCAGTCAGTGTGGCCGCCGAGGAGTAGTGGGAGTACCTGCTGCCGTAGGCGCCGGGAGGTCTCCTCGCGCGAGAACACGCAGAGGCGCTCGCGCGCGCGTCGGCGGTAAGTGACCCGTTCACTGTGGTCACGCACGAACGCCGCCTCGAGCGCAGCGGCGAGCGCATCCGGAGTGTCGCCCTCGGCGACCAGCCGGGGATCCAGCTCGCGCGCGATCGGCAGCGCCGCAAACGGCCCGGGCGACGGCGTGGTCACGAGCGCCGCGCCGTCGGCGAGCGCCTCGAGCTGGCCGATCCCATAGTTCTCGTACCGGGAGGCCGCGAGGTACATCTCGGCGCGGCGGGTGAGGTCTCGGTGCTTGTCCGGTGGGAGCAGTCCGGCCCACTCCAACGACGCCGGCTCGTCGATCCCGCGTTCGCGCAGATACCGCAGCCCGCGCTCGCGGTCGATCCCGGTGACGACCAGGCGGCGGCCGGCGGTCGACGCGCTTGCCCAGGCGCGGACCGCCACGTCAAGGCCCTTCTTCTCAGGGCTCGCGCCGTAGAACACCACGATCGGGTCGCGGGTGCCGCTCCCGGGTGCGCCGTCGAGGTCGATCGGGATCGGGATCGGGATCACCGGCGTGTTCGGCGGAAGTACTCTGGCCGTGTCCGGCTCGAGTTCGAGCGCCCACGGGCATCAGCACGCGGCCCTGCTTGAACCGGCGGCGCTCGAGCAGATACTCGATGCGGTAGGGAGCGCCGGTCCGCGACATCTGCGCCGGCGTGTCGAACCGGATCGCGACGCGGTGGCACGCGGTCGAGCGCGGCGCGAGCATCGCCGCGTGGGAGGTCGAGTAGATGATCGCGCGGGGCGCGTGCGACCGAAGCGCGTCGACGGTGGCGCGACGGAGCGCGAACGCCTCGAACGCGTCGATCGTCAGCAGCGACCGCTGGACGTAGCGCCTGATCAGCGGCGGCGCCCGGAACGAGGGTGTGACCGTGAGCACGTCGACGCCGAGTTCTCCCGGAGCGCGCCCAGCATCTCGACGTCGGCCTGCCGGAGCCCCGCGGTCGTCCCGGACGTGACGTACATGACGTCGACCGGCCTCCTCGGCGGACGCCGGCGAAACGTCGATCTCAGGGTCATTCCACGAGGCCGTCCCCGTCCGCCAGCTCGCGGTGCATCCGCTCGATGTTCTCGTGCGGCACCGACTCCGGCCCGACGAACCCCTCGCGCGGGTAGCGAGGCCGGCCGTCGAGTCGCGCGCGTTGGCGGGCGACGAATTCCTCGAGCGTGGCGATCTGCACCGCCGGGTTGCCGGCGACCACCGTCTTGGGCGCGACGTCGCGCGTGACCACGCTGCCGGCGCCGACGATCGCGTCGTCGCCGATCCTCACGCCGGGCAGCAGGATCGCGCCGACCCCGACGTAGACTCGCCGCCCGATGTCGACCCGCCCGACGCGCGAGTAACCGAGCCAGTGCTTGATGCTCGCGTCGTGCGCGACGATCCGTACGCCGTCGGTGACCACTGCCTCGTCCCCGATCGTGATCAGCCCGAGGAAGCCGTAGTCGAAGTGCACCGCGCCGAGGTACACGTCCCTGCCGAGCTTGAGGCCATGCTTGACGAGCCAGTCGGCGCTGGCGTATCCGCGCAGACGGCTGAGCACCGTGTGGCGGAGGCTCTTGTGCGCGGTCAGGCGCGGCGCGCCGCCGTCCGCGTCGCCGACGGGCGCGAGGTCGGGCGGGAATCGCTCTGCGGCTCTGATGACTCAATCGGCATCGGGGGTCACTCGCTCGGACCAGGCGCTCCTTACCGCGCCACCGATCGGCGGCGGGCACCGGGTCGGGGTCGGCAGGGTCGTGTCGGCACTCGTCGTCGGCGACCCATCCGCGGGGCGCTGTCGGTCGTCGGCGCACCGCGCCCGACCCGCCCGTCGATCACGTCGCCGAACAGCCGCGCCAGCAGCTCGGCCGAGGCGTCGATGTCGTACCCGTCGGCGACGTAGCGACGGCCCGCCTCGCCCATGCGGCGGCGGAGCGCGGGATCCTCGAGCAGGCGCTCGAGCGCGTCCGCCAGCTCGTCCTCGCGTCCGGGCGAGACGAGCAGCCCCGTCTCCCCGTCGCGCACGAGCTCGCGCACGCCGGCGACCGCGGTCGCGATCACCGGGCGCCGGCAGGCCATCGCCTCCATCAGGACGACCGGAATGCCCTCCCAGAAGCTCGGCAGGCAGAACACGCTCGCGGCCTCGTAGTGGGCGCCGATCGCGTCCTGCCCGACGGCGCCGGCGAAGATCACGCGGTCGGCCAGGCCCAGTCGCTCGGCCAGGGCTCTCAGTTCGCGCTCTGATGGCCCGTAGCCGACGAGCTCGAGCTCGGCGTCGACCCCGCGCTCGGCGAGCCGCGCGAACGCGTGGAGCAGTACCGACTGGCCCTTCTCCGGCACGAGCCGGCCGACGCACAGGACGCGCGGGCGCCCCGCCGGAGGTTCGCCGACGCCGTCGTATGCCGCGGGCTCGATCCCACAGCGGACGACGTGCAGCTTGTGCCACTGGTCCTCGCCGACGACCGCCATCAGCTGGCTGCGGGTGAAGTCGCTGATGCAGAAGATCGCGTCCGCGTCGGCGACCTTCTCGATCAGCCGGTGGGACTGCACGTCCCAGAGCTCGATCAGGCCGTGGACGGTGGCGCTCCACCTCGTCGGGCCATCACCGGCTCGCCTGCCGAAGTGGCTCGCCAGCAGCGCGATGTCGGCGGACACCGACACGAAGTGCGAGTGCACATGCCGGACGCCCATGCTTCGCCAGTGATCCCACGCGATCACGGCCTCGCCGAAGTAGAACACCTGCCAGAGCAGGCCGCGTGCGCCGGGTCGGCTGAGCTGGAGCGACAGTCGCAGCGTCGAGAAGAACGCGAGAGGATGGCGCACGAGCGCGTACAGGTGAGCTTTGGCAACTGCGTCCATCGCGGCGGCAGCAGCGCGTACGTGTTCTCGAACTCCTCCCGGTCAGCATCCGAGAGCGGGACCTGCTCCGAGGTATGCACCGATGTCGTCTGACATGCGACGCCGCGGCGCCGCAAAGCCCGTACCTCGCGCAGGATGAAGGTATGCGAGACCGCCGGGTAATAGCTTGTTATGTAGGCGATCACCGGCGACCAACGTCTACGCCGACCCGCGACTTCCACGATCGCAGCCTCTCAGACGAGCGTGTCGACGAGTCCGGCGACGCGGTCGACGAAGTGCTCGATCGTTCGCCCGCGCACGACGGTCTCCCGGCCCTCGTGCGCCATGCGCTCGGCGCCGGCGCGGTCCTCCCACAGCTCCTCGATCACCGCGCGCAGCGCCGCCGGGTCTCCCGCCGCCACCTGGCGTCCATTCACGCCGTCCTCGACGTACCCGCTCAGCCCCGGCGTGTCCGAGGCGACCACGGGCCGGGCGCACGACATCGCCTCGAGGATCCCGTTCACCCCTGCGGCGTAGAGGGTGCCCCGTGAACCGGCACCGCGACCACACGCGCGCCCCGGTACAGGTCGCGGAGCGCGGGATAGCTGAGCCCCTCGCGGATCTCGATGTGGTCGGGCACCGACAGGGGCGACAACGCCCGGTGTGACCAGGTACTGCCCGGCACGATCACCGACGGTACCTTGAGTGGACGCAGCGCCTCGATCAGCGTGTCGTAGTCGCGCTGCTCGCGTCCGACGCTCAGCACGTAGCCGCCCCCCTCTCCCGGCGCCCTTGCCCGGGGCCGCCGCCCCGGGGCGAAGAAACGGTGATCGACCTTGTCCCAGATGAACTGGGCCTGGTGCTCGCCGAGGCCCATGTCCTCGCGCAGGTAGCGCTCCTGCGCCCTGGAGAACACGAGCGTGACGTCCGTGCGGCGCAGGAAGCCGGTGCGCCGGGCGACGAACCGCTTCTGGCCCGAGGTCAGCAGGTGGGCGACCATCACGTGCGGTGCGCGCGGTCGCAGCAGCGAAAGCGGAATGCCGACGCGCTCGGACAGCGACACGTACACCGACGCGCCGGCCCGCTGCGCGCGAACCGCCTGGCTGACTCCGAGTCGCAGCCGCTTCTCGATCGCGGCCACCGGCGCCGCGCCCGGGTTGGGGTACGAGATGCGACCGTGGAGCCGGGCCGCGAGCACTTCGAAGTCGGTCCGCGGCCGCTCCGGGGCGCCTCGGGCGAATCGCTGCCCCGGTCGCGGCTGCCCCCGGCGTGCGCGGACAGCAGGATCAGCGGCCGGCGACCGTCCGGCGGTCGGCTTCGCGCGGTCCGGTTCATCCCGACGCGAACGTCGGCGCGGCGCTGCGGCGCGCCCACAGCACGCCGCAGTGGCGGACTGGTCCCAGGGGGATGCTCGTCGTCTCGTAAAGCTCGCCGTACCCCGCCTCCCGCAGCAGGCGAATGGCGTGGCCGCGCGGATCCGGAGCCGGGCAACCTTGCTCGTGCCATTCGAGCACGATCACGTCGGCATCGAGATCCGGCATCCGCGGATCGGCGAGAACCGCCCATTCGCCGCCCTCGATGTCCATCTTCACCAGGTCGCGATGGCCCTCGAGCGCGAACAGATCGGCGACGGGCACCTCGACGTCGCCGTTGGCCAGACCCGAGTCGGACTCGTCAACGTCGACGAGGTGCGAATCGGCGGACAGCCCGCCGCGGAACGCCATCGTGCCCGCGCGGTTGGCCACCGCCGCGGCCGTGAACGACCACCGCTCTCCGAGGCGATTCTCGGCGATCGTGGCGCTGAGGAGCGCGGCGTTCTCAGCGTCCGGCTCGAAGCTGCGCACCGAGGCGCCCGGCCACCGGTGCAGCGCGTACAGGCCGAACATGCCGATGTTCCCGCCGAGATCGAGGATCTCCGGCGACGGGTTGCGGTCGAGGACCGGGCTCAGGGCACTCGGCGGTTCGTAGGCGAGGCGACCTCCGGTGCCGCCGAAGATCTCGTTCATCATGTGCACGTCGCGCGAGCCGTGACGGATGACCGCCACCTGGCCCGAGCGACGCAGGTGGTAGCGAGCACGGCGCGTGGGGCCGAACTGGCGTGCGACGAACTCGAATGGCTCCTTGACCGCGCGAGCGCCCCTGACCGCCTCGATGACCCGCTGAACGGGCTCCGACTTGACCACCGTACGCAGGAGCCCGAACCGCTCGATCGCCCGGCGGAAAGGGTCCTTGGGGGCGGCGGCATTTTCGATGGTGTTCGCAATCACCGTCACCAACGCACTTCACCGGCGTTTGCTTCCACCGGTAATTCTTGGCCGTCGGGACCGTTGGTGGGGGTGGCAACGAAGACTCACTGGGACATCGAATGGGTTGACCGGGAGACCCTGAGATCGTCCCGCAGACCGCTGAGAACGCCCGATGGGCGGGCGGACACGCAGACCGCTGGGCGGGCTGACGCTGGGCGGGCTGACGCTGGGCGGCCTGACGCTGGGCGGGCGGACGCTGGGCGGGCGGACGCTTCGCAGGCGGACGCCGGGCCGGCGGACACCGACGGTGCGGCGCCTTCGAGCTGATCGGTCGCCGGACGATGCGCTCAAGACGGCGACCCCCGAGGAGGTGCGCGAGGGCACGCTCGCCGGCGTTCGTTGGGGCGTGCTCGCCCGCGTCGGGGTCGAGACGACCGCGCTGCTGTCGACGGTTGCGCTCGCCAGGCTGATCAGCCCGACGGGTTTCGGCCACGCGGTGGTCGCGATCGCCGTGATCGCCGTGTCGCAGGCGCTCGTCGTCGAGGGCTTCGGAACCCCGCTCGTCCAGCGACAAGAGATCACCCGGGCCCATCTCGAGTCGACGATGCTCCTCAGCCTCCTGGGCGGCGCGCTGCTGAGCGCGCTCGTGTTCGCCCTCGCGCCGCTGCTCGAGGGCGCGCTCGGATCGGAGACCGCCTCGCTGATCCGGCTGTCGTCGCCGTGCTTCTTGATCATCTCGCTGGCTGTTCTCCCCCAGGCGCTCGCGCAACGCCGCCTCGACTTTCGCACCACGAGCCTGATCGAGTTCGCGTCGACCGTCACCGGGATCGTGGTCTCGATCCTGCTGGCGGCGCTCGGACTCGGCGCCACCGCGCTCGTCCTCGGCCAGCTCGCGATTCCGTCGGCGATGGCGCTGCTGTACTTCACGACGGCGGAACCGGTCCTCCCCCGCTGGCACCGGCGCGAGGCGCACGAGTTGTGGGGGTTCGGCTCCCAGACGGCGGCGTCGTCGCTGCTGCAATCGGCGTTCACGAACCTCGACTACGTCGTCGTGGGCATCCAACTCGGACCGGTCGCCACCGGCTACTACTGGCGCGCGTTCCAGATCGGCGGCGAGTACCAGGGCAAGATCTCGACGATCATGATCCGCCTGTCGCTGCCCGTGCTGTCGCGGACGCGCGGGCTCGCCGACATGCGCCGGGTCCGCGGGCGCATCCTGCGAACGCACGCGCTGGTGATCTTCCCGCTGCTCGCGATCTACATCCTGGTCGCCCCCCAGGTCGTCCCGCTGGCGTTCGGCGCGCGCTGGGCGCCGTCGGTCCTGCCGTCCCAGATCCTCGCGGTGGCGGGCATGGTGTTCGCGCTGGCGGGCGGGACGGGGCCGCTGCTCGTAGCGGCGGGTCATCCGCGCGCGCTGCTGTTCAGCAACATCGTCAACACCTTCCTGTACGCGGCCGTCGTGATCGCGTTCGCGCGGTTCGGGCTGACCACGCTGTGCATCGCGGTCGCCGCCGTCAACCTCGTGTTCTACGTGGCGCAGTACTACCTGCTGATCCAGCGCATCGTCGGCATCCCGATGGCCGACCTGTGGAGCGACGTCGCCCCTGGGCTGACCAGCATGGTCCCGCTGATTCTCGCCGGCGGCGTGGTCGCGTTCCTGCTGTCGAGCGCGGGCGGCGTGCCCGCGCTCGTGCAGATCGTGTGCGTCGCGACGTGCGCCGGCGTTGGCTACCTGGCTTCCTGCGCAAGCGCTTTCCAGATTCGTGGGGCGACCTGCGTCTGCTGTTCGAGCGGGCCGTCGGCCGGATGCCGAACCGTCGTCGCGAGCGCCCGCTGCCTCAACGGGCTCAGCGTCAGGCCGCGCCGGCTGAGGCTTTCGCTCTCCGAGAGCGTCCGCGTAACAGCGCGACAGCCGCTCTCCGAGCCGTCCCGCGTCGAACTGCTCGGTCACCCATCGCCTGCCGATGTCCGCGCGCCGTGCCCACGCGGCCGGGTCCTGTTCGAGCACCTTGAGGACCGCTCGGCGAGGTCGCGGGGATCCCCGGCGCGTGCGAGCTCGTCGCGAAACTCGGGCGGGCAGGTCTCGGGCAGCGCGCCGCTGGCCGTCGCCGCCACCGGCACGCCGAGCGCGAGCGCCTCCTTGAACACCATCGAGGACGTTTCGGCCTGGCCGCTCGGCATCGTTCGGCCGGGGACGATCAGGACGTGCGCGGCTCGCAGCGCCTCGAGCACGGCGGCGTGATCGCGCGCGCCGTGGAACGAGACTGCGTCGCCAAGCCGCAGCTCCTCCGAGGCGATCGCCTCGAGCAGCGCCCGCTCCGGCCCGTCGCCGATCACGTCCAGGCGGGCCGTCGGGTACGCGGCGAGGATCGCCGGCATCGCGCGGAGCAGCACGTCGGCGCCCTTGAACGGGATCGAGCCGGCCGACGTAGAGGAAGCCGGATCCCATCCGCCGTCGGCGGGGGCGCCGGCCGCGCCGGCAGGTCGCGCGAGCGGCACGCCGTTGCGGATCAGCGTCGACGGGACCGTCGTATCCGAGGCCGCGCAGGCACCGCTCGACGTACTCGGAGACCGCGATCACCCGCTGCGCCTGCCCGAACAGGGCGTCGTACGGGGAGGTCGGCTCGGTGGCGTCGGTCCCGTAGAAGGTGACCACGAGCGGGACGCCGAGGACTTGCGCAAGCGGCGCCGCGTAGTTGCCCGCCCAGCCGAAGTGCGCGTGCAGCAGGCCGATCCGCCGGGCGCGAGCGTAGGCGAGCGCCTGCGCAGCGAACCGTCGCTCGGGGCCGCGCCCGGTCAGCCGGTTCTGCGCGCGCTGGAACAGCGTGCCCATGCCAGTGCAGTGGACTCGTATCCGGCGGCAGCGCGTTGAACGCGCCACGTGAGCGCAGTGCGATTACGTGCGACTCCCACCCTTCAGGCTCCACCGCCCCGATCGCGTTGGCCACGAACGTCTCGGACCTCACGCCGACGTCGAGCATCACGTGGGCGACGGACGTACGCCGCCGGCAGCGACAGGGGTGCTCACGCCGACGCCAGGCTGGCGCCCACCGGGGGAGTGGGCGCGCCCGGCGCCAGTCCGTTGGCGTTGCTGCCGGCGTTCGCGTTGGCTTTGGCCTCGCGCGGGAGGCCACCGTCGATCGTCGCTCGCAGCACGTCCGCGAGCTCGCCCGCGAGCTTCCTGCGCGAGAACCGGCGAAGCACCTCCGTCCGCACGCCCGGATCGATCTCGATCGCACCTCGCCGCCAGTCGTCGAGCACGTGCTCGCAGGTCGCCGGCGACGGCTCCGGCGTCCCGGACGTCCGCGCACCAGCCGGCGCCGAGCTCGCGCACGAGCGTCGACGCGAGGCTTTCGGGGTGCGCGACCGACAGCACCGGCCGTCCCGAGGTCAGGTACTCGAAGATCTTGCCCGACAGCACGCGGTCCTCGGGCGGCCGCGAGTACAGAGAGCGCCGACGCGCCGGCCATCTCCGCGAGCGCCTGCTCGTGGCTGACGTATCCGGTGAAGGACATCGGGGAGCGAGTCGAGCTTCTCGCGCTCGATCTCGGCGTGGCCGACGATCCGCAGCTCGAAGGTCCGCGGGTCGAGCTCGCCGCGCTCCGTCAGATTGCGGATCGCGGCGAACGTCTCGGCGCCGTCGTGCGATCCGTAGAACGACCCGACATAGGACAGCCTGAACCGGCCGTCGGCCGGCGGACCGGGCTTCGCCGGCGCCGGGTGGAGGTCGTCGGGGTCGACGCCGTTGCAGATCACGACCCGGCGCGGGTCGTCCGACGCGAGTCCGAACGCTTCCATCGTCTCGTCGGCGAACGTGATGTACGACGCCTCGGCTACGACCCTCCGTTCGAGCGCCTGACTCGCACGCGTCAACGGCGGGTACGACTTCGTCCGCGGGTCTAGCGGGTTGAACAGCCAGGAGTCGCGGAAATCGGCGACCCAGGGAAGGCCGGTGAGCCGTGCACGATCAGCGCCGCCAGGTGGGCGGTCGTCGGCGAGGAGGTGCTGTAGAGCACTTCCGGCCGTGATCGCGCACGGCTCGGAGGCCGCCGAGGACGGCCGCCGGGAGCCACCCGACGTGTCCGTCCGGCCACAGCGCCTCGCTTCACGAGCCTCGTCGGAATGTCCGGCGCGCCGGAGCAGGCCGTCGAGCTTCCATTGCGCGGTCTGAAGCGGCAGCGACCGGGCGCGGCGGATCACGGTTCCGGGCGGCACGTCGGCCGACAGGCTCGCGTCGCGCAGGAGGAACCCGCGCGGGCTACCGGTCACGACGATCGGTTCGAACCCCTCGGACGGGAGGTACTTGACGTACTTGGCGGTGCGCTGAACTCCCCCGCCGCCGAGCGGGGGGAAGTAGTAGGCGAACATCAGCACGCGCCGCCTCGCTCCTGGCAATTGGGGTGTCGTCATGTGCGACTGAGCGCGAGGGTCGGACTCGTCGGCCGGCTCGGCCGGCGTCGCCGAGTCGGTCGGCGTCGCGGGGTCGGGCGTCGCCGGGTTCGGTCGGGTCGACCGGCGTCGCCGGCGACCGCACGGCGCGGCCGCGGCCGACCACGATCCGGCGCCGGCGGCGCAACTCCGGCCCACGTCCACAGGATCAGCTGGGTGAAGTTCTGCGACAGGGGATCGACGGCACACACGACGAGGAAGCACGCCGCGATCGCGACCAGCCCGATCCGCCATGCCCGCAGGTCCGGGGCGCCCGGTCCGAGCACCGCGCTCCCGAATCCCCACAAGACGCTGGCGAACCACATGCAGGCGCCGACCAGGCCGAGCTCCACCGCGTAGGACAGGTAGCTGTCGTGGAGCTCTCCCTGCACGTGGGTGAGGCCGGGGCCGGTGCTGGTGCCGCCGCCGCTCGCGCTCAGGCCGTCGCCCGAGCCGCCGAGGTCCGCCTGCTGCAGCGAGCTCGGATACCCGGTGAGCAGCCGGTTCGGCGCCAGCCGGAAGTACGGGTCGGCAGTGTTGGCCCAGTTGTCCCAGCCGAATCCGAACAGTGGCTTGGCTTGGATCATGTTGAGCGCGGCGGCGGTCTGGTTCTGCCGGTCCCACACCGGATAGATGGCTGTTGATCCGCGAGTTCGCGGTCGAGTTGATGCTCGGAACGAGCGTCAACACGGCGACGACGACGACCGCGGCCACCGGCACGCCGCGCAGCAGCCACCGTCGGATGTCGCGCGAGACACAGCCCTGCAGCCACCACGCCGGCGACGTCGCCGATCCACACCCCGCGCTCGAACGTCAGAAAGCTGCCGAACACGCACGCGATCGCGACGCCGACGGCAAACCAACGCCAGCCGCCGCGCCAACGGGTCGAGGCGATCATCGCCGCCACCGCGCAGGCGTAGCACGCGAACCCCTCGGTCACGACCGATGAGAATGGCCCGGTGGCCTGCGTGCTCTGCCGTGAGATGTCAAGCGCGCGGATGTAGCTCGGGAACACCAGCGAGTGCGGGCCAAGCGACTCGAAGATCCCCGTGACTCCGATGTACGCGCCGATTCCCACGAGCGTGGCGAGCAGCCAGCCGCGCTCGCGCTGACCGGGGAAGATCGCCGGCGCCAGCACGAACATCAGGAACGGAATCGCGCCCAGGCGATCGAGCAGATCGAAGACCGTCGACTTGGTGCCAATCGTTCCCGCGAGCACGCCGGACGCGACCGCGTACAGCACGAGGCACGCCATCAGCAGGTGAACCGGCCGGATCCGCACGCGAGGAAGCTCGACCGCGCCCGGAGACTTCAGCGCAAGCGCGAGCGCCGCCGCCACGATCAGGATCCGGTCGGGGACGAACGGGAACCCGGGAAACCCGAGCGTCGTCCAGTTACCCGAAAACAGCGTGAGCGTGAGCCCGGCGCAGACCATCGCGGCCGGAGGCAGCTCCCAGAGGATCGCGGCCACGAGCATGACCAACACCACTCCCGGGATGACCAGGAACAACGTCTCGCCATGCAGCAGATGCGGCGCCTTCAGATGGATGCCGATCAGCACAACGACTGCGACAACCACCCAGAGGTACCACGGCACGCGCCATGGAATGCGGCGATCGACTACGGCCATCGGCCCTTAGTACGCCGCGAGCTGACGAACTCGGCGCTGCTCGAGCAGCACCGCCATCGCAGCCCCGATCAGCAGACCGGCAGCCAGGCCCACGAAGCCGTACAGCTCGAGCTTGTGCTTGCGGTCGCTCGAGGCCGTGAGCGCGCTCGACAGCGGTGACAGCATCGTCCCCGGCGGCTGCTGATTCTCGAGTGCCTGCGTGTACGCCGCGGCCAGTGCATTCGCCCGGCCCTGGGCCAGACCCTCCTTGGCCTCGGCCTTGACGAGCGACGGCTTGGTCGGATCAGACGTGGTGCCGCTCGACGACGCGTTCGCGGACGCCTGGTTCTGGAGCTTCTGCACGATCGCCTTGTCGTTCGCCAGTTGCGCGGTTTGCGCGCGGTAGGCGTTGAACAGCGCGGTCGCGTTGCTCGTGCCAGCTCCGGCCGTGGAGTTGTTGGCGGCCTCGTATGAGACCATCGCCGCCGCGGCCGTGTTCGCGAGGTTGACGGCCCACTGCGAGGTCGGGCCGGTGGCCATCACGTTGAACGCGGCGCCGTCCGGAACCGGCGTAGCCGTCAGCCGTGACGCGGCCTGCGTCGGTGTCAGCCCGGTCTTCTGATGGATGATCGACAGAACACCGTTCGCGGTTATCGCCCGGCTGAAGGTGGTGGCCAGCGCAGTCGCGGACTGTACGAAGCCGTAGAACCCCGGTGAGTTCGGGTTGACCTGGCCGACCTGCACGGTCGAGGTCGAGCTGAACACGGGCTTGCGCTTGACGCCGATCGCGAGCCCGCAGACGGTGAGCAGCGCGGTGAGTCCCAACACGAGCCACTTGTAGCGGGACAGGGCCGCGACGATCAGGCTCTGAGCGGGCTCGGCCCGATACGACGACGGATGCGGTCCGAGCACGTCGCGCGGCGGTCTGGAATTGGCGGTTGTTTCAGTGTGCGTTGGCATGATCCTCCTCGGGAGGCACAGTCGAACCTGCCGCCGGCACGGTGGCGGGGGCGGAAGTTCGGGACCAACGCAAGGTCCCCGTGAGAACTTTTGGACGAGTTTTAGGGTGCCCGACTGAGTAAGTGGCGGGCCCTTGAGGCCTACCAGCCCTGGTGCAGGTCCATCTTCATGACCTGCAAATGGCTCCAGGGGAACGACGCGAGGTACTTCGAGGGATACGCGCCACCGGTCAGCTTCGCGCCGAGGCTCTCGAAAGCGGGATCGCCCGTCGGGTCCTGCTGGATGAACGCGATGTTAGAGGCCTGATCGCGGATGATGATCCCGTACCGCTGGGCCGCCAGCGCGATCATCCGCGTCATCGGCGGCATCTTCATCTTGGCGAGGTTCAAGTTGGGGTCGAGACGTAGGCGGGTGCCCTCCGGGAGCGCATTCGGGTCAAGCGACCATCCGTCGTCGCGCTCAGCCGGGGACACGAACGTTCTGCGCCGGACGTTCGGATAGACCAGCGCCAGCGCGTGGTCGATCTGGCCGGCCTTCAGGTCCTGATAGGTAATCGCGCCGCCGACGATCGAGAACGATGCGGCGGTCACTCCCCACCACGATTCATCCCCGGTCCAAGCGGCCGGCCACGCGGTTCGCCCGTAGACGCCGGAGCTAGACGATACGTTCCGCATCGCGCCTCCCCATTCGGCCTCCCACCCGCCGTTCTCGTGGTGAAGCTGGAAGAACTCCCACATCGTGTCGGTGCTCGGCTGCCACACGGCGAGGTCGTTGTCGCCGGGCGACGGGCGCGCCGACGGAGGCAGCGGCACCGCGCTCCAGGCCGAGCTCAGTGTGGCGTCGGGCTCGCGGCCGTCAAGGGTGACCGCCACCGTGGGCTGATCGGCCGGGACGGTGATGATCGTCACGCCCTCGCGGGTGGCGTTCAGCCACGGCCCGTTCTTATCGGTCTCCTCGCGGTCGACCCAGCCCATCAGGTCCGAGACCAGCACGCGCGAGTCGGGAGCGACCGGCGCATGCTGCGGGAGCGGCGTGTTCCAGAAGCTTTTCGGAGAGAAGAATCGGAACGGCGCAGTCAGATTGTTTACCGCGTGGGAGCGCCGCTGGCCGGTGGGCTGCTTGGCGCAGTGGTTGCGCGTGTTGCGGATCGCGCACCCGGCAGCCGACGTCCGTCCGTGGTCCCCGCTCGCTCGGCTAACCGGAGCCGAAACGGCCCACGCGAGCGCGAGCCCTGCGAGGAGCAGGCAAACGGCAGGCGGACGCGGGCAGACGAATCGGGGCATGCGAACAGGGCGGAGTGCCAGAAGGCGTTCCATCTAGGCATCGGTGCTTCCCCGAGATGTGCCGACCTTCCCCTCGATGGCCTGGACGGGAGTCCACGCACCCCCGAACCGCATCAAAGCGCCACAAACCCTGACGGCATGCTTGACACGGAGCCGGAATTTGGGCATCGCGCGCGCGCAGCAAGCGCGGGCGGCGGCGTGATCGGCGGGTGCGGTCGGTGGCTGCGGAGCTACGAGGCGGTGTCGCGCGGCGTGCGCTCCCACGCCGATGGTCCGGTGCCGGCGCTCGCCATGATCCCCAACCGCCGCGCCAGGAACCGGGGCAGCGAGCCGAACGCGCGCCACACCGAAGCCGGCGCGCGGACGACGGCGAGGCCGCCGATCACGTACGTCGCCTGCGCTGCCAAACTCGCCGCCGCCCACCGGCCGACGCCGCGGGCGCCGACAAGCCGAGCCGTCGCGAGGCCGGCGACGTTCAGCGACAGCAACAGCGACTGCGGTGGCAAGACCGGTTCGAGCGCGGCATCGAGTTGAGCGGGGTCGCCGGTGCGGATCGATCGCGCGAGCAGCCTCGGCGTCAGCCCGCGCGCCAGCGCGCCCCGGCCGCTCTCCCAGCGCCGCTCCTGGGCGCGGGCCCCGGCGCCGGTGGTCGGCGACGGCGAGGAAACCTCCGCCTCGGGCGCGAACACCACCCGGGCGCCGTCGAGCACCCACCGCATGTGCTGCTCGCGGTCCTCGGCGAACGAGAACGCGCTCCACGGCGCGCGCGCGAGCAGACGGCGCGAGAACGCCATGCCCGTCCCCAGCAACCCGGTCGACAGCCCCAGCCGGTCCCGGCCCAGCGGCCGGACGACGTTGAACAGGGCGAACCCTGCCCACCGCAACGCGGTGGCCGCCGAGCTATCCGGATTCGCGACGAGGTACGGGACCTGAACGGCGTCGGCGCCGGCGCGTAGGCGGGAGGCGACCGCGGCCAGCAGGTTGCTGGAGATCTGGCAGTCGGCGTCGATCACGCACACCGCGTCGACCGACTCGTCCTCGAGCAGGCGAGCGAACGCCCAGGCCAACGCGTATCCCTTGCCCCGACGGAGCGGATCCGAGCGCTCCCAGACCTCCGCGCCGGCCGCGTGTGCCACGGCCGCGGTCCGATCGGCGCAGTTGTCCGCGATCACAATCACGCGGCGGCGATCCGGGTCGTAGTCGGTGTCGTTGATCGATCGCACCGTCGCTGTGAGTTGTGCCTCCTCGTTGTGGGCCGGGATAACCACCGCAATCGAGACGTCATCGCACGGCGGTGGCGACCCCTTCGCTCGCCCACAAACCGCGGCGCCGAGCAGCAACAGCAGGTGACCGCTGCCGAGCCCTCCGATCGTGGTCGCGCACACGGCGCCCGCTCGCGCGGCGCTCCTCACCGACCGCACCGGCTCATCGCCTCCGGGTGCCGGGCATCAGAGCCCTCGGCCGCGCACGACGTAGGGAACGGTTCTCAGCAGGATCTTGATGTCGAGCCAGATCGACCAGTTCGCGCCGTACAGGTAGTCGATCTTCACCATCTCGTGCATCGGAATCCGCGACGAGCCGAAGATCTGCCACAGCCCCGTCATACCGGGCTTCACGGCCAGCCGCCGGCGCTGCCAACCCTCGATCAGCGCGTCCTCGTCCGGGACGAGCGGTCGTGGCCCCACGAGGCTCATGTGACCCTTCATCACGTTCAGCAACTGCGGCAGCTCGTCGACCGACGTGTGTCGCAGGAACCGCCCGACGCGCGTGATCCGCGGGTCCTCGCGGATCTTGAACAAGCCGCCTTCGACCTCGTTTTGCTGGCGCAACTCCGCCTTCGCGCGCTCCGCGCCGTGCACCATCGAGCGGAACTTGATCATGTGGAACGTTTGTCCGCCGCGCCCCACGCGTGGCTGCCGGAAGAAAAGCGGTCCGCGCGAGTCGAGCTTGACCGCGATCGCGAGCGCAACCAGCGCGGGCGCGAGCACGACCAGGCCCACCGTCGCGCCGGCGAGGTCCATGAGTCGCTTCAGGAACTCCGAGGACCGCGAGAGGCCGTACTGGCGCACGCCGAGCAGTGTGATCCCGTCGATCTCGTCGAATGTCGACGAGGAGCCCACGGCTTCCAGCAGACGCGGCAGCACGCTTACCCGCACCCCGAGCGCCTTGACGAGGCGAATCGCCTCGAGCGTCTCGTCCTCGTCGTGGGTGTCGGGGGCGATGATCACTCGCTCAACCCCGTGCTCGGAGATCACATCCGCAAGCGATTCGATGTCACCCAGCGTGCGCACGTCGGACCGGTGGCTGCGGTCGTGGCGGTCGTGCGGACGCAGCGCGATCCGCCCGACCACGGTTGCGTTGACCCCCGCGGAGCTCGCGAGCTTGCCGGCGGTTCGCGACGCGTCGGGGGCGTTGCCGAGGATCAGGCACCGCTCCGGCGTGGTCGCGGCGAGCGCGACATGGCGCGCGATCGTCCGTCCCACCGCGATGAACGCGAACGTCGCCGCGGCCAAGCCGAAGACGTCGGCGCGTGCGAGCCAGCCGTGAAGCACGACCGCCTCGCCGAGCCACACCGCGATCACGAAGAAGACCGACAGTTGCAGGACCGCCGGCAACTCGTCGATTGTCGTCTTGCGCACCGTGTGCTGGTCTCGGTCGTACAGGCCGATTCCCTTGCTGGCGAGCAGCACGAGCGGAGCGAGCAGCACGGCGGCGGGGCGGAGGTGCACCGCTCCCCCGGTCATCACTATCAGCACGAACAGCAACGCCGTGTAAGCACCGACGACGTCGATCACCGCGAGCGTGCGACGGAACAGCGAGTCGCGGGACTGCATCGTCGTATGACCCTTTACCTCTGCGGTGGCGCTCGCGACGTCCTCCCACACCGGCGAGATCTTCGGGTCCAGTGCCGGCGGCGCTCCCGGGGCCCGCGCCCTGTCGCGACGCCTGGGCGGCACCGCGCCTCTGGACGGACGCCAGCTGCCCTGTGTCGCCCGAGGCCGGACGCTCACCGGTGTTGCCGCCGAGCCCTCACGGGCCGGCCGCCTCGAAGGATCGTGTTGTGTCATGTCCGGGCTCGCCTCCAGTAAACGTGGAAAAGACAAGGAACCCCGGCCGGCCGGCCGCGCGCTTTACTCACCATGGCTCCCCAAGATGCGCACAATGCCGCGCTCGAGCAGCCGGCTGCACAGCACACACAGGTCGCGCTCGATCCGTGCTCGCGGCTCACCGTAGCGGTCTGCCACCCTCCGGGCCGCGGCCGCGACGGTACGCCCCTCCGCGAGGACGGACAGCATCCGCCCGTAGCTCGGGTTGAGACCGTGGTACCTCCCGGTCTCGAGGTTCAGCACCACGGTCTGCAGCGGCAGCTCGCGGTACACGACATGACCGGGAACCGACACGCGGCTTTCCGGGCGCACGCGCGAGACACGGTCGAGTGGCTTGTCGATTGCGGCGTTCAAGTGCCTACCAACCGCTGCCGCTCGCGAATACTTCCGCCAGATTGACGCGCGGGACCGGCGCACGTCGCCATCTGGAACCTTTTTCCTACTTTTGCCGCCTGCAGGGTCGACAGGATGACCTGAACGTTGTCGTTGTTAGCACCTAGTGAACGACAGGATCAAAATCGCAATCGCAGATGCGTCCCTGGAGGACGAGCCGGACGCCCCGTGCCGGCGTCCGTCGTCGAGGTACCTCGCCTCGGTCGCGAACATGCCACTGATCGCACATGTGATCCACAGCCTGGCCGACGACGGCATCGAGCATGCCGTGATCGTGTCATCCGGCACGATGCAGGAAAAGCTTGCCCCCGCGCTGATCGAGGCGAAGGACTGGGGAATCACGACATCGTTCGTTGCGACCGACGCGAGCGAGCCGCTCGTCCCGCAGCTCCGGCGTGAGATCGGTGACGACCCCGTGCTTGTGCACTCGGGCGACTGTCTGTTCCCCGAGGAGCTGCCCCGGCTTCGCAGCCGCTTCCAGGCGTGCGGCCTTGACCTGGCTCTATTGATGCGACCGCCGGCGGTAGGTGAGCGCGAGGACGGTCAGTCGCACCTCCGCGTCGATTTGCCGCGGGACGAGCCCGAGGGCACGGCGTTCGTCTTCGGGCCACGTGCCTGGCCCGAGCTCGAGCGCCTCGGCGACGGCGCGCTCAGCCCGCGCCGCCTCGTCCAGTGCATGGAACTTGCCGGCCATAGCATCGGCACCTCGCAGGCCCAGCAGTACTGGTGCTACGAGCACTCGATGGACCGCCTGCTCGCCGCCAACCGCCTGCTGCTCGATGCTCTACCCGTGACGGACACGCCGCCGTCCGAGGACTGCGTGTTCGAGGGACGTGTGACTCTGTGTCCGTCGGCGCGGGTGTCACGAAGCCGGCTCCGCGGCCCAGTGCTGATCGGCGAGGGCGCGATCGTCGAGGACTCGTTCATCGGCCCCTACACCGCGATCGGACCGGGCGCGGTCGTGGTCGGCGCCGAGATCGAGTACACGATGGTTCTCGCCGAAGCCGAGGTCCGGTATCCCCGCTATCCGCTTGAGGCGAGTGTCATCGGCGAGCGCGCCATGGTGTCGCAGAGCTTCGGGCTCCCGGCCGGGTTGCACCTCCAGCTTGGCCCCGACGCGAGGGTGATCCTCGGGTGAACCGGGTCGAGCTCAGTGCAGGTCAGCGACCGATGCGCCGGCGGGTATCGCCTCGGCATCGAGCGACAGGATTCCCAGCCCCAGCCCTGACGCGGGATTCAGCAGTAACTCCACCGCCTCGTGCCGCGACCGCACTCCCAACTTGGCAAAAGCTGATGATAGGTGACTCTTCACGGTGCTCTCGGCGAGGAACAGCCGCTCGGCGATCTCGATGTTCATCAGGCCCATGGCGACCAGGCCCATCACCTGCTTTTCGCGAATCGAGAGGACTGGGCGCTCGGCGTCGATGACATCGCGCGTTGGCACGCACACCTGCCCGGATGCCACCGCGGCCACCGCCGGCAGCAGCGTCTGCGACATCTGCTCGCGGAGCACGATTCCCCGCACGCCGGTCTGGAGCAGCAGCCGTACGTAGAGCGGCCCGGCGTGGTCGCACACGAGGATCGTCATCCCTTCGAAGTTCTGTCCCGACAGGTGCCCGACGGTTTTCACGAGCGCGCGTCCTGTCTTCGAGCTCGTGATCACGACCACCGACGGCGGTTCGAGTTCGTGCTTCTGCGCACTTTCCCCGTTCGCGCGCACCTCGGTCACCCGCGCGCCGCCGCCCCGCAGTACGTCGGCCGCGTCGTCGCGCGGCCGTTCCGCGATCAGCCAGATGCGCTCGGATCCGCCTCGATTGGTAGTGCCCTCGTGCACACCGCACCAACGCATCCCCGGGTGATGGACTTCTGCACGCGGTTCACGCGGTTTTGCCAGCGCTCTGGCCCGTGAGATCGCAGTTGGGGCCGCGTTGGTCGCGGGGTCACCCTGGACAAAAATCCCCCGCCATACCGGCGGTTTTCCGAGCGCCCGGCGCACCGCCGGCGGAAAAGTCTAGGGTGCACCGGCCCTAACACTGGGGTCGCAGGGTGCAAAACCGCGGTCGCGGTGGGTACTCTCGGCGCGGTGGGCGTAACGGCCGGGGCCTCTCAGGGGATGAGGCTCGTCGCTGCCGTGTCCGCACCCGATTGTCATGAACCGTGCCGTCACATCACAACGGCCCGAATGGGCTGCCGCGTCTTCGGACTGCCGTGTCGAGACCTCGCCGTCGCAGGGTTTCTACGCGAGCACCGAGGTCGATCACAACGACCGCGATCCCGCGATCGCGGGTGCGGTGAGACGTGCCAAGGCCGGTGACATGGATGCCCTGCGGTTCCTGTACCTCCGCTACAAGAACAACGTCTACGGCTACGTGCTGAGCATCGTCCGTGACCCGCATGAGGCCGAAGATGTCACGCAGCATGTGTTCCTGAAGCTCATGTCGGTGATTCCGAAGTACGAGCCCCGCAAGGTGCCGTTCACCGCGTGGCTCATCCGGGTCGCGCGCAACATGGCAGTGGATTATCAGCGCCGCCACCGCGCGGTTCTGTGCGAGGAGGTGTACGGCCCCGCGGACCCAGTCGACGACGCGGGTGAGGATCGCCGCTGGGGACTCGAGCAGGCGCTCGAGACGCTGCCCACCGAACAGCGCGAGGTCGTGTTGATGCGGCACGTCGTCGGGCTGTCGCCGGCGGAGATCGGCAGGCGCATGGGCCGGACCGAGGCGTCGGTGCATGGTCTGCACCACCGCGGTCGCCAAGCGCTCCAGCGTGAGCTTGGTCACATGGGGTGCGCGCCGCGCACCAGGGCAGCCGCGTAGGCGGACCCGTGGTAGAGCCACAGGTCCTCCTGGTCGCGTCGAGCGGTGGACATCTGCTCGAGCTACTCGAACTCGCCGACGAGTATCCACCGGCAACGCGCCACTGGGTGACGTTCGACAAGCCCGATGCTCGTGTGCTGCTCGCCGGCGAGCGGGTGACATTTGCTTACGGTCCCACCAACCGCCATCTCGGGAACCTGATACGGAATGCCCTGCTCGCCTTTCGCGTCGTGCTCCGCACCCGTCCGCGGGCGGTGATCACGACAGGGGCGGGCGTCGCGGTCCCGTTCCTCTACGCCGCACGGCTGCTCGGCCGCCGGGCGATCTACGTGGAGAGTCTCGCCCGGATCGACCAGTTGTCGCTGAGCGGCCGGCTCGTGTACCCGGTGGCCACACAGTTCTTCGTCCAGTGGCCCGAGCTCGCCAAACGCTACCGGCGGGGACGCTACATGGGGGCCATCCTGTGATCTTCGTCACACTGGGAACGCACGAGCAGCCCTTCGATCGCGCGCTCGACCTCGTTGCCGGCCTAGCGGATCGCGACGAGTTGCTGATCCAGCACGGCGCCACCGAGGCCCGTCCGACCCTGGCCCACATCGAGTGGCTGGACTACCTGGACTGGGAGCCGCTCACCGCGCGGATGCGCGACGCCGAGGTCGTGATCACGCACGCCGGCGTCGGTTCGGCCGTCACCGCGATCAGGGCCGGGAAGAAGCCCGTGCTCGTGCCGCGCCTCGCCCGATTCGGTGAGCACGTCGACGACCATCAGCTTCAACTCGCCGAGCGGCTCGCGGACTTCGATTTGGCGGTGGCGTGCGGTCCCAGCGACCGGCTCGACGGCGCGGTCGCACAGGCCCGCACGACCGTCGCTCGGCCGCTGGACGCGCATCAGAGCCGGCTCGCACGGGCGGTCGCGCAAGCGGCGCTCGTCGGCTGAGCTCTGCGCTCGGGCGGTCGCGTGATCCGGTCGTCCGGGGCGGAGTCGCCCGCCCTCGCCGCCCGTGGGGCATACACCCGTCCAGCCGGGGCTCAAGTTTTCGGCGTATCTGTTCGACACGGGAAGGGTGAGCTCGACCTCCCGGACCGAACGGACGTGCTGAGCACGCTCCTCGCCATCCTTGCCGTCTGGGTCGTGGGCATCCCGCTAGCGGTCGTCGCGCTGATGAGCGTGGCCGCGCTGCGCGACCGCAGGCCCGTCGGGCGGCGGGGCCCTCGCTGGCGGTACGCCATGGCGCGGTGTCGCGCTCGGCGGGCGCGCCGTGCCGCACTCGCCCGGCGCGCCCGTGCCCGGCGGTCGTCGTCCTGCGCTCGACCGGCCCTGAGTGCGCCGGCCGTCCCTGCCCACGTTATTCGCGGGCGAACCCGCGGGCGCGCGATCCCAGGTCGCGATGCTCGATCACTCTGTCGGCGAGGCCGTAGGCGACCGCTTCCGGGCCGGTGAAGTAGCGATCGCGCTCCATGTCGGCGTGCACCCGCTCCAGTTCCTGTCCTGTGTGCTTGGCGTAGATCTCGTCGAGCCGCGCGCGCAGCGCCAGCACCTCGCGGGCGTGGATCTCGATGTCACTCGAGGGGCCCTCGAACCCGCCTGAGGGCTGGTGGATCAGTATCCGGCTGTTCGGCAGCGCCAGCCGCTTGCCCGGAGCTCCTCCGGCCAGCAGCAGCGAGCCCATCGACATCGCGATCCCGTAGCAGATCGTCTGCACGTCGGGGCGGATGAACTGCATCGTGTCGTAGATCGCCATCCCGGCGTAGATCGAGCCGCCGGGAGAGTTGATGTACAGGTGGATGTCCTTGTCGGGGTCGTCGGACTCCAGGTGGACGAGCTGAGCGACGATCAGGTTGGCCGATTCCTCGTCCACCTGGCCGCCGAGGAACACGACGCGGTCGTTTAGGAGACGGGAGTAGATGTCGAACGAGCGCTCGCCGCGGGCGGTTTGCTCGACGACCATCGGGATGAGTGGCATGAGGGACCTCCTGACGGTCTGGTAAGGTGCAACCAGTTGGTTGCAGACAAACGTAGCAGACTCGCAACCGTTAGGTTGCGCATTGCGATTCACTAAGACGAACGAGGAGGGACGTGATGACCGAGCGGATCGAGCGCGAGCTTTGGCTACCGGCCCCGCCTGACGCGGTCTGGGAGGCGATCGTCGGCGACGGCTGGCTCGCCGACCACGTGTACCTGGACCTGAAACCAGGAGGCGACGCCCGTTTCGACTCCGACGGCCGGGTGCGCAACGGCTGGATCGAGGACGTCTCGGCCCCCGAACGCCTCATCTTCTGGTGGGCGTTCGACGAGGAGCCCGCCAGCCGCGTCGAGCTGGCGATCGACGAGCGTGAGGCCGGCAGCCGCCTCCGGGTCGTCGAGACGCGTCCGCTCGAGGTGCTCGACCTCGTCGGCGTCCCGCTCCGGAGCGTTGGCAGCTCAACCTACGGGCCCGCGCTCGTGGCGGCGTGACCGTGCCCGCAGCCTCCGACCATGGCGGCGCGCCGGGCGGCGAGGACCGCGCCGGCGCCGTGTTCGGCGCGCTGTCCGATCCGACCCGGCGAGCGCTGCTCGCGGCGATCGCGGAGCACCCGGCCGCCACCGCGACGCAACTCGCCTCGGAGCTGCCGATCTCGCGTCAGGCCGTGGTCAAGCATCTCAACGCGCTGACCGACGCCGGCCTGGTCGATCGCACGCGCGCCGGGCGCGAGGTCCGCTACCAGTTCACCCCGGCGCCGTTGTCTGACGCGGTCGGGTGGATGGCCGAGGTCGGAGCCGAGTGGGATGACCGGCTGGCGGTGCTGCGGCAGCCAACTCGGGAGCGATGTCCACGCGCGGCCCGGGGCGTGACCGGATAGTGCGAGGTCATCCCGCCCCGGGGCGTGACCGGCTAGCTGCGACATCCACCCCTCCCCGGGACGTGACCGGCTAACGCGGCGGGATTCCGAGGTACGGCACGGCCCACCCGACGATCTGCTGGAACGCCGGCGCCGCCACCGAGCCACCGTAGATCGACCCGTGCGGCTGATTGACGACCACCGCCACCACCAGCCGCGGGTGGTCGGTCGGGACCATCCCGATGAACGAGGCGACGTACGCGCTGTCGGAGTAATGGCCGTCGATCGCGATGTTTGCGGTTCCGGTCTTGCCCGCCATGTCGAAGCCGGGGATCGCCGCGCCCGACGCGGTCCCGCCGTCGGCGAGGACGCCGCGGAGCATGTCGCGGAGCTCTGACGCGGTCGTTGCCGAGATGATCTGGTGCCCAGGCGGCAGCGCCGTCGGCTTGCCGCCAACCGACTGAACGACGTGGGGCGCGCGCAGGATGCCCCCGTTCGCGATCGCCGAGTAGGCCGCGACCATCTGCATCGGCGTAACCGATTCGCCCTGGCCGAACGGAAGGTTCGCCATCGACGAGCCCGAGTACTGCCACCAGTGCAGGACGATGCCGCTCTGCTCGCCGGGCAGGTCGACCCCGCTCGGCTGGCCGAACCCGAATCGGTGCACCCAGTAGTCGAACTTCTGCGCGCCGAGCCGCTGCCCGATCAGGTCGGCGCCGATGTTGCTCGAGTACTTGAGGATCTGCGCCACGGTCAGCGTCTCATAGCCGTGGGATTCGGCGTCGTGGATCTGCCTATCGGCGAACTGGAGGACCGGCGGGATGTCGAACGGCGTGTTCGGCTGGACGACCCCGTCCTGGAGTGCCCCGGCGACCGTGATCGCCTTGAACGTCGAGCCCGGCTCGTAGTTCAGCCCGATCGCCTGGTCCTGGGGGTCGCTTGCGCTGCCGTTCGCGGGCCAGTTCGCCAGCGCCAGGATCGCGCCCGTACCGGGGTCCACCGCGATCGCGGTGGCTCCCTGGGGCGAGTACTCGGCGCCCACCTCGGCGAGCACCCGCTCGACCTCTTGCTGGAGCCCCGAGTCGATCGTGAGCGCGACCGTCTTGCCTGGCACCGTCGCCTTCAGGTCGTTGATCGAGATCGGCTGACCGACCGCGTCGCTGACGATCCGCCGCACTCCGTTCGTCCCCTCGAGCGCGCTGTTGTACCGGTACTCGATGCCGCCGGCACCGTCGCCGTCCAGGTGTACCGAGCCGACCACCTGCTCGGCCTCGTTGCCACGCGGGTACACGCGGCGGGTCTCCGGCGCCAGCGAGATGCCGTCGATGCGCAGGTTCGCGATCGCCTGGGCCTGCGCCGCCGGCACCAGATGCGCGAGGTACACGAATCCCGTGTGCGGCTTCGTCAGCAGCTTCACGACCGTGAGCTGCGGCATCCCGAGCAGCGAGGACAGCTCTGCCGATGCCGAGACCGCGTTCTTGATCAGGTACGGGTCCGCGATGATGTCGTCGGCGGACTCGCTGATCGCGAGTTCGGCGCCGTCGCGATCGGTGATCGCGCCACGCGGAGCCGGGACGGTCAGCGTGCTCACCTGCTGAGTGGCCGCGTCCCGCTTGAGCGTGCTGGCCTGGACCGACCCCAGGTAGGCCGCGCGCGCCAGCGCGATGCCGAGCAGAACGATGAAGGCGATGAACAGGATCCCGATGCGGCGGTCGAGGACTGCCACTCGAGCTATCCCCCTGTGCCCTGTTGACTAGAGGTTCCGGGCTGGATCGCAGCGGCGCCCGTGGTCGGCGACTCGGTCGTAGTCGATTGCGGGTCGGTGGTGCCCGTCTGCGCGCCGCCGGTCGTCGACTGAGCACCGTCCGTGGTCGACTGCGCGCCGCCGGTCGTCGTCTGGGAGCCGCCGGTGGAGGTTTGCGTCGTTGCCGGGGGCGGCTGCTCTGCGGGCGGAGCCTGGGAGTCGGTGCTGCCGGTCTGACCGCTGCTCGTCCCCGTCGTGCTCGATGTGGACGCGCCCGAGCTGGGGGTGCCGGCCGAGGGGACCGTCGAGGTCGGGCTGGGCGTGCTCGTCGGAGTGGCGCTTCCCGGCGTGCCCGCCTGCGCAAGCACGCCCGAGCTGGTCGGCAGCATCGATGTCCCGGGGCCGGTCACGAGCGCGCCGTTGGAGGGCGAAAGCGCCATGAACCCGGTCGCGTCGGGCGCATGGATGTTCGCGAGCGCGCCGCCCACGTTGCCGCCGTTGCCTTCGCCGAGGTACCCCACCGCGCCGGGCGGCGGCAGGACCATCCCCATGTTCGTGGCGAGCCGCTCGATCCGTTGGTCGTCCGACAGCGAGGCGACGCTGTCGCGCAGCAACTCGTTCTGACTCGTCAGCGTCGTCGTCGCCTCGAGCGAGCGTCCCATGCTCGCGCCCAGCTTCAGGATCTCGACCTGCGCCGCGACGATCCCCGCCAGCAGCACCCCGAGCAGTGGGATCCACGCCCGGCCGCGAACGACCCGGTCGAGCCACGGGTGGTCAGGCAGCGATACGACGAGTGCGCCGATCCCGCGTGCGATCCCGGTAGCCGGCTTGCCGCCCTTCGTCTTCCTGGTGTCAGGCGCCGGCACCGCCGTCGGCCGCGGCGCCGGTTCACGCCCGATAAACGGGCGGCGCAGCGGCAGCGCGACCGCAGCGGCGACCGCGGCAGAGCCGCTCGCAAACGCGCCAAGGGTGTGGGCCGGACGGCTCGCGCGCAACCCGCTTGCGCGCGCGGTGGTCGCGCGGGCGGCGGTCGCGCGGGCGGCGGTCGCGCGGGCGGCGGTCGGCTGCCTCGTTGCGCGGGCGGCGGTCGATTGCCGGGTTTTGCGGGCGGGGGTCGCGCGGGCGGCGGCCGGCTGCCTTGTTGCGCGGGCGGGGGTCGATTGCCTGGTTGCCCGGGCGGTGACGGGCTGCCGGGTCGGCCGGGCGGCGTCCTCTGGCCGGCTCGCGGAGCCCTTCCCCCGCGCGGGTCCGGAGATCCGGCGCGGCGGACGCGACGGGCCGGTGACCCGGCGGTCGCCGACGGCCTCCGCCGCAGCCCGTGCCGCGCGCCGGCGGTCGGCGTTGCGGGCGCCGGTGACGGGCGGGCGCGACACGACGCTGCGGGCGCCCGCGGTGGCCTGGCGGGAGGAGCCGTTCTGGGCCCCGGTAGTGGGCTCGCGGGATGATGGACCGCGCGCGCCGGCGGTCCGCTGCCGGGACGCCGCGTTGCGGGCTGCCTGCGTCAGCGCTCCCGGCCTCACTCCCCGTCGCCCTCCAGCTTGCGAGCGGCACGGAGATGCGCGGACTTCGACCGTGGATTGGCCTCGATCTCACCCTGAGTCGGTGAGATCGCGCGACGGTTGAGCAGCTCCGCCTCGGGATTGTGGCCGCACACGCACACCGGGAACTCCGGTGGGCACACGCAGCCGCGACTGCGGTCTGCCAGGAAACGCTTGACGCGCCGGTCCTCGAGCGAGTGGAACGAGATCGCCGCGAACCGGCCGCCGGTCCTGAGCACGTTCCACACCGCCGGCAAAGCCGCGTCGAGCTGGAACAGCTCGTCGTTAACCGCGATGCGTAGCGCCTGGAAGGTCCGCCGCGCCGGGTGGCCGCCGGCAAACTGCGCCGGCACGGGCACCGCGGCCTTGATCACCTCGACGAGTTGCTGCGTCGAGACAAGCTCTTCACGGGCGCGGGCGCGCGTGATCCCTCGAGCGATCTTGGCGGCGTAGCGCTCCTCGCCGTATTCGCGGAGCAGCCGGGCCAGCCGGCGCTCGTCCCATTCGTTGACGATCTCGCGCGCGGTGAGCTCCTGATCGGGACCCATGCGCATGTCCAGCGGCGCGTCGTACGCGTATGAGAAGCCGCGCTCCCAGGTGTCGACCTGCATCGAAGACATACCGAGGTCTAGGTACGCCAGGTCGGCCTGGAAATCCTCGTCGGCGAGCTGCCCGAGAGCGGTGACAAAGTCAGCGCGGATGAATCGGGTCCGGCACGGGAACTCGGGCGCGAGCTCGCTGAACCGCTCCTCGGCGACCGGGTCACGATCGATCCCGATAAGCGTGCCCTCCGGCCCGAGGCGATCCGCAATTAGCCTCGCGTGACCACCGCCACCGAAGGTGCAGTCCACGGCCGTCTCCCCGGGATGTGGATCGAGCAGGTCGATCAACTCGCCGGCGAGGACCGGGACGTGCGTTTGGGTCATGTCAAGGAGTGTGGCCAAACCTTGCTGCGATGTCGGGGACTCGGATCAAAACGTCGTCGCTGTAGCCCGCGTACTTGGACCGGTCGAACACCTCGAGGCACTCGCCCGAACCGGTGACCAACACGTCCTTGTCGAGGCCCGCATAGTCGATGAGCATCGGCGGGATCATCACGCGGTTAGCTGAGTCGAGTTCGGTGTCATGCGAGTAGTTGAAGAAGAAGCGCTTCAGATCCCGCGCTTCCGGTGAGATCGGGCTCCACCCAGCCAGCGCGGCCCCCGTGTAGGCCTCGTACGCGTCCGGCGTCCAGATCGCGATCGACCGCGGCGCCTGCGCGGTGGTCTCCGGCGATGCCGCCAGCACCACGCCGGCGGCAAGCGCCGCGCGGAACTTCGCCGGCACCGTTAGCCGGTGCTTCGCGTCGAGCGCGTGTTCGAAGGTCCCGCGAAAGATCAAGGTTTCTCATGCGGTCGGGCGAAATCTGAACCCGGGTGGCTGGGTGGGAGGAGCCCTGCCACCCGGGTTCCGCGATGCATGACCATGCGCCTGCCCCACTCTACCCCACTACCTCCCACAATGCAACCTAGATCCCACGTCCCGCCCCACTTAGCCTGCTCTGAGCCCCAGACCCCCGTCAGCTATGGGCAACGACGGTGAGCTGCACGTTCCGCGATGGCGCAAGCGAGCGTGCAGTTGACGCTTCTGGGCGGCGCGTTGCACTTTCGCCACCGTTCCGTCCGGCGCGTGTGCGAGGGTCGCGCGGGACGCTCACGGCTCGGGCGCGGGATGGCGCCAGTGAGGGGTTTGGGTTTGCGTGGCGGCGCGCATGGTGTTGCCGGCGGCGCGTCGCCGGCGGTGGCGGATTAGCCGCCAGCGAGGTCACGACGCAGGGCTGAAACGCGTCCGCCTCGTTGGCGACCCGGTGGCGCGGGTGGCAGGCCGGCGCCGATGACCCGCCGACGCGGGTGGCAGACCTCACCATGCCAACAAGCCAGCGAGCGAGCGAGCCAGCCAGCGCGAGCCAGCCAGTGACCGAGCGAGCGAGCGAGGTCACAGTCTGAGCGCCACCACCCGCCCGCCACCATGTAAAACGCAGCAAACCGCATCGCCAGCGGTCCGTGAGCGCATATAAGCACCCCCACGGTGCTTGTTGCCGGTGCGGGATCTCGCGGGGGAGTTTGGCGGGAAATACATCGGCTGCGGCCTTCGCGGGTGATTTGGGGGACGCTGGCGCACGAACGAACGCATGCGCGCGCGGCGCAGGGGCGCCGGCCGACGAACGCACGCACGCGCGCGGCGCACCGACTCGCCCCGGCCCGAGCCGGGGCATGACCGCCCGCACGCCGGCAACCACCGCCGTCCGCGGCCACCCGCGCCCGCGCTCGACCCCTACGCTGGCGACCGGGGCGGCACGGAGCCTTCGCCGCCGCCCCCCGGCAGCTGCCCCGCCGGCGGCCGCCCCGCCGGCATCTCCAGCACCAGCCGTGCGCCACGCACCGACGGCGCCGACGCGAGCCGGCCGCCCTGGTCGGCGGCGATCGCGGCCGCGATCGCGAGACCTCGACCTCGCCGCCCTTGCCGCCCTCGCCGCCGCCGCCGGCCGCCCGCCCGCCCGGCCGGCGCGCACCAATTCAGCGACCGGCGCCGGCAATCCTGGTCCGGTGTCGGTCACCTCGACGCGTGCCCAGGCCCCTTCGCCGTGGCCGTGCACCTCGACCGTGCCGCCACCGTGCTCGATCGCGTTCGCGATCAGGTTCCCGGTGACCTGCGCGAGGCGGAGGCGATCGCCCCACACGGTCTGCGCGTCCCCCGACCACGAGGCGCGGAGCTCGACGCCGTGGGCCGCGGCGGTCGGGCGCCAGGCCTCGACCGAGTCCGACACCAGCTGACGCAGGTCGATGGGCGCGGGCAGGCGTGACCACACGCGCCGGGTGCGCACCGCGTCGAGGTCATCGATCACCAGCGCAGCGCGCCCGAGCTCGAGGTCGATAGCCCGTAGGCGGTCGGGCGTGAGCGCACTATTGCCGGCGCCACCCTCGAGCCCCAAGCGCGCCGCGGTGAGCGGACCGCGCAGCTCGTGGCACGCGCGGGCGATGCTTTCCATCCGCCCGGCGAGCGCCCGCCGTGCTCCGGCCGCCGCGACCGCGCCGGCGCTTGCTGCCAGCCAGCCACCCACCTCGAGAGCGATCATGACTCGATGCTCCCGTCGACCAGCCGGTAACCGACGCCCCACACGTTCACCACGAATCGGTCGCCGGCACCGCTGAGCTTGTGGCGCAGTCGGAAGGCGTGCGAATCGAGGGTGCGGGTGTGGCCGAGAGAGCGAAACCCCCAGACGCCGCGCAGTAGCTCCTCGCGCGTGAATACCCTGGTCGGCTCAGCGGCGAGCGCACGGAGCAGCGCGTACTCCTTCTTGGAGAGCGCCACCGGCTCACCGCTCAGCCACACCTGGCGGCTCAACGGATCGAGCTCCAGCGTCCCGATCCGCAGCCGGCCGGTCGTCGGGCGGCGCTGCGTGCGCCGCAACAGCGCCCGCACGCGCGCGTTCAGTTCGTGGTACGAAAACGGCTTCAACATGTAGTCGTCGCAACCTCGGTCGAACCCGCGTAGCTGGTCGATCTCACTGACACGAGCCGTGACCACGAGCAGCGGCAGGTCCGGATCCAGACGGCCGGCGATGCGATCGGATTCGCGAACGTGCGCGAGCAAGTCGAGACCATCGCCGTCGGGGAGGCCGAGGTCGACGATCGCGAGGTCGGGGTAGGAGCTCGCGAGCAGGCGCCGGGCGTCGGAGGCAGTCTCGGCTTCGAGCACCTCGAAGCCGTCGGCCGACAGGTTGTCGGCGAGGAACACGCGGGTGGCGCGATGGTCTTCGATGAGGAGGATGGTGGCGGCGGCTTGGGTCATGCTCCCAAGAGCCTCCGAGACCCCAGTTTTCACCCTCCCTGGCGTGAACAACTCGCGACGCCCGCGCCGCGGCGACCCGCCCGGCGGTCAGATCGCCTGCGAGGCGGGCTGCGCCGACGTGGGCGCCGTGTCGGGAACCGTGAACCACACGGTCTTGCCCTCGGTGGCGTGCTGCTCTACCCCCCACTCGGACGACAGCATGTCGATGATCTTCAAACCGCGTCCGCTCGGCTCGGTCGGCGCGGGCGAACGCATTTCGGGCTTTCCGCCCGCGCCGTCGCTCGCCTCGACCCGGATGTCGCCGCCGGCGCGGTCGACGGTGAGCACGAAGCCGCTGTCGGTATGGCGGATGCAGTTCGTCGCGAGCTCGGACACCATCAACTCGACGGCCTCCATGGTGTCCGACGAGACGCCGAGCAGCAGACCGGTGGCGAACCGCCGCGCGGCCGGGACCGATTCAGGTTCGTGGGGGAAGGTGCGTGTGTGCTTCATGGCTTCACGTTCAAGGTGTCGGCGAGTCCCATTGAGTCGATGACC
The DNA here is from genome assembly GCA_963755525.1 of uncultured Solirubrobacterales bacterium. Classification (GTDB taxonomy): domain Bacteria; phylum Actinomycetota; class Thermoleophilia; order Solirubrobacterales; family Solirubrobacteraceae; genus Palsa-465. The sequence goes on along the minus strand of CAVWKC010000031.1, from coordinate 153,105 downwards.
CTGCGCAGGATTGGAGAGACATCTCGAAGCTCGATCTCGTGCACAGCCGTCGACCAGCGCACCCAGAGCGCGATCGCCGAGCTGTCGGCGAACCGCAACCCGCTCAGTTCGATGATCAACCTCCCGGGATGGTCCCGGAGCGCGGATCCGACGGCCGACTCGAGCGCGTCGACGTTGGTGATGTCGAGCTCGCCGCTGATCGTCACAGACAAATCGTGACCGTCGACCTGGGCGAGGTCGAAGTGGATGCCGCCGGTGCTGTTCGCGTCTAGTCCAGCCATCTGAGCCCCGCGATCGCGGTGTCGTCATCGCCGCCGCGCCGTAGGTCGAGCAACCTACTCAGCAGCTGGTCGAGGTCAGAGTGATTGGCGGTGGCGGCATCTTGCAGGCGGGCCAGCCCCGTATCGATGCTTTCGCCGCGTCGCTCTACCAAGCCATCGGTAAATGCAAGCAGAGTCGAGGCGGGCGGGGTCGACACGGCGGTCGATGTGTAGGTCGCGCCCGTGTTGACGCCGATCGGCACGCCCACCGAGCTCGTGATGAAGGTGCCGGTGCCGTCGCTGATCAGGAGCGGCGGCAGATGGCCGGCGCTCGTGACCGTCAACTCGTGCGCCTCGACGTCGACGAGCGCGCAAAGGATCGTGGCGAGCTGCCCGGTCGAGCCGACGTTGACGAGCTTCGACAGCTTCGTGAGGATCGTCGCCGGGGGGTCGTCCTGGGCCGCGTAGGCGTGAATCGCGTAGCGAAGCGACGCCATCGTGGCCGCGGCCCGGACGCCGCGCCCGGACACATCGCCAACGACCAGGAGCAGTCGGTGCTCGTCGAGCGCGATCAGGTCGTACCAGTCGCCACCGATGTCGACGCCCTCGACCCCGGCCTCATAGCGCGCGCCGGTCTCGAGGCCCCGGATCTTCGGGAGCGCCTCGGGCAGCAGCGCGTGCTGGAGGGTCTGCGCGATCGACCGCTGCTCGGAGTAGAGCCGGCGGTTCTCGTCGGCCACCACCTCGAGCGAGTCGGCGAGCTCCTCGGCATGGTTGCGACGCTGGATCAGGCGCACGGTGAGTAGCGCGGCCCCGATGCTGAGGAGCACGCCGATGATCGCGATCAGCCAGGGCAGCCGCTGCGGGAAGGAGCCGACGAGCGGATGTCGCGCGTTGACCACGAACGTGAAGCTGTTGCTCCCGAACGGGATCGAGATCGAGGCGGTCTGACCGGTCAGCGGCGTGGTCTTCAGGTCGCTCACGAGCAGGTCCTCGGGTCGCTGCAACGCGCCCAGATAGAGCGCGTAGTTCAGATCGGCGAAGGAGGAGCTGCTCTGGAACTTGGAATGGCGACTGGCGGGCAGCGTGCTCTCGCCGTACACGACGTACCGGCCGGTGAGACCGGGCGACGTGAACGCATACCCGAGACGCGGCGAAGGCCCAGTCAGGAAGCCGACGACCCCGAGCGTGGACTTGTGCGCGGTGCTCGCGAAAAACGTCTCGGCCCTCGCCGCCGAGACACCGAGCACGGGCGGCTTGCCGACGACGGCGAGCGGCCCGGTTTGGCTCGGTCCAAGCCGCCACAGCGACACCGATACGAACTGGGGCTTCTTCCCTGACGAGTAGGGCGCGATGAATCGCATGAACTTCGACACGTCGCCGTTGGTCGCGTCTGCCAGGGCAGCGGCCGACGCCAGCGGCGTCTGGACACTCGGGAGCGCCTCGGCGATCAGAGCGCCCGCGTCGCGCACCCGGAGGTTGAGCAACCGCTTCTCGTTGCTCGAGTAGCTCGACGCGGAGAGCCAGACGAGCACGCCGGTGACGACCAGCCCGACCAGAAGCACGCCGGCAGGCAGCCAGAACGGCCAGCGACCAGCGCGAGACCGAGGCCCGCCCGGTCCTGCTCTCGTTTTCGCCCTCTGTCCCCCGCGCCCGCCCAGCTGGGGCGCTGGACACCGGGCCACCGTCGGTCATCGCGACACCGGCATCATCTGGCCGAACAGGGTATCGCCTTGGCGCGGGCCGCGAACCACTCGTGTGCCGCTTGACACAAGCGTTGCAGCGGTTTCGCGGCCTTCCCTGCAACCACTCCGCGCGCTTCCTGCAACGACTCATTCATGCGCTGCAGGCACGGAGGAATCCAACATATGATCTCGACGCCCCATGTACCAGCGCGGGAATTACAGCTCGGGCGAGGACTTCGTTCTCGAGTATGGCGAGCTCCGGTTCACCTTCAACGAACGCGATTTCCGCGAGCGTTGCGAGCAGGCGGCCCGGAAGCTCGGCTTCATCGGCGGATCCGTCGACGAGGACGAGGGCGAGGACCTGATCAACCTGGTCGTCAACGGCGAGGTTACCGAGCCCGCGTCGGCGCTCGGCGAGCATGTCAACGACTGCTGGCCGGACCTCGTGGGTCCCTCGGATCGCTCGCTGGTCCATTGGCTGCGCCGCCTGATCTTCCGCGGCGCGTGGCTCGATCAACGCGTGAAGGAGGGCGAGCTCGACATCCGGTTCGACTCGGACGCGCAGGGGTTCATCTACATCCAGCCCGATCGCGGCGGCGAGCCGATCCAGCTCGCGCCCGAGCCCAGCTGGAACCGCGTCGCCTACGTGCGACGCTGACCCGCCGCGCACGAGCTCTCCCCGCCGGCGCTCAGCCCCCGGACCCGATCACCGCAGCGATGTTCTGGACCCGCGGCGCCGGATTGTCGAGCAGTAGCTGCGGCACCGTCACCAGCTGGTAATGCTGGCGGCGCAGCGCCGCGATGATTCGAGGCAGCGCCGCGACTGTCTGCGAGCGGTCGCCGCCCGCGTCGTGCATCAGGATGATCGCTCCGGGCCGGGCTCCGTCGACGGCGGCGTCGACAATCGCCGACACACCCGGGCGGCGGTAGTCGTTGGTGTCCACGGTCCACAGCACCATCAGCATCCGGTAGCGGTGCAGGAGCGACAGGGTGGTCGCGTTCCACAGTCCGTACGGCGGTCGGAACAGCCGCGGGAACGGTGCGCCGAAACGCCCGATTGCGCTCGCCTGCTCGAGTAGCTGCGCCCGCTGCGCCTTCGCCGAGAGCTTCGACATCGGCGCGTGTACCTCGGTGTGGTCTCCGATCACGTCGCCGTCGGCGGCGATCTCCGTGGTCGAGGCGTTGAAGTAGCGCTCCTCGATCCCGACCTCGAAGAACGTCGCCCCCACGTGCTCGCGCTGCAGGATCGCCAGGATCTGCGGCGTGTACGGCCCGGGGCCGTCGTCGAACGTCAGCGCGATCTCGCGGTGCTGCGCACCCGCGATCCGGACGTACGGCGTGTACGCGAATGTCCGGTTTATCGCGGCGCTCTCCGCCCGAGACTCACGGGTGGCCAATGACCCGGCGGCGCCGCCGGCGAGCCCGCCGATGAAGGCAACGAACCCTCCGTGCGACTCGGCCACCGGCTGCGAGGACGGCGCCGCACCGCCACCCACGAGCAGCAACGTGAACAGCAGCGCCACCGCGATCAGCGACAGGATCGCGACGGACCACCGGCGCCGACGGTGATGAGGCGCCATGCTGCGGCGACGCGCCGGTCCAGCGCGGTCGACAATTCCGGGGTCCCCCGGCGGGTTTTGAAGTCCGGCACCGTGATCCATTGGGTCGTGCCCCGACAGCCATGATGCCGGGTCGAGCAAGCCCCGGCACGATCTGCACGATCTCGTCCATCCGCCCAGGGATCGGCCTGCCGCTCGTGTCACTACGCTCCCGACGATGCCGGAGCAGGTCTGGGTGGTGATCCCCACTTACAACGAGGCTGCAAACGTCGACGGGATCATCCGCGCGACCGTTGCCGAACTCGACCGTGTGGCGCCAGCCGACTATCGCATCCTGGTAGTCGACGACAACTCTCCCGACGGAACCGGCCAGATCGCCGACCGTCTGGCCGCGGCTCAACCGCAAGTCGAGGTGATGCACCGCGCCGCCAAGACCGGGCTCGGCCACGCTTACCTGGCCGGGTTCGCGCGCGCGCTGTCCGGCGGCGCGGAGCTCGTGATCGAGATGGACGCGGACTTCTCCCACGATCCCCGCTACCTCGGTCCGCTGCTCGACGCCGCTAAGGAGGCCGATCTGGTGCTCGGGTCGCGTTATGTCGAAGGTGGCGGGGTCGAGGACTGGGGACTCTTGCGACGGCTGATCAGCCGTGGCGGAGGGCTCTATGCGCGGAAGATCCTCGGCGTTCAGATTCACGACCTCACGGGCGGGTTCAAGTGCATCCACCGCCGCGTGCTCGAGACGATCCAGCTCGAGACGATCCGGGCCGAGGGGTACGTTTTCCAGATCGAGGTCACCTACCGCGCATTGCGGGCGGGCTTCCGAGTGAAGGAAATCCCTATCGTTTTCAAAGACCGCAGCGTCGGCTCGAGCAAGATGTCGGCACGGATCGCGGCCGAGGCCATGTGCGCCGTGCCGTTCCTGCGTAGACGCGACGGCCGCTGAGGATGAGGAACCACTAATCGCGAACGCGCGTCGAGCGGGCGATCACGGGTACCAAATGCTCGACTATATGAACATTGTGAGCGCAAGTTCCCTAACGTAATGTCAACAATGAGCAAACGCCTGCCGACCGCCGGTCGGGCAAGCTACATGCGATGAGCGTCGACAGTCCGCCGCTTGGCGCCACGCGAAGCGGCGCATTCGACCTGCGAGCGCCCGCGCTCGAGGCACGGACCCGGGCTCCGCTGTCGCCTCTCGGGCTCCTCGGACTAACAGGGATGCTGACCACGGGCCTGCTGCTCGCGGTCGCGGCGGCCAGCACCACCAAACTCCTGCCTCAGACGCTGTGGTCGGGCGCGCCGAGCGGCCTCGCGGGTTCGTTCGGCGACAGCGGCATCAACCTCGGAAGCGCCGGGCTGATCGTGACGGTCGGGTTGATGCTCATCTCCTACGTGGTGACCGTCGCGACAGCCCGCCGCCTGTCTCCAGTGCTCGTGCTCGGCTGCATCGCAGCGCTCAACGCGCTGATCCTGCTCGCGCCGGCGCTGGCCTCCACCGACATCTTCAGCTACCAGTTCTACGGCCGGATCGGGCAGCTGTACGGCTTCAATCCGTATCTGGCAGGCCCCCACGCGCTCGCCGGCGATTCGCTCTACCAGTACATCGGGTCCAAGTGGATCGGCACACCGACCGTCTACGGTCCGCTGTTCACCGCGCTCAGCTATGTGCTGGCTCCACTTTCGATCGCGGCCAGCGTGTTCGCCTACAAGGCGATCGCGGCCCTTTCGAGCATCGCAATCGTCGCGCTCGTGTGGAACGGCGCACGCCTGCGCGGCGTCGACCCGGTCAGGGCAACGGCGCTCGTCGGGCTCAACCCGCTGATCATCGTCTACGGCGTTGGCGGAGGCCACAACGACCTGCTGATGCTCGCGCCGATGGTCGCGGGTCTGGTTCTCATCCTTCAGCACCGCGATCGCGTGGGCGCAGCCTCGATCGTCCTCGGCGCCGCGATCAAGGTGACCGCCGGCATACTCCTGCCGTTCGCGCTCGCAGATGCCCGGGGACGCCTTTCGCGGAACCGGCGCCGCGATCTGCTGATCGGCGCCGGGATCGCTGCAACGCTGGTGGCGGTGTTCTCGTTCGTGATGTTCGGAACCGGACCGCTCAATCTTCCGGCGACGATCGAGACGGCGCAGAGCAAGGGCAACGGGCAGAGCATCCCCGGGTTCATCGGGACGCATCTCGGCCTGGGCGCGGTCGGCCTACCCGCGTCGCTGGCTCTGGGCGCGCTGTTCGCGGCAGTGCTGTGCTGGCTGCTCTGGCGCGTGTGGTGCGGCCGGCTCGATTGGATCGTGGGGGCCGGCTGGGCGGCGGTCGCGTTGCTGGTCAGCGCCGCGTCGCTCGCGCCGTGGTACGTGGCGTGGCTGATGCCGCTGGCGGCGCTCGGACGGGACCGCCGCCTGTGGCGCGCCTCGATCTTGCTCACGCTCGCGATCGGGTGCTTCGAGCTGCTCGGCTACATCCACCACGCGAACTCGCTGCCCGGACTGTGAGGCGATCGTTGGCCTCGGTTGATCAACCCCCGGTAAGCGACCCGCCCGCACGCGCAGACGAGGGCAGATCGCTCAAGCTGCTCAGCGTCGTCGCGCCCGTGTACAACGAGGAAGCGACGATCGAGGAGTTCTACGCGCGGGTATGCACCGCGCTCGACGGGCTCCGGTTCGAGATCGTGCTCGTCGACGACGGCTCCACCGACGCCTCCGACGCCGAGCTCAACAAGCTCGCGTCGACCGACCCTCGAGTCCGCGTCGTTCAGCTCTCGCGCAATTTCGGGCATCAGACGGCGCTCACCGCCGGCCTCGACCATGCGCGTGGCGACGCGGTCGTGATGCTCGACGCCGACCTTCAGGATCCGCCGGAGCTCATCCCCCGCATGCTCGACCACTGGCGCGCGGGCTGCGACGTGGTCTATGCCGTCCGCGAGCAGCGAGAAGGCGAGTCGCGCTTCAAGCTCGCCACCGCGCGCTGGTTCTACTCGCTGTTCGACCGGCTGGCGCAGGTCGAGCTCCAGCACAACTCGGGCGACTTCCGGTTGCTCGACCGCCGCGCCCTCGATGCGCTGCTGTCGATGCGCGAGCGCAATCGGTTCCTGCGCGGCATGACCGTCTGGGTCGGTTATCGCCAGGCCGCGGTCCCCTACAGCCGTGACCGTCGCTTCGCGGGAAAGACGAAATACACGATCCCGAAGATGCTGCGGTTCTCGCTGGATGCGATTTCGTCGTTCTCGCACCGTCCGCTTCAGCTCGCGACGCTGCTCGGATTCGTGATCTCGACGCTCGCGTTCATCGCGATCCCGATCGTGATCGTCCTGCGGATCCTCGGCTCCTACCTCCCCGGGTTCAGCTCGCTGACGATCGCGGTACTGCTGCTGGGCGGGATTCAGCTGATCGCGATCGGGATCATCGGCGAGTACGTCGGGCGTATCTACGATGAGGTCAAGGGCCGGCCTCTTTACCTGGTCCGCTCGCGGGTCAACATCCCCGACGATGAAGCGCCTGCGCCCGTGCCCGCCGCGCCGCCCGCCGCCCCCACCGAGCCTCGCCGCACCTCCTTGTAGCGCGCGGAGCCTGGTTGTCACACCAGGTCCGGCCGACGCGAGAAAGTAGGTGATGAGGCTGATGAACGGCCACGAAGACGACCTGCTCGTTCAGTTCGTCGCCGGACATAACCTGGCGCGCCGCGACGGCCAAGTCATCAAGACGTTCTCGACGTCTTAGATGGTTGACCCCGAGTTCTCGGCACTCGGCCGCACCCCGTTCGCGGATGCCCAGTGTTGACTTCCGGGTTCGCCGTTCGCCCGCGCCCGAACTGCCCCGGCGAAATGGTCATAACCCCACACTGGAGCTCCCGCCGCCGGCGAATGTGGCGTCCGGCACACGCATACGGGTCATTTCTACGATCTCATCGGCCAAGGAACGCCGAGAGTGGAGTTATGACCTGGTACAGGCCACCCACCGAACCGCGGACTCAACCATCTAGCCCCCCGCGGGGTTCGGGCCGATCGATCGGTTGACCTCGGTGCCGGAGGACTCGGTGCCGTTCCCGTGGAGCGAGCCAGATTCACCGCCGTTCCCACTGCGGGCGCCGCCGTGTCCGCCGGTCTGTTCGAGTGCGGTGATCCGGCCTGCGAGGCTCTTGATCGCATCGGCGATCGGATCGGGAAGGTGGACCCAGTCCGCGTCGGGGCCCTCCGGTCGGCGCCCCTCCACACGGACGGGATGGCCGGGATTCCCCACGACGGTCGAGTTCGGCGGCACGTCGTGAATCACCACGCTGTTGGCGCCGATCTTCGAGCCGTGCCCGACGGTGATCGGGCCGAGCAGCTTCGCGCCCGAGCCGATCGTGACGTTGTCCTGCACGGTCGGATGGCGCTTCCCGGTGGCGAAGCCGGTCCCGCCGAGGGTCACACCCTGGTACAGGGTGACGTCGTCGCCAAGCTCAGCGGTCTCCCCGATCACGACGCCCATCCCGTGATCGATGAAGAACCCGCGGCCGATCTTGGCGGCGGGATGGATCTCGATGCCCGTGATCGCGCGGGACACGTACGCGATTACCCGGGGCAGCAGCGGCACGCCCGCGTTGTGGAGGGCGTGCGCGGCACGGTGGGCAAGGAGCGCGTGGACGCCCGGCCAGGCGGCGAGGATCTCGAGCGGGCCGACGTCGCGCGCGGCCGGGTCGCGGCTGCGCGCGGCGGCGATGTCGCGCCGCACCTCGGTGACGATGCGGTGCAACCGCATGCCAAAAGCCTAGTGGACCCGCCCGCGCGTCCCACGGCACCCCGGATGAGACGGCCTCAGGGCGCGAAGAACGGAGTCGACACGTAGCGCTCGCCCGAGTCCGGCAGGATCGTCACGATCCTCGCGCCACGCGACTCCGGCCGGCGCGCCACCTCGATCGCCGCCCACACCGCGGCCCCGCCGGAGATGCCGGCGAGCACGCCCTCGCGGTGGGCCAACGCGCGGGCGGTCTCGATCGCGTCCTCGTCGTCGACCGGAATCACCTCGTCGAGCACGTCACGGTTCAGGACGCTCGGAATGAAGCCGGCCCCTATGCCCTGGATCTTGTGCGGTCCCGGACGTCCGCCCGACAGCACCGCCGACGCGCTCGGCTCGACCCCGACCACGCGACAGCGAGGGTTGCGCGCCTTGAGCACCTCGCCGGCGCCGGTGATCGTTCCCCCGGTACCGACGCCCGCGACGAACACATCGACGGCACCCTCCAGCGCATCCCAGATCTCGGGTCCGGTCGTGCGGCGGTGAATCTCCGGGTTGGCAGGGTTCGAGAACTGATCGGGGAGGAAAACGTCGCCGCTCGTCGCCATCGCGCGAGCGGCGTCGACGGCCTCGTTCATTCCGCCCAACGATTCGGTGATGTCCACACGGGCTCCGTACAGCCGCAGCAGCCCCTCGCGCTCGCGGCTCATCCCCTGCGGCATCGTCAGCACGAGGTCATAGCCCTTGGCCGCGCACACGAACGCGAGCGCGATTCCGGTGTTGCCGCTCGTGGCCTCGACGATCGTTGTCCGCCCCGGCTCGATGATCCCCTCGCTCTCGGCCGCTTCGATCATCGCCACGCCGATCCGGTCCTTCACGCTCCCTCCGGGGTTGAACACCTCGAGCTTGGCGAACAGGCGAGCGTCCACATCCCGCATCATCCGGGTCAGCTCGACCATCGGCGTGCAACCCACGGTCGCGGCAATGTTGGTCGGGATTTCGGCCATTCGCTGGCCAAACCCTACGACGGCTGCGGCCGAGACGCGCTCTCGGTCGACGATCGGGTCCCGCCGAGCTAGATGTGATACATCGCCGCACCCGCCGCCCGGGACTCGGCCTCGGCGACGTCGGCGACCGTCGACTGGGCGAGCACGGCGCGCGCCGCCCCGGCGGCCTCGGCGAACACACCGGTGGCGCCGCCGCCGACCGGCCCGTCGAGCAGCTCGACGAGCTCGAGCACGGTGATCTCGCCCGCGGGCCGTGCGAACGAGTACCCGCCCTTGACACCGCGCTGGGAGCGCAGGACGCCCGAGCGGCGCAGCGTGGCGAACAGCTGCTCGAGGAACTGGACCGGGATCTGCCGGCGCCGTGCGAGCTCCGCGATCGGCACCGGACCCCGGTCTCCCTGGTGCTGCAGCTCGACCAGCGCGCTGAGCGCGTACGGCGACTTCGTGGTGATCGAGATCATGGACGACCCCGATCATCTCAGGAACAGCGACCCCATGGCTGAATCCGTGCGTCGGAATTACGACCAGCTAAGGAGCGAGCCTGGACCCGCTCGGGCGCCACTCGCGGAAGTGCGGCCGCTTCGGTTTGCCCACCCGCGCGCGCGGCGCCCGAGTGGGTTAGGCGAAGCGAGTTAGATCCAACCCCGCTCGGTGGCGATCAGCACGGCCTGCGCCCGATCCATCGCGCCGAGCTTCCCGTACACGTTGTGCAGATGCGTACGAACGGTGCTCGTCGACAGGCCGAGCTCGGAGGCGATCTGCTTGTAGACCATCCCGCGAGCCAGCCGGCGCAGGACCTCGACCTCGCGCGTGGACATCGGGCACGGATCGATCTGGCGCCGGCGCCCGCCGGCGGTCGGGAGCGGCAGGTCGTACATGACCGTGCGCAGCTCGCTCGGGCCGATCCCGACCTGGCGAGAGACGTTCAGCAGCTCCGAGGGCGACACCGAGCCGCCGAGCGTGTAGTGGGCGAGCATGTCGGCCAAGCGGACGACGGCGGCCTCGCCGTCGGCATCCTCGGCGTGGTGGCGCTCGATCACGCTGGCGATCGACTTGGGCAGGCCCCAGCGGCGGGCGAGGACCCCGCCGACCAGAGCGTGGTCGACGCCGAGCTCGCGGCGCTCGGACAGGATCCGCTCCTCCGGCGTGCGCGCCTCGGCGTGAATCTGCCGGGGGTAGCCGGGGTACGCGTGGACGAGCACGAGCTTGCCGATGTCGTGCAGCAGCGAGGTGACCATCAGCCGGTCGCGGGACTCGTAGCCGAGCTCGCGGGCGATCCGGTCGGCGGCGCGCTGGGTGGCAACGGCGTGGAGGCGGAAGCGCTCGGGCACGCCCTGCCACACCGCGGTGCGCTCGAAGAAGTCAAACGTCCGCGCCTTGGCGGCGATCGAGTGGACGTTGCGGGGCGACAGGACCTCGACGCCCTTGACCGCGCTCTCGACGCGGCCGCGCATCTTGCCGTCGAGGCGGTTTGCGAGCCGCAGGACGGTCACGGCGAGGGCCACGTCGGCCTCGACGGCGCCGACGACGTCGGCGGTCGACGGCTCGCCGCTCTCGAACAGGCGCAGGACCCGATTGCGCGACTCGGCGAGCATCGGGAAGGCTTCCATCGCCTCGAAGGCGGCGGTCAGCCTGCGCCCATGGCCCTCGTTGTGATGGCGCTCACGAGAGGTATAGGGATCAGCTGAGTTCTTGACTGCGGCTAGCGTGGCCACGATGCTCGGGTCCGTCCTTGTTGGGGGCTCAGGGGGAAGAGGAGGGTCCACGGCTGTCATGGCGCCTCAGCCAGCGTTATCGGCAGGGGTACGACGTTCGTTTAGTCGCACCGTCATTGCGCATGCTCCAGGGCGGTGTCGATCCGCGCCAGGGTCTCGTCCTTGCCGAGCAGCACGACGCTCTCGAAGATGCCCGGAGACACCGTCGTTCCCGCGATCGCGACGCGTACCGGCTGGAACACCTTGCCCGATTTCACGCCCTGGCGCTCGACCACCTCGCGCAGGGCGGCCTCGACATTCTCGACGGTGAACGGCTCCGCACTTGCCAGTGCCTTGCGGGCGGCCTTGAGGCACTCCACTCCCCCATCGCTCGCGATGACCTTCTGGAACGCGGCCGGATCGTCGGTCGGTCCGTCGAACAGGAACCCAACGAGCGGCCAGAAGTCCGCGAGCGTCTGGATCTTCTCCTCGGATATCTCGACCGCGCCCCGCAGGCCGGTCCGCCCGGTGTACTCCTCGAGCCGCCTGGTGAGCTCGTCGGTCCCGAGCTCGCGGATCCACCGGCCGTCGAGATGGCGCAGCTTCTTCTCGTCGAACACGGCCGGGTTCTTCGAGACGCGCTCGAGCCGGAACCGCTGCGCGAGCTCGTCGAGCGTGAAGAACTCCTCATCCGCGGCGAACCCCGCGCCGAGCAGCGCGATGTAGTTGTCGACCGCCTCGGGCAGGTAGCCGGCGGCGCGCAGCTCCTGGACCGAGGCGGCGCCGTGGCGCTTGGAAAGCTTGCGCCCGTCGGGACCGTGGAGCAAGGGCAGGTGGGCGTACCGCGGCGGCGGCGTCCCGAGCGCGTCGAGGATGAGCAGCTGCTTGGGGGTGTTCGAGATGTGATCCTCGCCGCGCACGACGTCGGTGATCTCCGCGTCGAGGTCGTCGACGAGATTCGCGAACGCGTACAGCACCGAGCCGTCGGCCCGCGCGATCACGAAGTCGTCCATGCTCGCGTTCGCGAACCGGATCTGGCCGCGGATGATGTCGTCGAAGATCGTCTCGCCCTCATCGGGCACGTGCAGGCGCACGGCGCCCTCGCGCTCGGGAACGCCCCGGAACCCGCGTTCGAACCCGTGGCGCTCCTTGTACGTCTGGACGTCGTCGGTGGTGGCGTTCGAGTGATACGCGTGCCCGGACTCGAGCAGCTCCTCGAGCACCTCGCGATGGCGCGCCGCTCGCTCGGACTGGAACACCGGACCCTCATCCCAATCGAGGTTGAGCCAACGCATCGCATCGAGGATCTGCTCGACATTCTCGGGTGTCGATCGCTCCCGATCGGTATCTTCGATCCGCAGTACGAGCGTCCCAGGCTTGCCGTCCGGCCCGTACGCTTGGCCGCGGGCGAGCAGCCAGTTATATAAGGCCGTCCGGGCACCACCGATGTGTAGTGCCCCGGTCGGGGATGGAGCGAAACGAACGCGCATGACCTACAGAATCGCATGCTAATCGGCGCGCATGTATCGAACGCCGGCGGCCTCGACCGCGCGGTGCAGCGCGGCGTCGAGCGCGACTGCGACGCGATCCAGATCTTCAGCCAGTCGCCGCGCATGTGGCGCCCGACCGCGTACACCGAGGACGACTACGCCGAGTTCCGCGAGGCGATGGCGGCAAGCCGGATCAAGGCCGTCCTGATCCACGCGGTCTACCTGATCAACACCGCCACGACCGATCGCGAGATGCGCAAGAAATCGCTTACCGCGCTTACCCAGTCGCTTCGCGTCGGCGCCGGGATCGGCGCGGTCGGCGTGGTCCTGCACGCCGGCTCGGCGAAGCAGGGAGACGTCCCCAAAGCGATCAAGCGCGCGGGCAAGGTGATCAAGGAGGCGCTCGCCGAGACCGAGAAGTGCCCGCTCCACCTCGAGGACACCGCCGGCGCCGGCGGGACGCTCGGCCGCTCGTTCGAGGAGCTCGAGGCGCTGCTCGACGCATCCGGCGGCGGCACGCGCCTCGGGATCTGCCTCGACTCGTGCCATCTGTTCGCCTCGGGCTACGACGTCAGCACGCCAAAGTCGCTCGGCGAGGTCGTCGACGAATTCGACCGCGTCGTCGGCCTGAAGCGCCTCGGATCGCTGCACGTCAACGATTCGGCGGTCGCGCTCGGATCCAACCGCGACCGGCACGCGATCATGGGCGAGGGCGTTCTCGGCGAGAAGGGCTGCGCGGTGATCCTGTCCGAGCCCCGCTTCGACAACCTCCCGAGCGTGCTCGAAACCGGCCGCGATCACGGAGCACCCGCGCTCGAGGACGTGGAGCTCGCGAAGAAGCTCCGCACCCGCGGCAAATCGAATCGGAGGAGAGCGAAGCGATGAGCGAACGCGAAGCCGACGCGCTGGTCATCTTCGGGATCACCGGCGACCTGGCCAGGAAGCAGACGTTCCGGTCGCTCTACCGGCTCGAGCGGCGCGGTCTGCTCGACCTGCCCGTGCTGGGGGTGGCGCGCCAGGGGCTCAGCGACGAGGATCTCCGCAGCCGTGCACGCGACGCGATCGAGCAGACCGGTGAGGACATCGACGAAGCGGTGTTCAAGCGGTTCGCGGCGAGGCTCACCTACGTCGGCGGCGATTTCGACTCCGACCAGCTGTATTCGAGCCTGGCGAAGTCCCTGGGCGACCGCCACAACCCGGTCTTCTATCTGGAGATTCCACCGCCGCTGTTCGCCACCGTCGTCGAGGGCCTGGCCAAAGCCGACCTGGTGTCGAACGGGCAGCGGGTGGTCGTCGAGAAGCCGTTCGGGAACGACCTGCAGTCGGCCCGCGAGCTCGCGGCCAACCTGCATCGCTACCTCGACGAGTCCCAGATCTACCGGATCGACCACTTCCTCGGCAAGATGGGACTCGAGGAGATCCTCTACCTGCGGTTCGCGAACACGATGCTCGAGCCGGTGTGGAACCGCAACTACCTGGCGTGCGTGCAGATCACGATGGCCGAGAACTTCGGGGTCGAGGATCGAGGCAGCTTCTACGATCCCGTCGGCGCGCTGCGCGACGTCGTCGTGAACCACCTGATGCAGCTGCTCGCCACCGCGGCGATGGAGCCACCCGCGGGCGGCGACCCCGAAACGCTCAAGGACGCCAAGCAGGCCGTGTTCCGCGCGACCGACAACGCCGACCCGTCCCCCTACGTCCGCGGCCAGTACGACGGCTACCTCGACACCGACGGCGTCGCCGCGAATTCGACCACCGAGACGTATGCCGCGCTGCGCCTCGAGATCGACAACTGGCGATGGGCGGGCGTGCCGTTCTTCCTGCGCACCGGCAAGCACCTGGCGGTCAGGCAGACCGAGCTCAGGCTGCTGTTCAAGCACCCGCCGCGCGTCCACTTCATTCCCCCGGGCCACCGCCGGCCGATGCCGAATCAGATCGTGTTCAAGATCGACCCGTCGACGGGGATCAGGGTGATCCTCGACGCACAGCGGGCCGACAAGGCCGGCGCGAACGAGATCGAGCTCGACATGGAGTTCTCGCAGGAGGGCGGCGAGGGCCCCACCCCGTACGAGGTCCTGCTGCGCGCCGCGATCGTCGGCGACGGGACCCACTTCACGCGGCAGGACAGCGTCGAGGAATGCTGGCGGATCGTGCAGCCGCTGCTCGACTCGCCGCCGCCCGTCCACCCCTATGCGCAAGGTTCGTGGGGGCCGGAGCAGGCGCACGACCTGGTCGCGGGGTACGGCGGCTGGCACGGCCCCTGGGTCCCCGATCAGACCAGCAAGTAGAGCGGCTGCTCGAGCAGCTGGCGGACGCGAGCCAGGAACTCGGCCGCGGGCGCGCCGTACAGGATCCGGTGATCGCACGTGAGCGCGATGCTCATCCGCAGGCCGGGGACCACCTGACCCTCGCGCACGACCGGCACGTCCCGCAGCTCCCCGACCGCCAGGATCGCCGCTTGGGGCGGGTTGATGATCGCCGAGAACCCGGCGACGCCGTACATACCGAGATTCGACACCGTGAACGTGCCGCCGGACAGCTCGGCGGGCGTGATCTGGCGCGAGCGGACCCGCTCGGCGAGCACGCGCGCCTCGAGCGCGATCTCGACCAGCGACTTGCGGTCGGCGTCGAACACGGTCGGGACCACGAGGCTGTCGTGGGCGGCGACCGCGATCCCGACGTTCACGCGCTCGTACAGCTCGAACGCTCCGTCGCGATACGCGGCGTTGGCCCGCGGGTGCTCGCGCAGCGCGAGCCCGCACGCCCTGACCACCATGTCGTTGTACGACGGGACGGCATCGCCACCGCGAGCGGCCTTGCGCAGCTGAGATCCGCAGCTCGACCGCCTGCTCCATGTCGACCTCGGCGTGGAGCGTGAAGTCCGGGATCGTCGCCTTCGACTCGGCCATCCGCTGAGCGATCTGGACCTGGATGCGCGAGGGCTCGAGCCGCGTGACGACGCCCTTGGCCCCGCGCGCCGGCTCCTGCTTGGCGACGTCAGCTTTCACGATCCGACCGCCGGGGCCCGATCCGGTCAGCGCCCGCAGGTCCACCTGCGATTCGCGCGCGATCCGGCGGGCGAGCGGGGACGCCTTCACCCGGCCGGCTCCGTTGTCGGTGTCTGGTGATTTGCCCGCGGCGGCGGGGGCCGGCGCGGCGAGGCGGGGCCGCGCGGGCGCCGGAGGACCGGACCGCGGCTCGGATGCCTCCCCGATCGTCGCGATCACCCCTCCGAGCGGCACGGTCGCCCCTTCGCCGGCGACGATCCGAAGCGTCCCGTCGGCGTCCGCGTCGCACGTGACCGTCGCCTTGTC
This sequence comes from uncultured Solirubrobacterales bacterium, assembly GCA_963755525.1. Lineage (GTDB taxonomy): Bacteria > Actinomycetota > Thermoleophilia > Solirubrobacterales > Solirubrobacteraceae > Palsa-465. The sequence goes on along the minus strand of CAVWKC010000031.1, from coordinate 137,383 downwards.
GGTCTCGATCTCGGCGATCGGCTCGCCCTTCGACACGACGTCGCCGTCGCTCTTCAGCCAGCGGACGATCGTGCCCTCCTCCATCGAGTCCGACAGCCGCGGCATCACGAGCTCTGGCATGTCATCTCACCGCGATTCCGGCGCGCCCGCGAACACTCGAGGCGATCGCCGCCGCGCCCGGGATGAACGCGTCCTCGAGCGTCGGGCTGTACGGGATCGGCAGCTCGTCGGTGGCGAGCAGCCACGCGTCGTCGAGGTCGTGGAGGCCGAGCTCGGCGACCACACCCAGCAGGCCCGACGCCCAGCCGCCGGTCCGCGGACCCTCCTCGACCGCGAGCACGCGGTTGGTGCGGGCCACCGACTCGAGCACGGCGTCGACGTCGAGCGGGCGCAGCGTGCGCAGGTCGACGACCTCCGCGTCCACGCCCTCTCCGGCCAGTTGCTTGGCGGCCTCGAGCGCGTCGGGCACGCCCTTGCCCGCGGACACGATCGTCACGTCGCCGCCCGACCGTGCGACCCGAGCGCGGCCCAGCGGGATGACGTCTTGGCCGGCCGCGGGCGGCGGTCCCTTGACCGAGTAGAGCCGCTTGTGCTCGAGGAAGATCACCGGGTTGTCGTCGCGGATCGCCCCTTTGAGGAGGCCCTTGGCCTCCGCCGGCGAGGACGGGAAGACGATCTTCAGCCCTGGGATCCCCTGGAACCAGGTGGCGTGCGTCTGGGAGTGGATCGCGCCGAACCGCCCGCCGCCGCCCACCGCCGAGCGGACGACGAGTGGCACGCTCCGCTGCTCGTTTGACAGGTACCAGTACTTGGCCGACTGGTTGATGAGCGAGTCCATCGCCAGCCCCATGAAGTCGCCGAACATGATCTCGATGATCGGGCGCAGGCCCGCGACCGCGGCGCCGAACGCGGCGCCCGAAAGCGCCAGCTCGGAGATCGGGGTGTCGAACACGCGCTCTGAGCCCAGCCGCTCCTGGATACCGGGCGTGACCGCGAACACACCTCCCTGCTCGGCGGCGACGTCCTCGCCGAAGAACACGACCGAAGGGTCGCGCTCCATCTCCTCGACGATCGCCTCCCGGATCGCGACCCGGAACTCGAGGTCGTCGCTCACGGCGCGAACTCGCTGCCGGAGCCGACTTCCGGGTCCGGGTAGGGCGCGGCCAGCGCCGCCTCCACCGCGCGGTCCATGCGCGCCCGCGTCTCCTCCTCGACTTCGGCGATGTCCGCTTCGGCGACGCCCGACTCGAGCAGGCGCCCACGGGCGATCGTGAGCGGGTCGCGCGCGAGCCACCGCTCCACCTCGTCCGCCGGCCGGTAGGGCGCCGGGTCGGACTTGGAGTGGCCGTAGTGGCGATAGGTCTGGCACTCGAGCAGCGTCGGCCCGCCGCCGGAGCGGGCGCGCCGCACCGCCTCGAGCGCGGCGTCGCGCACCGCCCACACGTCGTTGCCGTCGACGGTGTTCGACGGGATCCCGAACGCGCCGGCGCGCGCCGCGATGTCCTGCCCGGCGGTGACCGACGCCATCGGCGTGAACTCCCCGTAGAAGTTGTTCTCGCACACGAACACGGCGGGCAGCGAGAACACCTTGGCGAAGTTCAGGCACTCGTGGAAGTAGCCCTGGTTGGTGGCCCCGTCGCCGAACATCGCCACCGCGACCCGTCCCTCGCGCTTGGCGGCGAGCGCTGCGCCGGTGGCGGCGGCGATGCTGCCGCCGACGATGCCGAAGCAGCCCACCAGGCCGTGCTCGACGTCGATCACGTTCATCGAGCCCGCGCGCCCGCCGCACACGCCGGTCGCGCGGCCGAGCATCTCGGCGATCAGCGCGTCGGGGTCCGTGCCCTTGGCGAGCGCGTGGCCGTGGCCGCGGTAGGTGCCGGCCAGCCAGTCGCCGGGCTCGAGCGCCGAGCACACGCCGACGGGCACGGCCTCCTGGCCGGCGCACAGGTGCGTGGTGCCATGGACCTCGCCCTTGAGGAAAAGGCGCTGCATCTCGGTCTCGAACAGACGGATCAGCAACATCCGCGCGTAGCGCTCGAGGTAGGCCGCCGGCGCCTCGGTGTCAACCGTGGTGCCCGCGGGACCCGATGTCACGCCGCGCGCTCCAGCCCGTCCGAGACCGGCGCCGCCTCGGACTCGAGTGCGAGCCCCGATGCCTTGGCCTGCTGCGCGATCAGCGCGGCGAAGTCGACATCCGTGTAGCCGTTGCCGATCATCGCCTGGACGACCTGCTGCGCGGCCGACGCCACCGGCATCGGCACGCTGAGCTCGCGGGCGGCCTCGTGTCCGAGCTCGAAGTCCTTGAGCAGCAACTCAGGCGTGAACGTCGGCGTGAAGTCGAGGTTGACGTAGGCCGGCGTCTTGTAGCGGGTGAAGGTCGAGCCGAGCACGCTGTTGTTCATGAACTCCATCAGGTCGGCGCGCGAGACCCCGCCCTTCTCGGCGAGCACGAGGATCTCCGCGAGCGTCTGCGCGACGATCCCGAGCATCAGGTTGTGGCACACCTTGACCAGCCGGGCGTGGTCGCCGTCGCCGCAGTACGTGACGCCGCCGCCGGCGATGATCTCGAGGTAGGGCAGCGCGGCGCGGTGCGCCTCCTCGGGTCCGGAGGTGACCATCGTCAGGCGCCCCGCCTTCACGACCTTCGGGTTGCCGCTGACCGGCGCCGCGAGCAGCGCGGTCCCGCGCTTCTCGGCCTCGGCTCGCACCGCCGCCGACGCCGCCGCCGAGATCGTGGTCGAGTCGACGACGACCGCCGGCGCGGGCCCCGACCCCGACAGCAGCCCCTTGGGCCCGGCGACGACGTGCTGGAAGTCGGACGACCCGGCGAGGATCGTGAACACGATGTCGCGGTCGCAGAGCTCCGCCGGCTGGTCGACGATCGTCGCGCCGAGTTCGGCGAGCGGCTCGGCCTTCGACCGGGTGCGGTTGTAGACGGCGACGTCACAGCCGGCGTTGAGCAGCCGGGTCGCGAGCGCGAGGCCCATGCGGCCCGCACCGACCCATCCGATCCGCTTGTTCAGGTTTCCGTCCGGCATCGCCTCACCTCCTACCCGTTCCCGGTCCATCCATCATGCAAACGATTGCAAGCCTAGCGGACTATTGCTTGTGGCGTCAAGCAGCGTCTACCGCCCGATACGACTGCGATTTTCATTGACTGTCAACGAAAATCGCAGTCGCATCCCCGTGTGCCGCGCTGCAAACGATTGTAGAATCCACTCGCGATGGGACTCCCGACCTACGGAACGATGGGCGTGGACTGGGAGGAGCGGGTGCGGTTCGATCGCCTGCGCACCGAACGGTTGGCCAGGATCAAGCAGCCTGCTGGCGGAGTCCTCGCTCGGAGCGCTCTTGTGCTTCGACATGACGAACATCCGCTACATCACGGCCACCCACATCGGCACGTGGGCGCAGGACAAGCTCAACCGTTTCTGCCTGCTCCCCCAGCACGACGAGCCGATCATGTGGGACTTCGGCTCCGCGGCGCGCCACCACCAGCTGTACAACCCCTGGCTGGCCGAAGGTCGCTCGCGCGCGGGCATCTCGACGCTCCGCGGCGCGATGTCCCCCGAGTCCGGGCGGGCCGAGAACGTCGCCGAGAAGATCCGCGTCGAGCTCGAGCAGCGCGGTCTGGAGAACGAGCCGGTCGGCGTCGACGCGATCGAGCCGCCCGTTCTATTTGCGCTGCAGAAAGCGGGAATCGAGGTCGTGGACGGCCAGCAGCTGATGCAGCAGGCCCGGGTGATCAAGACCCGCGACGAGATCACGCTGCTCAACCAGGCGTGCGCGATGGTCGACGCCGCCTACGAGGAGCTGTACCGCGCGATGAAGCCCGGAATGCGCGAGAACGAGTGCGTCGGCCTGGTCAACAAGGTGCTCTACGACATGGGGTCGGAGTTCGTCGAGGGCGTCAACGCGATCTCGGGCGAGCGCTGCAACCCGCACCCGCACGTGTACACCGACCGGGCGCTCCGCCCCGGCGATCCCGCCTACTTCGACATCCTCCACAGCTTCATGGGCTACCGGACGTGCTACTACCGGACGTTCGCGGTGGCGAGCGGCTCGCGGGCGCTCGTCGACGCCTACAAGCGGTGCCGCTACTACCTCGACGCCGCGATCGAGCTGATCCGCCCGGGCGCCACCACCGGCGAGGTCGTGAGCGTCTGGCCTCGGGCGCAGGAGTTCGGCTTCCCCGACGAGGAGGCCGCGTTCGCGCTCCAGTTCGGCCACGGCGTCGGCCTGTCGATCTGGGAGAAGCCGATCTTCAGCCGGCTCGTGTCGGTCGATCATCCCGAGGAGGTCCGCGAGGGGATGGTGTTCGCGCTCGAGACGTTCTGGCCGGCGAGCGACGGCTGGTCGGCGGCGCGGATCGAAGAGCAACTGGTCGTGACCGCCGACGGCTGCGAGGTCATCACCCGCTTCCCGGCCGAGGACCTGGTGATCGCCGGCAAGCCGTATTACACGGTCGGCGGCTCGCTGCCGCTCGAGCGCGAGGTCACCTCCGAGCGCAACACGGTGCTGAACCACGCCACCCAGGAGGCGATCCCGGCGGCCGACCCCGGGGCGTCGCTAGCGCTCGACTAACGCGTCCGCTCGGGAAGTTCCGTCTACATGCGGGACGTCTCTTCCCAAGCGCCGGCCTGGCGCAGCGCCCGCCACAGCTTCTCGGCGGTGAACGGCGGGTCGGGAGCGTCCCCTCCGAGCGCGTCGGCCACGGCGTTCGCGATCGCCGCCGGGGTTCCGATCGCGCCGCCCTCGCCGATCCCCTTCGTCCCCAGCGGGTTCAGCGGTGACGGCGTCTGGATGAAGTCGGAGACGATCGGCGGCACCTCGACCGCGCTCGGAAGGCTGTACTCGACGAACGACGCGTTTCGCAGCTGGCCCTCGGCGTCGTGCACGGCCTCCTCCATGAGCACGGCTCCCAGTCCCTGCACCGCGCCGCCCACCACCTGGCCCTCGGCCAGCAGCGGGTTGATGATCGTCCCGGCGTCGTCGACCGCGGCGAGCAGGCGGACCGTCAGCGCGCCGGTCTCGCGCTCGATCTCGACCATCGCCGCGTATGCGCCAGAGCCGAACACGAGGTCGGACTCGAACTTCGCCTCGGCTTCGAGCCCGCCCGCAGCAGCGGCGGCGTCGGCCAACGTTGCTTGGCCCACCTGCTCGAGGATGCGATCCGCCGCCAGGACGAGCGCGGAGCCGCCCACCGCCACCGAGCGGCTCGCGAACGTCCCAACGCCCGGTGGCACCTCCGCAGTGTCGCCGAAGCGCATCTCGACGTCGTCGACATCGACCCCGAGTCGGTCGGCCACGATCTGCGCGAACGTGGTCTCGTGCCCCTGCCCGTGCGGCGTTGATCCACTGCGAGCGATCACCCGCCCATCCACGCCGACCGATATCCGCGCGCTCTCCCAGCTGCCCCCGGCTCGCTCGACGTACATCGCGACCCCCTTGCCGACGACCCCGCCGCCGCTCGGCTTCGGGCCTACCAGTTCGAGCGCGCGATCGAGGCACCGCTCGTAGTCGCCCGAGTCGTACGTCCAGCCCAGCGCGCTCCGGTGCGGGAACGAGCGGATCAGGTTGCGCCGGCGAAGCTCGGCGGGTTCGAGCCCCAGCTCGCGCGCGGCACGGTCGACGGTCAGCTCGAGCAGGTACGCGGCCTCTGGACGGCCGGCGCCGCGGTAGGGACCTGTCGGCACCTTGTCGGTACGCGCTCCGCGCACCGAGACCTCCGCGACGGGGATGTCGTAGCAACCGGTCATCAGCATCGCGGTGGTGTGCGGCGGGATCGCGGTGGTCGGCAGCAGGTACGCGCCCAGGTCGGCCAGGATCGCGGCGCGCACGGCCAGGATCCGTCCGCCGGCATCCAGCGCGAGCTCGACCGACGCCTCGACTCCCCGCCCCTGGTAGGCGCCCAGGAAGTTCTCCACCCGGTCCTCGACCCACTTGAGCGGCCGGCCCAGCTCCATCGCGGCGACAGCGACCGTCACCGCTTCGACGGCGATCGCGCCCTTGCTGCCGAACGCGCCGCCCACGTCGGGAACCACCACACGGATTCCCTCCGGCGGGCGGTTCAGGGCGTGCGCGAGCTGGGCCAGCGGCCGGTGGGGATCCTGGGCCGAGGCCCAGACCGTGAGCAGGTCGCCGGCGTCGTCGTAGGCGGCGACGACGCCGCGCGGCTCGATCGGTGCCGCCACCAGCCGCGGGATGCGATGCCGGGCCTGCACCCGATGCGTGGCGCAGGACAGCACGGCGTCGCACCTCGCCGACGCTGCGCTCCCAGCGCATCAGCGTCTCCGGCGCGCTCCCCGGATCGACAATTGCGTCCCGGGGCTCGTACTCGACCTCGACCCGCTCCGCGGCATCCACCGCCTGCGCCCGGGATTCCGCCACCACCGCCGCGATCGGCTGGCCGACGTAGCGGACCTCGTCCGCGGCCAGGATCGGATGCGGCTCGTCGGCCACCTCGCCGCCCTCCGGCGCGATCACCGGGAATGGCCGCGCCCGGCCGGCGAGGTCCGCGGCGGTGAACACGCGCAACAGGCCGGGAGCGCTCGACGGGGCGCGTACGCCGACGATCCGCGCCCGCGCGTGATAGCTGCGCACGAACGCCACGTGGGCCTGTCCGGGCCAAGCGAGATCGTCGATGTAGCGGCCGGCCCCGCGCACAAGCGGGAGATCCTCCCGCCGGCGGAGCGGCTGCCCGATCATCGAACCGGCGAGCGGCTGGCGGATCATCGAGCCGGCGCGAGCGGCTGGCGGATCATCGAGCCGGCGCGAGCTGCTCAGCCATCCAGTCCGCCACGAGCGGGCGGTACCGGTAGGGCACGTTGCTGCACACGTGCGTGCCCTGCTCGTACAGCACGAAGATTCCGTCGGGGGCCTCACGGGCTGCCCGCTCGGTCTGACGCCACGGGATGATCCGGTCGAGGCCGCCGGTGACGAACAGGGCCGGCTGTGCGAGCGCGCCGAGAACACCTGTGAGGTCGAGCGCGTGTGCGCGCTCGCGGCCGTCGCGCTGGTCGCGCGCTCCCGATTTGACGGTGAACGCCTCGCGCGTGAGCGGCGGCAGGTCGTCCCACACCTCGCCGAAGTTGTAAGGGCCGCTGATCCCGGCCACGGCGCGGATCCGCCGCTCGAACGCGGCGGCGCGCGGCGCGTAGTAGCCGCCGAGGCTGACCCCGGCAGCGCCGACGCGCCCGAGGTCGATGTCGTCGCGGCCGCCGAGCGCGTCGAGCATCGCCGCCACCGCGACCTCGTAGTCGTGCCGGATCGGCAGCCTGAACCCGGCCTCCCCCTGCCCCGGACCGTCCATCGACAGCGTCGCCATCCCGCGCGTGAGGAACGCGGTCTCCCAGTGGAAGAACTCCTCCTTGGTGGAGTCGAGACCCGGAATGAGAACAATCAGGGGCGGCCTGGCAGGGGCTACAGGCCGTCGCAGATTGCCCGCGAGCACGCCGCCGTCGAGCGGCGCCTCGATCCGCTCCGCGGTCGGGTCGAGAAACGAGTGGGCCTTGGCCATCGCCGCGATCGCCCGCTCGGTGGCAGCGCGGTGCGCGTCCGCGTCGAGCATCCACACGAACTTGCCGAAGTGCTGGCACACCGCGGCGTGCAGGTACGCCTCGCCGGCGCTCCGCTCCCGTCCGGCGGCCTCGGCGTCGGCCGCGAGCTGGAGGTGCTCCTCGGCCAGCGCGGTCCAGGCGCCGAGCCAGTCCTCCCACCGCTCGATCCGCCCGGTCGTGCGGACGAAGTCGTTGTAGTCGACGCCCGCGGTGATTATGCGGGGCGCCCAGTGGTCGATCGCGGCCTGGACGCGCGCGTCTGGCATCAGCTCGCCGGCGTGCTCGACACGGCGCCGCCCAGATACAGCGAGCCGATCTCCGGGTGCTCGAGGATCTCAAGGCCGGTGCCCGTCAAGCGAACTCTCCCGTTCTCGAGTACCAGGCCGCGGGTGCTGAGCTTCAGCCCGGCGCGGGCGTTCTGCTCGACCAGCAGGATCGTCCGCCCCTGCTCGTTCATCAGCCGGATCATCCGGAAGACGGTCTTGCGCGTGGGCGGGTCGAGCCCGATCGAAGGCTCGTCGAGCACGATCAGGGCCGGATCGAGCATCAGGCTGCGTGCGAGCTCGACGAGCCGCTGCTGGCCGCCGGACAGGCTGCCGGCCTTGTCGTGGGCGCGTTCGCGCACGAGCGGAAACAGATCCTCGACCTCGCCGAGCCGGTGGCGCACGAGTTCCGCGTCGCGCACCGTGTACGCCCCCATCTCGACGTTCTCGCGCACGGTCATCTCTCCGAACAGGCTGTGTGCCTGCGGGACGAGCACGATGCCTCGGGACAGCACCTGGCGCGGCGCGAGTCCGACAAGCGACTCGCCGCGGAACGCGATCGCCCCCTTGCGGGGACGCAGGACGCCGCTGATCGTCGCCAGCAAGGTCGACTTGCCGGCGCCGTTGGGACCGACGATGCACATGATCTCGTGCTCTGAGACCGTGAACGAGACGTCCTTGAGAATGTCGCCGCCGCCGTAGCCCGCGGTGACGCCGTCGAGCGCGAGGATCACCTGGCCGCGGGGAGCGCCGCCGTTCGCGCGGGGGCCCTCAGAAGTCATCGTCGTCATCGCCTCCGCCGAGGTAGGCGTCGAGCACCGCCGGGTTGGAGCGCACCTGATCGGGCGTTCCGCTGACGAGCGTCCGTCCCTGGTGGAGCACGGTCACGTCGTGGCACAGCCCCATCACGAACTCCATATTGTGCTCGACGACGAGGAACGTCTTGCCGGCGCGGTTCAGCTCGCGGATGCGCTCGGACAGCTGCGAAATCAGCGTCGGATTGACGCCGGCGGTCGGCTCGTCGAGCAGCAGCACCGCGGGATCGGCGACCAGCAGCGACGCCAACTCGAGCAGCTTGCGCTGTCCGTAGGACAGGTTGCCGGCCGGGCTCGAGGCCAGGCCCGCGAGCCCGACGAAATCGAGCATCTCGAGCGCCCGCTGACGCTCGGCGGCGGAGCCCGCGCGGCGCGCGACGCTGCGTAGCCATCCCTCGTGGCGCTGCGTGGCGACGAGGATGTTCTCGAGCACGCTCAGCCGGAAGAACAGCCGGGTGATCTGGAAGGTGCGGCCGATGCCGAGCCCGAACACCTTCTCGGGGGTGGCCCCGGTGATCGACTCGCCCTCGAAGCGCACCTCGCCGTCACTGCACCGCTCGTAGCCGGTCATGATGTTGAACAGCGTGGTCTTGCCGGATCCGTTGGGGCCGATCAGGCCCGCGATCGATCCCTTCGGCACCGACAGCGAGCACTCGCTCAGCGCCTGCAGACCCCCGAACGACTTCGATACGGCCTCGGCCTCGATCAGCGCGCTCATCGCGCTCCCGCCGCCTTGACGACGTCGGCCGGCCGGCCTCCGTCGCCCTCCTCGCGCGCCCGATCCTGGACCGCGCCGCGCGTCCGCCACCGGTTCACCAGCTCCTCCACGCTGGGTATCACCCCCCGCGGCAGCAACAGGATGACCGCCAGGAACAGGCCGCCGTAAATGATCAGGTACACCTGGCTCGCGCCCGACTGGACCGTGAAGTACTGCTGGAGCGACTCGAGCACGAGCGCTCCGAGCAGCGGCCCGAACACTGTCCCGAGCCCGCCGATGAACGCCATCAGCGCGACCGACAGGTCGAACAGCGGATCGAACGCGAACTGGGGGAAGATCTGCCCGAGGAAGTACGCGTAGATCCCGCCGACCATTCCGACGGGGATCGCGGAGATGACGTAGGCGGTGAGCTTGACGCGGCCACGCGGACGCCGAGGCCCCGCGCGCGCTCCTCGTCGTCGCGGATCGAGAACAGCTGGAGCCCGAAGCGCGAGCGGCGGACGAGCCACGACAGCGCGACCGTCAAGACGAGCACGATCGCCGTCACGTAGTAGAAGTGGTCGTTGTAGGCGACGGCCGACCACAGCGGGGTCGGCGGCTGCAGGCCGGACGTTCCGCCGGTGAAGCCGAAGTTCGACGCCGCCAGCTGGAAGATGAACATGAACGCGATCGTGATCACCACGAACGTGTGACGCCGCGCGCGCAGCGCGATCAATCCGGTCGGGATCGCCACCAGCCCGGCGACGATCCCGGCCACCGGCACAAGCGCGAAGATGCCCCAGCCGGCGGCGAACCCGAGGTGGTTGGCGAGCAGCGTCAGCGCGTACGCGCCGACCCCGAAGTAGACCGCGTGGCCGAGCGCGATGTAACCCGAGTAGCCCGAGAACATGTTCCACGCGGACGCGGCGACCATGTAGATCAGCGTGAACTCGGCGATCGACGTGTCGGTCGGGTTCGAGAATACGAGCGGGAACAGCCCGAGGATCGCGATCCCGATCGCGACCAGCAGCACGCGTGCCGGGAGGCGCGCCTTCACGCGACCCGGCCCCGCGGCGTCATTGCGCCCGGACCGCCGCCTTGCCGAACAGCCCGTTCGGCATGAACGAGAGCACGACGATCAGCGACGCGTAGTAGACGAGCGTCGCCCACACCGGCGACCACACCACCGCGACCACGTCCTCGAGCGTGACCATGAAGATCGCCGCGATCAGCGCCCCGCCGATGCTGCCCAGGCCCGCCAGGACCACGATCGAGAGCAGACGCGAGATCAGGTCGTAGCCGCTGCTCGGGGTGAACGAGTTGGTGGCGCCGAACACCATCCCGCCGGCCGCCGTCACCGACACGCCGAGCCCGACCGACACCGCTCGCACCCGGTTGACGTTCACGCCGATCAGCTCCGCCGCCGAGCGATTCTGCAGTGACCCTCTCACCCCGCGTCCGAAGTGGGTCCGATAAAGGATGTAGTACAGGACGCCGATCAGCGCGATCGCGAGCAGAAAGCCGAACACGTAGATGTAAGGCAGGTAGAACCCGAGTATGTGGAACGTGCTGTTCACATATGAGGCCTGGAGCTGGACGTAGTCCACGCCGAAGATGACACTCAGCACACCCTCGATGATGATCGCCACGGCGTAGGTGACGAGAATCGACATCGCGGTGCGCTCCTGATCGCGCAGCCGGCGCATGAACGCCCACTCGATGAACACGCCGAGCACGAAAAACGCCGGGATCGTGATGAGCAGGCCGGCGAACAGGTCGATTCCGAGGTGAACGGATAGGACGTAGCTCATGTAGGCGCCGAGCACGATCAAGGCGCCCTGGGCGATGTTGATGATGTCCATCACCCCGAAGATGAGCGTCAGTCCAGCCGCCATCAGGGCATAGACGCCTCCAGTCAGGATTCCGTCGATGACCGCCTTGGCTAACGACGAAGCGTTCACGATCCCCAGTTCGGCTTCGGATACTCGGGCGGCTTCGAGCCGGTGGCGCCGACCGGCAGCACCTGCTCCAGCACCGCCTTCTGCCACTGGAACGCGAACGCCGCGGCGGCGCCGTTCTCACCGAGCGAGTCGAACTTGACCGGCCCCTGGACACTGTTCAGGGTCACGCCGCTGTGCAGGTAGGCGATGATCTTCGAGTTGTCGAGGCTGTGCGTGGCGTTGACCGCCTGGGCGACCACTTGGCCGACCGAATACGCCTCGGCGACGTCGGCGTTGACGTCGGACGGAGTGCCACCGTACTTTGCCACGTACTCGCTGACCATCTTCTGACTGGCGGCGTTCGGGTATCCGGGGAACCATCCGTTCGGCACCATCACGCCCTCGGCGTTCGACGCTCCGCCGATCGCCTTCAGGAACGCCGCCCCTTGATCGGGACCGGCCGTCGCGATGAACGCCTTGGGGTTGTAGTGCTGCTGGATGAACGTGTGGATGAACGCCGACACGGTCGGCACGTCGACCGAGCCCAGCAGGAACGCCTGCGCCTTCGTGCTGGCGACCGCGGTCGCGATCGGCGTGTAGTCGGTGACCTCGGCCGGGAACACCTTGTTGTAGACGATCTTGATCCCCGCGTTCTGGAGGATCTTGACCGCGGCCGGGAACTGCGGCTGGGTGAACGGGTCGTCGCTGGTGGCGACCGCGGCGGTCGTCGGCCGCTCCGAGGCGGGCAGCGTCGCGAGCCAGTGCGCGAACGGGATCAGGTTGTCGATCACCGGCAGGCTGACGTCGAAGATGTTCTTCAGACCGTTGCCGAATGCGGCGGGCGCGCCGCCGGCGCCCTCGACGAACGCGTACCCGTAGCGGTTGACGACCTTCGAGGACGGCACGGTCAGGAGCGTCGAGAACGGGCCGAACACGAGCTGGTCGTGGTCGGAGGAGATCAGCTTCGTGTAGTTGGTGACGACCTGGGACGGGCTCGACGCGTCCGAGATGATGTCGAGCTTGACCGGGTGGCCCATCAGGCCGCCGGCGGCGTTGATGTCGTTGGCCCACAGCTGGTAGCCCTTCTCGAACGCCTGGCCGTCGGACGCGAAGTCCCCGGACAGCGACAGCGACGTGCCGATCGTGATCGGCGTCTTGTTGGCAGTGCTGCTGGTCGCCGAGCCCGAGGCGGCGGTCGAGCTCCCACTCGAGCTCGCGCTGCTCGCACTCGAGGAGCTGCCGGAGCCTCCACATCCGGCCAGCACTGCGGCAACGGCGGCCACGGCCGCAACGATCAAAGCCCTTCGCCTCGACCTTGTCATCTGGACCCTCTCCTCCCAGCGCTGATTACGTCGACTTGCGAACACCGGATGCGTCCGCAGCGCGGCTGCAAGCGCCTTCGCGCAGTTCCACCAACCGACTGCAAACGTTTGCTGCAATCGTGTGCGACGTTATCGTCGTGACTGTGAGGTGTCAAGGGAAGACGTGTTGCGATCTGCTTTATCGCGCGGCGGCGAGGCCGTCGAGCCGCGGACCACGAGCTGGGGCGCGAGCAGCAGCTGGCGCGCCGGCGCGTCGTCGCTCTGAAGCTGCTCGAGCATCAGGTGGGCGGCGGTCGAGCCGAGCTCGTAGTGCGGCACCCGAACCGTGGTGAGCGCCGGCTGGAACCGGTCGACGAACGGCATGTCGTTGTAGCCGACGACCGACACGTCGTCCGGGCAGCGCAGGCCCCGTTGCTCGAGCGCGTCGTAGCAGCCGAGCGCCAGCAGGTCGTTGCCGGCGACGATCGCGGTGAAGTCGCGCCGGCGATCGAGCAACTCGCCACAGCAGCGGGCGCCCTCCGGTTCGGTGAACATGCCGCTGAACACGACCAGCCCCGGGTCGAGCGCGAGCCCGGCCGCGCGCATGGCGTCGACGAACCCCTGGTGGCGCGACCACCCGGTGTAGAGCGACTGCGACCCCGCGAGATGGGCGATCCGCCGGTGGCCGAGCCCCACCAGGTGCTCCACGCCCAGGCGGATGCCCTCGTGGTCGTCGCCGGTGACGGCCGGAAGCGTATCGCTGTCCACGCGGCGGTTGACGAGCACGACCTTGGTGCCGAGGGCCACCGCGTCGGCGAGCAACCAGTGGTCACGCGTCGCCGTCGCCGCGATAAAACCGTCAACCTGCCGCGCGTTCATCGCCTCGAACGCGACCTGCTCGCGCTCGGGGTCGTTGTCGGTGTTGGCGATCAACGGGGTATAGCCGCCGTCGCGCAGCCCATCCTCGATCCCGCGCACCACTGCGGCGAACAGCGGGTTCATCAGGTCCGGGACCAGCACCCCGATCGTGTTCGACCGGTTGGTCCGCAGGCCCCGCGCGATCGGGTTCGGGCGGTAGCCGAGCTCCTTGGCCGCGTCGAGCACGCGCTGCGCGGTCCGTTCGTTGACGAGCCCGCGAGTCTCCGGGTTGAGCGCGCGCGACACCGTGCCCGGATGGACGCCGGCCACCCGCGCCACGTCCCGGAGCGTGATCGGTCCCGCCGAGGCTCAACCTGCTCGACGCCATTGCAAACGGATTATGCAGACGATTGCAACCCGCTCGTAGCTACGCCACACGGCGCCCGCCCGTCAGAGGGGCGTTCCGCCCCCATGGGGAGCCTGCGGGAGAGGATGAGTCTCTCCGTGTGCGGACGCCGGTTCCCGCCCGTGGGGCTGGTGGGGGGGCGGGTACTCGGGCGCCGGCGGCACCGGGCATTTCAGCGGCCCACCCGCGATGGTGATCGGCTCGCCGTGGTGGAGGACCTCAAGGGGATCGCCGTCGATCAGCTCGTACGTCGCCTCGTCGCGTCGGACCTCGACGCGGAGACGGCGGCCCCGGTACAGCAGCCCGAACCGGAGACGGGTCAGCCGCGACGGCAGCCTCGGGGCGAAGGCGAGCGTCTCGCCGTAGTCGCGCATGCCGCCGAAGCCGCCGACGATCGCGTGCCACACCCCGGACAGCGCTGCCAGGTGCACACCGTCGTGGGTGTTGGCGGCCAGGTCTCGCAGGTCGATGAACGCGGTCTCGCTCAGGTAGTCGAACGCCAGCTCGAGATGGCCGACCTCCGCCGCAACGACCGCCTGGATCGCCGCCGACAGCGACGAGTCGCGCACGGTCACGCCCTCGTAGTAGGCGAAGTCTCGCGCCTTCTGGTCCAAGGTCCAGCGGCCGCCGCACAGGTAGATCGCGAACACCAGGTCGGCCTGCTTGACCACCTGGCTCGAGTAGAGCATGTAGTTGTGGTAGTGCAAGAGCAGCGGGTATTGATCGGCTGGGGTGTCGGCGAAGTCCCATTTGCGCAGGCGCGTGAAGCCGTTGCATTGCTGGGTGATCTGCGCGTCGCTGTCGTACGGCACGACGATCGCGGCGGCGGCGTCGCGCCAGCTCGCGATCTCCTCGTCGTCGACGCCGAGCTCGGCGGCGCGCTGGGGATGCCGTACGGCAAGCTCGGCGGCCTTCGCCATGTTCCGCGCGGCCATCACGTTCGTGAACACGTTGTTGTCGACGATCGCCGTGTACTCGTCCGGCCCTGTGACGCGGTCGATCCGGAATCCGCCCTGGGCGTCGTGGTGACCAAGAGATCGCCATAGCCTGGCGGTCTCGACCAGCAGCTCGAGCCCCGGGCCCTCCTCGAACTCCTGGTCGCCAGTCGCCGCGATGTAACGTCGAACCGCGTCGGCGATGTCGGCGTTGATGTGGAACGCGGCCGTGCCCGCCGGCCAGTATCCCGAGCATTCCTGACCGCGGATCGTCCGCCACGGGAACGTCACCCCCTTGAGCCCGAGCTCGCGTGCGCGAGCCGCTGCCAGGTCCATCGTGGCGTGGCGCCAGCTGATCGCGTCGCGCGCCGCGCGCGGGTCGACGTAGGTGAGCACCGGCAGCGTGTAGGCGTCCATGTCCCAGAACGTGTGGCCGTCGTAGCCGCTGCCGGTCAGCCCCTTGGCTGGAATCGCCCGCATCTCGGCTCGGGCCGCCGCCTGGACGACGTGGAACAGCGCGAACCGGACCGCCTGCTGGAGCGCTGAGTCGCCGTCGAGCTGGATGTCCGCTCGGTCCCAGACGCCGGCGAGGTACTCGCGCTGCTCCTTGAGCAGACCTTCCCAGCCCGTCCGGCGAGCCGCGGCGAGCGCCAGATGGACCTGGTCGCGAAGCGACGGCAGCGATCGCTGGCTCGACCAGCCGTAACTCAGGAACTTGACGATCCGCAGCTTCTCGCCCGGCTTCAGCGCTGTACTCACGGTCAAGCGCCCGAGGTCGGGCTGGCTCTCAGCGGCGGTCACGGTGCCCTCGGGCCCCTCGACCAGGTGATCCATGCCCGCGGCCATCCGCAGTCCGCTCGCGCGCGTGCGGTGGACGAGGCTGACGCGCAGGCCGTTGTGGGCGTGGTCTTCGGCGATCAGCGGCGCCGCCAGCGCGGCGGCTGCGCGTGGGTCGCTCGACTCGGCCGGCACGGGCTCGTTCGCCACCAGCTCGGACTGCACGCCGATCCGGGCGGGCGCGCCGACCGGCTCGACCTCGTACAGGATCGCGGCGATCGACCGCTGGACGAACGACACGATCCGGGTTGAGCGCACGCGGACGGCCTGACCCGCAGGCGAGATCCACTCGGCATCGCGGCGCAGGACGCCGTGGTGGAGGTCGAGCGTTCGTTCGTGCCGGACCAGCTTGCCGTAGCGGACGTCGAAAGGTTCGTCGTCGACAAGCAGCCGGAACACCTTGCCGTTGGTGACGTTGATCATTGTCTGGCCCGCCTCGGGGTTGCCGTAGGCGGACTCGGCGTACGGCAGCGGCCGGACCTCGTAGAAGCTGTTCAAGAAGGTGCCCGGCGACCCGGCCGGCTCCCCCTCGTCGAGGTTCCCACGCAGTCCGATGTGGCCGTTAGACAGCGCGAAGATCGACTCGGTCTGCGCGAGCAGATCGAGATGCAGCTCACGCTCGCACACCGACCACGGCTCGACCGAGAACACGTCGGCGTCGATCACGGCTGGTCCAGCAGCTCGGAGAGGTCCTGCACGACCACGTCGGCGCCATGCGCGTGGAGCGCCCGGGCGTGGTCGGTGCGGTCGACCCCGACGACCCAGCCGAAGCGCCCCGCGCGACCCGCCGCGATGCCCGCCTCCGCGTCCTCGAATACCGCCGCCTGTGACGGGTCGACGCCGAACGCCTTCGCTCCGGCGAGAAACGTGTCGGGCGCCGGCTTTCCCGCGAGGTGGTCACGCGTCGCCACGAGCGCATCGATGATCACCTCGAACAGGTCGAGCATCCCGGCCGATTTGAGGACGTCCTTGGCGTTCTCGCTCGAGGACACGACGGCCCGATGCAGGCCCTCATCCCGCGTCCGCTCCGCGTACCGGACCGAACCTTCATACGGCTCCACGCCCTCGTCGTGGATCAGCTTGAGCACGAGGTTGTTCTTGCGATACCCGAGCCCGTAGATCGTCTCGTCATCGGGCGAGTCGCCCGCCGAGCCCATCGGCAGGTCGATCCCCCTCGACTGCAGGAACGAACGGACCCCATCTCGCCGCGGCTTCCCGTCGACGTACTGCTCGTAGTCGTCGGGCAGGGCGAACTCGCGATACGGCTCGCCCTTGCGGTCGTACCAGCTCTTCAGGAACTCGTCGAACATCTGCTTCCACGCCTTGGCATGGACCTTGGCCGTCTGCGTCAGGACGCCGTCGAGGTCGAACAGACAAGTGTTGATGCCACTGGGGAGCCCGAGCACGGCCGGTAGCTTGCCCGAAGGTAGGCGCTGGAGGCAAGCGACGTTCGAGAGTTTGCAATCAGGACACGGCGGCCGCGGCGGCGCGCCGGCGCTCGCTTTCCGCGCTGACGTTGTCCTCGGTGAGGCCGCGGCCGGCGAGGATCGCGTGTCCCAGCAGGCGGTCGAGCTCGGCATGCAGGCCCGCGCTGTGGGTCACGCGGAAATCGGGGCCGAGCTTCAGCCGGCGATCGCCGATCGAGGTGCTGAGGTGGATCACGACCTCGCAGTCGCCCGGAAAATCGTTGAGCACGTCTTTGAGCTCACCGAGCACCGACGCGGCCAGCGCGGTGGCATCGAGCCGGAGACGGAGCGCGCTCGGCGCGACCGGACGCCTGGCCTCCTGCTCCTGGGCCTCGGTCACCTCCTCGGCGGTGGGCCGAAAGGGTTCGATCTGCTGGGCGACGATGCACGTCTTGTCGCGATCCTTGTGATCGACGCGTCCGCGCACGAGCACGATCGAGTCGGTGGCGAGCACGTCCGGGTCGGCGGGGAGCGCGTTACCGAACACGAGCAGTTCGACCGACCCTTCGAGGTCGTCGAGCGTCGCGAACATCATCGGGTCGCCTTTCTTGGTCCGGATCTTCTTCGCCTCGGTGATCATGCCGCCGACCAGCACCCAGTCGCCGTCGCGCTTGTCGGCGAGGTCGGCCAGGGGGCAATCGGCCCGGGCGCGGAGCGCGGCCCTGACCTCCTTGAGCGGGTGGGCGGAGATGAACAGGCCGATCGACTCCTTCTCCGCGGCGAGCAATTCGGCCCGCTCGAACTCGATCGCGGGGATCGGGGCGTGACTGGGCAGCGCGAAATGGCCGCCATCATCGGCGCCGTCTCCGCCGTCCTCGCCGAGATCGAAGATCGAGCCCTGCCCGATGAGCGCATCCTGCTGGGCTTTCTGCCCTGCGCCCTGCGCCTGCTCGAGCATCATCAACATGCCCTTGCGCGTGGCGCCGGTCGAACCGAACGCGCCGCATTTGATCAACGCCTCGATCGCCTTCTTGTTGACCGCGCGGTTGTCGACCCGGGCGCAGAAGTCGAACAGGCTCACGAACGGGCGGCGGTTGAGGGTTGGGTGGGTGGGATCCTCATCACCCCGCGCTCGCTTGATCGCCTCGACCGCGGCGTAGCCGACGCCCTTGACCGCGTCGAGGCCGAACCGGATGTTGCCGTCGACGACGACGAACTCGTGGTCTGACAGGTTCACGTCGGGCGGGAGGATCGAGATTCCCATCTGTTCCGCCTGCGCGACGAAGAACGGGACCTTGTCCTTGGTGTCCATCACCGAGGAGATCAGCGCCGCCATGTACTCGGCGGGGTAGTTCGCTTTGAGCCACGCGGTGCGGTAGGCGATCAGCGTGTAGCACGCGGCGTGGGAGCGGTTGAACGAGTAGTCGGCCGACCGCTCGTTGGTCGTCCAAAGCAGCTCGATCACCTGCTCGCTCGTCCCCGAGGCGCGGCAGCCGGCGACGAACTCGGGCTTCAGCTTGGCCATCGCCTCGCGGTTCTTCTTGCCGATCGCCTTGCGCAGGTCGTCGGCCTTCGCACCGCTGAACCCGGCCAGGTCCTTGGCGATCTGCATCGCCTGCTCCTGGTAGAGGATCACGCCCTTGGTGGCCTCGAGGATCGGGCGCAGGCGATCGTCCGGATAGGAGATCAGCTCCGGATGATGCTTGCCGCGAGCGTACGTCGGGATCTGGTCCATCGCCCCCGGGCGGTACAGCGCGTTGAGCGCCACAAGGTCGTCGAACTCGTCGGGCTTGACCTTCTTGAGCGCCTCGCGCATGCCTTCGGACTCGAACTGGAACACGCCCACGGAGTCGCCGCGGGCCATCATCTCGTAGGTGGGCGCGTGATCGAGGGACAGCGCGGCCATGTTCGGGCGCTCGCCGGTGGAGCGCTCGATGATGTCGAGCGCGTCCTCGATCACGTCGAGGTTGCGGAGGCCCAGAAAGTCCATCTTGAGCAGTCCGATCTGCTCGACCGGCTTCATCGTGAACTGGGTCACGGTCCGGAACACCCGCTCGCCGTTCTCGTCCGACCCGGCGTCCGCGATCTGGAGCGGCACGATGTCGGTCAGCGGCCGGTCGGCGATCACGACCGCGGCGGCGTGGATCGAGGAGTTCCGCACGATTCCCTCGAGGCCCTGAGCCACGTCGATGATCTGCTTGGCGATCGGGTCCTTGTCGACCTCGACCCGCAACGGCTGTCCCGGCTTGAGGCAGTCCTCGAAGCTCGGCGGACGGCCCATGATCGGGTCGGGGATCAGCTTGGCCAGGCGATCGCCGGCACCGTAGTCGTGGCCGAGCACGCGGGCAGCGTCGCGGGTCGCCGCGCGCGGGAACATCTTGCCGAACGTGACGATCTGTGCCACCGACTCCTTGCCGTACTTGTCGGTCACGTAACGGATCACGCGCTCACGACCGCGGACCGAGAAGTCGATGTCGATATCCGGCATCGACACGCGCTCGGGGTTCAGGAAGCGCTCGAACAGCAGGCCGTAGCGGAGCGGATCGACGTCGGTGATCTGGAGCGAGTACGCGACCAGCGACCCGGCGGCCGAGCCACGGCCCGGGCCGACCGCGATCCCCGAGTCTTTGGCGTACTTGACGAAGTCCCACACGATCAGGAAATAGCCCGAGAAGCCCATCCGCTCGATCACCTCGAGCTCGTAGTCCGCGCGCTCGAGCGCCTCCGCCGGCACGGGATCGCCGTAGCGCTCACGCATCCCCTGCCTAACGAGCTCGCGTACGTACGTCGCCTCGGTCTCGCCGTTCGGCGTCGGGTAGCGCGGAATCAGCTGACGCCCTAACTCGAGTTCGACGTCGCAGCGCTCGGCGATCTCGAGCGTGGTCGCGATCGCCTCGGGCCACTCCGAGAACGCCTTTGCCATCTCGTCGTTGGAGCGCAGGTAGAACTCGTTGGTGTCGAAGCTGATCTTGGGCTGATCGAGCGTCGACTTCGTCTGCACACACAGCAGCGCCGCGTGATGGCTGTAGTCCTCGCGGCGCAGGTAGTGGACGTCGCCCGTCCCCACCAGCGGCCGGCCCAGTTCGCGCGCGATCTTGACGATCCCTTCGTTGGCCTGATCCTGCGCGGCGAGGCCGTT
The DNA here is from genome assembly GCA_963755525.1 of uncultured Solirubrobacterales bacterium. GTDB lineage: Bacteria > Actinomycetota > Thermoleophilia > Solirubrobacterales > Solirubrobacteraceae > Palsa-465. Next base: position 117,227 of record CAVWKC010000031.1, on the reverse strand, counting down.
CTTCTGAACCTCGAAATACACGTTGTCGGCACCGAACGCCTGGATCAGCTCATCCGCATGGGCCCGGGCCTGCGCCGGCCGGCCGTCCAGCAGGTGCTGGCAGAAGCGCGACTGCAGGCACCCGGTGAGCACGATCACGCCCTCGGCGTGGGCCGCGAGCTGCGGGAGATCGACCGACGGCTTGCCGCGCTGGTAGCCCTCGAGGAACCCGGCCGAGCACAGCTTGACCAGGTTGCGGTAGCCGACCGGCGTCGCCGCCAGCAGCGTCAGGTGGAAGCGATCCAGCCGGCCCGGGGCGCGGCGCTCGTGGTCGTCGACCACATACGCCTCGCAGCCCAGAATCGGCTTGATGTTCTGCTTGCGGGCAGCGGTGAAGAGCTCGACCGACCCGTTCATCACGCCGTGGTCGGTGAGCCCAAGTGCCGGCTGGTCGAACGCCGCGGCCCGCTCCACCAGGGCATCGATCTTGCACGCACCGTCGAGTAGCGAATACTCGGAGTGGACGTGCAGATGCGCGCAGGTAGAAGTCATTCCAGGTCTGGGGTCAGCGCCGAGGCGCTCTCTTACGAGCATAGGCATCGACGCGGACACCAGCGGGTCGCGCCGGTGCGATCAGCCGCACTGTGCGCGATCGAGCCACTGGCGGACGAGCGCGAGCGGCCGCTCCTCGCCTTCGAGCGCGAACCGGACTCCCGGTTCGCTCGCCAGCACCCCCAGAAGCTCCTCGCCGGCGCACACGATCACCGTCGCCACCGGCCCATGAGGCGGCTCCGCGGTGGCCAGCGGGGGCCTGCCGCCAAGGACGTGCAGGTAGGCGTCCGGCGCGGGCACCGCCGGCTCGCGGTGGCCGATCGTGAAACGTTCCCCCGCGGTCCACTCCGGCTCGATCATCAAGGCCGCGACGGTCATCGCCAGGCCCGGGTCCAGTCGGAGGCCGGCGGTACGTAGTTGGCTGAGACTCAGTGGCGCGTCGATCAGGTGCTCGAGCGCGGGCAACCGGCTTCGGTCCCCGCGGATCCGCGCCACCCGGTAGCGCCCGGGCAGCCAGGCGAGTCGGCGTCTCGTCGGGCTCGCCGTCAGAAGCCGCGCGATGCTCGCGAGATCGCCGACGAGCCGGAAGTCGACCTCGGACATGGGCCTGGGCGCGTCGCCCACCTCGACGTGCACGGCGGCGCTTCCCACCGTCACGCGCGCACAGGCGAGGTCGCCGAGGACAAGGTCGTATGCGACCGGCTGGGGGTCGGCCGCGCGCTGAGCCGGGAGCAGCGCCAGCAGCAGCCGCCCGGCCGCGGGGCCGTCGCGCATCGCGAGCGTCCGGAACGCCTTGCCGAGCCACGGCTTGGCGGGTCGCGCGGGCGGCGCGGTCGGGATCGTCGGCGAGGGGGTCACGGGCGGGGTGGTCGGCGTGGTCGGGGCCGCCGGCGGTTCGGCTGTGGGCGTCGCCGTCGCCGGGACCGCGGGCACCGGTGGCCGGGTTTCGCGAAGCCGGGCGAGCGCAGCGCTGAGCTTCTCGGCCTGGACCGGACTCGGCGACTCCGGCGTACGCGGGGCCTCGTCCGGCGGCGCCCCAGCCCCGAGCCTGGCAAGCTCGGCCCGAACCTGGTCGATCGCGATGTACGCGCGCTCGTTCAGGAGCCGCTGGCGCTCGAGCTCGCGGCGTGCCTGGGCGAGCTCGCTGCGCGCTCGGGCAACCTCGCCGCGGGCGTCCCCAACATCGTCGCGGGCGTGCGAAAGCTCGCGGCGGGCTTCCGTGAGCTCGCGCTCGAGCGCCGGCGCGCGCAGTTCGCTATCCCCGCGGACCGCGTGGCGCTCGACCATCACCAACTCGAGTGCCAGCGCCGATGCGTCGACCGCCGCGGGCGCCCGGATGGGAGGCGCCGCGGGTGGGCGCGCCGGCGCCGCCCGGGCATGCGCGAACTCGGCGGCGATCAATCGCGCGCGGGTGTTGTCGACGGACGGCGGCTCAGGCTCGGCGGGCGGTTCCGGCGCCACCGGTGGCGGCCGCTCGGCCAGGCGACGCTCGGCGATCGCCCGCCCCGCCACCGCGGCGGCGGCCAGATGCTCGGCCTCGTCGACCGCCCGGCGCATCCGGGCCAGCTCCCGCTCGAGGTCGGCGACGTGGTCATGCAGCGCCCGGAGGTCGCGCGACGCGGCGCGCGTCTTCTCGGTCAGCGCCTGCTCGACCTCGACGCGCCGCGCTCGCTCGGAGTGGACGTTCTGCTGTGCGCCTCGGAGCTCCCGCTCGCGCTCGACGATCACGTCCCGCAGGCGGTCGGACTCCTCGCGTGCGCGCCCAAGCTCGTCCTGGATATCCCCGACGCGATCGTTGAGGGCGACCAGCGCCGCCTCCGCTTCGGCCGCGCGCCGGCGCGCGCTCTCGGCCGCGAGCTCGGAGCTGCGCAGCTGCCTGGCCTCGAGCAGCTCCGGCCCGGGACCTTCGGCGGGACCGAAAGGTTCGGTGGCGCCGGCGTCCTCGACCGCCCCCGCCATCTCCCCCACAGGCAGCGGCACCATTACGGCCCCCAGCTGGAGGAACGTCTTGCCCGGCAGCTGCGGCGCAAGCTCCGCCGGGACCGTGAATGTCATCCGCCAGGTACCCGGCGCTGCGCCCGTCAACGAAGGCGGCTCGGGCATCGCCACGAATCGCTGACGGACCGTGCCGGTCTCGACCACGAGCATCGCCTGGCCGCGGAGCTCGGGGCGGCGGCGGCGCCACCGGCCGGTGACGCGAACGGTGACGCTGCGCCCGCCTTCGGCCACGAGCTCCACCGCCTCGATCCCCAGGGCGGAAGGCAGGTCGCTCATCGGGCGGGACGGTACGGCCGCGAGCGGACGAACCCGCACCACCGCGAGCGGACAAGCAGGTCGAGCGAGCGTCAGTGAGAGGCAGCCCGCCGCTGTGCGGCGAACAGCGCCCCGCCGGCGAGCGCGATGCCGGCGACCCCGGCCGCGAGCGCGGCCTTAGGTGGAGCCCCGGGCGCGCGGCGACGGGCATACCACTTGGTGCCCTGCCACACCATGTATCCAAGAACCTTGTAACCCATTGGGTTGAAGCTACCCATGGGTTCGAGGCTCAATCCTCCGACCCGTCCTCCCCGCCGTGGCGCAATCTCCACGCCATCCGCGACTGGAGCGACCACAACTCGATGAATCCAGGTGAGGCCGCCTGCGCGAACAGCCCGCCGGACTGGGCGAACGACGCCAGCTGCTCGTCGTAGACCGCGTTGGGCGACGAGCGCGTAACTGCCCGCGCCGAGCCCTTGTACAGCTTGATCCCGATCGTCCCGGTGACCTGCGAGTTGGCGGCGTCCATGTACGCGTCGAGGTCGCTGCGGAGCGGATCCCACCACAGGCCGGCGTAGACGAGGTAGGCCCACCGCTGGTCGAGCATCGGCTTGAGCTGGTTCTGATGGATCGTGCCGACGAGCTTCTCGAGCTCCGCATGGGCGAGCAGCAGGATCGTCGGCCGCGGGCACCTCGTAGATGTCCCGGACCTTGAGCCCGACGATCCGGTCCTCGATGTGGTCGACGATCCCGACCCCGTGGCGGGCCCCGATCTCCCCGGCCTGCTCGAGGAGCTCGACCAGCGGCAACCGCGAGCCGTTCAGCGCCACCGGGACTCCGCGCTCGAATTCCACGGTGACGATCTCCGCAGAGTCCGGCGCCTCCTCGGGACGCGTGACGAGCTGGAACACGTCGTCCTCGGGCGCGTGGTCGAGGTGCTCGATCCAGCGGCCCTCGCTGGAGCGCCCCCACAGGTTGTCGTCGATCGAGTACGGGGCGATCTCGGTGCCGCCCTTGACTGGGATTCCGTGCTCGCGTGCGTACGCGACCTCCTCCTCGCGGCCCATGCGCCAGCCCTCGCACGGGCGCGATCACCTTGAGCTCGGGGCCGAGCGTCGCGACGGTGGCGTCGATCCGCACCTGGTCGTTGCCCTTGCCCGTGCAGCCGTGCGCGATCGTGTCGCAACCGGATTCCCGTGCGTACTTCACGGCGAGCTTGGCGATCAGCGGCCGCCCGAGCGCGGTGAACAGCGGGTAACCCAGCCCGTAGATCCCGTTCGCCTTGATCGCGGGGACGATGTACTCGCGCGCGAACTCCTCGCGCGCGTCGACCACGTGGCAGTCGAGCGCGCCGAGGTTCAAAGCTTTGCCCCGAATCACCTCGTAGTCCTCGCCAGGCTGGCCAAGGTTCACGGTGAGCGCTACCACCTCAGCCTGGTACTGCTCCTGGATCCACTTGAGCATCACGCTCGTGTCGAGGCCGCCGCTGTACAGCAGCAGCACGCGATGGACCTGCGCGGGGTCCGCCTCGTACGTCGTGGTCGGCAGATGTCCGAAGTCGGACGCGCTCACGCGAACGTCTCCTTGACCAGCCGTCGCTGTTCCTCGGACGAGAACTCGGCGAACCGGCCGGCGAACTCACCGCGCGCCGCGCGCTCGTCCTCGCCGAGCCGCGCCACCAGCGCGCCGATCGCCATCAGCGCCGCATCTCCCCCAGCCGCCTCGCCGACCGAGGGGCCGAGCGACCGCAGCAGCGCGGTCTGGACCTCGCGGTCCTGGTGGCGGCCGAGCACGTCCTGCAGCGACTTGAGCGTCTTGATCATCGGCCTCACTACCTCTTCGGGGAACAGCGGGACGCCGAACAGCTCGAGCAGGTAGCGGAGCTCCTTGCCCTTTTTGCGGAGCTCGTGATAGGCGGCGGCGGGGCTTGACTCGTCGATCGCGCCGCCCATCTTCAGCATCCGCCGGTAGACCTTGCGGATCCGCTCGCCCGACACCTCGCCGATCGGCCGAGTCGCGTCCGGGCGCTCGTCAACCGGCATCGCCTCCAATCCGTCGAGGAACGAACCCCAGTCGGCGAGCAACGTCGTGGTCCGCTTCGAGCGAAGCGCACGCACCATCGCCCGGCGCGCCGTCGCCCGCCGCGCCCGCAAAACGCGCAGCAGCGGATCGAGGTCGTCCCGCATCGCCTCTGGCACGAGCGCCCGCATATCGTCGAACTCGAGTATGTGCACGTCGAGGTCGCGGACGTCGCCCGTGACCTGTTGCAGCCACCGGAACTCCGCGCGATAGTGCGCGAGCTCGTCCGGCGGAAACGCGCGCTTCAGCTCGCGCTGGACCGAACGCGAGCGCCGCACCGACACGCGCAGATCGTGCAGGAACTCGGTGTCGACATCGGCGATCGTGCCCTCGAGGTTCGCCTCGATCACCTCGAGCATCGCGCGCAGGACGACGGCAGCGGCCGCGTCGGACCGCTGATCGGACCTGAGCGGCATGCCGACCTTCGTCGGCAGGCCACCGGGCACGCCGCCCACGGCCCTGACCGCCTCGTCGACCAGCGGCTGGTCGGCGGGCTTGAACCCGAGCTCGGCGACGAGCTGTTCCTGCACCCGGCCGAGCTCCTTGTCGTAGCCGCGGATGCCCGTGACCCGCAGGCGCGGGCGCAGCGCCGCGCCCGCGCTCCGACCGTCGACCAGCGACGTCTCCTCGAGCGCCAGCCGGACGACCGTCTTGCGCTCGTCGTCGAGCACCGACAGCAAGCGCTCGTGGCTGTGCAGGTGCACGAGCGGCAACAACGCACGGACATCGGTGATCGGAATCAGCGTGTCGCGCAGCGGGCCCAAAGGCAGCTCACGTGCGAACAGCGGCTTGGCCGGCGCGCGCATCGGGAGCGAGGCCACCAGGACCCCGGAGTCGTGCGACACCAGCGACAACGTCCCGTCGGCGTACGTCAGCATCAGCCCCGCTCCGCGCACGAGTCCGTCGAACGTGTCGTAGTAGATCCGGTCGCGCGCGCAGGTCACGCCGTCCTCGATCTGCATCCGCGCCGCGATCGCCTCGCCGGCGCCGCGCAAGGTCATCTCGTCGGGCAGCAGCAGCTCCGAGCCGCTCACGGCGCGAGCTCCGCAAGGCGCGCGACGGCTTCGTCGAGCTCGTCGTCGGACACGATCAGCGGCGGCTCCAGGCGGATCGTCGCGGGACCGGTCGCGTTGAGCACGAGCCGTTGCTCGAGCAGGGCTCGCATGGCGAGCTCGGGTGCGGGTACCTCTGGATTCACGTCGATCGCCAGCATAAGACCTCGCCCGCGGACGGCCGTGACGTACGGCAGCGTCGCGAGTCCAGACGCGAGCCGGTCGCCGGCGACGCGCACGCGCACGAGCAACTCGGGATCGGAGCAGATCTCGAGCGCGACGAGCGCCGCCGACGCGACCACAGGGCCGCCCGCGAATGTCGAGCCGTGATCCCCGGGGCGCAGAGTGTCAGCCAGACGCGTCCCGGTTATCAAAGCCCCGATCGGCAGGCCGCCACCGAGCGCCTTCGCGCTCGTGATCGCGTCGGGCACGACGTCGGTCTGCTCGTACGCCCACAGCGTCCCCGTCCGCCCCATCCCGGTCTGGATCTCGTCGAAGATCAGCGCCGCCCCCGTCCGGTTGCACGCCTCGCGGGCTGCCACCAGCAACTCGTCGGACATCGGATGGATCCCGGTCTCCCCCTGGATCGGTTCGAGGAGCACGGCCGCCGTCCCCGAGTCGACCGCGGCAGACAGCGCCCCCGGATCCTTCGGGACGACGAAGAACCCCGGGACGAGCGGCGCGAACGGCGCCTGCTTGGTCTCCTGTGGCGTCGCCGACAGCGCGCCGTAGGTGCGTCCGTGGAACGCCCCTTCAAAAACCACGATGTTCCCGCCCGGCCGCGAGCGCCGAGCGAGCTTGATCGCCGCCTCGTTCGCCTCCGCGCCCGAGTTGCACAGGAACACCTTGCCGCCGAGCGAGCTGCGCGACAACGCCGCCGACAGCTTGAGCGCAGGTTCGGTGTAGTACAGGTTGCTCACATGCGACAGGCGGCCGATCTGATCGCGCACGGCCTCGACCACGCGCGGGTGACAGTGCCCGACGTTCAACACGGAGATCCCGGCGAGGAAGTCCAGGTACTCGTTGCCGTCGTCGTCCCACAGGCGAACGCCCGACCCGCGCACGAACTGAACCGGGTTGCGGACGTACGTGGGGACGGCGTACTCGCGCTCGAGGCCCTCGAGCTCGACCAGGCTCACAGCGCGGGTCCGATCTTGGTGCCGTAGCCGGCGTTCGTGAACAGCTCGAGCAACAGCGAGTGAGGCACGCGCCCGTCGACGATGTGCGCGAACGAGACGCCGCCCTGGATCGCGTCGACGCACGCCTGGAGCTTGGGCAGCATGCCGCCCGCGACGCTGGGCAGCGCTTCGAGCACCGCGTCCACGCCGGCCTCGGACACGACGCTGCCGGGATCGGACGGGTCACGTAGCCAACCGGGCACGTCGGTCAGGAACATCAACTTGTAGGCGGTGAGCGCGCGCGCCACCGCGCCGGCCGCCTCGTCGGCGTTGATGTTGTAGGAGTTGCCCTCCCGATCGGCGCCGACGCTCGCCACCACCGGGATGTAGTCCTGCGCGACATGGGTGAGCACGTCGACGTCGACGCGCTCGATCGCACCCACGAATCCGATGTCCTGGCCGCTCGGCGCGGTCCTCCGCTTGGCCCGGAACAGCAGCCCGTCGTCGCCGCAAAGGCCGATCGCCGGCTGACCGTGGCGGTTGATCAGCAGCACGATGTCCTTGTTGACCTTGCCGACGAGGACCATCTTCGCGACCTCGACCGTCTCTCGATCCGACACCCGCAGGCCATCGACGAATTGGACGGGAAGGTTCAGCCGCTGCATGTAGCTCGTGATCTCTGGGCCGCCGCCGTGGACGATCACGGGCTTCATCCCGACGTACTTGAGCAGTACGACGTCGCGCGCGAACTCTTCCTTGAGCGCCGCGTCGACCATCGCCGCGCCGCCGTACTTGATCACGACGGTCTTGCCGTGGAACTCGCGGATGTACGGCAGCGCCTCGAGCAGCGTGCCGACGTCGCGGAGGCGTTGCTCGTCGTGGCTCGGAGGGCTAGGTGGTGTACTCGGCATTCAGCGTCACGTACTCGTGTCCGAGGTCGGAGAAGTACAACTCGGTCTCGGCGCCCTCGCCCGGGAGGCCGACCTCGTACTCGATCTCGTCACCCTGCACCGCCGCATTCAGGGCCTGCTCGTCGTGCGGCACGTACTGGCCGCGAGTGCACACCTGAATACCCTCGATCGCGATGTCGACCGCCAGCGGAGCGGTCCCCGGCATCGCCATCCCGACCGACTGGATGATCCGCCCCCAGTTCGCGTCGCCGCCGTACAGCGCCGTCTTGACCAGCGGCGAGTCGGCGACGGCCCGGGCGACCCGGTGGACGGCGTCATCGTCGCCGCCGCGAACGACGACGCGGCCGACCCGCCGCGCGCCCTCGCCGTCGCGCACGACGTTGATCGCGAGCTGCCTGAGGACGGCGTCGAGCGCCTCGCCGAAGTGAAGCTCGTCCTCGGTCTCGGCCTCGATCGCCACGCCTGACTCGCCGCTGCACTGGAGGATCACGGTGTCGGAGGTCGACAGCTGACCGTCGACGCTGACCCGCTCGAACGAGCGCTTGACGGTCACGCCGAGCAGCAGATCGCAGGTCTCCGTGGACAGCGCGGCGTCGGTCTGGACGAAGCACAGCAGCGTCGCGAAGTTCGGCGAGATCATCCCGGCGCCCTTGGCCTGCGCGGTCAGGCGAACGGTGCCGCTCGCGAGCGCCACGTCGATGCAGGCGTGCTTGTCGAGCACGTCGGTCGTGCGGATCGCCTGCGCGAACTCGACCTCGCCGTCGGGCCGGAGGGCGTGCGTCGCGCGCACGATTCCGGTCATCACCGAGCCCATCGGCAGCGGCACGCCGATCACGCCGGTCGAGGCGACCGCCACCGCGCCCTCCGGGCAGCGGCTGGCGAGCGCCGCCGCGCCCTGCATCTTGGCCGCGTTCTCGAATCCCGGGCGCCCGGTGGCGGCGTTCGCGTTGCCGGAGTTGACGACGATCGCGCGGATCCCCTGGAGCTCAACTCGCTCGCGGCACAGCAGCACCGGGGCCGACTGCGTGCCCGAGCGCGTGAACCGCGCCGCGCTCGTCGTCGCCGGAGCGCTCGAGACGAGCAGCCCGACGTCGGGAAGCCCGCTCGGCTTGATCCCGCACGCGACGCCGGCGGCCTTGAACCCGCGCGGCAGCCCGCCGCCGGGCTCGGTCACGTTGCCCGGCGCCTGCACCCAGCGCGACGAGAAGAACGATCCGGTGGCGGTCACCGCACCGCCTCGCGCGCCGGAGCGGCGCTGACCCCGATCCCCTCCTCCTCGGGCAGCCCGAGCATCAGGTTGAGGTTCTGCACGGCCTGCGAGGCGGCGCCTTTCCACAGGTTGTCGATCACGGCGAACACGATCGCGCGCCCCGTGCGGTCGTCGCGGTGGACCGAGATGCGGCAGATGTTCGTCTCGCGGACGTCGCGCACTCCGGGCGGGGTCGAGCTCAGCTCGACGAACGGCTCGTCCGCGTAGGCGTCGGCATACAGGGCCCGGAGGTCGGCGGCGACCCCCGCCCCCTCCGACAGCGCGAGCGTCACGTAGCAGGAGACCAGCTCGCCCTGGTCGAGCGGGACGAGGTGCGGGATGAAAGTGATCCGGACGTCCGCACCGAGCGTCGCGAGCTCCTGCTCGATCTCGGGAATGTGACGGTGGCGCGGCACCCCGTACGCGCTCAGGTTCTCATCGACGGTCACGAAGTGGGTCTTCTCGGTGGCCGCGCGCCCCGCGCCCGACACGCCCGACTTGGCGTCGATGACGACGTCGTCGATCAGACCGGCCCGTGCGAGCGGCGCGAGCGCGAGCAGCGACGCGGTTGGATAACAGCCCGGGTTCGCGACCAGCGAGGCGCCGCGGATCTCCTCGCGGTACAGCTCCGGGAGCCCGTAGACGGCTTCGCCGAGCAGCTCGGGCGCCTCGTGTTCGCGGTACCAGCTCCCGTACACCGCGGGGTCGCGCAGTCGGAAATCGGCGCTCAGGTCGACGACGCGGACGCCCCGCTCGCGCAGCGCGGACACGAGCGGCGCGGCGGCGCCGTGGGGATAGGCGACGACGGCGGCGTCGACGTCGGCGTGGCGGTCGAGGTCGAGTTCCTCGAGCTCGAGCGGCACCCGGTGGTGCGGGTACAGATCGTCGAGCCTCCGCCCCACGTCGCTGCGCGCGGTGAGCGCCTTGAGCTCGAGCGAGGGGTGGCGGTAGAGCAGCCGCGCGGTCAGCGCGCCCGTGAACCCGGCGCTCCCGAACACCGACACGCTATGAGGCACGGATCCTCCCGCCGACCTGATCGGCCACTGCGTCGGAGATCGCGCCACGGCGCTCGGCGACCTCCTCGTCCGTCAGGGTACGGTCACCCGCGCGGTACGTCAGCCGCACCGCCAGCGACACGTTGCCCTCGCCGATCCGCTCGGGATCGCGATACACGTCGAACACCTCGGCGCCGGCGAGCAGGCGACCGCCGGCGTGCCGAACCAGCGCGAGTAGCTGAGCAGCGGTCACATGCTCGGGGACGATCACCGCGATGTCCTCGCGCACGTCGGGGAAGCCGCTGACCTCACGGTACAGCGCGGTCGCCGGCTCGGGCACGGCATCGAGGTCGAGCTCGAACGCGGCCACGGTGTCGCGGAGGTCCCAGTTCGCGGCGACGAGCGGGTGGACTTCGCCGATCCATCCGGCTTGCGCGCCGCCGACGAGGATCCTGGCCGACCGGCCCGGGTGCAGAAACGGCTCGACACCGTGCTCGAGTCGCCAATCGGCGTGGATGCGGTCCATCAGGCCCGCGAGCACGCCCTTGACCGCGAAGAAGTCGACGGCCGGAGGGTGGCCGTCCCGCCAGCTCGGTGGACGCACGGTGCCGGTCAGGAGCGCGGCCACGTGGTAAGGCTCGCGCGGGAGCTGCCCCGGCTCGGTCGGCAGGTACACGGCGCCCGCCTCGAACAACCGCACGTTGCCGACGCCGCGGGCTCGGTTGTGCCGGGCAATGTCGAGTAGTGAGCCGAGCAGCGTCGTGCGCAGAACCGAGAGGTCGGTCGAGAGCGGATTGGCGAGCGCCACCGTGCGCCGCAGCGGGTGCTCGGGGCCGAGCCGGAGCCGGTCAGCGACATCTGGGTGGGTGAAGCTCCAGCCGACGATCTCGTTCACGCCCTGGGCGGTAAGCGCATCGGCGGCGCTCCGGCGCAAGCGCTGGCGTGCGGTCAGGCGGCCCGAGGCGCCGTGGCGGGACGGAAGCGTCACGGGCAGCTTGTCGAGCCCGTCGAGGCGCGCGACCTCCTCGATCAGATCGGCCTCGCGGGTGACGTCCGCGCGCCGAAACGCCGGGACGGTCACGTCGAGGCCGTCGTCGGCGACGAGTGTCGTGAACTCGAGCGCGTTCAGGATCTCCGCGCACCGCGCGCTCGAGATCGGCGCACCGAGCAGGCTCTCGACGCGGGCCTCGCGCAGGCGGATCGTCTTCGGCGGCGGTCCCGCGCCGCCCACATCGATCGTCCCCGGGAGGAGCCTCCCGCCGGTCAGCTCGAGCATCAGCCGGGTCGACTCGGCCTGCGCGTCGATCGCCTGCTCGGGCTGGATCCCTTTCTCGAACCGGCCCGACGCCTCGCTCCGGAGACCGAGCTTGAGCGAGGTTTGATGGATGTTCGCGCCATCCCAGTTCGCGGCCTCCATCAGGACGCGCGTCGTGTCCGGCTGCACCTCGCTGCGCGCTCCGCCCATGATCCCGGCGATCGAGGTGGGCCCGGCGGCGTCCTCGATCAGGACCATGTCGGAGTCGAGCGTGCGCGTCTGACCGTCGAGCGTTTCGACTTGCTCACCGTCTCCTGCGCGGCGGACGGTGAGCGTCGCGCCCTCGACGCGGTCGAGGTCGAACGCGTGCAGCGGCTGCCCGGTGAGCAGCATCACGTAGTTGGTGATGTCGACGACGTTCGAGATCGGGCGCTGGCCGGCGGCCATCAGCCGCGCCTTCAGCCACAGCGGGCTCGGTCCGATCTTGACGTCCTCGAACACGCGCGCGGTGAAGCGCGGGCACAGGTCCGGGCACTCGACGATGACGTTCGCGCCGGCGACATCGCCCGGCTTTCCGGGGTCCTCGCGCCACGGAGGCGGCGCCAGCGGCGCGCCGGTGGCGGCGTGTGCCTCGCGCGCCACGCCGTAGATCGCGAGACAGTCCGGCCGGTTCGGCGTGATCTCGAGCACGAGCACGTCGGTGGCGATCGGGAGCACGTCCTTGAGCGGCATCCCCGGCTCGAGCCCGTCGCGCTCGAGCACCATGATTCCGTCGTGCTCGGTGCCGATCGCGACTTCGTCCTCGGCCAGGATCATCCCGTTGGACTCGACGCCGCGGAGCTTGGCCACGGCGAGCTTCGTCCCGTCGGGCATGACCGCGCCGGGTTTCGCCACCGCCACCGTCTGGCCGGCCGCGACGTTCGGCGCGCCGCAGACGATCTGCGACGGGCTCCCGTCGCCGATGTCTACTACGCAGACTCGTAGGCGATCGGCGTTCGGGTGCTGTTCGGCCTCGAGCACCCGGCCGATCACGAAGTTCTCGAGCGCGGCCACGCCGTGGCGCTCGACGCGCTCGACCTCGGTGCCGGTCATCGCGAGGCGCTCGGCCAGCGCGGCCGTGTCGAGATCGGGCTTCACGTATTCGTTCAGCCATTCGAGCGGGACGCGCATCAGCCGAACTGCTCCAGGAAGCGGACGTCGTTGTCGTACAGCAAGCGCAGGTCGGGGACGCCGTGCTTGAGCATCGCGATCCGCTCGATCCCCATCCCGAACGCGAACCCCTGGACGCGCTCGGGGTCGTACCCGTAGTCGCGCACGTATTCGAACACGTTCGGGTCGACCATCCCAGAGCCGAGGATCTCGATCCACGACGTGCCCTTGCACAGTCCGCATCGCTCGCCGTCGGCGGTCACGCCCTGGCTGCAGTTGAAACACGACACGTCGACCTCGACGCTCGGCTCGGTGAACGGGAAAAAGTGCGGCCGCAGGCGGACCTCGCGCTCGGAGCCGAAGATCGCGCGCGCGAACGCGAGCAGCGTCCCCTGGAGGTCGCCGAGCGTGATGTCGGTGTCGACCGCGAGCCCCTCGATCTGGTGGAACTGCGGCGTGTGCGTGGCGTCGTTGTCGGGCCGGTAGGTCCGCCCGGGCACGATCAGGTAGAGCGGCGGCGGCTGGCGCTCCATCGCGCGGACCTGGACTGGCGAGGTGTGGACGCGCAGCAGCAGCGTGCTCGGATTGAAGATGTCGTGCGCCGGCTCGACGTAGAACGTGTCGCTCATCAACCGCGATGGGTGCGTCGGCGCGTGGTTGAGCGCGTCGAAGTTGTAATAGACGGTCTCGACCTCGGGTCCCTCGGCGACGTTGAAGCCAAGACCGATGAACACGTCCTCGATCTCGCGCCGGGTCTGGGTGATCAGGTGCAGGCGCCCGAGCTCGGGCGTCGGGTCCGGCGGCAGCGTGATGTCGACGCGGTCGCGCTCGAGGCGCTGCTCGAGTTCGCCCGCGGCAAGCTGCTCGGTGCGCTGCTCGATCGCCGCTTCGAGCGCCTTGCGCGCCTCGTTGGCCGCCTTGCCGGTCGCGGCCCGCTCGTGCGCCGGAAGCGACGCGACGTTGCGCAGCAGGTTCGGCAGCTCAGCCTTTCGTCCCAGGTACTGGATCCGGACGTCTTCCAGCGCGGCCGTGTCGGTCGCCGCGGCGATCGCGCTCTCGCCATCGGCCCGGATTTCCGCGATTCGGTCGCTCATTCGGGCGCCATCCTACGGCTCAATTCGTACAAGGCGATCGTCGCCGCCATCGCCGCATTGAGGGAGTCGGTGGCAATCGGGATGTGCGCGACGTGATCCGCTGCTTCAACGACCTCGTCCGGCAGCCCGTCACGCTCTGATCCGACCATGATCGTTGCGCCGATGGCGCTGCGACTATCAAATACGTAGTCGGATCGCCATCGGCCGTTCAAGGGTTCGCCGGCGCGGGCCACCAGTGCGATCTTCTGACCCGGAAGCTCATCGAAAGTGGCCCGCGCGAGAGGGACCGCGAACACAGCGCCCATCGAGGCTCGAACCGCCTTAGGGCTGTACGGGTCCGCCGTCCCCGGGCCTAGCGCCACCGACGACCCGCCGAACGCCTGAGCGCTTCGCAGCACCGCGCCCACGTTCCCCGGATCGTGGACGCCGTGGAGGTACACGCACAGCGGCCCGACCGGCGCCGGCGCCCACCGCTCTTCGTATACCGCGAGCGCCCGTGTCCCCGAGCTCAGCCCCGAGGCGCTCGCGAGAACCGCCGGGTCGACTTCCACGCCGGAAAGCCCGCTGCCCGCCGCCACGTACCGCTCGATGGCAACCCAGCCGCTCGCGTCCGCTGAAACCAATAAATCCTCACCCTCCGCAACGAACTGCCCGGCGCGCTCGCGCCAGCGGCGCCGCTGGCGAAGCTTGCGGATCTCTTTGAGTTTGGCGTTGTGTGGGCTTGTAATCATCAAAAAAGGCGCCCTCCTGATGGAGCGGCGCCCGGGTGGCGGTGCTGGTGTGGTCGGCTTCTCGTCAGCCGGCCGCCAGCGCCTCGCGGGCGCGGTCGGCAAAGCGTCGGAAGGTCTCCGCGTCGCGCACGGCGATGTCCGCGAGGATCTTGCGGTCGAGCTCTACGCCGGCGAGTTGCAGGCCGTGCATGAACTGCGAGTAGGACATCTCGTTCTGCCGCGCGGCGGCGTTGATGCGAGTGATCCACAGCCGGCGGAAGTCGCGCTTGCGGTTGCGCCGGTCGCGGTAGCGGTACTGATCGGCCTTGAGGAGCGCTTCCTTGGCCACCCGGTAGTGGCGACTGGCGTCGCCCCGGAAGCCCTTGGTGAGCGCGAGCGTCGACCGCCGCTTCTTGCGGGCGTGTACCGAACGCTTCACGCGGGTCATCCGCGCTCCCTCCGCTTGGCGCCGAGCAGCGTCTTCACCCGCGGCTCATCGTGCGCGCTGATCCACGACGGCTTCGCCTGGCGGCGCTTACGCTTGGGCGTCTTCTTCTCGAGGATGTGGGTCGAGAACGCCCGACGGCCGCGCACCTTGCCGGTGGCGGTCAGCTTGAAGCGTTTCTTGGCGCCGGAATGCGTTTTCATCTTCGGCATCGGAAGTCGGCCTAGTAAAGCAGAACGTCAGTGGGTCGAGCCGAGACGGTTCGCCCGGAAGGCCAAGGCCGGGGGCCGTCAGGCGAGGACGCGGGGTCCGACGCGTAGCGGCACTACGCGAGGATCCGAGGACAAAGCCTGGCGGTCATCCGGGCCGGCATTACCGGTGGACCGGTGAGGCGAGCCCCACTAAGGCTTGACCGCCGCGAGATCGCCGACGCGCTTGACGATCTGGCCGCTCGGTCCGTGCCAGATCATCGGGAATCGCCCGATCGCGACCTCCCGATCGACCTGCACTGCGTCGATGTTGCCGCGGACCCGGGCGGCCGCTCAGGCGGTCTGCATAGGTCGGCGCCCCCGGGTGACCTGGTGGCGGCTGGCGGGGGAACACGAACCGAACCTTCGCGACGCCGTCGGGCACGACAACCGTGATCCGGGTGGCGGTCGATCCGCCGGCGAACGAGCGGCTCGCGCCTTCGGTCCCGACCCCCTGCCCCTTCTCGATGTCCGCCGCGTCCCCGGCTCCGCCGGCGCCCCTGGCGCTGAGCACCATGAGCGTCTCCGGGCGGCCGCGAAGCATCCGCAGCAGCTCGCTCCGGGACCAGGGGGCTCGCTGAGCGAGGCGGGCGATCTCCGGCGCGGTCGGCGGGTTCATCGGCACCAGGTAGAGCCGCTCGCCCCACGGCGTGGTCGTCGCCTATCGCATCAACGCCACGTCCGGCGTCCCGATGAACGCCAAGCCTCGCGTGTACTCCGACAGGAGCGCGGCCGTGCGGTCGGCCGGGTCCTGGGGGCGCCGCAGCACGCCGAGGATGTCGACCTGCTGCCGGGGACTCGCGGACGGGGCCGCCGGTGGCGGTCGACAGCAAGACGGCGACCGTCCCCCGCGACCCGTGCGGCATGGTCCGGCGCCGGCGCGGCCGGGGACTCGGGCGCGGCCTGCGCCGGGGAGGCTGTTCGTCTCCTCCCCGGCACCCAGCCGTCGGGCGGCGCGCACCAGCTCCCGCTCGAGCACCGCGATCGGGTCCTCATGCACCACGGGGCGTCTCCAGGTCCGACCGCATCCGCTGCGGGCCACGGCTGACCCGCTTGCGCACGAGGCTCGGCGAGCAGCGCACGTTCTGGGCCTCGTGAGCTTGTTCCAGGCGATCCCGTACAGCCAGTTGCGCGCCGGCTCGGGCCGGAGCTCGTATCGCGGCGAGGCCTCGAGCGCCGCCGCGAACGTCTCCGCGGTCAAGTCGAGCGCGACCTCGGCGCTGCCCACGCGGCGGCGGAAGAACGCGAGCACGCCGCGGACGTGACGCCGGTAGAACGTTGCGAACGCCTCCGGGTCGTACGCCGTCGCCACGAGCAGCTCGCCGTCCGTACGAGGGTCGGCTCCCTCCATGCTTAGTAAATTGTCTGAACGGCGCCTTTTGTGACAGGCGCGCGGCGGTCAGGCCGCTCGGCGGCGAGTCAGACGGCGGTCGAGCTCTCGGCCTTGACGGGCTCGGGCTCCGCTTCGTCCGCGGAAGGTTCTTCCCCGTCGGCGGACGGCTGCTCTTCGTCCGCCGAAGGCTGCTCTTCGTCGGCGGACGGCTCCTCAGCGTCCGTCGGAGGCTGCTCTTCGTCCGTCGAAGGCTGCTCTTCGTCCGTCGAAGGCTGCTCACCGTCCGTCGAAAGCGCCTCCACGTCGGGGGATTCCGCCGTATCGCCCGCATCCTTGGGCTGGCGGCCGTCGGCGGGCTTCTCCTGCTTGCCGTCCTTCTCGCCCGCGAGCACCGCCTTGGAGGGCGCGAGCAGCATCGTCATGTTGCGCCCGTCCTGCACTGGCGACTGCTCGACGACCCCGATTTCCGACAACTCGCCGGCGAGACGGTCGAGCAGCGCGGTTCCGCGCTCGGGATGGGTGACCTCGCGCCCGCGGAACATGATCGTGATCTTGACCTTGTCCTTGTTCTTGAGGAACCGCGACACGTGGCCCTTCTTCGTGTCGTAGTCGTTCTGGGCGATCTTCGGGCGGAACTTGATCTCGCGGACCGTGATCTGCTGCTGGTGCCGGCGGGCGGCCTTCTGCTTCTGGGCCTGCTCGTACTTGTACTTGGAGTAGTCGAGCACCCGGCACACGGGCGGGCGCGCGTCGGGAGCTACCTCGACGAGGTCGAGGTCGCGCTCCTGGGCGTATGCGACCGCTTCGGACGTCTTCACGATCCCGATCTGCTTGCCGTCGTCGCCGATCAGGCGCACTTCGGGCACGCGGATGCGATCGTTGATCCGAGTCTGGTCCCGCTCGGGGGGACGCCGGTCGAACTTACGAGGGACCGGCACTAGCTGCGATGGGAGGGATACGTCAAGCGGTGACGGGCCCTATGAGATGTCGCGCATGGATCAACGAGGTCGAGTATAGCGGCGCTTCTAGGGCGTCAAGCCTTTTTGGACGGCTTCCTGCACCCGTTGCACGAAGTCCTTAACCGACCCTGAACCTTCGTCGCCGTGCCGATGCTCGCGGACTGAGACCTGCTGGGCCTCCTGCTCGCGGTCCCCCACAACCAGCATGTACGGAATCTTGCGCAGCTCGGCATCGCGAATCTTGCGCCCCACCGATTCGGTCCGCTCGTCGAGCTCGACCCTGACCCCACCGCCGTGGACCTGGTCGCGGACGGTCCTGGCGTAACCGAGATGCTTGTCCGAGATCGGAAGGACGATCGCCTGCACCGGAGTCAGCCAGACCGGCAGCTCGCCACCGTAGTGCTCGATCAGGATCGCGATGAACCGCTCGTAGGAGCCCATCAGCGCGCGATGGATCAACGCCGGGTGATGCTCCGAGTTGTCGGCGCCGGTATACGTGAGCCCGAACCGCGCCGGCATGTTGTAGTCGAGCTGGACGGTTCCGATCTGCCACGACCGCCCGAGCGAATCGGTCATGTGCAGGTCGATCTTGGGGCCGTAGAAAGAGCCGTCGCCAGGGTTGATGTCGTAGGCGAGGCCCTTACGGTCGAGCACCTGGATCAGGTGCCCCTCGGCGCGGTCCCACACCTCGTCGGACCCGAGTCGCTCGTCGGGGCGCGTCGACAGCTCGAGCCGCACGTCGAAGCCGAAGATCCCGTACGTGTCGAACGCGAAGTCCAGGCACGCCTCGATCTCGTCCTGGACCTGGTCCTCGGCGCAGAACACGTGCCCGTCGTCCTGCGCGAAGTTCCGCGTGCGCAGCAGTCCGTGAAGCGCGCCGCTCAGCTCGTTGCGGTGGAGCAGCCCCGGCTCGGAGTAGCGGATCGGCAGGTCGCGGTAGGAGTGCGGCTGCATCGAGTACAGCTGGCAATGGCCCGGACAGTTCATCGGCTTGAGCCCCATCGGGGTGTCGGCCGACTCGGTCAGGAACATGTGCTCCCGGTACTTTTCCCAGTGCCCCGAGGTCTTCCACAGCGAGCTGTCGTACAGCTGCGGCGTCTTGACCTCGGTGTAGCCGCGCGGGCCACCCATCTCACGGCTCAGCGCGACCAGCGAGTTGAACACCTGCGTCCCGGCCGGAAACCAGAACGCCATCCCGGGAGCGACGTCGGAGAAGTTGAATAGCCCGAGTTGCGGGCCGAGCTTGCGATGGTCGCGGGCGCGGGCCTGCTCGAGGCGCTCGAGGAAGCCATCGAGATCCTTCTGGGAGAAGAACGCGGTCCCGTAGATCCGCGTCAGCATCGGCTTGTTCGAGTCCCCGCGCCAGTAAGCGCCCGCGACCGACTGGAGCTTGAACGCCTTGATCCGTTTGGTCGATGGCGCGTGCGGTCCGCGGCACAGGTCGGTGAACGGTCCGTTCGTGTACAGCGACACCGTCGGCACGCCGTCCTTCTCGATCAGGTCCTCGATCAGCTCGACCTTGTAATCCTGGGCTTCGCGTAGGAAGCGGTCGAGCGCCGCGCTCGCCGCGACGTCCTCGCGCACGAACGGCTCGTCGGCCGCTATGTGCTCTCGCATCTTCGCCTCGATCGCGTCGAAGTCCGCCTCCGAGATGCTGATCCCCTCGGGAAAGTCGAAGTCGTAGTAGAAGCCGTTCTCGATCGACGGCCCGATCGAGATCTTCACGCCCGGATAGAGGTCGACCACCGCCGCCGCCAGCACGTGCGCGGCGTCGTGGCGGATCAGGCTGAGCGCCTCCTCGCCGCTGCGGTCGGTCAGGATCTCGAGCTTCGCCGGCCCCTTGCCGTCGGTATCCGGGAGCGGGCGGGACAGGTCGCGCAGCTCGCCGTCGACCTTGACCGCGAGCGCCGCCCGTGCCAGCCCGGCCCCGATCGCCGCCGCGGCGTCCGCTCCGGTGGCGCCTTCGGGAAGCGTCAGTGTGTTGCCGTCGGGAAGCTCGAGTTCCATTTGGTCCGGATGCTAGAAGGCTACGCGGGCGGTTGGCGACGCGGGTGGTCCGCCGCGCAGCGACCCGGGTGATCAGCCGCGCCGGACGCGGAACGAGAACGTGCCCACCATCCGGGGCAGCGGCTCGATCGCCGGGCACGCCTTGCCGACGGGACACGGAGGGTTGAGGACGCTCCACACCTGACCGCGGAACGTCCCGACGCACCAGTGCCGGCGCGCGGTCGGGGCCAGAGTCACGTGAACGGTGGCGCCGGTGAGCGTCGGTGGCGCCACCGCCGAAGTACTCGATACGCATCCGCCGCGCCGGGATGTGCTCGCCGTGATCCGGTAGATGTTCCCGCCGCGGACCGCGCCGGTCGCCTGCACGGCCGTGAAGCTGATCACGAAGCGGGTCGACGGCGACCCCGATCCCGGCCGGACCGAGACGCGCACCGTGCTCGTGGCGCGTGGCTGCGCGGCGTCCGCGACACCGGGAATGACCGCGACCCCGAAGAGCGCGATCAGCGCCGCGACCCTCCACCTCATCTCGCCGGCGAGTCTACCCCGACCCCCGACCCCAGGTACATTTAGCTCCTCCCGGGCGATTAGCTCAGCTGGGAGAGCGCCGTCTCGACAAGGCGGAGGTCGCTGGTTCGAGCCCAGCATCGCCCACTACGACTTTCCAGGATTCTTTGGCGTCGGTTCGGTCGTTTGGGGAGTGCGCACAGATTGCGCACACCTGAGTTGGCTGCGGGCCTCCCGGATGGCCTCAGACGCAGCGATCCGCGGCTTGTCTTCGAGCTCCTCGAGCACTCCGGTGTAGTGCTTGGCGAGCGTCGCAACGCTGTGTCCGGCCTGGTCGGCGACGAACGTGAGGCTGCTGCCTTCCCACAGCAGGAGCGATACGAACGAGCCGCGTAACCGATAGACGCGGAGATCGCCGGTCACCCCCGCCGCCTTAGCCGCGGGCTGGTAGACGCGCCGGCGCCAGTTCTGCCAGTCGTGCAGCTTCCAGTCGTCGCCGTCGTGGGTCGGGAAGATCAGCGCACTGGACGGAGGTCGGCCCGAGGCGAGTCGCCATTCGGCGAGGTCTTGGGCCAGCGGTGAGAGGAGTTTGATCGTTCGTGGGCGCTCGGTCTTGGACGCGTGGACGTGGAGCGCGCGGTCGGTGAGGTCGTGCCAGCGCGCGCGTGTCGCTTCGTCAGGCCGCAGTCCGGCGTAGGCCAGGATGCTGATCATGGTGGCATCGCGGTGTCTTAGATGCGCCCGGATCTCCTCGACGATCAGCGGCGGGAGCGGCTCGGGCCGGCGGGTTGGCGGCTGTCGTGGCTTGTCGACGACGGATACCGGGTTGGCCGGGATCAGGCCGCGGACGACCGCGCGTCGGAGGATCCCCTGGAGCAGCATCAGCGCCTTGCGCTGCGATTGGATGCCGACCCCTGGGTGTCTAGACGCGCGCGTAGGTCCTCGACGAGCGTGGGAGTAATCGCGCGGAGCTCGTAGTCGCCGAGGTGCGGGAGCAGGTGCGTTCCCCACACCTCCAGGTAGCGGCGCTGCGTGGATGGCTTGAGGTTTGGTACCGCGTATCTCGGCCACCACTCCTCGCGGACGAACTCGGCGAGCTTCGTCCGCGACTGGATCACGCCCGGCGCGAGCGCCCCGAGCTGCTGCCGGCGCTTGACGTCGGTCTCGAACGCTCGCGCGTCCCCGTGCTTGATGAACGAGCGCTGCAGCTGATGGCCGCCCTCTCGCCACCGGACGACGTAACTGCTGCCGCGCTTCTGAATGCTCACGGTCCGACGATTCTCTCGCGAATCGCCTCGAGGTCAGCGACGCTTCCCGGGCGATCTGGCTGGATGCGCCTTTGTCTTTTGCGTACCCGCGGCGGCTGCGGCTCTGGTGCGACTGCGATCCGGTTGTTGGCGCAGGCCTCGAACCACTCTTCGACCGCGCTGTCCCTCACGATCCAGCGGCCGCCGATCAGCGACGCTTTGAGTTCGCCGCTGTTGATCGCGCGCCTGACGGTCCGGTGCTCACATCGCGCCAGCTCGGCAACTTCCTGGACGGTCAGGTACGGACTGCTGCTCATTTCCGGCTACCGGCTCAGACGCTCGGTCCTCCTAGGCTGGTGCATCGCAAAATCAGCCAAATACGCAAAGGGCCGACAAACGTATCGCCGGGATCGGACGGAAAGAGGTTGTTGGCGCCCGTGATTTAGCCCGATGTCGGACCGCGCTCCGCCGCGCGCTCCAGGCGCGCGATCAGACCTTCGAGCTCGCTGGCGACAGCACGGGCGTCACGAACGGCGTCGCGGACGCCGTCGGCGTCGAGGGCCGTCTTACGACGGTGACTCGCGACCTCGCGCTCGACGAGCTGCCCGAGTGCGATGCTGACCGGCGTGGCGCCCAGGGCGACTCGGTAGGCGGCCCAGGTCTACGTCGCTCACCTGGAGTCGCGCTTGCCATAGTCACGCTCTTTTAGTCAGATATAAGATCTAGGTCGCGTGTTCGATCGAACGATCATCGCTAGTCTCTCGCTCGTTGTACTTTCCCGGCAGTTCGGCTCCCACGTATCACGACGCGCACTGGACAGTGCTGTGTGCTAGCTCATGGCGGAAGCGAAGCTGACTGTGCGAGATACGGCAAGGAATGATGCGAGTTATTTGTGAACAAATGGTTAATATATTGCATGGTATGGGGAAAAATATCTGGTAAGCGCGTGATGATTATTACGGATGTTTAGTTGGAGCGCATCGGGGAACTCGGTGCGTATTACGCGTGGTCCGAAGAAGCGTTTGAGTGGTTCTCGGCATGCGAGGAACGTGAGTGTTCTGCTTGGCTACGATCGAAGTGCTCGAATGTAATATGCGCGAGCTGTACCAGACTCGCACGTCCGGGGAGCTTCAGTGGGGGTTGACACGGAGCTTTCAGATGGCGAGCTCGCCTAAGAGCATTTGCTTCGACTTGGCGCCATCACAGCCGGCGGGCGTTTTCCTTCAGACGTTTGACCTGTACGTGCCAGGCGTATCTATTTGATCTACGAGCGTTAGGACGGAGGAAATAGCTGACTTACAGCATGAAGTGCGGTTATAGCAGGCTGTAGTGTGTAGATGTCAAGTGGTTTTACTCGTTCCCATCGCATCCGTGCTCTGCGGCACTTCCGTCTACCTACTGGCGTGCTGGCGGAAGCGTACGCCCTCGGCTCGTACACTACTAGTCCCGAGTCGAAGCGGTCGGGTGGGTTTTTTTATAGTTGGTTCGCGTTGTGTCCTTACGTTCCATTGTTTACTTGCGCCAAGAGAAGTCTCTGGTGTGAGTTGGCGCGCTGTGGAGGTGTTACGGGCGCTTAAGGCGAACGAGTTTGAGTATTTTAACAGATAATTTTTATCAGCAGAAGACTTCGATACTTGTGCGTACGCCGTCGAGTCAGCTGCTAGACCTGGAGTATCAGTTGGTCACGGTCGTGAGCGTTATCCTCATGCGTGATGTGCTCGACCTGGTCGCACACAGAGCGGAAGAGATTTCCCTGGTTTTGAGATTCCATATCGTCTGCTTGCTGTGAGTCCGCGTGTTCTCGCCGGCTACCCCGTGATCGCAGGCACGAGAGTTCCCTACGACGTCGTCGACGGTCTCGCCGACGCTGGCGTGACGATAGCAGAGATCATCGAGATGTACTCTTCAGTGGTTACAGACTCTATTGAAGACGTATCAGACTTCGTCGAGCAGATAGCCAAGGCGGTGTAGTTGCAGGTCTTCGTCGACGAGGGGATGCCGGTCAGATTCTACTGAAGTTGCGGCTGGACCGCGGTCAAGATTCGATTCGTTCACACACTGCGCTGTAAGTGTCGCTTGGACAGCCGCTGCTCAGAGACGCCGGTGCGCTCGGCTACGACGCATTCTTGACGCTCGACTTCAACCAGTTGAGCGACAGTGAAGAATGCCGGGTTCTGCGCTAAGCCGAAATGCACCACATCCGCTTTCAGCAGAGCCGCACCTTGCACTAGGTGAAGGGCTTGTCCCGCGTGATCGCGTCCGTCATCTTGGCGATGCCCTACGTGCTCGAAGACCTGTAGGGAGCGGACGCTCAGCGGATGTCGAAATCTCGCGGTGTCGGCGGTCCGCCGCCACGAGGTTTATGACCCGGTCAAAGAGCGCGCTCAGTACTCATACTATCAGTGACTCTGCGATGCCAGCACTTACGCTCTCGTAGCGCACAGCACTAGCGCCTACTGTTAATCGATGTAGCCGTCGGGTAAACGAATCAAATGTTCACTGTTCCAGGGAGGGGGGACGAGGTGCCCTAGAATAGCTCGATTTTAACGTCAGGTCCCGGTGTATCCCTAATTGAGCCGTCGCGCTCATCTGCTATCTCGGCGACTATTTGACTCAATAACTTCTAGACTGGTTTTTGCGATAACCATTGATCAACGCGGAAGGTGTGATTCCCTGCCGTCGAACGCCAGTACGAGGTCGTCGGAGAACTCAATCTCTAAGGGAAGGCGCATCAGCTCTTCGTCGCTAGGTATTAATCTTTCGTCCGCCAGCACACTTCTCAGATGTTTTTAGTTCAGGCGGCGAGGGCTTAGGTGTTTTTTTTACACGCGTCGTAATAACGTTCTTTCTATTTCCTCCCAAGTCACCCTACTATCACCTAAGAAGTCTCCTTAGCAGGCTTCTAACTTCCCCTTGCCGTGGAGGCGGCGTCCGTTCGCGAGCTCCACGTAGAGCTGTCCCTACACGGCGAGGATCCCCCGCCGGCCCGAAGGACTCGCGAGACCCATCTCAGCGCCAGCGCGGATAAGGCATCTCTCATCTCAATCGAGAGTGTCGCATCGGGCTACGAGCAGCCGTGTCGGAACTCTATCTAAGCGACATTGAGCGTTTTATCCTGTGCGGGTATGTCGGCGTCGCGAGATTTAACGCTGATTCTATCGCCTACCGGGCGGATGATCTCCAGATCTCGTACGAGATCTGAACATTGCCCAGCTATCGTCCTGCCGCTTAGTGATTACCGCGTTGACTATAATCAGTGTCCCAAGCGAAATCTATTATTGTGTCGCTAGCGTCTTGTACACCGGATTATCGAATCCGAGGTAATCGAACCAGTGCGGTGGCCTCGTACGAGAAGAAAACATAATGATGCCGTAGACTGTCTGTGAGATCTGACTATAGGAGATAATACCATCTTATAGCGCACCTTCGTCTCAGCTCACATATCTCGCCGTTGCTACGCGCTGGGCGTTGGCCCGTTCCTGTTCGATGAAGAGGCTGCAGAGTCCCACCCCGTGTAGCCCTGAGAGACATATACGAGCGACAAGCTGAAGCACTGCATCAAGCTCTCGGCCTTTGCACTAACCTTTGCCTCGTCCGCAAAACTGCCGGTTTCAGTATGAGTCCGAAACTGAGAGAACGCGATCTACCACCGGCACAGCCGCTATGCCGCTGCACGCGGAGCGATCGTGAGATTCGGTTCGCTCGGTTACCACCGCGTCTCCCATTTCTTCTAAGCCGTATAGCATTGCTCTACGCTTGCGCCCGAAGCGCTTGAAGCGTGTGTGCTACCGCTGGTGATGCCGCGCACCGCGAGCTCACCACCAACCCACAGAACGCGAGCATACAACACGCCCACCTTCCTCCAATGCCTAGCCGTCTGGCCATCTCAAGTGCATCGAGATCTCAGGTCTTCAGCGTTAACGCTCGCTTCCGCTTGGGCCAGATCGAGCCCTGTCGACATTCTGTCCAAGCGGCAGCCTGGCGTCTCCTCGCAAACGGCCTTTTGGAACTGCCGTACGCGTATGGTTTGGCCGTGGTGCTTACGTTCGCGACCTCGTGTACCGACGTCACGGTAGCCCTCGGAACTCTGGTGACAGGCGTCGGCGCAGTCGTCAGCCTTTATCTGACAGCTGCGGCGGCCAAGCGGGAACGAGTCCGTCATGAACACGAACTCGCGGACGAGCGTCAGGCTTCGGCGATCTACCTCGCGGAACAACGCGCGGCAGCCACGGTCTCTGACCGAAAGCGCTATGTGCTCTCGACGTTGAGCGAGGCCGCGACGTCGTATCGCCAACTCGCGGCGGTCGCCTCGGACCCAGTTCGGAGCAATATGCAAGGGATTCTCGCGGCGACGCTCCGCCTGAAGTTGGTTTCGCTCCCGTGGCAATACGCGGTGTTGATGCGGCTTGGGCTACGCCTTCCCCTGACCCCATCCGGGCGAAAGAAGCTGTACTGTCTGCGCATCATGGGCTACCTCCCCTTTGACTTCCAGCCAGGCGAGGCCGCATCGAGCCGGAAGCCATCTACGCGGAGCTTGAAGCCGACGTGTACGCACTCTTATCCGAGATTCCCTATGAGTGGCGGACCCTCTACGCGTCAGGGGACGGGGCCGCTTCTTCCGAGAGCGAGGAGAAACTGTACACTGCAGAACGGACACTACCCCTGAGCGCGTAACCTTAGATCAGTTGACCGCTGCGTAGCCGCCCGAGGAGGCGCGTCGCGCCGACTTCTGCTTGTCGATCCAAGCGGCAGCGTCAGGCTCGTGCTTCGGGCTGCTTGGCGGGCTTCTCGGGTTGCGGAAGCTCGCGGCGCGAGCGCGCAGATGCCGCGGCTTCGGAGACGAGATGTTCGAGCGCGCGCGGCCAGCCTGCTGAGCCGCGGCCTCGGAGGCTTCTATCCCAGTTCGCCGAGACAACACGAGGTGCCCGGCGATCCACTCGGTCCATGCCCACTCCCCGCTCTCGAGCGGCGACACCGTCAAGCCTCTCGCCTCTCCCACGTCCATCAATCCAGACGCTACCGCGTCATGTGTGTAGCGCAAAGAAGACGCGGGTGCCACGCGAGCCGCTGCTGGTCCTCTATCAACCCGGAAGCGTCGGCGTCAGCGCCGATGACGCGCAGCCAAGGCCACAGCCCTAGTGAGGCCGACGACGCAGTCGCGCCGCAGCTCGCTGCAACGAGACAAGCAGCTTTTCGCCGCGCGAGCCCGCTTCAGGAACCAGACCGAGTTGTCGCAGCGCCCCATTTAGGTCGTAGTCAGCCCGATAGCGCTCGACCAGCCGGTCGCGAAAACACCAGTGATCGACACCGTCGATAACGCATGAGTTGCCGGTTGCGGCGAATCCCGGCGGATCAATCGGACCGGTGTTAGTTAGCGACCATCCTCCACGGCACGATCGCCTTGGGACGATCACGCGATATGTACGCCGGTTCTGGTTCTTCAAATCGGTAATCCGGGAACGCCCGCGCGCAGATACTCACCCAGTTGGCTACCGCCTCGCGACCATGGATCTCACCGATCGCAGGGTCGTAGAACTCGATGTCCTCAGTGCAGAGCGCGGCCAACGCCTTACCGTCGCGCTGATCCCAGGCATCGGACCATCGGTGACCGAACTCGTCGAGGAAGCCAGGATCCAGCTGGGAGGTAGTTTCAGTGAGCATCGGTCAAGTATCGCTGCCACCCTACGTACCACGCAACCCTGCGCTCGGTGGTCCGGAACCCAGCTCGCTTCCGCTTCGGGCTAAATCCACTAGTCGCGCCGTGGCGCCTGTCTCAAGCACACGAAGACCGTGATAGTGGTCCGGCTGGCCACCAGCCCCGGCGTTCTCCGCCGTCATCGAGCTTGCTCGACATCTCATGTGGGCGCCCTGCCACGTGCTTGTGGTGGACTGGGGCGTCTGCTAGAGGGAGTCGCCCGCCAGCCATGCAGGGCCGGCGGAATGGGAAGGACGACGGCTGCCGCGCTGTCGCTGCGGATCTGCGGCGCCGTCCGCCTGACGACCCTACCGTTGGCGATGTGCCCACCCTCGAGGAGATCACGTATGAGGCGGGGCGCTCGGCACTCGCGGATCAGGAGTCGCTGGTATCCGGGATCAGACAGCGCACCGGTACCCTGCTGGCCGCCAACGCGATCGTCGCATCCTTTCTCGGCGCGACGACCATCCGCGACCAAGGCCTGCAGTTCCTCGGGTGGGTCGCGGTGACAGCACTCGTCCTGGCGCTCGTCGTCGCCGCGATTCTGCTGGCGCCATGGCGTCTGAAGTTCGCCGTCGACGCCCGAGAGCTCTACGACCAGCTCTACCAGCGAGCCGCCGAAGAGGCAGATGCTGAGACGCTGGGCTGGCTTGCCACCGCCGGTTACCTTTATCACGACTTGCGAGCGGAGAACGCGGCCAGCGTCACGCGTATGTCCCAGCTTTCAGCCGCGCTCGGGGCTCTGATGGTCGTGCAAACGCTGGCCTGGCTCGCCGCGCTGGCGGTAAACTGAGCCTATGGCGCCGAAGCCCCTCCCACCTGATCAGATCAAGCCGCTGCCGACCACGATCGGCATCGAAGAGGGTCGGGGCGCGGCATCCCCGCCGCGGCCGGCGCCGGACCCCGGCAGCAACGGTCAGTAGCGCCCGCCGGTCGCCCGCACCATCGCGGGAGTGCGCACAGATTGCGCACACCTCACTCGTGATCCGGGGCATTTCGGGGTGCGAAGCGCAAAGCGCCGAACCCCCGAAATCCCTTTGCGGACGGGGCTTACCACAACCTGAGCTGACCTCCGCGGTCGGGGTCGTCCTGTCTCGACAAGGCGGAGGTCGCTGGTTCGAGCCCAGCATCGCCCACTATTAGGACGTCCGCACGCGTAATACGCTCCGCCGATGGACTCGCAGGGGCGGATGCGCGAGCTAATGCTCGAATTCACGAAGGACCCCGATTGGCTGCCGTCGGTGACGACCGACATCACCGACGCGATCCATCTCGAGTTGGCCGACGTTGACGCAGATCCGGAGCTGCGCAGCAGTACGTACGCGAGTACCGACGGCGTCTTGAGGCTGATCGTCGACCTCACCCGCAGCGGGCGCTCGCCACGTGAGGCCGTCCCTCCGCCGGCCGCGGTCGACTACGCGTGGGAATTCGTCCGCCGTGGCTTGCCGCTCGACTCGTTGCTGCGTGCGTACCACATCGGCCAAGCGACGTTCTTCCGGAGGTGGTCCGAGAAAGCACGAGCGGACATCGACGATCCGGACGAGCTGGCTCGGGCGATCGAGCTGGGCGCGGATTGGACCTTCGAGTATGTGGAGGCCCTCAGCGGCGAACTCGTCCGCGGCTACGGCGAGGAGCGTGAGCGTTGGGTACGCAGCGCGGCCGCGGTCCGAGCCCAGGTGGTCGACTCGGTGCTGGAGCGGCGACACGATCGATGTCGAGCAGGCCAGCCGCCGCTTGGGCTACGAACTCAAGCAGACCCACCGCGCGGTTGTCTTCTGGAGCGAGGACGGGCGCGAACGCCTCGACACGGCGCTGGCAACGCTCGAGCGCGCCGCGTCTCAGTTCCTGGGTTCGCTGGGCGCCGGCACGCCGCTCCTGGTCCCGCGGGCGCGACTGTGCCTGGCCGGGTGGATCGGCTGGCGGGGCGAGGGCGAGACGATGGACCTCGCCTCGGCCCACCTCGATGTTCAGGCCTTTCCGACGGTTCTCGCCGCGTTCGGGTCTGCCGCCTACGGCGTGGCCGGCTTCGCCCGCAGCCATCGCGAAGCCATGTACGCGCGGCGAATCGCGCGGCTCACCGAACAGCGGCCAGGATCGGTGACCTCGTATGAGAACGTCGCGCTGGCGGCACTGGCGAGCGCGGACGTCGACCAGGCCCGCGAGTTCGTGGCCGCCGAACTTGGTCCGCTCGTCATCGACGACGATCACTCGCGACGGCTCTGCGCCACGCTGCGGATCTACCTCGAGGAGAACCTGAGCCCGTCGCGCGCGGCGCGGCGCCTCGGGGTGCACGAGCACACGATCACCAACCGGATCCGCGCGGCACAGGAGCTTCTGCCACGCCCGATCGAGCAACGGGTGTCCGAACTGCAGGTCGCGCTGCGGTTGATCAGGCTGGCGCAGAGACCGCTCGAAGTGTCGTAACTCCCATGCGCGGGCCTCGGCCAGCACGGCGCTACTCGGGGGTGCCGATCAGGAACGGCGCGTGAGCTTGTCGACCAGTAACTCGACCGAACGTTCGAGGTCGTCGAGCGTTGCTTGCTCGACCGAGGTGATTCCGAGCTTGCGGTTGATCCAGGCGTTCACCTCGCGGTGAGTGCCCCCGTCACGGCGGCTCACTTCCGAGACGAGCCGGTGACGCTCGTTGCGTAGCCTCGCGCGCTGTTCGAACGCCGGCGTCCGATGCGACTCAAGCTCGGGATGCGGATCGGGGGCGTGGTGAGATGCTGCTCTCGCGGGTTGTCGTTCGGCTGGCGGCGCGGGTGTTCCGAACAGGGTCATCTGCGGAGTCACATCGGCGCTGACCGGCTCGAACGTGGGCATCTCACCTCGCTCGGTGGCAAGACGCTCGGCCCGGTCGAACTCGCCCGGGTCCTGATCCTCGGCTGCTCGCAGCACGTGGCGTAGCTCCTGCTGGACGGCCGCGGCGTGATCCCGCAGGACGGGGTCCGCGGGGATGTAGAGCCAGCTTGGCTCCGCCGGCCTACCGGGGATCGTGCGCACGAAGCGACCGACGATCTGCCGGAAAACCAGCGGGGTCTTGGCCGCCGACGCGTAGACACCGACCCGCAGGCGGGGGATGTCTACGCCTTCGGAGACCATGTTCACCGCGACGATCCAGGGGTCGCGGGCGTTGGTGAACGCGGCGAGCTTCTCCGCGGCTTTGGCCTCGGTGTGCAGCACCACCAAGGCCCGCTGTCCGGTCACCTCGCGCAGCAGCGCCGCGATCCGGCGCGCGTGGCTCGAGTCCGCGGCGATCACCAGGCCGCCGGCATCGCGGTGCCCGTCGGCGCGGAGCGCCTTCAGTCTGGCGTCGGCTTCGCGCAGGATGCGCGGCAGCCCGTCGGGAAGCTCGGTCGAGATCGCCGTCCGGTAGCGGCGGCCCGCCTCGCGCGCGCTCAGGACGGTCTCGAAGCTCGACTCGATCACGTCGTCCCCACTGCGCCACGACAGCGTCCCGTCGTAAGCGACGAAGCACACCGGCCGGCAGATCCCATCCCGGACGGCATCCTCGTAGGCGTACGAGATGTCCGGTTGCGCGAGTCCGTTCCGGTCGTAGCGAACGCCGGGGATCGGGGTCGCGTCGGAACGAAATGGCGTCCCCGACAGCAGGAGCCACCGCTCGCACCCGCCGAACGCCCTCGCGAACGCCTCCCCCCAAGCTAGCTCCTCCCCCAGGTGGTGGGCCTCATCCGCGATCACCAACGTCCCCGCTCCCGCGGCGCGCCCCCATCGCCCCGCGGATTTGGCGATCCGGGCGTAAGTCACCGCCACGCCGTCGAAGCCCCGGGGTGGTCGTGGCGACGCCGCGTCCACCTCGAGCTCCACGCCCAGCCGGCTTGCGGCCCGCGCCCACTGTCGGGTAAGCGGGCCGGTCGGGCAAGCGACCACGACGGAGCCGGCCGCGCCGGAGGCCAACTGGCGGCGAGCTAGCTCCAACGCCGGACGTGTCTTGCCCGCCCCGGGCGCCGCCGAGAGCAGGAACGAACCCCGCTCCCATCGGTCCATCGCCGCCAGCGCGCGCGTCTGCCAAGAGCGCAGCGCCGGCGTCGTGGTCTGCAGATCGGGCTCGGACACGGCCGGACATGGTGACCAGCCGTTCGGACAAAACCGCCAACTCCAGCGCCTCGTGTCGCTGGGTGCCCGGACCGGCTTGCCGGCCAGCGGCCGCGGGTAGCAGTAAGTGGTGACGAACGTCACTAACACTGCTGGGGAACCGTCGACGCATGAAGGTCCGCGCGACGAACCGGATTCCGAGCGTTTGGACCGCAACGTCACTGACCTGCTGAACGAACTGCGCGTCGCGGGCACCGGGATCCAGGTGATGTTCGCGTTCCTGCTGGTCGTGCCGTTCAACGCCGGCTGGAAGCAGGCCTCGGCCTTCGATCGGTGGGTCTACTTCGGCACTCTGCTGTGCATCGCGACCGGGGCCGTACTCCTGATCGCGCCTTCGGTTCACCACCGGCTGCTGTTCCGCCAGCACCAGCGCGACTACCTCGTGCGAGTTGGCACGAGACTCGCGATCGTGGCGGCAGGATTCATCGCGGTGGGACTCACCGGAATCCTGGTCCTCGTCTCGAATTTCGTGTTCGGGACGGTCGCCGCGGTGACCGTCGGAATCGCCACCGCGATTGTCGTCACTGCCCTGTGGTTCGCACTCCCGTTGAGGCGCCGCGGTGACACCCCCTGAACGATCGAACCTGAGGTTTGACGGTTTGCGTCCGCCGGGGCTCGGACATGACCTGTCGTGGTGCCGCCAGATCTCGACCTCGGAGCCGAGTTCCCCCAAGCTAGGCCCGGCGGGCGGCGCTCACAGCCGCGAAAGCCCGAAGGCAACTGCGCGGACTACGGACCTGTCACGTTGCCGCCGTCGAGCGGGTCTAGTAGTTCATGAGCCTACGCGACGGAGGGATCTGACATGGATCAGCAGGAATGGCTTGCCGAGCAGTTCGAGGAACAGCGGCCGCATCTGCGCGCGGTGGCCTACCGGATGCTCGGGTCGCTGAGCGAGGCCGACGATGCGGTGCAGGATGCCTGGCTGCGCCTGAGCCGCGCCGACCGGAGCGAGGTCGAGAACCTCGGGGCGTGGCTGACTACGGTGGTTGCGCGCGTCGCGCTCAACATGCTCAGGTCGCGCAAGACGCGGCGTGAGCAACCACTCGACGTGCACCTACCCGACCCGATCATCGGTCCCGCCGACGGCACCGACCCCGAGCACGAAGCGCTGCTGGCGGACTCGGTCGGCCTCGCGCTCCTCGTCGTGCTCGAGACGCTCACGCCGGCCGAGCGACTCGCGTTCGTCCTGCACGACATGTTCGCTGTCCCGTTCGAGCAGATCGCGACGATCGTCGAGCGTTCCCCCGACGCGACCCGGCAACTCGCGAGCCGTGCCCGCCGTCGCGTCCGCGGAACCGCGCCGCTCCCGGACGCCGACCTCGGCGCCCAGTGGCAGGTCGTCGACGCGTTCATCGCCGCCGCGCGCGAGGGGAATTTCGAGGCGCTCGTCGCCGTGCTCGACCCCGACGTCGTCCTCAGGGCCGATGCCGGCATGACCGGCCTCTCGCGCCACGTCATCGGCGCGGAGACCGTCGCAGATCAGGCGCTGATGTGGTCGCGCGTCGATCTGTCATTGCGGCGCGCGTTGATCAACGGCGCGGCCGGGATGGTCTCGCTGCGCGGAGGCCGGCCGTTCTCGGTCGGTTCGTTCATCGTCAAGAACGGACGGATCGTCGAGATCGACATCCTCGCCGACCCCGAGCGCGTGCGCCGACTTGACCTGACGATTCTGGGCGAGTAACCGGTTACTGGGCCTCGCTCCGCTCGGCATCCCGCCGGATGACTCCCGGCCGGCCCGGTCTTGGCGAGGCCGGATGCCGAGCGGGCCGAGCCGGGAGCCGTTCCGCCCGGCGTCCGTGCCGGCCGGGGTAATCGCGATCACCGGGCGCGTGCGCGGCGATGTCGGAACGACAGAACCGCTGCGCTCGCGAGCACGGCGACGAAGGCGAGCACCCCGACGCCGACGGCAGCCGCACCGCCGCCCGAGCCCGAGCCGCCGGCGCCGGCGCTGGACGCACCGGGGACCCCACCGACCGGATGGCCGGCGGCCGCGGCGAGCCTCGGAACCGCCACGATCGCGGCGCGGGCGAGATCGTCGCTGGCGCGGCCGGCGGGTGGCGGCAGCTTGGCGGCAGCCACGGTGCCCGAAGGCGTCAGGCCCTGCACGCCGTATCCGTTCGGCATCACGACGAGCAGCGGCTGTTTGCCACCGAAGAAGCTGATCTCCTGGTCGAGGAAGTCCGCGTACTGCTGGGGCTTGGCGAACAGCGACGGGACCGCGCCGAGATCGGCGGGCGACGCGATCAGCGCCACCTTGATCGGGAAGTGTGCACGCTTTGCGGCCCCGGTCTCGGCGTTCAGCGTGCGCTGGATCGCGGGAGCGACCGGCGGGCTGAACGGGTAGAAGACGTTCTGGATGAGGAGCATGTCGCTCGCCGGGTCGCCGTCGGCCCGGGCGGCCGGCGGCGCCGCGGCGAACACCGCCGCCGCCACCGCGCATGCCGCGACAGCGATCGCCGCCTTCACCATGCTCTCCCTAGCCCAGGGCGCTGCGGACGAGCAGGATCGCGACGATCACCGCCAACGTCCCCGCTGCGAGCGCAACGACCGAGGCGAGCAGCTTGAGGCGAACGCCCGCCGGCCTCATGACGCGACGTCCAGCGTGTAGGGGGCGGTCACGATCCGGCCGCCGAGCTTCATCTGCAGGAACAGGCGCCAGGTGCCTGGGACGGGTAACAGCACGCCGATGGTGAGCTTACCGGGCGCGGTCGAACTGCCCGAGATCCGCGACGAGGCCACGCCGGGCAGCACGCCGCAGTTGGGCGCGTTCGGCGCGCAGATGTGCGTGTGGAAGTAATCGAGCGTTCCCTGCCGGAAGAAGATCGCGTGCGCGAGCGCGCCGAACCACGGGACGAACGTGGGCTTGTGGCCGTGCGAGTCGGTCACCGTGACGTTGATGAACTGCGCCTGGATCGCGTGCACCTGAGGATGAGCCTTCATATCGAAGTGGTAGCCGTCGACGACCAGGTCCGAGCGGTACGGCGGAAGCGGCAACGGCTTGTACTTACCTGTGACGTTGATCTTCTGGAACAGCTGGAAGTTGGGCTGGCCGCCCGGGATGTTCGGATACACGTCTACGAGGACCCGGTACGGCCCCGGCGCCGGGAAGGTGACGGTCTGCCGGAGCAGCCCGTTTGGTCCGATCGGCGGGTGCTGGTGGATGATGTACGCGAGATCGTCGCGGACGATGATCAGGTGCACACCGGTGTGCGGTCCGGGACCCGTCTTGTATTGGGTGAGCGGCTTGCCGCTGGGCAGGAGCACGGTGAACGTGACAGTGACCGGGCGGCCCACGGTGACCGGCGTGCTCGGTGCAAAGCCGCCGAGTGAGTAGACCCTCGCCGGGGCGACCGCGGGCACGGTGAGCCCGCTACCCGCCCCGCCGCAACCGGTCAGCGCCACAATCGCGCCGAGCGCGGCGGCGATCGACGCAATCCGTCTGGTCCGGGTCCGGGTGGGTCTGTCGATCACTGGCTCCTGCCTTTCTCGGTAGTTCGGCGGTATCACCCGTTGGCCTGGTCGACGATCAGCGCCGTGAACGGCAGGCCGTGCCGCGGGGTCACCTGGAACGTCAACCCCCAGCGGCCGACCATCACGAGCGCGGGCGCGGCGCGCGAATACACCCCCGGCGCGGTCTCGGTCAGCTGGTATTCCTGCGTCGGCATCTGCATCTCGAGGTGGTTGAACAGCAGTGTCACGTTGGCCCCCCGTACCGGCTGGCCGCCCTTGGTGATCCGCAGCGCGAACGAGTCGGGCGCCGCGGCCTTGTTCGGAGAGACCAGGACCTGCAACGTGTAACCCGCGTGGTTGATCGTCTGAACCACCCGGCCAGGCCCAACCTTCGCGAGCGCCGAGTTCTCGAGCGCGAACGCGGGCGGCGGTGGAGCGAGGCTCGAGAGGACGGCCGCGGCGAACACGATGCCGATGACGACGACGACCTCGCCGCTGATCAGCCAGCGCAGCAGCCGGGCCGCGGAGTCGCCGAGCTCGGGGCGCCGCTGGGCGGCGATCAGTCGCGGCCGGGACCGCAGCAGGTTGCCCGAGGCGATCAGCATCGCGCCGCCGAGCAGTCCCGTTTTGACCAGGATCGCCTGGCCGTAGCTCGTCTCCCACAGCGCGTTGACCGCCGGCGTGTGCTCGATCGCCTCCCCGACGCCCGTGGCGGCCAGCACTAGCACCGACACGACCGCCACGTTCGAGAAGCGGGGAACGGTCACCGACAGGGCGGGAACCCGCACGTGCGGTGACACGGTCCACCACAGCACGAGCAGGCCGATCAATCCGCCGAGCCACACCGAGCCGGATGCGAGGTGGAGCCAATCGAACAGCAACGTCAACCCGCGCGGCGAGGTCTGTGCGGCGTGCCCGGCCGCGCCCGGGACGATCAGCACCGCCGCCGCCGCGAGGAGTCCGCCGCAGGTTGCGATCAGCTCGGCGACCGACCGGCGCGCTCGCTCCGGTCGGTCGACCCACAGCGTGACCGCCGCCGCCACGCAGAAGAGCGCGAAGCACAGCTCGAGATCGACCATCGCGCGGCCGAACGCTGTCACCCGGAACAGCGGCACCAGCGCGGTCACGTCGAACGCCGAGCGCAACGAGTCGTTGGCGGTCGAGACATCGAGGTACACGGGGATTGCGATCAGGCCTAGCGCCGCCGAGATCCCCACAGCGACCGACAGCGGTCTCAGGCTCACGCCTTCGACGCTTCGAACCACCGGCCGGGCGACCAGCAGCCGCATGACGAACAGGCCGATCGCCGCCATCACGAACACGAACATCGCCCAGCGTGTGATCAGCAGCTGAGGGGTGGTGGCGGTCGCCGAGATGTTCGGGATCCGGAACTGGGGCGCCGGTCCCGGATTCGGTCCGACCGCGTAGGTGAAGAACCCATTGACCGGGTGACCGTCGACCGAGATCGCGCGCCAGTAGATCAGGTACCACCCCTCGGGCAGATTCGGCCGCAGCGGCACCACCAGCGTGTCGGGATTCGACGGCGAGCGGTGGACGGGCGCGGTCGTCTCCTGGCGCCCGTCGACGTTGGTCACCGAGATGATCGCGAACCGGGGCTCGACGGCCTCGTCGTAGGTCAGCTGGATGTTCGGGGGCGGCGAGTTGAGCACGACGCTCGCCGCCGGGACCGTCTTGACCAGGTACGCGTGCGCGGAGGCGCCGGCCGGCAGCGCGAGCCAGGCCGCGATCGCGACCGCCGCCACCGCGACACGCGTCCGCCGGCTCACGCCAGCTCACGCTCCCGCGAGCCGCCGATCAGCGCGAAGCCGCCGGCGAGCAGCCCGAGCACGCCGACTACCAGCGCGATGATCGTCAGCAGCGACACTCCGCCGCCGCCGAGCGAGCTCACCGCTTCGATCGTCGGCGCTGGGTAGGCCGACGACTCGGATCCCGCCCAGTCGACGATCGACCCGTCGGAGTAGGTCTGCTGCACCTGGAACGTGTACGTCTTCGACGACGCCGGCTGGGCCAGGAACTGGAACAGCGAGTCCTCGCCGGTCGGTGTCTTGCCGCCGGTCCACGTCACCTTCGTGAAGACGGCGTTGTCGCCCGAGCCGGTCTGCTGCTCGTGCATCGTCCACCCCGCCGGAGGCGGCACGAACGAATCGATACCGAAGCCGGAGGGCACGGTCATCACGATCGTGCTGGTCGTCAGGCCGCTCTTCTCGGTCGGCACCGCCAGGCTGTACAGCTGCAGCTTGCCCGACAGCGAAACCGCCGGGCTGACTCGGGCGTGGGCCGACGCGAGCGCCGGACACCACATCCCGACGACGCCCGCCACGACAGCGGCGAGCGCAAGGCGTCCCGCAAGGGACTTGAGGTTCACGGTTGTCCTCCTCGTTCTAGCTGATCAGGACTGCGCCGTGGGCACGGCGCCGCGAGACCCGATCAGCCGGGAGGACCGCGACCGGACCAGCCGTCCGCCAGCGGCGCGAGCGCCGCCAGCAGCACGTCGATCCGCGTGCGAGCGACGACGGGCGCCCGTCCGGCGGGCCGCACTCGCCTCGCCCGTCGTTCGGCGACCGCCTGGAGCACGCGCCGGGCGCTGTGGAACGTGGCCGCCAGCACCAGCGCCACGGCGAGCGCCGCCGGGATCGACCACAAGCCGCCGTAGCCGAAGATGCCGGCGAGGCCCCCTGGATGGCCCGTCGCGAACAGCCCCTCGAGGAACTCCTGCGTGGTGTAGATCGCGACCAGGCAAGCGGCGCACAGGAGCCAGAGCGCCGCGAACGAGAGCGTGTAGCGCGGAAGCGAGCCGCCGCCGCCGAGCACCCGTCCGAGCGCCACCAGGAACGTGCCGACCGCGAACGCGATCAGCAGCACGATCCATGGCACCGCAGAGTGCAGGTACGAGTGCCCCTGCTCGGCCAGCGCGAGCCCGGCCCGGTTGCCATAGGCCAGCCAATAGCGCAACTGGTGAACGGCGAACGCCGCGGGCGGCATCAACGCCGCGGGCGCGAGGCGCCTGATTACCGCGCCGCGCTGGGGGCGGACCGTCATCCTGCCAGGAAGATACCGCTCCATCACATGCCCGGCGGAAACGTGTAGGCGGCGTGCGGCGGGACGTGGGGCCCCACCTCGAGCACGATCTCCGAATGTCGCCGCAGCGGCACGGCGCCCGGCGGGCCGCGCCAGGGCCGCCCGTCGACGAACACCGCCACCGAGCCGCCCGCCGAGGCCGAGAACGACGCAAGCCGCCTCCCCGACAGCGGCTCCCCCCAGCTGCGGAACAGGTCCGCCAGCACCGGATGCGTACCGGCCCGAACGAGCACGACGCCGGTCGGGTCGAGCGTGACCAACGCGCCGTAACACCGGGCGCCGGTGATTCGCCCCGCCGATAGCTGCAGGGGCGCCCGCGTGCCGATCCCGGCGGGGATGAGCACGACCCGGTTGGCCGCGAACACCTCGATGTGCACGCCGTCGCGCGGGCCCAGGCGCCGGATGCAGGCGCCGAGCACCGGACCGCTCACAGCGGGCTGAAAGCGCGGGCCCCTTCCGATCGGGCGAGCTTCGGCCACGAGCGCCGCCGGGGGTGCCGGCGTCGCGACCGAAGGCTCTGTCTGAGACTTCGTCGATCCGCAGCCGGCCGTGAGCGCCGCCGCGACCACGGCGCCGGCCACGGCGCCGGCGAGGGCGGGGCCAACCCGGATCGCACCTCGCGCCATCGATCGGGGCCGGAGCCGGCCCTCAGGCCATGCTCTCGGTGACGCCGCCACGTCCGCTGGCGAGAGCGTCCGCGGGCTGCTCTTCGACCGGGTCAGGATCGCTGTGATCGGCCAGACGGAACACGAGCGGCAGCAAAGCCGCGCCGGTTCCGAGACACAGCACGGTGACCAGGCGCGCGGTGAACGCCGGCAGCGGGATCAGCACGAAGCCGTACAACAGCGTCATGATCATCTCCCCTCCCGCCCATAGCGCCGCGATCCCGATCAGGAAGCACGTGAAGTATCCGGGCGCCCGGAACAGCGTGCGCGAGAACCCCCACCCGACGAACGCGAGGATCGCCGCCAACTCGACGAGCTGGAACGGGGTGATCGTCGGTCGCCCGTGAAGCTGCAGACCGAGGGCCGCGATCGTCACCACGACCAGGGCGGTGATCGCCAGCGCACGGGCGAGCAGCCGGTCGAGCGAACGGCGGCGGACGCGCCATCCCGCCAGCACGCACGCGACCAGGACGATGATCGCCCAGAACCACACGATCGACGGGTTATCGGAGTGCCACAGCCCGCCGGTGATCGCGGTCAGGCGCCCGTCGATCCGCAGCGGGATGTTCCAGCGACCGACGAACGACACCCCGGAAACGGGCGCCAGCGCGACCGTCGCGAGCGCGTGCAACCGGCCGTCGTGCCACTCGTACGCGTGACCGCCGGTCACCCGGTGCCAGTTCGGCGGCGTACTCGCGCTGAGATACGTCGGCGGCGTCTCGGCGACCGGGGTCTGGTTCAGGTAGTACATCGACGAGTTCCGGTTCACGTCCACGCCCGCGCGCGAGAACCGCAGGTACGGCGCCCCGCGGTAATCGAGGACCACCAGCGTCTCACTCGACGGGACGCTCAGCCACATCCGCAGATCGCCGTCGATGACCTTCGCGTCGAGGCCGGCTGGGAGCCCGAGAACCTTCGCGAAATAGCTCGACGCCGCCGGGGCGATCGGACCGTGGGCCTCGGCCACGCCGGTCCGGGCCGCGAACGCGAGCAGGAGCGCCACGAACGCGAACCCGACCTCCGCGATCCGCGCCCGCCGGCCGGCGGCGGTAAGGATTCGCGGCCGCGTCCGGCGCCTAGACTGGACGGCAACCGCGCCCAGAGCCGGCGCTCCAGGTCGATTCGCTTCCGAGCTCATCGCAGTTGAAGCACTCTACGGACAACCCGATTCATCGCTCACGCGCCCGCGTGCTGCTTGGAGCGCTCGCATACACGTTCATCTTGGCACTTGCCTGCGGTTCGTTCGCCACCGCCGCCCGCGCGGACGGAGATCCGGCCAGCGACGTCCTCGCCACCCAGTCGCTGTTCCTGCCCCAGGACGCCGGCATTCCGTTCGCCCAGCAGCGCCAGCTCGCAAGCCTGCTCGAGGCCACCGCCCGGAGCGGTTACCCGCTGCGCGTTGCGATCGTCGCCTCCTCCACGGATCTCGGGTCGGTCACCGAGCTCTGGCGTCAACCCCAGACGTATGCCCGGTTCCTCGGACAGGAGCTCTCGCTCGTGTACCGGGGTCCGCTGCTCGTGATCATGCCCGGCGGCTACGGCATCTCCTCGGACGGCTCGCCAGACCCCGCGGGCGTGTCCGCGCTCGACGGCCTGCACACCCCGGGCACCGGCGCGGCCCTCGGCACCGCCGCGCTCACCTCGATCGAGCGCCTCGCGACTGCCTCGGGCCATCCGGTCCCGATCCCGGCCGCGACCGCGACCGCGTCGACCGGGGGCGGGACCAACCCGATCCCGCTGATCGCGCTTGCCGCCGGCGCCGTACTGATCGCGGTCGCATGGACCGCGAGCCTCCGCGCGCGTCCCCTCCAGGTGGGTCGGCGCAAGGCGTCTTCGACATAGAGGCGCGCGCGACCGAACCCGTCAGGAATCGAGAAGCGCGGTCGCCAGGCGGCACTTAAAGTGACCGGCATGGAAATCACCATCCACACGAGCCAGGAGTGACCATGACTGACTCTTCCACCGAAGGAATCAAGATCGTGCTGCATCCGGTGTCCGACCTGGCGGCGGCCAAGGCGGTGTACACCGCACTGCTCGGGATCCCACCGCAGGCCGACTCGTCCTACTACGTGGGGTACGACGTCGGGGGCCAGCACATCGGACTCGTACCGGGCGGCGGACCGCAGGGCATGACCTCACCCGTGGCCTACTGGCGCGTGCCGGACATCGAGGCGAAGCTGGCCGAGGTCACCGCCGCCGGTGCCACCGTGACGGAGGCACCGCATGAGGTCGGCGGCGGACGCCAGGTGGCGAGCTTCACCGACCCCGACGGCAACGTGCTCGGGCTCGTGCAAGACGCATGAGGGGGCACGCCGCGGACGCACACGATCTGATCCGCGTCCACGGCGCGCGCGTGAACAACCTCAAGGACCTGACGCTTGAGATCCCAAAACGCCGGTTGACGGTGTTCACCGGCGTTTCGGGCTCGGGCAAGAGCTCGCTGGTGTTCGACACGATCGCGGCGGAGTCGCAGCGGCTGATCAACGAGACGTACAGCACCTTCGTGCAGACCTTCATGCCGACGCTTGCGCGTCCCGAGGTCGACGTGCTCGAAGGGCTGACGACCGCGATCGCCGTCGACCAGGAGCGGCTGGGGTCCAACCCTCGTTCGACGGTCGGCACCGCCACGGACGCCGATGCGATGCTGCGGATCCTGTTCAGTCGGCTCGGGCAGCCCCATGTCGGGCCGCCCGGGGCCTACTCGTTCAACGTCGCCTCCGCCCACGGGAGCGGCGGGATCACGGTCGAGCGCGGCGACAAGACGATCACTAAGAGCGCGAGCTTCAGCCGGACGGGCGGCATGTGCCCGCGTTGCGAAGGGCGCGGGTCGGTGAGCGACTTCGACCTGTCCGCGCTGTTCGATGACAGCAAGTCACTCAATGAGGGCGCGCTCACGATCCCCGGCTACAGCATGGACGGCTGGTACGGCCGCATCTTCCGCGGCTCTGGGTTCTTCGACCCGGACAAGCCGATCAAGAAGTTCAATAAGCGAGAGCTTCACG
Source organism: uncultured Solirubrobacterales bacterium (assembly GCA_963755525.1). Lineage (GTDB taxonomy): Bacteria > Actinomycetota > Thermoleophilia > Solirubrobacterales > Solirubrobacteraceae > Palsa-465. The sequence continues at coordinate 76,061 of CAVWKC010000031.1, read as the reverse complement.
ACCTGCTCTACAAGGAGTCGACCAGGATCAAGGTCGACGGCATCAACCTGACCTACGACGGTCTGATCCCGAAGATCCAGAAGTCGATGCTGTCCAAGGACGTCGACGCGATGCAGCCACACGTTCGCGCCTTCGTCGAGCGAGCGGTGGTGTTCACCACCTGCCCGGATTGCGACGGCACCAGGCTCAGCGAGGCGGCGCGATCGTCAAAGATCGCCGGCGTCAACATCGCCGACCTCTCCGCGCTGCAGATCTCGGATCTGGCCAAATGGGTCGGCGAACTCGACGAGCCGTCGGCGGCCCCACTGCTCGGTGCGCTGCGGGCGACCCTCGAGTCGTTCGTCGACATCGGGCTGGGCTACCTGTCCCTGAACCGGCCGTCGGGCACGCTGTCCGGCGGCGAGGCGCAGCGGACCAAGATGATCCGGCACCTCGGCTCTTCGCTGACCGACGTCACCTACGTGTTCGACGAGCCCAGCATCGGCATGCACCCGCACGACGTCGTGCGGATGAACAACCTGCTGCTGGAGCTGCGCGACAAGGGCAACACGGTGCTCGTGGTCGAGCACAAGCCGGAGATGATCGCGATCGCCGATCACGTCGTCGACCTCGGACCGGGAGCCGGAGCGGCGGGTGGCGAGGTGGTGTTCGAGGGCAGCGTCGAGGCGCTGCGGGAGAGCGGCACCCTCACCGGTCACCACCTGGATGACCGGGCCCGTCTCAAGGAGACCGTCCGGGCGGCCACGGGCAAGCTAGAGATCCGCGGCGCCGACACGAACAACCTTCAGGACGTCGACGTCGACATCCCACTGGGCCTGGTGGTCGTGGTCAGCGGAGTGGCAGGGTCGGGCAAAAGCTCGCTGATCGACGGCTCGGTGTCCGGCCGGGACGGGGTGGTGGCGATCGACCAGGGTCAGGTCCACGGCTCGCGACGGAGCTCCCCGGCGACGTACACCGGTCTGCTCGACCCGATCCGCAAGGCGTTCGCGAAGGCCAACGGCGTGAAGCCGGCGCTGTTCAGCGCGAACTCCGAGGGCGCCTGCCCGGGCTGCAACGGCGCCGGCGTCGTTTACACGGAACTCACGATCATGGCCAGCGTCGCCTCGACCTGCGAGGAATGCGAGGGCAAGCGCTTCGACGCGTCCGTGCTCGACTACAAGCTCGGCGGCCGCGACATCAGCGAGGTCCTGGCGATGTCGGTCTCGGACGCCACGGAGTTCTTCGGCGCCGGCGAGGCGAAGCTGCCGGCCGCGCACAAGATCCTCGAGCGGCTCGCGGACGTGGGTCTCGGGTACCTCAGCCTTGGCCAGCCGCTCACCACGCTGTCCGGCGGCGAACGGCAGCGGCTGAAGCTGGCCGCCCACATGGCCGAGAAGGCCAGCGTCTACGTGCTCGACGAACCGACGGCCGGGCCTCCACCTCGCCGACGTGGAGCGGCTGCTTGCGCTGCTCGACCGCCTCGTCGACTCCGGCAAGTCGGTGATCGTGATCGAGCACCACCAGGCGGTGATGGCGCACGCGGACTGGATCGTCGACCTCGGCCCCGGCGCCGGCCACGACGGCGGCCGGATCGTGTTCGAGGGGACGCCCGCCGATCTCGTCGCCACGCGCTCCACCCTCACGGGCGAGCACCTCGCGGACTACGTCGGCTCCTGACCCGCGAGCTGGCATGATCGTGCGGGTGGCAGGCGCACCCAGCACGGAGCAGCAGCACCTACGCGACCTCGAGATCTTGCGACGCGTCCGCGACCGGATCGACCGCGAGTACGCGAAGCCGCTCGACGTGGAGGCGCTCGCCCGCGGCGCGCACATGTCGGCCGGGCACCTCAGCCGACAGTTCAAGCTCGCTTACGGCGAGTCGCCGTACAGCTACCTGATGACGCGGCGGATCGAGCGCGCGATGGCGCTGCTCCGTCGTGGCGACCTCAGCGTCACCGAGGTGTGTTTCGAGGTCGGCTGCGCGTCGCTCGGCACGTTCAGCACCCGCTTCACCGAACTGGTCGGCATGCCGCCCGGCGCCTACCGGCGCGAACAGGCGCGCGCGACCGCGGGGATGCCGTCATGCGTGGCCAAGCAGGTGACGAAACCGATCAGGAATCGAGAGGCGCAGGTCAAATAGCCGCACCTAGAGTGACCGACATGAACATCACCATTCACAGCACGATGCTCCCGCACAACGACCCGGAGGCATCCGTGGCGTTCTATCGCGACACGCTCGGCTTCGAGGTACGCAACGACGTCGAATACGGCGGCATGCACTGGATCACGGTGGGCCCCGCGGACCAGCCGGAGACGTCGATCGTCCTCTACCCGCCGGCCGCCGCCCCGGGCCTGACGGACGACGAGCGGCGCACGATCGCCGAGATGATGGCCAAGGGCACCTACGCCAGCATCAACCTGGCCACCAGCGACATCGACGGCACGTTCGAGCGACTCCAGGCCAGCGACGCCTCCGAGGTAGTCCAGGAGCCGACCGACCAGCCGTACGGGGTTCGCGACTGCGCCTTCCGCGACCCCGCCGGCAACCTGATCCGCATCCAGGAACAGCGCTGAGCGGGCGACGCCCGGAATCCACTCGGGCTCCCAGTAGAACAATCCCTGGCCGAGGCCCTTCGGCACCTGGGCGAGGATCGAGAGCATGTCGTTGTAGAACGACAGCTGACCGCCGGGGGTTGCCGGATAGCCGTCGGACACCTGGCTTGACTGCCACACGACGTTGCCAGTGCTGTCGCCATTCGCGAGCGTCCATGGGTACTGCGATTCCGCTATCACGATCGGCTTTCCGTAGTCGGTGGCGAGCGCGTCGACGTTCGCGCGCATGTCGGCCAGTGGTCCGTGCCCGGTCCATTCACCCTGACGCGCGCGCTCGCGGTGGGACGGCGGCGACCCCGGACCCGCACCGGTGCCGCCGCCTTGATGTGAGCGCTAACACTCACCGCACGGCCGCTGATACCCAGATCGCGCCGTTGCAAATCGGCGGCTCGCGTTGCAGCTGCGCGGGGCCTCCTTGAGCCCGGCGTAGACTCGCCCAAACGCCGAGCCAGGAGAGGCCTTCGAATGATCAGCAGCCCGTTCCCGGACATCGAGATTCCGGACATGCCGTTCACCGACTTCGTCCTCGGGCGTGCCGGCGAGCGCGGCGACAAGGCGGCGTTGATCGACGGACCGACCGGCCGGACGATCACGTACCCTGCGCTGGTCGAATCGGTGAGCGGGCTGGCCGCGGGCTTGGCCGCGCGGGGCTTCGTGAAGGGCGACGTGTTCGCACATTACGCACCGAACCTGCCGGAGTACGCGGTCGCGTTCCACGGTGTCGCATCGGCGGGCGGCGTGAACACGACCGCGAACCCAATGCTGACCGAGGACGAGCTCGTGAAGCAGCTCGTCGACTCGGGCGCGCGGCTGCTCGTGACGGTGCCCGACCTGCTCGACAAGGCGACCGCGGCTGCGAAGCGATCGGGCGTCGAGGAGATCTTCGTGTACGGCGAGGCAGTCGGCGCGACGCCGTTCGCCTCCCTGGTGCAGCCAGGCGGTGCGGCGCCGCGGGTCGCGATCGATCCCGCCGAGGACCTGGTTGCGCTGCCGTACTCGAGCGGCACCACCGGACTCCCCAAGGGCGTGATGCTGACGCACCGCAACCTGGTCGCGAACATCTGTCAGAGCACTTACCCGGCCGCCTTCGCCAAGACCTTGGATGAGTACGCGCGCGAGAGCGCCATTGCGGCGCTGCCGTTCTTCCACATCTATGGGCTCGTCGTGATCATGAACATCCCGCTCTACCGGGGCGCGACGGTCGTGACGATGCCGCGGTTCGAGCTGGCGGAGTTCCTGCGCCTGATTCAGGACTATCGGATCACGCGCGCGTGGGTGGTGCCGCCGATCGTGCTGGCGATGGCGAAGCATCCACTCGTCGACGAGTACGACCTGTCGAGTCTCGAGTACATGAATTCGGGCGCGGCGCCACTGTCGGCCGAGCTCGAGGTCGCCTGCGGCAAGCGGCTCGGCTGCCATATGCAGCAGGGGTACGGGCTCACCGAGACCAGCCCCGTCACCCACTTCGTCTCGGACAAACTCGCCGACACGATGCCGGGCTCGATCGGACCCGCCGCCCCCAACACCGAGTGCCGGATCGTCGACGTCGTGACCGAGCAGGACGTTCCCGCGGGCCAGCCGGGCGAGCTCCTGATCCGCGGCCCGCAGGTGATGAAGGGTTACCTCAACAACCCCGAGGCGACAGCCCACGCGCTCGACGCCGACGGCTGGTTCCACTCCGGCGACGTCGCGCGCCTCGACGAGGACGGCTCGCTGTGGATCGTCGACCGGATCAAGGAGCTGATCAAGTACAAGGGCTACCAGATCGCCCCGGCCGAGCTCGAGGCGCTGCTCCTCACCCACCCGGCAATCAACGACGTCGCCGTGATCCCGGTGCGCGACGAGGAGGCCGGCGAGATTCCCAAGGCGTTCGTAGTCGCGAGCACGGCGCTCACGGCCGAGGACGTAATCGAGTTCGTCGCCGAGCGCGTCGCCCCCTACAAGAAGGTGCGCGCGGTCGAGATGGTCGACGAGATCCCGAAGTCGCCCGCGGGCAAGATCCTGCGCCGCGTGCTGATCGACCGCGAGCGCGAGCGAGCCGCGGCGATGTCCAGCTCGCGCACGTGAACCTAGGCCGAGGCTAGGCTGACGCGCAGGGATCGATCGAGCGCTCGAGCAGAGCAGGGCCGAGCGCGGCCCAAGCGTTCCCGTAGTACGTCGGGGTGTCCCGCGCGAGCGCCGCAGCCCGACGGCTCAAGCTCGCCGCTGCGTTCGTCTCGCCCGCGGCGGTCGCCGCGGCCGCGCCCGCGAGCAGCGTGAGCGCCGATTTGTTCGGATCGATCGTCGCGCCGCTGAGCGTGAGCGCTTGCGGGGCCGAGCGGTCACCGGTCGAGAGGACGTTGCGCCACCAGCTTGCAGCAAGGGCGCGGGGGCTGGGCCCGCAGGCCGTCGCAAACCACACGGGAAGGCGCGCCGCGTCCAGGCCGTATTGCACGCCGGCACCTCCCCCGGGCGTCGCGATCGGGCGCAGCCGACCGCCCGACAGCTGCGCCCAATCCGGCGGGAGGGTCTTGCCTGCGTCGGTGAGATCGGAGATCGCCGCGACGGCCGCGGTCGCGGCGCGGGCCCAACGCCCGTCACCCGTCATCCGCGCCAGCGCGTCGAACACGCCAGGCATGAGGTAGGAGGGGTCGACCGTCGGCGGCGAGGTCAGCTTCGCCCACGGGCCGGGCACGACGAGCGGCTCCCCGCCCGCCAGCGTCACCGACTCGTTCGCGAGCACGGCCTCCGCGACGCGCCCGCCCGCGTTGTGCAGCTCAGCCTGGTCCGGACCCCAGTAGCGCAGCAGCGCGTAGGCGATCAGGACATCGGCGTCGGCGGCCGAATGCGGGTCCTCGATCTGGCCGGCGCCGGTCGCGTGCCACGCGAACAGGCCGTCGGGGCGGCCGAGATGCGCACGGGTCCAGGACCAGATCGTGCGCACGAGCTCCGGGCGGTCGGCGATCTCGGCGATCAGCATCCCGTAGGCCTGGCCCTCGCTGACGATGTCGCCGCCCTGATCGTGCCGGATCACCCGGCCGTCGCTCGTCACGTAGCGATCGATGAACTGCGCGGCGGCGATCGTCGCCGCCGACCCGCCGGGGTTCGCTGATCCGGACGTGTCCGTGCTCGCCGGTGCAGTCGCGGCGGCGCTCGCCGATGTTGCGTGGCTATCGCTGTTGCCGCACGCGCTCACGCCAAGCGACAGCAAGAGCACCACGACAACGACACGTCCGACCCGCACGTCACTACGGCGTCGTCGACGTGGTGCTCGTCGGCGCGGACGTCGTGGTCGACGCGGTGGTCGTCGGCGCGGACGTCGTGGTCGACGCGGTGGTCGTGCTCGTCGGGGTCGTTGCAGTCGGGGATTGAAGTGGTGGTCGGGGACGTCGAAGTCGCAGTCGAACTCGTCGTCGAGGTGGCGGTCGACGTCGTCGGGGCGGTGGACGTCGTGGATGTCGATGACGTCGTGGTCGTCGGACGTGGTGCTCGTGCTCGTCGTGTTCGAACCCTTCGATGTCTTCGTCTTGCCCTGACCGGATCCGGAGCCCTTGCCCGACGAGCCCGGGACGTTTGCCGAGCTCGGCGTCGTCGCCTGGCCGTAGTGCACCGGCTGGCCCTTCGCGGGGCCGATCAGCCTCGGCGCGACGATGGCGGTGCCAGGGACGAACAGGCCGAGCGCCACCGCGGCAGTCCCGCCGGCGAGGCCGAGTCCGCCAACCGCGTAGGTGAGCCGCCGGGCCCCGTACCGGAGGTACTCGGTTCGACGCCGCTCCCTGAGATCCGGCGGCAACGCCGCGCGCTGCGCGCTCAGGCTGTTGTACGGAGCGGCCAGGAAGCTGACGGTCGGCCAAACGAGCAGCCCGGCGAGCAGGATTCCTCCCGGCGAGGTCCGCGACAGTGCTCCCGCGATCGCAGCGAGGCCCAACACTCCGAACAGACACTCGACCCAGTTGGCCTTGATCGCGTCGGTCCACGTGGCGTCGCCGTGCGTCTTCGGCGTACGCAGGAACACGGCCTCCTTGGCGAACAGCCCTTGTAGCGAGGCGCTCGTGACCGTGAGCGTGGTCGACTGCCAGATCAGGAACGCGCCGATGGCATCGCGCCACGAAGCACCCGTGCCCCGGCGCAGAAGCGCCACCGCGCGTAGCAGGCCAATCACGACCAGCAGCGGAATCGCCGCGAGCAGGAATCCGGACAGCTTGCGGAACACGAGTCCGCCGCTGAACACGATGTTCGCGGAGCCGACGAGCAGGCAGAAGAAGAACAGCAGCGCGAGCAGGTCGCCATACCACTGGACGCCGCCGCACAAATACGCCCACCGCTGACCGAGGCTCATGCGGTTGTCCTTCGTCTCCAGGCCCGGAAGCATTGATCGCCAATGACGTCGCAGGATCTGGATCCCCCCGAAGCACCAGCGGAACCGCTGCCCCTTCAGCGCCTCGAACGTGAGCGGCATGATGCCCTTGCCGAACGATCGGTCGACGTGCAGGCCGGACCAGCCGTTGCGCAGGATTCGCAGTGACAGCTCGGCGTCCTCGGTGATGCACCACTCGTCCCAGCCACCGGCCTCCTCCAGCGCCCGGCGGCGGATCAGGCCCATCGTGCCGGCGAAGATCGCGCCGTCACGCTCGTTGCGCGAGGGCTGGGACACCGCGAAGAAGTAGTGGTAGGAGTAATAGAGCCGTCGGTAGAACGGCGCGCTCCTGCCAGTCGCGGTAATCCTGTGGCGCCTGGATGAAGCCGACATTCTCGTCAGCGAACAGCGGCGCGCACTGGCGCAGGAAATCCGGCTCGATCTGATAGTCGGAGTCGATCACGCCGATCAGCTCGCATGAGTCCTCGACCATGTGCTCGAGCGCGTAGTTGAGCGCTCCGGACTTGTAGCCGGGCCAATCGCTCAGGTGGACGAACTTGACGGCGTTCTCCTTGCACCACGCCTCCACCGGCCGCCACAGATCCTCGTCGTCGGTGTTGTCATCGAGCACCTGGATCTCGTAGTTCGGATAGTCGAGCGAGCGCAACGACTTCAGCGTCTCGATCACCATGTCGGGCGGCTCGTTGTAACAGGGGACCTGGAGGCAGACGAACGGATACGGGCCGTCCGGCATTGCCGCCAGCTCCTGCGTGCCGATGCGGCGCACCCAGCTTGCGCGGCCGAGGGTGTCGCACAGCTCCCACAGGTATGCGCAACCGAGACCCGCCGCGACGAGCTCGAGCAGCCACAGCAGCATCCCGCCGACGTCGCCGGTGATGCCGAGGTGACTGGCGAACGTCCACCACACCATGAACACGAGGTACACCACGAACACGTAGGTGCTGGTCGCCCAGCAGACGTGGGCACGCGCGTTCCAGCGGCGGGTAACCGGGAGCCATACGACGCACGCGATCGAGAGTCCGATCGCGGCCGCGACGATGTTGCCGGCGGTGACCCCGATGAGCGCGAGGATCGCGACGACCGCGGCGATCAGCACCGCCCCCCACGCAGCGCGCGCGCCAGGCGGGCGATCCACTTCGCGCGTTCCTCGGCCCGGCGAGCACGTCGGCCCGTCGGCACGAACAGCGCGATAGTGGCAATCGGGGCGGCGATCAAGCCAGCGAGAAGCAGGGCGGAAAGCATGGGAATCGGACCGCACGCACGGTTCCGGTCCACCCTGCCGCGGTCCCCTTGCCCCTACCCAACGCTCCTCGTTCCTACACTCGGAGCCAGATGAAGGCGATCCAGTACAGCCAGTTCGGTGGCCCCGAGGTCTTGGAGCTCGTCGACCTACCCGATCCCACTCCCGGGCCCGGGCAGATCCGCGTCGCGGTTCGCGCCGCGGGCGTGAACCCGATCGACTGGAAGCTGCGCAGCGGGATGCGCGGAGGCGACCTTCCGCAGACGACCGGCCGCGAGGTCGCTGGTGTGGTCGATGCGCTCGGCGAAGGCGTCACCGACGTGACGGCCGGAGACGAGGTGTTCGGGTTTGCTGCCGGTGGCGGCGGCGCCGCCGAGCTGCTCTGTCCGCGGACTATGCGCCGATCCGCCATCGCTCGGCTTCGCCGAGGCCGCCGGCCTCCCGGTCGCGTTGAGACCGCGGTGCGCACGCTCGACTTGCTCGGCGTCCGCGCCGGGACCACCCTCCTCGTCAACGGGGCCGCGGCGCGGTCGGCAGCTCCGCCGTCCAGATCGCCGTGTCGCGCGGCGCCCGCGTGATCGGGACGGCCAGCCCGGGCAACCACGATTACCTGCGTTCGCTCGGCGCGGAGCCGACCACCTACGGCGACGGGCTCGTCGAGCGCGTCCGCGAGCTCGCGCCCGACGGCGTCGACGCGGTGCTCGACGCCGCCGGCGCCGGCGCCCTTCCCGCGCTCGTGGAGCTTGCCGGCAACCCCGAGCAGGTGGTGACGGTCGCCGACTACGCCGGCGCGCAGGAGACCGGCGCGCGCTTCAGCGGCGGGCCGGAGACCGCCCGGGCCGTCCACGCTTTGATGGACATCGGCGAGCTGATCGGGTCCGGCCGGTTCACGCTGCCGGTGGCGCAGACATTCCCGCTCGACCAGATCGCCGAGGCGCACCGGCTGAGCGAGACCGGTCACGTCCGCGGCAAGCTCGTGCTGCTCGTTTGAGCGAGGGCGGTATGTCCGACCGCGAGCCCGGACGGGCAGTGTTCGCGAGGATCGATCCGTGGATCGCGCTGGTCGAGCGCTGGCTGACCGAACTGCTCGCCGACTCTCCGCTCGGGGCGGTGGTTCCCGCGCGGGACGTCGGGTTCGCGATCCCGGGTGACGGGCGCTAGCCGGTTCAGCCGGTGCACGTGGTCGATTTGGCCCGGATCCGCGTCGAGCAAGCGTTCGCCGCGAGTGGTGACGTCATTGTCGACGCAGCCGGGCCCGAGACAATGTCCTTCGAAGACCTCGTCCGACGGGTCCGCTCGGAGGCCGGCAGCCGCGCCGTGATCATGCAAGCTCAGGCGCCACTTTGCCGATTTGGAAGCTGCTGAACGGCCCAGGCGTTGCCGTCGGGATCGCTGAAGAACACGAACCGTCCCCACGGGAAGTCCTGCACATCGCCGACCTCCACCCCGCGCTCGGCCAGCTCGGCGCGGGCCTGATCGGCATCGTCGACGACGAGCTGCATGCCCTTCACCGAACCCGGGTCTGCTTCGGTCAGTCCCCTGCCGAGGGCGATCGAGCACGCCGAGCCGGGCGGGGTCAGCTGAACGAAGCGGATCTCCTCGCTGACCGTGTGGTCGTAGTCAGCGTTGAATCCGACCTTGTCGACGTAGAACGCCTTCGCGCGATCGACGTCCGTGACGGGGATGGCCACGAGCTCGAGCTTCCAGTCCACGGGGTCTCCTTTGAGAATCGGCTACGAGGTGGTCCTGCCCGCTCGGGAAGCTACTCCCGATCGAGGTCTGTTTCGGTCCGCGGTGAACCTCGGTGCCGACCCGCGTCCATGGCGCCTACGCCTGGTCGTCGACGAACTCGCGGAGCGCGTCGCGCGCGCCTCCGACGACCGGGTCGCCGTGAGCGAGCAGCAGCAGATCGAAGTCGAGCTCGAGCAGGGCTCGGTATGCGCTGCGAAGTCGCCGCTTGGTCTGCTCGGGTTCGTCCATCAGGTAGTCGGGCACGAACTCGAGGTCCTCGCCTCCGCCCTCGCGGACGACCCCGTCGGCACACGCCAGCGCGCGGTGGCGCGGGATGTACAGCGCGGTCTCGTCGGGGCAGATCGCGTCGACCTCGTGGACGGAGATCCCGCCCGGAAGCTCGTCGCCGAAGTCGAACGCCTCCACCGGTCCGCGCCCGTCGAGCTCGTACAAGCCGTTGCGGATGCAGTGAACCGTGCACCCGAATGCGTCGCCCAGCCGCCACGAGTCCCGATCGTGGTGGCGGTTGGTGAGGATCGCGTGCTGCGGCGGGCCGTGCTGCTCGAGCCACTCGACGCCCTCGGGCGGGATCATCGGGTCGATCAGGACGCGCTCGGACTCGAGGTAGTAGGAGCTGACGTCGGACCCGATCGACCCGCGTCGCGCCGTCCAGTGCCACAGGCCGGGTGCGATCTCGTCCATCCGGCGCAAGAGTAGCCTGACCGTGGCTCGGCGCCGGATGCCTCGGCAGCCGTTGACCGGTCAACTACAATTACTGAATATGGATTCAAGTACCGCGATCCAGGTCCCAGCCGGGGCGTGTGCGCCGACCGACGAGGACGGTGCATCGAGCCTCGAAGGCGTGGCGCTCGAGGCGTGGCGCAGCTACCTCCAGAGCCACGCCACGATCGTGCGGCTGCTCGACGCCGAGCTCATCTCCGAGCACGGCATCACCACCCGCGACTACGAGGTGCTCCTGTATCTAGCGCAGGCGGAGGACCGCAGGCTGCCGATGTCGGCGCTCGCCGAGAGCACGATGCTCACGCGATCTGGGATCACGCGGCTCGTGGACGGCCTCGTCGACGGCGGGTTCGTCGAGCGGGTCTCGTGCCCGAACGACGCGCGTGTGTCCTACGCGCAGCTGACCGACGTGGGCTTCGCGAAGCTCCGCGATGCCGGCCATACGCATGTCGGCAGCATCCGACGGCTGTTCCTCGAACACTTCGACGCCGACGAGACCGGCCAGCTCGCTGTGCTGCTCGCGCGGCTCCCGGGCGCCCAGCGCGGCGGCGCCTGCACAGTCGAATAGCGCAGCGGCGAGATACTTGACGCCGCAACTAATTGTGCTAGGATAGTTGTACAGTCAATCAAGCACGGAAACGGAGCCCCCCTTTGTCCGTCTCAAGTCTTTCGCTGGAAAGCATTCCCGCCGGTACGTATAACGTCGATCCCGCGCACTCGAGCGTCGGCTTCGAGGTTCGCCATATGGGAATTGCCACCGTTCGCGGCGCGTTCCGCAAGTTCCAGGGCACGGTCGATGCGACCGGCGACGCGCCCGTCCTTCAGGGTGCCGTCGAGGTCGCGAGCGTCGACACCGGTGACCCGCAGCGCGACGGCCACCTCGCGTCGCCCGACTTCTTCGACGCCGAGAACCACGCGGAAATCACGTTCCGCTCCGCCGCCGGCGAGCCTGACGGCAACGAGATCCGCCTGAACGGCGACATCACGATCAAGGGAATCACCAAGCCGATCGAGCTGACCGGCGTCATCGCCGAGGGCGGCGCTGACCCGTGGGGCAACGAGCGCATCGGCCTCGAGCTGTCCGGCGTGATCGACCGCCGCGAGTTCGACCTCAAGTGGAATCAGACGCTTCCGAACGGCAACCTGCTCGTATCGAACGAGGTCAAGCTGCTTGTCAGCGTGTCCGCGGTCAAGGCCGCATAACCACGATGCGGATCCTGACCGTCTCGGGAAGCCTCCGCGCAGCGTCGCACAATACGGCGCTGCTGCGGGCCGCTGCCGAGCTTGCGCCAGAGGGGGTCGAGGTTCGGATGTTCGAGGGCCTCGACCGCATCCCTCACTACAACGAGGACCACGACACCGACGACCCCCATAGCGAGGTACAGCGCCTGCGCGCCGAGATCGCCGCAGCGGACGTCGTGCTCATCTCCACTCCTGAGTACAACGGCAGCATGCCCGGCCACCTCAAGAGCGCGATCGACTGGGCCTCGCGTCCGTTCGGCCCGGGTTCTTCGCTGTGGGGAAAGCCGGTCGCGGTGATCGGCGCGAGCGTCACCGACTACGGGGCCGTGTGGGCGCAGGACCATCTGCGCAAATCGCTCGGCCTCGCCGGAGCGCGACCGCTCGAGCTCGAGCTCGCAGTCCCGAAGGCGCACAACCATTTCGGCCCCGGCGGCGAACTGACCGACCCCGAGACCCGGGAGCGACTGGCCGAGGTAATGAACGGCCTCGTCGCTCACTTCGAATCGTCGGCCAAGGCGCCCGTAAAGGCGGCGTGATGGCGGCGATGTCGGCTCATGGCGCGTTGGCCCGCGAAGCCGCCGGGCGCGAAGCCGCAAGGCGGATCGACGCCGGCACGAGCGTCGGAACGGTCTCGCTGACGGTCTCGGACCTCGAGCGCTCGCGCACGTTCTATGAACGGGCGATCGGGCTCCGCGCCACCGAGCTCGACGACGGGGCGCTCGCCCTCGGCGTGGCCGGCGAAAATCCGCTGGTCGAGTTGCGTGGCGACAGCTCGGCGCCACGGCTGAACCGGCGTGCCCCCGGCCTGTACCACCTGGCGATCCTCGTGCCGACCAGGTTCGACCTGGCGTTCGCGCTGGCACGCCTGGCGGAGACGCGCTGGCCACTCGACGGCGCTTCCGACCATCTGGTCAGCGAGGCGCTGTACCTGTCGGACCCTGACGGCAACGGGATCGAGATCTATCGTGATCGCCCGCGCGCTGAGTGGCAGTACGCCGCGGGCCAGCTCGAGATGTCGACGTTGGCGCTCGACCTGGACAGCGTCCTCGGCGAATTGCGGACCGCGTCCGAGCTCCAGCTCGCGGTGCCGTCCGGGACGACGATCGGCCACGTCCACCTCCAAGTGGCCGACCTGCGCGAGGCCGAGACCTTCTACCACGGCGTGCTCGGGTTCGACGTGATGGTCCGCGGCTATCCGGGCGCGCTGTTCGTCTCGGCCGGCGGCTACCACCACCACATCGGGCTCAACACCTGGCACAGCGCCGGCGCGGCACCGGCCGCGACCGGCTCGGTCGGGCTTCGGTCTTTCGCAGTCGACCTACCAGATGAGCGGGCCCTCGCCGCCGTACTCGCCCGGGTGCAGGAGGCCTCGTTGCCGAGCACCCCAGAAGACGGCGGCGTCCTCGTGCGCGACCCCTTTGGCAGCGCCGTCGTGCTGAGGACACGGACCGCCGCCGGTTAGCGCCGGGAGAACCGGGGGACCGGCGCCGCTACCCTACGTCCCGCGGCGACGTGGCGGAGTGGCTACGCAGCGGCCTGCAAAGCCGTCTACACCGGTTCGATTCCGGTCGTCGCCTTTAGGTCACATCAGGTTCGGGGTGTGGAGGTCGGATAGATGACGGGCGGCGGCGGCCGTGAACCCGCAGGCTTGGAGGCGGCGGAGGCGGTTGCGTTCCATCGTTCCCATAAGTACGCGGACGTCGGCGGCGGCGTCTGATAGGTCGGCCGGCTGGAGGGATCGCGCCGCCATCACCGTGAGTGCCTCAACGAGAACGGGTGAGAGCCCGGAGAGGCTCACGAGTTTGGCCGCTCGCGCTTCGGCGGCGGCGACTAACGATCCAACGATCTCGGGGTCGATCGAGATCGAGCGTTTGATGTTCGAGATGCCGAAGTGGACGTGGCGGCGCTCGTCGCGGTGCGCGAGCCCGGCTGCGGCCGCGGTGGCGGCGTCGGGTGCGTGGGTCTCGATGAAGCGCAGGAGATCGAGGAAGGTGCCTTCGCCGAGCACGTTGAGAAGCAGCGATGAGGCGGTGAAGTCGTGCTCGTCGAGCAGGGTGCTCAGGGACAGCTCGGTGGACGCCAGGGCGTATCCGTGGTGTCCGCCCGCGAGCGATCGCTTGGTGAAGACCTCGATGTGTCGCGCTTCGTCGTGGACGTGGCTGCCGAGCCACAAGACCACCTCAACGAGCTGCGGGTTGACCTGCGCCAAGAACCCGGCCGGCACGTAGAGAGCGGCGTATTCGTTCTGGGCCAGGAACGTCATCACCTGGGCGACGGCCCGTTCGGTCGTGTCGTCCAGGCCCTGGGCGGCTTCCCAAGGGATGTCGCGGGAGGCGTCCCACTGCTGGCCGGATGCTTGGTCGACGAGTTCGCCGACGTCGTCTGCCCAGATCGTGTCGCGCCGACTCAGCCGCCAGCGGTGCGGCGGCGCTCCCGTCTCCGCGACGCTTCCCAGCGGAGCGAACCCTGCGTGGGGATCGGGCTCGGGCGGAACGACTCCGCCGCGCCAATCGGCGGTGCGGAGCTCTCCTTGGCGTAGGGGTGGCGGAGCCTCGCGCGGTGGGAGCGAACCGGCCAGGATTCTGGTCGAGGCGCCGCGGCGGATCGCGACCACGTGTCCGTCGGGACGGCTGATCTGGTCGATCGGCTCGTGGCCGGCGAGTCGAGCCCATCCGGGCAGCTCGAGCGCGACCGCGCGCGACGGCGTTCTGATCTCCACAACGCCGCCGGGCGCGACACGCTCCAGCGCCGCCGCGAGCAGGACCTCCAGGCCGCCGCCGAGCTCGAGATGCTCGGCATCGACCCGATGGACTCCCTGCTCGCGGTCGACGCTCACGACAACAGCGCCTGCTCTCGCATCGCCGCCCGCAACGACGCGTACCCCTCCCGATCGCCGGGATGCCAGCGCTTGACTCCTTCGAGGTCCATCGCCGGACGAAGGCTGGGGTCGTCGTAGTCCATCGCCAGCAGCGCACGGGACCACCGCTCGGAGATCTCGCGGTCCAGTGCGTCGAGGACCGTGAAGTTGCAGTGGTAGTAATCCGGGCTACGCCACACGACCTCGAGGTCGGCCACCGCGGGCACCGACTCAGCGCGAAACGCGCTGAAATACGCGGCCGACAGCGCGCCCGCGTCGGCCTCGCCCTCCGCGACCGCGCGCACGGCATGCAGCTCGGAATCGCCCGTGTCGCCGTGCTTGCCGAGGTCGGTGTCAAACCGCACCAGCCGGTTGTTCGCCACGTCCAGACCCTGTTCGGCGAGGTAGTGAAGCGGCAGGATCGCCGCGTGGCCCGAGTCGCGACTCCCCAGCGCCAGGACGCGCCCGCTCAACTCGGCGACGCTTCCCGGCCACTGTCCCTTGCGCATCACCAACACCGTCGACCAGTCGCGGTCGACGTCGCGCATCCCCAGAATTCGGGTCCCCGCCCCCCCACCTTGTGCCCGGTGGTCGAGGGCTACGTAGGCGGTATTCGTGTTCCAGCCGATCTCGACCGTTCCGTCGAGTACCGCCTCGACCAGCCGCTCGTAGTTGGAGAACAGGATGTAGTCCGTCGGGACGCCGGCATCGGCGAAATAGGTGCGAAACCGCTCCCAGATCGTCACGATCCGCGGGTGGTAGGCCACCGCGCCCAATCTCAGCTCCGCGCCGCTCATGGGACCGGAAGCCCCGCGATCGCCTTGCCGGTCCACGTCCGCAGGACGCCGTTGGTCGGCGCCATCACCGCGCCCGCACGCGCGTCGCGCAGGTGACGTTCGATCGGCAGCGCCGGCGTATACCCCTGCCCCCCGCATACCTCGAACGCCGCCTGTGTCACCCGCGCCGCCACATCCGTGCACAGGATCTTGGCTTCCATCAGCGGTACCAGCGCACCCTCGTCACCGCCGTCGCCCAGCCGCGCCGCCTCCTGCAGAAGCGCCCGTGCCGCGCGAACGTCTACGTCCATGTTCGCGAGCGCGTGCTGAATCGTCGCGACCTCCACCAGCGCACTGCCGTCCGGGTAGCGGCGCGACTTCGCGTGCTCGATCGCGACCGACAGCGCAGCCTGCGCGATCCCGACGTTCACCGCCGCCAGCCCCACCAGGAACGTAGGCGCGACCACACCGAACACCAGGTCCGCGCCACCGCCAGCTTCGCCGATGCGCGCGTCGCCGTCGAGCGCGACATCGGCGAACTCGACCGCGATGCTCGAGTTCCCGCGCATCCCGAGACCCTCCCAGCGCCCCTCGAAACGCACGCCGGGAGCGTCCGTGCGCACCGCGTAGCAGTCGAGCCCGTCCCCCTCGCCCTGCAGCAGCACCAACATCGCATCGGCATGGCCACCCGAGGTGACAAACGCCTTGCGACCGCTCACACGAACCGAGCCGTCACGGGGCGCGGCCCGCAGCTCGGGGGCGTAGAAATGCGCGCCGGTGCCCCGCTCGCTGAACGCCAACGTGCCGAGCACCTCGCCGCTCGCCATGTCGTTGAGTAGCTCCGGCGCGGACTGCCCGCCGCCACCGGCGACGGTCGCCGCGGTCACGCTATGCATCAGGAACACCATCCCAGTCGATGCGCACGCCCCGCCGACCACTTCGCACGCGGCGGCGAGCGCCACCAGTCCCGCGCCGACACCACCCTGCTCACCCGGGACCAACAGTCCCAGCGCGCCGACCTTCCCGAGCGCTTTCAGCTGCTCGTCGGGAAACCGCGACTCACGGTCGATCCCAGCCGCACCCGGCGCGATCACCGATCCCGCCAGATCGCGAACCTCCGCGAGCACGCTCTCTACGTTGCCCACAGCAACTTCTGCCATCTACCTGCTCCTTTTCAAAAGAGGACGAAGTGACTGTTCGCCACCCCGACGGGGCGGCCGCGACGACCGTCGCTCAGCGAAGCCTCATCGCGTCACCCCCTCTCCAACGTCGAATAGGAGCCGGCCGGCACCGGACACACCACACCAGACGCTGCAACGATGAGATGACCGGGCCACGAGCCGAAGCTTGCCAGCTGGACCGCCTCCGCGTCCCGCCCCGGGTGCGGGGTGTGGGGAGATGTAATTCCGCCGCGGTTGCCGGACTCTTAAGTGTGTGATGGACGCCCGGCGGGCCTTCGAGGCGGTGTACGCAGCACATGAACCCAGCGTGCGTGCGTTCGTACTGCGCCGGCTGGGCGCAACCGGCGCCGACGACGTGGTCTCCGAGGTGTTCCTTGCGGCGTGGCGCCGGGTTGACGAGTTGCCGGCGGACTCGCTCCCGTGGTTGCTGAACATCGCGCGGGGCGTCATGTCGAACCGTCGGCGCGCCGATGTCCGGTGGCAGGCACTCGTTGCTCGCATGTCGCGCGAGCGCGGCCAGGCTGGCCCCGGCCAGGCGCGCGACCTCGATCTGGGGGTCTTTGAAGCGCTTGCGACCTTGAGCGAGAACGATCGAGAGCTCGTGCTGCTCGTCGCGTGGGAGGGTCTCAGCCGCGAGCGGATCGCAGCGGTGCTTGGGATACCCCGCGGGACGGTCGCCGTTCGCCTGCACCGAGCGCGCCATCGCTTCGCGCGCGCGTTGGAAAGCGGGCAGCCGAACCCAGGCCGTCAGGCCGGACAGCCACACAGTCTGGAGGTTTCGTGAGATGAGCAGAACAGCGATGCGCCGCCTGCATGCGGCCAATCCGGTAGCTCACCCGCTGGCATCGCGGCCGATCGATACGGTGATCCCGGGATGGGAGTCGGTCGGTCGGGTCCCGGGCGACCGGCGTTCCGACGCCGAGCCGCTCGACCCTGGCCGTCGAGCGAGACGTCGATCGACCTCAGGTTCTCGCGTTTCGGGCGGTCTGGCCGCGGGGCTGGCCGTGGGAGTCACGATCGCGGTCGTGGTGTTCGCGCTCGTGGCCGTCCACGCGACCACGCCGCCGGCTCGGACTACCGGCACGCCGACGTCGACGCACGAATACACCGACGCACAGGGATGGTCGCTCACCTACCCATCGGCACTCCACGTCGTCCAGGGACTTCCGCCCAGTGCGCTTGCCCGGCAGGTGACCCTCACGAGTTTCGCCGCACCCCGCAAGCTCGCGGGACGCTCGCCGACCGGACAGCGGCTCAGTGTGAACAGCCTGCCGTACGTCCTGCCGCTCGACGCCGCCGGGCAGTTCCCCGCCGGCGGCGTGGCGTTGATCCTGCAACCGTTCGGCGGGTTCGTGTTGGGACCCGACTCGGCCTTCCCGCTCGTCCTGAGCCAGTTCGGACGTCCGCAGGCCGAGCCGTTCTTCTCGCGCGCAGATGATCGTCGCGCGGCGATCCCGCCTGCCCGAACCCACATCGTTGTCGGCTACAGCCAGGAGATTACGGTGACCGTCCTGATCGGAGCCAAAGCGTCTGGAGCGCTCCGAAGCGACCTCGCGAATACGATCGCCTCCCTGGGCTTCCGCCGGCTCGCGCCGGGATCGCAGGTCGACGGCGGCGCCGAGATCCTCGGGCCGGCGAGCGCCTACCCGGTCGGATCTTTCACGCTCTTCCACGCGCGGTTCGGCGGGAACTCCAGCGAACCGGTCTATCTGGTCCACGCGCCCGGCCGGCTCGGGTTCGGCCATCAGTGCCTGAACAACGGCCCATGCACGCCGGCGGGGTCCTTCTACGGGATCGGACCGAACTACAACACTCGGCTGGATCACGCGCCCGTCTGCCAGCTTCGGCTCGATCGCCCACTCGACGAGTTCTACTGCGCGAACATGGGCGTTAGATGGGACCGCGTCGGACGCGTTCTCTCCCGTCCCGCCAGCGAGTCCTACGTCGGGTCAAGCGAGGGCCTGTACGCCAAGGTCACATGGGATGGTCAGGTCATGATCACCCCCGGTTGGGGCCCCCAGCTCAGCCGACCTTCCGTGCACCAACTGTGGCCCGACTGGCACCAGCCAAACGAGCCGCTGTCCCGCTAGCTACAACTTCAGCTTCGGTCGTCGACCTGAGAGTCGGTCGCCTCGCCGAGCTGTACCGGCGGGGTCTCGGCCGTCCGCTTGCGCGCGTCCTTCTTGGCCTGCTTGTCGATTCGACGCTCGCGGAGCTTGGTCTCGCGAGCGAGCTTTGCAAACGTGGTCTTCTTCTTGCCGCTTGATGCCATGCGCCGTCCTCAGGTCGTGGGCCGTCTTAAGGCTGCTGGGCGTACCCGCGCGCGCGAGTTCACTCCGCATCCCGGTTGGTGCGAGACGGCGGCGCGTTTGTGTCGCGCGCCGCCGCAATCGCGGGCGCTCAGATCAGCTGGACGTTTGCCGCGGCGGGGCCCTTGGGACCCTGCTCGGCGTCGTAGCTCACCTTGGCACCCTCGGCGAGCGACTTGAAGCCGCTCCCCTGGATCGCGCTGTGGTGAACGAACAGGTCCTTGCTCGAGTCATCAGGCGTGATGAAGCCGTAGCCCTTGTCGTCGTTGAACCACTTCACGGTTCCTGTAGCCATGCATTCCCTCCCGGGAGATCGTGTGCTGCGAAACGCGGGAGGTGCAAGAGCAACAACTACGAACGCGGGCACTACTTCGCCGAGCTCATGCCCGGCACGAGATCCTTAGTGTAGCTGCCCCGACGTCAGGCGAGCGCTTGCCCCCGGGCGTCGCCGGCTTGGGCAAACGTGACGAGTCGGCCCGCCTCCTCGTCCCAGAGCTTGAACTTGACGGCGCGAACGCCATCCCAGAACGAGAGCGTCGGCACGCTGGCGAAGATCGGGCTGGAGTCGTGGGCGCGCTGGAGGTTGTAGTTCGGAATGCGCGAGTTGAGATGGTGGACGTGGTGAAGACCGATGCTCCCGGTAAAGAACTGCAGCAACTTGGGCAGTTTCAGGTACGAGCTACCGCGCATGGCCGCATCGGCATAGCTCCAATTGGCCCCGTTTTGCCAATACGCGTCCTCGAACTGGTGCTGGACGTAGAACAACCAGATGCCGACGGATCCAGCCAATAACGCGGCGGGCGCCCAGACGACCAGGAAGTCCCGCCAGCCGATCAGCCAGCAGAGCACTCCGACCACGAGGACCAGCGCCACGTCGGTTCCGAGGACGCTGTTACGCATCCGCGGCCGCGCGCCACGCGCGACGATGCGCGGGCCCACGATCATCGCGAACACCGGCCCGAGCCCGAACATCACAAGCGGATTCCGCATAAGCCGGTACGCGAGGCGGCCCTGCCGCGAGCGAGCGTGATACTCGGTGACCGTTAGCGTCACGATGTCGCCGACGCCGCGCCGGTCAAGATCTCCCGAGGTCGCGTGGTGAACTGCGTGGTCGTGGCGCCACCGGCGGAACGGCGAGAGCACGAACAGCCCTAGAACGGTGCCAACCCGGGCGTTCGCGCGCCTTGACGGAAACAGCGAGCCGTGCGCACAGTCGTGAAAGACAACGAACACTCGGACCAGGAACCCGGCGGCCGGGATCGCGAGCGCCACCGTGAGCAACGGGGAGATGCCGAGCGAGAGATACATCGCTCCGCAGAGCGCGATGTACGGCACCGCGGAAGTAGCGACCTCCAGCAGGCCGCGTCTGTAACAGGGCTGGGCGTAGGCGGCAAGCGCCTCGTGCCAGGGGGAACGGTTCGATGCAGGGGTAATCTTGGGCTCCGATCAGCGAGTAGGCGTTGCGGGTGGTGCCGACCTCGTGTCGCGCAGTGCCTGATCGAGGCGATCTCCGTCGTGGCAACCGGCCGCCGGCTAGGCTCCAACCGCCGGGCAGCTTAGCCGACGTACGGCGAGCAGGAGGTCGGTTGCGGTCCCTTTGCCCGAGTTCTTAGCGAACTCATAAATCGGCGCTGTGTGGGGCGTGGTCATGGCGCTGCCGCGCGCAGCGTCGCCTCGAAGTCGGTCT
This sequence comes from uncultured Solirubrobacterales bacterium, assembly GCA_963755525.1. Classification (GTDB taxonomy): domain Bacteria; phylum Actinomycetota; class Thermoleophilia; order Solirubrobacterales; family Solirubrobacteraceae; genus Palsa-465. The sequence continues at coordinate 55,348 of CAVWKC010000031.1, read as the reverse complement.
TCGGAATCGGACCGACGCACGGCAGCGTGACGCCGGCCTCGACGTAGCGCCTGACGCCGGCCCCGACCGCCGACTCGTCGCCGGCCGCCGTCAGCGCGTTGAGGAATCCGTCGGAGATCGCGGCGCGCATCGCGGCGCCGTCGCCGCGCGCGGCGTCATACGCGGCGATGTCCTCGCCGTAGCCCGACCGCTCCAGCATCGTGCGGTAGAACGGCAGGCTGAAGTAGGTCAAGAGCTCTGACCGCACCCCGTCGTACGCATCCGCCTTGTCGTCGGTGAGCGCGGCCGGGACCGCGGCGACGATCTCGAAGCCGTCCATGCCCTTGCCGGCGCGCTTGCGACCCGCGCGCACGGCCGGCACCACGATGTCACGAACATAGCCCGGATTGCACAGCCACAGCATCACTCCGTCGCCGATCTCGCCGGCGAGCTCGAGCATCGCGGGCGACAGCGCCGCGATGAAGATCGGCATCTCGGGCCGCGGATCGAGGCCCGCAAGGTGAAAGCTCGTGCTCCACTTCTCCCCCACCGGCGGATCCTCGCCACGAACGATCGCGCGGACGATCTCCACGTACTCACGCATCTCGGCGACCGGATGATCGATCGTCTGACCGTGCCAGCCCTCGACCACCGGCCGGTGAGAGACGCCGAGGCCGAGCGTCAGCCTGCCGCCGGACAACTCGTCGATCGTCGCGGCGGTCTGAGCCATAGTCGCCGGGGTGCGCGTGTAGATGGGGACGACGCCGGTCCCGACGCGGATTCGCTCGGTCGCGAGCGCGTACGCGGTGAGCACCGTCAGCGACTCGCGGCCCGCGATGTGCGTCACGAACACCGAGTGGTAGCCGAGCGACTCGGCGAGCTTGACGCGGTCGATCGCCCGCTCAAGCGACCGGCCCGTAGAGATGAAGCAACCGGTCGGCACGGACGGCACCCTATGCGACGGCGGCCGCGGAGGCGCTACGAGGTCTCCGGGTCGACCCGCGGCCGACCGGGCCAGAACGGCCACTCCTCGAACGACCGGCATCTCCCAGCCCGGTCGAACCCGAGGACCCACAGATCGCGGTACTCCTTTGGCGGCGGACCCGCATAGTGGACCTCGACGCGGACCACGGCCGTGTCGCCGTCGAGCGCGACGATCGCGCTCTGCATCGTGAACTCCTCGTAGGGTCCCTCTCGCTCACGCTCCCATAGCGCGGCGATGTTCTCGAGGCCCTCGATCGGCGGCTCATACGGATCGATCCGGTAGCTCGCGGACTCGGTGAAACAGGCGATCGAGCCCGCGAGTGCCCGGCGCCCGCCACGCGCGATCGTAATCCGCCAGCCACTCGATCACGTCGGCGCGCGTCGTCATCAGGCCCATCATCGCGCAGGGACGTTCGCGCCCCAACGCGCCGGCCACCGGAGGGCCATGCCGGCGCCGTAGCGAATCGAGATATGGTGGCTGTCGATGCGTCCGGTGTTCTCGCTGCTCGAATTCCCGGCCGATGACCCCGAGCGCGCGCGGCGCTTCTGGTCGGGGCTGCTCGGCGCCTCGTTCGATGCCCGTGCCGAGGACGAAGGCGAGGGCTGGCAGACCCACGATCCAGCACCGGCGTTCGGGGTTCACGCCCGCGGCCGCGGACCGGGCGACTCGTTTTCGTTGCCTTACTTCGTGGTCGACGACCTCGACGGTGCGCTCGAGCGGGTCAAGGCGCTCGGCGGAACGGTGATCCACCCGGGGGGCCGGTGGGCCATCTGCAAGGACTCGGAGGGAAGCCCGTTCGGATTGGCTGTTGCGGATCCATCCTCTGGCATGGAAGGATCTGTCTGACAAAAGCCGCCTAGCGAGGAGCCGTCGATCAAATGCTCGAGAGCAGCGCCAGAACAACCGAGCCGTTCACCGGAGACGAGTATCTGGAGAGCATCCGCGACGGCCGCGAGGTCTATGTGTACGGCGAGCGGGTCGACGACGTCACGACCCATCCCGCCTTCCGCAACACCGCCCGCTCGATCGCGCGTCTTTACGACGCCCTGCACGATCCCGAGCGCCGCAAGGTGATCACGACCCCAACCGACACCGGCAGCGACGGCGTGACCCACAAGTTCTTTCGCTACCCGCGGACCGTCGAGGACTGCGTCGGCGACCTCGAGGCGATCGCCGAGTGGGCACGGATCGGCTACGGCTGGCTCGGGCGCAGCCCGGATTACAAGGCCGCCTTCCTGGCCACCCTCGGCGCCAACGCGGACTTCTATGACCCCTACCAGGACAACGCGCGGCGCTGGTACCGGGAGGCTCAGGAACGGGTCCTCTACTGGAACCACGCGATCATCCATCCGCCGGTCGATCGCAGCCGGCCGCCCGAGGAAGTCAGCGACGTGTTCATGCACGTCGAGGAGGAGCGCGACGCCGGCATCGTGGTCAGCGGCGCCAAGGTCGTCGCCACCGGATCGGCGCTCACGCACTACAACTTCATCGCCCACTACGGGCCGATCCCGATCCAGAAGAAGGAATACGCGATCGTCTGCGCCGTCTCGATGGACACGCCGGGCGTGAAGCTGATCTGCCGCCCGTCGTACGAGATGACCGCCGAGGTCATGGGCAGCCCGTTCGACTACCCGCTCTCGAGCCGGCTCGACGAGAACGACTCGATCTTCATCTTCGACAAGGTGCTCGTGCCCTGGGAGAACGTGTTCGTCTACGGCGACACCGACAAGGCCAACAACTTCTTCCCCCAAACCGGCTTCATCCCGCGCTTCTGCTTCCACGGCTGCATCCGCCTGGCCGTGAAGCTGGACTTCATCGGCGGGTTGCTTTTGAAGGCCGTCGAGGCGACGGGCACCAAAGACTTCCGCGGCGTCCAGGCCCAGGTGGGCGAGGTCCTCGCCTGGCGCAACCTCCTGTGGGGCCTGGCGAGCGCGATGGCGCGCGAGCCCCAGCCGTGGAAGGAGGGCGCGCTCCTTCCGAACATGGACTACGCGATGGCCTACCGCGTGTTCTCGACGATCGGCTACCCGCGCGTAAAGGAGATCATCGAGCAGACCGTGGCCAGCGGCCTGATCTACATCAACTCGAACGCGCGCGACTTCAAGAATCCCGAGATCCGGGCGTACTTGGAGCGGTACGTCCGCGGGTCGGGCGGGATCGATGCGCTCGAGCGCATCAAGCTGATGAAGCTGTTGTGGGACGCCGTCGGCAGCGAGTTCGGCGGCCGCCACGAGCTGTACGAGCGCAACTACAGCGGCAACAACGAGAACATCCGGATGGAGGTCCTGTTCGCCGCCATGGGCAGCGGCCAGACCGACGCCTACAAGGGCTTCGCCGAGCAGTGCATGAGCGAATACGACCTCGACGGCTGGACCGCGCCGGATCTGATCAACCCCGACGACGTCAGCTACCACGCCAGACGGGGCTAGCCCGGGTCGACCGCCCAGGCCCGATCGCCCGCCTTATAATCCGGGTTCAGCGCGGCTGTAGCTCAGTTGGCTAGAGCGTCTGCTTGCCATGCAGAAGGTCGAGGGTTCGAGTCCCTTCAGCCGCTCCTCATGAAAGCCCCGCAAATCGCGGGGTTTTTCTTTGCTCGAACGGCGCGAACAGGCAGTCGATCGACCGGCGCTACCACTCGGCGCTACCAGGAGCGGTGTGGCCACCTGATGCTGGAGGGTTTCCGCCTCCGCGAGTGACACGATCCGACGCGATGCCGGACAACCTCGTTTTGCAACGCCTCGCAAGCCAGATCAGACAAGCCCGCGCGATCCTTTTCACCGGAGCCGGTTTCTCGCTCGACGCTCAGTCCCGCTCCGGCAATCGGCTTCCAACGGCCGGTCAGCTAACTGCTGACCTCTGGGAAATTGCATTTCCCGGAGAGGACCACGACGGCTCCGGCCTGCAAGACACGTTCGAAGCTGCAGTCAGCCAGGCCCAGAACGCGACGGTCGAACTCCTCCGCGACCGCCTGACGGTGGACTCCGCGACGCTCGCGGCGCACTACGAGCTGTGGTTCTCGATGCCCTGGTACCGGGTGTATACGCTGAATATCGACGACCTCCCCGAAGCGGCGGATCGAGCCTTTGACCTGCCTCGGCGCGTTCAACCGATCTCGGCGCTATCGGATCCGTTCATCAATCCTGACGGAGCCCTTCAAGTCGTACACCTGAACGGGCGCCTCGCGGATCTTCCCGACACCACGTTCTCCGGGCGGCAATACGCCCAGCGGCTCGCGCGCTCCGACGTGTGGTACGCAAATCTGTCAAGAGAGATCCCGCACCACCCAATCGTTTTCGTGGGCACGACGTTGGACGAGCCGCCTCTCTGGCAGTACGTAGAAGAACGCGGTATGAAGCCGGCCAGGGGTCGGGAACTGCGGCCAGGCGGCCTCCTCGTCACGCTGAACCTTCCGCGTGCCAAGGCGGTCGCGCTCGGTCGCTACAACATCGATTACGTCGACATGACAGCCGCGGCGTTTGCAGCGGATGTCCTGTCTCAGATCGAGGATGCCGCGGCCGAAGGTCTTCGAGAACTCGCCAGGGCCCGGATGGAGGGCCATGAGGTTCTGGAGGACCTAAACGCAGTCCGCGATGACTCACAAAACGACGCGCGCGAGTATCTCCTTGGACGGGAGCCCAGGTGGTCTGACATAACTGACGGATTCGCGGTTGAGAGGGAATTCGACGCATCGATCGCGTCGTCTGTTCTCGACTCAACTCGCCTCGTCGCAGTCACGGGGACCGCGGGGTCAGGCAAGAGCACGACGGCGATGAGGTTGGTACTGGCGCTGTCTGCCGCTGGCAAGACGGTGTTCCGCCTCGCCCCCGACGCTCCGTCGTACATTCGGCGGATCCGAAACGCGGTCAGTGCGACGAAGCCCGACGTCCTCTTCATCGACGACGCCGACAGGTTCGGCGAGAACTTGCCTGCACTGATCCAGGAACTTCGCGAGGACGTGCCCGATACGCTCATCATCTGCGCCCTTCGCAGCGCACGCTACGAGGGCACGGGCCTGGCGCGGCTCATCGAAGACGAGTCTGGCTGGGCGGTGGAAGCAGTTGCGCCGCCGCTTGCGGACCCGGACGTCGACGGCATCCTCGATGCACTCACGCGCGCGAATCGCTTGGGCGAGCTCAGAGGCAAATCGCCTGCCGAGCAGCGGCGGGTGTTGGTTGAGAAATGCGGGCGCCAGCTACTGGTGGCGCTGATTGAGGCTACATCGGGGAAGCGGTTCGACGAGAAGGTGGAAAGTGAATGCGCCGGCCTGGACGGGGAGACTCAGCTCCTTTACGCGATTGCAGCCCTCGCGACGAACTTCAGCATCCCACTCACGGACGCTGAGCTACTCACCGCGGCCGGTGGCGACGTCGCTGTCGCCGTCCGATCCCTTGACACCCTTGTTCGGACGCACCTGCTCGTCCGGGACCGCAAACAGCGCCTCCGGCTGCGGCACAAGGTGATCGCCGAACGCGCCGTCGAGTATTTCAAGTCGCAGCGCCTCGTTGAGGTCCCTCTAGCTGGGCTTGTGGTGAGCCTGGCGACGTCTGCACGTGGTCGCCCGCTGCGAGACACGTTTCAGGGAAGAGCCGTAATCAGGCTCATCAATCACAAGCTGCTCATCGAGTTCCTGCGACAGGCAGATGGCGCGTTCGGGTCACAACCAGATCTCGCGGCTATTCGTGCGGTCTACGACGAAGTCGAGGACCTGTTGTCTGACGACTACCACTTCTGGCTGCAGCGAGCCAGCTTCGAAACGGAGCAAGGTGACCTCGACGCCGCGAACAACTTCATCCGACAAGCTCGCGGCCTGAATCCGGAGGACCCGTACGTGCGCACACAGTGGGCGTACACCACGATCAAAACGGCGGCCAACACCCCCGACGACCCAGCCTCGAGAACACACGTCGCGCAGGCCTTCGATGAACTCGACGAGGCGATCGAACAGCGCGGGCGAGCTGACGCCTACCCGTTTCACATCTACGGAAGCCAAGGCCTTGCGTGGTCAAACCGGGGACCGTTGACGCGCGACGAGCGGGCCGAGCTGCTTCAAACGCTCCGGCGCGTTGTGGACGACGGCATCGCACTCCATCCGAAGCGACGCGACCTCAGGCAGCTGGCAGCCGACCTCAAGGACGCGTACCTCCGACTCGCCGTCGTCTGATTCCGCCCATCGTGTTTTGCCGCCGCGAGCCAGCGGTGGCGAAGCCGCCGTCGAATGACGCGACGACATCGCCCCGAGCAGCAGGTCAAGGCTGCGCCCCGACCTGCGAGACGCGTCGACGAGGCGGGTTAGCCCCGCGTCTCGCCCTGCATTGGGCTCGGGCGGACCGGCTGCGGAGGCGGCGGTGGCGCCGACGGTGTGGGCTTCTCGCTCATGCTCTCAATAGTCTACGACTGGCTGGCAAGGGCCAAGACCCAGAAGATGATCTCGCCGACCAAGAGCATAGCCGCGACGCGGAACGCAACGAAGAGCCACCGCAGCTGCGACTTGTTCTTCTGCCAGCTGGCCTCCATGTGGAGCGCGAGGTCCCGGTGAATACCCGGCAGGTCGAGCGGCTCGGCATCCACCGGCTCCAGGTAGTCCTGAATGAGCGACTGGGCGTTGATCGTGAACTTCCAGTCGCGCCACGGCCAAAGAAGCACGAGCACCACCAGCCCGAGGGCGACGAAGCACCCGATCGCGATCCAGGCCAGCGGATGGACGTGATGCCCCGAGAGGATCCGGTCGCCTAGGAACGAGGTTGTGATTGCCGCGGCCGCCATGAGGACTCCGGCGCGCGACCGCAGCTCCGTCAGTACGCGGTCCTGCTCGTCAAGCGCACGCCTAGCCTCGTCGTACGCCAAGGCATACCCCTCAGGCGCTGGCGGTGATGACTGAGGAGCAGCCATGCCTCTGAAGTTACGAACGGGCGCGGACAGTACCGTCGGTCACGCGGCCGTTGGCCTCGTCTCGCTCCGATCCCGCGCAAACTCGGCTCGCGTCTGCGCCTTGATTGCGTCGAGCAGCTCGATCCTCAGAAAGCCGTCCCCGAGGTAGAGCCCTGCTCGCTTGCCGGCGCGCTCGATGCGGCTGTGCGCCGCCTCGTCGCCGCAGATGTAGACGACGCCTCTCGAGTTGTTGCTGTAACTCCATGTCCTGTGGACTCTTAGGATCGCCGCGAGCCTGGATCGGGACTTCGCGGCAAGCTCGACCTCGACCGCGACGGGGTTGCCGCTGACAGCGAACGCAACGAGGTCGGGGCGATGGCCCGATCGCTTGACGCCGGACCGGTCTTGCCAGTGGAGTGGATGGGCCCAGTCGGTGCTCGAAATCAGCTCCCGCGGGCCGAGGAAGTCGCGCCCGCGAACCTTGAGCCAGGCCGCTGTCCAGGCGCAGGCGATGTGATGCGACCACCAGGTCGGCGCCGGCGTCGTGCAGGCGATCAATGGGAGCCCGAGCACGCGCACGCCGGTTCGTGTCGCGAAGAACAGCGATCCCTCGCCGCGCACCATCGGAACCCGTTCCAGCCAACCCATCTTCTCCAACCGACGAGCATGATTCCGAGCCGCCACCTCGCTCCACCCCATCGCAAATCGCCAGGGATCAAGCGCTGATGGCCCCACTCTCGCCAGCCATATCAAGCCCCTCATCGATCCCGGCCCAGGACGCAGCACTCTCGTCACCGACTGACCTCACACCGCTCCAACAGCCTGATCTCGTGCCCGCGACCGGCCCGCCTCCGCCCCCGAACATGATCCAGCAGCTGAAAGCGCCTGACTACCCGCACTCCCTTTCTCATGTCATATGTGGAGGGCGGGTAGTCAGGCGCTCCGAAGCGCTCGATCCCCAGCAACCACGGGGCGGAGGCGGCCCTGAGGTCCAGCTCGCCAAACAACAGTTCACGAAACACTTTGCGCTGGAGTTGTCAACCCTCGTCGGTCTCCCCTGCCCCCTCATCGCCGCCTCTTTCCGGCTCCCCGACCGGCGGCGGCCACTGGCGATCCTCCTGGTCGAGGAGCGCATCGACGATCTCGTGGAGGACGAGCGAGACGTCTTCCAGCGCGGATTGCTCCCCCGGCACCGAGTGCTCCCCCATCGCGCGAGCGAGCTCGTCGACCGCCCGATCGAATCTCGCCCACAGCTCCGCCGGCCCCGGCCTGTTCGCGCCTGAACGCAGCTCGTAGGACAGAGAGCCGCCGGGCAGCCCCGACTGCCGCTGCCACCACGCGCCCGGTTCGTCGTCGTCAAGGTTGTCGAGCGCCGCGGCCTTCCGCGCCGCTGCGTCGGCGATGTCTTTGAGGCGGACGACGAAGCCCGGGTCTGGGGGCGCCATCGCGCTCGCGCGAAGCGCCTCGCGCCACTCTGTCTCGGCGACGCCGAGCCAGCTTCCGCGCCGGACGTGCTCGCGCGCCTCTTCGGACCAGTGCGGAGACCGGTGGGGCGGCGCGATCGTGTCGGGGAGCCGCCAGCCTGGACCGCCCGGCTGATCTTCGGGACCGAGCAGGTCCTGCCCCCCGAGCATCCGGTCGAGCTCGGACCGTCGCACCAGCCACTTGCGCCGCCCGGCCCGCGTCGCCTGGAGAGTCCCGTTCGAGATCCACGAGCGGATCGTCGCCGGACTCATCCTCAGTTCCTCGGCGATCTCCGCGAGCGTCAGCCACGGATCTTCCTGAGGCTCTAGATCCTTGACAGCCATCTTCTTCGGATCGACAGTAGCGTGATTAGCGCAATTAAGCTACTGTCTTCTCGCGAGATGAGCATCACGCGCGACGATGTCCTGACGGTCTCCGACGTTGCGGCGCTGCTCGATCTGAAGCCCTACACGGTCAAGGAGTACGCGCGGCGCGGCATCCTCCCCGGGCGCAAGCTCGGACGGACCTGGAGGTTTCTCCGTCCGGAGCTTGAAGAGGCCATCAGGCACCTGCCGAGACCACCGGAATAGGCGCCGGAGACGACACCGGTCGGAGCTACGATCATCTCCGTGACCACACTCGCAACAACCATGCCGCTGTCCGTCAGCGACCGTCGCGTAACGGTCCCGCTGTTCACGCTGCACGAGTGTGCGACCTACCTGCAGACGCCTCTCTCGACGTTGCACGCGTGGGCCCGCCCGAAGGACGGAGCGCCGCTGGTCACAGTCCTCCCGTCGGCCGGACGGCAGGCGACTGTCCCATTTGTCGGGTTCGCAGAGGCATTCGTGCTTGGTGCGCTCCGCCAGGCTGGCGTACCGATGCAGCGGATTCGCCCGGCCGTGACGAAGCTGAACGACGAGATCGGGTTGGACCACGCGCTCGCCTCCCGGCGGGTGTACACCGACGGCGCCGAACTGATCTTTGATTACGCGTCCAACAGTGACGACGAGGCGCTGCTGACCGTCGTACGCACTGGCCAGGAGCATCTCGCCGACGTGATCCGTGGCTACCTGAAGCGCATCACTTACGGTGACGACGGCTGGGCTGAGCGCATGCGCCTGCCGGCGTACACCCAGGCCGAGGTCACGGTCGATCCCACCGAGGCATTCGGACAGCCGCTCGTCGTGCACGGCGGCGCCAGGGTCGAGGATCTGGTGGATCGCTTCAAGGCCGGCGACGGCTTCGCCGATATCGCGGCCGACTTCGACGTTCCGAGCGCCGAAGTCGAGGACGTGATCCGCGTTGCCCTCCGACTCCCCGCCTGAGTTCTTCGTCGATCGCAGCCTCGGCAGGCACGTCGTGTCGGATGCACTGCGCGCCGCTGGCGCCACCGTCCACGTGATGGCCGATGTCTACGGTGAAAGAATCGGGCAGGGCTTAGCTGACACTGAGTGGCTCCGGGACGCCGGCGCCCACGGCTGGGTGGTGCTGATGAAGGACAACAAGGTCCGCTATCGACCAGCCGAACTCGAAGCCCTGACCGCATCTGGCGTTCGTGCGTTCTGCCTGACCAACGCGAACCTCCGAGCCACGGAGATGGCCCAGCGGTTCGTCGACCACCTACCGAGGATCCAGAGCATTGCCAGCGAGCGCCTCGGGCCATACATCTACGGCGTCTATGCCGACGGCGTTCGCCTGCTCTGGCCGAAGTGACGCCAGACGGGACCGGGACTCAGCCCCAGAAGATGCACGTCGGGTCTCGCTCGATCTCGTCGAGCAGGACAGTCACATCCGCTGCCGGCTGGATGAAGTCGTAGCGGTGCCAGCGCTGGTTGCGATCGCGCCACAGTAGCCTCCAATGCCGGTGCTTGTGGACGTAGCGCAGCCGAGCGACCGGGCCCGTGGTCCACTCGGGTCCGAAGTCGGGCCGCCACGGTGCCCGCCGCTCGACGATCGTGACGGTGTTCGCGTCGACGATCGCCTCGACGCGGACCTCGGGGAGAGCGTGAGGCGGGACTCGCTGCTCGCAATAGGAACGGATCGCGGCGACGTCGATCGGTGGCGGACCGGGCACCGCCATATCGAATCAGGACCGGGAGCGGTCGTGGTCCTCGAGCGGGCTCACGCTCACTTCGAAGATCGAGTCCATCCGCTCGGCGAGCTCGGTGAGCGGCCGCGCGTGTAGGTAGCGCTCGGTCGTCGTGATCTTCGAGTGGCCCAGAAGCGACTGCACAGTCGCCGGATCGAGACCGCGGATCGCGAGCGTCGCGAACGTGTGGCGCAGATGGTGGAAGGGCAGCGGCGGCAGACCCGCCGCATCGCGTGCAGAGTTGTAGCGGCGCCGGAGCGCCGAGTCGTCAAGTGGACCACCCGCAGGCCCGCAGAAGACGTAGTCCTCCGGGCTGGTGAACCACTCGCGCCGGCTGAGCTGGTCGAGGACTACGAACGCCTCGCGCGGCAACGGCACCGCTCGCCATTTACCCGACTTAGTGCTGCTGTCCTCGCCCGCGGACATGCCGGCCACGATCACGATCGTTCGGTCGGCGAAGCGGATGTGTTTCCAGCGGAGTGCGCGCAGCTCGCCCTGGCGGAGGCCTGTGAAGCCAGCCACGGTGTAGAGCGCCGCGTCTTGTGCGTTGGCGCGGTCTTGCTCCACGTCCCGTTCATCGCTCGCCCATCGGCGGCCGCCGTTCACGTGCCGACCCTCGCGTGCCGCCCGGGCCAACGCGAGGATCTGCTCGGCGGTGAAGGTGTCGGGCGGCTTGGTGTAGGCCTCGCGGCGCTTCTCGGCGCCGCGCACCGGGTTCGCGGCGAGAGCGAACGTGTCCGCCCGACATGCGTACTCGAACACGTTCGCGAGCGCCTGGCGGTGCGAGTTGACGTTGCGGGCCGCGAGACCCGCACGGTCGAGCCCGCGCAGGAAGCGCTCGATCTCCGCAGCGGTGATCTCGGTCAGCCGCCGATCGCCGAATGTCCGCATGACGCGCGCGAGCCGTTCGCCTCCATGCCGCGGCCGCGGTCCCGGCGGCGACAGGATCGCGTCGTAGTTGCGGAGCGTCGCCGGCTTGAGGCGCTTCGTGCGCTCGGCGTACTCGCGCCACGCGGCCACCGCATCGGCGAACGTGGCCGAACGGTCCGGACGAGCCGCGGCAACCTCGCGCTCGGTCTCGTCGATTAAGACGTCCATTGCCCGCTCGGCCGCTCGCCGATCGAGACAACCCTCGGGAGCACGACCGCGGCGCCGGCGCCAGCCGCCTGCCCCGTCGGGCTCCATCCACGCTCGCCCGAGCCGCCGATAGCACTGCCGCCCGGTCGAGTCGCGCCACTTGGCGACCGCGTACACGATGCCGGACGCCTCACCCTTCCCCGCCCGGTACAGGATCGCTCCGACAGGCTTGTCGCGCACGCCCACGAAGGGCAGTCTAAACCGGCGCTACCACGGCGCTACCAGCGGCGCTACCACTCGAACCCGATTCGCGGCCCGTGGAACCCCCGTGGAAACAGGCAATTCCCAGTATCCATGGGATTCCAACCCGATGCCGCGCAGTTGCCATGCAGAAGGTCGAGTGTTCGAGTCCCTTCAGCCGCTCCTCGAGAAGCCCCGCAAATCGAGGGGTTTTTGATCGCGGTAGGGACGGCCATTGCTGGCCGCCCCCCGCGCAGATCCCAGCGTGCGGAACTACCGCACTGGGCTCCTCCCTTGGGTGCGAGCGTCGAATCGCGCTTCGGGGTAGGGGTGCGTCACGCGGGCGGGTGGTAGCCATCGGGTGGCGAGCGAGGTGCGGCTCGCAGCAGAGGTCGAGAAACATGCGGACTTGCGATCGCAGTCGTGGCGAACCGGCAGCCGGCTGACCTACAAAAGCAGCGCGGCGTCTCGCGTCAGCCTCGCGCCGTTCGGCTTGCGCATCATCCGAGCGATGCAGCCGTCCGCCGCGCGCGGCGAGACCGCTGAGTGCGTGGCCAAGCGCTCGCGCCGGTTCCGCTGGCCTGCTATCACAAAACGCTCGACAAATCGCCGGCGGTAGGACATCGAAAGGGAACGTCACCGTGGATGACCGGGCACGTGTGAACGCAGCCACACGAGTCGCCTGAGTCGGGCTGCTCGACTACGCCTAGGCGGTCACGCTTTGGGGGTTGCCGCTCTGGGGCCAGCGCAGTCGCGTCGACTCCCGTGGTTGCGCTGAGCCTGCGCGATCGAGGAGGCCGTGAATCCGACGTTGGCGACGACGATGTCTGCGTGCCTAGGGATGATCCACGCGGCCGATGCTGTTGCAGGTAGCCTTCTGCACCATCGTCGGGGCGTGGCGTTGCAGCGCGGTCCCGCCGACCTCGTCCACCGCCGCGCGGATCCGCGCGACCGTGTGGCGGAACGGCTCGCTATCGGGGAAAGGCGATCACCGACTGATGCAACTGCAGCGCCCCGCTGCGCCGCACCTCCCGCCACACCGAGACACGGGCGCTGGAACGTCGGCGGGAAGCCTGTAGGTCAAAAGGAACCAGCGTACGCAGCGAGTGAGAGACGCGTTGCGTCAGTGCCATACACTCGTTGCGCGTTGGCTGGTGCCGTTCTCCGCTCGACGGCCAATCCGCCAAGCTAGGCCGATGCGTCGCCCATCCGTCCTACGGCTCCTGGCCGGGGTCGCCGCCGGCGCGATGGCGGTGTTCGTCGCACTCACCATCGTCGTGACCTCAAATCCGTCGCTCGCGGTGGACTCGCGCGCGTTCCACATCGCCAACGAGCTACGCACGCCAGCACTCGACCACGCGGCGCGCATCGTCACCGCATTGGGCCTGCTCGTGATCGTCGGCCCGGTGCTGCTCATCGGCGCCGTGCTGCTGGTCCACCGTCGCCGCCGGGCTCGTGCCGCGTCCGTGCTGATCGGAGCGGCTCTGGCGTGGATCAGCGTCTGGATTACCAAAGCCGCGGTCGACCGCGCGCGGCCACCAGCGCCGCTCGTGCACACCTCCGGGCAGAGCTACCCCTCCGGCCACGCCGCCAACTCCGTCGGCTACCTGGCGCTGGCGATCGCGCTCACCGTCGCGATCCCGAGCCGGATCGGACGCATCGCGGCTGTCGCCGCCGGCGCGCTGCTCACTGTGCTGGTCGGCTTCAGCCGGATCTACCTGCGCGCCCACTACGCCTCCGACGTCCTCGCCGGCGAAGCGCTCGCGACCGCGATGTACGCACTCGCCACAATCGGCACGCTCGCTTGGCAAAAACGCGGTCAGTCCGTCCGCAAGGCGAGCGCTTCCCCACTAGCCGGCGGCGCGTGAGCCACGGACGAAACACGACGGCTCGCGATCAACCAAATGCTCTCTGCGCAGCATCCCTTAGCACCAAGTGTCGCTCGAGCAGCGCCTAAGCACGGCTCAGTCCGCGGTGAGACCTTCCTTAGGGCTGCGCGACCATCTGGACGGCGCCGGCGACCTGTCCCTCCGTCGCGCGGAACTCGCGCACCACGAATGTCGCGGCCCGTACCCGATCGCGGTCAGATCCGGCGACCAGCGTCGGGCGAGCAATAGCCGGGATCGGCCTGCAGAGCTAGCACCGGAGCGGCCGCCACGCACCGCCGACGCCGCTGTCCTCCACGAGTGCAAGGAGTCACGGTCACCCCGTCAGGAGCACGCCAACGGCTGGCGCTTCCGGACAACTGCAGCCAGGCGACCGCCCTGCTCCAGCATGGCTGCTCACAGCTCGAAGGGGTTGTGAGTGAGGCTTGCAGGCGAGCGCCGCGGCTGGGGTGGTCAAAGGACTCTGGACCGTGTGAGGGTCCCCTCGGGTCAGCAGGCGCGATGCTTGCAGCCGGCGATGTGCCGCCGGTAGGGTCGCGCTGACCAGGACCAAAGCGACGGAGGCACAGGCATGGCTCGAAAAGCGGTAGTCAGTGATCAGGCGCCGGAGGCGCTAGGTCCCTACAGCCAGGCGATCGTGGCCGGCGGCCTGGTCTTCTGCTCAGGAATGGCGGGGATCGACCCCGCGACCGGCGAGGCCGCTGACGGGATCGAAGCACAGACCGAGCAAGCGCTACTGAATCTTGCAGCGGTACTGCGCGCCGCTGGCTGCGCGATGGACGACGTCGTAAAGACGACGATCTTCTACGCCGACGTCGATGACTTCCGGCGCCTCAACGAGGTGTACGCCCGCCACATGCCCGACCCCGCGCCAGCACGGTCCGCCCCAGCGCACGTTCGACTGCCCCGGGGCCTTCTCGTTTCGATCGAGGCGATCGCGGTGCTGCCGACCTCCTCGGAATAGCGGCGCCGACCGCCGAGTGGCCCACGATCGCTCCACGCGCCGGCCCCTCGACATGCGGGACAAGACTGCCGGATTGTCGCTCTTGCTCTAGTGCGACGTTCAGACGACCGGACCGAAATGCGGTCGTCGCGCCAGCTGGGGAGCCGTGATCGTGTTCGTAGGCAAGGCACTCGCCGGCACGGCCGGAGACGAACGGGTGCTCCTCCCTCGAAGCAGTCGTCTCTTCTCGAGTAAGGTGGCGATGAATGCGATCGCCGGATTCGGGGGCGGCGGGCGCCTCGATGTGCGCGCTTCTGCGCGAGTACCTCAAACGCGCCACAAGCATCGAGCCCGTCTTTGGGCAGATCAAACACAACCGCGGAATCACCCGACTCAAACGAAGAGGCAGCGCCGCCGCCCGGTCGGAATGGCGCCTGATCTCAGCCACCCACAACCTCCTGAAGCTCCATAACCACTGGATCGCCCCCGCGGCCGGGTGAACCGGCAACCGCGCGCTCGCGGTTCCGCGCACCGTCACACCTTTGTCCGACATCCTCGTCCGAGAGCGGAAGTCTCGACCGCCCGATATCGGTCCTCGAGAGTGCCCTGCTTCGTGGAAGGAGAAGCGTCGCCTTCAGCGGCCTGTCGACCTAGCAGAGGGCGGAGTGCCGGCTGCTAGACCTCAGTTCTGCGCCAGCTCCCCGGCCTCGCGGAGAACTGCGCATGCGAGTGGTGCAACGGCTGCTTCGACCTCGCCGGAAAGCGTGGCCCCGGCTTCAAAGTCCAGTCCTTGGACGGCAAAGACGATCACCCGTTGTGGCAGCCGGTGCAGGGCGCGCGCAAGCTCGATCGCGTCATGGAGCCCAAAGGCGTGGGTGGACGCTGAGCCACGTAATCGAGCAGGCAGCGGTTCGCTGCTCGCGTCGAATCGGCGAATCGTCCCCGGCGGATCCCCAGAGCGCATCGTGTCGACTATCACGACCGCCTCTCGGCCTTGGAATACCTCGAGCAAGTCGCTCGGCTCGCACAGCTGTTGACTCACTTCGATCCCCGTCTGCACCCCGCGTTCGTGCAGTTGTCGGACGACCTCGGCGCTAGCGCTGTCGTCGCCGCGCAGCCGGTTTCCAATCCCGATTACAAGCACCGGACTATCGGGCAAGGCGATGTCGCAGAGAGTGCACGTAGGACCGAGACGAGCAGGTGCGCCTGGCGTATCGGCACCGACGCCTCGATGACTCACCGGAAAAGAGCAATACGGGCTCCAGGTTAGAAAAGGCCAAATGCGACTTGGGTTCGGCGTAGGATGCTGCGTCATGACCGGCGCCGCCCAAGCAACACCACCCATCGGCGCCACTGTGGTCATCGATCGCGGCGCCATCGATGATCTGCTTGCGGGGATCTCCGGTCAGGGATACCAGGTCGTGGGTCCGACCGTGCACGACGGCGCCATCGTCTATCGCGACGTTCGCTCAGCTGCGGATCTCCCAATCGGCTGGGGCGACGAACAGGATGGCGGTCGGTACCGCCTGCGGCGCCGCGAGGATGAGGCAGTGTTCGGCTACGCGGTCGGTCCGCACTCGTGGAAGCAGTTCCTGCACCCTCCGCGTCTGCAGCTGTGGCGAGCGAAACGCGGGGAGAACGGCGAGGGCCTCGAGTTCATCGAGGAGTCGACCGAGGTACCACGCTATGCCTTCTTCGGCGTGCGCTCGTGCGAGCTTCATGCCATCGCGATTCAGGATCGGGTATTCCTGCCGGGCGCCAATCCAGACCGGAGCTACGCCGCGCGGCGCGAGGACGTGCTGCTGGTGGCGGTGAACTGCGGAGAGCCGAGTGGGACGTGCTTCTGCAGTTCGATGGGAACCGGACCGAAGGCGAGCTCAGGGTACGACCTCGCGCTCACTGAGGTGCTCGACGGCGGGAATCACCGATTCGTCGTGGAGGTCGGAACCGAGCGAGGCGTGCGTGTCCTCGCCGGCGTGCCGTACCGCCTCGCCGAAGATGTCGACGAGCGGGACGCGGCGGAGGTGAGCGCGGGCGCGGTGGCGAAGATGGGGCGCCAGATGCCGGAGGTCGACCTGCGGGCCCTTCTGTACTCCAACTACGAGCACCCGCGGTGGGACGACGTCGCGGAGCGGTGCCTGACATGCGGCAACTGCACGATGGTGTGCCCGACATGCTTCTGCACATCGGTCGAGGACACCGCCGACCTGGCCGGCGAGGAGGCCGAGCGCTGGCGCCGCTGGGAGTCGTGTTTCTCGCTCTCGTTTACCCATGTCACCGGAGGGCAGGCGCGCCAGACGCCGCGCTCGCGGTATCGCCAATGGATGACGCACAAGCTGGCGACCTGGATCGATCAGTTCGGCACATCCGGATGCGTCGGGTGTGGGCGGTGCATCACGTGGTGCCCGGTCGGCATCGACATCACGGAGGAGGTCTCAGCGATTCTGTCGAACCCGGCGCCGTTCGAAGAGGACCCGTAGGGGAGCCACCATGGAAAGCATCGAGGAGGAACTGGCAGCGACTCGGATGTTCCGGAACCTGAGTCCGGAACAGATCAAGGCGATCGCCGAACTGGGCGAGGAGGTCGAGTTCGCCGACGGCCGCGCGTTGATGATCGAGGGGGACCCGGCGGACGCCTTCTTCCTGATCCGCGACGGCTTCGTCGCCCTGGAGATGCAGGCACCGACGGGAACAATCACGATCGAAACGTTGCACAACGGCGACCCCGTGGGCTGGTCGTGGCTGTTCGAGCCGTACCTCACTCATTTCGATGCCCGCTCGCGGGGGACGACCCGAGCGATCAAATTCGACGCCGCGGTGCTGCGCCGTCGCTCCGCGGAGGACGCGCAGCTGGGGTACGAGCTAATGCGCAGCTTCACCTCGGTGATCGTCGAGCGTCTACACGCAACCCGGCTTCAGCTCCTCGACGTGTATGGCAGCGTCACCGTCAGCTGAGCCGCTGACGCCCGCCGTGGGCGCGATGACGCCGCACCCCCACCGGGTGGTCAGCCGGCGTCGCGAGACTCACGACACCTGGACGGTCGCGCTCGAGCCGCTGCCTGGGCAAGAGTTGCCACTGTTCGCCCCCGGTCAGTTCGGCATGCTGTACGCCTTCGGCGCCGGCGAGATCCCGATCTCGGTCAGCGGCGCGGCGACGCCTCTCGACCCCCTGCGCTGCACGATACGCGCGGTGGGAGGGGTGAGCGGCGCGCTATGCGCGGCCGAGCCGGGCGATATGGTCGGACTGCGCGGGCCGTTCGGTAGCACCTGGCCGCTGACGGAGGCGATCGCCGGGGACGTGCTGATCGTGGCCGGCGGTCTGGGACTTGCGCCGCTTCGCCCGGCGATCCATCACCTCCTCGCGCATCGGAACGAGTATGAGCGCGTCATCATCTGCTACGGCGGCCGGTCGGCAGGCGAACTGCTCTACGTGAACGAGTTCGAGGAATGGCGGCGGCTCCACGACCTGGATATCGACGTGATCGTCGACATCGCGGCCTTGGATTGGCACGGGAAGGTCGGCGTGGTCACGAAGCTGGTCGAACTGGCGGCATTCGACCCCGAGAATACGATCGCGATGGCGTGCGGCCCGGAGGTGATGCTGCGCTTCGTCGCCCTAAGTCTGAAAGCGCGCAACCTTCCCCCTGAACGTCTCTACATCTCGATGGAGCGCAACATGCATTGTGCGATCGCACAATGCGGCCACTGTCAGTTCGGTCCGAGGTTCATCTGCCGGGAGGGGCCGGTGGTGCGCTACGACGAGGTCGAGCCGTGGCTGAAGGTGCCGGAGCTATGACCGAGCCTGCGGTCAAGCCCAAGCTGGCTGTGTGGAAGTTCTCCTCGTGCGACGGGTGTCAGCTGAGCTTGCTCAGCTGCGAAGATGAGTTGCTGGAGCTCGTCGGCCAAGTCGACATCGCCTATTTCCTCGAGGCATCGCGAGCGGAGGTCGAGGGACCGTACGACCTATCGTTGGTGGAAGGGTCGATCACCACCGAGCAGGACGCCGAGCGCATCCACCGGGTACGGCGAGTTTCTCGCCGACTGGTGACGATCGGCGCGTGCGCCAACGCAGGCGGGATTCAGGGCCTGCGCAACTTCACCGACGTCGAGGACCTGGTCACTGCGGTCTACCCCTCACCGGAGTACGTGCACACACTCGAGTATTCCACACCGATCAGCGCTCATGTGCCTGTTGACTTCGAGCTACAGGGGTGTCCGGTCAACAAGTACCAGCTGCTGGAGGTAGTCCGCGCCGCGCTCGGCAACCGCAAGCCGGCCATCCCCGCCTCGAGCGTGTGCCAGGAATGCAAGCTGCGCGGCAACGTGTGCGTCATGGTTGCCCACGGCACGCCGTGCCTCGGTCCCGTGACTCATGCAGGCTGCGGAGCCATATGTCCGTCGTTCAACCGCGGCTGCTACGGCTGCTTCGGGCCGATGGAGTCGCCGAACACCAGCTCTCTGACCACATGGTTCCGGAAGCTGGACGTTGACGACGTCGACCTCGTTCGCGTGTACCGGACGTTCAACGCCGGCGCGCCTGCCTTCCGACGCGAAAGTGAGCGCCATGACAGCCACGCCTGAGCGCCAGCCTCGCAGCCGTCGCATCAGCACCGCCGCTCTTGCCCGCGTCGAGGGCGAGGGCGCCATGAGCGTCCGCATCCGCGGGCGCGACGTCCTCGAGGTGCAACTGCGCATCTACGAGCCGCCGCGCTTTTTCGAGGGAATCCTGAAAGGGCGCTCCTACACCGAAGTGCCCGACATCACGGCCCGCATCTGCGGCATCTGCCCAGTCGCCTACCAGACGAGCGGTTGTCTCGCGATCGAGCAGGCATGCGGTGTCAACGTCGACGGTCCGATCCGTGAATTACGCCGCCTCCTGTATTGCGGGGAGTGGATCGAAAGCCACGCACTGCACCTGTACCTGCTTCACGCGCCCGACTTCCTGGGCTACGAAAGCGCGATTCACATGGCCGCCGACCATCCAGCGCTGGTTGAGCGCGGGCTGGCCACGCGCAAAGCCGGCAACCAGCTGCTGATCACGCTCGGTGGCCGAGCCGAGCATCCGATCAACCCACGGACCGGCGGGTTCTACCGCGCCCCCAGCCGGGACGAACTGCAGCCGCTCGTCGAGCCGCTGCAGCGCGCGCTCGAGGACACACTCGAGACGATCGCGCTCACCGGCACGCTCACGATGCCCGAGTTCGAGCGCGACTACGAGTTTGTCGCACTCCAGGATGACGACGGGCGCTACCCGATCGACCGCGGGCGAATCGTTTCAAGCAGCGGTCTCGACATTCCGGCAGAAGCCTTTGATGAGCATTTTGTCGAGGAGCACGTGCCGCACTCCAATGCCTTGCACAGTCGCCTGCGCGACGGCGGCTCGTACATGGTCGGGCCACTCGCGCGCTACAGCCTCGGCTTCGACACGCTGTCGCCGATGGCTCGTGACGCCGCTCGCGACGCCGGACTCGGGCCGTCGTGTCGCAACCCCTTCCAGAGCATCATCGTGCGTGGCGTGGAGCTGCTGTATGCGATCGAAGAGGCGTTACGCCTGATCGATGCCTATGAACAGCCCGACCCCCCAGCAATCGCGCTCGAGCCGCGCGATGGCATCGGCTACGGCGTCAGCGAGGCCCCGCGCGGAATCCTCTGGCACCGCTACGAGATCGACGCCTCGGGCGCCATCCGAAACGCGCGCATCGTTCCGCCCACGTCTCAGAATCAACGCGCGATCGAGGAAGACCTGTACCGCTTTGTGGCCGGGCACTTGGACCTCTCCGATGACGAACTGCAGTGGCAGTGCGAGCAGGCGATCCGCAACTACGACCCGTGCATCTCGTGCGCGACCCACTTCCTGAAGCTGGACGTGGAGCGGGTCTAGCTCCGACTACCGGCGCCGCCGAACAGCGAAGTGAACCGGCGAGTCGCAATCGTCTCCAATCACATCGCGATACGGACAGCCGGCGCCACTTCCCCTTTGTCGCCCTCCCGGCAGTATTACTCACACTGCCCCTCTCTGCACGGAGCGGCAGCCATGCCGGCATGACTGCTTCAGGCGTTTATGTGCAGGTGCGGTGGGGCCGTGAATCACGTGAACGAACGGGCGTTTTGAGCGCTTGGCGCGGCCGTTATGTGGGGTTGTTATCGACATGAACGACGTTACGGCGGGACTGGGTTCTCCCCGCGCGCTGCTCCCGGGCAGCGGCAGGCCGCAGCCCCCCTCCCCACTGGACTTGGGCGGAGCATCGCGCCGGACGGCGGGGCAGTTCACCGAGCGAAGCGAGGGACAGGGAGCGAAGCGACCTTGACGGCCCCGCCGCCGGCGCCACCATCATCCAAGTCCAGGGGGGAGGGCGCTCTCAGCTCGCGCTCTCGGCAGCGACTTTGTTCGTTTCTTTCGTACCTCGTCAACCCGCCAACCAAGCCGGACCTGCCGCCCACGTCGATCACATACGAACGACGTCAATCCCCAGCAACCACGGCACGTTCACAAACCACCTGCACATAAACGCCTGATGCGGCCACCCGGTTCGCCACATGTACGTGAACCGAATTGGTGCAATCCAGCAGCCGGCGACCGACCGCGTGGCCAGCGCTCGGCGGCTTCCGCTCCGCCTGCGTGAGCAGCCACGCCAGCGGCGCTCGACGACGCTGCTGGTCTGGACGATTTCCACAACTGATCGGGCGTCGCCGCCGAGACCGCCGCCGCCCTTCCCCAAATCGTCCGGACCGGGAGCGACGTCGGCGTTGACGAGGGTGGCTGCTCGCCCACGCGAGCGAGAGTCAGGTGCGCAGCAGGTCGTCGCGGTCAGGCTGGGAGCAAGCACACCGGCGACTCCCGCAATCGCAAAGGGGGCTGTCGGGATCTGCGCCGACGGACGCCTCTGGACATCAAAGATGACATGAGCAGTAACGGCGTGGCGGCCGGCGCAGGTGGCCGGTCCTCCGTGTCGAACGACATGGGTTGAAGGCGCGCGCGGGTACCAGCCGCGCGGCCGGTCATTCGAACAGAGGACCGACCGGGACTCACGGTATGCGGTGAGTCGGGCTGGACGCTGCCTGCGTGCGGTGTTCGACGCGAGGAGCGATGAGGGTATGACGATCGTGATGGGCATGGATCAGCATCGGGCGCAGATCACCGCTGAGTGGATCGATACCGAGACGGGCGAGATCGGACGGTCGCGGATAGCGCCGGCGCATGAGAGCCGGTGTGCCGGTTCCTGGCGCGGTTCGCCGGTCAGGAGCTCGAGGTGGCGCTGGAGGCGACGACCGGGTGGCGGTTCGTGGTCGAGGAGCTACAGGCGGTGGGCGCTCGGGTGCATCTCGCCGAGCCGGCGCAGACGAGCGCGCTGCGCGGTAACAAGAAGCGGCCGAAGACCGACCGGGCGGACGCCAGGCATCGAGGGCGTCACACTTCCTGTGTAAGCCTATTGAGTTAGTGTAACTGTTGCTCCTGTGTGGTCAAGGTGTGACTGTCAGATTGCGCCGTCGGGGATGCGATCGCCGAAGTGGATGCGGAAGGCGGTGAGGGCTGAGCTCCAGTTGTAGGCGTGCCTCCATTTTTGTTGGGCGCGGGTGATCGCGAGGTAGAGCAGCTTGCGGGCTGAGTCCTCGTCGGGGAAGCTGCCGCGGGTCTTGATGATTTTGCGGATCTGGCGGTTGAGCGCCTCGATCGTGTTCGTCGTGTAAACCGCCCGGCGGACGTCGGGCGGAAAGGCGAGGAAGGGGACGATCCGCTCCCAGTTCTCGATCCACGAGGCGGAGATCATCGGGTATTTCGGATCCCAGGTCTCGGCGAAACGCTCGAGTTCCCGCTCGGCGTGGTCTCGGTCAGCGGCGGTGTAGATCTTGCGCAGGTCGGCGGCGACCTTCTTCTTGTCCTTGTAGGGCACGAACCGCAGCGCCGCGCGGACGGCGTGCACGATGCACGTCTGCACCCAGGCGTGGGGGAAGACGGCCTCGATCGCTTCGGGGAAGCCCTTGAGCCCGTCGACGCAGCAGACCAGCACGTCCTGGACGCCCCGGGTCTTCAGATCGGTCAGGACTCCCAGCCAGAACTTGGCGCCCTCGGTCTTCTGAAACCACATACCGAGCACGTCGCGGTCGCCGTCGAGGTTGACCCCGATCGCCAGGTAGCACGCGAAGTTTCTGACCGCGTGCCCGTCGCGGATCTTGATCACCAGGGCGTCCAGATAGACGATCGGGTAGATCTGCTCGAGCGGCCGGGTCTGCCACGCCTTGGCGTCCTCGAGCACCGCGGCGGTGACGCGGCTGACCGTCTCCCGACTGACGCCGGGCCCGTACAGGTCTGAGATGTAGGTCTCGATCTCGCGGGTGGTCATCCCGCCGGCGTACAGGGCGATGATCTTCTCGTCCAGCCCGGCCAGCCGGCGCTGCCCCTTGCGGACTAGCTGCGGCTCAAACCGGCTCCTGCGATCCCGCGGGGTGTCGATCCGGACCTGGCCCTGGTCGGTCAAAAGCGTCTTGGGCGTGCCGCCGTTGCGCGAGTTGCCCGCGCCGCCCGGCGGCGCGTGCCCGGCCGGATAGCCCAGATGCTCGGTCAGCTCCTCTTCGAGCGCCCGCTGCACCATCCGGCGGGTGACCTCGCCGAGCACGCCGTCCTGGCCGAGGATCTCGCGCTCGCCCCGCTTGCCGGCGATCAGCTGATCGATCATCCCGTCAAGCAGCCGCTCGCGCAGCTCATCCGGCAGCTCCTCGCGCCCGACCCGGAGCCGATCCAACAGCGCATCGATCAGCTCCTCGCGCTCCTCGCCGCTCATCTCCGCCACCGATCTTCCCAGCCGGGCCCGACCCAACGCCTCCTCGACCAACTCCTCGCTCAAGGGCCGTGAGGCTTCCGCGCTCCTCAGAGGGGGTGCCGGCGGCTCGCCTAGCGGCTCGCCGCCGGCACCGGACCGATCAGAGCAAGCTCGCTCAAATGAGATCTTCTGTTCTCGGGTTGAAGGCATGAGGCTCCATTCGCTCGTGCCTTACACAGACCTTGTGACACTCCCCAGGCATCTGCGTGAGCTGCTGATGATTGGCAAGCTGCCCGAGTGCTGGATCCCACCGGAGCATCTGCTCGATCTCCGCGCCCGGGTGCGGCTACGGCATACGCTGATCGATGATCGCGGTGAGTGGCAACAGCGGATCCACGCGGTGCTCTACCACCACGGGATCCGACGCCCCGGCATTGTGCTGCTGACCGGTGAGGGGCGCGCCTGGCTCGAGCAAGCGCCGCTGCCCCAGACCGCGCGCGAGCAGATCGCAGTCGGGCTAGGGATGATCGATGCGCTCGACGCCCAGCTCCCGCCGATCGACAAGGAGCTACGAGCGTATGCCCGCCGCCAGACCGGCTGCAAGGCGCTGATGGCCCACTACGGGATCGGCGAGCTGACCTCGGTCGCGATCCTCGCAGAGCTCGGCGACTGCCGCCGGTTCAGCTCCTCGCGCCACGCCGTCCGCTACGTCGGCCTGGACATCACCGTGTACCAGTCCGATCAACGCCGCTCACCCGGGCACCTGAGCCGGCAGGGACCGCCGACGCTGCGCTGGGCGCTATACGAGGCCGCCCAGGCCGCCAGCCGAACCGGCTCGCCCGACCGCGACTACTACCTCCAAGCCGCCCAGCGGCTTGGGCACAAGCGCGCGTGCCTGGCGATCGCGCGCAAGCTGCTCAAGCGCAGCTACCACACGCTCCGAGAACTCGGCGAGGCGGGGCTCCAGCCCGCATGACCCCTCCCCGGTCGTGCGCGCCACGCCCCACGTCAGCCGATGCACGCGGCCAGCTCCCGAGAACCCGCTGCCGCCACGTCCGCGTGGACGGCCTGCAAAGACCGAGCGTCCGCACCGCACTTCCCCCAGCGGGAACCACAACCCATCACCATCATGTCGCCGGCCGGGAGCCAACCCAAAGGCCGTGGACCAAGATAAGCATGGGCGCCCGCGCGCACACCCAACAACTAGCGTCAGCACGGCGCCTGTCAAGCGCTTCGCGCTCGGCCCTCCGGGCCGCCCACCGGGTGACAGAGCGCCGCCACTGGCGCTGCATCACAACTAGTGGCCCCATGGAACCACCTCGGTCAACAACTTCCACCGACGGAAAAGTTGACAAGGGCCGACTGCACAGATAAGCGGGTCCGGACGCGGACGATCGCTCCCGGTCGCATTGCGGTCGCGCGGCTCGGTCTCCGCGCGTGATGCTCTCAACGCGATTGCGCTCGGAAGCTGTGCTCCAACTGAAGCGCAGAAGCGATCGTGCGGACGGCGGTGGGCTGATCGTTCGAGACGGGGCATGGGATGCGTCGTTGCTTGTGGTCCGGAAGCGCTCGCGCTGAGCAGAGCCACGGCATCGACACGGTGGCTCGTTTGCGGTGGGGGCGGTAGCGTTGCTCCCGGGGGCGCCGCGGAGGTCCGGATCGTCGGGCTCGAGCAGCACTTTCCTGACAACGATGAGATTGCTGGTCATCGTCCCGAGCGAGAGCCTCGATAGCGACGATTACGTCATGCCGGGCCGCTGCTCCGCCGGCCGACCGAGAGTCTCGGAAGAGCGGGTCGATGTGCTCGTGCTACCGCTCGGCCAGGCGGGGCGGCACCCCCGCATTGGCACTCCGCCCTCAATTGTCGGAATGGTCCAACCGCCCCGCCTCCGCCTCGGGCACCGTCTCCACGTGGAGCCGGCCATCACGCAGGTCGACCCGCACGCGCTGGCCGGGCTCGATCTCGCCAGCGAGCAGCCGTTCCGAGAGCTCGTCCTCCAACAGCCGCTGGATGGCTCTCCGCAGCGGGCGCGCCCCGTACTGTGGGTCGAAGCCGGCGTTCGCCAGGTACTGGACGGCCTCGTCCGACACCTCTAGCTCCACGCGCTGGGCACGCATTCGCCGCGCGACCCGCCCGAGCAGCAGCCGCGTGATCTGCATGAGCTGATCTCGGTCAAGCGAGCGGAACACGATGATCTCGTCGATCCGGTTAAGCAGCTCGGGCCTGAAGGTCTGCCGCAGCATGTCCATCAGCTCGTCCTTCAGCTCCTCGAACGACTCGTTGCGCCGGGCGTGCGCCTGGATGCGGTCGGCCCCCAGGTTCGAGGTCATGATCACGACCGTGTGCCGGAAGTCGACGGTGCGGCCCTGGCCGTCGGTGAGGCGTCCGTCATCGAGCAGCTGCAGGAGGATGTTGAAGACGTCGGCATGCGCCTTCTCGATCTCGTCGAGCAGCAGCACCGAGTAAGGACGCCGGCGCACGGTCTCGGTCAGCTGACCGGCATCCTCGTAGCCGACGTAGCCCGGCGGCGCGCCGACCAGGCGCGACACGGTGTGGCGCTCCTGGAACTCGCTCATGTCGAACCGGACCATCGCGTCCTCGTCGCCGAACAGCGTTTCGGCGAGCGCCCGTGCGAGCTCGGTCTTGCCGACGCCGGTCGGCCCGAGGAATAGGAACGAGCCGACCGGCCGGTTCGGATCGCCGAGCCCGGCGCGCGCGCGCCGTACCGCGCGGGCGACTGCCTCGACGGCCTCATCCTGCCCGACCACGCGCTCGTGGATCTGCGCCTCGAGGCCGAGCAGCCGCTCGCGCTCCTCCTGGGTCAGCTGTGAGACCGGGATCCCGGTCCGGCGCGACACGACCTCGGCGACGTCGTCGGCGAGCACCTCGGCGGCACGCTCGCGTCCGCCGGAGCGGGTCTCGTCCAGCTCCTCACGTAGCCCCTCGATCTGCGCCTTCAGCGTGTTCGCCCGCTCGTAGTCCTCCGCCGCGACGGCCTGATCGCGCTCACGCTCGTTGCGGGCCATGTTCCCCTCGAGCGCGCGGCGGTCCGCCGGCTTGGTCTTCGCGCGGATACGCACCCGCGCCGCGGCCTGGTCGATCAGGTCGATCGCCTTGTCCGGAAGGAAGCGGTCGGTGATGTAGCGGTCCGACAGCTCCGCCGCCGCCACCAGGGCCTCTGGGCTGATCCGGACGCGGTGGTACGCCTCGTAGCGGTCGCGCAGTCCGTTCAGGATCTCGATCGTCTCCTCGACCGACGGCTCGTCGATCAGCACGGGCTGGAAGCGGCGCTCGAGCGCGGCGTCCTTCTCGATGTTGCGCCGGTACTCGTCGACTGTCGTGGCGCCGATTACGCGAAGGTCGCCGCGTGCGAGCGCCGGCTTCAACATGTTGGAAGCGTCCATGGAGCCTTCGGCCGCCCCCGCCCCCACGACCGTGTGGAGCTCGTCGATGAACAGGACGAGGTCGTCGCCGTGGTCGGTCACCTCATCGATCACCGACTTGAGGCGGTCCTCGAACTCGCCGCGGTACTTCGTGCCCGCGACCATGCCGGCCAGGTCGAGAACCACCAGCCGTTTGCCCGCGAGCGTCTCAGGCACCTCATCGTTGACGATCCGCTGGGCGATGCCCTCCGCGATCGCCGTCTTTCCCACGCCTGGGTCGCCGATCAGCACAGGGTTGTTCTTCGTGCGCCGGGAGAGGATCTCGATC
This sequence comes from uncultured Solirubrobacterales bacterium, assembly GCA_963755525.1. Classification (GTDB taxonomy): domain Bacteria; phylum Actinomycetota; class Thermoleophilia; order Solirubrobacterales; family Solirubrobacteraceae; genus Palsa-465. Next base: position 28,346 of record CAVWKC010000031.1, on the reverse strand, counting down.
GTCTCCTCGATCTCGTCGGCGCGACCGATCACCGGATCCAACTTGCCCTGCCGGGCCGCTTCGGTGAGGTCGCGACTGTACTCGTCGAGCGTCTTCGTCTGGCTAGCCGGCCTCCCGCCCTCGTCAGTACGCGTGACGCCGCGGATCACGGCTCCGCGGAGCGCCGTGTGCGACAGGCCGAAGCGCGCCAGCAGACGCCCGGCGTCCGACTCCGTGTCCCGCGCCAGCGCCAGCAGCACGTGCTCGGGTCCGAGATACGACGAGTTCAGCTCGCGCATCTCGTCGTACGCCCGGAGCAACGCGGCCTTGGCCTCGGGCGAGAGCGACGGCGCCACGTCCGTCCGTCCCCCGCGCTGCGCCTCGTCTTCGACCTGCGCCGCGATCGCGGCGGGATCACCGTCGGCGTGGCGGACGATCTGCGCGACGAGGTCGTCCTGCATTGCCGCCCACAGCAGGTGCTCGGTGTCGAGATCGAGGGAGCCCCAGTCGAGCGCCAGCTGCGCCGCGCGCCGTAGAAGCTCGCGCGTCGCATCCGAGAAGAACTGCGTGATGTCGACCTGCTCGACTGGCCGGCGCGCGAGTGGCGCGGACGTTCGCGTGCCGGTACGGCCCGTAGCCCCCTCGATGCCGAATGGCCGGTCGAAGAACTCCGAGAGGAACTCGTCGAACAGGCTACTCCGGCCGCGCCGAAAGTCGCCGAAAGGATCGTTCGTCGCCATGTCAGACCTCCTGGCGCGCGCGTTTGGTGCCGTGAATCGGCCTATCCGTACCCTACGCCACGAACACTGCCCTGGCCACCGCATCACTGGTTCGCCGAACCCCGGTCATCGCGAGGCGCTCCTCGCGGTGGAGGTCGTGTTTCACCCAGGCCGTACACCGGCGCCCGGGGATGTACGTCGAGCTGAGCCGCTTGGCCACGATCCCCGCAAGACCGAGCTCCTCGCCACCCGCCACGAAATCCTCACTGCGCTCGACCACCACGCTCGCCGGCGTCCGCCACGCAACCGGCGAGCGCTAGCTCCTCGAGCAGCGCCCGGCGCTCCGAATAGGGGGATCGGGGCCGCTGGTAGTCCCGCTCAGGACTGGTGGTGACGGTAGGCGTAGGTCGCTTCGCGGACGGCCGCGTCGCTCTCGAGCGCTCCGCCGAACGCACCGCCGACGGTGGCCAGCGCGCCGGCGAGCAGCGCCAGGCGCAGGTAGTCCGCAAAGTCCGAGCGATGACCGATCTGCGCCGACATCAGCGACGGCTCGAGCATGAGCTCGGCCGCGGCAAGCGCTATCAGGCATGCGCCCGCGTAGAGCGCAAGAATCCCGAAGCTGACGGTGATCAGCGTGACGATGTTAAACAGGATCGCCTGCTCCCGCACGCGGCTGCGAGTAGCGCGCTCCCACAATCTGTGCACGAAGATCAACGTCGCGGTTGCGCTCGCGATCGCCGCGAGGCATACCCCCGCCATGCGCGGCGCGGCAAGCCCGGAGGCGATGCGCCACACGTCGGCTGTGACGATCGTGAACGTCGCGACACCAAGCGCGCCGACCATCGCGCGGGACAGACGCGTGGTCAACCGCCACGGATGGTTGGCGCGCACCATCCCGGCGAGCAGCCGCAGATTCCCGGTCAAGACGCGATGTGTCAGTGCCAAGCCCTCCAGCGAGTCAGGCCCCCCAAGCTCGCTCACCGGCACGATCACGCGGCGTTGAACGACGCGCCGGCTGCCGGACTTCCCTTCGCCACCGGCGGCCCTGTCACCCGCGATCACGCCCACCGCCTCCGCCACAGATTCGACCAAGTGCCGCTCGTGCCGCGGTCCGAGCGCAGGCAGCGAGACCAGGGCCGCACCATGGGAGGGGCTCGAGTGCATCAGCAGCGGGCGGCGTGAGATCCGCAGCGGAAGCTCCGTGACATGCACAACCAGGTCCCAGTTCTCGTCCAGCAGCCGCGAGCGCGCGGCGTCGACGAGCTCAGCGAGCTCAGCCGGGGGCGGCAGCAACGATTCGCGAACCGCGGTGATCTTCCACTTGATCCCCGGGTAGCGCTCCGCGAGCACGCGCTCGAGATCGCGCACGAGCTTCTCGACGTCCTCGGCGTCGAGCGCCGGCGTCACGACGAGGCCGAGGTGGATCTCGTCGTCGTTCTTTTCCCTTCCGCGTCCAACCGCGACGGCAATCTCGCCGTCGGCCGCGACGTTCGTTGAAGAAGCGCGATCAGGGGGGTACATCCGCTGCAACTCACTCTACGACCATCCCGCTCATCAACCGTGCGATCCGCGAGTAGAGCACCCGACGCAGCATCTTGCCGTCCGCGTGCGGCGCACGGTGGCACGGCCGCTGACGTCTGCTTGCTCATCCCGCCGGCGCCGAGCTTCCGATCGCGTTGGCGCGACACCTCGATCGTCCCGATCGCCGGCGCCGAGCGAGCGCTCTGACACGGCTGCCCTCGCCCCTGAGCGCTCGGAGGTCGACTGCCGCGATACCCGCGGAGTCAGCGAAGCAGGGCAGAGCCGGGTCGGCGGATCCGGCCGCCCTGGTATTCGCCACGAGGACAGCGGGAGCTCCCATCTTGCGGTCATCGTCGGCTGCATACGCCAGACCGGCGCCGAAGGCTCGCTGCGTTCACAGATGCGCGTGATTGCGTTGCACGAGAAGCAGCCACGAGAAGTGCCGTCGAGCAGCCCGGTCCGGCTGCCGCTGTCGGGACAATAGGATCCACGCGCCAGGCAGGCGCCAGCGAGCGTCTCGTCGCCCATATGGAGGAACGTTTGTCAAGGGGTACGGGTTGATGGCCATGTTTTGGTTGGGGTTGCGGGGTGTGTGGTGGCGGCTGGCGGGGCGGTCCGGGCGTCCGCGGGTTCGCGACGTTCGGTCATGCTCATATTCGGGGGCTGGGTACCCCAAGACCTTCTTTTCGTCGCACGTCCGCTGTCTAAAGTCGAGCGCGGCCCTTGTGGGTTGCTCAGGCGACAAATCGCGGACTGGTGTGCGCGAGGCCGGGAGGCTCGGGCCGCCTCGCCAGCCGCCACAGGGTTGAGGATTGGGGTTACTCGACGGCGGTCATCTTCTGCCGGGTGTTGTTGCTCGTGCTTCGGGGGTTGGAGGGTGGTGTGCGTGAGGGGGTCGCCCGCCGGCAGGGATGACGGCGGAACGCTGTCCGGATGTGCGGTCCAGGTGGTGATCTCCCAGCAGTAGCCGGCGAGCTCGCGGGCGATCGCGACCGCGACGATCCCATTGGGTTTCTTGCGGGCGTCTTTGAGCTGGCGCCAGCGGGCGTTGAGGCGGCGCTGCGCGCGCCAGGCGATGTTGATGATCTCCGGTGACTGCCCGCGCTGGCGGCGCTCGAGGTGCTCACCGACCGCCGGTCCGCGGCGGGTCGAGGTAGGCCGCCTCGATCAACAGCCGCCGCGCGTGGGTGGAGCCGGCCTTGGTGATCGACCCGAGCCGGCGTTGGCTGCCGGTGGTGTGCTCTGACGGGACGATCCCGAGATAGGCGGCGAGCTGGTCGGGGTGATCGAACCGGGCCCACTCGCCGATCTCGGCGCACAGCCCGAGCGCGGTCAGCGTGTCGATCCCGCGCAGGCACCGCAGCCGGGCGACCGCCTGCGCGCACGGCGCGCTGGTCGCGAGCTTTCCGAGCTCGGCCTCGACCTGGTCGCGACGCGCGACCAGCACGTCGTGGGCGTGTAGATAATCAGCGAACGTCGCCCGCGAGGCCTGATCGGCGAACCGGATCGAGGTCAGCCAGGAGCGATGCTTGCGCGACCACGCCTCACCTTTTCCTTCCCAATAGATCTCGCGGCGCAACAGGAACTTCCCCAGCCGATGCCGCGCGCGCATCAGATCCGCGCGGATGTCCTCCCGGCAACGCACCAGATCCCGCAGCTGCTCACGCTCGACCGACGGGATCGTGACCAGCGTCAGCTCCCCAGCGGCCAGCAGCCGGGCGAGGCGGATCGCGTCACGCTTATCGGTCTTGACCCGATCCGCCGCCGGGCGCTCGGTCTTGCCCGGCGCGCACACCGCCAGCTCGATCCCCTCCGCCCGCGCACGACGCGCCAGCCCGTAACCAGTCGGGCCCGCCTCATACACCATCCGCGCCGGCCGCGGAACCTCCCGCAACAACGGCACCAGCTCGTGCGGCCGACCCACCACCCGCCTGGTCAACACCTCCCCCGTCACCTGGTCAAAGACCGCCACCGTCGTCTCGCGCGCGTGCACGTCCAGACCGACCCAACGGATACCGTCAGGCATCGGCACTCCTCTCGTAGATTGCGGGCCCCGCGCCGAGGGCGCAATCCTCAGCGCGAAGACTTACCCCGCAGCCTGCGCGGGGAGTGCCGACCACTTCGACACACGAAAGGCCGGTCCTCCATACGGTCTAAAGGAGTGGCCCACCTTACAGCGGCCAGAGCGCAAAAGCGCTCGTGAGAGTGATGAGCCGGCATGGTCCGGGAGCGCTACCACACGACGCCTGAATCCGCATCGCCGTCCGAAGTCCGGCGTCGGCTTGGCTGCTGCCGTGGCGGAGTGAGTCCGGTCAACAACACCCCCTGATTCAACGGCCCGACAGAGCGGAACGCACCGTAGTCGACGGCGTCAGCACGTAGGCGAAACACCGGGTGGCTTCGTCTACGTGACGGCAGCGCTACGTCCCAAACACGAACCCGTACCGGCCTGTGTGCACCACGACCCAGATCCGAGTGGGGAAACCCCCGGGCGGCTTCTTCCCGCTGAACTTCAGCGAGATCCTCCGGAACACCAAGTGGCCGCCCAGTCTGCCAGGCCTGGACAGCGTGATCGTCACCGGATACCGCCCGTACCGATCATCCGCACAACTCGGGATGCAAGGGTCAACCCATGCAGCGCCAGTGCCAGTCGCGGTCCTTGCCGTCCACGTTTTCCAACTAATCGCGCCAGGGTGCGACAACTTCGAGCCCGTACCTGCGAGCTCGGGCGCGGCGATCTCGGCAAGCACGATCGTCGCCGGTTCGCGCGCAACGTGTTTGCTGAAAGAGAACGTCGGGACCTGTGGAGTGCTGGTCGCGGCGAGCGCCACGCCGGCACCAGCGGCAGCAGTCGCCGCAAGAGCCAACCCAACAACGAGTCGCATCTTGAACATCAAGCCGAGCGTGATGACCCGCCCGATCAGGCGAGCCCTTCCCCGCTGCGAACCGCTGCACCGAGCCTTAACGTGCCGAATCATCTGCGCACCCTTCGTTTACCAACGGCCCCGCCGGGATCATACGTGCACAAGACACCCGTTCGTGCTGTCTGATCAATCCCTGCGTGGTAGTCGTCGCCCCGACCGCTCACCATCCACATAGGTCGCGGCGACCTACCCTTCCGGGGCCTGCCGCGCCAGGCGACCCCCTGCTTGTCCGTCAAGTGAAGCGTCACAGAATCGCACCGGCCTTCTCCCTTGCTCCAGACGCGACTGTCCGATCCGACCAGATCCACGGGTGCGCGGCCGGGCTCCGCACGACTGCTTTCGTCCTCGGGCCCGCTTGGGCCGCGTTATCGCACAGGCGACAACCTAGGCGCGGCGGACCCCCGAAGGGATGCGGTCGCCCGACGCTCGAATTCATGCCATGGCGCGTTTCAACTCGCGAGCGGAGCGCCACCCGCGAGAGCGGGCGTTCACGCTCAAGCGGCGACATCGAAAAGCAGCTCCGCTCCGCCCGAAATGCGACCAACGAGGCGCGGTTGCTTCCCCAGCGGTGGAGTGCAAGGGTTGCCAGAACGCCAATCTCTAGTAGGAGGAAGGCTAATGCCGAAGTTCTTGATCGAAGCGTCGCTCACCTCGCAGGGCGTCAAAGGGGTTCAGAACGAGGGAGGTACCGCGCGCAAGGGGGCGGTGTCGAAGGCCGTGGAGAGTGTCGGCGGGCACCTCGAGAGTTTCCATTTTGGGTTCGGTGACCACGATGTCTTCGTGATCGCAGACTTTCCGGACAACGAGAGCGCGGCAGCTTTGGCGCTTGCGGTGAACTCGTCCGGCGCCGTGACTACAAGAACGGTCGTGCTCCTGACACCTGAGGAGGTCGACAACGCAGCGAAGCGCTCGGTTGAGTATCGAGCGCCAGGCGCGTGAGCCGCGGCGGCGTCGCGCTCACTTAGTAGGTCATTTAAGAAATCGAAGAATCGTGCCGGACTGCCCCCTCGTGCTTGCGCCCTGCGCGAAGAGGAGGCGTCCGCTGCGCCGATGCGGACTTCTGACATTCGCCAACGTCCGGCATCCGGCTGCCGCGGCCCGCGCGATCCCTTTGATCCTCGGGCCGCCGCGTGGTGCACGAGCGCTTGGGCGACGGACCGCGCGTCCGCCGACAGCCACTACGGCGATCGGATCGCCAGGCGCGCGCTCGTCAGGCTCGGCCCGTCGGGACCCTCGCCATGCTCGAAAAGGCGCGGCCAACTCTCTATCTGCCGAGACAGCCGCAGCGGAACACCCGTCCCGCCCGTTAGGGCGCGAGTTGGTAGTGGAGGAGCAGCGTCATCTGGGCGTTGGCGACGCTGGCGATCGGCCCGAACGGGTTGCTGGGGCCGGCGGCGAAGATGTTGGTGTTCGCCGGCGCTGAGTGTGGAGTTGGGAAGACGAGGACTCCAGCGACGCCTGAGTCGCCGCCTGTCAGCAGCCCGAGCCAGTAGGTGCCTGGGCTTAGGTGGAGCGGCTGGCCGAAGAACAGCGGGTAGAGCGTTGACGCGCTCGTGCGGCGGATTGTCACCGGCTTCGTCGCCGCGACGAGCGCGCCGGGGGCGCCGTTCTGGTCGGCATAGACGATGCCCTGCACCTGCTCTGAGCCGGGAGCGCCCGTCGGCGTCAGTGCCAGTCCGAGCCACTGCGCGATCGCCGGCGAGAGCAACGAGTAGTCGTTCACGAGCTTGACGTTCGCGTGAAGGACGGCCGTGTCCGGCCCCTGTTTCAACTGGCCGAGGAAGCTCTGGCACGGCCCGTGCCCCAACCGGATGTGCGGCGCCTGATAATCGAACGCAGAGCCGAGCGCCACCCCGTCGAGACGGTAGGCGATCCGATAGAGGCCAGGACCCTGACTGGCGGGGCAGGCGACGTTGAGGTCACGCAGGCCGAGGTCGGTGGGATGCGACAGTGGGTAAGTGGTGCACTCTGGCGTGGCGGCGCCCGGCGGTTGGACGCAGAGCTGGGCCGACTGGGCGGGATTGGTCGTGGCCAGGAATGTCGAGAAGGCCGGCTGGTTCGGCGCCGGCGCGTTCGAGGTCAGGACCACGACGCAGTACGCCTTTCTCACCGGGCCTGCGGCGCGCGTGGCGCACCGGTAGGTGACCGATTCGCCCGCCGTCAGCGGCACGTGCACCGACTCCGGGAGCGTGGTCGCCGTCGTATCGACGGTGTCCTTCTCGGAGGAGATCGTCGTTCCGGCGCACGTGTCGGCCGTGGTCCAGATCGTGCCGAGGACCGTGGCCGCCGCGTAGCGCCCGCTAGTCGTGAACCGCCCGCGGGCACTGGCGTGCAGCAACCGCAACACCCGCGGCGATACGCTGGCAGCCCGGGCCGAGCTCCCCCGCCCGGACCCACACACGGCGGGGCGCGTCCCGCCGGTCAGGATCAGATCCGTCTGGCCGCTGCGGGGCTGCTGCACGATGAACGCGCCGCCGCCGAACACGCCGTTCTGGAGTCCGGCCACGCCGGGACCCTCAGAGGTGAGATCGACCGTGCCGCGAGTCGCGTCGACGCGCGATCCGACCGGTACCATCATCTGACGCACGAGCGCCACCGACTGAGACGCCCCCGGCAAGCGCACGAACACCCGCCCGCTGACCGGTGCCAGCTCGATCGTCCTACCGAAGCTCGGCCCGCTGACCGTGCTCGCCGACGCCGACCAGACCCCGAGCGCGCCCACGGCAGCAGCCAGCGCTCCGATCAGCGACACCGCCGCCCAGATCGCACGCCTCACCAACCGCTGTCCAGTTGATTCGTCTTTCACGCCCGGTCCCGGCGACGAGCCTAACCGGCGCCAGCGACCTGGTGCAAACGCACACGCCCGCCGCCACCAAGCACGTCAGCCCAGCCCGTCAGTCCGCACGCTCGTCCATCGGCGCGAGCGCCTCGCTCACCCGTAGGCCAGCGCGCCAGAGCACGACGATTAGGCCGCGCAGTCTCACGCCTTCGGCGTCCTCGCCGCAGGCGTGCATGACGGCGATGATCTCCTCGACGCTGGGTGGGTCGGCGGGTAGCGGAGGCCCTTGTTGCGGGGCGGCTGCCCAGCATGGAAGGCGGGCAAGGTCGCGGGTGAGCGACGCCGGCCAGCAATATCCGCGAGCACGGTGGATGGCATAAGGTCCTCCCTCAGACGATGATTGACCAGACCATCGTCTCGCCGCTGCGATCACCTCAGGTCCATTCGCGCACGATCGCATCTCGCGCCAACCGCTCGCGACGCGACCGCGGGCGACGGCGTGGCGTCGCCTAGGTAGCTCGCCGGTCGTCCTGAGCTGCTCACTCGTCCTTACCGTCTCGTTGCAGGAGACTCGACGCGAGCGGGCACTTCGGCTCCGAGCAGATTCTTCGCAGCATGTTGCGAACCTCCTTCGCGCGCGATGAGCAGAGCGCAGGACGGTCGCTCCAGTCACGAGCCCTGCCGGCGGCGCTACAGAGGATCGAGCCGGTATTCGGACACGCCAAACACAGCCGCGGGTTTCGGACGTTTCGACGCGAGTCGCATCGGCGGCGCGGTCGGGAGCATGTGTTAGCGTTGCCACCCGACAGCGAGGTCGAGCTGTGATCTTCCAGACGAGCCGAGAGGTTCATAGCGACGGCACGACCGCGACTGTGCTCCGCGGGAGACGGCCGTCCCGGGTCGTGCTGCAGCGGGCCCCGGCAACGCCAGCCGGCGGTCGGCTGCGCCCGTCCCAGATCCCGGTTGTTCCCGATCCGGGGGCGGTGCTGCAGGACCTCGGAAGCGGCGAGGCGCTCGACCATGACGTGCCCTCGCGGATGGAGCCGCTCTTCGCACGTGACCTCTCGGACGTCCGCGTCCACATCGACGGCACGGCGGCATCGCTCGCCGCGCGTCTTGACGCCCGCGCCTTCACCGTCGGCCGGCACGTCGCGCTCGGATCCGGCCAGTACCGGCCAGGCACCACCGCAGGCGACGCGCTCCTCGCTCACGAGCTTGCCCATGTCGTCCAGCAGGCGGGCCCCGGCTCCGCGCCGCCGCGGCTCGAGGACGGATCGCCCGAGTACGACGCGCTTGAGCGCGAGGCCGACGCGACGGCTAGCTTGGTCGGCCGTCTGTCCGGCGGCGGCCGGACAGACGTGGCCGGTGGTGTGCCCAGCTCCGGCGGCCGGCGCAGGCGCGTCGCGGCCGCAGCGGGGGGCGCTCGGCGTCCAACGCGCTCCCGCGCCTCCCGCCCACAACGCTTCGGCGCCGGAGAGGCCCAGCCTGCCTGAGGTCCGGGTCCAAGCCGACGTCTTGCGCAAGGGCTGGCGTTTCGAGTTCCGGGGCTTGGTGTCCCGTAACAAGCTCGCCGCTGCGCTGTTTCGGACTCGGACGCTGCCGGCCAGTTTCTCCCTCGAGCCGACCCGGGCGCACGACCGCGGGGACTATTTCAGCCTGCAGTGGACGCTGCGCTGGACGGACTCCCTGGCAGCCCATGAGTCGGAGCTCACTGAGTTCGGACATCAGGTCGAAATGCGCATCCTCTCGGGGGGCGAGGAATTCGAGGAGGACACGTGGAAGCGCGAGGAACAGGAGGAGGCCGCGCGCGAAGCGAATCGGAGGCACAACGAGACCTACGTCCCGGCCCTCGGAATGACCGGCGCGGACGCGCTGCGGACCCTGAAACCGGGACTGTACGTGGCCGGGATCGCGCTGCCGCTGATGCCCGTCCCGACCTTCGTGTGGACGGACAAGCCGCCAGATGTGAGCTGGATGTGGAACTACGTGGCCCGCGCCGGCGTGTTCGTCTGGGTGAGCGCCGCCGGCATCCAGATCCGGGAGCTCGGAAAGCCGGCATCGGAGTCGTTCTGGCGCGACATGATCTATTTCATGCAGCACGGAGACGATCTGCACCGAGCCGAGGAGCACTACGTCCAATTGATGGATGACATCATCCGCCAGGAGCTGATGGCGATGGCGATGGCGTACTCCGCCGCGCCATCAATCGGCCCGCGCAGCGATCTCGCCGGCGAGGCCGTCGAGCTGATAGGCGGACAGACCGCCGGAAAGGCCGGTTTCCTGCGCAACATCGATCCGGCCGAGGCCGCCACCTTGGCCGTCCAGACCTACGGTGTCGTCCTCAACGTCGTGAACACGATCGAGGACGCGGCTGCGCGGAACGAGCCTGACGAGCCCCAGACCGACAACCTCTTCCTCCTGCCTGTCGTCGTCCAGCCCCATGACCCGGGGGCCGGGCCCGCGGCCTCCTCGCGCGGGCCCGTCATCCAGCGCCTTCCAGCAGGGGGCCGTGGTGCGGCTGCCACCGGCGCGCGCCTCCCGCCCGTGGGGAAGCGGGTCCAGGGGTTCGTCGACGATCTCGCGGCGGCTTACCGCGACGCTATCAGCGCCGCGCGGACCGGCAATCCCCGGGCGACGCCGTCGCAGATCGGCCGCACCGGAGAAAGGGTGGCGCTCGGCCGCGTCGAGGCGCTGGCACGGCGCTGGAGCCTCGATCCGAGCCGCGTCTGGGTCGGCGACGTCCCGGTCGGCGTGACCGGTCCGAGTGGCGGCGTCATCAGCGCCGAGATCGGCTCGCCGTACTACAAGTTCCTCATCGAGCTGAAGAAGAGCCCCGCCGCCGTCCGCCGGTACCAGGCCGTCGCCCAGATGCTCTCGGTCGACGAGAGCATCAACTTTCCCAACGGGGGCCGTCTGTACCGCGTCTACGGCGAGGTCCCTCGTGGTCGAAGCCGGGTGGTCGTACACGAGAGCGAGCGCTGAGGCCGCCGCCCAGGTCAGCGCTTCGCCGGCGAAGGTCACTCGACAGCACAGCGTCACGTCGGCCCGTCGTCGATGCTGGTGGATTACTTTGCGCCAGTCTCGACGACCGCCTGAGACGACTTGACTGAACGATATGTCAGCAGCGCGCGCCCACGCGGGCTTTGCGTAGGCGTGCCCTAGGTCCAGGCCCAATCGACCGCGCGATCGCTATATCGCGTGAATCCACTCGCCCAGAAGGGTGCTCATCGAAGCATCCGCAGCCCGCGCATCTGGCGATCGCATTCATCGGCGACTCACTCGAGACGAATCGAGTGCTCCAAGGGAGGAGCACTCGTCCGTCGCTGGCCGTGGCGGACGATCCCGATGCCACGCAAACGATCGCCGGCTCGTACGAAGTTCGGACGATCGCACAGATAAGGCGGCGGAGCAGCCACGCCCCGGCGACGCGGTCGGGTGACCTGAGCTGTCCGCAACGCGTCGCGGATTCATCCGGGTTGCGCGGCGTGTGCTGGTCAAGCCTGCGGAGGACGAAGGTGGGGCTTGGGCTCCGTGTAGCGAGGCGGCGGCACCGGCTTTGGCAACGGCCCGCTGATCGGCGGGCCTCCTTGGCCGCCGTGGCCGACCGCGTGTCGCGCAGCGCGGTGATCCGGACATCGGGCAACGTTGCGGCGAACGAGCGCCAGGAAATCGAGCGTGTGGGGTGGCGTCGTCGATCACTGCGGCGAGCTTTGGTCGGAGTTGTAGAGCATTGCGGAGCGTTTGAGACCAAGCTGATGCTCTCGCTACCGCATCGTCACCACTGGCGGCCGGGCGTCGGTTACGGTGTGCGTCGGTCGAGTGGCGTAGCCGGGAGCCGAGGAGCGTGATCCCGTGCGATCAGCGTGGACATACCGGTGTCTCAAGCACGCGGCGGTTTGTGCTGTCGCGCTTTGGGTGACCTTGCTTTTCGGCGCCAGGAGCGCCGACGCCACGGCGATCCGCCAGCGCATCGTGTCGTTGGCCGAGCAGCAGATCGGCTATCACGACCAAGGCTATTACTGCACCAAGTTCGGGCCGTGCGAGACGTGGTGTTCGCTGTTCGTGACGTGGGTGTGGCGCAACGCCGGTGTGCCCGTGCCGAGCCTCGGCTTCACCGGCTATCTGTACGACTGGTCGCGAGCCTCCACCTATGTCCTAGGCCCGCGCGGCGTGGCGCAGCCGGGCGATGCGGTGCTGTTCGGCACCGGGCCATGGACCGTGGATACAAGCCTGCATACGGGGATCGTCGAGGCTGTGTATCCCGGCTTCCTGGTCACGATCGAGGGGGATTCCCTCCATGGCGTCCGCCGCTACGTCGTTCCCCTGAGCAATCCCCAGCAGGTCGGCGAGCCCGGTCCGATCTACGCCTACGGCTCGCCCGTCAGCGCACTTGGCGCCCGGGCTCTCGGGCCGCGTGCCGCCGTCACCTTCGCGGCGCAGTCTCCGCGCGTGGTGACCCGCCAGGACCGCCTCCCGCACAAGCAATCCGAGAGGCAACGACTGCTCCGCGCGATTGCCGCTCTTCGCGCCTTCCAACACATGCCCTACCGCATGGACCAAGCGCTCATCAACTGGACGGGCGTGAACCGGCAGGGACTGGTCGAGGTCACCGTGTCCACGGCCAGGCCCGTTTCCGACGCCCAGGGCGTTTGGCAGGCGTTCCTGCGCCGCTTCGACGACGCCGGCCACGCATACGCGGTGTCCTTCCAGGCGCCGCCCGACCCACCGCTCGATACCGCCGTGCCGTCGATCTCCGGCATGCCATCGCAAGGCCAGACCCTGACCGAGTCGCATGGCGTATGGTCGAACAGCCCGACCGCCTACACCTACCAGTGGGAGGATTGCGACCCGTCCGGCCAGTCGTGCTCGCCCATCAGTGGCGCAACCGGCCAGACGTACACGCTCACGGCCGGGGATGTTGGCGACACGATCCGCGTGCAGGAGGTGGCGAGCAACACCGGCGGGGCTGGGCAGCCGGCATCGTCGGCTCCGACTGCCGTGGTGGCACCGACGCCGCCCGGGCCCGACTGACACCACAGCACGCGCCCGCGTCGATGCGGCAAGCAACCGAGGCCGGTCCTCTATCGAGCGTTGACACCCGCAACCAACGCCGTCAGCAGCCGGCACCACGCAGATGCTCTTGGCGCGAAACCCGTCCACGCCACCCGAATCACCGCTTCGAGCGTCAACGGGCCACGTGCGTCGACAACCCGCGCGACAACATTCGCCCGAGCGGAGGAGTCCGTCGAACGGGCCGCCGGGGACGCAGTTTTCGCCAGCCGCTAGTGCCGAGCTGCTACCCCACCCACGATCGCGTTCGTGTTCTCGGTGACGTACAGCTGGCTGTCGCATCGGCGACATGTCGATGCCGCGACGTCTGCGGCTTCGCGGCGGACGATGCCCGGATACGGATCGTCAGGCTCGATCGCGGCGCGATCGCTTCGGCCGTCCGGGCGCCGGCTAGCGCCGCGATTCCTTCGCCACGTACGCGATCACGCCGCTCGAGCCAGCGTGGCGATCGCTTCGACGCTCACGCCGGCTGGCGGGTCGGCTGTGGCTGTCGGTGGGGGCTAGAGGTTTTCCCCAGAATGTCGACATACGTTCGGGCGCGAGGCATTGCAGCCAACCGCGAGGACAAGTGCCATCATCAGGAGGAGTCACGTGCCACGTGGAGTTCGTCGTTTCTCGCTGCTGTCCGGGGTAGCACTTTGTGCGGGTCTCGGTGGCGCGATCGCCGTCGCGCAGGCGAGCGATAACACGCTCAAGCAGACCCTCAACAGCTTCGCGCCGAAGATCGTCAAGGACGAGAGCGCGGTGACGAACGGACTGGAGGGATATCCGAAGGGCAAGGTCATGCCGCTCACGCGTGCCTTGCAGCACGAAGTCGGAGACCTCCGCACGCTCAAGTCGCGCGTGTCGCACGAGTCCGCCTCCACGGCATCCGGGGCGACGGCGAAGAAGGAGATCATCCAAGGGCTCGGGCTGATCGCTTCGGCCTATGGGACGCTGCGCGACGACGTGCTGGCCGCGAGTGGTGGCCCGGTGCCGGCGGCGCAGGTGACCGCGGCCGTGAACACCGACGAGAAGGGCCGCAAGAAGTTCCTGGCTGGTCTGAATCTGCTGGGCGCACAGTCGACACCAAATCCGACGACGACGACGACCCCGGCGACGACGACGCCGACGACACCAGCACCGACGACACCGGCACCGACGCCGACCGGCTGCTATCCGTTGACCAGCACGGGCAAGTGCTACGAGCCGGGTGAGTACTGCTCGAACGCAGACCACGGAATGAGTGGAGTCGCCGGCGATGGCGAGGCGATCATCTGCGAGAACAACAATGGCTGGCGCTGGGAACCGCAGTAGGTTCGCCTGTTTTAGCCGGCAAGCCCGGCCACGAGCGACTGGCATCTGACATCGCGCGCGTGCACGGAACCGAGATCCGAGTCTCCCAGCGAAACGGCCGAGGAAGTGCCGCTCACTCCACCGCCTTTTCTGTGCGGTTCCCGAAGTCGAAAGAATGATCCGCAGCGAGTACCTGTCGTTCTTCCACGCTCATGCATGATCCGATCGGCGGACCCAGCTAAACGAGAATCTCTTTGAGCTGATGGTGGTTGGGATTGCAGGGGTAAGGAGCACGTCGAAGGAGCTTGCCCGAGGCAGTCGAGTCCCGCTCGTAAACGCCTCATGTCTCGGCCTATCTGCGCCCGCGGCGCCGATCCTGGACGACTCGTTTCGTGATCTGTCCGGCGCTGGTCATGCCACTCCTTTGGCAACGAAGGAGCGGTCCGCAGCTGCCGGAGCGGACGATCGCAACGCCACGAAGGCAGTCGCCCGCAGCCCGGCGTCCCGGACGACTGCAAGCTCAGATATGTGTCGAGGTTTGGATCGCGTGGAGCAGGTTGCGCTCGGTGGGGACCGTTGACACTTCCGGGCAGTCAAGAACGACGCCAATCCTGACTAGGCTCGGTGATCGGTTCCAGTGGCACGGACGCGCGAGGTGGCTCAGCAGGGTCTCGGTCGCCCGTCCATTCTCGATGGGTTAGGCTCGGGTCACGGTTAAGCGGGTATGCATCCCCATCATCAGATGGCCCGGCAGCGAGCAGTAGATCTCATACCGGCCCGCCTTGAGGTGCCAGGTAGCCTGGTGGACCTGACCCGATGGCGTGATCCTGACCGCACCGAGAATGGGACCGATCATGTGGCCGTGTGCGTTCAGCCTCCGGATCCGCAGATCATGTGAATCCTGGCCGCGGTTCCACAACTCGACGCTCACTGTACCGGCGGGCACCGAGGTCCGCGACGGCCACAGCGACCACTCCTGCGCGTAGACGAGAAGGTGGGAGGGAGTCGGGGCACGCGCTGCCCGCGCGTTGCCGCCCCCCAGGAGTCCGGTTGCAGAGAGGCACAGGGAAAGGATGATCAGACGTCTCATGCCAACACCTGGTAGCGCGGAAAGCCCCCGGCACCGGGGATGACGTCGGCAGCGTCCTGACCGAACCACTGCTCCAGCAGCGAGCAGTAGACGCCGCGGAAATCGACGTTCTCGCGCTGGTTGCCGTTTGCGTCGAGCTCGTTTAACGGCGCGAACTCACCGATCATCCCGCTGTTCACGCGGCTGCCAATGAGCAGCGACACTCCCGCTGCGCCGTGATCAGTGCCGTCCGAGCCGTTCTCCTGAGCGCGGCGGCCAAACTCGGACCAGACATGCACCAGCACGCGGCCGTCGACGCCACGCGCCTCGAGGTCGGCTTGGAACGCCGCCAGCGAGTCCGCGACCAGCTTGACCCCTGAGTCGAACGTCGCCTCCTGGCCCGAGTGGGTGTCGAACTGGGTGTCGGTAGTGAGCGCGACGCAGCGCAGCGGCACACCGGCCGCGATCATCGCCGCAAGACCGGCGAGGCGCGCCGGCAAGTCACCCGTCGAGGCGGTCGGGTAAGTGACGGAGCTGCCGTAAGCCGCGCCGGGGTTGGCGTTTGTGCCGGAGCTGCCGGCGCCGCCATTAGAAGCGCGGAACGGTTGCAGCGTCCTGCGGACGATGCCCACCTCGGACGCCGCGCCCGCGACCTGGGCGATCGCGCGGTCGCGCGAGTGGCGCTGCGCGTCGCCAAGCGAGGACGCGGAGTCGAGTGCCCACTCGACCGCGTCGCCCCACACTCCGTTGAGATACACGGCGAAGTTGCTGGGCTGATCGATCGCCGCGGTTGGGTTCTTGGTGGTAGCGAGCGTTGGGTTGATCTGGCCGTCCATCGACAACCCCTGGAACGGGTTGGTGGCATCCCCGGACACGTCCAGGTAGCGGCCCATCCAGCCGGTGAGTAGCGAAGCGTCGGTGGCGCCCACCTCCCAGTAGTGCCGCGATGTGAAATGCGACATGTCCGGGTCGGTGTAACCGATGCTGGGGAGCACAGTCACTCTGCCGGCGTTGTGAAGCGTTGCGAACGAACTCGCGGACGGGTGCCAGGCGAGGCTCGGGTCCTCACGCACCGGTATCCCCGCGCCCGGCGCCACCGCGAGCGTCGGGCGCAATTGCTCATACAACGAGTCGCCGACCGGAGCCAACAGCGAGAGGCCGTCGATGCCGCCTTGCATGAACAGCGACACGAGGATTGGGCTGCCGACGGGCTGGAGCGCGGCCGCCCGGGCGATCCCATCGCCGAGCATCCGATCGGTCAGACCGAGCCGCCCGGCGCCGTACACGGTCATCAGGCCTCCCGCGGCACCGGCGAGGAACCGCCGGCGATCTATTCCCGCACCGGCGGGAATCGGCATTCGTCGGTCCCACTCCCGGGCTACCGGAGGCTGGCCAGCGAGCACACGGCGGATCGCCTGCGCGCGCGAGAACCCGTCGCAATGGCCCTCGGACGCGGGCGGCACGCGAGCCTCGTGACCTGGCGTCATGCCGTCATCCAATCTGGCGTCATCGGGACCAGGTTTCGTAGCGCGTTCTGGCGTAGCTGGCGGAACGCGACCTGCTGCCATTCCTGGGTCTGGCCGCTTGCGATCCGCCGTCCCAGCGCGATCATGTTGTGCCGTCCCGTGTCTGACAGCGGGCGCCCGCCCCAGAAGTCGATCGCGTGCTGGTAGGCCTGCTTGGCGTTCTCGGTTATCCCGAAGGGATACGTCTTGCCGCTCAGAGCGTGATTCTGCAGCGCGACGTCGACGGCCTCCAAACGTCCGGCCCAGCGCGACGTGTCAAGCCATTGGGCGTAATTCCACCCCGACACGTTCGGCGGCTGGAACAGCACCTGTCCGGTCAGCCCCGCGATCCAGGCCCAGCTGGTGGTCGTGATCGTCTGACGGCTGCCGCGCAGCAACCCGGCGGTCCACACCACAGGCGGCGTCACCAGCCGTGGCCCCGCGTAGAACAGCGGGTGACGGAGGATCGCCTCGACTAGCGGCCGGATCTCGTAACCGCTGCGTACGTACGTCCGCTGGAGCGCGTGCGCGGTCGCGCGGGGAATCTCGGCGCCGACGAAATATCCCCACAGCTTGCCCACCAGGAACGAGGGGTGTTCCGGATGGGTGACCGCCAGGCGGCAACTGTCGCGCCAGCCGAATCGTCCGCGATGGCCGAAGATCCGCTTGATCCCGTAGTCGTGGAGGCTGGGGTCAAACCGGAAGTTGACCGGGCCCTCCTCTTGGTTCCAGTCGTTGGTCCAGCCAGTCAGCGCTCGAGAGTTCTGATGAACGTCGTGCTCGTCGTAACCGCGGTCGGCACCGAGCGTGAACAGCTCCAGCATCTCGCGACCGTAATTCTCGTTCGGGCTGTCCTTGTAGTTGGTATTACCGTTGAGCCACAGCAGCATCGCCGGGTCGACGGTCACGTCGAGCAGCAGCTTGTGGAAGTTACCCAGCGCCTGTCGGCGCATCATCCAATTCTGCTTGATCATCAACCGCGCGTTCGAGGCCTCCTCCGACGTTGCGAACCAGCTGTGCCAGACCAGCGTCATACGCTCGACCAGCTGCTGGTCGGAACGCACCATGCGGTCCAGCCACCAACAGTGGTCGTCGCCCCAGGTGTTGATCGGATCAAGCGGCTCACCATGATCATCGTGCGGAGCGGCACCGATCAACCGGGCGGCTCCCACCGGTCGCGTGAGTGAGGCAACGGCACCGTCAATCCCGAGCCTCGCCAATCGGTCGGCGTCGCCCGGGCGCGGCCCGAAGCCCGCCCGCCACAAGAGTCGGGTGGCTTGCTCCTCGGTGAACTTGCCGTCATAGACGGCAACCGGCGACGGATCGAGTGCAGGCAAGATCAGGTTTGATCAACTATTGACACGCAGTCCACGGCGTCACTGCGCACCTGTCGGGATGAGACCACGGCAGCTTACGGATTCCTATGCCGGATGGACGCATTGCAACGCGTCCACCGCCGGAGCCGATCCTCGCGCGTAGCTTCAATTACCAACCGCACTCCGTCGCAGGGGTCCACCGGAAGCCTCACGGGATCGCAACCGACAACATCGCAACTACTGCCCCTCCGCCAACGAGACGCGGAAGCAACACCGTGTCCCCGTCTCCCGTTCGCCAGCAAGTGGCCGGCGGACGAGTCCTCCGCCACGCACTCAGCCGTCTCGCCGTGCGCGGGGGGACGGCTGCATTGCCGGGATGATGCGCGAGCCGTGCCGCGCGAGGCTTGGCGTCATACGCCGCGCTCCTGCTTTTGCAGGGCATCCGGCCGCTGCTTTGCGAAGGTAACCGCCAGCACCCAATCCGGCCCGAGCGGGTACGACGGCGACGCACGAACTTCCCGCTGTAGCGCGTCTGTCGGGTCTTGGATTTCAGGCCTTGGATTTGAGCGGGTAGCGCTCGGGATGCTCGATGGAATCGATGGCCAGATCGACGTCGAGGTCGGGCCAACGGAGGTGTCCAGGCGCCGGCCGCTCGAGGCGCAAGATTGCCTCCATTGGGGCGCGCTTGAACCACGGGAAATCTTCGAATGGGAGAAACAGCTCGCGTCCGTCGAGCAGCAGCCAGAAGCCGTGCTTGGAAATGTTTGTGACTTCGAGTGTCGAAGTGCTTGTGCCGGGCATCTCGCATCTCCTACTCGTGATCCACGACCAACTTTAGGGCGCGGCCCAAGTCCCGATCGCTCAGCTCGTAGTTCCGCGCGAGCTCGATCTGCGGCTCAATCCAGAACTTGGCCTCGCCATCAGGCGACTGGACGTGGATATGGAGCCGCTCTTCCTCGCGCGAAAAGAAGAAGAATTGGAACGGCCCGTCGCGGAAGACGGTCGGACTCATGCGCCTGCGTCGATGCCACGCAGTCCATATGGGCCGCCAGCAGTTGGGGATAGAGGCCCGCCCGCTCACCCGACCAGGCCGCCCAACCGAACCGATGCTGTCGGGTGGACCGTCCGATCTCGGGCGAACCGGCGGCCGGCGCTCGCCCCGCGTCTGCAGTCGCGCCTGGTCAAGGGCCTCTCCGAAGGCGCCGCGGGGATCGACCTTGGAAGGCCTGAGCGAAGCGTCCGATTCTGCCCGCAGCTCGCCCCTTGCCAAGACCTCCCCCGCCACGACCTGGGCGTGGGCTTCCCGTCGCCACCCCGGCGCACTGACGCGGTTATCTGTGGAATGGCGTGTCTGCGGTGACTTCGTAGTGAGGGCGCGAAGATGTCCGAAGTTGTCCGAGGACGCCTTGGAAGATGTCCCGAGATGCGGTGACCTGTTCGGGCTGGTGGCGCACGGTGCCCGCGATGGCGCTGACTGGCCGCTGATCCAGGATGTGTGGTGCTCACTGAGCGGCGATGCGGGTCGACTCGCGATGAGGAAATGACCGCCAGGCAGGGTGGCGAATTGCTACGGCGTGGCGGGCTCCAATGGAGCTGCTCATCCCTCCCCCACCCTCTCCATCGAGCCGAGGCGGACACTTACGACTGCGGCGGCCTGGCGTGGTCGCTCCCGCCCGAACTCGGTCCCCGGCCGGCCGCTGACCCGGATTGGCCCCGACAACTTGCCGCATCTTGGGGGGGGGGGAGGGGAGGGGGAAGAAGGTAGGGGGGGGGGGGGAGGGCCCCAGGGGGGGCATAGGGGGGGGCACCCCAGACCAAGGGGAGGACCTCGAGGCGGGGGGCGGTTCAGGGGCGAGTCGGCGACCGGTGTCGGCCTGCCGGACGGTACCGACGACGCGATCGCCGCTCCCAAGCAGCTGGGTGGTGAGCTCGCGACCGAAGCCGCTCGAGACGCCGGTGATCAGCAGCGGCTGGGGTATGTCGCTCCTTTCGATGTGGCGGCGCTCATGCCGGCGCGATCTCGTCGATCGCCGCGAGCGCGTTGAGGGTGCGGGGGTAGCCGATGAACGGCAGCAGTTGCGTGGCGACCGCGATCAGGGTCGCGCGGTCGTTCCCGACCTGGAGGTTGCCCGCGACGTGCCCTTTGACTTGTGGGTCGCAGCCGCCGAGTGAGACGAGCATCGCGAACGTCAGCAGCTCTCTGGACTTGACGTCGACGCCGCTGCGGGTGAGGTGGTCACCGAAGCAGTTGGCCGACAGCAGCCGCTGGATGTGCTGCTCGTCATCGGGCGCGGAGGCGTGCATCTGCTCGACGCGGTCGTCGCCGACGATCTCTTTTTGGACCGCGAGACCATGTTCGAACCGGGTGTCCGGCGTGGTCGTGGATTGGCCTTCGAGCGGGAGCTCGATGCCACGCTCGGTGAGGATGTCGTTGGTGGTGCGGATGAAGTCGAACACCTTCCCCATACCGACGTACGGGACGGCCTGGTAGACGATCTCCTTGACCTCAATCGGTGTGACACCGACGGTTAGCGCCGCCCCGAGCATCACCCGGTACTCGCTCAGCGCCTGGCAGGCGATCAGCGACGCAAGCTGAACCATGAGTCGGGTTCGGTTCTCGAGGGTGGTGTGCTGGAGCACCTCGTCGAACGCGAAGTTGTCGAAGTACTCGATCAGCTCGGGGTCGGTGACCGCGAGCGTCGAGACGTGGCCGGGGAACAGCTCGTCGTGGTTGCGTTGGGCTTGTGCGCTTGGCGGCATCGAGGCCTCCTCCGCGTTACCGGGCTTCGTCAGGGGTGGCGGTGTATTCCTCGTCGCTGACGTGCTCGCCCCAGGTGGCGCCGTTCCCGTTGTCGTCGACTTCGAGCATCGCCAGGTGAGTCATGAACCGGTCCGGCGCGGCGCCGTGCCAGTGATCCTCGTCCGGCTCGAAGAGCACACGGTCGCCCGGGCGGATGACCTCGACGGGTCCGCCCCGCCGCTGGCAGCGACCGACTCCCTCGAGCACGTGGATCGTCTGCCCCACGGGGTGGGTGTGCCAGGCGGTGCGCGCGCCAGGCGGGAAGTGAACGCTGGCGGCCTGCAGGCGCGAGGGCGGGGTCGGGTTGGCGATCGTGTCGACGTAAACCGCGCCCGTGAACCACTCGGCCGGCCCCTGTCCAGTGGCGATGGAGCTTCTCGTGATCTGCATCTCGTGCTCCTAACGGTCGATCATTCGCTGCGCGGCTTCGGAGTAGCGCGCGCCCTGACCTTCGAGCTGCGCGGCTTCGATCTCACGCAGCTGATCGGGCGTGAGCTCGACCTCGACCGCGGCCAGGTTTTCCTCCAGCCGGTGCAGCTTGGTGGTGCCGGGAATCGGGACGATCCACGACTTCCGGGCAAGCAGCCAGGCCAGTGCGATCTGGGCCGGTGTGACGCCCTTCTGCTCGGCGATCCGGGTGAGCAGCTCGACGAAGGCCAGATTTGCCGCTCGCACGTCAGGATCGGTGAAGCGCGGCACAGTGTTTCGGAAGTCGTCGCTGGAGAATTCGGTGGTCGCGTCGATCGTGCCGGTGAGAAAGCCCTTCCCGAGCGGGCTGAACGGGACGAACCCGATCCCGAGCTCCTCCAGCGTCGGGAGAATCGCCTCCTCGGGCTCGCGCCACCACAGCGAGTACTCGCTCTGCAGCGCCGTGACGGGCTGGACGGCATGAGCCCGCCGTATCGACTGAACGCCGGCCTCCGACATCCCGAAGTGACGGACCTTGCCCTGCTCGATCAGTTCCTTCACGGTGCCCGCGACGTCCTCAATGGGGACATTGGGGTCCACGCGGTGCTGGTAGAGCAGGTCGATCCTGTCGGTCCGCAGTCGCTTCAGCGACCCATCCACGCTCGTCCGGATCGTCTGCGGGCGGCTGTCGAGCGCGCCCGGCCCGATCGCGCCTTCGAGATCGAACCCGAACTTCGTCGCGATCACAACCTGGTCGCGGACGGGCTCGAGCGCCTCGCCGACCAGGTCCTCGTTGGTGAACGGGCCGTAGACCTGGGCAGTGTCGAACAACGTGACACCGCGTTCGGCCGCGGCGCGTATCAGCGAGATCATGTCCTGCTTGTCAGGAAGGGGCGGGATGGCGGTGCTCATGCCCATGCAGCCGAGACCGAGCGCCGATACCTCAAGGTTCTGTCCGAGTGTTCGCTTGTCCATCTGGTGTCTCGCCTTTCGGGTGTCAGTTAGTAGTCGTGTCCCGTGGCACGAGCTTCAGCGTCGCGGCGCGTGCCTTCGGGGCGACGATCGACGGAACGATCGTCGGATACCGGGCGTACTTCGTTTCATATGCGGCGTCGATCTGTTCGCTGCCTTCGTCGGTCTCGACGAGGCTGACGTCCTTCTCGATGCCACCCGCGTGGATCCGCGCCTGGTGACTGGTCTGCGCGCCGCGGAACCAGGCCGCTCCGCGTCCGTTGACCGACCGCACATACAGGTCGTTGCCTGCGCGGATCACCCACATCGTCACCGGCCGGCGCAGCGTGCCGTCGCCGCGGACCGACGCGAGCGTCAACTCCTGGGCCGCGTCGATCGTGTCGAGTTCGTTGCGTGTCCAGGCCATGGTTAGACCGTCCCGACCCGCAGCAGCGACTTGATCGCGCGCCGCTCATCCATCGCCTGATAGGCCTCCGCGACATCGTCGAGATCGGTCGCGAAGTCGAACACACGGCCGGGGTTGATCCGCTCCTCGAGCACGTCGGGCAGGAGCTCCGGGATGTAGGCCCGGACCGGGGCGGAGCCGCCGCGGACGCCGACGTTGCGGAAGAACATGTCCCCGATCGGCAGCTCGACCCCATGCGGAACGCCGACATAGCCGACCATCGACCCCGGCCGGGCGATCGAGATCGCCGTCAGCATCGCCTGCCCCGTCCCCACGCACTCCAGCACGGCGTCGACGCCCACCCCGCCGGTGAGCTCCTTAACCAGCTCGGTCGCCTCCTCGCCGCGGCTCTCGACAATGTCGGTGGCGCCGAACTCGCGCGCCAACTGCTGACGCGCCGGATTCCGGCTCAGAGCGATCACCCGCTCCGCCCCCAGACGGGACGTGGCGAGAACCCCCGAGAGCCCGACCGCGCCGTCGCCCACGACCGCCACCGCGCTTCCCGGCGTGACGCCGGCGCACACGGCGGCGTGGTGCCCGGTGGCGAGCACGTCGGAGAGGGTCAGCAGCGACGCCATCTTCTCATCGGAGTGCCCAGAGCCAGGGACGGCGACCAATGTGCCATCAGCGAGCGGGACGCGAACGCCCTCGCCCTGGCCGCCGTCCCCGTTGGACGGATAGAACCCGCCGGCCGAGCACGCGCTGGTGATCCCGTGGCGGCAGTGCGGGCAGGTCCCGTCACTGAACGCGAACGGCGAGATCACGAAATCGCCCTTCGCAACGTTGCGCACCTCCGAGCCGACGTCCTCAACCACGCCGATGAACTCGTGCCCGATCGGCCCGGGCTCAAACGGCGAGTCGCCGCGGTAGTACCAGAGATCTGATCCGCACACGCACGACAGCACGACGCGGACGATCGCGTCGGTGGGCTCCTTGATCACTGGATCGGGTCGGTCCGCAACGGTGATCGAGCGAGGCTCGTTGAAGATCGTCGCACGCATATCTATGTCTCCTCGTTAGCTCGGTTCTCAGTCATCGCCACTCAAGAAAGCACGCCTACGCGGGAAGTGAGAGGCCCTGCTGATCCAGGTACTGACAGGACCCCCCAGACGTGGTCGAGCCGGGGTACGCTCGCCGGTAATGGATGCCAGAACCGAGATCCGCGAGTTCCTCACCACCCGCCGGGCGAAGATCACGCCCGACCAGGTCGGTCTTCCGGTCTACGGCGGTAACCGCCGGGTGCCCGGCCTCCGTCGCGAAGAGGTCGCGATGCTCGCCGGGGTCAGCGCCGACTACTACACCCGCCTCGAACGCGGCAACGCCCACGGCGTCTCCGACAGCGTGCTCGACGCCCTCGCCCGGGCGCTCCGGCTCGACGAGGCCGAGCGCTCGCACCTGTTCGACCTCGCCCGTGCCGCCCAACCAGCGGCCGCGACACGGAAGCCTCGTCCGACGAAGCGGCGGATCCGCCCCGCCGTCCAGCGCATCCTCGACGCAATGACCCACGCACCCGCGTTCATCCGCAACGGGCGCCTCGACATCCTGGCCGCCAATCAGCTCGGCTACGCCCTCTACTCCACCTACCTCACCCCCGGGCGCCCCGCCAACACGGCCCGGTTCGTGTTCCTCGACCCCCGCTCCGAGGACTTCTACGGCGACTGGGACCACGTCGCGAACGAGGTCGTCGCGATCCTCCGCTCCGAAGCCGGCCGTAACCCGTACGACCGCGAGCTCACGAACCTCATCGGCGAGCTCTCGACCCAAAGCGAAATCTTTCGCACCAAATGGGCGGCCCACAACGTCCGCTTCCACGACACCGGCACCAAGCGACTCCACCATCCGGTCGTCGGCGAGCTCGAGCTCACCTACGAAGCGATGCAGCTCTCCGCCGACACCGGCCTGACTATGTTCGCCTACACCGCCGAACCTGGCTCCAAATCAGAACAGGCGCTGGGACTCCTGGGCAGCTGGGCGGCGACCCCGGACCCGGGGCACCCGGAGGCGGCGGCGGACGTGAGCGAGCGCCCATAGGCGCCGGACTCCGTCGACTCGGCCTGGTCGCCGCGGCTCACGACCTTAGTTCGCGTCGAAGCGACCAGTGCTCCGCTGAGGGAGCATCGGGCGCGGTACTTTTTACCGGTGGAGACGATCGGCCCAGGTGAGCTCGTTAGGGTCGCGGGTCGCGGCCCGGATCTGGATGGGATCGTTTTCGACGTCCCGAGCCGGTCAAAGGTAGTGGTGGCCGTGGTGGAACCCGGCCGAGGGCCGACGTTCCGCACGGTCCATCCCGCGGCCTTGACGGAGCGAGCAGAGGAAGGTCCCGACGATCGGGCATTGCATCTTCTGCTCGGTCGGACACCGTCGCCAGTACATGACGCCGCGCGTGGCGGGGGCCGCAGCGGGAGAGGACGTCCCGGCCACACGCGCGCGCCAACGCACCGGACGACCGGCCGGTAGCGAAGCTGAGCACTCAGAACTGAGGGTTCAACCGCCGCCAGCAGCCCATCGGCGTCCGCGGGTGTCAAGGCCGGTCGAAAAGTGCCCTTCGCCCCCGCGCCGGCGCGGATCTCGCCAGGACCTGGCTGACATCGAGGCGATCAGGTCTGGGCACGCTCGATGCTGCGCCTGCAGCCTCTGAGGACGGGCCGCCGATCAGCCAGCGGGAGCGACACCACCCACGCTCCAACGCATCTTCCAGGTCGCCACGGGGGCGGCTGATGGCGACCGCGTTCGAGACGGCCCTGCTGCACAACGTGGATGCCCCCAGGGTCGCCCGTGGCCGGCTCGCCTCGTGGGCACGGTAGCCAGTCGTTGGGGAATCCACGAGGGCACCACGCAAATGTGGTTCGAGCTCGGGCGCGCCGGCCCGCGTCTCGGTCCATGCCGGAAGTCGACGTAGCGAGCCGGGGTGACGCACCCACCCGGCCGATGTACGATCGGCGGGGCGCCAGGCGGTCGGGACGCGAAACCTGCTTCGAGGGACGCAATGAACAGGGGGTCGCGGCTGCGCCCCGGGTCGTCTCGGCGGACGATCGGCGGCCGCCGCGTCGTTCGAACGGCCCGAGAGCGGCCGCGCGCGGTGAGCGCGCGAGGTCCGACTTGCGACAATCCGGAGATTCATGGTGTCAATTTGACACTGTGGGGTTATTCTTTGGCGTGAGCTGCGATGTCTGCATCTCCGATTGGCGCAAAGACCGTTTTGGCGGACGGGTCCGCTGGCGACGAGGCCGGCGCGTCGGCTCCGCTGCTTGAGATCTCCAACGGGATCGTCGGGTTGTATAAGGAGGCTTTCGGTCGGGGCCCGACGAAGACGCGCGCCCGGTTCGCCGGTGCGGACACCGTGTTGGTCTTGCTCGATGACGCGTTCACGGTCACCGATCGGACGTTGCTGGCTGTGGGCGAGCCGGAGCGGCTGCGCGACGCACGCCTGGTGATTCAGGAGGCGCTCGAGACGGAGGTGCGAGCGGTGATCGAGCGGGCGCTCGGGCGCGCGACGGTCGCGTTCGTGACGGGCGTCGACGTCCGCCATGGCATAGCGATCAACGTGTGCACTCTCGAGCCGGCTTCCAGCAAGAATGAGCTTGGCGATCGCGATGTCGCGAATGATGGGCGGGTCGATGGGCGAGACGGTTGAGGGAAGCGTCGAGTTTGAGATGCGGGAGCGCTTCGATCCCGACGGGTCGCTGCGCCTGGCTCTCCGCGGCGAGCTTGACCTGTCGGTAGTCCAGGCGCTCGCGGACCGCCTGAACCAACTCCGGAACGAGGGATATTTCGTGCGCGTCGACCTCTCCCAGCTCGAGTTCATGGACAGCAGCGGTTTGCGGACGCTGGCGCTTGCGGCCTCCCAAGCGCGACGTGACGGCGGCCGGCTGGAAGTCGGTCGACAGCTCACCGAGCCGGTTCGCCGGCTGATCGAAATCGCCGGCCTAGTAGGCACTCAATTTTGGCCGGACGTGGATTAGCCGGGCCTGGTCTTGGCAATCAACCACGTTGTGGAGCCGCGAGCTCTGCGAGAACTGCGCGCAGCGCGACGGCGCCGGGACGAGGAGATCCGCCGCCTGATCTGCCATGCGGTCCGAGCCGGCGTTCGTAGCCAGGACATCGCCGATGCCCTAGGCGTCAGCCGCTCAACCCTGTGGCGCCACTATGGCGACGAGCTCCGCGACCACCCGTCGCCGCACCGAGCGAGTCCCAACAGTTGACCTACCGCGGGCCGCGGGTCTGCGGATACCACGTTTCGTCACCGGACCCGTGTCGGGCCGGCCGACCTGGCCGAGCGGTTTCGCTGTACGGGTGACGAGGCTTGTCAGACCCGAACCTTGCGCCACTCGGCACGCGTCCCCTGACCTCACCCCTTCGCGCCGACCCCCAACACGGACACGACGCCGACGCTTCCCCTCCGGTGAACACGCCTCCCTCCGTCACCCTGTTCGCCGACCAACCTCACCCCTGCGGACCAGCGTGCGGACTCGGGGTCATCGCCGGCTTACCCGTGGCCGTCCGAAACCCACTCCCACGAGTCGTCCGTCGACAACGCTGGGGCCGGCCCGGGAAAGACCGAACATGTCTTCCCCACGAGTAGGTCGGCGGATACCTGGCCGCCAGACCCGCTCGGACGCGCTCACCGGGACCCCGATCGAATGCTGCTGCTCGCGAACGCCCCTTATCTCCTTCGCGTTTACGAAGAAGCGACTGAGGCTTGCGGTTCTTACGGATCGGGTCTGGGGGAAAGGCCTGATGAGGGCGGCGGGGCGTGCCGGAACACTGGACTGGTTGATTTTTCCAGCTCAAGGAGGTTGCTCGGTTATGCCTGCCAGTCAGCTTCACCGTGATAGGACTCCGGTGGTGCAGCGTCACGAACGCTCGGCTGAGCAATGTCCGCAGACCCGGCGTGCGGGGTCGATCCCTCTGACCCGCCTTGTCGCGGTGCCGCCGTCTCTGAGAACGGTCGGATCGTGGCCCACGTCGATGCGGCCTAATCGGATGTGTCGCGACCGCTTCGAGGTGTGATGGCCGGTTCGATGGTCGAAGTGAAGGCCGTGGTGAAGCGCTTCGGGTCGACAGTCGCGCTGGCGGGTGTTGACCTCGCCGCTGATCAGGGCGAGGTGCTCGCCCTGCTGGGGCCCAACGGCGCCGGAAAGACAACGCTGGTGCGGATCCTGACGACGCTGCTCCGGCCCGACAGCGGCAGTGCGCGCGTCGCGGGCTACGACGTCGTGGCCGACGCCCGGGAATTGCGTTCGATGATCGGGCTCGCAGGCCAGTACGCAGCGGTCGACGAGCTGCTCACCGGCCGTGAGAACCTCGAGCTCGTCGGCCTTTGGTACCACCTCGACAAGCGCGAGTGTCGTCGGCGCGCCCAGGAGGTCTTGGAGCGCTTCGATCTCATCGACGCTGGTGACCACTTGGTTAAGACCTACTCGGGCGGCATGCGTCGGCGTTTGGATATCGGTGCGAGCCTGATCGCCCGGCCGGCCGTTCTGTTCCTCGACGAGCCGACGACTGGTCTGGACCCGCGCACGCGCAACGATGTCTGGGCGTTCATCCAGGAGCTGGTCGCTGGC
>CAVWKC010000030.1:0-141644 GCA_963755525.1 uncultured Solirubrobacterales bacterium | reverse complement strand
CAGGCGGTGGCGGTCCTAGGCGAACGCCTCACTGAGGTATTCCAGACCGCCTCAGCATGCAGGCCGACGAACCTCCGGATCGAGGTCGCTGAGCTGCAGCCCGCCTTTGCGACGTTTACGAGGGCATAACGTTCGCCGCCCAGGCCAGTGTCCGACGCATGGGAATCGCTCGCCGCGCACCCAGCCTGTGGCGGGCTCTGGGCCGCCGATCCGGTGCGTCGCTGATGGGTTTGGGCACGCGATGACCCGTGCAGACGCTGGGCTGGGGGCTGCAGTGGACGCGGCGAAGCGCGGGGCGGGCGGGGCTGGGATCGTGCTGGCGACGCTGGCTGCGGGTCAGTTCCTGATGACGCTCGACAGTTCGGTGATGAATGTGTCGATCGCGACGGTCGCTAAGGACGTGGGGACCGACGTGACCGGGATCCAGACCGCGATCACGCTTTACACGCTGGTGATGGCGTCGTTGATGATCACCGGCGGAAAGATCGGTCAGATTCTCGGCCGCAAACGCGCCTTCTCGATCGGATGTGTCATCTACGGGTGCGGGTCGTTGACGACCGCCCTCTCACCGAGCCTGGGCGTGCTGATTGTGGGATGGTCGTTTCTGGAGGGGGTGGGGGCCGCGCTGATCCTGCCCGCGATCGTGGCGCTCGTCGCGTCTAACTTCTCACCCGAGGAACGGCCGCGGGCATACGGGCTGGTCGCGTCAGCGGGCGCGATCGCCGTTGCCGCCGGGCCGCTTATCGGCGGGCTGTTCACGACCTATCTGTCCTGGCGGTGGGTGTTCGTCGGTGAGGTACTGGTCGTGCTCGCGATTCTTGCCCTCGCCCGGCGGATGGCTGACGCGATCCCCGAGACCCGAGTCAAGCTCGACCTGGTCGGGACCGCGCTGTCAGCCCTCGGGCTCGCGCTGATCGTGTTCGGCATCCTGCGCTCGGGAGCGTGGGGGTTTGTGCAGCCCAAGCCGGGGGCCCCTGAGTGGGTCGGCCTGTCACCGGTGATCTGGCTGATCCTGGGTGGCGGAGTCGTGCTGTGGCTCTTTATCAGCTGGGAGAACCACCAGCTCGCTCGGGGCAAAGAACCACTCGTGAACCCCGCAATCCTCAAGAACGCGACGCTGCGCAGCGGCCTGACCTCGTTCTTCTTTCAGTATCTCCTGCAGGCCGGGCTGTTCTTCGCGGTGCCCCTGTTCCTGTCGGTTGCGCTCGGGCTGTCCGCGATCCAAACCGGGGTCCGGCTGCTGCCGCTCTCGATCACGCTCCTGTTGGCCGCCGCCGGGATCCCGAAGGTCTTCCCAACGCATCGCCGCGCCGGGTCGTCCAACTCGGCTTCCTCGCGCTGTTCGCCGGCATCGCCGTCATGATCGGCGCGCTCGACGCCGGTGCCGGACCCGAGATCGTGACCTGGCCGATGCTGCTGGCGGGTCTCGGCGTCGGCGCGCTGGCTTCGCAACTCGGGGCCGTCACCGTGTCGTCCGTGCCCGATCAGCAGACCGGCGAGGTCGGCGGCCTGCAGAACACGGTCACGAACCTCGGCGCGTCGATCGGCACCGCGCTCGCCGGCGCCGTCCTGATCGCCACGCTCACAACGTCATTCATGACCGGCATCCAGAACAACCCCGCGGTCCCCGCCGCCGTCAAGTCCAAAGCCCAGGTCGAACTCGCCACCGGCGTCCCGTTCGTCTCTGACGCCGACCTGAAAACATCGCTCGACAAGGCCGGGGTACCCACGCCAACAGCAAATGCCATCGTCGACGAGAACGCGACCGCCCGCATCACCGGCCTGCGGTCATCGCTTTCGGTGATGGCGGTGATCGCCTTGATCGCCGTGTTTTTCAGCCTCCGCATCCCAAATGAGCAGCCCGCCTCCGCGCGACCGACATGATCGGGGCCGTCGCCGCGTGCGCCGTCGGTCGTCCCGGGCAGGGGCTGCCGGCGTAGAAGCCGAGCACGGCGCGGGTGCGGTCGAGGTCACCGTTGCGCCCGACTGCGTGTCAGTCAGCCCTGGTGAGCGCCACACGTCGACCGTTGGCGCGATGGGCCGTGCGTTCTTCCGGATCGTTGCCTCCGAGCTTCTATCCACACGATTGCAGCTTGCCCGTTGCGATCGGCGTACCTGACATAGACCCGCTCGATGGTGCCGTTGAACTCGAATAGCGGCTTGTCGTAATAGTCCGGGGACGCGGCGAGCCGAGCGCGCTACCCGATGCAGACCTCGTCGTCGACTTGAGCGAGCGAGAGCGGGATGCTTGTCGTTGTCCGTCAGCTCGCCATCACCCGGAACGGATGATGGTTGGCCCTCGGCGACCGGCAGTGTCCGGCCAGGCATTCATGACGTCGATGGCTGAGGCTCCCGCTCCCGCAGAACCGACGGCCGCGCAAGCTGCGGAGACGATGCGGAGCCGGCCCTACGTGGCCTTACTAGTGGTGGCGGCGGCGATCGGGGTGATCGTGTCGCTGGCGGCTTGGTGTTACCTGGGGTTGGTTTTCCAACTCCAGCAGGAGCTGTTCACCCATCTTCCGCGCGCGCTCGCGTATGAGCACGGGCCGCCGTTGTGGTGGTCGCTCCCGGTGCTCGCGGTTGGCAGTTTGATCGTCGCTCTGGCGATCACGCGTCTGCCGGGAGACGGCGGGCACGTGCCGGCCAAGGGCATGACCGAATGCGGGCTCCCCAGCCCGCTCGATCTGCCCGGCGTGATCCTCGCGGGCCTCGCCGGGCTCGGGTTCGGGCTGGTGCGCGGCCCCGAGGGACCGCTGCTGGCGATCGGTTCGGGTCTGGCGGTGCTGGCGATTCGCCTGTCGCGAAGGGAGATGGCGCCCCCGGTGCTGGCCGTGATCGCGGCGGCTGGGAGCTTCGCCGCGCGCTCGTTCGTGTTCGCCTCGCCGCTGATCGCGGCCGTGATCCTGATCGAGGCGACGGCCGTCGGCGGGGCACGCCAGCGGCTCGTGCTGCTTCCCGGGCTGCTCGCCGCCGGGATCGGAACGCTGGTCTCGCTCGGGATGGGGTCGTTCACGGGGCTGAGCAGCCGCGACTACGCGCTGGGGCCGCTGCCGCTGCCTCATTTCGGCCATCCCGACATCGCTCAGTTCGGGGTAGCGCGACGGACCGTGATCCTGCTGCCGGTCGTCGGCCTGACAATCGCGGGGCTCGCGATCGCGTTCCACGGGGCCACCGGCAAGAGCGTCAACGAGGTGCTGTTCTCCGGACAGGAGGCGCTTCCGGGGCTGGTTACGCAGGCCGGAACGTGGTCGCTTTGCGCGCTCGCGCGGGTGATCGCGTTCAAGGGCCTGGCTTACATGCTGTCGCTCGAGAGCTTCCGTGGCGGGCCGGTGTGCCCGGCGATATTCCTCGCCGCGGCCGGTGGGATCATGGCTTCGCGTCTGCCTGGGTTTACTTTGACCCCGGCGGTCGCGGTCGCGATGGGCGCCGCGATCGCCGCGGTGCTGCGGCTGCCGCTCGCGGCGGTCGTGCTCGCCACGCTGTTGACCGCCAACTCCGGAACCGGGGATGCGCCGCTCATCATCGTCGGCGTCATCGTCTCCTACCTGATCACCTTGGTGATCTCCGCGCCGGCGCATGCTGCGTCTCAGGCCGGAGATCGTGCGGTCGTCGCACACACGCCGGCTCCGGGCGCTGCGGTCGTCGCGCCGACCGCCGCACTCGGCGCCCGCTGAGCAGAACCGACACTTGGCGCGCGGTCAACCCTTACGCGCCCGAGGTGGGTGGTGACGGCACGGTGGGCTCAGCCGGCGAGTGTGGCCGCTACGGCTGCGCCGGAAAGGCTGTTCTCGGCGGGGGCGGCGCGGTCGAGTTCGCGGGCCGCCGTGATCGCTGCGCGTCCGAGCGCGTTGGCGTAGGTTGGGAAGGAGAAGGGGACGAGCGCGAGTTGCTCGACCGTCATATTGGCTGCCATCGCGATCGCCGCCAGTTGAGCGAGTTCGACGGCGCGTTCTCCGACAATGTGGCAGCCGAGGATGGTGTGGTGCTGGCGGTCGGCGATGAGCTTGCAAAAGCCGGTGAGGCGTCCGTCGATGATCGGTCGTGGCAGGGACTCGAAGTGCTGGGTCGCGACGACGACCTCGCGGGTCTTGCGCGCCGTCGCCTCGGTGAGTCCGACGGAGGCGTATTCGGGGTCCGTGAAGCTGCCGAGGGGGCTCACCTCTGCGGGTAGGGCGGTCGTGGTTCCAAGGACCGCGTTGGTGGCTGCGAGGTACGCCTCGCGGGCTGCTTCGTGGACGACCATCACGTGGCCGGTGACGTCGCCGGCGGCGAAGATGTGCGGGGCGCTGGTGCGAAGCTGGGCGTCGACCTGTAGGTAGCCGCGTGGGTCGGTCTGGACGCCGGCGGCGGGGAGGTTGAGCTCGGCGGTGTTGGCGACCCAGCCGACGGCGACCACTGTGATCGTTGCGTCGATGTGGTGGGGACTGCCGTCGGGTGAGTAGGTCAGCCGGACGCCGGCTGGGGAGGGTTCGAGGCGGTCGATCCTCCCGGCGTTCTCAAGGACCTGGATCCCGGACGCGGCTAGCGCTCCGCTGACCGCGGCGGCTACGTCCTGATCTTCGCTCATGAGGATCCGGGGCGCGGCCTCGAACAGGGTCACGTTCGAGCCGAAGGCATTGAAGATCGAGGCGAGCTGCACTCCGGTCGCGCCCGCGCCGATCACAAGCATCGAGGCCGGGGCGGAGGTGAGGGTCCAGGCGTCGCTGTGGGTGCACGCCAGCTCGAAGCCGGGGAGGTCGAGTCGGCGTGGCATGCCGCCGCTGCAGATGATGGCGCTTGTGGCGTGCAGGGGTGGGGCGTGCTCGGACTCGATCACGTGCGGCTCGGTAAACCGAGCGACACCGGCGTGCTCGTGAAGCGTGACCCCGGACTGCCTGAGCTCTTCGCGTAGCAGCGAGTGCGTACGCACGTCGCTCGTGACCTCCCGGACGCGATCGAGCAGCCGCGCGTAGTCGAGCGCCGGCTCGCGCGCGCTGATGCCGTAGCGTGGGAGCTGGGAGGCTTCGCGGATCAGCCGGGCGGCGTGCGCCAACGTTCGGACGGGCACAGGTCCGTCGTTGGCGGCCATCCCTCCGAACTCGTCGCGCGTGACGAGCGCGGTGCGGGCTCCGAGTCGGGCCGCCCGAAGTGCGGCGACCACGCCCGCCGGTCCGGCGCCGATCACCACGACGTCGAGGCTCGTGGCGCCCGATGAAGTCACGGGGATGATTCTCCGGGCGGAGGTGACGGTCGGCGTCCTCCGTTTCGGGTGACGTAGCGTCGGCGGGGCTGTGGGATTGTGAGCGGCATGCGTGCGATCACGGCAGTGCCAGGCCAGCGGGGAACTGTGAGCGTCGAGGACGTGCCGGGGCCAGGGAAGGAGGACGGGGCCGTACTGGTCCGTGGGCTCGGAATGGGCGTGTGCGGCACGGACCGTGAGATCGCCGAGGGCGGATACGGCGAGGCCCCAGCCGGCGAGAGCAAGCTGATTATCGGCCACGAGAGTCTGGGCGAGGTGCTCGAGGCACCGGCCGGGTCGGACTTCAAACCCGGTGACCTGGTGGTCGGGATCGTGCGCCGTCCCGATCCGGTTCCGTGCCCGGCGTGCGCCGCCGGCGAGTGGGACATGTGCCGCAATGACCGGTTCGCCGAGCGCGGGATCGTCCGCCGCCACGGATACGGCAGCGAGCAGTGGCGCGTCGAACCAGACTACGCGCTCCGGATCCCCAGCCAGCTCGGTGACCTGGGCGTGCTGCTCGAGCCGACGTCGGTGCTAGCGAAGGCGTGGGACCAGGTCGACCGGATCTCGCAGCGGGCATTCTTCCTCCGCGGCCGGGCGCTGGTCACCGGCGCCGGGCCGATCGGGCTGCTGGCGTGCCTGCTGGGTGTGCAACGCGGGTATGAGGTGCACGTTGTCGACCTGGCGACCGAGGGCCCCAAGCGCGACCTGGTCGAGGCCCTCGGCGCGCACTACCACGCCGGCGCGGCCGCGGATGTCGACGCCGACGTGGACGTCGTGATCGAGTGCACCGGCCTCGGCGCAGTCGGACGTTCGGCCGCGCAGCGGGTCGTCAGCGGCGGGATCATTTGCCTGACCGGGATCATGAACGTCGAGCCGCAGTTCGACGTCGACGCGACCACGATGAATCGCAACGCAGTGCTGCGCAACCTGGTGCTGTTCGGGACGGTGAACGCCGGGCGGCGCCATTGGGAGCAGGCCGTAGACGCGCTCGCGACTGCCGATCCGGACTGGTTGCGGGGGATGATCACCCGGCGCGTGCCGCTTACTCGCTGGCCCGAGGCGCTCGAACGCCAGCCGCAGGACATCAAAGTCGTCGTCGACCTCACGGCATGACTGCGCCAAGCGCGGTTCCGTGGTCGCCGACGCCGGGGCGGCTCAGCGAGGGACCGCGGTGGCACGAGGAGCGCCAGGAGTTGCTGTGGGTCGACATCCTTGGCCGACACATACATCGCGGCACGCTCGCCGGCGACGGCAGCCTCGACCACGTGGTCACGATCACCGTCGACCGGCACGTCGGCGCGGTCGCGCCCGCCCTCGACTGCGGATACGTCGTGGCCGCCGGGCCGGGGTTCCTGTTCGTCGACGAGGACGGATCGGTGTGGGAGCTGGCCCAGCCCGAGGCTGGCCGGACCGATGTGCGGATGAACGACGGCGCGTGCGACCCGCAAGGTCGGTTCTGGGCCGGAACGATGGCCTACGACGAGTCGCCCGCGGCCGGGGCGCTCTACCGCCTCGAGCTTGACGGCAGCTGCACCACCGTGCTCACCGGCCTGACGATCGCGAACGGGATCGGGTGGAGTCCCGACGGCAGCACGATGTATCTGAACGACAGCGGCACCGGCTGCCTGTACTCGTTCCGGTTCGATGGCGGCAGCGGGGCGATCACCAGCCGCCGCACGCTCATACGCAGCACCGAGCACGGCGTCGTGCCCGACGGGCTCACCGTCGATGAGGAAGGCGGGATCTGGGTCGCGCTCTGGGGCGGCGGGGCCGTCAACCGCTACGCGTCCGACGGGTCGCTCCTCGCCAGCCTCGAGCTGCCGTGCGAGCGACCCACCTCGTGCGCCTTCGGCGGGCGCGAGCGGGCGACGCTCTTCATAACCACCGCCCGGGAAGGACTCGACGACGACGCACTGGCCCGGCAACCCGACTGCGGGCGCGTGTTCGCGATCTCCGGCCTCGGCGTACGCGGGCTCCCCTGCCAGCCCTACCGCGGACTGATCCTCAACACCGCGCCGACTCTATGAGAACCGACAGGCCGGCGCAGTGAAGCACACGTCGGTCGACATCTACCTGGTGATCGACACCTTCCTGCTGCTGCTGATCGGGATCGGTCCGAAAATCGCCCTCGTGCCGTTCGTTGAGATCACCGCGCCACTCGACGCGGCGACCAAGGCCCTGGTCGTCCGCAAGATGCTCACCACCGCCGCCGTCGTTGCCCTGATCCTCGTCGGGCTCGGCGAGTTCCTCTCCAGGCTGCTTCACTTCTCCACCGGGTCGCTCTCGGTCGCCGGCGGGATCATCCTCTTTCTGATCGCGATCACGATGGTCCGTGGGAGCGCGGAACCCGACGGCAACCAGGCCGTCACCGGACGCGATCCGATGCGGATCGCCGTGTTCCCGCTCGCGATCCCGTACCTCCTCAATCCCGCCGGGATCGTCGCCCTCGTGACCCTCTCAGCCGAGGCCGACTCAGTCGCCGTCTTTGCGATGGTCCTCGGCGTCCTCGCCGTGGTGCTCGCGCTCGACGTGGCCGTGTTCCGGCTGGCCAACCGCGCCAGCGACCATCTGGACGAAAGCCGGATGCTCGTCACCGAGAAGATCTTCGGGATCCTCTTGGCGGCGCTCGCTGTCCAGCTCGTGCTCGACGGCCTCGACAGCGTCGGCGTCATCCACCTAACCGGCCACTGACCGTCCGACCGCCAGACGACGACCGCCGGCAGGGCGCCTCACCTCACCCGGTCCTGCCTACCGTCTCCATGCTCGCCCCGGCGGTGGTCAGCGGGCGCGGCCGGTGCGAGGCGCCTCGAAACCGCTGAGTGATTCGGCGGTGCCACCTCATCGAGCGACGACTCGGCCTCGTCGACCGCTCGCTGACCTCGTCGAGCCGTCGCGCCACCTCCGGCTCGGGCTCGCACTCCGCCAAGCGACCCCCTCCGACCTCAACCAGCGACGACGCGACCGAAGCAGAATCGCCGACCCCGCGACGGAGACGTTCTGACAGCCGTTCCCGATTAGCGCGAAGGGCGGGTCCGCGCGGTCACAGCTGCTGATGCCCTACCGATAGCCTCCCTCTCGAGTCCGACCACCCCCACAAGACCGCACTGTCGCATCACCCCAATGAAATGACGCTCCTAGCGCTTGATCCGAACGGGATGATGCGTCGCTGGAGGATCGCGGAGACGATGCGCAGATGGTGTCGGCAATCGGTTGTGATCCAAGCGGGTCATCAAACAAGGAGCCGCAGGCTTGAGTACCACGGGTGACACAATCGCCAGTGCCACGCACGTCGCAGCGCCGCGATCCGGAGGCAAAGGCGAGGTTCCCCATCTCTCGTTGGGCGAGCGTGCAGCGCGGGGCAAGGCGGAGCGGGCGGAGGTGCCCCGCAGCGTGCATGGCGAGTGGTCGGCGCCGGCGGGTCGTCGCGATCCGGTCGGGCTGTTGGAGGAGCAGGCCGCCACGCGTGTGCCGGACTTGGTGCCGATCCGGTACGGGCGGATGCTCGTTTCGCCGTTCACGTTCTATCGCGGTGCGGCGTACTTGATGGCGGCCGACCTCGCCGGCTCGCAGAGGACCGGTCTGCGCGTGCAGCTGTGCGGCGATGCGCACCTGTCGAACTTCGGCGGCTTCGCGGCGCCCGATCGCCGGCTGGTGTTCGACGTCAACGACTTCGACGAGACACTGCCCGGGCCGTTCGAGTGGGATCTCAAGCGGTTGGTGGCGAGCTTCGCGGTCGCCGGTCGCGACCTCGGGTTTCCCGTCAAGGAGCGGCGGGGCGTGAACTTGACCGTGACGCGTGCGTACCGGGAGGCGATCCGGGACCTTGCGTCGATCAAGACGTTCGATCTGTGGTACTCGCGGGTCGATGCCGAGGCGCTGCTCGCGCAATTTCGGAGCGCGGCGAGCGCGAAGCGCCGCAAGGTGATGGAGAAGAACCTTGCCAACGCCCGTTCGAAGGACAGCCTGCGAGCTTTTACAAAGCTGACGACGATCGTCGACGGTGAGCCACGGATCGTCAGCGACCCGCCGTTGATCATGCCGATCGAAGACCTCGCCGGCGGCGGCGATATCGAGCAGTTCGCACGCAGCGTGAACCGTGGCTACCGGCGTACGTTGCAGGGCGATCGTAAACATCTGCTGGAGCGCTTTCGCTACGTGCACGCGGCGCGCAAGGTCGTTGGTGTCGGCAGCGTCGGCACGCGCGCGTGGATCATGCTGATGCTCGGGCGTGACAACGACGATCCGCTGTTCCTCCAGCTCAAGGAGGCGCAGCCCTCGGTGCTCGAGCCGTTCCTTGGCAGGAGCCAATACACGAATCACGGCCAGCGAGTGGTCGAGGGCCAGCGACTGATGCAGGCCGCGAGCGACATCATGCTCGGCTGGCACCGCATCGATGGCGTCGACGGCGTCAGGCGCGACTTCTACTTCCGCCAGCTTTGGGATAACAAGGGCTCGGCGATCATCGAGGGCATGAAACCCTACGAGCTCGCCGGGTACGCCGAGATCTGCGGCCGGACGCTAGCCCGCGGGCACGCGCGCTCCGGCGACGCCGTGACGATCAGCGCCTACCTCGGCTCGGGCGACGCCATGGATAGGGCGCTGGCCGACTTCGCCGAGCTCTACGCCGATCAGAACGAACTCGACTACGCGGCGCTGTCAGCCGCTGTCAAGACAGGACGCGTCAAAGCGCAGACAGGCCTCTAGCGCGCAGAGATCCGGCCAGCCTTCGCGCAAGCTCGCTGGCATTGGATCCGGATCGTGCTCTGGGGAGCGGCAGTAGGGCTGCGCTCGCGTTCTCGACTACCATCGTCACACGCTGGGGCCGGGCGTGGTTCACGATTTCGCTGGGAATCGTCGTCGGCGTGATGATGGTCAGCTACGTCGCCGTGCCCTCGCGGCTGATCGGTGTGAAGAAGCGACGACAATCAACGCGCGACACACTGTCGACGAGTGTGGTAGCCGGGGGCTCTGAGCACGACCGTGTGCACGCCGGCCTGGATCCTCGGAAGGCTCGGGATCCTGATGCTCGGATCGAGCATCCTGCTGATTCCCGGGATCTTCCTGCTCACTCCAAGCAGGCGCGACCGGCGCAGTCATAGCCATCAAGATGAGCGACCCTCACCACGGCTCCACGGCCCAAGCGAGAGGCCGCCGGGCGTCCTGAGCAAGGTTGTCACTGAGCAAGGGTTGTCATGAACACGAGACGCGATCCCCCGGTCACCGCGCAACGTTGCTGGAGCCCGCGAGCTCGATCCGACTGAGTCGAACCACGTCGCCGGCCGTGCGCCTACTAGAGATCAGGGCCGGGTCCGGCCCCTACCCCTGCTAGCGGCCCAGATCCGGAACCGCCGGAGCGGTAGCTGCGACCCACCGAGTCGCAAGCACCGTCGCACAAGCCGCCTCGTCGGACGCGCCGACAGGACTGCTGGCCACTCCTCCAAAGCGCTCGCCACGCCGAGGTGACTGGGTGAGGCGTGAACCGGCAGCGCTAGCCGCTGCCGCCCAGACGTGCGCTGCGACTTCCGCGACTATTGCGGGCGCGCCGGCGACGCCCGCCCCTCGCGCGGAATGCACAGCGCCCGCAGCCGAGCTGTCGTCCCAGACCACCAAGTGCGCTCGTCGCCGCTCGGATTTCGAGGGTGCTGCTGCGGACGACCATCAACAGCTGCGCAGGTCCCCGCCTCTCAGATCGTCGAAGGCCAGTGGACCGCCGACCGCCGTGGCCACGGCCGGTTCCGGACCGAACAGCCGCCCTACTCCATGTTGACGCGCGCGATTGAGTACGACGTGTTGCCGACCTGCCTGCGTCACGGAATGGGCGTGATGACCTACGGCCCAATCGCCGGTGGCTGGCTATCCGGCAAGTACCGCAAGGGGCAGGATGTCGCCGGACCAGGCTCCGCCGCTCGCTCGCAGCGATTCCCGGGGGCCTAAGACGCCACGAACCCCGCGAACGCCGCAAAGCTCGACGCCGCCGACGCGCTCGGCGCGCTCGCCGACGAGGCCGGGATCACCCTGATCCAGGTGGCGATCGGGTTCGTCACCCGCCACCCCGCGGTCACCTCCGCGATCATCGGCCCGCGCACGATGGAGCACCTCGACGGCTACCTTGCCGCCGAC
Organism: uncultured Solirubrobacterales bacterium; assembly: GCA_963755525.1. Classification (GTDB taxonomy): domain Bacteria; phylum Actinomycetota; class Thermoleophilia; order Solirubrobacterales; family Solirubrobacteraceae; genus Palsa-465. The sequence goes on along the minus strand of CAVWKC010000030.1, from coordinate 130,303 downwards.
GGGATCGAGCTGTCCACCGATCTGCTCGACCGAATCGACCAGATCGTTCCCCCCGGGGTCACCGTCAACATCGCCGACAACATGTGGAACTTCGGCACGACCGCGCTGGACGTCGCGTACCGGCGCCGATAAGCGCCAGGGCCGGGCCGGCTACTCGCCGGCCCTCGACCCAAGCGCTCAAGTCGTCGTGGGTCGCGCCCTGCTCCGGATCAAAGGATGCCGACGCGTGCTTCCGCGCCTCGACGCGAACCTCATCCGATCTGAACAGGCGATCCGCTTCGCGCGGAACTCGCGTCTTGTCCGGCCGGTGCTGGATGTCCCAAATCGGCGTTTGCGATCAGATGTTCCGGGTATATATATGCATCGTGCATACATATGATTGGAGAGAGATGATGACGACGTTGCACGGTAGTTTTCGGGTCGGATCGTGGGATGAGAACGCCTACGACGAACGCGACGGGCGCCGGCTTACGAAAGCCTCGGTGACCCAGCAGTTCGAGGGCGACGTCGCGGGCGAAGGCGCCGCGGAGTGGCTGATGGCGTACCACGCCGATGGCACCGCGCGGTTCGTCGGACTTCAGCTCGTCGACGGGCAGGTAGCGGGCCGGCGCGGTACGTTCGTGCTCGAGACCAGCGGTGAGTTCGATGGACGGGTGGCTCGCTGGGAGGCCAGCGTGGTCTTAGGTTCGTCGACCGGCGAGCTGGCGGACCTGAGCGGCCGCGGCAGGTTCGAGGCTCCCCACGGCTCCGAGGCCTCGTATGAGCTCGAGGTCGAGCTCCCCGGGCGCTGATCCGGCGACCGCCCGGCTGTCAAACCTGCTCGGCGCCTGGGCCCTAGCCGTTTCAGATCGCGTCGGTGCGGCGGCCGCCGCGACGGCCGGTCGCGGCGGCCAGGCGCCGGCCGCGTTGGTGGCCCTGCATCAATTCGCGGGCGGAAGCACGATCGAGGAACTGCGGCAGGTGCTCGGTCTGTCTCACTCGGCGGCCGTGCGCCTGATTGACGGCCTCGTCGCCGACGGTCACGTGGCTCGGCAGCAGGCCGCAGATGACCGGCGCTCTGTGGCTCTCACCCTGACCGCTTCCGGCCGCAGGACCGCGCGGCGAATCATCGCCGCTCGCCAGAGGGCCGTCGAGGCGACGCTCGCGCGTCTAACCGAAGCCGAACTGCGATCCCTCAACCGGCTCGCCGAAGAGCTCACCGAGGACATCGCCGATCTGCGACTAGACGAACGACGCCACGGCGGTGCGCCCGCCGGCGGGTGGCTGTGCCGCCTGTGCGACTTCCGGGCTTGCGGACGGTCAGAAGGGAGATGCCCAGCGGCCGTTCGCGCGGCGCGGCATCAGTCGTGACGGATCGTCTCGAGGCCGCAATCGGCGAACAGGAACTGACGGCATCGCAACAGCCCGCTCGGAGCGGACTAGGCCCAGACGCTGCACACCTGAAAGCGGAAGCAGCAGCATCCCTTCGAGACAACGCAAAGATCGAAGTGCAGCAACGCCGCCGCTGCCGCGGCCAGCCCGAAGCAGCAGTTCTCGCCCTGATCAGCCTCGGGGCATGTTCGGTGCGCTATCGGGGTCGCTCGCCCGATCGACGCTCGACGTGCCGAATCAGCCACAGCCATCCGCCCGTGAATAGAGCAGTCCAAGTCCTGCGTCGAACAGAAAGACCGCCACAAGCCAGATAAAGAGAGACCTAATAGGGGCAGCCAACGCAGACTCCCGCAACCCCTCCGCTTTGTTCGATCCAAAACTGGAGCTATACGTCTTCTGGAATCGATCCAGATTCTGTGTTATTCTGGCGCGCGATGATGACCAGACCCGCCCGCGCGACGTCGTTGGATGCCGACTTGCTGCGAGCAAAGGGGTTGCGCGTCACCGCTCCAAGGCTTGCCGTGCTTGCGGCCGTCCGCGCCGGCGATCATCTTCGGGCCGACGAGGTCGCGATCGCGGCCCGCGAGCGGATCGGGTCGATCTCGACTCAGGCGACCTACGACGTGCTCGCCGTGCTGATCGGTGCCGGTCTGGTCCGGCGGATCGAGCCGGCTGGGAGTCCCGCGCGGTTCGAGACCAGAGTTGCCGACAACCACCATCATCTCGTCTGCCGCCACTGTGGCCGTACGGTCGACGTCGACTGCGTCACCGGTGTGGCTCCGTGCCTGGAGCCGGCAGACGCGGCCGGATTCGAGATCGACGAGGCGGAGGTGGTGTTCTGGGGAACCTGCGCCAGCTGCCGGCGGGAGCAAGACGGATGATCGGGCGCGAGACGATCGCCGCCAGCGGTGCGCGTGCTCGGCGAGGACCGCGACCTGGCGGCATCTGTCGCGGCGGATCGCCGCCTGCTGGCCGAGCGTGCCTGCGTCGCGAGCGCGTTGGTGCTGCAACGTGGGCGCTGGAGCGCCGGCCCGAGCGTCGAGGACGCCTCGCGCGGGTTCGGATTACTCGTTCTTCGGGGGCTGCTGAGCGGCCGCGTCGGTCTGCGCGGCGGTTACGGCGCCGAGGTGCTGGGACCCGGCGACCTCCTGCGACCGCTGCCGCGACCGTATGCGCGCGCCGGGTCGCCGTTCGACTCGAACTGGACGGTGATCCGCCCCACGAGGCTGGCGCTGCTCGGCCCGCGGTTCGTGAGCCGCGCGGCGCCTTTCCCGGAGCTCGGCGCGGAGCTCGTCGGCCGGGCGCTCGAGCGCACACGTCGGCTCGCCGTGAACATGGCGATCGTCCACAACCCCAGGGTGGATGAGCGCGTGCACGTGCTGCTGTGGCATCTCGCGCTGCGATGGGGGCAAGTGACGCGCGAGGGGACAGCGCTGTCACTCCCGCTCACCCATGCGTTGCTGGCCGAGATGATTGCCTCTCGCCGCCCCACGGTGACTAAGGCGCTCTCCCAGCTGGCCCAGCAGGGCCGCGTCCGTCCCACCGATGATGGCTGGCTCCTGATCGGCTCCGTGCCGGCGGAGCTAGAGGCCCTGACCGCACCCGGTGGCGCGTCCGTCACCGGCGAACTTCTCGGTAAGCGTGGTGACAAGATCGCTATTGATCGCCCTGCGCCGCACCTACCGTGGGTGAATGCACACCAACTCGCTCCATCCAACTAGCAGCATCACGGCGGATTCCGCGACAGTCACTGTCAGCGTGCCGCTTCACCCCCACCGGCGCGTCGGGCATTTCGCCGAAGGCATGGCCCAACCGGCGACGCTCGCGGCGGCTCGTATCAGCAGCTTCGCCGACGGCATGTACGCAGCTGAGGACAGCACTCACACAACCGTACCGGCGACCCCCGCTCTGACCTCACGGGACGCACTGGCGGCCTGACCCACGGCCTCTCGTAATCCGGTCGGCGGCGCGGAGAGCCATTAGATCGATATCTCCGCGCCACCGACCGTCCCCTCCCATAGCCCACTAGGCCCGCTCGCGCGCGTCAACCACGCGCTCCCAAGGACGGCGGCGCAGATCTAGCCCAACCGAGCGAGAATCGACAAGCGCGCTCACCCGACCCGCCGCACCTAACAACGCCCCGGCGATCAGGCCGACGACTCGGGCGGCGGAACACACACTTGCAGTTCACCACCGTGACCGCGTCCGGTGCCGACGACCCACGCCACATTGAGGGCACCTCGCGGACACCGGTTCTGCGGCGAGGCAGTTGGCCCCTCCGGTTGCTCGCTCGGCGTCAAGTCGATCCTCAGCAAACGCGCTGACTATCGCTCACCGGCAGATGGAGGCGTCCACGCCGGCGGCGGCTACTGATTGCAGCGGGGAAGCGGCCGCGGGCGTGGTCCTTTGCGCGGGAGCAGGTCGCCGGTGGGGATCGGCCGCTTGTTGATGAGCGCGGCCCCGCGCGTGCGCGCGGATCCAGAGGATGCGTGGCTAGGTGGCACCAGAGGGGGCGCTGACCGCCGAGTGTTGCTCGGTATGGGCCGCATGCGCATCGTATGCATGGATCCAGGCTAGGCTCGAATAGAGGTTTCTGAACGCGGCGTCGCGAGGCGCGATGTCTGGGCCGTCGGGGAGATGCATCAGGTCTGCGGTGCGGCGCGAGAGCCACTGGACGGCTACGGAGCGTTTGCGCCGGCGTTGTTCGTAACGGCCAAGTGCGGCGCGAAGGTCGCCGGGGACATCGGCATCGACGAGGCAGTCAGCGAGGACGATCGCGTCCTCGATCGTCTGATTCGCGCCCTGCCCCTGATGCGGCATCATGGCGTGGGCGGCGTCGCCGATCAGGACGACGCGCTCGGTGTGCCAACGTCTCAGCGGCGCGAGGTCGTGCAATCCCCAACGCGCCCCGACCTTGGCCGCGCCAACCATCTCAGTCACGGCTGGGTGCCAGCCGGCAAAGGCCTCGACAGCGTCCCTGACCGCGCACTCCTCCATCCACCCCGTGCTGGTCCATTCGGGAACCCGGACGACAGCCAGGAAGTTGACCGTCCTGCCGCCCTCGATTGCGTAGTGCAGCAGATGACGCCCGGGTCCCGCCCAGAACTGAAGTGGCGTGGCGTCCGGAAGCGAGGGCATGTCCTCGACCGCCACCAGCCCGCGGTAGCCGACCGTTCCAGAGAACCTGCACCGGATGTCTCCCACCACGTGACGGCGGATAGCCGAGTGAACGCCGTCCGCGCCGACGACTAGGTCGGCGACGATGCTCGCACCGTCCGCGAAATGCAGCTCGACGCCGGAACGCTGCTCGTCGATGCTCGCGCACCGGCGTCCGAGGTTCACCCCTTCGCCCCGCAGCCGCTGGTCCAGGGACTGTTGAAGGGCGACGCGGTGCACGCCGTACCACGGCGCGCCGAACGTCGCCTCATAGATACCGGCCCGGCCGATCGGATGATCGACGATGATCTCGCCGGTATCCCACCGGCGGACGATCAGTGCAGACGGGATGACGGCGACGGCCTCGAGCTGCTCCCCAACCCCAAGCCGCCGAAGCTCACGTGTGCCGTTGGCCGACAGACCGACCCCGGCGCCGATCTCGCGCACCTCCAGCGCCTGCTCATACAACTCGAAGCTGATTCCACGCTCGCGCAGAGCGAGCGCGAGCACCAATCCGCCGATCCCGCCACCGACGATGGCTACCTTGAACTCGGACACCGACCACCCGATCGCCTCGGTACGCGCCGGTCCCGAGCCCGCGGATCTCCGCAGATAGCGGCTCGCGCGCGACTTGGACCGGACCGACAGCACGTCCCGAAGGCGCCGCTCCCGTTCACAAACAAACTAGTGCCAACACTCAAACTAGACCCAGCCGCATATTGCCGATCTCACATGCATCAATCAAGGCCGAATCACTTGCTGCCAGCAAAGACCGCCCGTCAGGCTGCGACGCGCATCGTTTTCCTTGCAGATCGCGGCGCGATCACGCGACCGACACCGGCTCCGTGACACCCGAGACGACCAGGAGGGCTAATCGCCTCGCTTTCGCAATAGGCCGGGGATGCGCGAGGGTCGAGCTCGCGAGCGCCCGTGGTCTCGGAGGGCGGCATCGACTAGAGCACGCGCCAAACCAGTCCGCTCTGAAGAGGAGGGAGCCATGTCTGCTCACCAGTCGTTGGATGCCGCAGGCCGCCCGCGCTCGACGACGCCCGGCCGCGGATGACGTCGTTGCCGAGGTTTTCTTGTCGCCTGGCGTCGGGCTGATGAGGTTCCAGAACGGCCGCTGCCGTGGTTATTGGGGGTGGCGCGACGGGTGCTGGCGAACCAGCGGCGCGGTGAGCATCGTGGAGATGCGCTGCGTGACCGGATCCGCGGCGAGCAGTTAGCCGGGGTCCGATCGCCTCTCGGTGACGATGTCCCTTCTCCGGCCGTCCGTGCGCTTTGGTCCCTAAGAGCGTCCGATCAGGAGCTGCTGATGTTGATCGCCTGGGACGGGCTGAGTCGCGCTGAGGCGGCCGAGGCGCTGGGGATCTCCGTGGGGACGCTTGCCGTGCGGCTTCACCGAGCTCGGCGCCGACTCACGAAGGCACGCGCCGCGACGTCCGGCACGGATCCAGCCAGCGATCGACCCTCTGCAATGGAGGCCACCTGATGAGCCCTGACGTGCTTGAAGAATTGCGTGCTGAGAACCCTGTGCCGGAAACGTTGGCGGCGCCGGCACTTGAGCCGATGCTGGAGCGCTTGGACGAGGAGCCACGCTCTGATCGCCAGGACCGGCCCAACTCGAAGTCAACGCGACGTCGAACCCCGGCGTTGGGTCCGCTGCTTGTGTCGGCGGCGATCGTGGTCGCGACCCTGATCGGTGCGTTCGCCTTGCCGCGCGGCGCCGCGAGGCCGACGCAGGCCACCAGGCCGACGGAGGCGACAACGCGAACGAGCGACACGCTGCAACACCTGATCGACATCCTCGCGGTCCTGCGCCGTCCGCAAACTCCCGCGGACCGGGCCCTCCCCGCTCAACTGAGCGGCGTGCAGGGACTCATCATGGCCAGCAATGCAGGCACCCCCGTCATCCGGCTCGCCCGACTCGCGGCGATCACCTCCTGGGGGCAGAAAGTCTTCATCGCGCCGATGACCCCACTAACCGCGGCGAACGTCACGGCACTCGAGCGCAAATACCAGAACCGGTACCCCTTCCTCAAATCGCTCTTCAACCGGCGGCCGCCACAGCCACAGACGGTCACGCTCGCGCTGTTCGGAGATAACGGGACCTCGTTCGCCTCCCCGGCCGACATCGAAAGCGGCCAACAGACCTTTTTCGACGGTGCGAACCACAGCATCCTCGGCCTCGACGGCCCTGCACCGCCACTGCGCGTCGTGATGGTCATCCCCGACGGAGTCGCGAAGGTCGCCTTCTTCCTCCCGCGCCAAGCGTATCCCGGAGCGATCGTCTACCCCACGCCGGAAACGATCACCGCTGTGGTGCACGACAACATTGCCGCGTTCGTGACCGACCGCTACATCGACCAGGACCACTGGAGCATGGTCGGAATGATCTGGTACGCGCCGTCTGGCGCGATCGTCAAACGAATCGGCAACCTCAACCAGCTCAACTCAGTCCGCCCGGACCCGATGCTCGATCACGGTGTCAGCACCGCGAAGCCATCGACATGGGACTCGCTCACAGTGATCCCTCACGCCGGAAGCACGGCAACGACATTCACGATTGCGTTCCGCCGACCCCTCGCAGGCGCATACCGGTACGTGTTCCGCTTCAGCGGCCCGACCCCACACACCGGCTGCTACTCGCCCGCGAACCAGGCGATCATCCGAGGCCCAGACCTAGGAATCCCCTCAACCAGCCGCGGTCAGATCGCAAGCATCCAGTTTTCCTCCCAAGCCTGGTGTGCAGGCACCTACACGGTCAGCGTCGCGCTGGCTACCCGCGCCAGCCGGCCATTCAGCACCGCGAGGTTCACCATCCAACCGTGACGACCGACTCATCCCTCCCGACGATGAGCGCCGTCAAACCGTACGCCTGCTCGTCAAATCTGCTCCGCGGACGGGTCACCCGCGCGAGCGCCGAACACACTAGACGCCGAGGAACCGAAGCGCGATCGCGGTCAACGTCTCGACGCCGACCGTCAGAGCGTCTTCGTCAATCATGAAGCGCGGATGGTGATGAGGGAACGCGCCGTCTCTGCCGGCGCCGACAAAGAAAAAGCAGACTGGCGCGACTTGCTGGTAGGCGGAGAAGTCCTCGCCCGCCATCAATGGCGGACGTTCGACGAGCCGGGTGCCTGCGACCTCGCGCACCAGCGCGCTCAGTGACGGGTCGTTGACAACGCTCGAGTAGCCCTCGACGTACTCGAGCTCATACGCCGCGCGGTGCGCGGAGGTCACGCCCGCGAGCATGCGCTGCATCGCCTCGCGCGTCTGCTGTCGCAGCTCCTCGGTGTAGGTGCGTACGGTGCCGCCCAACTCGACGGACTCGGGAATTACGTTGTCCGCAGCCCCTCCCGAAATTCGCGTCACCGATACCACTACCGACTCCAGGGGCGGCGTCTCGCGCGCAACCAGGTGCTGGAGGCTTGACACCGACTGCGCCGCCGCCGCGATCGGATCAACGGCCACATGCGGGAAGGCGGCGTGGCCACCGCGTCCCAGTATGCGGACCGAGAAGACGTCAGCCGCCGCGGTGCACGCGCCGTCGAGCACCGCGACCGTCCCCAAATCCATATCCGACATGAGGTGACAGCCGAGAACCGCATCGACTCCATCAAGCGCACCGCTCCGAACGATCTCGACCGCCCCGCCCGGAGGCAACTCCTCGGCGTGCTGGAACACGAACCGCACCTCGCCCGCTAGCTCCTGGCGCATCGCTGCCAGGAGCCTCGCGGTCGCGAGAAGCATCGCGGTGTGACCATCGTGGCCACAAGCGTGCATCGCACCGTCTATCTGAGACGCGAACTCGACGCCGCTCTCCTCCTGGATCGGTAGCGCATCCAAATCGGCTCGCAACGCAAGCGTCGGGCCGGCACGCGCGCCGGTCAGCGTCGCGACGACGCTAGTCGGCGTCGGGCTGGAGAGTTCGAGGCCACCCAACTCAGCGAGCCGCTCGCGCACGAACGCCGACGTCCGATGCTCTCGGAAGGAGAGCTCTGGGTGCGCATGCAGATGCCGCCGCCACGCGATCGCATCTGGCATCACCTCTGCGACTTCCACGGGCGCCAACCCTACCTCCTCGAGCCCACCAACCGAAGGGATGCGGGACGAGTGCTTGGAGGCACGCCAGCAAGGCCGGACTGGTGACGGACCAGATGATCGGTTCGCCGCGTGCCGGCCACGCGGTGGCGTGCCTGCGTCCGTCCGTTGAGGACCCAAGGCGGTGTCACACCCGGCGTCCGCCGGCGCGCGTGCCCGGCCGCGTTCGCGCCTGCTCCAGGTTCGACCGGTGGGGGCCGGAGAGCCAGTCCGCATCCGGCCCCAGACGCGGGTCGACCGGTTCCTCTCCCCGCCGCAGAGCGTCGATGTAGGCACGATCAGCGGCGAGGCGGGCCGCTACCTCGCGACCCTCGGCAACGGCGCCATGGCCGGGGATCACGACATCGACGTGCCTGGCGGCCTCTTCCAGCCGGTCGAGTGCCGTCTCGTAGGCGCCCACCTGATCGGGCTGGCGATGGTCGAGGAGGGGGATCAGGACATCGGAGAGCATGTCACCGGCAAGCAGGACACGACGGTCGGCGAGGAGGATTGCGGCGTGACCAATCGCGTGCGCCTGATGCTCGACGATCTCGCCCGGCACGGATCCGCCGTGCGCGGGCAGCGGGGAGACGAGTGCGATCAGCTCGAGAGGGATGCCTGACGCGCTCTCCGCCGCCATCGCCTGCGCCCGCTCTCGGCCTTCGCTGGCAGCGTGAGCGCCGGCGCGGGTGGCGTAGCGCGGCACGTCGCCGAACCGGGCATGCCAGAGCAGGTGGTCCCAGTGGGGATGGGTGGAGAACCCGGCGACCACCGGAATGCCGAGCCGGCCCAGGTCATCGGCGAGCTGGTTCAGATCGGAACCATCAATGCCGGGGTCGACCAGGATCAACCCGTCCTCGCCGCGCACCACGATGGCATTGCTCCAGACCCACGCACTCTGCCGGACCCAGACACCGTCAGCCACCTCAGTCAGCATCAGTTCACGCTTTCAGGTATCGATACGGAAGAGCTGTGTGAATCTCTCAAGCAGTTTCAGGTTGCCCTTCAGAATGGTGACCACATCCTGCTTCACCGCCTGTGCAGGGGTCAGAGTGCCCGCGATCAGGTGGCGGATGCCCGGGCCGGTTGCGAACCGCAGCGCAGGCTCACCGCTCGGCAGCGAGCCTCCCACCGGCGGCGCTGGAGGAGCGATCTGGACCACCCTAAGCTCGCCATCGCTGACCAGGGCGCGCAGCTCAACGGCGCCCATCTGGATCTGAAAATCCAGTGACACTGAAGCGAATTCCGGCCTGAACGCGGTTCGCAGAGCGATCGTCAGCCCGTCGGCGGTGACGATGTCGTCATGCTTGGGTTCGCCCATCGACCGGAATCCCCACCGGCCGAGCGCCAGCACGACCGGTTCCAGCGCACGCCCGTATTCGGTCAGCTCGTAGACAAGGCCGCAGCGTGCCAACGGGACACGGCGGATCACCCCGCTCTCCTGCAACTCCCTCAGACGTGCCGAGAGGATGTTCGTCGGAATCTTGGGCAGGCCCTGCTTAAGGTCGGTGTAACGACGCGGACCGACGAGCAGGTCACGGATTATGAGCAGTGCCCAGCGTTCCGCGACCCGCTCGACGGCAGTGGTGACCCCGCAGTACTGCCCGTAGCTGCGGGCGGCCACTCAGACCTGAGCCTGCTCGGCCATATACGCCTCGGGGCCTTTCTCTACTGCTTCCGGCGCCATCCATAGGAAGGCCACGATGTTGCCGTCCGGGTCCTCCAGGTCACGGCTGTACATGAAACCGAAGTCCTGGGCCGGCCGCGGTTCGGAACCACCGGCGCTCAGGCCTGCCTCGACTACCGTGTCGACTTCCTGCCTGGACTCGCGGGAGAACGCAATCTGGACCTGTGCCGTGATCGCCGGGTCGGCCAACTGCTTGTCGGTAAACGTGGCCATGAACTCGCGCTTGAGCACCATCAGGAAGATGTTCTCCTCCCACACCAGGCAAGCGGCGTTGTCGTCGGTGAACAGCGGATTGATGGTCGCGCCGAGCGCGGTATAGAAGACCTTGCTCCGATCGAGGTCGGCGGTCGGGTAGCTCACGAAGATGTTCGTCGGCATAGCGGTTGCTCCCTTGGTGTTTGATTCGGTGAGCGTGATACTTGCAAAAAACAAGTACGCTTGTCAATAGCAAGTACGCGGCAAGGTCGGACGTCCGTTAGGAGTCCCGGACGAGCTCGTAGGTGAGGAACGTGAGGCCGTCACCGATTGTCCTGCTATCGACGAGGCGCATGGGCTTCTTGTCGCCGGCCTCGCCGAAAAAGCGCTCCCCCGCTCCGAGCACGACCGGGAAGACGACCAACCGCAGCTCGTCGACCAGGCCGTGCTCGAATAGCGTGCGCCCGAGCTGATGGCTGGCCGGGACCACGATCTCTCCGGCTAACTCACGCTTGAGCTTCGAGACCTCGGTCACGACGTCGCCCTTGAGGACTGTCGAGTTGTTCCACTTGGGATCTTCGAGAGTCGACGACACGACGTACTTGGGCATGCTGTTCAACCTGTCCGCAAGCTCGCCACTCCGGGGTTGCCACCGCACCCCGAAAAACTCGTAGCTTCTGCGACCAAGCAGCCACGCCTCGGCGCCAAGCGCCTCCTCGAGCGCGACCTTGTTCCACTGTTCGAGGTCCTTGCCCCCAAACTCGACGAACCATCCGCCCAGCCTGAAGCCCTCCCCACCGTCAGGGTCCTGAACGACTCCATCGAGCGAGACGTTCTGCGGGCCACCCATCACGATCTTTCCCATCTTCGTTGCCCTTTCGTTGGCGTTTTCAGTTGAGGCGTTCGCCGCTCGCGAAATTGGGCGGTGAATTTCCGGCCGCGTCGACGTCATTACTCGCGATGGCCATGAAAGGAAGCGGCGGTGAGAGGATGCGGGGATGACCGAGCAGACCCTCGCTCGTGCCCGCGCTGGCGACGAGGACGGGTTCCGCGAGCTGACCGACCCCTACCGGCGTGAGCTCCAGGCGCACATCTACCGGATCGTCGGCTCGGCGCAGGACGCCGAGGACCTGCTCCAAGAGACGCTGCTCGCCGCGTGGCGCGGCCTCGAACAGTTCCAGGAACGCGCTTCGGTCCGTGCCTGGCTGTACCGGATCGCCACCAACCGTTCACTCGATGCCCTGCGTGCAAGCCGGCGGCGCCCCAAAGACGTGCAGCGCATGACGGACATGCCCGAGCCAACCCGCTACGGCAAGGCAATCTGGCTTCAGCCATACCCGGACGTCCTGCTCGAAGGCGTCCCGGACCAAGCTCCCGGACCGGAGGCACGCTATGAGGCCAAGGAGGCGATCGCGCTGGCGTTCATCGTCGGCCTGCAGCACCTGCCGCCGCAGCAGCGCGCGGTGCTCGTGCTGCGCGACGTGCTCGGGTTCCCCTCTGCGGAGGTCGCCGAGACGCTCGACACTTCCGAGGCATCAGTCAATAGCCTGCTGCGCCGCGCGCGGGCGGCGTTCGAGTCGCGCTTGCCGACGAGCGGACGCGATCGGGCGCCGGTCCCGAACTCCAAGCTCGAGCGGGACCTCGTCGGTCGCTTCGCCGAAGCGATCCAGGCGGGCGACACCGACGCCGTCGTTGCGCTGCTGACCGACGATGCGTGGCTGACGATGCCGCCCGAGCCCTACGAATACCAGGGCCAGAGCTTGATCGGCGAGTTCCTGCGCGACCGCACGATCCGGCGCGGCCGGCCGCTGCTCGTGCCGACCCGCGCCAACGGCCAGCCTGCCTTCGGTTGTTACTTCCCAAGCCCTCAGACGGAGATCGCGCGACCGTACGCGTTGCTCGTCCTCACTCTGGAGGGCGACCGGATATCCGCAATCACATGGTTCGGCGACAGCAGCGTCTTCCCGCACTTCGGCCTGCCGCGCATACTGCGATAGACAGGCAAGCGCTCTCGCGAGACCTCCCTTCTGCCCTGCGCTCGCTGTCGCCTCTACCGTCTCGGTTCCGCGTCTGTTGGGCGTTGGGCGCCTGCTCGGTGTGCGCCGCGGGGGGGCGTTAGACTGGCTGCCTCGCGAGCGCGGTCGCGTTGCCCGCGGCATCTGAACGGAGGTGCACCGGTGAGTGTCAGAACTGATTTCTGGAAGGGCGTGCCGGGCGGGGTCGACAGCGACGATTCCGGGCGGTTCGTCCGTCGCGACAGCATCTTCCGGCGCTGGGTGTCAAACGACGCCGAGGCCGAGTTCCCGGCCGAGCCAGGCCGCTACCACCTCTATGTATCGCTGGGGTGCCCGTGGGCGAACCGCACCGTCACGGTCCGTGCGCTCAAGGGACTGGAGGAGGTTGTCGGGCTCTCCGTGGTCGATCCGATCCGCGATGTCAAGGGCTGGGCGTTCCGCGAGGCGCCGGGCGCCACGGGCGATCCGGTCAACGGGTTCGAGTATCTGTCGGAGGCCTACCGGCGCTCTGACCCCGGCTACGACGACCGCTACAGCGTTCCTGTCCTGTGGGACCGCGCGACGGGCCAGATCGTCAACAACGAGTCGTCCGAGATCATCGTGATGCTCAACGGCGCTTTCGACGAGTGGGCCGAGCATCCCGAGCTGGACCTCTACCCGGACCACCTGCGCGCGGAGATCGACGCGCTCAACGAGTGGGTCTACAGCGGTCTCAACAATGGCGTGTACCGCGCGGGCTTCGCCTCGTCGCAGGAGGGCTATGACGAAGCCGTCGGGCCGGTGTTCGAGACGCTCGACCGCATGGACGCGCTACTGGCAGGGCGGCGATACCTCGTCGGCTCGCAGCACACACTGGCCGACTGGCGGGCGTTCCCCACACTGATGCGCTTCGACCTTGTCTACCACGGCCTGTTTCGCTGCAACCGCCGGCGCCTGATCGACTACGACAATCTCTGGCCGTACCTTCGCGACCTCTACCAGACGCCGCGCGTCGCCCCGACGGTCAACTTCGATCACTTCATCCGCGGCTACAACCTGAACCTGCCGCAGCTGAATCCGGCGGGCATCATCCCGATCGGGCCCGAGCTCGACTTCTGGGAACCGCACGGACGCGAAAGCCTCGGCAGCTGATCGCAGCCACCCAGGGCTCACCCGCTCGACTCGACGATCCGTCGAAGGGTCGTTTCGATCTGTGGGTAGGCCGGGCTGGGGGCGAGTTTGACGGCGCGATTGACGGTGTTGTAATCGATGCGGTAGCGGTACACCGATGGCCAGGGGTGCAGGGATATTCCGCGGTAGATGCGTCCCGTCCTGTAGCTGAAGATCAGGTGGCTGCCCATCTCTCCGCCGCTCGGGAATGAGGGGGCAAGAATCAGCTCACCTGGATGCCCGGCCCACACCACGCGGCCGATCAGGACCGCACGCCGCCTGTTAGTGCGTTGCAGGAGCGCGTCGGTCAGCGACACGGGGCGTCCGCGTGGCAACGCGAACCCGAGCGCCGACACATCGGTCGTGCCGTAGACGAGTACGTGAACGAAATACGGCGGAGGTGGTGTCAACTCCGAGGCCTCAACCACGATTCCGTTTTGTCCACCGGGGATCGGACGCCCGTAGCTCAAATAGCTCCATTGCGCGAATCGGCACTGCGTGCTGGCCAACGGAACGTTGGTCATGGTAGGCCCGCCACTGCACCCAGCGACGACGTTCGCCCGTGTAGTACCCGAGCCTGAGACCGGCACCGACCGCGGACACGCCGGCCGCAGCAGCCAGCCCCGCACACACGAGGACCAGGCCGAGCGTGGAACCGGCTTCATCGAGACAGCCGTGTCAACGCCCTGGTTCTGACGGTCTGCTTTGGTGGGCGATCGTCCCCCGCCACAGGCCGAGAGCAGCAGCGTTCCCGCCAAGCACAGCAGCGTCGCAGCACGTGGCGCATACACGGCGCTGATGTTCGCCGATCCGGCTTCTCGGAGGGGGCGAGCCGCGCCGAGCTCCGGCGTTAGGGCTTGGTTCGCGCGGCGCGGATTGCGTCAATCGCTCCGTCCAGCGCGTAGCGGAGCTGGGTCGGATCGCGCCGGATTTGTGTGAGCAGGAGTCCGCCTTGGACGGCGGCGAGCGTGCGCTGTGCGAGTAGGCCCGGATCGGCTTCGGGGCGGAGCTCTCCGCGGGCCGCCATTCGCTCGAGCCCGGCGCGGATCCCGGCCTGCCAGCGGTCCATGCCGTCCGCGAGCTCGCTCCGGGCGCCGTCGTCGTGCTCGGCGAGCTGGCCCGCGAGCGACCCGATCGGGCAGCCGCCGCGCGCCTGACGCGTCTCTTGAAGTGCGACGAGCGCATCCGCCCAGGCGAGCAGGCCGCCGATCGTGTCGAGCTGCGCGAACAGGCCGGCCTGGCCGCCGACGACGTCGTCGCTGGCCGCTCGCGCGACCGCGCGCATCAGATCGTCGCGGTCGGCGAAGTAGTGGTACAGCTGACTCTTTGACACGTGTGCGTGCCCGCGGACGTCGTCGAGCGAGGTGCCCGCCACGCCACGCTCGCGGACTAGCTCGGTCGCCGCGGTGATGATCCGATCGCGAGTCTCGCGCCCTTTCTCGGTCACCGGTTGAGCGCTCATCACCAACCAATTCTATCCGAGTCTGGACTATTCGGTCCAATACGTGGTAGTCTCCGCGCACCAGTGGACCGGTCGGTCCAATCAATCAGCGGTAAAGGAGCGAACAGCGCATGACCACGATCGCCGACCAGGCCAACGAGATCTCAACGGCGGCCGCCAAGGCACTGCCCGCAGAAGTAGTCGCGGCGTTCGTCTCCGATCAGCAGGCGCTCGCGACCGCCGGCGTCCCCGCCGACGCGGTGTCCGTCGGCGACACGATCGAGCCGTTCGCGCTGCCCGACGCGACCGGCCACACCAGAACGCTCGACGAGCTCACCGCCGACGGGCCGGCCGTGATCGTCTTCTACCGCGGGGGCTGGTGCCCCTACTGCAACGTCACCCTGCGCACCTACGAGCGCGAGCTACTCCCCCAACTCGAGCAGTTCTCGGCGAAGCTCGTCGCGATCTCGCCCGAGACCCCCGACGCCTCGATGACCACGCAGGAAAAGGACGCGCTGACCTACACCGTCCTCAGCGACGCCGGCGCCCAGCTCGCCACGGCACTCGGAATCACCTGGCAACCTTCGGAACCGGGCCTCGCCGCGCAACGACAGCTCGGCGTCGACATCCGCACGACCCGTGCCGACCAGGGCACCGTCCTGCCGATGCCGACCGTCCTGATCGTCGACCGCGACCACATCGCGCGATTCGTCGACGTCCACCCGGTCTACACGGGCCGCACCGAAGTCGCCGACATCGTCACCGCGCTCCAGCAGCTACCAGGCTGACGTCTAGCCCGCCGCTTCCAGGCCGGCCCAGAACGCGCAGTTGTGCATGCTCGCGAAGTCGGTCTCGGTCTGCGGTGCAGGCGGTATCAGCGACTGCATCCGTTGACTGGAGTCATTGAATGGCTGCCAGAAAGAGCTCCCGAACGAAGACGGGAATCCGCGCTTGGCAAAGCCCGTCCAGTAGCCCTGCATGGTGGTCGCGAGCTGCTGCTGCGCCGCCGTGAGCATCCCGGGGAAAGCGACGTTGGGCAGGTCCATCAAATACTGGATCTCGGATGCGTGGGCCGCGCCGTAGGGGAAGCCGAGCGGCGGAAGAAATTCCTCCGGGGCGTTCTCGTCGTTGAACTCGTAGGCGAACGTCGGCACAAAGCGCGAGACGGACTGGTCGATGCTCAGCGCCGGGCACGCGAAGATGGCGTCGGTGCCGACCGCGCCGAGGGCAACGGACGGGCTCGGGAACGCGCTCAACGGGTACTCGGCGGCGATCACCGCGGCAGCCGCCGGCGGCACCCCGAGCGTGGACGAGATCATGCTCTGGTAGTTCGCCGCGGTGACGGGGTTGCCCTCGAGCTGGCTGAGCGCGACGAACAGCCGCCACTCATCGTGGTTCGTGCCGTTGATGATCGGAACGCGGTTGAACTTGCCGGTGGCGAAGGCCGTCCCCAGCGACTCCGGCAAGACCTCGCTGTTGATGTTCGGCGTATATCCGGCCGCGTCCTCGTTGGCGAGGATGGTCGAGACCGGCAGGGCGCGCAGGCACGCCGCGGTCTGGCTGGCGCATCCTGCGTTGGCGGCGAATGCCTCGCCGGCCGATTCGGCGCTAGGCAGCGACGCCTGCGTGAGGTTGTAGGAGCCACTCTCGACGATCGCCTTTTCGAACAATCCTCTGGCCTGCGGCGATGCGACCTGTGACAGCGTGGACAGGCCACCAGCGGACTCGCCGAAGATCGTGACGTTGCGTGGGTCCCCGCCGAAGCCGGCGATGTTGCGTTTCACCCAGCGCAGCGCCGCCTGCTGGTCCATGAGGCCGTAGTCACCCGACTGGCCCTTGGCGTCGGCCAGTGCCGGATGCGCGAGGAAACCGAGCGCTCCAAGCCGGTAGTTGATGGTGACCACGGTGACCCCGTCTTGCACGAGGTTCGTGGGGAGGTAGTCGTCGCTCCCACCGGTGACCAGCGCGCCACCATGGATCCACACCATGACGGGGCTGTGCCGGCGATCCCGCTGCCGGCTCGGCGTGAACACGTTCAGGAACAGGCAGTTCTCGGACGTGCTGGCCTCGCCGAACGGTGACGCGACCTGGGGGCAGTGCGACCCGAACTGCGTCGCGTCGCGCACGCCGGACCAGCGGGCGGCGGGTTGGGGTGGTTGCCAGCGCAGTGCCCCGACCGGCGGGGCGGCGTACGGGATGCCGAGGAACTCATCGACCGCGCCGTTCGCCAGCCCGCGAACCGCCCCGTTGCTGGTGCGTACGACTGGACCGCGGCCGCCGGCATGCCCGCCCTCGGGGCTCGCGCCCATCGCGGGTGCGGCCGCGACCACCGAGCCCAGGATCACCCCAGCTACCGCCAGCCAGGTACGTGCCCGCCATCCGATTCTCGTCATCGACCTCGCCTCTCTTTTACAGCCGAACCGCCTGACCTTGGCTGCCGTGCCCGATATTGAGACGTCCGTGGCAACGTGTCCCAAAATCCTACAGAGCTGGCTCCACTCTGTGCGGATAAACATAAGGTCGATAGCTGCCCTAAGTCGCGGTGGTATCGGTGGTCGCGCTCGATCGAGCGTCGGCCCGCGCTGTTCGCCGGAGTTGGTCTGGTGGTGGTCGCGATCGTCGCGCTCCCGGTGTTCAGCCTCCGGCTCGGCCTCGACGACGCTGGCACCGACCCGGCCGCGGCGATATTCATCGATGCCTTCGTCGTCCGCACCGCCCTCGTGCCGGCGCTGATGCACCTCTGCGGTCGGGCCAACTGGTGGCTCCCGACCCGTCTCGAACGCCGGCTACCGCACCTCGCGGTCGATTTGGAATAGGCCGGTGCTGACATGCGTCGTTAAGTAGTGATCCCGCCGTAAACAGTGCGGGCGAGGCGGCCGCCTGCGGGAGGCCGGGAGGGGATGACGGATGCGAAACCAGCACCTGATGGCGGGGCTCGCAACGGTCACGATGGCGCTGCTGACGGCGGCGAGCGCCGCGGCGTCGACGGATCAGACAGTGAGTCCGCGAGACAACTGCGGCGGCTTCAATGGACACGTGGTCGTGTCCGACGGATCTACACCCACCTTGCAGCTGTACGGCGAGGTGTGGGACAACACGTGCCCCGGCTCGACGTCGGTGTGGCTTGCCTGGGACAGCCCCGACTACCACAACATACAGGTTCAGGTGGCCGGCGCTTCGGCGACCGTCGGTGTGAATTACACCACCGCCCCACTTCAAGTCCCTCCGGCCGACATCAAGGTCACGGCGTGTAGTACGTACAGCGGATGGCACTGCGGGACACCGGTCAGCGTCTCGGACGCGAGCGCGGGAACGGGTTCCCCAGGAGGAGGTCAGAGCGGCGGAAGCACGAGCGGCGGTTCCGCGGCACCCAACGCCGGCCCCGCGACGCCGCCCCAGGCGACGAACGGCTCCGGTGGAGAAACGATCCCGGGCACCAAGGTCGACCTCGCGGGTGCGGCCTCCTGGGCGCTCAACGACGTTTTCGGCTCGCCCGGCCTGTTCGGTCCCGACGACGGATTCGCCGACGACTGCACCGACTTCGTCTCTCGGGCGCTCGCGATCGGCGGCGGTGACCCGGAGACGGTCCTCAGCGGCCGCAGTACCAAGCAACGATCACTATTGGTACTTCTCCACCTTCCGTTTCGGGCGCTGGTGGAGTCACTCCTGGAGCGTGGCCGAGGACCTCGCCGTGCACCTGAACCTGCTCCACAGCACGTGGCTGCGCTATTGGCGCGACGCCCGGCCCGGCGACGTGATCTTCGCCGACTGGACGAGCTCGAGCTTCGCCGGAATCTCCCATGTCGGGATCGTGACCGGCATGAAGGGCGGCGAACCACTCATCACCCAACACACGCCGGCCCAGCGCGGGGTCACGCTCCACTACTGGCTGACGCACCCGCCTACGCTCGTCAACGGTCGACCGAACGTGCACGTCTGGATCGCGGTGCCGAACGCGGACTGACACCGGCCCCGGTCAGCTGTCTGTGCCGCTCATCCGCTGTGTTCTTGCGGCGCCGGGGAGACGCCGACCGGGGCGGGGTCGCCCGCATGTGATCGCGCACCGGAGTGAGCAGTCCGGTCAGCGCCTGGACGTCCTTGCGTGACAGGGGCTCAAACAGCAGCCGGCTGACCACGTCGATGTGGCCGGGGAGGACGCGCGCGAACAGCGCGCGTCCGGCGTCGGTGATGGTGACATCGATGCTCCGCTCGTCCTCCGGAGACGGCGAGCGGCTGATCAGGCCCCGCTTCTCCAGCAGCCCGGCCTGGTAGGTCAGGCCGCTACGGCTGTAGACGACGCTGTCGGCGAGGTCGGTCATGCGGTGGCCGCCCGAGGGAGAGTCTTCGAGGCGGGCGAGGATCTGCCATTGCACGTAGCTGAGGTCGCCCTCGGCGCGCAGGTGCTGTTCGACTTCGTGGCGGAGGATGCTGCTCACCTCCATGAGCGCGAAGTAGGCGCCAAGCTGCTGGGGGTCGAGGGAGGGCGACAGGTTGGGCACGCCCGAAAATTCTACTTGCTTCGAATTTGAACTAGTGCTAGAGTTGGCGATGCTTCAGATTCGAAGCAAACTCAAGACCTTTGGAAAGCGAGACTCCCGATGAAGGTAATGCGTTTTCACGAGTACGGCGACCCCAACGTTCTGCGCGCCGAGGACGTCGAGGTACCTGTCCCTGGCCCCGGCGAGGTGCGGATCCGCGTGGCGGCCACGGCGTTCAATCCCGTCGACGCCGGCATCCGCGGCGGGTATCTCCAGGACCCGTTCCCGGTCGTGCTCCCCCACGTGCCCGGGATCGACGTCGCGGGCACAATCGACGCGCTCGGCGCGAACGTCACCGGGCGTCACATTGGCGACCGGGTCATCGGCTTCCTGCCGATGGTGCCCGATGGCGCCGCTGCCGATTACGTCGTCGCGCCGGCAGAGGTCCTCGCCGACGCGCCCGCCGGCATCCCGCTGGTCGATGCGGCGGCCCTGCCGTCGGTCGGACTGACCGCTTGGCAATCCCTGTTCGAGCACGCCGATCTTCAACCCGGACAGCGGCTCCTCGTCCACGGGGCCGGCGGAGCGGTGGGCGGCTACGCCGTCCAGCTCGCGAAGCGCGCGGGCGCACACGTGCTCGCCACGGCCAGCCCGCGGGGCACCGAGCGCGTCCGCGGCGCGGGCGCCGACGAGATCATCGACCGGACGACGACCAGCGTCGCCGACGCGGTCAGCTCGCCGCTCGACGTCATCCTGAACCTCGCGCCGATCGCGCCGGCGGAGCTTGGGGCGCTAGCGAGACTGGTCCGCCCCGGCGGGACCGTGCTCAGCACCGTCCCGACCGCGGTGCCGGACGAGACGAGCGGCGCGCCCGCCGTCGCGATCTTCGCCCGGAGTGACGCGGGCCAGCTCGCCGATCTGGTGAGGATGATCGACGCCGGCGAACTGCACGTCGACGTGTCTGAGCGGCTCCCCCTGAGCGAGCTGCCCGCCGTTCACGCCAGGTCCGACGCCGGAGCCCTGCCGGGCAAGGTCGTTCTCGTCCTCGCCGCGGCCTGAGCCCCATCCGGAGTCGCGATGAGCCTGGCGCTGCCCGGCGCGCGCGCGGCCCGCGGCCCGGGACGTCGGTCGTTCCGCCCCGGGCCGCTGGCTACGCGTAACTGGCTACGGCTGGGTGAAGACGGGCGTGCCGACTCCGAAGAACCGGTTCCCGGCCACGGTCGCCGACACGTTGCCGCCGACGCCCTCCCAGATTCCGTAGGTGTTGTCGAACACCACGTTGCGGGCGATAGTCACCTTGACCGGCACCGTGCCCGAGAACACGAGAACCCCGGTCGTCGACGAATCTTTCTGGCTCCCGTCGAGACCGTCGCCACCGAGGTTGTTCTGGCCGATCACGTTGTCGACGATCTTGTTGCCGTTGAGATCCTCGACCCCGCCCGGGCCGACGGTGTGCGCGTGCATCGTGACGCCCGAGAGATCGTTACCGGCGATGTAGTTGTCCTCGACGAGGTTGTCGTACGAGCCCGTGCCGGCCGTGGCGTTGGCGAACAGGACTCCGGCACCCTCGCCCTTCAGCCCGTTGTCCGTGACCACGTTCCCGCGAATGACGTTGTCGAACACGCCCGCCACGTTCGGCTGCGGGCTGCCCTGCGAATCAACGGCGAACGGATTGTGCCCGGGAACGGTTATTCCGCAGTCGTACTGATTCCCCGTGACGATGTTGTCCGCCACGAGGTTGTTGTCGGTCGGCCCGAACTCGTCGGTGAGCAGGACGCCGCCCGTGTTGCCGCTGTCGTAGTTGTTACTGATAATCGAGTCGGCCACCCCCATCAGGTGGATCCCCTCGCCGCAGTCGCCGGGCACCCCGCCGACGGATTCACACTGCGGGTAGCCGCCGCCCGTTGCCGGTGGAATCCCGCCGGTGTCGTTACCAACGACGCGGTTGTCCCGAATCGTGACGTGGCCGATCGGCCCGGACGCGAGCGAGCCGGTGGCGAGGATCCCTTCGCCGGTGGCGCCCGTGACCGTGAACCCGCTGATCTGCACCCGGCTCGATTTGATCGTCACGCCGGCCAGGCAGGGCGCGCTGCCCGGGCCACCCGGTCCGAGTTGGTCGCAGTTGCCGTTCGCGGACGACGTGCCGTGGATGGTGGCGTCGATGCCGCGCAGCGTCAGCGGCGAGGAGACGATCACGTCTTCCGTGTAGGTCCCCGGGCAGACGGTCACCGTCGCGCCGGGCCTAGCCGCGTCGACGGCCGACTGAATCGTCGAGTACGCGGCGCTGCGACACGAACGATCCGCTGCTCTGGCGCTGCCGGACGGCGAGACAAACAGCGCTCGGCTCGCGCCGTGGTCGCCGAAGCCGTCCCACCTCCCAGCGGATGCGCCCGCCACGGCAGATTGGGCAAGGACGGCGGCGACGCAGATGACAGCGCCAAGCGTCAGACGGCCGACCCGTGCGGACGGAAAGCGGACCCCGGTCATGTGTTCTCCTGTTCGTTTCCGCCGCTCCCCCCGGCGGCAGTAATTGTGCGCCTTCCCTGCCGCGAATCTATTCGGGCAGAACGCGCGCTGTCAACGAACCATCGGGCGGCCCACAGCCGCGGCCCCGGAGCAGCCTCGGAATACGTTTGTACGTGATAACGTACGGCAGTAGTGGGTGACACGTATACCCACGGCCACCACGAGTCCGTGCTCCGCAGCCATCGGTGGCGGACGGCCGAGAACTCGGCCGGTTATCTGCTGCCGTTCTTGCGCCCGGGGCTACGGCTACTCGACGTCGGGTGCGGGCCGGGCACGATCACGCTCGACCTCGCCGCTCGTGTCGCCCCGGGTGGCGCCGTGGGCGTCGACCGCGAACCCGGCGTGGTCGCCGAGGCTCAGCGTCTACTCGACTCGCGCCCGATGTCGGGCGTTGAGTTCAGGACCGCGGACGCGTACACGCTCGAGTTCGAGGACGAGTCATTCGACGTCGTCCATGCTCATCAGCTGCTTCAGCATCTGACCGATCCCGTCGCTGCGCTCGTCGAGATGCGCCGGGTGCTGCGACCTGGCGGTGTCCTCGCGGTGCGCGACGGCGATTACGGCGGATTTGTCTGGGCTCCGTCGGACCCGCTGCTCGATCGCTGGATGACGCTCTACCACGACGTGAGCCGTCGCAACGGAGGCGACGCCGACGCCGGCAGGAGCCTGCTCGGCTGGGCACAGCAGGCGGGTTTTACCGAGATCGAGCCGAGCAGCTCGACGTGGACGTTTGCAGACCCGGACTCACGGCGTTGGTGGGGCGAGTTGTGGGCCGACCGGGTGGTCTCCTCCGCCCTGGCCGAGCAGGCGGTGGGTTACGGGCTCAGCAGCCGAGATGAACTCAAGGCGATCGCGGCCGCATGGCGGGAGTGGCTCGAGCAGGACGACGGCTTCTTCGTCGTCGTGCACGCGGAGCTCATCGCGCGGCGGTGACGCGCGCTGCCTACGAGAGCGTGATGTTGGGTTTCGTGACGTTGCTGCCAGCGCCGGTAAGACGCACGTTCACCGGCGACGTCACGTTGATCGACGGGCCGATGTTGTAGCTGCCGGCCCCGAAGTAGCCCCCATGCGACGTGGCGGGAACCGTGACCTTGAGCGTCACGGTCTTACTTTTCCCCACCGCGAGCTCGCCGATCCGCGCCTCGATCGGCCCGCTCAAGATCAGCCCCGGACGTGCGCCGGCACCCGTCAGCTTCTCGACACCGACCGAGACCGTGATACCGCGTATGACCGAAGGACCGCGGTCGGTGATCTTCGCCCTGATCCTGATCGGCGTCCCGAGCGACCCGGTCGACGGCATGCCCGCGACGCTCACGTGGAGCGTCGTCCGCGGGGAGCCTCCGGCGCTCGCCGCGCCGGCGAACAGCGCCACAACCACCAGGGGGATGAGTCGCCACACGCGCACGGCGGCAACTATAACCCCCATCTGCCTGTTGACAGCTTCAGGATCGGTGATATCATTTGGGTATCGATTTGATGGCCCAAAGGTTTCCCCTGAGGAGCGATCATGGACAGCACAATCACGTTTCCGATCACGTTTGATCGACCCAGCCGCATCCCGATGACGGTGCTCGGCGCCGGTCCGAAAGTCTCACGCGTGGAAGTCACTCCTTCAACGGTCGACGTTCGCCTGGGGTGGGCATTTCACGCCACGATCCCGCGCGAGGCCGTCGCGTCCGTCCGGCCGCTGAACGGAGGCCTGGGTGAACTGCATGGTCCTTTGGGACTTACCGTTCTCCGCGGAGTCAACTACTGGCGAGGCACTGCGCTTGTCAACGGCGCCGGCACCGGGCTGGTCGAGATCACACTGGATCAGCCGGAGCAGGTGCGCCTGGGTCCACTCGAGGTCCTGATGCGTCGGCTGATCGTGAGTGCCGAGGATCCGTCCGGGCTCGTCGCCGCGCTCAACCCTGAGGGTCACTGACATGACCGCAGACGATCAACGCGTCGGCTGGTCCAGTCAGTGGGCGCGTAAGCACTACAAGCAGATGATCGTCGTCCGCGGCCTTCTCGCGCCGTGGATCCTGTTCGTCACCGTGTTCCTGTGCGTGAAGGGCTACTGGTGGGGACTCGTCTTCCTACCGTTTCTAGCCCTCGACCTCTGGCTTCTGCGTAGCCTCGTGCGGTACGCGCGCACGCAAGAGCGGTGACTTCGCGCAAAGCCTAGACAAGCTGACCGCGCGCGGCCGATGGCGCTGAGGCTAGGTATGTGTTAGGCGCATCGCCATCGGCCGATCGAAAATGCCGCGGGCGACGAGGAAGCCTCAGCCGTCGTTCTGGTCGTCCTCATCGCCGACGGGATCGTCGAATGGAGCGACCTCTCCAGCCAGCAGACATTCGAACTCGCCATCCCAATCGACGGGGTCGGCCAAGTGCACGCTGAGCGTCGCGAGATCCACCTCGAGCGCCGCGAGCTCGTCGTTCAGCAGCTCGCGAGCATGCTCGTCCAGGTCGGCGCCGCGAATCTCGAGCGCCCGAGCGACATCGGCAATGGTGCCGCCGGACGACGCGATCAGCCGACGCAGTTCGAAGACCAGTTCGCCGTCGCCAACGTCGGCCGGCCACTCAGGATCAAGGCGCGGATTGTCGGGATGCTCGGGCTTATGAACGACGAACCGGATCTCAGCGGACTGCACCTCCGCGCCGTCCAGTTCTTGCAGGAGCCGGTCGCACATCACCGCGAGCGCTTGCGAACGCTCGTCGGGAAGCGGCACTAGTTCGCGTGCGGGAGTCTCGCCGGCGCTGGGGGGAGGATCGGCCGTGATTGGCTCCGCACCATCGTCTTTACCCCGTGCCAGCTGACCCGCGGGCGGGCGCTCACAAGCACGTTGGTCGCGCCGGCTCGCGTGGATCCTCTGGCGAAGCTCATCGGAGAGCAGCGAGTCCCAGATGTCGGCCACAGCCTCGCGGCAGCGAAGGATGAGCCAGTTGAAGTTGGTGGAGCGCTGTGCGTCGACGCCGGGAAGCGCCCTGTTACCGCTGGTGGCCCTCATGATTACCGCCTTGCTCGGTCGGAGTGGCCCGGATGCTCGGGCCAGGCCGGTGGTCGTTGCTGTGCCTACGGTAGGTACCTCCGGTGTAGCAAACGCGTTACCGGTGACCGGACAAGACTTACCGAACTCATAAGCACTCTCAGACAAAGCTGGGAAGATCTCTTCTCAGATGGACCCTGACTGCGCCGACGTGGCGCCGAATCGAAGGAACCCGTCGAGCGGTTGGCGCGGACTGGGCGTGGCGATCATCGGCGCGATCTCGATCGGGCTGATCGTGTGGTTGGCCCCTCCGGGGAAGGTCCTCGAGGAGATCGGCCGCATGAACCTGTCGTGGACGCTGGTGGCGGTCGGGCTGGAGGTCGGATCCTGTCTGAGCTACGTGATCGTGTTCCGGTACTTCTTCCCCGAGCTGTCGCGCGCGAACAGCCGGCGGGTCGCGTGGATCGCGATGGGTGCCGGTGCGGTGCTGCCTGGGGGAAACGTCTCTTCGGCTGCGGCGACGGGTCTGCTGCTGCGGCGTCACGGTGTCAGCGCGCGGGAGCTGCTGCTGCGATGCGCCGCCCTGCTGTGTCTGCTTACCGCGTTCGGCTTCGCCGTGAACGGGGCCGCCGGTGCGCTGTTGCTCGCGGGCGTGCCGGATGGCCCGCTCGACCTCAGTCATGCCGGGATACCGGTCCTCGTGTCCGTGTTTGTTCTGTCCGGCGCCGCGACCGTGGTGTTCGCGAGTCGTCGCTTCGGAGCGCGCACGCCACGGTCCGTGCGCGGAGTCGCGGCTGGGCTTGAGGGCGCCTGGGCGGCGGTCCGGAATCCGAACTGGCGGCTGCTGGGCGCGGCCGGCTTCCTGTGCCTCGACATGGGCGCCTTGTGGGCAGCTTGCGCGGCGACCGGGCACCGGCTGGGGTTCCTTGCGGTGTTGATCGCTTACTGCATCGGCTACCTCGCCACGGCAGTTCCCATACCGGCCGGTATTGGCGTTCTCGATACGGGTCTGGCGGGAGCGTTGATCCTGTACGGACTCCCGGTGACGGCCTCGGTCGGTGCCGTGCTGGTGTATCACGCGATCTCGATCTGGGTGCCGGGACTGGGCGGTCTGACCGCGTGGCTGTCGACCCGACGAGCCAAACCCGTCGAGCATCCACCCATCGCAACGGCAGGTCTCGGGAGGTTTCGGCTCGCGGAGGCGGGCGAAACCGACGGCTGACCGGCCTTGGTGGCAGGCGGTCTCCGGGCCGTGACGGGAACTCCACAGCTAGACTTTGGCCCAACGTGCCGAGCGTGTTCGCCCGGCTTAGTAGTGCCAGCGTTCGTAGTGGTTGCTCTTGCACCTCCCGCGTTTCGCAGCACACGATCTCCCGGGAGGGAATGCATGGCAACAGGAACTGTGAAGTGGTTCAGCGACGAGAAGGGCTACGGATTCATCACGCCCGACGACGCTGGCAAGGATCTGTTCGTCCATCACTCGGCCATCGCAGGCAGCGGCTTCAAGTCGCTCGCTGAGGGTGCGAAGGTGTCCTTTGACACCGAGCAGGGACCGAAGGGACCCGCGGCCGCGAACGTGCGCGTGCTCTAGCTGAGCAAACCGTAAGAGCGAGCCCGGTCCCCGAGCTCGCTCTCACAGCGCTTCCTGTCGGCCGCCGCTGGCCGCGACGCTGGTTCTAAAGACGGCGTCTCAATGCGCGCCAAACAGGGACATGATGCTCGTCACGTCGTTCGCCGGCGGGACGGCCGGCACCGGCTCGAGCCCGTACTTGACGAAGTCGAGCTGAACGTTCTCGGAGAAGGGCTGACCGTCGACGCGACCCGTCTCGGACAGGACGATCCGCCGGACGCGGCCCGAGGAGTCGACCCACGCCGTGATCGGCAGGTAGCGGAGCCCGGTCAGCTTCTCGATCGACGCGATCGCCGACGAGGCGCTTGGCCGCCCAGAGACAGGCAGCGTGTCGACGACCTTGGATAGGTCGATCGTGGCGCGCGAGCCGGTCGCGCTGCGCCCATCGATCGTCTGCCGGCCGAGGTTCTGGACGTTGCCCGTCGAGGCGGAGCGCAGGAGCGCCACGAGGTGAGCGGGGCTCTCCCCCGGGTTGTCGCTCAGCGACGACAGTCCCTGGATCCCGACGCTCTTGCTGACTTCGGAAAGGTTCAGCTCCAGCCACGGTTTTCCGCCGGGGACCTTGCCAGCGAGCGACGCCGGCAACTTCAGGTAGATGTCGGTGCCGAGAATCACGGTGTCAATCCGGAGGTTCTCGCTACCGAGAGCGGGCAGGCTCATATTCATCGTCAGCCGGCCGGCGTGGGCCGCCTGGTTGAACGCGCCGGTGCCGGTCACGTTGATCGTGTGGCCCGCAGCTGTCCCGGTTACCTTCATCGCTATCTGGTAGCCGGCACCGCTCGAGGAGACGTACGCGGCGCGCTCGATGTTGGCGCCTGCGGCCCTGCCCGACGAGGAGGAGCCGCCGCAGCCCGCGACGAGCAACGCGGCGGCGATCGCGCTGAGCGCGACGGTGGTTGTGATTCGGTGGTGTTGGCGGATCATGTCCGCTTCTCCTTCTTGCTAGTAGTAGTAGCGCGGCGAAATCGATGTGTAATCAGAGTGATATCACTCTGACCGTGGCGCTGTCAAGCCCACGCGCGGCGAGGCGCTACTCGGTGGGGCACATCGGGACGGCTCCAGAGTCGGCGAAGCCCTTGCCCGCCCTACGGCGTCTGGTATGCAAATACCGTCGTGCGCGGGCGTCGCGGGGTCGGTCAGCCGACTGGCGACCGGTCCCGGACGATCCGGATGTTGCTCGTTCGGGCCTGGAGGCGGTCGAACGCCTCGTCGAGATCGGTGGCGGGCGGCTCGGTCGACCAGCGCTTGCCGACCTCTCGAATCTCGCCCGATGCGGCCATCTCGCGTAGCCGGCGAAGCGTCTTGGCCTGAGGTAGCCCGGCGGCCTTGGCGATCTTCCCGGTGCTGTACTCGCCACCCGGGAGCTCGCGAAGCACCCTTCTCACGCGATCTTCGCGATCCGGAGCACCCCGTGCGGGCGCGGCTGGGACCGGGTCCGCAGCTCGCTCCGCGGGCGCCGGCGTCGGCTCCCGGGCCGGCGGTGCGGGCGGTGCGGGCGGTGCGGGCGGTGCGGGCGGAGCCTCTCCGTACCGGGCTCGACAGGCGGCGCACATGACCACCGGCTCGCGGCCATCCGGCCGGAGGACCGTGAACTCGCGCCAGCGGCGCCCGCTGCGGCAAACGGCGCAGCGGCGACCGGCGCGGTCGATCGCGGCAAGATCCTCTGGATCGGGCGGCTTCATCCCCTTCAAGATAGAAGACTGAGCGGGAAGGGACAGTTACCTTTTGGATCATGGCCCAGCCGGGACACCGCCAAGCGGCGCCGCCGGGCCCGTCGCACGTGGCGGCGACCGCGCTCATCGACGACTGCGCATCCCGACGTCCGCGCGTTCACGGGGCGCGCGGTCGCCGGGGCTACGGCACCCCCGAGTGCCTAGGCTTCTCAGTCGTCAAGAACCATTTTCAGCCCCCGAACTGGACGCGCGGAGGCGCAACGCCTTCTCCGGCTGACGACCTTCGCACCACCGCCACACGACGAGAAACGCGCGCGTTTCGGCTGTGAGAGGATCCAGTTGTGTCTCCGTTCGGCAGGAATAGGCCCAAGCCGCCCACGGACGAAGAGCGACGGGCGGCTGAGGTTGACCTGGAGCGGATCCGGCAGGGCGGGATCCCGCTCGGCGCGGAGGAGCGCCTGAAGCGGGTCGCGGCCGCGAGCACGCCGTTCTTCACCAGCGATCTGACCGCCAAGGAGTACGCGCTCGCCGAGGTGTCGGGGCTGCAGCCGGTGGCGCAGGTGATGGGATCGTCAGTCGTCCAGCACGGCTGGGTCGGAACGCAGAGCGTCTACTACGTCGCGGGTGACATCCCGGGCTTGTCCGAGCCGTGGAACATGTCTCGCAGCCGGGCCTTCGACCGCTTGCGCCAGGAGGCGGAGTTGGCCGACGCAGACGGTGTGATCGGGATCGAAATTACGTCAGGCCCGCTCGGGGACGCCGGCAACATCGAACTTGTTGTGTTCGGCACCGCGGTGCGCGACACGACGCTGCCGCCGCATCCGAGCGGTCGGCTCGGGATGTGCACGCTCTCGGGTCAGGACGTCTACAAGCTGCGCCGGATCGGGGCCGAGGTCTGCGGCGTGGTGGGCCACACAACGGTGCTATCGGTGCAGCTCGGCATGAACTCGGCTTGGGTGATGAACTCGAGCGGCATGTTCGGCCGCGGCGCCCAGATGAACGCCGAGATCACGGAGGTCGCCCGGGGCGTCTACGAGGCGCGTGACCGGGCGATGGCCGTGGTGCGTCGGCAGGCGAGCGAAGCCGGGGCTGACGGCATCGTGGTCTCGACGTTGCAGCACACGATCGACCACTACGAGTACGACCAGGGCGGTTACAAGACCCACTACTTCCACGTGACGATGCATGTCCTCGGTACCGCGATCCGGCGCGGCGCGCGCGAGCCTCACCCCGCTCCGTGGTCGGAACCCGTGCTGTCGATCAATCTCGGTGCCTAGCCGCAAAGGAGCCCAGCCCATGGCGAATTACGATCCGAACAGCACCGAGGGCCTTGCCGCGCACGCGAGCGAGCGCCTGCGGATGAACGCCCGCGGACTGTTCACCTCCGATCTTTCGGTGAACGAGTATTTGTGCGTCGAGAAGGCTGGCTTCGAACCGGTCGGCCTGGTCGTCGGCTCAAGCATCTACCACGTCGGCTACCAGTTCGGGAACCTGCGGCAGAACCAGGAGCTCGACGTGCTCAGCCAGGCTATGTATGAGGCGCGCGAGCTGGCGATGACGCGGATGGAGGAGGAGGCCGACCACCTTGGCGCGGATGGTGTTGTCGGCGTCCGGCTCGATATCGGCCGCTACGAGTGGGGCGCGGACATGGCCGAGTTCATCGCGATCGGAACAGCGATCCGTCACGAGGAGGGCAAGCTCCACCGGGCTCCGAACGGCCGCCCGTTCACCAGCGACCTTTCGGGTCAGGCCTTCTGGACGCTGATGCAGACGGGGAAGCGGCCCGTCGGGATGGTGATGGGCAGCTGTGTCTACCACGTTGCTCACCGCGGGATGATGCAGTCGATCAAGCAGACCGGCCGGAACGTCGAGCTCGAGCAGTACACGCAGGCGCTCTACGACGCCCGCGAGCTGGCGATGGAGCGGATGCAGAAGGAGGCCGAGGCGATCGGCGACGGGGTGCTCGGAATCGTCGAGGTCAAGCTGCACGAGAACAGCCACGGCTGGGGCAGCCACGTGATCGAGTTCTTCGCCGTCGGCACCGCCGTAATTCCCAACGAGCACGTCGCCGAGGGCCATCAACTGCCGGACATCACGCCGGTCCTTGACATCAACGACCAGTAATCGGCGGCCGGCCGAACTTCACGCCCAGGGTCAAGATCAAAAATAACCGGACTCGCCGGTCCGCTACGATGGGGACATGGCTGAGGAGCCCGTCCAAGGGGAGCAGCGGCACGACGCCCAAGCGGAGCAGCCCGAGGGGCTCGATCGCGGGACGCTGATCGTCGCCGGCGTGGTGATGCTGGGGGCGGTCATGTCGATCCTCGACACGACCGTCGTCAATGTCGCCATCGATCACCTCGCGGTCGCGTTCCATTCCTCGCTGACCGAGATCCAGTGGGTCATCACCGGCTACACGCTGGCGCTCGCGACCGTGATCCCGGTCAGCGGCTGGGCCGCTGACCGGTTCGGCACCAAGCGCATCTACATGTCGTCGCTGGTGCTGTTCACGATCGGCTCGGTGCTGTCGGGTCTCGCGTGGAGCGCCGGCTCGCTGATCTTCTTCCGCGTCCTCCAGGGCTTCGGCGGCGGGATGATCATGCCTGCGGTCATGACGATCCTGACCAGGAAGGCCGGCCCTCACCGGATGGGCCGTGTCATGGGCGTGCTGGGTGTACCGATGCTGATCGCGCCGATCCTGGGCCCGATCCTCGGCGGCTGGCTGGTCGACAACGCGTCGTGGCGATGGATCTTCTTTATCAACGTCCCGATCGGGATCGTCGCGTTCATCCTCGCGCTGATCGTGCTCGAGCCCGATCAACCACAGCCGGCCCACCGGCTCGACTGGATCGGGATGCTGCTGCTGTCACCCGGGCTGGCGGTGTTCATCTACGGGCTCGCCGAGTCGTCGACGTACGGGTTCGGCTCGGTGCGATCGTGGGGCCCGACGCTCCTCGGCTTGCTCCTAATCGCGGCCTGGTTCATCCACAGTTGGCGCACCCCGAACCCGCTGATCGACCTGCGGACGTTCGTGCACACGCGCGCGGGCGCGGCCGCGGGCACGTTCCTCCTGTTCGCGATCTCGGTGTTCGGTTCGATGCTGCTCGTTCCGCTGTACTACCAGACGGTCCGTGGCGCCTCAGCGCTCCAGGCCGGGCTGCTGCTGGCGCCGGGCGGCCTCGGCGCGATGCTGATGATGCCCCTCTCCGGCCGCCTGACCGACCGATACGGGCCCACCTGGCTGCCGGCCACAGGCCTGCCCTTCGTCGCCGTCGGACTCATCCCGTTCGCGCTCGTCGGCCCGCACACCTCTTACGTCATCCTGTGCGCGGGCAACTTCGTCCAGGGCCTGGGGATGGGGCTGGCGATGATGCCGAACATGACCGCCGCGATGCAGGCCGTCCCGGCGAGCGCGATCGCCCGGACGAGCACGGCGATGAACATCATCCGCCAGGCAGGAGCCTCGATCGGCACCGCGGTCCTGTCCGTGATCCTGGCCTCGGCGATCACGAGCAATCTCACCGGGGTCATCAGCAGCCGCGCGTCGGGCTCGGGCGGGCTCGCCACGCTTCAGCACCTGCCGGCGAGCGCGCACGCCGCGATCGCGAAGCCGCTCGCCGATGCCTTCGGCTCGACCTTCGTGTGGGCGCTTGTGCTCATCCTCGTCGCCCTCATCCCGGCCGTCGGAATGGCCTTCTCGGGCTGGCGCCGCCCGGCGGTCGCGCCCGTCCGCGGCCAGCCGGTCGTGTTGGAATAGCGCCGACCCGCGGGTTCCGGCCCAGGCGGAGACTGCCGGTGGCCGCGCTCAGGGCGCGGCGCCAAGCCACGCCCGCATCATCGTCATCAAATGGTCGACGTCGACGGGCTTGGCGATGTAGTCGGACGCGCCGGCGGCGAGCGCCTTCTCGCGATCGCACTGCATCGCCTTGGCCGTCAGCGTGATGATCGGGAGCAGCGCGAACCGTGGGATCGAGCGGATGGTCTGGGCCGTCTCGTAGCCATCCATGCCCGGCATCATGATGTCGAGCAGGACGAGATCGGTGTCCGTGTGCTGCCCGAGACGCTCGATGCCCTCTTGCCCGTTCTCGGCGTACACGACCTTCATCCCGTACTGCTCGAGCATCGCGGTGAGCGCGAACCCGGTGCGGACGTCGTCGTCGATTACGAGCACCTTGCGGCCATGGAGCAAAGCCTCGGCCGGGCACGCCGAATGCGCCGGCTGCCCCGCGCCGTCGAGAGCTGGTCCGGCAAGAGCCGCGCCCAGCGGCAGCACGAGTGAGAAGCGGCTGCCCGCGCCAGGCTCGGACTCCACCTGGAGCTCGCCGCCGAGCAGGCGCGCGAGCTCGCGGGAGATCGACAGCCCCAGGCCGGTCCCGCCGTACTTGCGCGAGGTGGTGCCGTCCGCCTGCTGGAACGCCTCGAAGATCAGGTTGAGCTTGTCCTCGGGGATCCCGACCCCGGTGTCGGTGACCGTGAAGCAGACCGCGCGCGCGGGTGACAAGCCGATCGACAGCGTCACACCACCGTCGTGCGTGAACTTGAACGCGTTCGACAGCAGATTCTTCAGGATCTGGCCGAGCCGTTGGGCATCGGACACGATCGACGGCGGCAGCGCCGGATCGATCTCAATCCTGAACGACAAGCCCTTCTGTTCGGCAATGCGACGGAACGCGCGATCCGGCGTCCTCACAGACCTCCAACAGCGCGACCGGGCCCATCTCGAGCTCCATCCGCCCGGCCTCCACCTTCGACAGGTCGAGGATGTCGTTGATCAGCGCCAGCAGGTCATCGCCGGCGGAATGAATCGTGCGGGCGAACTCGACCTCGCGCTCGGCTAGCGAGCCGCTCTCGTTATCAGCCAGCAGACGGGAGAGGATCAGCATCGAGTTCAGCGGGGTGCGAAGCTCGTGCGACATGTTCGCGAGGAACTCGGACTTGTACTTCGACGACAGCGCCAGCTGCGTGGCCTTTTCCTCGAGTCCGCGCCGGGCGAGCTCGATCTCCTCGTTCTTGACCTCGATGTCGCGGTTCTGCTCGTACAGCAGACGTGCCTTTTCGGCGAGCGCGTCGTTGGTGTCGCGCAGCGCCTCTGACCGCCGCTCGAGCTCCTGCGTCAGACCCTGAGACTGCGCCAGCAGCGTCGTTGTGTCGCGGTAGGCGGTACTCAGCTTGAGCGAGTACTCGAGCCGCTGCCGGCGCTCACGCGCCAACATCCCCAGCAGGCCGACGAGCGGGAGCGCCAGCAGCACGAGGCCGGGGCGCACCACCGCCGACGCCGCCACCAGCAAACCGATGCAGGAGAGGCACGCGTCGGTGGCGTACAGCCACACCATCGGCAGCTGAACGGAGGGAGGGATGCGCTCGGCGAACCAGGTACGCCCGAGGCCGGCGCCGGCGTCAAACGCGATCTGGGCGCCGAACGCAAGCAGCAGCAGCGGCCAACGATTCCACGAGAAGGTCTGACCGTGGAACAGGACCAGGACGAGCGCGGGCCCGAGCGCGTAGAAGCTGTCGCCCACGCGCGCCAGCAGCCGTGGCAACGCGAGGCGGCCCCGAAACACGGCCGGCACCTGATCCGCCACCGAGCAGGCCGCCACGATCAGGGGCACCCACGGAGTGGGCAGCACGAACAGCATCGGCACGAACGCGAGTTGCGTCGGCGCTGTCCATGAACTGCCCACCGGGTATTGCACCCGCGCGGCGATCAGATACGTGACGACTGTCAGCGCCAGGGCCGAGACCGAGAGAGCGCGCGGCGCCGGGCTGAGCCCCGCCAGCAGGCCGGCGGCAACGACGAAGATCACGGCCGTCCCGGCCTCGGTTACGAGCAGCCGGCGCGCCGGCGTCGCCACCGAGTGGCGCTCGCGTCCGAGGCGCAGCAGGCTCTCGGCGCCCGGCGTCTCGTAGGTATCGATCAGCAACTGGCCGGCTGCGTACGGTCCGGCGGCCGGCTCAGCCGCGGTTCCATGGGTCGACGAACACGTCATCGACCTGCGGATCGCCGAGCACGCCCGTCAGCTCCAGCGACACCTGGGCGGTTCCGCCGGACAGAAGACCGAGCAACGGAGACTCGGTCAGCATCGCGGTCGTCGGCTGCCAGTCACCCGGGGCGATGGCGACACCGGCCGGGATGGCAAGACCATCATCGACGACGCTGACAGCGACCACGCCACCGCCGGCGATGAAGAAGCGGGTCGTCGGGTAACTGGCATCGACGCACGTCGTCGGGGATACGGCCGACGAGCCGGCCGGGAGCGACAACGACCAGGAGCCGAGCGTCCCCGTCGCAGCGTAGGGCTCGCTTCCCGGGACGCGTTCCGCGCCACCTTGGAGCGACCAGGCGCCGCTTTCGAAGTCCCCTCCGGGAACGAGCGCGTACGACGCCGAGTCACCCCAGGGCGCGAACGGCTGACTTGTGGCCGGGGGCGTGCAGCTGCCGCCGCCCAGGCCGAGAAGGCCGGCCTGCGCTGCCGAGACGGGTGCGACGACGGCGCCGACGGCGCCGACGGCGAAGGTGATAGACAAGCTGCCAAGCACGCGTCGGATTGGGCTGGTCACTGTCACTCCTAACTGCCTCAAGGGGATTGTCTACGTTCGCGGACGCTGCGAGGGAGTGGTCTCCGGTGTGTCACGTCACACCTCACCGGTCGCTGGCGATCGCAGACCGAGCGTCCGCGCAGCGCTGGAACCCAGGGAAGTGGTCGTGTGAAACGTCGCCCCAAGGAAGGGCCTCGTAAGCCGTTACGAAGTATCTGATGCAGGCTTGGCCCCTAATCCCAACCTGCGGTGGCACATCGCGCACTGGTGCGCAGCCGTCACCTTATACCTTCGCGCGAGCTACTCCAAGCGTCTTCGACATATGTTCGACTGCCCGCTGTGTCGGTCTATGCTTGGGCCCCACCCCGAGGAAGGCGCGCGTGCCCGAACCGTCGAAGGTAGTCCTGATCACCGGATGCTCGTCCGGCATCGGCCATGCCACCGCTGAGGTGATGGCCGCGAGCGGCCACCGGGTCTACGCGACGGCGCGCGAGCCCGACGCGATCGCAGACCTGGCGCAGCGCGGTTGCCGCACGCTCGCGCTCGACGTGACCGATGAGCAGTCGATGCGCGCAGCCGTGGCCTCGGTCGAGGAGGCCGAGGGCGCAGTCGGAGTGCTCGTCAACAACGCCGGCTACAGCCAGTCTGGCGCCGTCGAGACGCTCGACATGGACGACGTCCGCCGGCAGTTCGAGACGAACGTGTTCGGGCTGATCCGGATGTGCCAACTTGTCCTCCCCGGCATGCGCGCCCGGCGCTCGGGGCGGATCATCAACGTGAGCTCGATGGGCGGCAAGCTGACGTTCCCGGGCGGCGGGGCCTACCACGCGACCAAGCACGCCGTCGAGGCGATCAGCGATGCGCTCAGGTTCGAGGTCAAGGGCTTCGGGGTCGACGTCGTCGTGATTGAGCCGGGCTTGATCAAGACTCACTTCGCCGAGACCGCAAAGGCCACGATGGCCGCGGGCGACGACGGTCCCTACGCCAAGTTCAACGAGGCGATCGCCGCCGCCACCGTCGGCGCGTACCAGGGCCCGCTATCGCGCCTCGGCGGCGCTCCCGAGACCGTCGCGAAGACGATCGAGAAGGCGGCCACCGCCAAGCGCCCTCGGACCCGGTATCCGGTGACGCCGTCGGCTCGGCTGTTCATGGGCCAGCACGCTGTGCTCACCGATCGGATGTGGGACGCCGTCGCGGGCACGCAGTTTCCGCACCCCGAGTGATCCGCGCCGCACGCGCCGCGAACCCACTCAGGCAACCTCGAGCCAGCGAGCGAGCGCCTCGACCGGATAGTGCTTGGCCGCCTCGGCCAGGATGTAGAAGGTGTCGGGAGGCACGATCGCCTGAAGCCAGTCCTCGTGCGGCCAGGTCCCGTCGCCGCGCTGGCGCTCGAGCAGGTACGCGATCCCGCGCGCGACGGGCTCCGACGATCCCTCGCCCGCGTCGATCAGCCCCGTCAGTACGAGGCCGGTGAGCGGCGGCATGCTCGGACCCCGTCCAGCGAGCGCGCGGTCGCGGTAGGACTCGGCCAGCTCGCCCCATCCCCCGTCGCCGTTCTGACGCGAAAGCAGGAAGTCAACGGACCGCCGCACCCACGCCTCGGACATGTCGACGCCGACGCGCGCGAGCCCCTGGAGCACGCACGCCGTCGAGGCCAGGTAGTTGACGGTCCAGCGCCCCCAGAAGCCGCCGTGGTCGAACTGCTGGGCGCGCAGGAACTCGATCGCGCGCCGCACCGCCGGCGCGGAAGTGGTCAGACCGACGCGGCCGAGCCCGTCGAGCACGCGGCCGGTCAGATCCTCGGTCGAGGGATCGCCGAGTTCGCGCGGCGGGTCGAGCAGCGTGCGGAGTGCCCCGATCGGGTCTTCGAGCGACACCTCGACCGGGCCGGAGAACAGTGGCCCCGGCCGCTTGGCCGGCAGCCCGTGGACGAACGCCGACCAGCCGCCGTCCGGGTTCTGCATCCCGAGCAGCCATTCGCGCCCGAGGTCGCGCGAGGCACTCAGGCGGCGCCCGGCCTCCGGGGCAAGCGCGACGTCCAGCGCGAGGTCGCGCGCGACGTCAAGCGCCGCGTCTGGCGCGCCGGCGGCGAGCACCGAGCCGTACGCCGCGAGCACCGCCCCGGTGTCGTCGTTGTCGACCATCGTCTCGTTTCCCGGTTGAAAAGCCCATCCGCCGATCCGCGGGGCGCCTGCGTTGCGGTTGTCCACCTCCGGTTGCTCGAGCTGCGACTGGGCGTCGATCAGCCAGTCGAGCGCGCGGGCCAGACGGGCATCGCCCGGCGAGGCTCCGGCGGCGATCAGCGCGCGGACGTTCGCGGCCGTACACCACACCGGGCTGCCGAACGCCTCGAAGTGCAGGCCCTCGGCGTCGCGCACTCGCTGGGCCTCAAGCCAGGCGACCGTGCGGGCCACCATCGGATGACCCGGGGCCAGGCCCGCGGCGCGTAGGGCGGGCAGGATCAGGGCCGTCTGCACCGTGCTGGCGTTCCAACTGCCGTCGACGTTCTGGAACGTCGACAGGAGCGTGAGCGTGCGCGAGGCGAACCGACGCGCCACCTGCCCGGTCGGAGCGCCCTCATCGCCCCAATCCCCTCGCAACCGGTGCGCGATCAGCGTCAGCGCGCCGCTCACCATCAGGATCCCCGAATGGAAGCGGCGCTCCATGAACTCGACAAGACGCGGGATCAGCGCCGGCACCATCGGCGGGCATGGCAGCTCCGAGGGAGCGACCAACCCGGCCAGCGCGAGGTACACGACCGCCGGGTCGCCACGACCGAACGCCGCGACCACCTCCGAGGTACCGCCATGGGCATCGATCCAGCCGCGGGCGCGGGCGATCGCCTCGACGACTCTCCCCGGGCGCGCACGACGACAGCGCGGCCCAGGCTGAGGCGGTGGCGCCGAGGTCGCCCTCGGTCGCGGTCGGGTGCGAGCGGTAGGAGCCGTCGTCCTGGAGACGGGCGCGCAACCACCGTGCCCCGTCGGCCGCGTCGGCGTGCGCGAGCGCCCCGGCGGCGTGAAGTCCGACGAGCACCTGCGCGGTCGGAATCGCGCCCATGTCGCACAGCGATTCCCACGAGCCGTCCGGGCGCTGACTCCGCCACAGGACGTCCTGCCCGCGGTGAAGCGCCGCGCGCACGGCTGCGGGGTCAGCTGAGGTCCCGCCGGCGACGGTCACGCCTGTTGCGCCTCCGCGATCTCGATGAGCTCAGGGTCGATGCTCGGGAAGACGCCGCTCGCCGTCCAGCGGCGGTGGAGTTCCGGCGGCACCGGGATCGAGAAGCTGGCGCTGGGGCGGCCGGCCATCCCCAGGACGCGCTGGTTGAGGATCCCCGCTCCCACCATCTTCGTGAGCGAGCCGACCGGCCCGCGAGCCGACTGCGCGCGATCGAGCACGCGGCCGGCGCCGCGCCGCCAGTTCATCGCCTTGTCCCACCGGCTGCGCGGCAGTCCCACGAGTGCGCACACCTCGTCGCCGAGCAGGTATCGCGTGAGCGCCGGCGCCGCTCCCTCGAACCCCGCCGGCAACGAGTTGGCGTGCAGCGCGAACAGCGCGCGGGGTCCTCTTGACATATCGGAACGCCGTCGGCCGCTACATCCCAGCGACCGCTACCCATCACGAGGTGGCGGATCGCCGCGTGGAGCAGCCGGACCTTCTGAATCTTGCGAATGCCGCGGCCGCACGGATCGAGCGATCCCGGCGCCGTCACCGCGAGTACGAACTGCGCGGTCTCGCCGACGCGCCGGTCGGCGTCGTGGCCGAGCCGGCGGCTGAACGTGAGCACCTTCACACCTGGGTAGCCGGCGTAGCAGTACACGAGCGACGCGGTGGCGAGCGCTACGCACACCTGCGGACCGTGCTCGACGACCACCGCCGATCCGCGCTCGAGCCGGTCGCGATCGACCCAATCGGGCAGCACGCAGTGCTCGTCGAGCCAGCGGCCGATCGACGCGGGCAACTCGGCGGGCACCGGCTGGTCGTTGTATGTCAGCGAGCGCAGGACATCGCTGACCGTCCGGACCTGATCCGTGCGCGCCAACTCCTCGATGACGGCGTCAGCGCTTGGATCCCCCGCGTGCCGTAGATCGTCGACTAAGCCCTCCGTGCAGCCCACGCGCAAAAGCTAAGGGCCCGTACACCGTTTGGCAAGACTGTCAGGAACGCGTTACGCCGGGAAGCGGTGAAGCGGAGTCCGGTCCCCAACCGACCAGCGATGCCCGAACGGATCGGTGAAACCGCCCTGGCGGTGGTTCCCCCACGGAACCTCGTGGTCGGTGAGCGGCTCCACGTTGGTCGCCCCCGCGGCCGCCGCGCGATCGATCAGCGCGCCGGCGTCATCGGCGAACACCTCGATCCGCGTGGTCGTCATCCCGACCTCGTTCGGGCTCGGCTCGCCGGCTCGACCCGGGACAGCCTCGTGCACGAAGAACGGCGCGCCCGCGAGACTGAGCCCAGCCACGCCACCGAGGTCCCAGAGCACGTCCGCGCCCAGCGCGGCGCCATACCATTGCACCGCCTCATTCCCATCTGGGACGATCAGCATCACAGATACCGACGTGTTGCCGTTCACGGGACCGGCATCGTCGCACGAAACAAATCGGAGGGGGCAATGGCTACCGAGACCGAGACTGAAACGACGTCGCTGGGAGAAGAGTTTGCACAGGCGTTGTCGCGCAAGGATTTCGATGGGGTGACGCGACTGCTGCACCCTCAGGTCGACTTTCGCGGGCTGACGCCCGGGCGCACATGGGAGGCATCGGACGCGAGTTCGGTGGTCGAGAACGTGCTGAAATCGTGGTTCGAGCCCTCGGACGAACTCGAGCGGCTCGTCTCGACGCAAACCGACGCGTTCGCCGACCGCGAGCGCATCGGCTACCGGCTCGAAGGGCACAATCCGGACGGCCCGTTCGTCGTCGAGCAGCAGGCCTACTACGAGGAGCGCGACGGCCGGATCGGCTGGATGCGCGTCGTCTGCTCGGGGTTCCGCCCACGCTGAGACGGCATCACCTCAGCCGAACTTGCACGCCTTGGCGGCCTGCTGGAACGCGGGAGACTGGGGGTTGATCGTGCTCGGAATCGCGAGGATCACGCCTCCGTTGTTTTCGATCGCGCTGTAGCCGGCCGGGCTCGAGGGAGCCTTGAGCGTCGGGTCGGGGAAGCCCGA
Organism: uncultured Solirubrobacterales bacterium; assembly: GCA_963755525.1. Taxonomy (GTDB): domain Bacteria; phylum Actinomycetota; class Thermoleophilia; order Solirubrobacterales; family Solirubrobacteraceae; genus Palsa-465. The sequence goes on along the minus strand of CAVWKC010000030.1, from coordinate 90,223 downwards.
GACGCCGTGCTTGCGCATGCACTCCGAGGTCTCGAGCGCCTGGCGCTCGGCCTGCGCCGATGGCGGCCCGGACGGGGGTCCGCCGCCCGGGAGCAGCTTCCGACAATTACTCTGGGCGGCCTTGAACGCCGGCGAGAACGGGTTGATCCCCGAGCTCGACGAGATCTGGATGCCGCCGCCTGAGCTCGGGTCGGGGAAGTTCGTCACGCCATGCGCGCGCATGCACTTCGAGTAGTTGACGAACGCGCCGTGATTGCTGCTCGACTGCGCCGAGCCCGAGGCGCTGTAGCTGCTCGCGCCGGTGCCGCAGGCCGCGATCGCGACCGCGCCCCCGACCGCCGCGAGCCCGACCGCAAGACGATGACGATGAGACATGGACAGCGTTGTACGCGCTCGGCGATAACGCCGCTGTAACGCTGTTATGCGGTCGTTATGCCCGCGCCGAGAGCCAGGCGAGCACCTGAGCGGCGTGCTCGTCCGGGGGAAAGATCGGGTAGAAGACGTGCTCGATCCGGCCGTCGGCGATGACCAGCGTCAGCCGGCTGTAGAGGCGCTGGTCGCCGGCTGTGAATGTCGGCAGGTCGAGCGCCTCGGCAAGCTCGCGACCGGTGTCCGAGAGGATCTCGAACGGGAGCCCCAGGCGCTCGGCGAGCTCGGCCTGGTAGTCGGTGCTCTGAGACGAGAGGCCGTAGACGGCGTCGGCGCCGGCCGCCGTGAGCTCGGCGTAGTGGTCGCGGAACCCGCACGTCTCGGGCGTGCACCCACGCGCCCCCGGGATCGAGTTCCAGCCCTCAGGCAGATCGACCCCGGGCTGTCCGGTCATCGGATAGATGTAGAGCACGGTTCGGCCCGGTCCGAGCTGCTCGAGCGAGACCACGCGGCCGGCGGTGCTCGGCAGCTCGAGGTGGGGCATTGCCATGCCCGGGAGATGATCGGCGGCGCCGTCGTCCTCGGGGGCGGGCAGGTCGGCGGGCAGGCTCATGTAGTCCGACACGATGACTCGGTTGGAGGCTATCGCGACGACGGCACGATGCTGTGTAATCAGCGTGTGACCGGGACCGTCGGCGTCGTCGGCGTTGGGCGCATGGGTCTGCCCGTCTGCGCCACGCTCGTACGCGCCGGAATCCGAGTGGTGGCTTCGGACAGGCTGCCCGAGCGCGAGCCGGATGTGCATGCCGCCGGCGCCGGCTGGGACGGGGACACCGCGCGGCTGGCGAGCCGGGCCGACGTGCTGATCACGGTACTGCCCGGGTCGAGCGAGCTGGACGAGGCGATGTCGGTCGCGTTGCCGGCGCTCGCGCGGGGCGCGACTTGGATCGATTTGACGAGCGCCTCGCCGGCGAGGAGTCGCGAGCTCGTCGCTCGCGCGCACGCGCGCGGGATCGAGTGTCTGGACGCGCCGGTCGGCGGTGGCGTGGAAGCTGCATGCCACGGGAGCCTGCAACTGTTCGTCGGAGGGCGCGCTGAGGTGGTTGATCGTCATCGGGCGCTCCTCGATTCGCTCGGACGCGTCGAGCACGTCGGCGATCACGGCGCCGGCTACACGACCAAGTTGCTCGTCAACCTGCTCTGGTTCGGGCAGGCGGTGGCCGTCGGTGAGGCGCTGCTGCTCGCGCGGCGCGCCGGCATCGATCTCGACGTACTGCGATCGGCGCTCGGAGCCAGCGCCGCCGCCAGCGTGTTCGTCAACCGCGACCTGGACACGCTGCTCGACGGCGGCTACCTCGAGTCGTTCGGGCTCGATCGGTGCTACGACGAGCTCGAGGCGATCGTGGCGCTCGCGGACGAGCTTGCGGTGCCGTTCGAGCTATCGACCGCGGTCGAGCGCGCCTACCGCGCGGCGCTCGAACGGTACGGCGCGGTCGACGGGGAGTTGCTCGCGGTGGCGCTGCTCGAGGAGCGCGCGGGCGTGAGACTGCGCCGCAATAAGCGTTCAATCCTGCACAGATCCTGCCGTTCTGTAGCCCAGCTCCCTGACGGGGTACTTTCCGGACGTAACTTTCTCGTGAGGTCAGCACTTCGTGGATGCGCGATTCGCGAGCGGCAGGGGCCGCAGAGTGCACGCCCGGTTGGGGTGGCCGTGGCGTGCGCCATCAATGCTCAGGAGAACCGGCGCGGGCGGGGAGGCCCGAAGCCATAATTCGCAGCCCGCACGGACGCGGCCACCCAAACCCGTTGCATGAGGAGCGATGTCTTGACCAGTCCAGTTCGACGCCTGGTCGGTGGCGTCTCGATCGCGATCGCGGTCGGGCTCGCCTCCGCGCTCGCGCTTCCCGTTTCGGCCGCAGCTGCCGATCCCGTCAACCTCGCGGCTTGCAACGACGCCGCGCTCAGCCAGGCTTTCGCTCCCTGGGGCGATCCGTCGTCGTACGAGCTTGCGCCCGGAGGAGACTTCGAGAGCGCAGCGTGGACGCTCGAACGCGGTGCGCAGCTGACCCCCGGAAGCGAGCCATATGCCGCGACGGGCTCCGCCGGCGACTCGTCGCTGCTGCTGCCGGCGGGCTCGTCGGCCCAGTCGCCGCTGACGTGCGTCGACGCCGCCTACCCGACGGTCCGGTTCTTCATGGCCGGCAGTGGTCTGGTCGCGGTAAGCATCGTCGATGATGGTCTGACCATCCCCGCCGGCATCGCCGTGGCTACCGGGGACTGGCAACCGACGCCCGTGATACTGACCGAGTCTCCGCTGCTCGGAGTGCTGTCCGGCGGCACCGGCCAGGTGTCGCTCCAGCTGACCGCGCTGACAGGCGACCCGCAGATCGACGACGTGTTCATTGACCCCTGGAACCGAGGCTGACCGGCTGGCGCGCCGACCGGGACCGCCAAGACGGATGTTGATCGACTCCTACGAGACGCCGGGCGCAGAGAACCTGCTGCTGCTCGGGCGTGGGCGGCACTCGGACGCACGCCGGGCGCGCCGCCTGCTGATCACGGAGGCGGGAGTGGCGGCGCTGTTCATCGCAGCCGCCGGATCGTTCGCGGTGTTCGCGTCCGCCACGCGAACGTTGTCGGTCTCGGCGCTCGCGGTGACGGTCGTCGCGTACCTCATCGCCGGGCGTGTGCAGTACCCGGTCGGCAGCTCGTGGACGGCGCCTACACAGCTCGTGTTCGTGCCGATGTTGTTCGTCCTGCCAACGCCGTACGTGCCGTTGATCGTCGCGGCGTGCTCGGTCGCTGATCGGTTGCCCGCCGCGGTGCGCGGGCCGGTAGCGCCGACGCGGCTGCTGGCACGGATCGGGGACAGTTTCTACGCGCTCGGTCCCGCGCTCGTCCTGGTCGTGTTCGGAGCTCAGGATTTCTCGTGGGACCGCTGGCCCGTGCTGCTGCTCGCATTCGCAGCCCAGATCGCGTTCGATGCCGGCGCCGGCCTGGGTCGCACCTGGTTCGCCGAACGCGTCCCGCCGACCGGCCAGCTCCCGATGCTGTGGTTGTACATCACCGATGCGTGCCTCTCATGCGTCGGGCTGCTGATCGCGGCATCGGCGGTGGAGCGGCCGGGCCTAGTGCTGCTCGCGCTGCCGCTCGTCGGACTGCTGGGCATGCTTGCGCGCGAGCGCCAACAGCGCCTCGAGTACTCGCTGGCCCTGACTGACGCCTACCGAGACACCACCGCGCTGCTCGCACAGTCGCAGGGTCTGACGCAGGAGCTACAGAAGCAGTCCGAGGAGCTGCGCGAAACCAACGATGAGCTCCAGGAGAAGGCCTCGCTGCTCTCAGAGCAGAACCGTGACATCGAGATCAAGAATGAGGAGATCGAGTTGGCGCGGCGTGGTCTTGAGGAGAAGGCGGCGCAGCTGGCTTTGTCGTCGAAGTACAAGTCGGAGTTCTTGGCGAACATGTCGCACGAGCTGCGCACGCCGTTGAACTCGATGTTGATCCTGTCGCGGCTTCTGGCCGAGAACGAGGAGCGGTCGTTGACCGACCGGGAGGTCGAGTTCGCCCGGACGATCCATTCGGCGGGTAACGATCTGTTGTCCCTGATCAACGACATTCTCGATCTGTCGAAGGTCGAGGCGGGCCGGATGGAGCTCGATCTCGCGCCCGGTCGCCTTATCCGACGTCTCTCAGGACGCCGAGCGGGCGTTCCGGCACGTGGCCGAGCAGAAGAGCCTGTCGTTCAAGGTCGAGATCGACGCAGAGCTGCCGGCGTCGGTCATCTCCGACGAGCAGCGCCTCGGGCAGGTGCTCAAGAACCTCCTCTCGAACGCGTTCAAGTTCACCCACGACGGCGGGGTGACGCTCGCGATCGGGCACCTCGCGGACCGCGTCGGCGTCTGCACTCAGCCGCGCTCAGGGAAGCCGAGCGGGTGATCGAGTTCTCGGTCATCGACACGGGCGTCGGGATCCCCGACGACAAGTTGAACCTGATCTTCGAGGCGTTCCAGCAGGCCGACGGGACGACCTCGCGCAAGTACGGCGGGACCGGCCTGGGGCTGTCGATCTCTCGCGAGATCGCCCGCCTGCTCGGCGGGGAGATCCAGGTCGACTCCACCGTCGGCCAAGGCAGCCGCTTCTCCCTGTTCCTCCCCCTGATCGAACACGCCGCCGACGCCCCCGTCGACACAGGCCGCGAGGACCCGGCACCGGCGCCCAGCGCCGCGGCCGTGGCGCAGGAGCCGATCGCCGATGACCGCGGTGATCTCGAGCCCGAGGACCGCGTGATGCTCGTCGTCGACGCCGACTCAGCGCGAGCGCGGAGGCTGCTGGCGCTCGTTCGTGCCCACGGCGCAAAGGCGATCCTCGCCCAGCGCGCGGGCGCCGGCCTCGGACTCGCGCGCGAGCACATGCCCGAGGTGGTGCTGGTCGCCGAGGAGTCCGACCGCGACGAGTCAGCGCTTGGGGCGCTCAAGAAGCATCCGGACACGCGCCACGTCCCGGTCGTGGTCGTCGGGCGCGCGGCGGGCCGGCTTGACGCGCTGCGTGCCGGAGCCGCTGCGTTCGTCGAAGAGCCGGCGCGCGTGGTGGAGTTCGATCGCGCGATGGCGCGGGCGGCCCGCATGACCGAGGCCCAAGCGCGCCGGATTGCCGTGGTCGCCGACGACGCCGATCTGTTCGACCAGGTCGCGGCCGTGCTCGGCAGCGGTGACGAGATCGAGCTGGCGTGGATCAATCCGGCCGACGCCGTGAGCGCGGTCCACGCTCGCCCGTATGACGTCGGGGTCGTCGTCGTCGACCCGCATCAGACGGACAGGCTCGCGTTCCTCCACGACCTGGGCGCCGACGAGACTCTGCGCGAGCTTCCGCTGATCGCCTTCGTCCAGCGCGAGCTCTCAAAGACGCAGCGCGCCCGGCTCGATGCGCTGTCGAAGTCGGCGGTGATCACGGTCGCCGATTCGCCCGAGCGCCTGGCCGCTCAGGCGGCGCTTTTCCTGCACCGGGCCGAGGCGACGCTGCCGGCGCCGACGCGGAAGCTGCTGCACAAGCGGGACGGAAACGCACCGCTGCAAGGCCGCAAGGCCCTCGTCGTCGACGACGACATCCGCAACGTGTTCGCCCTCACCTCGATGCTCGAGCGCTACGGGATGAAGGTCGTCTACGCGGAGAACGGCCGCGAGGGCATCGAGCGCCTGCACCAGCACGACAACACCGACCTCGTTCTGCTCGACATCATGATGCCCGAGATGGACGGGTACGAGACCGCGCGCGCGATCCGCTCGATGCCGCGGTTCGCCCACCTGCCGATCATCTCGTTGACGGCCCAGGCGATGACCGGTGACCGCGAGAAGGCACTTGCCGCCGGCGCTTCGGACTACATCTCAAAGCCCGTCGACGTTGACGAGCTGGTGTCGATGATGACGGCCTGGCTCGACGTTTAGGGGCCTTAACGGCGACGCGGAGTCCCGCCCCCAAGAAATGGGAGCGGGACCCCGGACTTACCTCTGTCAGTGGCTTCCGTGCCGGTGGGTGTGAGTCTTGAACGTGACGGTCTGCGTGGACACCGTCGCTGACTGGCCGTTCCCGAGGGCCTCGGTCACCACCAGCTTGACCTTGAGCACATGGCGCGAGGCGAGCAACTTCCTGCCTTGCCCGTTCAGTGAGATCCTGACCGTCTCAGCGTTCCCGGCGGTTAGTGTCACGGCCGCCGAACCGACGCCAACCACCTTGTGCCGGACGCGCGCTGCAACCGCGATCAGCCTTTGGCCGCGGAACGTCTCGGTGACGGTCATCCGCAGTGACACGTTGCACCGCGCGCCCGGTGCTCCCGTGCACGCCACATGGACCAGCGCGGTTGTACCGGAGACCTTGGCGTGACCGGCAGTCGCGATCCCGACGAGCGGCGGCGTCACGACCGGGCTTGTCGTCAGCGTTTCATCAGCGCCGACGAACGTCCCGAAATCGCTCACCGCCACCGCGCGGTAGTGGATCGTGGTTCCCGCCGGAAGACCGGTCAGCTGTCCGGTGAACGGCGTGGCCACGTTGCCCGGCGCGAGCGTCGCGGCCGCGGTCGTCTGTCCGTACGCGAGGGTCGTGCCGAACTGGAACGACACCCTGATCGGCGCACCCTGCGGATTTACCGTCCCACTAACGGTCGCCGCCGAGGTGGAGACACCGCTCGCCGCACCGGTCACCGGCGTGCCCGGCTGGTATGAGCCCGCGAACAACCCGCGCGGGTTCGTCCCGTTGGTGAACAGGAAGAACGGCGTTCCGACCGCTCCGCCCTGACACGCCGCTCCGTCGGCGTTGAATGGATTCGCGGTGCACGACGACGAGATCGGCTCGCGCACGTCGGCCTGGGCGGTCGGCGTCAGCGGGATGTCGCTCTCGTCGAGCACGAACGTCGGGTTGGCCGCGTTGACGAAGTGGCCGACGAACCCGACCGTGCCCGCGCTCGTCGCCTCGCGCCAAGTCACGTACGGCGTGTTGCCCGAGAACGTGATGTCCGCACGGGTCGAGTCGACGCCTCCAGTAGAGATCGGCTGACCACCGTTGACGATCTGGAAATGCGGCGTCGGCGTAGCCACGAACCGTGACACGAACACCTGGTGCACGCCGCCGACGGTCTCGTCCCACGTCACCCACGGAGCGGTCGGGTTGGCTGGGTTCATCGTGCCGGCCGCGACCTGTGGGTCCTCGGCGTCAGCCGCTGGATTGCTGTTCAGCGAGCACGCCTGCTCGGCGGCCAGGGTGGCGGCGCATGCTGGTGGAGCCGTTGAGGATCCCGTTGCCGTCAAGATTGCCGATGACGTGCCAGTGGAAGCCACCGAGCCCGCCGGCATCAGCCTCGGCCTTGGCGGCGAACACCATCTCGTTGCTGGCGAGGCCCGGGGTGCCGGTTCCGGTCTCGTACCAGACGACCCACGGCACTGAATCGTTCGCGCCGGTGAACGCGATGTCCGGCTCGATCCCGTCGCGGTTGACGTCGACGTTCAGGCTCGGATCGGCATTGCTCTGACCGGCGCGCGCGAGACCCACATCCTGGAAGCAGAAGCCGCCAATCGCGGGGATGTGGCCCGTTGCGTCGGGCTGACCCTTGGGAGTTGCCGTGTCGCAGTTCGGCATTCCCGGCCCTTCGGGCTTGTCGACGAAGATCTGGTCCTTGCCGTTGCTGTTGGACGTCTCCTGCCAGGTGATCCAGGGACCTGGCTTGGTCGGATCGGCGGTCGACCCGCCGGCCACCGACGGGTTCTCGGCGTCCTGGTTGGTGTGGATGTTCAGCGACGGGACGTCCGTTCCGGTGCCATCGTTGCCCCGGCCCTGACCGCCGAAGATCCACTTGCCCTGGTTCGCGTCGCCGGTGTTGTCGAAGCGACTGGCGAACACGTTGTTGTTGTCAAAGCCGGTGCCGGACGTGTTCTCGTACCACGTCGCCCACGGAACGGTCCGGCCCGCGCCGGCGAAGTCGATCGACGGCGCCTCACCATCCTGGCCCTGATTGAAATTCAGCGATCCCGTGAACTTCGGGCTCGCGCTCGAGTCGCCGCCGACGGTGCCGTTGCCGCGCGTGGTCCAGGCACCGTTCGCGAACGAGCGAACGAACACCTGGTCGGCCGATCCGGGCGGCTCCTGCTGGCGGAAGATCGCCCACGGCACGGCAGTCTTGCCGGCGGTCAGGGCGCCGCCCGCGAGGTCGGCGTTCGTCGGATCCTCTCCGCTCACGTTGAGTGCGCTGTTGATCCCGGCCGCGGGATCGTCATTTACTTGGCTGCCAGGCGGCAGCGCCTGAAACGCCGCCGCTGAGCCCGCGGTCGCGAGCGCGACCACGGTCGCCGCGAGCGCGACTCGCGCTCGCCGGGATTGCCCCCGTTGACTCCCCATCTTGTCTCCTTCGGTTCGAGGTTGGTTCTCGGACCGGTTACGGGGGAACGCGGCAAACGGTTCGCGGTGTTTTTGTTCTCGCCGCGGGCGATCGCAGTCGCACCCCGCCCCACCCTGCGTTCCGCAGCAAACTTCCCGTGCGGCGTCAGTGCACGGGGTGTGCGACGCCGACGAGCACGCGCCGGCCAGACGAGACCGGGTTGCCGTTGGCGAGTTGCTCGGTGACGCTGAACGCGCGGAACTGCGTGACCGGCGCCCCCGACCACAGGATCACGTGCTCGGCGTCGTTGAACGTGCCGACCGGGACCAGGATCCCGGCGGCATTCTTCAGCCACGCCTGGTAGTAGCGGCCGTTCGCGAGGTGCGGCAGGCCGGTCGCCGACAGCTGGATCTCCCAGCCCGAGGTCATCTTCGTCAGCGTCGCCGAGCCGTGGGCACCGGGGGCGAGCGAGGTACCCGAGACGACCATCGCGAACTGCAGCGGCGCCGGCGAGCCACCGCCGCTGACCGCCAGCACAATTGCCACCACAATCGCGGCCGCCGCCGTCGCGAGCCCGCCGAACGCGAGCGCCGGCCGGCGGAGCGGCCAGCTGATCCCGAACACGCGGCGCGTCTTCGGCTTGGGGGCGCTCGGAGCCGCGGCCGGCGGGTCGGTCGAAGACGCAGCCGCCCGCGCGGGCTCGTCTACTCGCTCGCGTCGAGCCTCGTCGGCGATCGCGGCGACGATCCGGTCCTCGAGCGCGGCGTCGGGCTCCTCCCAGGTGGCGGGCGCCTCCAGCAGCTCGCGCAGCTCGTCGAGCTCGGCCAGTTCCTGCGGGGTGAGCGAGTCCACAGGCTCACCCGACAGATACAGAATCCGGTCGTCGTCGCTGGTGCTCACTTCCGTGCCTTTCTAGTTTGCATACGGTAGAGGACCCCGATTCGGTTCATTCCCGCAGGTGTCCGAGCATCGCGGCCAGGCGTTTGTGGGCTCTGAACGACCGTGACTTGACCGTCCCTACAGGCATCCCGAGCCGCTCCGCGATCTGCGCGTGGGTGAATCCCTCGAGGTGCTGGAGGCGGACGATCTCCTGCTCCTCTTCGGGCAACTGGGCCATCGCGTCGCGGACCTCCCACACGTCGTAGATCGCTTCAGCCGAGTGCGGGGTCGAGATCAGCGCCGGGTCGCCGGGCGGCGCCGACTCGAGCGGGTCGCTGGCCCGGACCGCCTCGCGGCGGTAGAGGTCGATCGCGACGCGGCGCGCGATCGCCGCGAGCCAGGGACCGAGCTCGCGTTCCTCGTCGAACGTCTGCGCCGCCCGCCACGCCTTGAGGAACGTCTGCTGGGTCGCCTCCTCCGCCAGCCCCCGGTCGCCGAGCACCTTGTACGCGACCGCGTACACGAGCCGCCCGTGAGAGCGGTAGACGGACCGCACGGCGTCCGGATCGCCCTGGCGAAAACGTGCACGGAGATCCCGGTCCTGCACCAGGCGGACGCTACCAGCGCCCAGCGGCGAGACGATTAGGAGTCGATGAGCACGAGCAACTCAGGTTGACAAATCCGTCGATGTCAACTACGGTTGACAGATGATGTTCGCCGCCCCGCCGACGCTCCCCGAAGACCCCGCCGATGCGCTCGCCGCCGTTGGCGCGCTCCGGCGCCTGGCCGACCGCGTCGAGGACGCGGCCGTCGAACGCGCGGTGCTCGACGGCTGGACGTGGTCGGACGTGGCCGAGGCACTCGGAGTCACGCGTCAGGCGGTCCACAAGAAGCACGCACGCCGCCTCCACGCGGCCGGCATCTGGAAAGGAGGGCGTTGATGGCGTTCGAGCGGTTCACCAGGGACGCGCGCGCCGACGGTTCTCAGCGCACGAGAACAGGCGCGCACGCTCGGCCACCGCGACGTCGAGGCGGAGCACCTGCTGCTGGCGCTCGCCGGCCGAGCCGAGTTTCAAGCGCTGGGTCTCGACCGCGACCGGCTCGCGGATGCCCTCGCCGCAGAGGAGGAGCGGAGCCTTGCGTCGGTCGGTCTCGCCGGCGCCGAACTCGAGCCGTCGGTCGCCGCACAAGCGCCGCGCAAACTCCGGTTCGCTACCTCGGCCAAGCTGTCGCTACAACGCGCGATGAAGGTGGCGGCCGCGCGCGGCGACCGGCGCCTGACCGCCGGGCACGTTTTGCTGGGCGTGCTCGCCGCCGAGCGCGGCCGCGTGCCGCGCGCGTTGGCGATCGCCGAGATCGACGTCGAACAGTTGCGCGCGCGGCTATGAGCGCTACGCCGGCACCGGACCGAGCGCCGCGCGGATCGCGTCGTCGTTCCAGCGCCGGAAGCGGACGCCGACGCCGGCGTCGACGAGCGCCGTGTTCCACGGATCGGCGCGATCGCGGTAGACGTCGCAGACGACCGCCGCGCTCGGCCAGCGGGGGCTCTCGGCCTCCCACCGACCAGGTCGTGAGCGCGACGGCGTCCATTCGTGATAAGTCGGCGGCCGGCCGTGCTCCTCAGTCCAGGCAAGAATCGCGTCGCGCACGGTCTCGGGTGTCCATGGCTCGGAACGGTCGGCAAGTGCGCGGTGCAGGCGATACAGCGCACGGCCAGCGGGCTCGGAACCGGCCCGCCGCACTCCGGGCAGGTCCGCGCGCGCAGATAATTGTGGACGCTTGATACCGACACCCCGAGCTGGTCCGCGATCGCACGGATCGTGTGCCCGGAGGAGGCCAGGCGCCACGCAGCTTCGACGCGGTCTGCGACCGACTCCTCGAAGCTCAGCGAGCGGCGCGACAGTCCGGCGGCGCTGAGCGCCTTGCTCCAGGACCCAAAGTGCGCAGCCACGCACGAGCTGCTCGGCCATCGGGGATGCTCGCTCATCCACTTCCGTTGAGTGGACGGCGCGCGCTCGGGCCGCTCTCCGGACCAGTCCTGACGTCGAGGCACGCGCCCGGTCTCCGCGACCCACGTACGGAGGGCGTCGAGGATCGAGTCGCGGTCCCAGCGGTGGGGCCGGCCAGGATGCCGCATCGGCACGTAGCCGGCGGGCGGCGGGGCGACCGCCGCCCGGCCCGCCGCAGACGTACGGGTCGGACGAACGGTTGCCATCGGTTCGCGGGTCGGGCTCAGAGGGCCGTGACGACGGACTTCGTCTCGAGGTAGTTGTTGAGGACCGCGTGACCCATCTCGCGGCCCCAACCGGACTCCTTGTAGCCGCCGAACGGCATCGCGGCGTCGAACACGTGGTACGTGTTGATCCACACGGTCCCGGCGCGCAGCCGCTTCGCCGTGCGGTGAGCCTTCGAGATGTCGCGGGTGAACACGCCCGCGGCGAGTCCGTAGTTGGTGTCGTTGGCGGGCGCGATGATCTCGTCGGGAGAGTCGAAAGGGATCGCGCATACGACCGGTCCGAAGATCTCCTCGCGCTCCACTTTCATGTCGGGCGAGGTATTCGTCAGCACGGTCGGCTGCACGAAGTAGCCGCGATCCCCGAAGCGATCGCCGCCGACGGTGGCCTGGGCACCCGAGTCCTTCCCGGACTGCAGGTAGCCGAGCACCTTCTCGAACTGCTCGTCGGAGATCAGCGGACCCATCTGCGAGTCGGCCTCGGTCCCAGGGGCGACCTTGATCGACTTGGCGGCGTCCGACGACGCCGGAGACGACGTCGTCGAAGACCTGCTTCTGCACGTACAGTCGCGATCCCGCATTGCAGCATTGGCCGTGGTTGAAGAAGATCGCGTTGGCCGCGCCCGGGATCGCCGCCTCGAGGTCGGCGTCCGCGTACACGACGTTCGGCGACTTGCCGCCGAGTTCGAGCGAGACCTTCTTGAGGTTGCCGGCAGCGGCCTTGACGATCAGCTTGCCGACCTCAGTCGAGCCTGTGAACGCGACCTTGTCGACGTCGTCGTGGGCCGCCAGCGCGGCGCCGGCATCGCCGAAGCCAGTGACGATGTTGACGACGCCCGCGGGGAGCCCAGCCTCCAGCAGCAGCTCGCCGAGCCGGAGCGCGGACAGCGGCGTCTGCTCGGCGGGCTTCAGCACGACGGTGCATGCGCACGCCAGAACCGGTCCGAGCTTCCACGCCGCCATCAGCAGCGGGAAGTTCCACGGGATGATCTGCCCAACCACGCCGACCGGCTCGCGGAGGGTGTACGCGAGGTACTCGCCGGGCGCCGGGAGCGCCGAGATCGGAACGGTCGTGCCCTCGATCTTCGTCGGCCAGCCCGCCATATACCGGAACAGGTCCGCCGCCAGCGCGACGTCGGCGGCCCGCGCGATCGCGAACGGCTTCCCGTTGTCGAGCGTCTCGAGCATCGCGAGCTCGTCGCCGTGCTCCTCGATCAGATCGGCGATCTTCCAGATCAACCGGCCGCGATCGGACGCGTTCATCCGCCGCCACGGCGAATCGTCGTCGAACGCCCGCCGCGCGGCGCGCACCGCGCGGTCGATGTCCTCAGCCTCGCCCATCGCGATCTCGGCGAGCGTCTCCTCGGTCGCGGGGTTGATCGTCGGAAAAGTCTTGCCCGAGGCGGCCTCGACCCAATCGCCATCGATCAGGAGCTTGTGCGCGGACTGTACGAAGCTGTCCGCCTGCTGCTCGCTGGATACGGCAACTGCCATCACCATCTCCTCTCTGCGCGCGAGCCAACCTCGCGCACCACGCGGGTCAGTGCGCACGGTAGTCCATTCGTGACTACCGAGCAACCCGAATTCAGCGTGGTGATACAAACCGCGCCCCGCGTTAGCTTTCAGAGCACGATGCCGCGGACGCGCGATGAGCTCTCAGCCGGGGAGTGGGCCGTGCTCGCGCTCCTCCGCGAGGAGCCCGCGCACGGGTTCGCGCTCGCCCGCGCGATGGCGCCGGACGGCGAAGTCGGCCAGGTGTGGGCGATGCGCCGCCCGCTGGTCTACCGCGCGCTCGAGACGCTCGAACAGCGAGAGCTGATCCGGCCGGCACCGTCCCGAGCCGCTCGGGGCCGCAGCGCACGATCCTCGAGGTCACGCCGCCGGGACGCAGGCGGTGACCGAGTGGCTGGACGAGCCGGTGAGCCACGTCCGGGACGCCCGCTCGCTGCTGATGCTGAAGCTCTTGTTCATCAACCGGCGCGAAGGGCGACGCGACGGCGTTGCTCCACGCGCAGCGCGAGCAGTTCTCAGCTCAGGCCGATCGTCTGGCGGCCGCCGTGGACGAGAGCGAGGGGTTCGACCGCGCGCTCCTCCTGTGGCGCTTTCACTCTACGACGGCCGCGATTCAGTCGGACACGTACCGACCGCCCTTGAGTCGCCATCGGTCACGATGAGACGGAGCGCCGATCGTGATCGGGCGCGACCACCTCGACGCCGCACCCCGGTGCACAACTCACCAAAGCTCCCCGTCCGAACGCGCGCCGGCAACATAAGCGCCCCCCCGGCGCTTATGTGCACGAGGCGGCGGCTGGGCGGGCGGTTTGGCGTGTTTTGCACGGCGCTCGACGGTCGCGGGACCCCGCGCCGGCCGCACATGACGACCTCGGTCGACAGCGCCGCACAGGTGCTCATGCCCCCGGAGCCGAGCCCCTCTACCTGCGCATCACCTGGAGCAGCTCGGCGTCGTCGGTCGAACGCGGCAGCACACCGCTGCCTAGGTAGATCCTTTTCAGATTCGCCGAGCAGCGTCCGAACGGATCAGGCCGACGTGCCGCGTTCGATCATCACCGACGTGGCCTTGACGACCGCGGTCGCATTCACGCCGGCGACGAGCCCGAGCTCCTCGACCGAGTCGCGGGTGATCGCGGCGGTGACGAGAAACGGACCGGCCTCGAGTTCGACCAGCGCCATCACACCGTCGCACTCGACCGAGCGGACCACGCCGGTGAGCCGGTTGCGGGCCGAACGCTCGGTGCCGGTGCGGTGGCGGGTGGGACGCGTCGTCAGACGCTGGACCTCGGCGGCGGGCACGAGGCGGCGATTGCGGGCATCGCGGGTTGTCTTGATGCGGCCCTTCCGGTCCCAGCGCCGCAGCGTGTCGACGCTCACCCCGAGCGCCGCTGCGGCCTCGCCGAGCGAAAGGTCTTCGGGCATCTGACCACAGACGGTACAGGGCGCCGTGACGGCACGCGGGTCAGGCGACCGTGGCTCCCGGGGTACCGCACGATCGAATGCCGTAGGCGGTGGCGAGAGCAGCCACGGGGCTCGCTCGAAGCGTGGCCTCGACGCTCGCGATGGTGTCGCCGTCGCCGCTGCGCGCCGCCGCCTCGAGCTCGCGATACGCGGTGACCACCTGGCCCAGCGCCGCAAAATACTGCGACAGCATTAGGCGATCGCGCGCATCTCCGGGAGGACGCTTGAGCTTGCGGAGTTGGTCGCCCTCCGATTGCACCAGCGGCACCAACCGGCCCAGATACGCGGCCATCGCACCCGGCTGCGCGGTCGATGTCGGCGGCGCGATCGCGCGCGTCTGACGCAGGGTATTCGTGCAAATCGCGTTCGCCTGGTCGATGAAATCGCTCTTTGTGTACCCGCCGCCGCCACATCCCGTAAGCAGCGCCGCGAGGAGGATCGCGAGCGCCGGCAGGCCACGGACGCGAGCATTGCTTAGGGCCCACACGAGGCAAGAGCCTAACGCCCCCCGCCCGCTCGACTCACGTCTGCATATGCAATGCCTATATGCTCACGCGATGCGCAAAACCTCTACTTCTCTTCGTCATCTCGCACGGCCGGGTGCGGTCTGATGGCCGGTCCGGCGCCAGACGCCGGTTACTCGCCGTCCCCCTGGTCGGACTTCTGACCGCCGTCGCGCTACTCGTGGCCCCCACGCTCGCGAGCGCCGACACGGCGTCGACCTTGACGGTCGTCGGAACGAGCGACGTCAACGATTCGGGGCTCATTCCGAATCTGATCCAGCCTCAATTCGAAAAGGACTTTCCGCAGTTCACGTTCAAGTACCTGCCTTCGGCCACCGGCGCCGCGATCCAGGCCGCTGAGAACGGCACCGGGGGACCCAGCGCGTTGATCGTTCACGCGGCGTCGCTCGAGAACCAGTTCGTCGCGAACGGATTCTCGAACAACAACCAGTACGGGAACGCGATCTTCACCAACGACTTCGTCATCGTCGGACCGACCGGCGACCCCGCCGGCGCCGGAACGAACGCGGCCAATAACGCGGCCCAGTCCTTCGCCGACATCGCGGCCGCCGGGGCTCAGGGCAACGCGACGTTCTTCAGCCGCGGCGGCAACGTCACCGCGTCGGGCACGACGGTCGAAGAGCACGCGATATGGGCCCTCGTAGCCAGCGCGGGTCTCCAGCCCGCGAGCCTGACTCTGTGCGCGGTCAGCGCGGCCGACGGCGGCGGCATGTCGCCGATCGCCGCCAGCGCGGGCGTGGCCAACGGCGGACCGTGCCCAGACAGCGGCACTGTGCTCTCAAGCCATGCCCCGTCGTGGTACCAGATCACCGGGACCAGTCAGGCCTCGACCGTCGAGACCACCAACAGCTGCAACGGATTCAAGGGCTGCTACACGATTACCGACCGCGGCACATTCGACTACCTGTCGTCGGGGACCGACACCAGCGCGGCGACGATCACCAACCTGAAGATCGTCACCCGTAACAACAGCGCGAGTGCCCCGGGCGGCCAATACGAGCTCGTCAATTATTTCCACGTCTACATCATCAATCCGAACAAGCCCGGCGAGACGGTGAACCTCGCCGCCGCGCAGGACTTCGTCAGCTTCCTCACCTCGCCGGCGTTCCAATCGCAGCTGAAGACGTACCTGCCGACGACCGATCCGGGCGGCCCGCCGTTCGTGGCGGACGCCTCGCCGAACCTGACCGTGTCCGGGCTTCCGAAGAACTACACGGCCAAGAAGCCGCTGACGGTGAAGGGAACCCTGGTCAATGCCGAGCCGGGCTACCCGGCGCTCGCTGGTCAGAGCGTGTTCCTCGATCAGATCGTCGCCGGCCAGCCGTTGGCGGTCGCGAGCGCCAAGACCAACTCGACCGGCGCGTACAGCATCAAGTACACGCCGACTTCGAGCGGCTCGTACGAGGTTTCGACCGGCCAGATCTCGATGATCGAGAACTCGACGCTGAGCCCGATCTACGGTGACATCCTGTCGCCGGCGTCGACCTCGCCGGTGAACGTCACCGTGCACGCCGCGACCTCCAACTTCAAGGTGGAGTCGCAGGGCGGCAAGGCGCTCGTGCTCGGCACGGTCGGCCCCGGTACCGGGCACGTCAAGGGAACGGTCACCGTACTCGCTCGCGGCGTCGGCAAGCATGGCGCGTTCAAGAAGGTCGCGACCGAGCGCCTGGCCGCGAACCAGGGCAACTTCGCGATCTTGGCGCCGCTCGCTCCGGCCAACTGGAACGTGAAGGTGAACTTCTCCGATAGCGGACAGGTGGTCGCCGCGACCTCGCGGACGGTCAAGGTCACGATCGGCCCCAAGCCGACCTCGGGCATCACCATCAGCTCGTTCAAGCCGAACAGCAAGGGGTTCACGCTCGTCGCGAAGGCGACACCGTCCGGAGAGTCGGGCGCGAAGATCGAGCTGCTCAGGATCAACACGGCGGCGGGCGCGCCCGCCAAGTTCACCGTGTTCGGGACCGCGCAGCTCGCCACCGGGAAGAACAAGGTGACGTTCCACGCCAAGCTCAGGCTGCCCGCCCGCTGGGTGCTGCAACTCGAGTACGTCCGCCCGGGCGAGGCACCGAGCTTCTCGGGGTTGAAGACGATCACGATCCGTTAGGTCCATGACGCACCGAAGCATCCCTTCGGGGCAACATCGACGGCCGTCCGACCGCCGCCCCGGGGTTACCCCGGGGCGGCGGTTTGTATTGGCGCTCGCGGGCGTACTGGCGCTCGCGACCGGAGCGCTCGATTACCCCGGCGCCCAGGCGCACGCCGACGCCGCGTCGCAGCAGATCGTGTCGGCGACCGTCTACTCGTCGAGCGGCACCTCGACGGAATCCGCCACGCTCGCCGGCCTGGAGGCGTGCCCTGCGTACTCTGGCCCGAGCACGATGCAGGAACTCGGGCAGCAGGGGTTCGTGCCCGTGACCTTCCCGTCGAACGCGTGGGCGCTGTCGACGGTTCTCGGGTGCTTGGCACCCCAGCCCGTCAACCTCACCGGCCAGGGCGGGGTGACCGTGATCGACGCCGATGGCTCGCCTCAGACCGGCTCGGGCTCACAGCTCACCGCGGCAGATCTTGCACCCCCCGGCAAAACAGACTTCAACGATCCGGCGGAGGGTCCGGTGGTGTCGGACATCGGAACAGCGATCCGATATGACCGGCCGTGGCGCGGTTCGTCGCAGGGCCAGCCCGACTACGACTACTCCGACGAGGTTACGACGGACTCGCCGAACGGCCAGGCGACGCCGGTGCAGATCGAGGTATTCGAAGGACAGCTGCTCACCGTCACCGTGTCAGTGTCGCGGACAACGGTGAGTGTCGGGCAAGCCGTCACCTTTGGTGCGACCGTCACGGGCGAGGGCGACAGCGCCCTGTCTTACAGCTGGAACTTCGACGGTGGTGCCCCCGGCTCCGAGGCTCCGAGCCCGCAGGTGACGTTTGGGAGCGCCGGCCAGTACAACGTCACGGTCCAGGTCACCGACACCCAGGGCGGAGGAGGAGTGGCGTCGATCCCGATCACGGTCGGGACCCCGCCCGCGCCCGCCACCGGCGGACACAAACAGAAGGGGGCGGGCAAGAACAAGAAGTCTCACTCGCCGACCGGGCCGGTCAAGAGCTCCGGCTCCCACACCGGCGCCAAGACCGGCCAGCAGAACAACGGTCAGTCGACGACGTCGGGCAAGAGCACCACGACCACCAGCTCGACCACCACTGCCACCACACCGGCGTCAACCAACACGTCGCCCGCTACCACCCCTTCGCCGAGCACCGCGACGCACGCATCCGCCGCCCGCCGCACGACGACCTCGAGGAGACGGGCCACCAGCCCCACTCGCGTGCGCCCGACCACGCCGCCGCCCGAGTCCGGCCCGACGGTGGTCGGCCTGCTGGTCAGCGACGTGACGCCGCTCTCGTCCGACGTCAGCCCCCTCGTCCACACCGTCCCAGCGCCGCCGGCGACCGCGCCGCCCGCGCGCCAGGCGATCCGGGCGTCGCTCCTGCCGGCGCTCGGAGCCGGACTCGCGGTGCTTCTCCTGCTGGGCCTCGGGGCCGGCCGCGAGTTGCAGGGACGCCGCGGCCGGCGGACGCCGCCCGTCGCCAGTTGAGATCCTGGTCGTCATCACCGTTTCGCCCGTGATCTTCGCGCTCAGCAGCAACGGCATCGACCAGGCGATCTTCCACGTCGCCAACGCCCTCGAGGTGCCGGTACTGATCCTCGCGCTCGGCGCGCTCGCGCTCGTGATCTACGAACTTGGCAGCTACGTGGTCGAGCTGGCCAGCCGTCGGAAGCGGCGGTTCGCGACCCTCCAGCTCGGGGCCGAGCAGGCCCGTAACGCACTTTTGGCGGGCGACCGCTCGGCGGCGGAAGCGGCCGTACGCGGAATCCCGCGCAGTGCCGCGATGGCCGCGACGCTGAACTTCATCCTCGAACAAGCCGGAACGCCCGGGAGCGAGCACCAGATCAACAAGGCGCTCGCGGATTTCGACTTCGATTCGCAGCGGCGCCTCGCGCGCACGCGATTGCTCGTGCGTGCCGGCCCCGCGCTCGGGCTGATGGGAACGTTGATCCCGCTCTCGCCCGCGCTGACGGGCCTCGCCGCCGGCAACACCGCCGAGCTGAGCCACGACCTGCGGGTCGCGTTCAGCGTCACGGTCGTCGGTCTGCTGATCGGAGCCGTCGCGTTCGGCCTGTCGCTCTCACGTGACCGCATGTACAGCCAGGATCTGTCAGACCTCCAATACCTCGCGGCGGTCATCACCGATCCACGATCCTCAGGAGGCGCACCATCATCTCCGTCACCCCCAACGCCCGTAGCCGCGAGGACCGCGCCGGCGACCCACTCGACGGGCTCGTAAATCTGTTCGACCTCGGGATCGTGCTGTCGGTCGCATTCCTGCTTGCGGCGCTGTCCTCGCTACATCTGGCCGGCACGATCACCAAGCAGGGCCTCCGAGCCAATGCCGCGAAGCCCATCTACATCCAGCCGGGCCAGACGGTGGCGCCGCTACCGACGCCCGGCCGGCGGACGATCGGCCAAGGCACGCAGGCCGGAGTGGTCTACCGGCTTACCAACGGGCAGCTCGTCTACGTGCAGCAGGCGCCTGCGAAGTAGCACCGGGCCGTGGCGTACGTCTGGGATCAGATCCGCGGCGCGATCCCGCTGATCACGCACGGAAACGCCTACATCATGGGCCTGCTGTGGGTCACGATTCGGGTCGCCTTGGTCTCGACCTCGCTCGCGCTCCTGATCGGCCTGCCGATCGGCGTGGCCCTCGGGATCGGCCGGTTTCGCGGCCGGCGCGCGCTCCAGATCCTCGCCAACGCCAGCCTCGCGCTCCCGTCGGTAGTGGTCGGGGTCGTGCTGCTGCTGCTACTCATCCGGCCGGGTGCGTTCGGGTCCCTGCACCTCGCGTTCACACTCCGCGGGGTTTACATCGCACAGACAGTGCTCGCATTGCCGTACGTAATCGCGCTCACCCCGGCGGCGATCCAGGGGCTCGCGCCCGGCCTGCTCGATCAGGCCAGGGCACTCGGCGCGGGGCGTCTACAGCTGGCGGCGTTCGCGCTGCGCGAGGCCAAGATCGGCGTGCTCGCGGCCACGATCGCGGCGCTCGGCGCGGCGATCTCGGAGGTGGGCGCGGTCGTGATCGTCGGCGGCAACATCGAGGGCCACACCGAGACGCTCGCGAGCGGGATGCTCGAGCAGTTCACCTTCAACAACGCGAACGATCAGTACGCCGTGGCGATCGGGCTCGTGCTGCTGGCGTTGATCCTGGTCCTGATCGGGGCGCTCACCGTGATCCAGCAACGGACGGGCGGGATCCAGCTGCGCTTCCGGGAGGCCTGAGATGCGGCTCCTGTGGTCAGAGCTGCGCGCCGCCGTGCCGATGATCCTGCACGGGAACCCTACGCTTTTCAGCGTCATCGGCTTCACCCTTCAGGTGGCCGTGGTGGCGACGCTGCTAGCCACGATCATCGGGGTGCCGATTGGCCTCGCGATCGGGCTCGGACGCTTCCGGGGCCGCCAGGTGCTGCGGGTCCTCGCCAACGCGAGCCTCGCCCTGCCTCCCGTGCTCGTCGGCGCGTTCCTGTTCGTGCTGTTCCTGCCGCAGGCGCCGCTCGGATCGCTCCAGCTGATCTGGACCAAGCGAGTCGTGTTCGTCGGGCAGACGATCCTCGCCCTGCCTTTCATCGTCGCGCTGACCGCGGCCGCGGTCCAGGGGCTCCCGCCCGGGCTCCTGGCCCAGGCGCGGCTGCTCGGGGCCGGACGGCTCCAGGTGTCGACGCTCGCGCTCCGCGAGGCACGGATCGGGGTGATGGCGGCGGTGATCGCGGCGCTCGGCACCGCCCTGTCCGAAGTCGCGGCGGTCGCGATCCTCGGCGGCAACATCTACGGCTACAACCAGACGCTCGCGAGCGCGACGCTGTACGAGGTCAACGGCGGCTACTACGCCGACGCGCTCGCGATCGCGATCGTCTTGACTGCGCTGATCCTGGTCCTGATGTGCGGGCTTGCCGTGCTCCAGCACCAAGGCAACGGCATCCGTCTGCGTTTCCGGTCCGCGACGTGACCGGCCCGGGCGACGTGCGCGGCGCGGATCGCCCCGGGGCCGGGCCGGTGCTGCTCCGCTGCGAGCACCTGACCGTACGACGCGGCAAGCGCGATGTCGTCAGCGACGTGAGCGCCGAACTCCGCGCGGGCGAGATCGTGGCGCTGCTCGGGCCCAACGGCGCCGGCAAGAGCACGCTGCTCGACGCGCTCGCCGGGGCCCTCCCCGCCGCCGAGGGCCGGATCGAGCGCCACGGCCGAGTCGCGATCGCGCTCCAGTCGCCCGACCTGGCGCGCCGGACCGTGTTCGCGAACGTGACGCTCGCGCTCGCCTGGTGGGGCGTCCCGCGACCCGAACGGGCAGAGCGCGCTCGCGAAGCGCTCCGCGCGATCGGCGCCGAGCACCTCGCCCGCCGCCGCGCCGCGACGCTTTCCGGAGGGGAGCGCCGCCGAGTCCACCTCGCCCGCGCCATCGCGGTGGCGCCCGACGTGCTGATGCTCGACGAGCCGTTCGCCGGCCTCGACGCCGAGGTGCGCGCGAACCTGCTCGAGGACGCGCTGTCCGCGCTGCGCTCGGCCGACCGCGCGACGCTCGTCGTGGTTCACGACCGGGCCGAGGCGTGGGCGCTCGCCGACCGCCTGCTGATCCTGATCGACGGCCGACTGGTCGCCGCGGGGCCTCCTCGAGAGTTGCTCGAGCAGCCGCCGAGCACCGTGGTGGCGCGCTTCCTCGGTTTCGACGGCAGCCTCGAGGACGGTGATGAGCTGCTGCTGACGCGGCCGGCGCACGTCGCGCTCGACCCAGCCGGCCCGCTCGACGCGCGCGTCACTCGGGCGACCCCGCTCGAGGACGGCGTCCGGCTCGAGCTCGAGCTCGACCACGGGCGGCTGTACGCGGTCTCCCCGCTCCCCGCCCCGCGTCCCGGGGACAGCGTCCGCGTCCGGGTCGACGGTGGCGCGCGCTTCCCGCTCAGAGTCGGCCGTCGCGCAACATCACGGCCGTGATCGCCAGCACGACAAGCGTCACCGCCATGAGAATCGTGAGCGCCGCTGCGTCGGCGTGCAACGTGGCCGCGAGCACGGCGCAGGTGATCAGGCCGGCGACCACGCGTGAGCCGTAGCCAATAAGGCGATCCGGTCCGCTTCCCATACCCGAGCAACGGCGCGAGGCAAGAAGAATTGCCGCTGGCGGCGTCCGAACCGATCGGGGATCGATGTCCATGGTGCGGTTATCCCTACCACATAGACGCCAGGTTGCTCCATAGCCGTGACGGGCCGGCGAGTCCAAGCTGCACCTATAGCTCAATGCCCTTCTGAGGGAGATCCGAAAGGTAGAAATGTCCGTCCTCCGTCCTCATAAGAACATCGCCGCCCGCATGGGGCGATGGAGCGCGAGCCATCGCAAGCTCGCGATATTCGGATGGCTGGCGTTCGTCTTGACCGCGATCGTGGTCGGCACGGCCGTGGGTCAGAAGACGATCGACCAGCAGAACAACGACGTCGGCCAGGCGAACCGAGCCGACAAAATCCTCAAGCAGGCTGGCTTCACCGAGTCTGGTCCGCTCACCGAGTTCGTCGTGATCCAGAACCACAAGCTCACGATCCACGACCCCGCCTTCCAAGCGGCGGTCCGCGATGCCGTGAGCGCGGTCTCGCCGTACCAAGCGGGGTTCCACAACCTCCGCTCGCCACTCGCCGCGGCCAACCACGATCAGGTCACGCACGACGGCCACACTGCGCTCGTCGAGTTCGACATGAACGGCACGCTGAAGTCGGCCGAGAACCGGATCGACCCAGTGACCAGCGCGGTCGCGTCGGTGGCGAAGTCAAACCCGCGGTTCTACGTCGGCGAGGCCGGCGCCGCCAGCTCCGACAAGGCGCTGACCGAGATGTTCAACAAGCAACTCGGCCAGGCCGGCACCCGCTCGGTGCCGCTCACGCTGCTGATTCTCGTGCTCGTGTTCGGTTCGTTGCTGGCGGCGTTCGTTCCGCTGATGCTCGCGCTTCAGTCGGTCGTCGCCACGATCGGGCTGGTCGCGATCGTCAGCCACCTCACGCCGATGGACCCGAGCGTGGGCGCGGTCGTGACGCTCGTCGGTCTCGCCGTCGGCGTCGACTACTCGCTGTTCTACCTCCGCCGCGAGCGCGAGGAGCGCGCCGCCGGCCGCGGTGAGCGCGCAGCGCTCCAGGCAGCCGCCGCGACCTCGGGCCGCTCGGTGCTGATCTCGGGCGCGACCGTGATGATCGCGATGGCCGGGATGTTGTTCTCGGGCGACAAGACGTTCGAGTCGTTTTCGATCGCCACGATGATCGTCGTCGCCGTCGCCATGGTCGGATCACTCACGGTGCTGCCGGCGGTCCTGTCGAAGCTCGGCGACCGAGTCGAGAAGGGACGGATCCCGCTGCTCGGCCGGCTGCGGCGCCGGTCCGGCGACAGCCGGGTCTGGTCGGCCATCCTTACCCCGGTGCTCCGGCGCCCGGCGGTGGCGGCCGTCCTGGCGGCAGCGTTGCTGGCAGCACTCGCGATCCCGACGCTCCAGCTGCACACCGCGCAATCTGGACTGTCGTCTCTGCCGCGCAGCGCCCCGACGGTCGAGACGCTCGACCGCATCCAGTCCGCGTTCCCGGGCCAGTCGAGCCCCGCGCTCGTCGCCGTCAAGACCGACACCGGGTCACCGGCGTTCAAGACTGCGGTGGCCAACCTCCAGGTGCGGTCGGCTGCGAGCGGCGTCGGCTACGGGCCGATCCACGTCGACTCGAACGGCTCGCACACCGCGGCCGAGATCACGATCCCGCTACCGGGCAGCGGCGTCGACGGGAAGTCGACCGACGCGCTATTGACGCTGCGCAACCAGCTGCTGCCGTCGACGATCGGACACGTGCCCGGGGCGACGTTCGCAGTGACCGGGCAGACCGCCGGGTCCTACGACTGGAACCAGATGATGAAGAGCTCGATCCCGATCGTGTTCGGGTTCGTGCTCACGTTCGCGTTCCTGCTCCTGCTGGTCTCGTTCCGCTCGATCGTGATCGCGACCAAGGCGGTCGTCCTGAACCTGCTGTCGGTGGCCGCCGGCTATGGCGTGGTCGTCGCGGTCTTCCAGTGGGGCTGGGGCCAGCACCTGCTCGGCTTCAAGTCCTACGGTGGCGTCGGGCCGTGGCTGCCGATGTTCATGTTCGTGTTGCTGTTCGGCCTGTCGATGGATTACCACGTGTTCATCCTCAGCCGGATCCGCGAGGCGCACGACCGTGGAATGAGCACCGAGGATGCGGTCGCCCACGGGATCAAGACGACCGCCGGCACGGTCACCAGCGCGGCGATCGTGATGGTCGGAGCGTTCCTGGTGTTCGCGACGCTCCCGATCGTCGAGATGAAGGAGATGGGCGTCGGCCTGGCCGCCGCCGTCCTGATCGACGCGACGATCGTCCGCGGCGTCCTCCTCCCGGCCGTGATGAAGCTGCTCGGCGACCGCAACTGGTACCTGCCGAACTGGCTTCAGTGGCTGCCTCGGTTCGATCACCACGTCGAGCGCGGAGCGGAGCCGGCGCGGGTGCCGCTCGCCGCGTAACCACGTACCCAAGCGGACGGACCGATAGAGACCCGGGCGGCGCTCGTGCCGCCCGGGTCTCTCGGCTAGACCCCGGGTGCGCTCGCGGCGACCTGACGCGTACGATCGGGCGATGGACCTGCCGGCCGGCCCGCGCGCACCCGCCGTCTGGCAGACGCTCGCTTGGATGACCCGCCCGGGCGCGTTTCTGCGCCGCGTGCACGGCCGCTTCGGCGACCCGGCGACGATCCGCACGTACTGGACCGAGGAGCCGATGGTGCTGTTCTCGAGCCCGGACGCGGTCCGCGCGGTGTTCCGGCTCGATCCTGCGATCGCGCCGGCGGGACAGAGTTGGGAGTTCCTGCGCCCGTTCGCGGGCCCGCACTCGATCCTGCTGCTCGACGGCGAGGAGCACATCCGCGAGCGCCGGCTGATGCAGGGCCCGTTCCATGGCGAGCGGATGCGCACGTTCGCGCCGATGATCGGCGAGCTGGCCCGCCGGGAGCTCGCGACCTGGAGCGGGCGGGTGGTCGCGCTCGACCGCATGCGCGACCTGACGCTCGACATCATCCTGCGCGTCGTGTTCGGGGCCCGCGACGACGAGCTCGCTCACATGCGCGACGTGATCGAGGACTCGCTCGCGGCCGTCCGCTCGTTGCCGTGGGTACTGGCGATGGCAGTCGTGCGCAAGGACCTCGGGCCGCGCAGCCCGTGGGGCCGGTTTCGGATCGCGGTCGAGCGGTTCGACGCCGAGTTGTACGCGCTGCTCGCGCGCCGGCGAGCGGAGGCCGCTCGCCCCGGGGCCCGCGAGGCCGACTCGATGCTCGCGCTGCTGCTCGAGGCACGCGACGAGCACGGCAACCCACCGAGCGATCAACACCTGCGCGATCAGCTCGTGGCGCTGCTCGTCGGCGGTCACGACAGCTCGGCGGCGTCGCTGGCGTGGGCGTTCGAGCTGCTCGCCCGTCACCCCGCGGTGCAGGCTCGGCTGCGCGAGGGAGAACCGGGCTACGTCGACGCGGTCGTCAAGGAGGTGCTGCGGGCCCGCCCGGCGTTGACGATCGCGCCGCGCCTGCTGCTCGAGCCGGCGGAGATCGACGGACGGACGGTGCCCGCCGGCGTGCAGGTCGCCGCCTGCCTGTGGCTTGCATGCCGGCGCGAGGATCTGTGGCCGGGCGCTTCGCAGTTCCGGCCAGAACGGTGGCTCGAGGATTCCGGCCGGCCGGCGCCGAATCCGCTGTCGTGGATTCCGTTCGGCGGCGGGGTCCGCCGTTGCGCCGGCGCGCCGTTCGCCGAGATGGAGATGCGTGAGGTCCTGCGCGCTGCCGCCGGCCTGACGCTCCGTCCCGCCCGCCCGCAGGCGGAGTGGGCGCGGCGGAGCATGCTCGTGCTGGTTCCGAATCGCGGTGGCGAGGTGTTCGCCGGCTGAGCCACCGGAACCGGGGCGACGCGATAGCGTGCACGCCCGCGATGCCTCGCACTCTCGGCCACACCGACCTCGAGGTGACCCCGCTCGGCCTCGGGCTGGCCGCTCTCGGGCGGCCGGGCTACATCAACCTCGGTCACGCGGAGGACCTCGCCGGGCACACCGACGTCGAGTCGATGGAGCGCCGGGCGCACGACGTCCTCGACGCGGCCTACGAGGGCGGCATCCGCTACTTCGACGCCGCGCGCTCCTATGGACTGGCCGAGGCGTTTCTGGCGAGCTGGCTCGAGCGTCGAGGCTTCGGTCCCGATGACGTCACAGTCGGCTCGAAGTGGGGGTACACGTACACCGCCAACTGGCGTGTCGACGCCGAGGTCAACGAGGTCAAGGAGCTGTCGGAGGCAACGCTCGAACGCCAGCTGACCGAGTCGCAGGAGCTCCTGGGAAACCATCTGCGTCTGTATGAGATCCACTCCGTCACGCTCGACAGCGGCGTGCTCGACGACGCTGCGGTCATGGAGGAGCTCGCGCGACTCCGCGCCAACGGCATGGCGATCGGATTTACGACATCCGGGCCCCGGCAGAGCGAGACGATCGAGCGTGCGCTCGAGGTCGGTGGGTTCGACGTCGTGCAGTCGACGTGGAATCTGCTGGATCGTTCGGCGGGTCAGGCGCTCGAGGCGGCGCACAAAGAGGGACTCGGAGTGATCATCAAGGAGGCGCTCGCGAACGGCAGGCTCACTGCGCGGGGGGATGTGCCCGAGCTGGAGTCGGCGGCGCGAAGGACAGGACGCACGGAGGACGCGATCGCGCTCGCGTATGTGCTGGCGCAGCCGTGGGTGGACGTCGTTCTGAGCGGAGCCACGACCGTTCCCGAGCTCGAGAGCAACCTGGTCGCGCGCGTCATCGACCTCAGCCCCGACGTGCTCGAGCGGCTCGACACGATCGGCGAGGACGCCGAGACGTACTGGGAGAAGCGCAGCGAGCTCCCGTGGAACTAAGTGGTCGCACGCGAGCGCTGGCTACACTCCTTGTGAGATCAACTTTCTTTTGAGGAGCCTTTCGTGGACGTCGAAATCTGGTCTGACATCGCCTGCCCCTGGTGCTACATCGGAAAGCGCCGCTTCGAGGCCGCGCTCGCCGAGTTCGAGCATCGAGACGACGTTCGGGTGACGTGGCGGAGCTTCGAGCTCGACCCCTCGGCGCCACACGAGCGCGAGGGCGATAACGCGACCCGCATCGCCGAGAAGTACGGCATCACCGTCGAGCGCGCCAGGGAGATGGGACGCACGGTGACCGACGCCGCCGCCGGCGAGGGCCTCGACTTCCACCTCGACATCCAGCGCAGCGGCACCACGTTCGACGGTCACCGCGTCATCCACCTCGCCGCCGAGCGCGGACTCCAGGACGCGATGAAGGAGCGCCTGCTCCACGCGTACTTCACCGAGGGCCAGCTGATCTCCGATCACGAGACGCTCGTCCGCCTCGCGGTCGAGGTCGGCCTCGACGAGGACGAGGTGCGCGCGACGCTCGCCAGCGACCGGTTCGCCGCCGATGTCCGCGGCGACGAGCGGCTCGCCGGCCAGTTCGGGATCAGTGCGGTGCCGACGTTCGTCGTCGATCGCGCGATCGGGGCGTCGGGCGCGCATCCGCCCGAGGCGCTTCTGCAGCTTCTCGAGCAGGGCTGGGAGCGCCGCGAGCCGGTGGCGGTGATCGCCGGCGGCGAGAGCTGCGACGTCGACGGCAACTGCTGAGCACTCCTTCGGTCCACCGCCTGATCAGTCCCGGCGCCTCGACTAGCGGGGTGCGTGATCGAGCAGGCCGCGCTTGCCGGCGGCGTAGGCGACCTCGGCACGGCTGTGGACGCCGAGCTTGCGCATCACGTTGCGCACGTGGAACTTCGCGGTGCTCTCACTGACGAAGATGCGGCGCCCGATCTCGGCGTTGGTCAGGCCGCTCGCGACCAGTTCGGTGACCTCTCGCTCGCGGTCGGTGAAGCCCACGTCGGCGGAGCCGTGATCCCCCGCCACCAGCGCCCTGACCATCGCGGCGCTGCGCCCGTCGAAGCCGGACTCCCCGCGGGA
Organism: uncultured Solirubrobacterales bacterium; assembly: GCA_963755525.1. Classification (GTDB taxonomy): domain Bacteria; phylum Actinomycetota; class Thermoleophilia; order Solirubrobacterales; family Solirubrobacteraceae; genus Palsa-465. The sequence continues at coordinate 62,285 of CAVWKC010000030.1, read as the reverse complement.
GACGCGCCGGATGATCTTGACCAGCTCAACGACGTCGACCTCCTTGAGCACGTAGGCCTTGGCCCCGCGCCGCAGCGACTGGTCGAGAAGGCGCTCGTTGAGGAACGTCGAGAGGATCACGACGTTCGACTGAGGACGGCGCCGGACGATCTCGCTGCACAGGTCGAGCCCCTCGGTGTCGTGCTCCGAGCTCAGCTTCAGATCGAGCACGATCACGTCGGGCTTTGAGCGATCGAGCGCCTGGAGTCCATCGCTCCAGCCGCCCGCCTCGGCGACCACGGAGATGTCGGGCTCGAGCTCGAGGATCGAGCGGAGCCCGCGACGGACGATCGCGTGGTCGTCGATCAGCAGTACGCGGGCCGGGGCCGTCGCCTCAGGCGGGGACAAGCGACCCTCCGAGCGGCACCTCGACCCGCAGCTTCACGCCGCCACCGCGCCGGCGCTCGAACCACGTGGCGCCGCCGAGCGCGCGCACCCGCTCGGCGATTCCGGTCAGCCCGAGATGATTGCTGTTCGGCTGCGAGATGAACAGGTGGTGCTGGAGCTTGCGGTGATTCCCCTTGCCGTCGTCGCCGACGGCCAGGGATACCACCTGCGGCCGCCACCGCAGCGTGACCCAGGCATGCTCGGCCTCGGCGTGGCGGACCACGTTGAACAGCGCCTCGCGTGCGATCTGCACAAGCGAGTGCTGCGTGGTGGCGGGCAGCGCCTGGGTCTGCCCGTATACGCGCAGCCCGACCTCTAGGCGAGTGCCGGCCTCCACGTCCTCGATCACGTCGCGGAGCGCCCGGGGCAGCTCGATCTGCCCATCGCTCGACAGTTCGAAGATCACCTCGCGGATCTCGCCCATGGCGGAGCGCGCGAGCTCCTGGGCGGCCAGCACGCGCTCGACCACGATCGGCGGAGTCATCGGGTGGCGCCGGCACCACTCGAGATTCATGCCGATCGTCAGCAACTGCTGAGAGACGCTGTCGTGGAGCTCCCGCGCGATCCGGTTGCGCTCCTCGCTCAGGAGCTGCCGCCGGCCGGCCTGCTCGAGACGCCGCAGGGTTCCCTCGAGCTCTGAGCTGCGGCGCTCGAGCTCCGACGAGCGGCGCTCGTTCTCCTGGAACAGCGAGGCGTTGTGCAGGGCGACGCCGGCGTGGTTGGCGAGCGTGACGAGAATCGAGACATCGCTTGGCGCGACCTCGACGTCGTCTCCAAGACCGACCACGAGCATCCCCGCCAGCTTGCCGTGCACGGGCATCGGAGCCGCCGCGGCCGCGCACGGCTCGCCGCCGAGCTCGATTCCTTCGTCCTTGGCGACGAGCACCGGCCGGTGGGCGGTGAGCGTCCGGTCCGCGAGCGCCGCGAGCGTCACCGGCGGCACGTCCCAGCGCTGGACGACGGCATGGCTCGCGTGGACGATGACGCGAGGCATCCGCCCACCCGGGTCCTCGTCGGCGAACACCATCGCCGCCCACCGCGCGTCGAAGTGGTACGCGGCCGCTTCGACGACGGCGTCGCACACGGCGACAGGCCCTCCGGGCGCGGCGCACAACGCCGAGGAGATTCGCTCGAGCGTCTCGATGGTGTGGTCGAGGCGATCCGACTTGTCGCGCCAGGCCGCGTAGAAGCTTGGCTTGGACGAGCGGACGCCGACCAGGCGCTCGAGCGCGAGCCGGTCGACGGCGGCGGGCCGCTCAGTAGGCGGCGACGCAGATCCTGCGGACATCGTCTTCGGTGACGGGTCTTGGGTTGGTCGCGATGTAGGCGTCGCGCAGCGCGTTCACCGCGAACAGGTCGAAGTCGGATGGGTCGACGCCGATCTCGTGCAGGCCGGCCGGAATCGCCAGAGCCCGGCTCAACTCCTCGACGCGCTCGATCGCCCGCTCGGCGGCGCTGGCGTCGTCGAGGCCGTCGGTCGCGACGCCGAGCGCGCCGGCCACGTCGACGTAGCGGTCGGCGTGGGTCTCGGCGTTGAAGCGCATCACGTGCGGCATCAGGATCGCGTTGAGCAGCCCGTGCGGAAGGTCGAGCGCACCGCCGATCTGGTGGGCGATCGCGTGGGTTGCCCCGAGCAGCGCGTTCGTGAACGCCATACCGGCCTGCAGGCTGGCCCGCGCCATCCCCTCGCGGGCGGTCAGGTCGAACGGATCCTCGACCGCCACCGGGAGATGCTCGACGATCTCGTGCATCGCGGCGACCGCGAGGCGCTTGCTCAGGAAATCGCAGGCCTCTGACACGCACGACTCGATCGCGTGGCTGAGCGCGTCGAGCCCGGTGTGCGCGGTCAACTCCGCCGACATCGTCGTGAGCAGCTCGGGGTCGGTCACCGAGATATCGGGCACCAGCGCGCGGCCGCCGATCGTCGCCTTGAAGCGTCGCTTGGTATCGGTCACCACGCAGAACTGCGACACGTCCGACCCCGAGCCGCCGGTCGTCGGGACCATCACCATCGGCGGGATCGGGTTGTTCGCGTGGTCGATGCCCTCGTACTCGAGGATGTGTCCCCCGTTGCCGCTCAGGATCGCCACGGCTTTGGCGAGGTCGATGCAGCTCCCGCCACCGATCGCGAGCAGCGCATCGCAGCCGCTCTCGAGGTAGACCTCGAACGCGGCCTCGACCTCGAAGTCCTTCGGGTTCGGCGTCAGCTCGTGCCAGAGATGCCACTGGATGCGAACGTCGTCGAGGTGCGGCGTTGCGCGCTCGACCCAGCCGGAGGCGAGCACGCCCGGGTCGCTGACCAGCATCGGGCGCCGGCCGCCGACGCGCCGGACCGCGCCGCCGACCTCCGCGAGCGTCCCGATCCCGAAGATCACCTCAGGGATGAGGAACTTGCTGACGCGTCCGCGACGCGGCGAGTACGCCGGGGCAGGGGAGGGCGCGGTGGACACACCCTCTGCCACCGCGGCCGGTCTCGGGGTGACCTGCTCCAAAAATCCCTCCTCCTGCAGCGGATTCCAAGCCGATCCTACCGCTCGGCATGTAGCAAGGGTGTTGGCAATTTGCAATATGCGTTACATGACAAGAACTCAGCCGCCCCAGTGGATCGGCCGGCCGCAACCGGCCGGGCAGCCCGATTTCAGCGGATCAGGCCTTCAGCCCGCGCCCAATCGACGGTCTTGCGGATCGTCTCGCGGGGGTCGGTGTAGCGCAGGCCAAGCTCGCGCTCGGCCCGCGATCCGTCGTAGCGGTGGCCGTGGAGCAGCGTGCGGACCATCTCGCGGCACACCGGCGGCCGGCGCCCGGCGAGCCTGAACCCGCGCTCGACGGCGGCGGCAGCCACGGTCGCGACCCGGCGGGGCAGCAGACGGGGCTTCCGCTCCACGCCGGCGACGTCGGCTGCCAGCGCCAGCGCCTGGCCGATCTCGAGCGTCATCCCGTTGACCAGGTAGCGCTCGCCGGCGACGCCGTGCTCGGCCGCGAGCACGTGACCGGTCACGCAGTCGTCGATGTCGACCAGGCTGACGTACGTCGGCACGAACACCCGCAGACGGCCGTCCAGGTACGCGAGCAGAATCCGGCCGGTCCCGCCGGCGCGCCCGGGCCCCTGGACCGACGACGGGTTGACCAGCACCAGGTCCTGGCCGACCTCGCGCGAAGTGGCGAGCGCGGCACGCTCGCCCTCGGTCTTGGTCCGCTCGTACGTCGACAGGTACCAACCTCGGTGGGGCGTCCGCTCGGTGCCGACCGTGCCCGCCGGCTCGCCGATCGTCGCCGCCGAGGATGTGTGCACGAGCCGCGCGACACCGGCACGCGCGGCGGCGCGGACGGCGGCGACGGCGCCGCCCACGTTCATCCGCTCCATCGGGCGCGGATCTTCGACGCACAGCGCGTTGACCCCGGCGACGTTGAACGCGAGCGCGCAGCCCTCCATCCCCCGCGTAAGGTCGTCCTCGTCGTCGCCCTCACCGCGAACGACGTCGACGCCCCGCGCCGACAACGCTCCCGCCGCCGCGTCCGAGCGCGCGAGTGCGACGACCTCGTCGCCCCGCTCGAGCAGGCGGGTCACGAGCGCAGTTCCGATCACCCCCGTCCCGCCGGTGACGAATACGCGAGTCACGCGGTCAGGATCGAAGCGCGGCGGAGAATTGGATGATGTAGTCGATTCCGGACCAGGCGGTGACGATCGCTGCGATCACCATCGCCCACTGGTCGAGGTACGCCTGGAGGATGATCACGTCGGGGCGCAGGATCGCCAGCGTGATCGCCACGAACTGGACCGTGGCCTTCCACTTGCCGAGCATCGAGGTCTCGAACCGGCGCCCGCCGGACTCGACCGCGGCGCGCAGCCCGAGGATCGTGAACTCGCGGCCGACGATGATCAGCGACACCCAGGGCGACACCCGGTGGACCGCCACCAGCGCGATCAGCGCGCTCGCTACGAGCAGCTTGTCCGCGGTCGTGTCGAGGAACGCGCCGAACCGTGTGGTCACTCCCCAGCGGCGGGCCAGCCGGCCGTCGAGCCAGTCGGTGCCCGCGGCGACGACGAACACGATCGCGGCGGCCGTGTACGAGCGCGTCAGCACGAGCGCCATGACCACAGGGCACAGAACGACCCTTAGCCCCGTGCCAGCCGCGAGCATCCTCGATGAGCGCAACGAGCTCAACGTACCGGCTTCCACGGGATGAGGGTACCCCAGGGTTCGGGGCTGTTACAGCAGGCTGGTCGCGTGGGCCCGGGCGGCCGTCGCGCTATCGGTCGCGATCGCCGCCTCGGCGGCGGCCCGCGCCTGCTCGAGGTCGACCCCGCGCAGCGCCGCCTTGACTTCGGGAATGAGCGCCGGCGCCATGCTCAGTTCGGTCACCCCGAGGCCGGCGAACAGGATCGCGCTCGCCGGATCGCCGGCGAGCTCTCCGCACACTCCGACCCAGCGGCCATGCGTAGCGGCGGCTTCGACGGTGGCCTTCACGAGCCGGAGCACCGCCGGCTGGGGGCCGGTCAGCAGCGGCGCGAGCCGCTCGTCACCGCGCTCGGCGGCCATCGTGTACTGGGTCAGGTCGTTGGTCCCGAGCGAGAAGAAGTCGACGTGCTCGGCCAGCCGGCTGGCGGTGAGCGCGGCGGCGGGGATCTCGACCATGATCCCGAGCTCGAGCTCGTGGTCGATCCCGGTGTCGGCCCGCGCCCGCTCGAGCGCTGCCCGCGCCGCCTGGATCTCGTCGAGCGTAGCCACCATCGGCAGCATCGCCTTTACCGGGTACGAGGCGGCGACGCGGAGGATCGCGCGCAGCTGGGTCAGGAGCACCTCAGGCCGCGCGAGCGCGAGCCGGATCCCGCGCACGCCGAGGAACGGGTTGGCCTCGGGCGGCATCGGCAGCGCTGGCAGCGGCTTGTCCGCGCCGGCGTCGAGCGTGCGCACGACGAGCGGGCGCCCGTCGAGCGCGACCGCGATCTCGCGCAGGGTCGCGGCCTGTTCGTCCTCGTCGGGCAGCTCGGCCCGGTCGAGGAATAGGAACTCGGTGCGGAGCAGCCCGACGCCCTCGGCGCCGAGCTCGACCGCTTTTGCGGCCTCCTTCGCCGACCCTAGGTTCGCGAACACCTCGATCCGGGTCCCGTCGCGGGTCGCGCCGGGCTCGTGCGCTCGCTCGCGGGCCGATACGCGGCGGCGCTCGGCGCGCTCCCGGCGGTCGGCAGCGTCGCGCTTCGCGTCGTCCGGGGGGTCGACCTGGAGCGTGCCGGCCTCGCCGTCGATGAGCACGGTCGTGCCTTCGGTGATCTGCAGGATCGCGTCGCCGAGACCGACCACCGCCGGGAGCCCGAGCGCACGCGCGAGGATCGCGGCGTGGGCCGTGGCGGTGCCGTGGGCGGTCGCGATCCCCGTCACGAGCGCCGGGTCGAGCGTGGCGGCGTCGCCCGGAGTGAGCTCGCCGGCGATGACGATGCCGGTCGTGTCTGTTGCGGTCGCGGGCTCGCCGGTGAGCGCGCTCACGACCCGCCGGCCGACGTCGAGCACGTCCGCGGCGCGCTCCTGGAGCAGCGGCTCGGCAAGCGCGCGGTAGAACCCGGCGACCTGCTGCGCCGCGTCGTACCAGGCGCGCTCGGCCGTCGCGCCGGCGTCGACCGCCTGCTGCGCGGGGTCGAGCATCGCCTCGTCGTCGAGCAGCGCGAGGTGAGCGTCGAAGATCGCGGCGTCGGCCTTGCCGGCGCGGCTCGCCACCGTGTCGCGGTCGCGCTCGATCGCGGTGCGGGCCGCGGCGACTGCATGGTTGAGGCGTTCACGTTCGCGTGGCGGGTCGTCGGCGGCGCGGTCCGGTGGCGGGGCGGTGGTGGCGTGGAGGCGGTGAGCCGGGCCGAACGCGAGGCCGGTGGATGCCGGAACACCGGTGAGGATGTCGCCGGACGTCGGCGGGGGAAGGTGGGTCGCCGGGGTCGCGGTGCTCGGCGCGGCGGCGGTCCGTGGCGGTGGCGCGCTCGCGGCGACGCCGTCGCCAAAGCCCTCGTCAGCCAGCTGCGCCAGCGCCAGTAACACGTCGTCGGCCTGCGGACCCGAGGCGCTGACCGACAGCCTGTCGCCGAAGCGGGCGCCCAAGCCGATGACATTGGTGAGGCTGGTCCCCTTCACCGGCCGGCCGTCCGGTCCCTTGGCCACCCGCACGTCGGCGTCGAAACGTCGGACGGTCTCCACGAAGCGTGCCGCCGGCCGCGCGTGCAACCCGATCGCGTTGCGGACCTCGAGAACGGCGTGCGCGTCGGCCGGTGGCGGGGCCAGCGCGGGCTCGGGCGCAGCAGCCGCACCGTCGTCGCCGCCACCGAGTTGCGAGGTCTTCATCGCGAGCGCGCCGCGGGCTTCGGCCGCCACCTCGTCAAGCGGAGCGCCACCGCGCGCGGCCGCCGCGGCCGCCACCGTCCCCTCGACCAGCGGCGCCTCGCTCAGGACCACCGATCCCTGCGTGTCGCCGAGCAGGTCGACCGCGAGCTCGGTGCTCATCAGCGCGCTCCCGAGATCCATCAGCACGAGCACCCCATCGGGCGACATCGCCTGCTCGATCGCGGCCATCACCCGCGTGGCGTCGGTGCCGAGTACGCCCGGCTCCTCGGTGCCGCCCGCGGCGATCAGCGCAAGGTCCTCGCCGCCCATCTCGCGCGCGAGCGTGACCACGCCCTCGGCCAGCGACTCGCTATGGGACACGACGACGATCCCGACCACGGTCAGTCCTCAGAGCCCGTAGGCGCGGTACAGGTAGTCGATCGGGTGCACCGACTTGGACCCTGTGGCGTGGCTGATCTGCCAGCGGCACGTCTCGCTATCGCACGCGACCTCACCAACCTCCGAGTCGCGAATCTGGCCGAAGAGGTCGGCTCCCACGGCCATCGCGATGTCGTACTTCTCGACCTTCAACCCGTACGTCCCCGCGATTCCGCAGCACCGAGCGTTCCCCTCGACGACCTCCAACCCCGGGATCAGCGCGAACAGCTCGAGCGCCGGCTTGCCGATCCAGTGGCCCTGCTGCTGGCATGGCGCGTGGTAGAAGATGCGCTCGTTGACCGGCTTGAAGTCGGTCTTGAGCTCGCCCCGGTCGTGGAGCTCGAGCAGCAGCTCGCAGATGTCGTACGTCCGCTCGGATAGGAGCTTCAGATCTGGGTCGTCCTCGAGCGACAGGATCTCGCGCGCCTCGCGCTTGAGCATCAGCGTGCAACTGGTGGCGTTGCCGACGACGATCAGGTTCGGATCGTCGCGCAGGAGCGGGGCGAACTCGCGTCCGCGGCGGAGAACCACCTTGCGCGCGTCGTCGAACAACCCGCTCGACTGCAAAGGCAATCCGCAGCAGTCCTGCTTGGGCACGACGACCTCGAAGCCGTTGTGCTCCAAAATCGCCACCACCTTCTCCCCCTCCCACGGCTCGTAGTACTCGGTCCCGCAGCCGTGGAAGTAGAGGATCTTCCGCCCGGTAGCGGGGCTCGGGTGCTGCTTGAACCAGCGCGAGAAGCGCCGGCCGGCGAACTCCGGCGCGGCGGCGTCGCGGTGGACCTTGAGCAGCTTCTCGCCGAGGATCCGTAACGGCCGGCTGTCGATCGTGAAGTTGGCCAGCGGCGCCACAGGTGTGCCGGCACGCCCGAGCCACGTGGGCCGGGTGATGATCCGGTCGCGGAGCGGGATGCCCTTCTGCTGCTTGAGCTTGTTCCGCGCCTGGGAGTTGATCTCGGCGATCTTCACCCCCTGCGGGCAGGACATCGAGCAGATCCCGCACCCCGAGCAGTAGTCGACGGAGTGGTCGACCGAGGGCTCGCCGGCGACGCGGTAGCGCTCGGACTGGGGGCCGGCGTACTTCGGCCCGGGGAACAGCGGCGTCACGTTCGAGACCGGGCACTGGGTCTCGCAGATCGTGCACTTGACGCAGTGGTCGAGTGACCCGCGCATCAGTTCCTCGAGCACGCCACCGACTTCGGTCATGCCGCGGACTTCGGTCATGCCGCCGCCCCCGCGGGAGCGCCGGCCCCCGCCAACACCATCTGGGCGGCGTGCGAGCCGCTGGCCAGCGCGATTCCCTCGCCCGACCCCTCGCGCCAGGGCACGGCGCCTGGGAGGGCGGCGCCGGCGACGAGCACGTTCTCCGCACCCGTGGCGCGCAACTGCGAATCGACCGCGACCCCGACCCGGGCCATCGGCTGCTCGGCCAGGTAGTCGCCGACGAACCGTGGCTGGTCCACGCCCGGGACGCCGTGCAGCGGCAGGCCGAACACGCGCTCGTGGGTGGCCCAGCGTGAGTCGAGCTCGATCGCGCCCGACCCGAATCCGCCGGCCGCGAGCACGAACCACGGGGCTGCATACACCGAGTCGTGGCCCGCCGACCGCGTCGCCACCGACGTCACGCGAGAACCCGAGCGCTCGGCGCTCACGACCTCGGCGCCGAGCACGAGCCGCCCGCCGGCGCGCCGCAGTGCCGAGCGGAGGATCTCGTAGACGCGCATCCCCGGAACGGACGGGGGCAGCGTCGGGATCTCGAACACCGAACGTCCCAGGCGGTGCTCGAGATCGGACCATACGCCGTGTGGGTCGCGGATCCCGAGCATCGCGGGCAGGCCGACGCGCTCGTGAGCCTGCAGCTTCAACGAAAGCCTCCCGGCGAACGCCGCGCGCCAGGCCGGATCGTCGAACTTCCGCGCAAGACCGAGCGCGTTCTGGTCGGCCTTCTCGACTTCGATCTCGATCTCCACCGAGCGCGCGTCGACCCCGACTCGACGGAGGTTCGCCGCGCACAGCGAAGCGTGGAAGTCGCGCAGCGAACGCGTCCCGACGATGCACACGCGCTCGCCGCTTGCGTCGCCGGCGGCCATCGTCTCGGGGACGAGCGCCGACGGGCGGAGCGCACCGACCGCGGTCGGGAGCAACATGTTGTGCTCGAGGCCGCCGACGTACGAGTACCCGGGCAACGGCCCGGCGGCCACGGCCCCGGAGAACCACCTCACCGCCTCGGCCACCGCATCAGCGCCGAGGAGCGCGTACGGATGGTCGGGGTGGCCCGCGGCGAACTCATCAAAAACGCCCGCGGGCGACGAGACGCGCCCCGGCGCATACCCGAGCACGTCGATCGTCCCCGGCGCGAGGTGCGTCGAGCCGACGCCCTTCGACAGCAGACACACGCGCGCGCCGCCTTCGGCAAGGCGCGCGCCCGCGACCAGGCCGGCCGTCCCGGCTCCGATGACGACGGCGTCGTAGTGCAGCTCGCCCCTCACTGTGCCACCGCCTCCGCCGCCTGCGACACGGGCAGGTGCTCCACATCGAGTACGCCGTGGAAGATCCAGTCGTCGAGTCGCGCCTGGCGAAGTTGGTCGCCGTACAGGATCGGCCACACGCCCTTCCAGCGCTCGCGCAGGAAATGCAGCAGCGACTCGTCGGCCTGCTCGGCGGTGAGCCCGTCGAGCCCGTGCAGGATCCCGGTGGCGCGGTAGATGCAGAACCCGCCCTGGCAGGGTCCCATCCCGAGCCGCAGCAGCCGGCGGATGTCGTCGAGGTTCGTGGTGGCGCGGCGCTCGATCGCCTGCTCGAGCTTCGAGCGCGGGACCATCTCGCACTCGCACACCAGCTGCTCGTCGCGCAGGTGCGATTCCTTGCGGCCCAGCCGCTCACCCAAGTGATACGTCTCGCCCTCCTCCGAACCCGGCAGCGGCTCTGTCTTGGTTGTGCACGGACGGTCATCCCCGAGGTGCTTGGAGACTGCGTTCACCGTCTCCTCGGCCATCAGCCGGAACGTCGTGAGCTTGCCGCCGGTGATCGTCACGAACCCCTGAACGCCGTCGCGCTCGGCGTGGTCGAGCAGCGCGTGCGCGCGCGTGACGTCACGTGAGTCGGTGTCGGCCGCCTTTGAGTCCTCGAACAGAGGACGGACGCCGGTCCATACGCGCAGCGCCCGGGCCTGGCGGAAGCCGGGCACGAGCTTCTCGCCCTCGTCGAGCATCGCGTCGACCTCGGACTGCAACACGGTGTGATCGTCGGGGTCGTCGGTGTTGACGTCGGTCGTCCCGATCACGCACACGGTCCGGATCGGCACGATGATGTCCCCGTCGGTCGGCTTCTGACACCGGTTGACGCACGTGTTCACGAGCCGGTGGTTCATCGCGATCATGATCCCCCGGCCCGGCAGCACGCGGACGCCCTCGATCCCCGCCATGTCAGCGACCGCGCCGGCCCACGCGCCCGACGCGTTGACGGTGACGCGAGCCTCGATGTCGATCTCCTCGCCGGTCGCGGCGCCTCGCACGCGCGCGCCCGTGACCTGATCACCGCCCCGATGGACTGTGACGACCTCGTGATAGGGCAGCACGCGCCCGCCGCGCTCCTGGATCCCTCGGGCCATCGCCCACACGGTCTTCCACACGTCGATGTTCCCGTCGGGAACGCGGAACACTCGCGAGACGGCTGGGTTCAGCAGCGGCTCCTCGCGCAGCGCCTGCGCCGGTTCGATCTCCTCGCAGTCGACGCCGGTGTCGCTGCACCCCTGCGCGAACACGTCCGCATACGCGGGGTCGTCGAACGGGGTGGTGACGAAGAACCCACCGATGTCCTCGATCGAGTCCGGCGAGATCTTCTTCAGGATGCGGTTCTCCGCGATGCACTCCTCGGCCGCGCGTGGGTCCTTGACCGCGTAGCGCCCGCCCGAGTGCAGCAGGCCATGAAACCGCCCGCTCGTCCCCTCGGCCAGATCGGCGCGGTCGACGAGCACGACGTCGAACCCGCGCAGAGATGCATCCCAGGCCACGCCGGCGCCGGTGGCGCCTCCACCGATCACCAATACGTCGGTGCTGAGCATGGCCATGGTGTGAGCCTAACCAGTTGAAGGCGGTCCGGGGGGACCGCCTTCAACGTTACTCGCCCCCTAGGATGCCCGCCAGTCCACTCAGTCGACCCAATCGAAGGTCCGGGTGACGGCCTTCTTCCACTCCTTGTAGTACTCGTCCCGCTTCGCGGCATCCATCTTGGGCTCCCAGCGCTTGTCCTCGGCCCAGTTGTCGCGGACCTCCTGCGTGCTGCTCCAGAACCCGACGGCCATGCCCGCCGCGTAGGACGCACCCAGCGCGGTCGTCTCGGCGACCTCGGGACGGATCACCGGCACGCCCAGGATGTCGGCCTGGAACTGCATCAGCAGGTCGTTTTGAACCATGCCGCCGTCGACCTTCAGCTCGTTGAGCGTGACGCCCGAGTCCGATTCCATCGCGTCCATCACCTCGCGGGTCTGGAACGCGGTCGCCTCGAGCGCGGCGCGGGCAATGTGGCCGGCGTTGACGTACCGGGTCAGGCCGGCGAACACACCGCGGGCGCTCGACTTCCAGTACGGCGCGAACAGGCCGCTGAACGCCGGCACGATGTACAGGCCGCCGTTGTCGTCCACCGACTTGGCCAGCTCCTCGACCTGCGGGGCCGCCTGAATCATGTGGAGGTTGTCGCGCAGCCACTGCACGAGCGCACCGGTGATCGCGATCGACCCCTCGAGCGCGTACACCGCGGCCTCGTCGCCGATCTTGTAACAGACCGTGGTCAACAGACCCGCCTTGGACTGCACGGCCTCGGTGCTGGTGTTGAGCAGCATGAAGTTACCCGTGCCGTACGTGTTCTTGGCATCGCCCGCGTCGAAGCACGCCTGGCCGAACGTCGCGGCCTGCTGGTCGCCCAGGTCGCCGGCGACCTGCACGCCGGTCAGGTTCCCGGTCGCGACCTCGCCATAGACCTCGCTCGAGGACCTGATCTCGGGAAGCATCGACATCGGCACACCGATCGTCGCCGCGATGTCCGGATCCCAGTTCAACGTACCCAGGTCCATCAGCATCGTGCGGCTGGCGTTCGTCACATCGGTGATGTGCAGACCGCCCTTGGTGCCGCCGGTCAGGTTCCAGATGCACCAGGTGTCCATGTTGCCGAACACCAGATCGCCGGCCTCCGCCTTCTCGCGCGCGCCCGGGACGTTGTCGAGGATCCAGCGGACCTTCGGTCCGGAGAAGTACGTCGCCAGCGGCAGGCCGACCTTCGATCTGAACCGGTCCTGACCGCCGTCGGCGGACAGCTCGTCGACGAGCTTGTCGGTCCGCGTGTCCTGCCACACGATCGCGTTCATCACCGGCTCGCCGGTGTTGCGGTCCCAGACGACCGCGGTCTCACGCTGGTTGGTGATGCCGAGCGCGGCGACGTCGTCACGGGCGGCGCCGGCCTTCTCGACCGCCTCGTCGATCACCTCCTGACAGCGCGCCCAGACCTCCATCGGGTCGTGCTCGACCCAGCCCGGCTTCGGATAGATCTGCTCGTGCTCCTTCTGGGACACCGCCACGACGTGCCCGGAGTGATCGAACACCATCGCTCGCGAGCTGGTCGTCCCCTGATCGAGTGCAACTGAGTACTTCGGCATGTTCGTCCTTTCAGTCCGCGAGCGCTTCCGCGGCGCTTTTGAAGAGGTAATAGGTGGAGGTCGCGCCCGGGTCTTGGTGGCCTTGTGACCGTTCGCCGAGGTAACTGGCGCGTCCCTTGCGCGCGAGCAGCGGCGTCGTTGCCTTCATGCCTTCCTCGGCGGCCTGCGCAGCCGCGCGCAGACCGCCGTCGAAGTCGGACGCCGCCTCGAGAGCCTCGACGGCCGGTATCAGCGCGTCCACCATCGTCTTGTCCCCGGGCTCCGCCTTGCCCCGCGCCTGGACCCCCTCGAGGCCCTTGCGCCAGGCCGCGGCGTAGGCAGGCAGGTCGACCTCCGACTGCCCGGCCATTGCGTTGCCCATCTGGAGAAACAGCGTCCCGTACAACGGGCCCGCCGCTCCGCCGACGCTGGAGATCAGCGCCATCGCGACGGTCTTGAGCACCGCGCCCGCGTCGGCTTGCTCGGCGGCCTCGACTTTCTCGACCGCCTTGGTCATCCCGCGGTTCATGTTCGTCCCGTGGTCGCCGTCGCCGATCGCCGTGTCAAGGGCGACTAGCTCCGCGCGGTGCTCGGCCATCTCGCCGGCGAACCGGTTCATCCAGTCGAGGGCGCCGTCGCGTGTTACTGGCACTGTCCAGACGCCCGCTAGCAGCCCCAGCGCAAGGCCGGAGTGTTCACGGGCGCATCCCAGTAGCGGACCATCTCGTCGTCGAGCTTCACCAGCGTGATCGAGCAACCCTGCATCTCGAGTGACGTGATGAAGTTGCCGATCAGGTTCCGCTCGATCGACAGCCCGTGCTCCTGGGCGATCTTGGCAACCTCGTTGTACATCACGTACAGCTCGATTAGCGGGGTGCCGCCCATGCCGTTGACGAACGCGAGCACCCGATCGCCAGAGGAGAACGGCAGGTCCTCGAGGATCGGGGTCATCAGCCGCTCGGCAATTTGCGACGCCGGTCCGATCTTCTCCCGGAAGCGCCCGGGCTCGCCATGGATGCCGATCCCGATCTCGACCTCGTCCTCGGCGAGCTCGAAGCTCGGGTTGCCCGAGGCCGGGGTGATGCACGGGGTCAGCGCCATGCCCATCGAGCGCCCGTTGGCGTTGACTCGCCGGCCGAGCTCGGCGACCTCCTGGAGGTTCCGGCCGTCCTCGGCCGCACCACCGCAGATCTTCTCGACCAGCACGGTGACCCCCACGCCGCGACGACCCGCGGTGTACAGCGAGTCCTCGACCGCGACGTCGTCGTTGGTGAGCACCGTCTCGACTTCGATGTCCTCGCCCTTCCCCATGTCGGCGGCCATGTCGAAATTCATGACGTCGCCGGTGTAGTTCTTGACGATATGGACGACGCCCGCGCCACCGTCGACGGCCTTGGTCGCCTCCAGCATCTGATCGGGCGTGGGCGAGGTGAACACCTCGCCCGGACATGCAGCATCGAGCATCCCAGGACCGACGTAGCCTCCGTGCATCGGCTCGTGGCCCGAGCCGCCACCGGAGATGAGCCCGACCTTGCCCTTGACGGGCGCATCGATGCGGACGATGACCGCGGGCTCGTAGATGACGCGCACGCGATCACCATGGGCTGCTTCCACGCCGTGGAGCGCATCCTGCAGGACGCCATCTGGCGAATTGATGAGCTTCTTCATCGACTATCTCCTAGAACGGAGCGCTGCCGAAGACGGCGTCGAAGAAGATGGCCGCGAGCGCTCCACCGATGAGCGGCCCGAGGACCGGTACCCATGCGTACGTCCAATCGGACCCACCCTTGCCCGGGATCGGCAGGATCGCGTGCATGATCCGCGGTCCCAGGTCACGCGCGGGGTTGATCGCGTAACCGGTCGGACCGCCGAGGGACAGGCCGATGGCGAACACCAGCAGGCCGATCAGCAGCGGCGTCAGGCCCGGTGTGATCGCGTTCCACGGACCGGTGATCGCGAAAACTCCGAGCACCAGCACGAACGTGCCGATGATCTCGGTGATCAGGTTCCATGCGTAGTTGCGGATCGCCGGGCCGGTCGACGAACACCGCCAGCTTCAAACCTGGATCCTCCGTGCCCTGCCAGTGCAGGTAGTAGGCGATCCACACGAGGAATGCGCCGACCATCGCGCCGATCATCTCCCCGATGAAGTACTTGATCGCCTGAGAGCCGTCGATGCCCCCGTGGATCCACACACCCAGCGTGACCGCCGGGTTGAGATGCGCGCCGTCGAAGTAACCGACGGCGTAAACGGCCATCGCGACCGCCATCCCCCACCCGAAGGTGATGACGATCCATCCAGAGTTCTCCGCCTTCGACTTGGCCAGCAGCACTGCTGCCACGACGCCGTCGCCGAGCAGGATCAGGAGTCGCTGTCCCGATGATCTCCGACGGAATGATGCCAAGGTGTGACTTGGGAAGTAGGCCTACAACGACTACGGCTGCGTTTGCCAGCAATTCCGGTCTCCTCTCCTCATGTGGACTTGCGGAACGGCCAAGCCTAACCACACCCGTTCGACAATGTCAAACTAAGTTGAGATTGCTGGCATTGGTTCGACAATGTCGATAGGTGTACGCACATTCATCGTCCATCCGCCGACCCGCGCGGTCGGCCTGACAGAAGGCTATGCCCGGCAACATTCAGTCCATCGAGCGCGCGGCGACGATCCTCCGACTGCTGTCGGGGCGCAATCGGCGACTCGGCGTCGTGGACATCGCGGGCGAGATGGGACTCCCGAAGGGGACCGTCCACGGCCTCCTGCGAACGCTCCAGAGCGTCGGGTTCGTCGAGCAGGACGAGGACAGCGGCAAGTACAAGCTTGGCGCCGCCCTGCTCCACATGGGCTCCAGCTATCTCGACGGAAACGAGCTCCGCACCCGCGCGCTGAACTGGTCGGATTCGCTGGCGACGCGCACGCGCGAGGCGGTGCGGATCGGCACGCTGCACGAACAGCAGGTGCTGGTCGTACATCACGTGTTCCGGCCCGACGACACGTTGCAGACGCTCGACGTGGGCACGCTGCTCCCCGCGCACGCGACCGCGCTGGGCAAGGTATTGCTCGCCGATCACCCGTACGTCGCGTCGGCGCTCTCGTCGAACGGACTCGAGGCCTTCACGGACGCGACGATCACGGACTTGGACCGGCTCCAGCGGGAGCTGGCCCGCGTGCGCGCACAGGGCTGGGCGGCGGATATCGGGGAGCTCGTTCCCGGTCAGGTCTCCTACGCCGCTCCGATCGTCGACCGCCGCGGCATGACAGTGGGCGCGATGGGCATCTTCGGCCCACCCGAGCGGCTGCTCGCGGCGCGACAGCCACGCGGGGATCTGCTCGGCTTCGTTCGCGAAGGCGCGCGCGCCGTCTCCCGCGAGCTCGGGGCGATCCCGTGGTAACGACGGGTCCCCACGACGAGCGCGCCGGCAATCGGGTTAGTTTCGCCGAACCCGGTCGCGCACGTTCCCCTCGGCGAGCGCGCTCTCGCCGAGTGGGGTGATCTTCCAGTTGGGGGTTCGCTGAACCGAGATCGGGGAGACGAGCCCGACGGCCTCCAGCATGTCGAGCGCCCTGTTGACCGCTGCCATCAGGTTCAACGTGTCCATCTGTCCGGCGCCGGGGAAGTCCCTCAGCAGATACTCGCAAAGCTGCTGGACCCTCAAGCTGGTGCCGTGCGTCGGGCCGTCCGGCCCCAATCCGGGAAAGAGGTCCTCGGCCAGTTCGTCCGTCGGCAGCGCACGAAGGCGCTCGATCTCGACCCTGGCGGCAGCCTTCCGGGCTGCTTTTTCTTCGTTTCGGCGGAACAGGGGGGACATCACATCACCGTCGGGCACGGTGGTGACAACGGGCCACGACAATCCCTCGATCCTGGACTACCCTCGGTCGCGACTCGTCGACATCCAGGAGATGACCGTGCACCGACACAACGTACCCGCTCGGCTTGTCGGTTCGCTCGATGGCCCCTCGAAGACCATCGTCGTCGAACCCCTCCGCGTTCCGGCGACGCAGCCGCGGCTACCGGCGGTTGCTCCCGAGCGCGAGTCGGAGCGCTCCTGGCAGCCGGAGGGCTCACGTCGGTATACGACGGCGCTCCCTGGCCCGATGGTTGCCTGAGCGCTCGCTGGGACAGGGGCCACAGCCCCAGGAGGTTCCGGCGAACGAGTGCAGCTGCGGAGGGAAGTCCTCGCGCCGGCGCTTCGGCCGAAGAAGACGCTCACCCGAGCCGCCAACGTCTGGGCCAGGAACGGGCCGGTCTGATCAATCCCGCGGGCGCGCGGGTAGTAGCCGGGGACGATGCCCGGCCACATCCAGTCGATCGAGCGGGCAGCCGCGATTCTGCGGCTGCTGTCGGGACGATCCCTACGACTCGGCGTGGCCGAGCTGGCCGGTGAGCTCGGGCTCCCGAAGGGGACCGTGTTCGGAATCCTGAAGACGCTGCGAGAGGTCGGGTTCGTCGAGCAGGACCGCGACTCGGGCAAGTACCAGCTCGGTCCCGCGCTGCTGCACATGGGCTCGAGCTACCTCGACGGGAACGAGTTGCGGACGCGAGCACTCAACTGGGCGGACGGGCTGGCGACGCGCAGCGGCGAGAGCGTCCGGATCGGCACCCTGCACGATCACCAGGTGCTGATCGTCCACCACGTGTTCCGGCCCGACGACACCCGCCAGGCGCTCGAGGTCGGGAGCCTGCAGCCACCGCACGCGACGGCGCTCGGCAAAGCTCTGCTCGCAACCACGAGTACGCCGTGGCGACGCTCAACCACGGCGGCCTCAGGAGCTACACCGCGGCCACCGTCACCGATCTCTCGCGGTTCCGGCTCGAGCTCGAGGAGACCGCCCAGCGCGGCTGGGCCAGCGAGGTCGGCGAGTTGCTCCAGGGCCTGGCCTCGATTGCGGCGCCGATCGAGGACCGGCGGCGCGTGACGGTCGGCGCGATCGGGATCTCGGGCCCGGCCGAGCGGCTGTGCAGCAATGGAGCGCCTCGCGCCGAGTTGGTCGACCACGTCATCGAGGCCGCCCGCGCGGTATCGCGCGAACTGGGCGCGATCCCCTGGTAGCGCGAGCACCGCGCCGGGCACGGATGCCCGGCGTATCGCGCCCCATGGACGCCGCGGAGCGGCCCATCACATACCTACCGAACTCCAATACCTGCATAGACTTCGGCGGACGTGAGCACCTCCGGGCGATACGTGGCCTCGATCGACCAGGGCACAGCGTCGTCGAGGTGCTTCGTCTTCGACGACCGCGCGCGGATCGTTTCGGTCGCCCAGCAGGAGCACCGCCAGCACTTCCCGCGGCCGGGCTGGGTCGAGCACGACCCGCAGGAGATCATGCGGAACGTCCTGCTGGTCGTGCGCGTGGCGCTCGACAAAGCCGACCTGTCGCCGGCCGACCTGTGCGCGCTCGGCATCGCCAACCAGCGCGAGACGACCGTGCTGTGGGACCGCCGGACCGGGGCGCCGGTGCACAACGCGATCAACTGGCAGGACACGCGCACCGATCGGCTGTGCCGGGAGCTGGCGGAGGAGTTCGGGCAGGCCATGTTCCGCGAGAAGACCGGGCTGCCGGTGAGCACGTACTTCTCGGGCCCCAAGATCCGCTGGCTGCTCGACCGGATTCCCGGACTGCGGGAGCGCGCGGAAGCGGGTGAGGTCCTGTTCGGGACGATCGACTCGTGGCTGATCTGGAACATGTGCGGCCGTCACATCACCGACGTGACCAACGCCAGCCGGACGCTGCTGATGAACCTCCGGACGCTCGACTGGGATCCGGACCTGCTCGACGCGATCGGAGTGCCGGCGGCCATGCTTCCGGAGATCCGCGCCTCCTCGGAGGCATACGGCGAGGCCGGCGCACCGATCGCGGGGGTGCCGGTCGCCTCGGCGCTCGGCGACCAGCACGCCGCGCTTGTGGGGCAGACCTGCTTCAGCCCCGGTGATGCGAAGTGCACGTTCGGAACCGGAAGCTTCTTCGTGTTGAACACGGGCGCCCGCCCGGTGACGTCCAACAACGGACTCCTGACGACGCTCGGCTACAAGCTCGGCGACCAGCCCGCCGTGTACGCGCTGGAAGGCTCGATCGCGATCACCGGCGCGCTCGTGCAGTGGGTCCGCGACAACATCGGGTTGATCGGGAGCGCCTCCGAGATCGAGACGCTCGCGCTGACCGTCGAAGACAACGGGGGCTGCTACTTCGTGCCCGCTTTCTCGGGGCTGTTCGCGCCCCACTGGCGCAGCGATGCGCGGGGCGTGATCGCGGGCCTGACCGGCTACATCAACCGGGGCCACCTCGCGCGCGCGGTGCTCGAGGCGACGGCATGGCAGACGCGCGAGGTCGTCGAGGCGATGAACAGCGATTACGGCAGCAAGCTGTCGGAGCTGCGCGTCGACGGCGGGATGACCGCGAACAACCTATTGATGCAGACGCTCGCGGACGTCCTCGACGCGCCGGTCATGCGACCGAACGTCGCCGAGACCGTGTCGCTAGGCGCCGCGTACACGGCGGGACTCGCGGTCGGCTTCTGGCGCGACACCGACGGCCTCAACAAGAACTGGCACAAGGCCGCGGAGTGGCTGCCGAGCATGGACGGCGCGCTCCGCGACCGCGGCTACCGGAAGTGGAAAAAGGCCGTGGCCCGCGCGGTCGACTGGGTCGACGACGACGACTAGACTAATTATCAGGTGCGTAGGGCGGCGGCGAGATCGGGCGCTTGTCAGCGCTCGGACTTAACGGTCGCGCGCTGGCGGTAAGGCGACCGGTACGGGGTCGGCGCGCCGCCGTTCTCGAAGAATCCGCGCACGGACTCCATCAATTCGCTGGGGTCGCCGTTGGCCTTGATCGGCTCGCCGAACGACACCTCGATCCGGTGGCGCTTTGGCACCGGCTTGTTCCGCAGGCGCCTGGGCCACAGCCGCCCGGGCGGCATCGCCTGGCCGGTGCCGGTAACCCGGATCGGGACGATCGTCAAGTGATGAGCCACCGCGAGCACGGCGGCTCCGCGCCGCAGCGGACCCTGCCCGCCGCCGCGCGAGCGGGTGCCCTCGGGGTAGAGCAGCACGCTCCACCCCTGATCGAGCAGCTTGTCGAGGTGGCTGCCGTTCTTCGACACTCCGCCGCCACCGTGCCGTTCGATCGGCACCGTGTTGAAGATCAAAGAGACGAGCGAGGCGACGACCCGGTTCCTGTAGAAGTAGTCCGCCGCCGCCGCGACCACGGTCCGCTTGCGCAGCTTGCGCGGGAGCGCCGACAGGATCACCGGGGTGTCCATGTGGCTGGCGTGGTTGGCCACGAGGATCACCGGCCCCTTGACCCCTTCGAGCTTCTCCTTCCCGGTGGCGCGCCGCGCGGCGTAATAGTCCATCGTCGGGTTGAGCACGAACCGCAGGAAGTTCTCGCGGATCACGCCCGCGAACCACGACCGCGCCCACGGTAGGTCAAGCTGCGCAGCGGCTTTGCGCAGCTCACGGCCACGGGCGGGCGCGGCCCGCGCAGCATCTAGGAACCGTTGCTTGCGCGAGCGCTTACGGCTGAACGGGAACACCGGGGGTTAATACCCACTGTGTGACGTTCGTTACAGGTCGTTCACGAGGCGTTCGGGCGCGCGACCGAGCCCTCGATCGGCAACTACGATTAGCCGGGCTCGTGCTAGCGCCGCGCTTCACTCCAGACCCGTTTCGGTCGGCCCAGCTCTCGACTGAAGACCTGCGCGGCCACCGGGTCGTGCAGGCCCTGCTGCGACGTCGTTCCGAAGGTTCGCGGCCGGGGTCGAGGACCGATGGTCGCCGGATCGCGCTCGTGATCGAGGGCGGCGGGATGCGTGGCGCGGTCTCGGCGGGCATGGCCGCGGCGATCGAGCAACTGGGGCTGCGCGACGCGTTCGACGAGGTACATGGCGCGTCCGCCGGCGCGTTCAACGCCGCGTTCCTGCTCGCGGGCCAGGCGTCGTACCTCGCCACGCTCTATCAGTACGGGTTCGGCGATCCGCGCTTCGTGAGCTTCAAGCGGGCTTTGCGTGGAGGTCCGGCGTTCGACATGGACCACGTGATCAACCACGTCTGGACGTTCGAGCGCCCGCTGCGGTTCGACTCGGTCCTGTGGAGCGGGATCGACCTGCATTGCACCGCCACCGACGCCGACCGCGCCGCGATCGTCGATCTGACGGACCTGGGCTCCGACGAGGAGATCCGGTGCGCGTTGCGCGCGTCAGGCCGGTTGCCCTGGCTCGCCGGCGGACCGGTGCCATTCCGCGGGATGCGCCTGCTCGACGCCACGCTGGCCGAGGCGATCCCTGTGCACGTCGCGTGCTCGTCGCGCGCCACCGACGTGCTCGTGCTCATGACGCGCCCGGAGGGCGTGGCCCACGCGGGCCTCTCGCGGCCGGTCGCGTGGCTGACCGATCGCTACCTGCGCGCGCTGAATCCAACGCTGGTCGACCTGCGCGAGACCCGCTCGCGCCGGTACGACGCGCTGTGCGCTTCGCTCGCCGGGCAGGCGTCAGATTCCGATTGCTCGCCGGCCGTGTGCCTGATCCGCCCAGGAGCGGGGTCGCTGATGGTCTCGCAACTCGAGTCGCGGGTGTCGGCGCTCCAGACCGCCGCCAGCCACGGGCTGCGGTCGGCGTGGATGGCGCTCGCCGGCGAGGACCCGGAGCTGATCGGGACCCTGCGGGCCTATCCCCGAGAGCTCGTCGATGATCGGACGGTCGATGAGGCGGTCGCCGCCGGCGGTAACGTCAACGGCGGGCACCTGAAGGAGGGCGGAGGCTGGCCCTCGGCGCGTGGCGAGGTCGCTGGCCCGGGGCCGCCTGCGTAACGCGACATTTGGGCCAGATCGCCGCGGCCGTGACGCGTCACGCATGTGGGGCATGCGCCACAGGTCACGGCCTCGCCAAAACCGTTCGTTTGTCGTGTAATGCATGTTCCCCGGCCGTCGCTAGGGGGTCGAGGTGCTCGGGCCGACGCGCGACCACGCGGGGCGGCTCGGGATCGGGCTGGCCTATGACAACGACGGCGCGCGCTCGGAGCTGATCTTCGACCCGCGCACGAGCGCGCTGCTCGGCGAACTCGACACCGATCCCTCCGGCGCCGTCTCCGGTTGGGCCGTGTACCTACAGTCGCGGATCGTCAACGGCCTGATGGTCGGTCCCTAAACCTGCGCGGGCTCTCGCTCCACGGGCTCGCCGGGTTCCGCGGACCGCTCGGCCAGCTGGGCGCGCGCCGAGGTGCCCTCGATGTTGATGTGGGGGAGCCGAGCGTCGAGCCACTCCGGTAGCCACCACGTCCTCGGCCCGAGCAGTTCGAGCACCGCCGGCAGGAGGATGCAGCGGACGATCACGGCGTCGAGCAGCACGGCCACCGCGAGCCCGAAGCCGAACTCCTTGAGCACGCGCTCGTTGCCGAACATGAACGACAGGAACACGCAGATCATGATCGCGGCCGCCGCCGTGATCACTCGTCCGGTGAACGCGATGCCATCGGCCACGGCCTCGGACGCGTCGTGGCGACGGATCCACTGCTCGCGCACGCGCGAGATCAGGAATACCTCGTAGTCCATCGACAGGCCGAACACCACAGCGAACATCAGCACCGGGATCCACGGCTCCACCGGCCCCTTCTCGACGCCGATCACGCTCGCGAACCAGCCCTTCTGGAACACGAGCACGGTGACGCCGAGCGCGCCGCCGATGCTGAGCAGATTCATCAGCGCCGCCTGGATCGGGATCACGATCGACCGGAAGATCACGAACAGCAGCAGCGCGGACAGGACCACGACGATCCCGATGAACAACGGCAGCTTGTTCGCGAGCACGTGCGAGAAGTCGATCGAGCCCGCGGTGAACCCGCCGACGAGCATGGTCGCACCGGTCTGGTGCTGGATCGGTGGGGCAACGTCGTTGCGGAGATGGTTGACCAGGTTCGTGGTGGCAACCGCCTGCGGGGCCGAACTCGGGTAGGCCTCGAACACCGCGACGTTCCCCGACGGCGACACCCGCGGCGGCGTGACGGCCACGACTCCCGGCGTCTTGGCGACCGCGGCGCTGACCGCCTCCTGCGTCGCGGCCTGGTTCTGGCTCGGAAGCTCGGTCACGATCAGCAGCGGACCGTTGAACCCGCCCCGAAGCCCTGCGCGAGCAGGTCGAACGCCTCGCGCGTGTTCGTGCCCGACGGATCGTTGCCCGCGTCGCTGCTCTCGAGGCGCAGCCCGAACACCGGCAACAGCAGCGCGACCATCACGGCGGTCGAGACGATCGCCAGCGGCCACGGACGACGCTGGACCGTCCGGCTCCACTCGCGCCAGCGCGAGCGCGAGGCAGCTTTCATGACCACATCCTTGGAGTCGGCGGCCGTCGGCGCGGCGCCGCGACGACCCAGCCGGCGGGTGCGCGGACGCACGACCCGGTGGCCGTACTTCGACAGCATCGCGGGCAGCACGGTCAGCGACGCGATCATCGTCGCCAGCACGGCGCAGACGGAGGCGATCGCCAGCCCGTACAGGAAGCTCACCCCGGTGGCGAACATCCCGAGCAGGGCGATCGTCACGGTGGTGCCGGCGAGCAGGATCGCCCGCCCGGACGTATCCATCGCCTCCACGACCGACTGCTCGACGTCGCCGCATGCAAGGTAGTTCTCACGGAAGCGCGTGACGATGAACAGCGCGTAGTCGACCCCGACGCCGAGGCCGATCATCAGCGCGAGGTCGGTGGAGACGTTCGGGATGCTCGTGACGTGCGTGGCCAGCCCGATCAGCGCCACCCCTGTGATCAGACCGAATCCGGCGGTGATCAGCGGCATCCCCGCGGCAACGAGCGAGCCAAATGTGAACAGCAGGATGATCAGCGCGGCGATACCACCGATCAGGGTCGCCGGGCCGACGCTGAAGCCCTCGGCGTTCTCCATCACCTGGCCGCCGGCGGCGATCTTCAGCCCCGGCACGTTCACCGATGCGATCTGGTTCAGTACCGGTTTGCCGGCGTCGTTAGGGACGATGTTGGCCGCGTGGTCGTAGTTGATCGTCGCGAACGCGGTCCTCCGGTCCTTTGAGACCTGGACCGCGCCCTCCGGCCCGTACGGACTACGCACCGAGACGACATGCGGATCGCCGGACACCTGGTCGAGCACCTTCGTCATCGCGCCCTTGACCTGCGGGTCGTCGATCGTCCCGTTCGCGGTGTGGAACACGATCGTGTCGACGTCGCCGCTCTGCGCGGGGAACTCCTTCTTGAGCAGGTCGAGCACCTTCTGGGACTGCGTTCCGGGCAGGGTGAAGTTCGTCGCGTAGTTGCGCCCGGCAGCGCCCGCGAGGACCGTGGTGAGGACCGCCACCACAAGCCAGGCCACGAACACGCGGCGGCGGTGGGCGATGCACCAGCGTGTGAGTTTCAGCACTATGTGACTCCTGATCCGGACTCGGCGAGTGGCCACGCTGCGCCCCTGCGCTCGCGGAGTGACCCGGTCTGGTCTTAACTGTTTAGCACGGACGCTATGTGGGCTTGTGACCTTCCCGCGTCAGCGTGTCGGGGCTGGTCGAATGCTCGTTACAGACGCGGTTGCGTAGTCGCCGACACAAACGTTTGTGGCGCTCGCGCCGACCGCGATCGGGTCGAGCACCGTCGGCGAACTCGATCGCGGAGATGTGAGAACCCACAGTCACCCGACGCGGCCCACATCGAGCCGAACCGGGCGCCGATGACACCCGTCTCCGGGACGACCGCCACCCGTCCGGTCCGCGGATCGGGCCCGTTTGCCGCCCAAACTCGAGATCGTTCAGGCGAGCGCGTTGGCGGGCCGGCCGTTGCCGGACCGACCGACCTCGAGATCGGCCGGACGCTCGGGCGGCGCCACCGCGATGTGCGCACCGTAGCGCCCGCGTCGCCGTGGGCGCCACACGCGTAGGTACTGCGCCCCCGCGTAAGAGCCGATCACGAGCCCGAGCGCGATGAACTGGCCGATGAACGTCTGCCAGTTCGGGAACAGCGAGAACCAGGTCCCCATCCAAGCGGGGATGTTCAGACCGGAGATCGGGGTGGTGCCGATCCAGCCGGCCAACTGCATCTCGTTGACCTCCTCGCCGACCGACACGAGCAGCACGAACAGCAGCATCACGCCGGTGATGATCAGCAACCGGCGGTAAGGCAGCCGTTGGTGCAGCGCGAACGTGAGCACGCCGGCGGCAGCGGTGAACATGCAGCCGATGACGACGCCCTCGAGCACCACGGACGCGCCGTAGAGCTCGCGCAGGTTCTGGAGGAAGATCACGATCTCGAAGCACTCGCGGTACACGGAGGTGAAGCCGAGGAGCGCCAGCCCCAACAGCATCCGACGCTTCTGCGTCTCGGGATCCGCGGACAACAGCCCGCGCCGCCGCTTGTGGTGACTCGAGATCCAGCCGGTCCAGTAGACCTTGTGGAAGAACCAATTCATCACGATCAGCA
Organism: uncultured Solirubrobacterales bacterium; assembly: GCA_963755525.1. GTDB lineage: Bacteria > Actinomycetota > Thermoleophilia > Solirubrobacterales > Solirubrobacteraceae > Palsa-465. Next base: position 37,064 of record CAVWKC010000030.1, on the reverse strand, counting down.
GAACGATCAGCGAGGGCAGGCCGGTGGCCGCCTGGACGTCGAACTCGCCGCCGTGGAAGCGCCCGATCAGCCAGACGACGAGCAGCCAGGTGGCCACGCCGGCGCCGATCGCAGCCGCGCCGCCCCCGACCACGGGGCGGCGGTAGACGCGGTTACCGCCGAGGAAGCTCGCGGTGACCGCGGCCAGCACGAGGATCGTCTCGAGCCCCTCGCGGAACACGAGGATCGCGCTATCGATCACCACGGTCGTGTGGCTGAGACGGTCACCCGCCGGCAAGGCCGTTGGATCCGTCGTCCCACCTCGCGCGCGCCAGCTGATCACGACGATCACGACGGCGGCCGCGAGCACGATCGCGGTCCAGACGTAGAAGCTGAGGCGCTCGGTCGGCCGGGGGCGGGAAGATTCCGCACGCTTTCCGGGCGGGACCTTCCGCGGTTCGGGGGCTCCTTCGGGCATCCGCGGCATTAGGGTACCCTAATACGGCGAGCGCTGCACCTGCCCGAACCCGGATGGATAGCGCAAATGCCGTACCGACCGGGTCCTGGCCGGCTGCCGCGCCGCCAGGGGAGCGCCAACGAGCCAGCGCCGGCGGGGCCCAACTTCCGGGGCATCGTATAACGGTCCATATTGACGAGACATTCGCTACAGGTTTTGCCAAAACCTGCCGATGAAAGAAGGGGGCTCTCTAGCCTCGTCCTCGACGAATGAGACGGATCCCCGCCAGCTTCCCGGAAGCCCCCTCTTGTTTGCGTTCGCACGGGCCGCGCCCGCGCCAGTTCGCGAGGCTCTACGCGGCGGCGTTTGTGGTGCTTGCCACCGCGCTGTTCGGAGCCGTGAGCGTCGCCTCGGCGCAGGCCCCGGCGAGCATCACGGACGCGACGACCGGCCTGTCGGACGCCTCCACGGTCGCCCCCGTCGAAGCTTGCGCTCCGGCGACGTCGTTCCGCGCGACGTGCCTCGCACAGATCCTCGGGGTACGCGGGAGCCTGGCGCTCGTCCATCCCCGCCTGAGCCGCCCCTCCTCCCCATACCGCCTGCGCCGGCCGCGGCCGCGGGGCAGCCACGTGGCGGTAGCGGCGATCGCGGCAGCCGGGGCGCCTCAGCCCGGCACCCCGGCATACCTCCAGCAGGCCTACGACCTCTCGTTCCTGTCCGAGACCGCGGGGACCACTGAGACGGTCGCGATCGTCGACGCGTTCGACGATCCGAATGCCGAGTCCGACCTCGACACCTACCGTGCCGAGTTTGGGCTGCCGGCGTGCACGTCGGCCAACGGCTGCTTCACGAAGGTCGATCAGAACGGCGGCACGAACTACCCGGCGAGCGATACCGGCTGGGAGCTCGAGATCTCACTCGACCTGGATGCCGTGTCCGCGCTGTGCCCGAACTGCCACATCGATCTCGTGGAAGCCGACAGCGCCGGGACCAGCGACCTCGCGGCCGCCGAACTCGAGGCCTACGACCTTCGAGCGAACGTGATCTCCGATAGCTGGGACCTTCCGTTGAGCGGCCGGCAGGCGCACGAGTTTCCGCAGACGGGCGACTACACGTTCAAGAACGTCACGACCGTCGCCGCTTCGGGTGACGCCGGCTACCCCGGCACATCCACGAATGACTTCCCGGCCGCGCTGCCGGATGTGACCGCGGCTGGCGGCACGACGCTCGAGCCGGCGAGTTCGAGTGGCATGGCGAGCGCGCGCGAGTTCACCGAATCCGCCTGGTCCGACGCCGGCTCCGGTTGCAACCTCGGTGCTTCCAAGCCCGCATGGCAGACGGACACGGGCTGCACGGGTCGCTCCTACGCCGACATCTCGGCCGACGCCGACCCCGACACCGGGATGCAGGTCTACGACTCCGAAGACGGCGGCTGGGTCGTCGTCGGCGGGACCAGCGAGGCCGCGCCGCTGATCGCGGCCTATTACGCGCTACTCGGCTCGGCCGCCCAGGGCCCGTCATGGGCGTACGCGAACGCATCGCTGCTGAACGACCCATCGACGGGCTCCAACGGCGCGTGCGCGGCATCGATCGCCTATATCTGCGACGCCGGAGCCGGCTACGACGGCCCGACCGGCGTCGGCAGTATCTCCGGCGCGGTCACGACCGGGGCGCCCGGTGTTTCCGGCCCCGGTACCAACGGCACCTACGCGTCGAGCACGACCGCCACCACCACCCAGCTCGCCGGCGGGGTCTACCCGAACGGCGCCGACACCAGCTACTGGTGGGAGTACGGCCCGACCACCGACTACGGCCAGCTGACTCCCGCGACCGACATCGGATCAGGCAGCGCCCCGGTCGCGGTATCGGACTCGCTCACCGGGCTCTCGCCGGCGACGACCTACCACTACCGGCTGGTCGCGCAGAACCAGTACGGCACCGAGTACGGCTATGACTTCACGCTGACCACCCCGGCCTCGTCCGCGAGCTCGCCCACCCAGGGCTCGACCACGACCACGACCCCGACCACCACCGCTCAGTCCTCGACCTCGACCACGACCACGACCACGACCACGAACGAGTAATCCGCCAGTCATCGGAAGTGGCTCGGGAAGCTCGGGAACTTCGACCGAGCCGGCCGGCGCCCCGCTCGTGACCAACGTGAAGGTCGCGCCGGCGGCGAGCACCGCGACGATCAGCGCCACGATCGCGGGCCGCGGAGCAGCCACCACCTACGCGCTCCAGTACGGGGCGACGGCGTCGCTCGGGCGGACGGCGCCGGGTTCGCTGGCCACTTCGCGTTCGACCGCGAACGTGAGCCTGAAGCTCCGTGGTCTGTCCCCGGGCAAGGTCTACTACGTCCGCGCGGTGGCGACCAACGCCGCAGGCTCGACCTACGGCACCGTGATCCGTTTCAGAACCTCGCCGGTGACGATTACGAGCATCGCGACCCGCGGTGGCGCCCTCACGGTGGTGCTGCGCTGCCACGGCTCGGCGACGTGTCGCTTCCGCCTGGAGGGCCGTTCCGGGACGCGCGTGATGCTCTCGAGCCAGGGCTCCATCCGCGGTAACCGCAGCATCACCGTCACGCTCGCGCTGTCCCGCGCGTTCGAGACGCTCGCGACGCACAGCCGGACAGCGAAGCTGTCGGTGCTGAGCACCTGGAACGGCGTCACCGCCACGGTCAGCGCAACGATCTGACGCACCGGCGCGCCGCGCGGGTCGACGGTGCGTGCGCCGGCGCTCGACGCCGCGTCTCTATCTTCAGTGTCCGATGGCATCCCGCCGGGACATCCGCAACCTCGCGATCGTCGCTCACGTCGACCACGGCAAGACGACGCTCGTCGACGCCCTGCTATGGCAGTCGGGGGCGTTCCGCGCCGGTCAGGACGTGGCCGATCGAGTCATGGACTCGATGGACCTCGAGCGTGAGAAGGGGATCACGATCCTCGCCAAGAACACCGCGGTTCGCTACGGCGGGGTCAAGCTCAACATCGTCGACACGCCCGGGCACGCGGACTTCGGCGGCGAGGTCGAGCGCGGCCTGACGATGGTCGACGGCGTGCTGCTGCTCGTCGACGCGAGCGAGGGACCGCTTCCGCAGACCCGGTTCGTGCTGCGCAAGGCGCTCGAGGCCCGTCTGCCGGTGATCCTCGTCGTGAACAAGGTGGACCGCCCCGACGCCCGCATCGACGAGGTGGTCGACGAGGTCTACGAGCTGTTCCTCGACCTCGACGCCGACGAGTCGCAGATCGAGTTTCCGATCGTTTACACGAACGCCAAGGCCGGCTGGGCTTCGCTCGATCCGTCGGTCCCCGGGAAGGACCTGGGCCCGCTAGTCGAGTTGCTGATCACCCACATTCCCGCACCGGAGTACGACCCCGACCATCCGCTCCAGGCACACGTGACGAATCTCGATGCGTCGCCTTATGTGGGGCGGATCGCAATCTGTCGCGTCCGCCACGGCACGATCCGGCGGGGCGAGACCGTCGCCTGGTGTCGCGCGGACGGACAGATCGAACGCGTGAAGGTCTCGGAGCTGTACGTCACCGAGGCGCTTGACCGCGTCGAGGCGGACGAGGCGACTGCCGGCGAGATCATCTCCGTGGCTGGGATCCCCGAGATCACGATCGGAGAGACGCTCGCATCGGCCGAGGACCCACACCCGCTGCCCGTGATCACCGTCGACGAGCCCTCGCTGTCGGTCACGATCGGGATCAACACCTCGCCGCTGTCCGGGCAGGACGGCGACAAGCTCACCGCTTCGCAGGTCAAGGCGCGCCTCGATCGCGAGCTTGTCGGCAACGTGTCGCTGCGCGTGCTCGACACCGACCGGCCGGACGTGTGGGAGGTTCAGGGGCGGGGCGAGCTCGCGCTCGCGATACTCGTCGAGCTGATGCGCCGCGAGGGCTACGAGCTCACGGTCGGCAAGCCGCAGGTGGTGACGCGCGAGATCGACGGCCGCGAGTGCGAGCCCGTCGAGCGGATGAGCGTCGACGCACCCGAGGAGTACGTGGGCGTGATCACGCAGCTGCTCGCGATGCGCAAGGGCCGGCTCGAGCAGATGGTCAACCACGGCACCGGGTGGGTGCGCATGGAGTACCTGGTGCCGGCACGCGGGCTGATCGGCTTTCGTACCGAGTTCCTGACCGAGACACGCGGAACCGGGCTCGTGCACCACGTGTTCGACCGCTGGGAGCCGTGGCACGGCGAGCTCCGGACCCGACCGAGCGGGTCGCTGGTGTCGGATCGGCGCGGCACGGTGGCGGCGTTCGCGCTGTTACAACCTCCAGGAGCGCGGGACGCTGTTCGTGGCGCCCGGCGACGAGGTCTACGAAGGCCTGATCGTCGGCGAGAACTCGCGTGCGGAGGACCTCGACGTCAACGCCACCAAGGAGAAGCACCTCACGAACATCCGCTCTTCGACCGCCGACGAGCTTGTCCGGCTCGTTCCCAAGCGTGAGCTGTCGCTCGACCAGGCGCTCGAGTTCCTGCGCGCGGACGAGTGCGTCGAGGTCACGCCGCGCGCCGTCCGGTTGCGCAAGGTCGTCCTCGACGCGACTGCGCGGCGAAAGCTGACCCGGGCGGCGCGGGCGTGAGCGCGCAGGTTCTGGCCCAGCTCTCAGCCACTAGTCGAGGTCGTCCGACTCGAGCCCGGCAAGGGCCGCGAGCCCGTTGGCGGCGTCGACGAGCTCGTCGAGGTCGAGCAGCAGCGCCTCGCCGTCGGCGTCGTGCGGGGCGCCGCGCTCGAGCACGTCGTAGCTAGCGCGCAGGTCCGGCACCGCCGGACCCGGCGTGCCCGCCGGGACCCCGTTCGCTCCGGTCCGCACCGTGGTGTCGACGGTCGCCAGCAGCTCGTCGACACCGGTTGCCAGCGGCGCCAGCGCCGGCACGGGGCGCCGGTTCGGCGTGTCCTGGGCGTCGAGCCGCAGCACGTGCGCGGCTTGCACCAGCCGGCGCGCCGCGGCGAGCATCCCTTGGCTGTGCTCGGCATCGATCCGGCGCGTCGCCGGCTCCGCCAGCGACCGGGCGACGGTCGCCTCGGCGGCGGTCCTGGCGATCCGAGCCTCCCGGCTGAGCACGCGAATCTCGCCGTCGTCGGGTCGGTGGCCCTCGACGATCGCCTTCAGGGTCGCCCGCACGTACGCTCGCTGGGCCTCGACCAGGTTGGCGAGGGAGTTGCGTGCGGAGCTCTCGGACCAAGTCGGCCACAGCGCGTAGGCGAGCAGGCCGAGCGCGCCCCCGACCAGCGTGTCGACCAGGCGCGCCCATGCGGTCGCGAGCGTGTCCGGGCTAATCGCGTTCAGCAGGAACACGACGACGGCGGTGATGAACGCGAAACCGACCGCGAAGCTAGCCGGGAACAGCGCGTACCCGGCCCACGCGAGCACGCCGACGAGGATCACGGTCACGCCGCCGGCCGGATGCAGCGCGACCGCGATCGCTCCCGCCAGCCCGACGCCGAGCGCGGTCCCGCCGAGCCGCTCGGCGCCGCGCGTGAACGTCGCGCCGAACTCGGGGCGCAGCGTGGTCGCGGCCGCGACGACCATCCAGTAGCTGCGACTGAGCGGCAGGTGACGGGAGATCAGCTCGGCGACCAGCACGACGACCGCCAGTCGCAGCGCGTGACGACCCGCGGGTGAGTCGAGGCTGGCGTTTGCGCGCAGTAGTCCGACACCGGCCTTGAACCGCTCGATCGGGCGGTTTGTGCGCGCTTGCGGGCGCCGATCGCGCAACCCGCTGGCCACCCCGGCGCTCACCGCCAGCGCCCCGATCGCGCGCAGCTGCCCCGCCAGCGCGCGGAGCCGCCGCGACAGCGCCATCCCGGAGGCGTCGGGCGTGAGCGCGTGCTCGGCGGTGTCCGAGCTCAGCCTGTCCATGTGCGCGGGAAGCTCCCGAGCGGCGGCGCGGTCTCCCTCGATCGCGCGCGCGGCGAGATCGAGCCCCTCGGTCGTGAGCGCGAGGATCCGGTCCGCGCCACGGGCGGGCGGATCCGGACCGCCGTCCGGGTCAGCCTGCCGGCGCCTCGCCAGCGAGTGGATCGCGGCCAACCCGACCCGCATCCGCTGTCCTTCGTTGACGAGGCTACGCAGGGTCAGCACGGCCGGGTCCCCGAACAGCATGGGTGACGACAGCGTTTCCTGCGCCGCGTCGAGCGCGGTGGCGGCCGGAAGCGACGAGCTCTCCGCGGTGGCGCCGGCCAGGCGCGACAGCGCCCGGTAGGCCTCGGCGGTCGCGTGGCGCTGCCACCTGAAGTGGCGGCGGCCAACGCGCGACGCTCTGGAACAGGACCTGAGCGAAGCCTCCGATGAGCACGAGCGAGGCGAGCCCGAGCGCGGGCCCGGCGGGCTGGCTGAACCGACCGAACACGACGAACGCGATGATCGACTGGGTCCCGACGGCCCCACCGCGGTTGCCGAGCGCCACGAGCAGCCCGCCCGCGAGCGACCACACACACAGCACGACGAAGTGAAGCCACGGCACTGATCCCGTCACGCATCCCACGAACGTCGAGATCGACATCAGCGAGGCATCGATCGCGAGCACCGCGATCGGTGGACGGCCGCCCCCGACCCGCCAGGCGACCCCGACGAGCATCGCGCCGGCGCCCATCGTGACGCCGGCCACCGCGCTCCAGGCGATGGTGCCGATCGCGAGCACGGCGGCGACCGGGATCGCCGCGAGCAGGCCGGCCTGAATCGAGATCGCGCGGCGGTCGAACTGCAACGCGTCGCGCAAGGCCGAGGACAGCGCTCCGCGCGGTTGCGAGGATCCGTTGTCCGGGCGCTCAGGCACCGGCTCGAACTCGGCTAGTGGCCGTCCCCGGCCACTACTCGCGGCCTTCGAGCCAGCCGTCGCGGTAGCCGACCTCGACGTCGGGCTTGGACGTCCGCGTACGCCTCGCTCGGCTCGCGCGTCTCCTGCTCGACGCCGGCGTTGTGGCGAAGCGCGACGTCGGCTCGGGGATAGATCACGCCCTTCCCGGCTCGTGGCGAGACGGCCAGCAGCGCGCACGGACCATCGCCCGCGCCGACGAATACGTGCTCGGTCCACGGCGGACAGTGGACGAAGTCCCACTGCTTGAGATGTCGTTCCTCGCCCTCGATCAGCAGCAGGCACTCGCCGGCGAGCACGAGGAAGTCCTCGGCGTCCTCCTCGCCGTGGTACATGCAGGAGGGCTGGCCGGGAGCCAACACGCCGATGTTGAAGCCGAGGGTCGGGAAGCGCGCGCCTCCCTCGAAACGCGTGTAGGCGCCGAACTCGCCGTCGAGCCACTTCGCCTCGCGCGCGTTGAGGACGAACCAGCCCTCGTCGGCGGGCTCGAGGCCGCGCTCGGTCCGTTTCAGGTGCGCCTCCGGGACCACGACAGGCATTATGGCCGCCATCGTTAACCTGCGACGTGTGCCCTCGGGAGTCGCTTCAGATAGCGGCCGCGCGATGAGCGCGGTCGAGGTCTCAGCGCTGATCAAGCGCTACCCGAAGTCGCCCGTCAACGCGGTCGACGGGATCACGTTCGCGGTGGCGCCCGGCGAGGTGTTCGGGCTGCTGGGTCCCAACGGCGCCGGCAAGACCACCACGGTCGGGATGCTTACGACGCGCGTGAAACCCACCGACGGGCGGGCGATGGTCGGCGGCGTCGACGTCGGTTTGGAGCCGGTCCGGGCCCGGAGCATGCTCGCGGTCGTCCCCCAGCGGAGCAACCTCGACCGCTCGCTGTCGATTCGCCGGAACCTGACCTTCCACGCCGCCTACCACGGCGTGCCGGCGGCCGAGGCCGCGGAGCGCGCCGACGAACTGCTCGATCAATTCGGGCTGCGCGAGCGCGGCGACGTCAAGCCCGACCTGTTCTCGGGCGGGCAGTCGCAACGCGTGATGATCGCGCGGGCGCTGATGCACGAGCCGCAGGTGCTGTTCCTCGACGAGCCGACCACCGGGCTTGACCCGGCCGCGCGGTTGTTCGTGTGGGACCGCCTGCGCGAGCTCAGGCAGCGCGGAGTCACTTTGTTTTTGACCACCCACGACATGCATGAGGCGGCGCTGCTGGCCGACCGCGTCGGGATCATGGACCACGGCAAGCTGCTCGCGCTCGACACCCCCGACGCGCTGATGCGCGGGCTGCCCGGTAGCTCGACGCTCGAGCTGAGCGTGCATGCCGGCGAGAACGGGCACACACCGTCGTCGCTGATCGGCGATTTCGAGCGGCTCCCCGGCGTCGAGCGAGTCGAGCCGCTACCGGAGGATTCGCCGGAGCCCGACGACCCACACTGGCACGTGCGGCTGTACGTGTCGGGCGAGGCGTCGGCGCTGGTGGCGCCGACGGCGACGCTGCTCGCCGAGCGGGGCCTAAGCCTCAGCGGCGTCGAGCTCGGGGAGCCGACGCTCGAGGACGTGTTCATCCATCTGACCGGGCGGACACTCCGATGAGCGCGGCTGCGGTCTCGGCTCCGGCGGCTGCGCCCGTGGTGAGGCAGCGTCGTGCGTTCACCGCGGTGCTCCGCCGCGATCTGCTCGTGACCTGGTCGGAGCTGCCGGTGTTCCTCGCGCAGGTGATCCTCCAGCCGCTGTTCCTGCTGTTCGTGTTCGGCAAGGTGCTCGGCTCGCTCGGCTACACGCAGCACGGGTACTCCAACCTGCTGTTCCCGGGGCTGCTCGCGCTGACCGCGGTGATCACCGGCATGCAGACGCTGGCGTTCCCCCTCGTGATCGAGTTCGGGTGGACCAAGGAGATCGAGGATCGCCTGCTCGCGCCGATGTCGACCGCGCTGGTGGCAGCCGAGAAGGTCCTGTTCGCGTCGCTCCGGGCGCTCACCGCGACGCTCGTGATGATCCCCGTCGGGATCCTCGTGCTCGGATCGATCCCGTGGCGGTGGAGCGGAGTGCCGCTGATGGTGCTCGCGATGGTGCTCGGCGCCCTGCTCGGCGCCGGCCTGGGCCTGGTGCTGGGCACCCTTGTCGTGCCGCAGCGGATCAACATCGTGTTCTCGCTGGTCTTCACGCCGCTGCTGTTCACCGGCTGCAGCCAGTACCCGTGGCCGTCGCTGTCGCGTCTGCGCTGGTTCCAGATCGTGACCGCGTGCAATCCGATGACGTATGTGAGCGAGATGATGCGCGCCGCGCTCGTGCCGTCGGTGCCGCACATCACCCCGTGGGTCTGCATCGTCGTGCTCGCGTGCGCGCTGACCGCGCTGATGGCGATCGGCGTGCGAGGCTTCTATCGCCGCGCGATTGACTGAAGCAATCTTGTGAACTCGGCTCATTAGGCGCGTCGCTTTGGTGCCGGATGGGTAGGCCAAGGACATGCGGGCTTGCGTCACCGGAGGGACGGGGTTCGTCGGCGCCCATGTTGTGCGGGCGCTGGCGGAGCGTGGCGACGACGTACGCGTCGTTTACAGAGATGCGAATCGCCTCAAGGCGCTGAGCGGCGTTCAGTTCCGTAGGGCGAAGAGCGATGTGCTCGACTACAAGTCGATGCGGCGCGCGCTACGCGGGATCGACATCCTGTTTCACGTCGCCGGCTACGTCGCCTCGAGCCCCGTGCAACGCGTGTGGGAGCTGAACGCGGACGGGCCGGTGGTCGCGGTCGAGGCCGCGGCGGCCGAGGGCGTGGGGCGTGTGGTGCTGACGTCGACGATCTCCGCGATCGGCACCGCGAACGGGAACGGGCCGGCGGATGAGTCCACCCGCTATCCCGACGATTGGCTCGGGCTCGCTTACCCGGACTCCAAGCATGCCGGGGAGCGCGCCGCGCTCGAGGCCGCCGAGCGCCACGGCATCGACCTCGTGGTCGTCAACCCCGCGTACGTGCTCGGCGTCCCGGTCGCCAGGACGCAGTCGTGTGAAACTTCGACGCGGACGATCGCCAACTACCTGCGCGGCCGCCTCCCCGGAGTGCTCGACGCGCCGATGAACTTCGTCGACGTCGAGGACGTCGCCGCCGGGCAGTTGCTGGCCGCGGACCGCGGCAGGCCGGGCGAGCGGTACATCCTCGGTGGCGTCAACCTCGGCTGGGTCGAGCTGATCGACCGCGTCGCCGAGCTGTCGGACGTGCGTTATCCGATCGTGGTGCTGCCGACGAGCATCCGCCGGCTGACGCGGATCCGCGAGGCGATCGGCCTCCCGGGCGCGCTGTCGGCCGAGGCCTCGAACCTGATGGGCCAGGACTGGCGGTTCACCTCGCAGAAGGCGCGCGACGAGCTCGGCTACACGTCGCGCCCGCTCGACGACACGCTGCGGGCGACGATCGAGTGGGTGCTCGAGCTGATCGAGGCCGGGACCTTCGACGATTCCCACGCGTCGCCGTTGTCGCGGTGGGCCGATTCGATGCAGATCGCCTCCCGGCTCGGGCTGCTGACACCGGTGCGGGTCGGGCAGCGCGTGATCGGGCGGCGGCTCGTCGCCGGCGGGTAGTCGGCGGGTCGTTGCCGCGGGTCCTTGCCGGCGGGCCTGGAGCGCCCCGCTCGGCCGTTTGGGAAGAAAGTACGAAATAGTCGTACTTTCTTCCCAAGCCAATGACGTCCACGCGCCCCACCCTGCTGCTCAGCATCGACTACGAGGACTGGCATCAGCTGGTGCGCCGGCGGGTTGGCGCGTCGAACTGGGATGAGCCCGGGCCGGCACTGACACGACAAACCGACGCCCTCCTCACCCTGCTCGACGAGCTTCACGCACGCGCGACGTTCTTCGTGCTCGGGATGGCGGCTCGCGCTCACCCCGGACTGCTCGACCGGATCGTCGCCGCCGGCCACGAGATCGGCTGCCACGGCGATGCCCATCTGCCGGTGCACACGCAGACGCCTGACGAGTTCGGCGCCGACCTGCGCGCGGCGCGGGCGACGATCACGGACCTGACCGGCCGGACTCCGGTCGGGTACCGGGCACCCGCATTCTCGATCACCAAGACCAGCGATTGGGCCTACGGAGTGCTCGCCGACGAGGGGTTCGAGTACGACGCGAGCCAGCACGATTCGCCGGCGCTGCGCGACCGCGCGGAACCGTCGACGACCGCCCCCCATCTCATCGACGCCGGCGCCAACGGTGGGTTGTGGGAGTTTCCGGTCGCGGTGTGGCACACCGAACGGCTCGGGGGGATCCGAATCCCGGTCGGCGGCGCCTCGTATTGGCAGGGACTACCGACGCCCGTGATCCTGCGAGGGCTGGAAAGAGCCGGCCCGCTCTCTGGCCTGTACCTCCACCCGAACGAGTTCGACCCCGAGCCGCTCCGCGCGCACCTCCCTAATACCGCCACCCCCAAGCAACAAGCCCACGCCAGGCTCCGCGAGGCACAGCGAAACGGTGCCCGGCGCCGCGCCCCGGGTGTCCTCAAAGCGATAGCTCGGAAGTTCGAGCTGATCCCCTATGGTGAGGCCCATGCACGACTCGGCGGCAGCGCCTGAGCGGGTTCGAACCCGTTTCGAGGACAAGGCGGAGCAGTTCGACGACCTCTACGAGGACGAGCGCTGGCTCGTCCGCACACTTCGCCCCGGGCTGTTCCGCCGGCGCAAGCTCGCGGTCGACACCGTCGCGTCGTACGCCAATCCGCGCGTGCTCGACGTCGGGTGCGGGTCGGGCCGCATCGGCGAGTTCGTGCTCGGGGCCGGCACGTCTCATTACGTAGGAGTCGACTTCTCCGAGCCGATGATCGACATGTCACGTGCCCGCCTCTCGCGCTTCGCCGACCACACCCAGCTCATCGTCGACGACTTCCTGACCGCGCCGCTCGAGGGTCCGTTCGACGTGATCCTCGCCGTCGGGCTGTTCGACTATCTCCCTGAGCCGCACCGCTTCAGCCGCCGCATGTTCGAGCTGTGCGCTCCCGGAGGGTGCGTGGTCGGCTCGTTCCCGACCTGGTCATGGCTCAAGGGTCCAGTCCGCAAGGTCCGCTACGAGTGGATCGGCAACTGCCCGATCTTCAACTACAGCCGCCGCGAGCTCGAGCTGATGTTCGGCGCGAGCGGTTTCGAGCGGATCGAGATCACGAGCCCAGGCCACAGCGGCTACCTCGTGCGCGCGTACCGGACGTAAGCCGGGACCGCCTCCGGCGCAAGGCAAAGACGGATGCCCCCGCTCCACGCCCTGGCCATCTTCGTCGCGGGCATCGCCGCCGGGGCGATCAACACGCTCGTCGGCAGCGGCACGCTGATCACGTTCCCGATCCTGCTCGCGTTCGGCTACGCGCCCGTGACCGCCAACGTGTCGAACACGGTCGGGCTGGTCCCGGGGTCGGTGGCGGGCGCGATCGGCTACCGACGCGAACTGGCCGGGCAGCGCGCGCGGGCGCTGCGGTTCGCGACCGCGTCCACGGCCGGCGGGATCGTCGGCGCGGTGCTGCTGCTCAGCCTGCCGGCGTCCGCGTTCAAGGACATCGTGCCCGCGTTCATCGTGATCGCGCTCGTGCTGATCGTGCTGCAGCCGCGGATCGGGCGCGCGCTCGAAGCCCGGCGCTCGCGTGAGAAGCACGAGGCGGGGCCGCTGGGGATGCTCGCGGTGTTTGGAACGGGCATCTACGGCGGCTACTTCGGCGCCGCTCAGGGGATCATGCTGCTCGCGATCCTCGGGCTGTCGCTCCCGACCGAAAACCTTCAGCGGATCAACGCGCTCAAGGTCGTGCTCGCCGGGCTCGTCAACCTGGTCGCGGGGATCATCTTCATCTTCTCCGCGCACATCGCATGGCTCCCTGCGCTGCTGATCGCGATCGGCTCGATCATCGGCGGGATCGCCGGCGCCCGCTGGGGCCGCCGCCTGCCGCCGGTGGCGCTGCGCGCGGTGATCGTGGTGGTTGGGATCACCGCGATCGTCCGGCTCATCTAGGACCCCCCGGAACGCGGAACTCCTTGCGCGCGCGGGTCGCCTGAGTGCGCGCCGCGCACCCGCTCATGTGGTCGTTCACGAGGCCCATCGCCTGCATGAACGCGTACACGGTCGTCGGGCCGACGAACCGCCAGCCGCGGCGCTTGAGGTCCTTGGCCATCGCGAGCGACTCCTCGGTCTGAGCCGGAATATCTCCCCGGTTCACGGTCCCCCGCCGACGGCGCGCCGGCTCGAATCGCCACACGTACGCCGCCAGCGAGCCCTCGGACTCGACCAACTCGACCGCGCGCCCGGCGTTGTTGATCACCGCCTCGATCTTGCCGCGGTGGCGGATGATCGACGCGTCGTTCAATAACCGCGCGACGTCGCTCTCGTCGAACCGTGCGACCGCCTTGTAGTCGAACCCGGCGAACGCCCGCCGGAAGTTCTCGCGCTTGCGCAGGATCGTCAGCCACGAGAGGCCCGCCTGGAACCCCTCGAGGCTCAGCTTCTCGAACAGGCGGACGTCGTCGTCGACCGGGAAGCCCCACTCGCGGTCGTGGTAGGCACGGTATTCGGGCGCGGAGTCCGCCCAGTAACACCGCCGCACGCCATCCTCGCCGCGGACGGTTCCGTCGGTCACGACGCCCGAGCCAGGCACAGGCGGGTCTCGAAGTGCATCCGGAAGCTCCCGCCGCGGGCGTCGATCGCGGCTCCGATGTCGGTCAGCATCCCCTTGCGCTCGGGGGGGTCGAGCACCAGGCAGGCCGAATGGGTACCGAGCAGGTCTAGATACTCGGCGGTCGTGTAGTCGCTGTGCCAGGGGTAACGGCGGACCTCGGCGGCGTCGAAGCCGGACGCGCCGGCGATCTCCGTCCCCCAATGGTCCTCGTCCGATCGCGTCCGCGGGTTCATCGGGTCGTCGGTGTCGCCATCGCGGCCGTGTCGCCGGTACACCTCGCCCAACTCCGCGCGCAGGTCGCACGCGGACCAGTCCGGCACGTTCCAGAACGCCGCCAGCGCACCGCCGTCCTCGAGCGCCGCCCGGGCGACGACGTAGCGGACCTCCGCTGCGACCCAGTGCCAGGCCTGGCCGGAGAACAAGAGCCGGAACTTGTGCCCGTCCGGCCGCCATCGTTCGAACTCCGTCTCCTCGATCCTCACGTTCGTATAGCTCTCGCAGTTCCGTCGCGCGAAGCTCGGCCATCTCGGCGCTCGGCTCGATCGCCACCACGTCCAGCCCGCGCGCCGCGAACAGCACCGTGGCCTTGCCCGTTCCGGCGCCGACCTCGACCGCCCGGTCGCCTTCAACGGCGCCCACGTACTCAAGCACGTCGTCGACCAGTGCGGTCGGATACGACGGCCGCGCCTGGTCGTACAGGTCGGCCACGCCCCCGAAGCTGAGTCTCCGCCGCTCGTCCACGCCCGACAGTGAACCAGCCGCGGGCCGTGGCAGGATCGGACTCACGTGAAGCAGTACTACGACACGCGTGCACCCGAGTACGACGACTGGTACCTCGGTGTCGGCCGGTTCGCCTTGCGCCCGCGTCCCGGCTGGCGCGACGCGGTCGCCGCGCTCGAGCACGCGGTACAGGCGCTCGAGCCCGCCCGGACGCTCGACGTGGCCTGCGGCACGGGCTTCCTGACGCGCCATCTGCGCGGCGAAGTCACGGGCCTCGACCAGAGCGCGCGGATGATCGAGATCGCGCGCGAGCGCGTCCCCACGGCGGCGTTCGTCCAGGCCGACGCGACCCCGCTGCCGTTCGGGGACGGCTCGTTCGACCGCGTGTTCACCGGCCACTTCTACGGCCACCTCGAGGGGTCAGATCGCGAGCGGTTTCTGGCCGAGACGCGCCGGGTCGCGCGCGAGCTGATCGTCGTCGACTCGGCCGTCCGGCCCGACCACGAGCGCGAGGAAGTGCAGGAGCGGATCCTCAACGACGGCTCGGCGTTCGAGGTGTACAAGCGGTATTTCGACGGGGACGAGCTCGCCCGCGAGCTCGGCGGTGGAGCCGTGCTCCACGCGAGCGACTGGTTCGTGATGGTCGCGTCGCCGGCCCCCCCGCGCTAACGCGATACATACACGGGATCGCTAGCCTCGCACCCAGGTATGGGACGACTCTCGAGAGCCGGGGCACTCGTAGCGGCGTGCGCGCTGGGAGCAACGCTGCTCATCGCCTCCCCGGCGATCGCCGCCGGACCCGTCCGGCTCGGGTCGGCTCCCGCAGTGCCCGACGGCGCGCGCCTCGTCGCCGCGGTGCCCGCCACCACGCAGATGCACGTCACGGTCACGCTCCAGTCCCAGGATCCCGCGGGACTGGCCGCGTTCGCGACCGAGGTGTCGACGCCGGGGTCGCCGCTGTACCGCCAGTACCTCACCCCCGCGCAGTTCGCGCAGCGGTTCGGGGCGACGCCGCAGGCGGTACAGGCGGTCGAGTCCTCGCTCGAGGCCCACGGACTCACGCCCGGCCCGGTCAGCGCGAACTCGCTGTCGATCCCTGTGACCGCGACCGCTGGAGCGCTGTCGGCGGCGTTCGCGACTTCGTTCTCACGGGTCGCGCTTGCCGACGGCACGAGCGCGATCGCGAACAACCAGGCGCCGTCGCTCGATTCCGCGATCGCCGGCGACGTGCAGGGCGTGCTCGGGCTGAGCACGCTGTCGGTGGCCAAGCCGCTGCTGATCCAGGCGCATGACGCCGCGTCGGCCGCGGCGAGACCCCACGTCGTGACCGGCGGGCCCCAGCCGTGCAACGCCGCGAGCGCCGAGGGCACGACCGACGGCGGCTTCACCGCCGATCAGATCGCCGCGCGCTTACGGGCTGTCGGGTCTGTACGAGTCCGGCGGTCCCAATGCCACGCCGGACGAGGGCGCGGGCCAGACCGTCGCGATCCTCGAGCTCGAGCCCTACGACCTGACCGACATCCAGGCGTACGGGACGTGCTACGGAGGTCAATCCGCAGATCGCGACCGTCCCGGTCGACAACTTCGACCAGATCGGGCCTGGCGCCGGAGAGGCCGCGCTCGACATCGAGAACGTGATCGGGCTCGCTCCGAAGGCCAGGATCGCGGTCTACGAAGGCCCGAATTCCGGCAGCGGCCCCTACGACACGATGAGCGCGATCATCAGCCATTCCGGCGCCCAGGTGGTCAGCACCTCGTGGGGGCAGTGCGAGGAGCTCGAAGGCTTCAGTTCGGCGTCACTCGGAGAACACGCTGTTCGAGGAGGCGGCGACGCAGGGAATGTCGGTCGTCTCGGCATCCGGCGACGACGGGTCCGAGGACTGCTTCCCGACGCCGCCGACGCTCCAGGTCGACGACCCGGCGAGCCAGCCGTTCGTGACCGGGGTCGGCGGCACGAGCCTGACCACGAACGCGACGACCGGCGCCCGCGCGAGCGAGACCGTCTGGAACGACGGCACCGAGGTCGGCGCCAGCGGAGGCGGCGTATCGAGCTTCTGGCCGATGCCGAGCTATCAGGCCGGCGCGCCGGGGTCCCTGCACGTGATCAACGGCAACTCCTCGGGCTCGCAGTGCAACGCGTCGTCGGGCGACTGCCGCGAGGTCCCCGATGTGTCCGCGGACGGCGATCCCGGCACCGGGTACGTGATCTACTGGAACGGGAGCGGGGACGCCTCGGGGTTCCCGCCGCCCACCCAGGGATGGCAGGTCGTCGGCGGCACGAGCGCGGCGGCGCCGGCGTGGGCGGCGTTGATCGCGCTGGCCAACGCGTCAGGCCGGTGCGCCGGCGTGCCGATCGGCTTCGCCAACCCGGCGCTGTATGACGCCGCGGCGAGCGCCTACAGCACCGACTTCAACGACATCACCTCGGGCAACAACGACATGACCGGCCTCAACGGCGGGCTGTACCCGGCTGGCGCGGGGTACGACATGGCGACCGGGCTCGGGTCCCCGAACGGCGCCGCGCTGGTCCAGTCGCTGTGCACCGACGCGATTGCGTTCGCCAACCCGGGCGCGCAGTTTTCCACGATCAAGAAGGCCGTGAGCCTGCAACTCAAGGCCGCCGACACGCGCGGCGGGGCCGTGACCTACAAGGCGACCGGGTTGCCGAGCGGCCTGACGCTCGACCCGTCGACCGGCAAGGTCACCGGCAAGCCGAAGCGGCTCGGGACCTCGACCGTGACCGTCACCGCCACCGATGCCGCGAACAGCACCACGCAGACCACGTTCCGCTGGACGATCGAGAACCCGCCGACGCTGTCCCGCGTGTCGCTCTCGAGCGTCGGCTCGTCCCGGCCGACACTGGCGTTCACGGTGGCAGCCGGGCGCGACGAGCCCGCGCTGAAGTCGATCAGCATCGTCCTGCCGCGCGGGTTGCATTTCACGAAATCGCGCTCGGCGGTGTCCGTCACCAGTCCCAAAGGCAAGCATCTGCGGTTCACGGCGAGCCTCGCGCACGGCGGGCTCGTGGTGACGCTGCGCTCGGCGACGTCACAGGTGCGCGTGACAATCTCCTCGCCGCGCCTGGCCGCGAGCGGCAGCCTGACCGCCGCGCTAGCCCGTCACCAGGCGACCCGGGTCACGCTCACGGTGCGGGTCACCGACGCCGACAAGCTGACGACGAAGTTCACGCAGAGGACCAAGGCGAGCTCGTAGCGGTCCCGGGCGGTCCGGGCCGCACGGAAGCCCCGCGCGGCGCCCCTGCCGTGTGAACTCTAGGCGGCCGCCGGCTCCTCGGTGTACCGCTTGGCGACCTCGCCCAGAATCGCGATCATCGCTGCCGCGGCGGGCGAGGCCTCGGCGGCGGCGATCGTCGCCGCCACCACCCGCCGTGTCGGCGGCCGCGGTGCCAGCGCGCGCACGACGATTCCCGGGTGCACGTAGGTGAGGGCCAGGTGCGGGATCAGCGCCACACCGACGCCGGCGGCCACGAGTCCCTGCACGGTCTCGTAGTCGTCTGACTCGAACGTGACCTTCGGTTCGAAGCCCGCGGCCAGGCACGACCGGACGACGTGACGGGCGCACGGGCTGGTGGCCGACGTCTGGACCCAATCCTGGTCGCGGAGATCGGCGAGGGTGAGCGCCGGCTTGCCGGCGAGAGCGTGCTCGGCGGGAAGCGCGACAAGCAGCGGATCCTCGAGTAGCAACTCCGTCCGCACCCGGCTCCCATGCCCCTCCCTGGCACCGGGAAACTCGAACAGCAGCGCGACGTCGAACTCCCCGGCGCGGAGCCGGGGCGCGATCTCCTCGGGCTCGCCCTCCGCGAGCGTGAGCGTGACACCGGGATGGCGCTGGCGAAAGGTTGCGATCGCGAGCGGCATCAGCGTGGCCCCCGCGGACGGGAACGACGCCATGCTCAAGTGGCCGGCCTCCACCCCGAGCACTGCCGCAAGATCCGTCTCGGCGGCCTCGATCCGGGCGAAGATCCCCTCGGCGTGCTCGACCAGCTTCGCCCCGGCGGCGGTGGGCCTGACCCCACTGCGGTCGCGGATGATCAGCGTCGCGCCAGTCTCGGCCTCGAGTCGGGCGATCGCCTGAGAGACGGCGGATTGCGTGTACGAAAGCGCCTCAGCGGCGGCCGAGAAGGACCCTCGACGGACCACTTCCGTGAGGACCTTGACTCGCCCCACGTTCAGCATTAGCGGAGCTTATCACCAGCATGATCAACTTCATTAGCGCTGATAGTAGGTAGGTGCGATCCTCGCGCCGAACAGGACGGCTACGACTTCTTCCGAGGACTGGAGGGCCCCACAATGTCACCCCGAGCGCTCATCTCCTACGACGACACGCCAGGCGATCACGACGCGCTGATGCTTGGACGCATCCTCGCCGACGCCGGCGCCGACTTGACGCTGGCCTATGTGCGCCACTGCACGCACGGCGACTGCACCCAGGAGCAGCGCGAGGAGAACGACGCCGAGATGCTGCTCGAGCGGGGCGCCGATTGGTTCTCGGGCCTTCGTGTCGAGACCCGCGTCGTCGTGAGCCCGTCGACCTCGGAGGGGTTGCGCCGGCTGGCCGAGCAGGAGCAGGCGGACATCGTCGTATTCGGCTCGGACTACCGGACCGCGCCCGGGCATGTGGCTCCGCAGCGCTCGACGCAGGCCATGCTCGAGGGCGGACGTAGCGCCGTCGCGATCGCGCCCGCCGGCTACCACGATGAGTGGGCACCCAGGATCCACCGGATCGGCGTGCTCGCGATCCCCGGAGATGACGCGACGCTCGCCACCGCCCGCGCGCTCGCCGACAGTTTCGGCGCGCTGCTGACGCGCGACGAGCCGCACGTGGATCTGCTGGTCGTCGGCTCGCGCCTGGAGGCCGCGCCCGGCCAGGTGCTAGTCAGCGCTCACGCCCAGAACGAGATCGAGAACGCCACGTGCCCGGTGCTGGTCGTGCCGCACGGCGTCACGATCGACTTCCCGGCGGTGCTCGCGCACGCGGCCTGAAAGCTCACGGCAAGATCAGGTGCGAGTCGCCGAATTCGTGCCATAGGTAGCCGGCGTCGAGCGCGGCGTCGTACGAGCGGGCGAGCAGTTCGGGACCGGCAAGGGCCTCGAGCATCATCAGGTGCGACGCCTCGGGCTCGTGCCACCCGGTGACCAGGCCGTCGACGATCGAAACGCCGCAGTCCGGCGTGACGACCAGGCCCGTCCAGCCCGAACGCGCGCAGCTGCAGCGGTCGGGGCCGCCGGCGGACTCGAGCGCGCGGACGACCGTGGTGCCGATCGCGATCACGCGCCCGCCGCGGCGGCGCGCCTGCGCGATCAGCTGCGCGGTCCGCTCGGGGACCTCGTACCACTCCGGGAACGGCGGCTCGTGGCTCTCGGGTGAGGAGACGCCGCAATGGAGCGTGATCGGCGCGACGGCGATCTCGCGCGCGACCAGGCGGGAGATCAGCTCGCGAGTGATCGGCCGGCCGGCGCTCGGCATCTCGGCGCTTCCGGGGCTGACCGCGTACACGTTCTGATAGGCGTCGAGCGGCCACGCCTCGCTGACGTGGGAGTAACGGATCGGCTCGCCATAGGTTTCGAGGTACTCGTCGACGAGCAGCGTGCAACAGAACCGCCCGAGCATCAGACGATGCCCGGATGCGTACGGCGCCATCAGTTCGAGCGAGGCGCCGCCCCGGAGCTCGAGCCGCTCGCCTGCTCCGAGACGCAGCGGAGTGCTGCCGTCAGCGCTGCGGATCTCGACCACGCGCCAGTCGTCGTCGAGTTGCGGGGCGCGGGTCGCGAAGTGGACTCGGACGGCGGTGCCGTCCGAGGTGGTCGCGGGCAGCGCCGCGGGGATCGTCGCCGAGATGTTGATCACGACCACGTCGCCGGGCTCGAGCAGCTCGGGCAGTTCGGTGAACGTGTGGTGGCTGAGCGACCCGTCGCCGCGCCGGGCGACCAGGAGGCGCACCTCGTCGCGGGCGAGGCCGCGAGCCTCGGGCGGCTCGTGGGCCTCGAGCGCGGGCTGCAACTCGAACGCGAGCGCGGTCACGCGGGCACCGCCCGGAGCGGGTTCGTCAGGAGCTCGCGCGCCCGGTAGCGGCCGCTCGGAAGTTCGCCCTCGACCAGCCTGAGCAGGCCGGGCACGCTGTCCTCGGGCGGCGGGCGGTCCGAGATGTCCTCGCCGGGGAACGCCTCCTGGTGCATCTGCGTCCGCATGTCGCCGGGGTCGACCGCGTAGACCCGTAGCGTCGGGTGCTCCTCGGCGAGGATCGCGGAGGCCTGGTCGAGCGCCGCCTTCGAGGACCCGTAGCCGCCCCAGCCGTCGTACGCCTCGACGGCGGCATCGGAGCTGACGTTGATGATCACGCCGCCGTCCGGCATGCGCGGGAGGACCAGCTGGGCGAGCCCGATCGGGGCCAGGACATTGACCCGGTACACGCGCTCGAGCACGTCAAGCGGATAGCCGCCGAGCGGCGGCTGGGGGCTCGGCCCGAGCATCGACGCGTTGTTTACGAGCAGGTCGACGTGCTGGCCGGCGGCGTCGACGAGCGCTCCCCGGTGCCAGTCGTCGGCGACGTCGCCCTCGAGCGCGACGACTTCGGTGAGCTGCCCGAGCTCGCGCGCGGCCCGCTCGAGCTCCGAGCCGCCGCGGGCGTCGATCACAAGTGCCCACTGGCGCTCGGCGAGCGCGCGGGCCAGAGCGAGGCCGAGGCCTCGGGAACTTCCGGTGATGATTGCGAGTGGCATGCCCGCCACGGTAGGACGGTGGCGGTCCCGGTTACCAGGGGCAATTGGTCCTAAGACCCAGGTTCGACGAGCCCGTTCTGCACCGCGAGCACGGCGGCTTGCGTCCGGTCGGTGACGCCGAGCTTGGCCAGCAGATGGCCGACGTGCGTCTTGACTGTCTTCTCGGAGATCCCCAGCTCGAGCGCGATCCGCTTGTTCGAACGCCCGCGCGCGATCAGCACGAGGACATCGCGCTCGCGCCCGGTGAGGTGATCGAGCACGGTCCTGTCATGGGCTGCGGCCGGGGATCGCTCTGAGAGCGCGTGGACGAGCCGCGCGGCGACCGTCGGATCGATGATCGCCTCGCCGGCGTGGGCCGCGCGCACCGCCCGCGCGAGCTCGGCGGGCTGAGAGTTCTTCAGCAGGTAGCCGGCGGCTCCCGCCTCGATCGCGGGCAGCAGCCGGTCGTCCTCGAGGAAGCTCGTGAGCACGATCACGCGGCTGCGGGACGCGCGCTCCTTGAGCACCTGCATCGCGCTCACCCCATCGCGGTTGGGCATGACCAGGTCCATCAGGATCACGTCGGGGTCGAGTTGTTCGGCCTGCTCGACGGCCTCCTCGCCGTCCGCGGCCTCGCCCACGATCTCGAATCCGTCCTGGAGTCCGAGGAACGTGCGCAGGCCCTCGCGCACGACGGCGTGGTCATCGACCACCAGGATCGTGATCGCCTCAGCCATCGGGCCTGAGCTCGATCCGGACGGTCGTGCCCGCGCCGGGCGCGGAGCGGATCCGCAGCCGTCCGCGCAGCTCCCGCGCGCGCTCCTCCATCGACGTGAGGCCGAGGTGCCGGGAGCGCAGCTCGGGGCGGTCGGGATCGAACCCGATCCCGTCGTCGGTGACCTCGACGACGAGACCGCCGCCGGCGCCGCCGCCGACCCGGACGGTCACGTGCTCGGCGCGGGCGTGCCGGACGGCGTTGTGGAGCGCCTCGTGCGCGATCCGCAGCAGCGCCGCCTCCCGATCGCCGGTCTCGATCGAGAACCCGGGCTCGATCTGGAGCTCGACGTCCGTTCCGTGCACGGCGCCGATCATCTCGACCTCCTTGCGGAGCGCGCCCTCGAGGCCGTCGCGTTCGAGCTCGGGAGGACGCAGACCAAGGATCAGCGCGCGCAACTCGTCGAGCGCCTCACGCGCCAGCTCGCGCAGCCGCTCGATCTGCGCCCGTGCGGCGACCGGGTCGCGATCCATCTGCGTGGCGGCGGCCTCGGCGGTCAGCATCACGCTGAACAGCTTCTGGCTGACCACGTCGTGGAGCTCGAGTGCGAGGCGGTTGCGCTCGGACAGGATCGACAGCTCGCGGCTCTGCTCGTACAGGCGGGCGTTCGTGATCGCGATCGAGGCGTGCGCCGCCAGCAGCTCGATCAGCTCCTGATCCTCGGCGTCGAACGTGTCGGCGCCGTCCTTCTCGGTCAGGTAGAACGCGCCGATGATTGTCCCGCCGGGCGAGACGATCGGGACGCCCAGGAACGAGCGCATGTCCGGGTGCTGGCGGGGCCACCAGCCGCGGAACCGGGGATCGTCGTGGATGTCGTCCGTGCGGTAGGGCTCGCGCCCGGAGAGCATCGCGCCGAGCATGCCGTGGGTGCGCGGCAGCGGGCCCATCGAGGCGATCAGCTCTTCGCTCATGCCGGCGACCAGGAAGCGGCGGAAGCCGCCCTCGCCGTCGGGGATCCCTAGCGCGGCGTACCGGGCGCCGGCGAGCTCGCGTGCCGCGTCCACGAGCTTCTGGAGCACCTCGTCCACCGACAGGTTCGCGGCCACGGCGAGGACCGCGTCGCTGACCGCTTTGAGCGTCGGGTTCAGCTGCTGAGCCATTCTCACGGACGATAGAACGCCGGGCCGCTAGCTTTAGTGGCTGTGCCACGCCATTGGATCTGGATGCAGGTCGCGATCCTCGTGTTCGTGCTCGCCGGCATGGTGATCGCGATCACCAAGCTTGCCTAGGCCAACCGTGTTCACGTCAATCCTCGTCGGTACAGACGGATCCGAGACCGCCCACACCGCCCTGCGGCGCGCGATCGACCTGGCCGCGGGGCTCGGCGCCCGGCTGCAGATCGTCAGCGCCTACGAGCCCGTGTCCGACCAGCGGCTGCGCGGCGAGCAGGTGAACGTGCCGGCCGATCTCCAGTGGATGATCAACCCCCACGACGACGTGATGGCGTTGCTCGAGGCGGCGCACGCCGAGGCGCGCGACGCCGGGGTGACCGACGTCGAGACGTTCGCGCGCCAGGGCGACGCCGCGGACGCGATCGTCGACGTCGCCGAGGAGCAGCGGTGTGACCTGATCGTGGTCGGCAACAAGGGGATGACGGGGGCCAAGCGCTTCCTGCTCGGGTCGGTGCCGAACAAGGTCTCGCATCACGCGCCCTGCTCGGTGCTGATCGTGCGAACGACCTAGCGGCGGTGAGCGGGCGCGGCGGTCGGGAGCGGCGCGGTCGCGGCGCCGGCGTTGACCAAACCCCAGCCGTAGTTCTCGTTCGGCTGGGAGCCGCCGAGCGGGGTCGCCGTCTGCTCGAGGTGGGCGAGGATCTGATTGGGCGACGGGTGCGGGCCGAGGACTCGACTGGCGATAACCAGCGCGGCGGTGGCCGACACCTCGGGCGCGGCCATAGACGTCCCGTAGCTTCCGGGGAAGCTGAACTGGTCCGGATTGGCGCCGGGGACGAGCGAGTTGAAGTCGCTGAACGTCATCTGATGAACCGGCGGCAGGTTCGCCAGCGGACGGCAGTCCGGGTCGTCAGGCAGCGCCGCGTCGTCGCCGCCTCCGGGCGCCACCAGGTCGAGCTTCGTGCCGACGTTCGAATACCCCGCCATGCACCGGTCGATCGTGGTCGCCCCGACCGAGATCACGCTGGTCGCGGCCGCGGGGTAGTCGAGATGCCGGGCGCTCTCGTTGCCGGCGGCGGCCACGACAACAACGCCGTGGTGATGGGCGAAGTTGAGCGCGCTGGTGATGTTGGGGATCTCCGCCGCGGTCACCGAGCTGTCGAACACGAGGCTGAGGTTGATCACCTGGGCGCCGTGCTTGACCGCGTACCGGATGCCGCGAGCGATCGTCGCCGAGTCGCCGTTGCCGTCGGCGTCCAGCACGCGGACCGGCATGATCTTCGCGCCGTAGGCCAGCCCGGTCAGCCCGAACCCGTTGTTGGTCGACTCGGCGATCATCCCCGCCACGAACGTCCCGTGGCCCTCGCGATCGAGCGGGAAGGCGTCGTTCGCGACGAAGTCGTACGGGTCGACGAAGTGGGTGCCGGCGAAGTCGGGCGATTTGAGAAAGCCGTCCCAGTTCCGGTACGCGACGCCGGTGTCGAGCACCGCGATGACGACGCCGCGGCCGCCCGGCCGGTGGGCGGCGAACATGTGCCCCCACGCGTCGGGCGCGTCGACGCCGGCGCCGGGGAGGAAGTTCCACTGGAGCAGCTGCCACCCCTGGGGGTGATGGCTGGTGCCGGGATCGTTGGGGATCCAGCCGGCCGCGTGGGCGATGTAGTCCGGGACGGCGTACGCGACGCCCCGCTGGCGGCGCAGCCGCGCGATCACCTGCCAGATGCTCTTCCCGCGCGGTACCCGGACAATCCGCTCGCTGGGGTCTGGACTCGACGCCGGTGACGCCCGCACGCCCATCATCCGCGCCGCGTGCGCCACATCGGTGGCCGCCGGGCCGGGCGCGTATCCGACGACCACCTCGCCGGGGACGTAGTCCCCAGCCCTCGCCGGCGCCACCCCACGGCTCGCCACGGCACCCAGTGTCAGCGCGAAGACAAGCATCGCGAGCGTGAGGCAGCGGGTGCGTTTTGCCGAGAACAATGAGTGGACGGGGGGTGGGTCCCCAATGACCGGACGGGGAAAATCGGCCCCAAGCGCTAAGACAACTGCGCAACCGCGAAAGTTTCCCTGCAGAGAAGGTAGCGTCGCCCGAAGCGTGAGCACCCACTTCTTCCCCCGAGAGGAGTACTTCATGCGCCTGGCGCTGCGCGAAGCCGCGCGCGCGCCCGAGCACGACGACGTACCCGTCGGCGCCGTGATCGTCCACGGGGGCGAGGTGATCGGCACCGGCCACAACGAGCGCGAGGTGCGCGCCGACCCCACCGCCCACGCCGAGATGATCGCCCTCCGCGAGGCGGCGCGCGCGCTCGGCAGCTGGCGCGTGGTCGACTCCGTGATGTACGTCACGCTCGAGCCGTGCGCGATGTGCGCCGGCGCGATCGTGCTCGCGCGCCTGCCCCGCGTGGTGTTCGGCGCCACCGACCCCAAGGCGGGCGCCGCCGGAAGCGTGCTCGACGTGCTCGACGAGCCGCGGCTCAACCACCGCCCACAGGTCGAGAGCGGGCTGCTCGCCGAGGAATGCGCCGATCTGCTGCGGGCGTTCTTCGCCCCCCGGCGCTAGAGGCAGCCGACGGGCGCCGGCGGGCGCCGCGTTATGGACACCACCGACGGCGCGCCGGTCCCGCGGATGTGCCAGTTCGTCTAACTTGTCTACGCCCCACCGGAGAGGTGGCAGAGCGGTTGAATGCGCCGGTCTCGAAAACCGGTTCGGGTCTTTCGGTCCGACGAGGGTTCGAATCCCTCCCTCTCCGTTAGCCGTCAAATCCGGACATTTCTTCCCCACGGCCTACCTGAGGATCGCCCGCCGGCAGTGGCGTTTCACGCTCCCAGTTCCCCGCGACTTCCCCACGGCCGCCCCATTGTCCATCCCGGGTCGGGCACGGCCTAGCCGCTCTCACTGCGCCGGTCTTAAGACCGGCGCATCGCGTCATCATTCGACGCGACGACGACGAGATACCCCGTCATTACTGGAAGTTTCCACATGCGGACGATCGCCGGCCAGGCGCGGTGAGGGTGTTGTGGGGGGCTCACTTCCCCACAGCTGCCCCCAGCTCCTCCCCGTGCGTGACCTGCTGGCTCGCCACGCGCAACGAAGCAGTCCCCAATACCGGCGCACAGCGAGACACGCCCGAGTTGCCCGTCGAAGTTTGCCGAGAGGGATTCCTACGCCTGGCCGAACAAGTTGGCGCGCAGCTCAACGCGCAGGTTCTTACCGAGCGAGAGATGCTTCAGGAAGATCGCCGCATCCCCGCCCTCGTCGCTGACGCCAACGTCATTCTCTCCTCGCTGACCGGCGGCCGCGCCCGCCTCGTGATCGCATCCGTCCCCGGGGACGCTCGCAACACGCGGATTTCGGCGTCGCATGAGCGCCAATGTGCGCGGGGAGCGCGGAGCTCAGACTGACCCTGCCGCGTGGGGCTGCGCCAGGCCGCGCTTCTGGGGCGAATGGGAGGTGCGCGCCGACGCGCGTGCTGAGACGCCTCTTCACTTCCGCACGGCGGCAGAAGCGCCTGGTTGGTTGTGTCCGTCAGCGGGGCGCGCTTCGAGCCGCTGACGTCCTTGTGCGCGCGGCTCCGTTCGCGGAAGAGCACTGGTGAGACCCGGCGAAGCGCAAGCAGCGCCTGGTCGCCGATGCGCTGTCCTGAATGAGCGCGCACCGGAAGACGAGGCCGATCGTGGTCCGGTAGCCCTGACTACGTCTTGTGTTGGCGAACGCTAGCGTTCAGCGGCAGGTTGCCTGGACCCTCTGCTGGGCCGGCTCTAGGTCGAACGACGCCGGGTCGAAGCCGTCGGCGTCCTTCAGCTCGGCGTAGCCCCAGGGGCCGCCGCAGTCCTCGGGTGGGCGGGCGCCTTTGCCGGTGAGAAGCACTGGTCGCCCATCGCCGGCGTCCGGCTCGATCACCTTCTCGAGCACTATGTCGTGCTCCCAGTTGTCGCCGAAGTCGTAGGTATAGCGGACGCGATCCTTTGGGCCGAGCAGCACCTCGTCGAGCGTTGTCTCGGCCTCGTCGGCGCAATCGTTGTCCCACTCGGGGTCCGGGACGCCGATCTGCTCGCCCTCGTACTCGAAGCTGTGCAGGTGCGTGTCGGTCCAGCCGAACGCCGCCTGGATGATCTGGTGGAGCATCGCGAAGGTGGTGTCGCCGCCGAGCTGGACGCGGCGCCAGACCGGCGGCTTGCTGATCCCCTTCAGCGTGATCTTCAGCTGGAGGATCTCGTCGGGCTCGATCGCCTGCGGCACCTCGAGGTCGGCGAGGTCCAGCTCGCTGCGCGCGTTCCAGCCCTTGATGAAGGTGCCCAGCGCCTGCTCGTCCTCGAGGTCGACGCCGCCCGCCTTCGCCGCCAGCAGGAACTGCTTGGACGGCCCGGCGACCGCCGGGTCCAGTGCGGCGTCAACCATCTCATTCACCCATTTCCCGATCGATCCTCGGGTCTCGTTGGCGGCCCAGTCCGGGATCCCGCGCCGACGGGCGGCGAAGCGCACCCAGGCGTCGAGCGCGGCAGGCAGGCCGTCGAGCAGCTCGGGCGTCGCGAGGACCTTGCGCGGGATCCAGTCGGTCATGAACAGCTCGACGACCACCGGGCTCCAGCGCAGCGGATCGCCGTCGGTGTAGCCGGCGCAGAAGTCGATCGCCAGCGACGCTACCCAGGCCTCGTCGCCGTCGGGCGCGAACTCCCGCCCTTCGAGCGAGGCGAGGAACTCGTCGCGCAGCCTGTCGCGCTCCCCGCTCGACAGCTCGGCCGGCTCGGGCGGCTCCACGGCGCCCGGCGTCTGGTGGGCGCGCAGGAGCGCCAGCGCCCGCCCGGGCCAGAAGTCGTCGTCGACCGGTGGATCCCAGGTCATGTCCGTCCGGGCGATCGCCGCCCGAATCAGCCCGGCAGCGATGCCGGGGTCGATCTGCTCGAGCTCCAGCTCGGCCTCGTCGCCAGCCGAGTCGCGGCCCATCGCGCCCGCGACCTGCTCGATCGACTCGGCCAGCAGGACGTCCTTGGCCAACCCGCCGAGATTGCGGTCAATCAGCACGCCGACCGCCATCGTCTCGCCATCGGGATGGCGGCTCTCGAGCAAGACCGTGCGGGCGTCGTCAAACACCGCCTCGCCCACCACCGCAGCGCCGACGATCTCCGACTCGCCGATCTGCTCGATCCACCGCGGGACGCCGGCCGCCGGCGTCGAGTCCGCGAGCAGCTCCGCCGCCAAGGCGCCCAGCTCGCCGTCGTCGAGCTTCGCGATCGACGCCAGCGCGACCGTGGCGGCCGGGTCGTCGAGGGTTGCCAGCCGGGTGACGAGCGGCTTGCCGAACAGCAGCGCGGGATCGACCTCGACGGCATCCGGGAACGGCAGTCCACGCCGCTGCTCGCGGAAGGTGCCGAGCAAGTGCGACGCCCACGCCTCGGCATCGAGCGCCGAATCGACCACTGCCGCCGACTGGGCGATCATCCGCGCGACACGGACCTCCTCGGGGACGGGCCCGTGTCGCGCCTGCTCGCTCTCCTGGCGCTGCGCCACCCGAGCCGGATGGCCGCCGGACCCGCGTCGTCGTCTGCCGCCACTCAAGCATCAGACGGTAGATCGCAAGCGGCGGTGGCGCGCGGCCGGACCCCGCAACTAGCGCCAATCCCTGCTCCAAGAGCGCCGGCTCGGCTAAGGTCCCCGGCCACAGCAGCAGCAACGCGATCGGCGCGTTCTCGGGCTACAAACCATGCCGTCGACGCAGAAGACCTGCCACCTACCGCCAGCTCACCACAACGCCACCCCATGGCCGCTCATGTCACCTTTGAGCGTCCAGGCGCACGAACCGCCGCGATCGAATCGATCACGAGGGGTCGCGCCGAGGACCGCCGCAGGCGTGATCGCTTCGTGCACGATAACGGCCATGCGGAACCACGAACGCCAGCGCGCGCTCGTGTCCGGGCAGCAGCCGCCGTCCGCGGTGGCCGCCTCGAAATGGTGGCTGCTTCCCTGAAAGACCGGTAGCGTCGCGCGAGCCGCCAGCGTCGCTGCTTCGGCTGACGGAGCAGGCGCCTGCGACGGTCCAGAGCGCGCTCATGCAGCTCGTCCATTCCACCATTCTGGAATCGGGTCCGCATGGCGCCCGAGTTCCCATGGAAGCATCAGCCGGGCACACTTGCAGATATGCGCCTCGGAGAACGGTGAGCTAGCGATCAGCAGCACGACCGCCGGCTCCCGCTCCGCCTCGCGAGGAGCAGCGTCTTGTCGCCCACGCACGTCTGTGCCGCAGATCGGTCGTCCATCAGGGAACCCGGCCGGTGACGAGCACCAGCCGCCCGCGACCGTCCACGGCGTCCGCCCACGAGGCGTCGAGCGCCTCGAGAACCCCCCGCGCTCCAACAACTCCCCGGAGCTGGCCGAGATAACCAAGTTCCCAACGACGTCAACCACGGACACATCGTCGACCGGCGCGATCGGCCCCGTCAAGCCGTCCCAAGATGGGTAGCCCCACCGCCCAACATGGGTGCTCATCCCGATGCGGACTGACCGGTCGGCCCGTAGGTTGTGGCCGTGTCACTGAGTGTCAACCAAGTAGTAGAGGAGGAGGTCATGTTCAAATCGATCAAGCGGCTGCTGATCGCAGCGACCGCGATTCTCGCGGTCAGCGCGCCGTCTGCCGCGTACGCGAGGCCCGTAGAGTATGGCCCGCCCGCGGGATCATCGACCAGCGCCCCGGCGCAGCCTTCGGTCGCCCAGCTGCGGACAGCTGCTCAGCTGCGCCGGCTCTATGTGCTGCAGGCGACCGTGGCGCGGCGGTTTGCTTCGGAGGGCGGCTGGCCTTCGACCGCATCCCGCGCTTCGGCCGCGTCTGCGGTTCACCCGGCGGGACCGTCGGCGCAGGCCGGCTTCGAGTGGGGCGATGCGAGCATCGGCGGGGCTGGGGTGCTAGTGCTGGTCGCCGTCGGCGCGGGCGCGGTGGTTGTGATCCGCCGCCGGGTGCATCAGCCGCTGGCGAGCTGAGCGTCGACGGGACTAGTGGAAGGGAGCGCGCACGGGGGCACGATGCTCCCGTGCTTGCGTCCGCGCAGGCCGCTCGATCGGAGTAGTGGGGGTGCTCGAGCGTTCTGCGCAGCTGTCGGTGCTGCGGCTGCAACAAGGCGGGGTGATCGAAGGATCGATTCTGCTTGGGGGGCCGGGTTTGGCGAGATGGCGCCGCTACGCCGGCGCACGCGCGAGCGGGCATTTGGCGCTGGCAGCGTACGACCCCTCCGAGGGCGACGCACGAGTGAGCGCCCCGGGGCCTATCTTTGTGCTCGTCACCGCTCTATCGTGTGCCCGGGGTGAGGGCCCGGATATGAGCACCTCGACGCAGTCAGCAGCGGCGCACGGGCACACGAGGCCATTACTGGAGCGAGATCGCGAGCTCGATCAGCTCGAGCAGTGTTGGCAGCGGGTCGTGGCGAGCTCGTCGGGGATGCTGGCGCTGGTGGCGGGCGAAGCCGGCGCGGGAAAGACCGTGCTGTTGCGCGAGTTCGCTGAGCGCAAGGGGGGTCGGGTGGGGGTGCTTCAAGGATTGTGCGAGCCGTTGTCGACGCCGCGGCCACTGGGGCCGTTTCTCGATCTGGCCGATGCCGTCGGCGGGGAGCTGGGTGAACTCGTGAGCGCCGGCGCCAAACCGCATGCAATCGCTACCGCGTTGCTTCGCGAGCTGGCCGACCGCGGCCGCGCGTCACTGGTCGTGCTCGAGGATCTGCAATGGGCCGATGAGGCGACGCTCGATGTCTTGCGTCTGGCTGCTCGCCGCCTCGTCGAGGTGAGCGCGTTGATGGTGGTGACCTATCGCAACGATGAGCTGGGTCCGTGGCATCCGCTGCGGGCGTTGATCGGTGAGCTTGGCGCTCGCCAGTCGCTCGCGCGGATCTCGCTCGCGCCGCTGTCGCTCGCGGCCGTAGCTGTGCTCGCCGCCCCGTTTGGGGCTGATGCCGAGGCGGTGTATGCCCGCACGGGCGGTAATCCGTTTTTCGTATCGGAGCTGTTGGCGGGCGGTGACGCGGAGTTGCCGGAGAGCGTGAGTGACGCGGTGCTGGCGCGGGCGGCTCGCCTCGCAGAGCCCGCGCGCAAGCTGCTCGAGACGATCGCCGTGGTGGGGCCGCGGGCTGAGCTGTGGCTACTGGACCGGCTCGTCGCCGATGCTCGGGAGCGGCTCGAGCGGTGCGTCTCGAGCGGCATGATTGTGTCTGTCGGGGACTGGGTGGCGTTCCGCCACGAGCTCGCCCGCGACGCCGTTGCCGCCGCGATCAGCGACCATCACAAGCTGGCGCTTCATGCTGCGGTGCTCGAGGCGCTGATGTCGCCGCCGTGGGGCGAGCCTGATCTGGCCCGGTTGGCTTACCATGCCGACGCCGCGGGCGACCGTGATGCGGTGCTGCGCTTCGTCCCGGAGGCGGCGGCGCAGGCTGCCAGGCTGGGGGCGCATCGAGAGGCAGCCGTGCTCTATGAGCGGGCTCTGCGGCATGCGGACCAGCTTCCGCTCCAGGCGCGCGCGGCGTTGCTGGAGCGGCAAGCCGCCGAGTGCTACTGGTTCACCGACTTCGAAGCTGCCGAGCGGACTCAGCGCCAGGCGCTTGCCTGCTATCGCCAGCTCGGCGCCGAGCTCAGGCGGGGAGCGGCGCTGAGCTGGCTGTCCAACCTGGCGTGGCAGACCGGTTCACTCGCCGACGCGGAGCCGATGGCGCAAGAGGCAGCGGTGCAGCTCGAGCGCATTTCGGCTGGGCGCGAACGCGTCGATGCGTACATCCAGGTCGCGCGGCTCGAGCTCGCGGCTGAGCGCCCCGACCGGGCGCGCGTGTGGGCGCTGCGCGCATCCGGCCTAGCCGAAGAGCTCGGTCGACCCCGCTCGGTTGTCGCCGCGATGGTGACGCTCGGCTGGGTGGAGTTCTTCACCGGCGAGGAGGCGGGTCTGGAGAGGATCGAGCGCTCGATTGAGATAGCTGAAGCCGCCGGCTTTGAGGGCGACGTGGCCGGTGCGCACGTGATCGTTACCCGAACGGCGGCGCGCTTGCGTCGGTACGAGCTGGCCGAGCGACACTTGCGAGTGGGGCTTGAGTACTGCGACGGTCGCGATTTCGATGTCTGGCGCTATTACCTGATCTCCTGGCAGTCGAAGCTCGAGCTCGCGCGCGGGCGCTGGGATGACGCAACCCGGCTTGCCGGGATCTGCCTGGGCGAGCCTTGCCCGTTCGCCCGTATCCACGCGCTGGTGGCGCTCGGCCTTGTGCGGGCGCGCCGCGGCGATCCCGACCCCTGGACCCCGCTCGATGAAGCGCTCGCTAGCGCGCTACCGCGCCGGGAGTTTCAGTGGATCGCGCCCGTAGCCGTTGCTCGCGCGGAGGCGGCTTGGCTCGCGGGACGCACCGACGCGATCGGATCGGAGCTCGAGCCGGCGCTCGGGTTCCCGATGCGCGGCAACGACCCATACGCCACCGCGCTCGCATACTGGGGCTGGCGCGGCGGACTCGACCCTGGATTCCCGGCCGGCTCCGAACAGGACCCCCTTGTCCTCGAAGCTGCCGGTCGGTGGCCCGAGGCGACGGATTTCTGGCGCCGACTCGGTTGTCCATACGAGGCCGCGCTGGCGCTCGCCACCTCCGACGACGACGACGCGCTGCGCGAGTCGCTTGGCGAGCTGCAAACCTTGGAAGCGCGCCCGGCCGCCGCGATCGTCGCGCATAGGCTGCGCGGGCGGGGCGCGCGCGGTCTGCCACGCGGCCCTCGTTCGCGCACGCGCGCCAACCCCGCCGGCTTGACCGCCCGCGAGCTCGAGGTCCTACCGCTCCTGGCCGAAGGCCTGCGCAACGCCGAGATCGCCGAGCGTCTCGTTGTCTCGCAAAAGACCGTCGACCATCATGTCTCCGCGATCCTGCGCAAGCTGGGCGTCCGCACCCGCGGAGAAGCCGCTGCCCAGGCCATACGCCTGGGGCTCTCCGCGTCCGCAAGACACTTGCGCGGTCGCGAAACCGGAGCTCCGTGATGAAGCGGCTCGAATCCCGCACCTCGCCACCGGTTGTCTCGCGGCGACACGGGGACTCAGGCTCGAGACTAATGCACATCGTCCATTCCCCCACTCTGATATCGGCTCCGCAAGACGCCCCATTCCCCAGCGACGCATCAGCCGGGCACGCTTGCTGAGATGCGCCTCGCCGGACGGTGAGCTCGCCATCCGCCGCGCGACGGCGAGCTCTCGCTCCGCTCAGGAAGGAGCTGCGTCGTGTCGCGCACGTCCGTCTGTGCCGCAGATCGTCGATCAGGAAAGCCATCCGGGTTGTCGGCACGCGGTGCCGGCTTATCGTCGAGTACGAGCAACTCTGCTGCTTCGCTGAGCTCGCGTGTATCGGTACGGATCCACGGGGTGGTGGCGATCACCACTCTGTCGCTCGCGTAGGGCGAGCGGTCATGCCACCGGCGCAGCCGGCAAGCCCGCTCCGTGTCGTCCTGCAATGAACTCGGTGATGGCGGCCGAGATCGCGGCGTCTGTTTGAGATCCCGCGGTCGCCACGCGCTAGGGGCGGCTCGTGCTGTCAGAGACTGCAGGCTGGAGCTGAACGGATCCGGCTTGGCGCTCCGCCACGCTGTGCATGAGGCGCGCAGGCAGGTAAGACCCCGTCCGGTCGGGAATACTCGTGGCGCTGCGGAACAAGGTCTGTTGCGCATACGCTCGATCGCGCTCGATCGCGCTCGATGGCGTGAGAAAGCCCCGGTCGATCGAGTCGGCCCGGGGCTTTCGGTTCGCTCGGGGAAGTAGGGGGTTCTAGGGGAGCGGCGGGATCGTGTTGAACACGCCCCACGGGGTGTGCGCACCCGCTCCGTAGATGCCCTGCGTCCCGACGTCGACGGGCGGCGCGATATAGGCGTCCTTGTAGAACAGGTACAGCGGCCGGCCGTGGTAGGTCACCTGATGACTGCCGTCGGGTCTGACGATGAACCCGAGGGCATGCTGGTCAACGCCGGGCCCGGCTGAAGGCCGGGCTGAGGTGAGGAGCGGTGGCCAGTAAACGGCACACAGCCCCTGACAGGCGCTCTCGTGGCCCCTTCCATGATGCTTGTCGTGGCTTCTGGCGTCGCCCCGTTTGTGGGCACGGTCGCGGCTCAAGGTGTAGACGGGGAAGCTCGCGTCGGGGAAGGCGCTGAAGTCATTGTTCATCGTTGCGGCCAGCACGGTCGCGTTGGGCCCGGTACCGGCAACGGGAGCGGCCTCGAGCTGCAATTGAGCCCGACCTGTTGCGGGAGTGCCCCGGCGAGGATCGACCAGGTACCAGACGCCCGGAGGGCTGGTCACCGGATCGTCCAAGTTGGCGCCTTGCGTATCCCCCGCCGCTTGGTCCAGGAAGAACCGGTACAACGGATATCCGGCGTAGGTCACCTGCTTCACCGACGACCCACCCGTCAGGAAGTCGAAGTCGGTGCGGGTCACCGTCCCGAGAAGCCTGGGGTTGACGCCCGGCCCCGCGATCGGAGCACCCTTGGTGAGGAGCGCTGGCCAGAGGTCACTGTCGCAAGGCAACTTTAGGGCGTTCGCGTTGTCGCTACACGCGAACGGCGCGCCGTTCAGCGCATGGAGCTGGTCTGAGGTGAGCAAGTACAACGAACAACCGGCGTAGTCGCCCGAACCGACGACCAGCACCCTGCCATACGACGTCGTCGACGCGGCCGACACCGTCGCACGGCCCATCGGAGCGCCCGTTACATCATCCGAACAAGCAGGACTGCCTTGGGCGCTCGCGGACGAGCTGAACATGAGGGCCACGGCAACGAGGCCCAGGGTGAGCGCGGCGGCTGCGGCACGGCCCGCAACAGGCCTCCCGAGCCGATGAAACATTGTTGTCATTACGACCTCCAATCGTCTTCCCGGGGCCAGCCGGCCCGACCACAAGCGACCAGGCCTCGCTTCGGCACCACGAGCGGAATCACGGCGACCAATCCGCCGACGAAAGCCGGCGCGAGCGTTCCCCATCTGCCCATCACACCCCCTCACCTGTAGAAGTAGGGGTCGAGCACTCGGACTTGAGTGATCTGATCGACGGGCAACTCGTTGCGAGCGGCGGTCTTGCGGATCGCCTCGGGCGTGGGTGCGTCGTACACGCAGAAGGTCGTCCGCTTGTCGGCGCTCACGTACGAGTGCACCCACGTAACGCCTTCCTCGGCGTTTCGCTCGACGACCGTTTGGCAGAGCTCGGCGCCACCGTTACCGACCGGAATCTGCAGTCCGTCAGGGAAGGTGCGCTGCACCATGTATCGGGGCATGTGGGTCCTCCTGATCGGTTGCCCTCTGGGATGCCTTGAACCCACGAGCGCCGTGACCGGCGCGCATCGGGAGGAGCACCTATGTTGGGAGTCGCCGCTACCTATCTTGGGCCGGCCAGCCCCAACCGCGCCGCCTCCGCGGCCGCTTCACCGCGTGGGTCGGGCGCCGGGCGCTTGCATGCGTCGAGGAGCCCAGCCTGCCAACGCCACAGCGCGAGCTCGCCGATGAAGACGGGGAGCGCCTTGGCGCAGCGCGAGCTCAAATGCCGAGCCGGTGGCTGCGTCGATCGCCTGCGGCTGGCGGCCTCGAGCGAGGCACATTCGGCCCTGACGGCAACTACGGGAGCAAGGTACTGCAGGTCGCCGACCGACTCGCTGATCGCTTGAGCGCGATCGTCGGCGTCCAGCGCCGTCCTGGCCGCAGCCCGTGTCCAGAACCGCTGTCGTGGACGTCAGCCGCGGGATCCTTATGGATCGAGGAGCCCGAGGCGCGCTGCCTCGGCGGTTGCTTGACCTCTGGAGCGAACGCCGAGCTTGCGCAAGATGGCTGACACGTGGTGGTCGACGGTCTTCTCGGACAGGATCAGTCGCTCGGCGATCTGTGCGTTGCGCAGCCCCTCGACGAGTAGCTGTAGCACCTCGAGCTCGCGCGCGGTGAGGCCGGCCGGGTTCGCGCGCGTCTTCCGGCGAGGCCCCCGGGGGAGGCTGCGCTCGCCGAGCTCGCGCAGACGGCGGGCGACGATCGCTGCTGCGGGCCGGGCGCCGAGCGCTTGGAGCTCGTCCAGCGCTTGGCGCAGTGCTTTGCCGTCGCGCGAGTCGGCGAGCGCGAGTGCCGCTTCGTAGCGGCAGCCGTTCTCGCGCCAGTAGCTGGTCGCGCGGGCCCAGTCGTCGGCGATCTGGTAGGAGTACGGCTCCCCGGCGTCCGCCGGCGGCTCGTCGAGTAACCCGGCGCGCCAGCGCCAGAGGCCAAGCTGCCCGAGGACGTTTGCCGCGTTTTGCCGCTGTGCGAGTTCAAATGCGGCCTGCGTGACCGCCTCGATCTCCTGCGGACGGCCTTCTAGCCATGCGCACTCAGCGTACGCGGCCGCTACGGGAGCGAGGTACTGGAGATCGCCGACCGTACGAGCGATCTCCTGAGCCCGATCGAGGGGATCGCGGTGGTCGGGGTCCCCGCGTCGCGCTCGGACCAGCGCCCGCGCGAGCAGGGCGCCGTGGACCGCCGCCATCGTGCTCGCCGGCGCGTCGATGATCGAGGTCGCGGTCTCGGCGGCCTGATCCCACAGCCCGATGGCAAGCTGAATCTCGGCCTTCGCCGCCAGCAACCACTTCGTCCACGCCTCAAGGCCGTGTTTCTCGCAGTACTTGATCCCCTCGTCCGCGTAGTGCGCCATATCCAGATACCCACCGAGCCGGGACAGCGCGGCGCACAGGTTGATGTACGCCATTGCAACGTATCTGAGCTCGCCGGAACTGCGGGCGAGCTCGAGGCTTCGCTCGAGCTTCTCCTTTCCTCCCATGTCGCCGCGGCCCAGCTCGACCGTGCCGATGGTGTTGAACGCGTGGGCGAGCGCGTCGGTGTCG
>CAVWKC010000029.1:0-20332 GCA_963755525.1 uncultured Solirubrobacterales bacterium | reverse complement strand
CGGCGTTCGTCGAACCCACAGGCGGCGGACCTCGGCCGGTCGGAAGCACGAGGTCCGCCCCCTGGCTGCGTGGAACGCAGTTATCGCCAGCGCGACGCGATCGATACGTCGTCTGCGGAAACGTCGTCCGGCGACGCCGGCGGATGCAGGCTCTTGCGTCGCATCCGGTCCGAGCGTGCCGGGCGGGAAGCTTCGGCCACTGCGACAGCGGCCAGCACGAGGGCACACACCAGTCCGATCGACCCGCTCGCCGGCAAACGCCCGTCGCGGACGGTCCCGAGCGCGACGACGAGCGTGATCGCGATCGAGACCACCGCCAGCGCGGCCATCAGTGGCGCCGACGCGATTCCGTGTGCCGCCTGCCGGGCCGGAATCCTGATCTTGGGTCTGCCCAATTGCATAGCTGCATTGAGCCAGAACCGATCCTGCGTCGCTAGAGCCGAGGGGCCCCACTTCGTCGGCCGTGGGGGCCCAACCTGGGTGGGTCCGCCAGAGGGCCGGCCTGGGCCCTTCGGGCCGGGCGCGACTCGTCCGAATGGACAATGCGTCACCGCGGCGCGCGCGGTGGCCTACTTCTTGTGGTGGCGCGAGCGGCGGTGGCCGAGGAGCGCGGCTGCGCCAAGGCTCGAGCCGGCTGAGCCCGACGTCGGACGCGGCTGCGGTGCCGCGGCGGGGCGGTAGTAAGGCGTCGCGCTCGACTGAGCCTGGGACGTCGCCGCGGCGGTGTTATTCGCGGCCGCGCTCGAGGTGGAGGACGTGGGCTTGCTCTTGACGACGTGCTTAGCGGCCGTGGCGTGAGGCTTGCTCGCGGCGGCGGCCTTGTGGTTCGCCGTGACCGCGGGCGCGGGCGTCGTAGGCGTCGCCTGCTGCGTCGTCGTCTGAATGCTCGTCGGTGTTGCCGGCGTGGGCGGCACGCTCGCGGCCGCCGGCTTCACCGGCGTGGTCACCGCGGCACGGTCGCCCCCCCCGCCACCGCCGCTCGTCAGCAATACCAGCAAGATCACGAGCAGCGCCAGCCCGACGAGGATGATCGAAAACGTGCGCCCGCTGAGGCTGATCGGCATCTGCTGCCGGCGGCGGGCGCGCGGCTGACCCCCGATCCGGCCCGAGGCGCGGCTGCCGAGCCGCGGTCCGGCGATGGGCGTCCGGCGAGCGCGCGGGGTCCGGTCCCCGCGCCGCACCTTGGGGATCGTCGCGGGCCGGCGCTTCGGGATGGCGCGGGCGCCGCCGGTGGCGCTGCTTTTGGTCGCCGGTGGCCCCGGCCCGGAACCCGCCGCTGCATCCGGGCCGATGGCGCGGTTGATCGGGGTGCCGACGATCAGGCCGCTGCCGGCGTCTGGAGTGGGCGGCGGCTTGGCGGCCGGTTCGCGCTGGGGGGGCGGCTCGCGCTTGGGAGGCGGCTCGACGATCGGCGCCGGTTCGTCGACCACGGGCGCGGGCTTCTCGACGGCCGGCGGCTCCGCTACGCGGGCCCGGGGCGGGTCGGCTACGCGGGCCCGGGGCGGGTCGGCTACGCGGGCCCGGGGCGGGTCGGCTACGCGGGCCCGGGGCGGCTCCGGGATCCGCTGCGGGGGCGCTTCGAGGGTCGCCGGACGCAGTGGCGACCCCGGCCTGCGCCGGCCGCGGCCCGACCGCTCGCGCGGCTCCGGATCCCCGGCCTGGTCGGCGAGCCTGGCGAGCACCGCGGCAAGCTCTTCGGGCGATCGCTGACGACCCCGGGACGACGCACCGCGACCCTGCCCTGCCTCACGCGACATGGCTCCGGATGATAACTCCGGCACCCCCACCCGATGCGCCGGTAGAACGTGACTCAGTAGCCACGGTCATACGTAACCCAACTCCTTCGCGCAGTCCCAGTTCGCGGCGCCGGCGCCACCGTTCCAGATCTTCGCCGCGATCAGGTCCTGGATCGCCTTCGGCGCCTGGTACGCCTGCTGCGTGTACTGCGTCCCGCCGAACAGGTCCCAGGTGCTCGGGATGATCTGGTAGTAGCCCGACGCGCCGGCGGAGTTCGGCGGGTCGTCCCGCCCGCCGGACTCGCACATGACGATCGGCGTCGGGATCACCCACGGTCCGCCGCTGGCTCCGAGCCCAGCGACGGGGAAGTCGACGAGCGTGTCCTGCGGGCCACCGTTCCACGGCACCAGATGAACGTTCGGGTTACCGAGGCTTGGGGTCCCGGGTATCGGCGCGGATCCCTGGGCGCAGGCCCCCGCCGTCGTCCCCGACAGCGCGATCTCCGCCGGCTGGTTCGGCCCCACCGGGAACATGCGCTTGAGGCCTGCGGCCTGGAGCTGCGCGTTGGTGGTGTTGCCGAGCCCCTTGGTCGTGGAGACCGCGCCGCACGTGTGCAGGCTGCTGTCGGTTGCCGTCGTCGCCGGCGAGTACCCGGTTACTCCGACGAGGTGAAGCTGCAGCTTCTGCCCGAGCGAGTCGAGGCGGCCGGCGATCTCGACCTCGTCGCCGGTGCTGTAGTTCGCATAGCTGACCGGGAAGAACCCGTACTTGCCGGCGTGAGGAACGTACCGAGGGCCGTTCGAAACGCTGGCGTCGTTTGAGATCGGGATCGTCGGGCTGTCCGACGACAGCGGGTCCATGCTGGCGCGCGCCTCGGCGTAAGCCTTGCCGCCGGCGCCCACGCTACGTGCCGGCAGGCCCGACAGCGTCCTCACGACCACGGCGACGTCATATCCCCAGGGCTCCGGGTCGGGCGTAAGCGTCAAGACCGTTCCCCCGTTGTCGGTCGCGTACGCCTCCGCCGCGTTGTACACCGTGCGCCAGTTGATCAGCTGGCCCTGATAGACGCCACCGACGATGTTGGGGGTCTCCATCTGCTTGACCACGTTCTGCTCTGCGGCCAACGCCGCGGCGTCGGCCGCCGTTTGCGCGACCGTCGCGTAGTTGGTCGAGAGCGCGAGTTGGTAGACGAGGATCCCGGCGGCGAGGAACAGGACCATGATCAGCAGGAGGAGCGGCAGCGCCTGCCCGCGCTCGTCGCGAGCGAGTCCGGCGCAGGCGGTTCCGACCCTCCCGCTGCGGCCGACACCGTCGGTGGGCGCCTTCCGCTGGACCACGATTGAACTGATACCAGAACCGGGTAGTGAGCGCTAGGATCAACCGCGCCAACTCAAAAGAGTGCAGGGACGTCAGGAACGGTCGGTCCTGACGGGCACTAGGGAGGAATGCGCCATGGCGCAACAGCAAGCCGACCTTCAATCGCCCCGGGGTTTCGACGGGGCGACGCGCTCGGGGCTGCTGAGACGGCGGCGGCGTAGGCAGCTCAACCCGAGACAACGCCAGGGTGTGTTGTTGGTGGTGGTCGCGGCGGCGGGGCTCGTCGGCGTGTTCCTGGTGATCGCCGGCTACGTCGCCAACGTGTCGAAGCAGGTCGGGTCGAAGATCGACATTCTCGAGCTGACCTCGCCGGTGCCGGCATACCAGCCGATCACGGCGAACATGCTGGGCGAGGTGCTGGTTCCGGCCAAGTGGGCGCCCCACAGCGCGTTGCGCGACGCGAGCCAGGCGATCGGGCTGGTCAGCAACGTCGCGCTGCCGGCGGGCACCGATCTCGAGCAGGGCATGCTCACGCCGCAGCCGGCGCTCCAACCGGGAGAGCGGGAGATCGCGATCCTGGTCGACGCCGAGACCGGGGTGGCCGGACTGGTCACTCCGGGCGCGCAGGTCGACATCATCGCCACATACGCGGGCAACAGCCAGGGGAAGCAGAGCTCCGCCCGCGTGGTCGTGTCCGACGCTCGGGTGCTCGACGTCGGCACTCCGCAGGCCGGAGGCGGCTCGGCCACCGGTAGCTCCCAACCGAGCACCACCAACGAGGTCGTGCCGGTGACGTTCGCGCTCACCCCGCAGGAGGTGCTCGCGGTCAGCTACGCCGAGAGCTTCGCCCAGAAAGTGAGGCTCTCGCTGGTCGCG
Source organism: uncultured Solirubrobacterales bacterium (assembly GCA_963755525.1). Classification (GTDB taxonomy): domain Bacteria; phylum Actinomycetota; class Thermoleophilia; order Solirubrobacterales; family Solirubrobacteraceae; genus Palsa-465. The sequence continues at coordinate 16,402 of CAVWKC010000029.1, read as the reverse complement.
CCGGGCACCGGGTCGACCGCCCAACCAGTTCCCTACGCACCGGGCCTGTGATCCGGATCATCCTCGCAATCAACGACAACAGGCTCGCCGATCACCTGTCGGGCCTGGCGACCGAGAGCGACGAGCTCGAGATCGCATTGATCCTCCGCGACCCCCAGGAGCTCCGCGGAGCGCTGCCCCGCACGGACATCGACGCGGTCGTCGTCCACGATCGCCGCGGGGCGATGGGGCTGATCGAAATCACGCGCGAGCTGACGGTCGCCCATCCGGACCTCGGGCTCGTGCTGGTGGTCTCGCATTCATCGCCCGACGTCCTACGCAGCGGGATGCAGGCGGGCGCCCGCGACGTGATCACCGAGCCGATCGGGCTCGAGCAGCTCGAGACGAGCGCACTCGCCGCGGCAGCATGGACGCAGGCGCTCCGCCGGCGCGCGGCGCGTGACGCCCACGGCGAACTACACGGCCTCGGGCGGGTGGTGACGATCGTGGGCGCCAAGGGCGGCGTCGGGACGACGACGATCGCCGTGCACCTCGCGCTGGCCGCGCGCGAGCTCGGCGAAGCGTCGGTGTGCCTGGTCGAGTACGACCTTCAGGCCGGCGACCTGCGCGCGTTCCTCGACCTCCCCTACCGCCGCAGCGTGGTCGACCTCGCGGCGGTGGCCGACGAGCTCACCAGTCGCCATCTCCAGGAGACGTTGTACACGCACGCCACCGGCATGCGGGTGCTGCTCGGTCCCCAAGAGGGAGAGCAGGCCGAGTCCGTCACCGCGGCGGCCGCCCGCAACATCCTCACTGCGATCCGCACCCGGGAGGACCTGACGATCGTCGACGCCGGCTCGCAGCTCAGCGAGGCCAGCGCGATCGCCGCCGAGATGGCGGACACGGTCCTGATCGTCACGACGCCGGACGTGGTCTCGCTGCGAGGCGTCTCGCGGCTGTGCTCGCTGTGGGACCGCCTCAAGGTGGAGCCGCCCGAGGTGGCGGTGTTGCTCAACCGCACTTCGCGCCGGCTCGAGGTGCCGCCTGATCTCGCGCGGCGGGTGGTGCCGGTGCCCGTCCTCCAGACGACGGTCGCGGCCGACTTCTTCTCGCTCGAGTCCGCGATCAACACCGGGATCCCCGCGGCGGGGGCCGCCAGCGACACGATGCTCCGTCCGATGGCCGGCGTGCTCGGTGAGATCTCGGCGCTGCGCGCGCCGGCGGACGCGGGCGCCGAGGCCTCGGCCACCAAGCGGATCGCGGCACGGTTCGCCGGCGAGAGCGGTCAGGCGACGGTGGAGTTCGTGGGCGTCCTGCCGATCGTGGCGATCGTGATGCTCGCCCTGTGGCAGCTGCTGCTATTCGGCATGACGTTCGTGTTCGCGGGACACGCGGCTCGGGCTGGGGCACGCGCGCTCGCGGTCGGCAATCCCGGCGTGAGCGCGGTGGCGGAAAAGGACCTGCCCACCGCGTGGCGCAACGGCACCTCGGTCACCGACTCGACCAACGGGCAGGGCAAGGGGCAGGTCAGCGTGTCGGTGCCGATGCCGTTCCTGTTTCCGGGCGTGATCAACACGCCGATCTCAATCCCGTCGCAGGCGGGCACCGTGATCGAGGACCAGTTGATGCCCGGCGAGGACACGTTCTCGATGCTGTCGCCGGCGATGACGGGCCAGCGCGCGATCGTCGGGCTCCAGTTGCTCTCGAGCCCGTACTTGCGCTACGCGCCCGGCAACGTGCCGGTGCTCGACCCGACCACGGGGTTCCTGGAGGCGCCGCGCAACACCCCTCTGCCGGTGCTGGAGATGATCGCCGCGGCCAATGAGATCCGGGACTTCCCCTACCCGCCTTTCGAGGAGCACTTCGACAACCAGGACCTCACGTACCTGTGGCCGGCGTACGACTGCTCGGGCGCGACCTCGTTCGTCCTACACGCCGCCGGGCTGATCGGCGCCGCCACCGACTCGACCGGGCTCGAGAGCTGGGGGGTGCCCGGATCGAGCAACTGGGTGACGGTCTGGACCAACCCCCAGCACGCCCACATCGTGATCGACGGGTTCAACTTCGATACCGCCGCCGGGGAAGGGATGCCTCCCAACCCGCCTGCGAGCGGGCCGAGGTGGACTACGAACCTCAGGGATGGGGGCACTTTCCAACCGCGGACCGCGCCAGGTTTGTGATGCGAGCGCGCCGCATCCGGCTGGATCTGGCGCTGGCGCTCGTCGTCGCGATGGCCGTTGCAGCCGCCGCGCTCGTGCACGAGGGGACAGCGGCGTCGAGCACGGCGACGCCCGGCTCGCCGGCACCGGTGGCGGACGCGTTCAGCCGGGCCTATCTCGGCTACCTCGACGGAGGCGTGGCACTCGCCGCCCTGCCCGACGCGACGAGCGGGGTCCGCTCGCTCGGCAACGAGCAGATCCCGCCGGCGGCGCGCTCCGGCCCGATCCGGCTCACGCGCCTGCAGTTGTCCCACGTGGCCGGCGCCGCGGAGGCAGAGGCGCTGGTCGTCGGCCGCGACCGGCATCACAAGTACAGCTTCGAGATCGACCTCCGCTCCGTCGACGGGCGCTGGCTGGTGGTCTACATCGTTCCGCCCGATCTCGACACGATCCTCGCGCGACCGGCGCACGTACCCGCGCCGCCGTCCGCGCTCCGGCTCGCCGCGAGCCGCTTCGCGGTCGCGTACGTCGACTACCGGGAGGGCGCGACGCACACGCTCCCGGCCGCCCTGCCGGTCATGCGCCGCCAGATCCAGACCGGCCAGGACCCGCTGGTCGCCACGACTCCCACGCGCGCAGCGGGCCGGCTCGCGTCGCTGGTGTTGGGGCCGGTGGCCGACGGAGCCGTCGCGGCGCATGCGGTGGTCCTCGACGCCGGCGCGCAGGTCCCGGTCGAGTTCGACCTCGAGCAGACGGCGGCGGGCTGGCAGGCGTGGGGATTCCCGGAGGGGTCGCAATGAGTCAGCTCGGCTGGCTGCGCTCACAGGACGGGCAGTCGACGCTCGAGCTCGCCGGGACGATCGTGTGGATCGTGCTGGCCGGTCTGTTCGCGTTTCAGCTGGCGGTGGTCGGGTGGACGGCCGTGTCGGCCGGCAACGCCGCGCGCACGGCGGCGCGCTTGGTGAGCCGCGGCGACTCGGAATCGGACGCGCGAAACGCCGAGGTGCAGATGCTCGCGGGCCGGGGCCTCGGGAACGCCACGGTCACGTTCCCGTCGAGCGCTGGCGACAAGGCCGAGGTGTACGTCCCCGTCCCTCCGGTGTTCCCGGGGATCTCGGTCGTGCTTCCGCACTTCGGAATCACTCAAGACGCGGACATGCCGCCGACCGGCTGATGGGACTTCGTGACCGCATAGTGGCCGAGCGCGAGCAGCGCGCGGTGCAGGATGGGACCGAGTATTACCGCCGGCGCCTGCTCGAGGAGGTCGATTTCGCCGAGCTCGCCGAGCTGACCGACGCCCAGCGGCGCGTCCGGCTCGAGCGGATCGTCGGCCAGATGGTGAGCCGCGAGGGACCGGTGATGACCACCTCGCAACGGACGGCGCTGATCCGCCGCGTGATCGACGAGGCGATCGGGCTGGGCGTGCTCGAGCCGCTGCTTGCCGACCCGACCGTGACCGAGATCATGGTCAACGGCCCCGGCGAGGTGTGGGTCGAGCGCGACGGCCGGATCGAGCCGGCGGACGCGCGCTTCTCCAGCGAGGCGCAGCTGTATCAGACGATCGACCGGATCGTGTCCCAGGTGAACCGGCGCGTGGACGAATCGAGCCCGATGGTCGACGCGCGACTGCCGACCGGCGAGCGCGTGAACGTGATCATCCCGCCGCTGTCGCTGATCGGCCCCGTCCTCACGATCCGCCGCTTTCCCCGACGGTTCACGCTCACGCAACTCGTCGAGATGGGCACGCTCGACGAGCCGACGCGCCGGCTGCTCTCAGCGCTCGTGCGCGGACGTCTGAACGTCGTGATCTCCGGCGGCACGGGCGCCGGCAAGACCACGCTGCTGAACGCGCTGTCCTCGGCGATCCTCGACCGCGAGCGCATCGTGACGATCGAGGAGTCCGCCGAGCTCCAGCTCCAGCAGCGGCACGTGATCTCGCTCGAGGCGCGGCCCATGAACGTCGAGGGCAAGGGCGAGGTCACTATCCGCGACCTGGTGCGCAACAGCCTGCGCATGCGCCCGGACCGCATCATCGTCGGAGAGGTCCGGGGCGTCGAGACGCTCGACATGCTCCAGGCGCTGAACACCGGGCACGAGGGGTCGCTGGTCACGGTGCACGCCAACACCGCCGACGACGCGCTGTATCGCCTCGAGACGCTGGCGACGATGAGCGACCTGCACATCCCGCACGCGGCGCTGCGCGAGTACATCAACAACGCGATCCACGCGATCGTGCAGATCGAGCGGGGCGCCGACGGGCTCCGGCGGGTGAGCGAGGTGGCGGTGGTCGCCTCGCACCGGGGTGAGCCTTTCCAGCTCCAGACCGCGATGCGGCTCGAGCTCGATCCGGACGCGCATGACCGAGCCGCGGCCAGGCCACGTCACTACTCGCTGCCCGAGCGGATCACCGGCCAGTTGCGGCTCGCCGGCGTCGAGGTGCCGGCGGCGTTCGCGCTGGCCGCCGAGGCCGCGGCGCCGAAGCGGGAGGCGGTGTGATCGCGGCGGCTGCTATCCGCTCGGTCACCGGGGAGGCTGCGATTCGGCCGCTGACCGCGGCGGTCGCGCTGTTCGTCGTCGTGTCGCTGCTCGGGCTGTGGGGTATGTGGCTGCTGCTCTCGAGCTCGGCCCGCCGCAGCCAGCTGATCCAGCGCGGCGGCATCGACGTGCGCCGGCGACCGGCTCTGCACGAGCGGCTCGACGCGCGGCTCGCGCACACCCGGCGGGGGGCCGCGCTCGCCGAGCGGCTGCGCTCGGCCGGCAGCGAGCTCACGCCGGCGCGTTTCCTCGGGGTGGTGATCGGCGCGGCGATCGGGGCGTTCGCGATCGTCAGCCTGCTGTTCCCGCCGCTGCTTGGACTCGTCGCCGCCGCGCTCGCGGTTTATGGCTGCTTCGTCTGGCTCGCGCGCCGGCTCGACAAGCGCCGCGAGCAGTTCGTCGCCCAGCTCCCCGAGGTCGCCCGGCTGCTGTCCAACGGCGCGTCGGCGGGGCTCTCGATCCCCGCGGCGATCGAGTTGGCCGTGCGGGAGATCGACGCCCCGGCGAACGACGAGCTCCAGACCGTGATCGACGAGCTCACCTACGGGCGATCGCTCGCCGATGCGCTAGGTGGCCTCCAGCGCCGGCTCCCATCGCGCGAGGTCGCGGTGCTGATGACGACGTTGATCATCCAACACCGGACCGGCGGCGACGTCGTGCGCGCGCTGCAAGAGCTGTCGACCACGCTGGACGCGCGCCGCGAAACCATGCGCGAGGTCCGCACCGTGATGGCCGGCGCGGTCATCACTTCGTACATCGTCCCGCTGCTCGGAGTCGGCTCGCTGTTCTTGATCAACACGATCAACCCCAACACGCTGACTCGGATGACGACCCAGCCGGTCGGGATCGTGGCCCTGCTCGTCGCCGGCCTGCTTTACGCGGTCGGCTGGGTGGCGATCAGACAGACCACGAGGATCGAAGTGTGATCAACCCGGCGCTGACAGGCCTGGCGGGTGCGTGCTGCTGCGGGGTGGCGCTTCGCGGGCTCGTGCTGCTGCGCGCCCCGTCGCCCGTCGAGCGACGCGAGCTGAGCGGCGAGCTCGCCGAGGAAGGTCGGCGGCGGGGTCCAACCCGTCAGCTGCTCGACCTGCTGGGCGCGAGGCTGGGCCCCGCGCTGCTGGCCCGGACGAACGACGGCCGGCGCGAGTCGATCCAACGTCGCCTGGACCTGGCGGGGCGTCCCGGCGGGATGAACCTCGAGCGGTACGCCGAGATCAAGGCTGCGACGGTCGCGATCGGCGTGGTCATTGCGATCCTGTTCCTGATCTCCGGGTCCTGGCTCGCCTCACTCCTGTGGCTGGCCTTCACCTGGATCGGCGTGGACTTCTGGCTGTCGCGTACCGGTCGCCGGCGCCAGTCGCGCATCGAGCGCGACCTGCCGGACTTCATCGACATCCTGTCGATCACCGTGCGTGCCGGGACCGGCTACCGGGCCGCGCTCGAGCGAGTCGCCGGCTCGCTGAGCGGGCCTGCGGCCGAGGAGGTGCTCGCGACGCTGCGCCAGATGGACCTGGGCGCCACCCGGCGCGAGGCATTCGAGGCGCTGCGGAAGCGCAACTCGAGCGAGACGCTCGATGCGTTCGTGGCGGCGCAACTGCAGGCCGAGGAACTCGGCGTGCCACTGGCTGACGCGCTTGCCGCGATCGCCTCCGACACCAGGCGATCGGCTGCGCAGGACGCCCGCCGGCGGGCGCAGCGGGCCGCTCCGCGAGTGAGCCTGATCGCGGCGACGGTGCTGCTGCCCGCGACGATGCTGCTGATCGTGGTCGGCATGTTCCTGAGTACCGGCGTGACCATCACCCACATCCTGTGACCGAAGCGACTTACATCAGCGACGAATGGATGGGCCGGCTCGTCCGAGTGCTGATCGTGTTCAGGACCCTCGTGCTGCTGATCACGGTGATCGCGCTGCCGAGTGGGCATCTGACGCCGGTCGTCGCCGTGGCGGTCGTGCTCGCCGCGATGGTGAGCTACATGCCGCTGCGGTACTGGAGCCGGATCGGCGCGTCGCTGGCGCGCCACCCGGCGTATCTCGCGGTCGAGGTGCTGCTGGCGACGCTGATCCTGGCCGCCGCGGGCGCTCGCAGTCCGTTCTTCTACTTCACGCTCGGGACTGCCGCCCTTGCCGGCGTGATCTACGGGCGCCGGGGCGCGGTCCCGTTCTCGGCCCTGCTCATGGCCGCGTACGAACTCGTTGCGATCGACGGCCTGCCGACCATGCACCCCCTGCACGACGTCCAGAGCGTCGTGTTCGCTCCGCTGCTGTACCCGGCCGCGGTGATCGCCGGGATCGCCGCGCGCGAAATGATTGAGCGTGGCGTCCAGACCGAGGTGCTGCTGCGCGAGCGCACCGCGGCGCTCGGCGCCGAGCGGGAGCGGCTGCGCGTCGCGCGAGAGCTCCATGATTCGCTGGCCAAGACCGTTGAGGGATTGGCGCTTAGCGCCTCGATGCTGCCGGCGCGCTGCGAGCGCAATCCCTCGATCGCCGCGCGCGTCGCGCGCGAGCTGGCCGAGGACGCGCGCCAGGCCGCGCTCGAGGCGCGTGCGCTGATGTCCGACCTGCGCCCGAGTGCCGTGCTGGATCTGCCGCTGGCCGAGGCGCTGCAACGGCGGGCGGAGAGCTTCGCGGAGCGGTCCGGGGTTCCGGTTCGGTTCCTCGCGGCTGCGGGCACGGTCCCCGATCCGCCACCACAGACCAAGCACGAGCTGCTGCGGATCATGGGCGAGGCGCTCGCCAACGCCTTCCGCCACGGCGGCGCGTCGGAGATCACGGTGTCGCTAGACGGCGGCCCGGGCGAGATGCGGCTCGCGGTGGCCGACAACGGCCACGGTTTGCCTCACCCCGTCGATGTCGAGCAGCTGAAGACGACCGGGCACTTCGGGGTGGCGGGCATGCACGAGCGAGCCCGCGCGATCGGCGGCGCGCTTGACGTCGGGCCGGCCGACGGCGGCGGCACGGTCGTGTCCGTCCACGTGCCGGGTGCCTCCGATGCTTCGGAGCGGATCGAGCGCGCCGCGCAGGAGCTCGACGCATCCGTTCCCCGCGTCAGGATCCTCGGCCTGCGGCGGGCGCGCCGATCGGGGGTGAGAGCATGATCGGCGTCCTGATCGTCGACGACAACGCGGTGATCCGTCGTGGCGTGGGGGCGCTGTTGGCCGACACGGCCGACGTCAAGGTGGTGGGCGAGGCGGGCGACGGCCGCGAGGCGATCCGTATCGCCTCCGAGGTCCGCCCCGACGTCGTCCTGCTCGACGTCCGGATGCCGGTGATGGATGGCATCGAAGCCGCTGGTCGGCTGTCCGAGCGCGCCCGCGTGATGATGCTGACCTACACCGACGAGGAGGAGCAGGTCGTGGCGGCGATCCGCGCCGGCGCGTCGGGATATCTCGTCCACGGTCAATTCGACGCCGACGAGCTCGTGGCCCGGATCCGTCAGCTCGCGGCGGGCGAGACCGTGCTGTCTCCGGCCGTCGTCGGGACGGTGTTCGAGGCGCTGCGGAGGACTCCCGGGGCGCCTGAGGACCCGTTCGGGCCGGCGTCGCTGACCGCGCGGGAGCGCGAGATCATGAACCTGATCGCGCAGGGGCTGACGAACGGCCAGATCGCCGAGCGGTTCGTGTTGAGCGAGAAGACCGTGAAGAACCACGTCAACCGGATCTACTCGAAGCTCGGCGCGGCGAATCGCGCGCAGGCCACGGCGCTATGGCTCGGCACCGCCCGTTAGCCCCGGTCCATTTCCCTTGGGGCCTAGGCCCAAATTGGGCCCCCCGGACCCCCGCAAATGAGCCTCCGGACTCTCGCGCAGATGCTTGCTCGACCGTAGCCTCATCAAGTGCAATCGGTCTAACGGACGCAAGGGAGCGCCACAGATGTCAAATCTCATGGTTCGCACGGCAAGTCGCTCGAAGGTCGAGCTCCATGCCGCCGCCGCGCGGCTGGCGGATTATTTGCAGAAGGCGGTCGCGCGCGTCCAGCGCGAGCAGACCGGCCAGGACATGGTCGAGTACGCCGGCGTGCTGCTGGTCGTCTCGGTCATCATCGCCGCCGTCGCCGCCACGGGAGTTTGGTCACCGCTGGCCAGCGGGATCACCAATCTGATCAAAGAGGTATTGAGCGGAACCAGCGGGAAGGGCGGCGGCGGCTGATACCGCAGCTGTCAACGCGCGAGTCTCGGAGAGCCCCGGTCATCCGGGGCTCTTCTGCTGTCAGGGCTGGGCCGGTGGCGAAGCGCCGATCGGCACGTCGGCGACCTGGGACGAGCCCCCCGGGGCGACCACTGTCAAGGCTGAGACCGACGAGGGAGGCGCGGGGAAGTAGATCCATTCCGGATACGCGTCGCCAACCGTGATGTTGCCGTCCACGCCGGAGGTAAGCGGCGTTCCATCCGTGTCGTGCAGAGGGATGTACTCGTTCCCGGTGGCGGGATCGCGCAGGTACAGAGCGCTGAGCGAGTTCAACTCCACGACGGCATCGTTCTCCGTCTGCGGCGGGACCGTGTTGGTGCCTCCGAGGTCGGTCTCGCCGTCGCATGAGTTGCCCGCGACCTGGCCCTTCACGCTCAGGCAATCGAGGGTCATCCTCAGCACGACCAGATCGCCCTCGCGGAACATGCCGTCCATCGTGAACTGGTAATGAGTCGTCTGGCCCCCGCTGTTCACGACGAAGCTCAGCGGGCCCGACTGCCCGGTTTGACCTGTCGCGGCGGCGGGCGCGGATGGTGGCGGTGCCGGGGGACTCGGAGCCTTGACAGCGAACACGATCGTCACTCGCCGGTTCAGCGCGCGTCCTGCCGGATTGTCGGTCCCATCAGGCTTGGTATTGGGCGCCACCGGATCGGCCGAGCCGAGGCCCTGGGATTTGTAGGTGATGCCGGGGGTTAGCGGCTGCAGCGCGGCCACTACCGAAGATGCGCGCGCGTGGGAGAGCGGGATGTTGACCGCGTCGGTGCCGATTGAGTCCGTGTAGCCGGTCACGCTAACCGGGCCGATCGCACGCGCTTTGATCTGGGGCGCGACCTGGGCGAGGATCGTGTGCGCAGTCGGGGTGAGGTTCGACTTGGCGAAGTGGAACAGCACGTCGCTGCGGAGCGTGACCGTTGCCTGCGTGGCGGACTCGGAGTCGCTTCCGCTCGGGTTTCCGACCGTATCTACGAGGTTCTTGACTGGGAGGGTCAGCCCCGCTGTCGCCGTGCTGCCGAGCGGGGCGGCGAACGGCGCGGGCTGCGCGGCGGTGACGTTCGCGCTCGCGACGGGCGGGCTGGCCGATGAGGAGATCGGAATCGCGGGTACCTGCGGGCCGCCGAGCGGGAAGACCACGTCGATCGAGCTGACGGATGCGGGCGGCGCCGGGAACACGACCCAGGCCAGATGGGTCAGCGAATCGGCCAACGACGGTAGTTCTGACGTAAACGGCCGGTTCTGCGAGTCACGTACCGGCAGGTACTCCTTCTGCCCTACGGGATCGACGAGCATGAGACCGCTCGGTCTGTTCGCGTTCGCGTAGACCGCCGTCCCGGAGTGCGCCGGCGCGGCGAAGTCGAGCTCCTGGGAGCAGCCGCTTGTGGTTAGGCACGTGATGCCGAAGTCCAGGACCACATACGGACCATCGCGCCGCAGGTCGTAGATCGACAAACGCATGCGCTCGGGTCCGAGGCCTCCGACCGCAACATCCTGGACGGTCACGAGTGGCTTGCTCGCGACGGGCCGGCCGCGACTCGTGCTCGTCGTGGTCTTAGTCGTGGTCGAAGTGTTCGTCTTGTGGTGCGAGCCACCGCACCCGGCCAGCGCAGCGAGCGCGACGAACGCCGCTGTCCAGCTCAGGGCCTTCCGGATCCCCTTGACCCACCGAACGGGTCGGCGAATGTCAGACTTTCGGGTCCGCATCGGACAGTCCCGCACCTCCGCGTCGCGATACTAGCGGACGGTTCTCGAGCGTCCGCCGGTTCCCCGACCGGGATAACGGAATGCTTACCGCGGCCGGACCGGCGCGTGCCGGCGGACGCGCGTGAGACACTTCGGTGGGATGGGCGCCCCTGTGACGGTGATCGGCGTTGGCTGCGAGATCGACCGGCTGTTTTCCGGACAACCAGCGGCGCTGCCCGTGCCGGGGCCACCCGGACAGGAAGATCTGCGGGATCTGTTTGACGCGATCGCGGGCCCGCTCCGGGGCGGGAACGCGGTGATCGTGATCGCCGCCGGGTGGCTTCCCGAGGACACGCTGCGCGGGGTGCGGACGGTTCACTCGCTGCTCCAGACCGACCGCGTGGCGGTGCACGTCACCCCGCTGCCGCCGCTCGCGGCGAGCGTGCTGGCGGCGCTGGCGGCGGCGCTCGCGCCGGTGGCTCCGTCGGCCGGCGCACTCGCGGGCGCGCTCGACATCGTCGCGGCGGAGCTTTACGTGCTGGCCTGGACCGGAAGCGTGGCGGGCCTCCAGCACCCGTCGGTGTCGCTCATGCACCACGCCCGATCGCTGCTCCCGGGGTCGGCGTTCGGCGTCGGGCTTCAGCCGGAGGCGTTCGTCCAGGCGATCTCCCGGGAGCCGAGCGTGCCGCTGACCCCGTCCGAGAACCCGATCCAGCTGCTCGTGGCGCCGACCGAGACCGCCGAGCTGTCGTGGATCCTCGACGTGGTGGCGCCGGCGCTGGGCGACGTGCCCGTGCGCGAGCTCCCGCCGACGATGCACGGACCCGACTGGTGGGGCTCCTCACGGCTGGTCGAGGCGGTCGGCGTGCCGAGCAGCCTCGACTGGCTGGCCGAGCTGGCGTTCGCGTCCGGAGCCGTCCCGTGCTCTTGGTGCGGCGAGCCGATCCTGGCGGCGCCGTGTCCGTTCTGCGGCGAGGCTGGGCCGCCGGGGGCAAGGGCGCCGCAGGGCAGCGCAGTGGGTTAGCGGTCCGCCTCGGCGGGCGCGGTGGGCTCGACCGGCGCGGTTGGCTCGGCAGCCAGGCCGGCCGACAGGAACGCGTCCGCTTCGCCGGCGACGGTCTCGACCACCGCCCGTGCCCGGGTGCAGATGCGCATACGCCGCGGCGGCACGTCTCGGTCGACGCGGACGACGGCGTCGCCCTTGCCGAGCCAGATCAGGTCGAGCGCGAACCGCATGCCGAACGTATGCACCGACGGGCACTTCGGGATCAGCAATGCCTGGTCGCCGGGAAGTGAGTCGAGCCGGGAAAGACCTCGCCGGCGCGACTTCCCGGTGTTGGCCTCGACGACCGTCAGCCCGCCGGGGAGCGAGCGGTGCGGAAGGCCGGCAAAACGCTCGATGTCGGTGGCGCTCGGCACCTGACTTCGGAGCGTAACCAGACCGTCGGGCCACCGCGCCGCACCCAAAGGGCCCATTCGAACCTGGGCCCCCGGCCCGGTCAAGATGAACCTCCGGGCTCTTGGCGCGCGTTCTGGGATCGGGCTAACTGCCAGGGGTGCTGTGGATCCGTCGTTCCGCTCGCCGTTTGCTCGCCGACCAGCGCGGTCAGGACATGGTCGAGTACGCCGGCGTCCTGGTCGTGGTGGCCCTGGTGGTCTCGCTGGCGGCGGTGTTCTGGCAGTCGTTCGGGCCGACGTTCGTGCGCGACGTGCAGTGCCTGGTCGAGAAGATCGTCGGTCAGGGATGCGGCGCGCCGACGCCGTATCCAGTCAGCGCGTCGACCAAGAACGTCGGCTACAGCGGGCGCGTCGCGATCGTCGACGGTGGGCACTCGTACACGATCACGCTGACCAAGCTCAGCAACGGAACGTCGACGATCACCGCGGTCAACACCGGCACGGTCGGCGTGTCGGCGCAGGTCGGCGCCGGCGTCGAACTCGGACCGCTCGGTGGCGCGGACGCCGACGCGTCGATCGGCGGCGGGGGCTACGGCGACCAGAGCGAGACGTGGACGTTCCCGAGCTGGTCAAAGGGCCAGAGCGCGTTCAACGGCATCTCCCAGGGAAGCGCGCTGGGTCTCACGGTCCACGACGTCGTGAGCTCGACGGCGGGCTCGGTCCCGATCTTCGGCGGCACCATCACCGGGCTGTTCGACAGCCTCACGGGCGCATCGGGCGCGCCGAACCAGGGCTCGCTACCGAAGAAGTACCTCACTTCGACATCGACCGGCGGGGGCCTCCAGGGCAGCGGCGACGCCAAGGCCGGAGTCAACTTCGGACCGCTGTCGGCCGGCGTGGGCGCCTCGATCGACGCCCACGCGGGCATGGAGCACATCAACTCGGGCTCCGAGAAGGGCGACTGGCAGCTCACGGCCGGCCTCGACGGCAGCGCCGACGGCGGCCTGACCGACGCGCTGTTCGGCCAGGCAACCGGCGCCGGCAACGTCAACGGCGAGGTGTCCGTGACGTTCTCGCCGAACGGCACGCCGGAGACGCTCGAGATCAGCGCCTACGCCGACGGCGTCTGGGGCCTGTCGACGCCGACGAACGCCAAGGCCGAGGTCCCCGGGTCGGGCTCGGGCTCGGAGTCGGGATCGGAATCGGGCTCGAAGGAGGGCGGTTCGTCGGGCGAGGGCGGGGACGAGCCGCTGCTGTCGGTGTCGAGCGACGGCTACAGCGGCTCCGGCGTGGGCTCGGTGTTCACGGGCACGCTGAACCTCTCGAACGACCCGCAGGCCGAGCAGGACGTCAACTCGATCCTGACCGGCAATACCGCTCCGATCGGCGATCTCATCAGCCAGCTGAACTCCAACGGGACCGAGACGCTCCAGAACTACCAGATCACCCGCTCGAGCACGAACGTGGGCGCCCAGCTGAGCGCCGGCCCCGGCGTCGGTGCAAACCTGAACGACGGCAGCTCGAGCGCAACCTACAGCCCACCCGAGACGCGGGAGGACGGCGGCCAGTGGCACAAAGAATCGCATTGAGACTCGGGCTGGCAACGCTGCTGGCGACGCTCGCCGCGGGCTGCGGCTCCGCCTCCTCGAGCACGTCGAGCACGACTCCGAACACCGCGGCGGTCGCCGCCGCCGCGCGCACCGTCGCCCAGACGGCCGCGAAGCAGACCCACCCGCTGAACTTCGCCGCCGCGATCCCGCCCGGGCTGCCGACCTCGATCCCCGGCGGCACAGCCCCGGCCGGATGGGTCCGCTACCACGAGCACGGGTTCTCGTTCCTCGCCCCGAGCGGGTTCAAGCCAGCCCCCGACAGCGGCGTCGGCGGGTTGCCGAAGACTGCCTCGGTCCGGTTCCTGACGCTCGCCGGCCAACCGATCCAGAAGACCAGCGACCAGCTCATGCTCGGGTTCAACTCCAAGCTCCAGTTCGACATCGACCAGGTGGCCACCAACCTGATGGCCTCGGATTCGGCCAACCCGTCGGTGAGGAACGTGCACACGGCGGTCAGCGCGGTCACCGTCAACGGCGCCGAGGAGGCGCGGATCGTGAGCGAGAGCTACTCGACCCGGGCGCCCGACGCGGAGGCGTTCAAGCGGTGGTGGCTGATGGTGGTGCCCCGCGCGGGCGTGCTGCTGGACCTCGTCGTCGTGGACGAGCCCGGTCGCGGAGTCAACCTCAACCCGGCCACCGTTCTGGGGTCGTTCCGTCTCGACAGCTGAGACCGGCGGGTGTTGTGGAGGCGCGGCGTACACTCGGGTCGCGCCGCCGCCGATGTCGACAGCAGAGCACAAGCGCAGCGCCTCGGGCGCCGCCAGGCCGGAACGTAGCCTCGTGGGTGAAGAGGGCAGCGGCGACCGTGCGCGTAAGTGGCTCTCGTCGCCCGCGGTGATCGCCGCGACCGCGCTGCTAACAGCCGCCGTCGCCGCCGTCCAGAGCTCATCGGCCAACGCCGTGCTCCGGGGCGTGCTCGTGCTGGTGCTCGTCCCGTGCGCGCTGATCGATATCGACCGCCGGATCATCCCGAACCGGATCACCGGTCCGGCCGCCCTGGTCGGGCTGGCGCTCGGCCTCGCGCTCGACCCCGCCGGCGAGCCCAAGCGGCTGCTGTGGGCTGGGATTGCCGGCGGCTTCCTGCTTGTCGCCGCGCTCGTCAACCCCGCCGGCCTCGGGATGGGCGACGTCAAGCTGCTCGCCGTGATGGGGCTCTATCTCGGGCCCGCGGTGATCGTCGCACTGCTGTTCGCGCTGCTCGGGAGCCTCGGTGTGGGCGTCGTGATCGCCCGGCGGGTCGGCGTGCGCGCGGCGCGCAAGACGCAGTTGCCGCTAGGGCCGTTCCTGGCCGCCGGGGGTATCGTCGCTGCGCTGGTCGGGGACCCGCTGATCCACACGTACCTGCACGGCCTCTGAGCGGGGGCGCGGCGGTTCAGGCGGTGCGCGCCACCGGGGGTGTAGCGACGCGCGCCACCGGGGATCCCGGCGTCACCCGGACTGGGTGCGCTTGAGGATCCGGTCGGCCTTCCACTGACCGTCCTCGCGCACGAGCGCGTCGGTCTCGGTGTAGGGGTGGCCGTTGGCGCTGTCTGTGAACGTGACCGTCGCCTGGTTGCCGTGCACCGACACCGAGCGCAGCTTCGGCGCCTTCGCGCCGCCGAACGTCTGCGCGAGCTGGGCGCGCGTGATCCCGGTCACCTTGATCAGCGCCGTGAGCGCGCCGGCGCAGGACGTGACCTTCAACCCCGCCTTGCGCGCGCCGGCGGCGATGTTCGCCTGCTGGCGCGCGGAGAAGTGAGAGCACGCGCCCGCGTAGTCGCCGCGTGCCATCGCGGTGTCGACCGCGCTGAACACCCCTGCGATCTGCTGCTGATTCGAGCTGCTGCTGCTCCCCCCGCAGCCGGCGAGGACAACGCAAGCCAGGCAGGCACACAAAAGCCGAGTCGCGGCGGTCATCCCCAGCCGATGATGGCAGGTGCCCGGAGGTTTGCGCGCCGGTCCGACGAGCTCGCCCGGGCGCCACAACTTCGGCTGCTCGTGCCGGGTTTGAGGTGCATCAGCGTTGCGCCGGCGCTGGTACTCTCGCGTGAGCGGCTAAGGAGGCAGACGGTGGAACCTGGAACCCTCAAGGGAGTCGGGCAAGCGCAGAGCGGGGAGCTCGAGCCGGCCCAGGAGACGGCTTCGACCCGTGGTATCGACGGGCTGCCGGGGGTCGGCGCGGACGCGCCGCCCGAGCAGCTCATCGGCGACGCCGCGCCGCGGCCGACGATGTCGCGACGGGACGTGTATGCGCAACCGATGCGCGCCGGCCGACCCCTGGCGACGGGCCCGCTCACCCGGTTGACGACGTGGCTGAAGATGACGCTCTCGAGCGAGCTTCAGCGCCGCGAGTGGTCGGTCGACGAGCAACTCGCGCACGCGCCGACGATGACCCGCCCGAACACGGTGGCGGTGATCTCGCCCAAGGGCGGTGTCGGGAAGACCACGATCTCGTTCGTGCTCGGCAACCTGCTCGCCGAGCAGTTGCGCCTCCGCGTCGTCGCGCTCGACGCCAACCCCGACTTCGGCACGCTGTCCGCGCTGGCCCCCGACGAGCAGCGGTCCACGCGCTCGCTCGCGGACCTGCTCGCCGACTCGACCCAGATCGAGTCGCCGGCCGAGCTCAACCCGTACGTGGCGCGGCTCCCCACCGGCCTGCACCTGCTGGGCGCGCCCGCCCACGCCGAGGTGATGGCGCAGATGACGCCGGGGCTCTACAGCCGCCTGCTCGACTTCCTCGAGCGCTTCTACGAGGTCGTGATCCTCGACCTCGGCACCGGCATCACCGACCCGCTCGCGCAGTTCGCGGTCGATCGGGCCGACCAGACCGTGGTCATCACGACACCCGAGTGGGTCACCGCCGCCGGCGTGCTCGGGGCG
>CAVWKC010000028.1:0-22733 GCA_963755525.1 uncultured Solirubrobacterales bacterium | reverse complement strand
CCCGGATGCCCCCGGGCCCACGTACGCGGGTCAGGTCATCTGGCGGCTCGACGTTCGCAAGCCCGCTCAGCTCGAGCGCTACACGATGATGCTGGGGCACGATACGCGGCTCGGTCTGGTGCCGATCGGGCTGGAACGGGCGTATGTGTGGATGCTCGACTCCAGCACGGGGCCGGACCGGCCGCCGGCGGATCGCCTGTTGGACATGCTCCACGAGCGCCTGTCGGCGTTCGGGTTCGTGGTGCCCGAGATTGCCGCGCAGATCACCGACCCCGCGCAGATCGATTTCCGGGGGCTGTACTGGCTGCTGGTTCCGCCGCCGTGGGGGGCCGGATGCGCGGTCTTGATCGGAGACGCGGCACACACCACGACGCCGCAGATGGCGTGGGGCGTCGGCCTGGCGATCGAGGACGCGCTCGTGCTCGCCGACCTGGTTGCTTCCGGGACCGACGCTCGGGAGCTCCCGGCACGGCTGACCGAGCGTCGGTTCGGACGGTGCCGGCTCGTGGTCGAGGGGTCATTGCAGCTGAGCCGGTGGGAGCGCGAACCCAACACTCCCGGGGCCGACCCGGGCGGCCTGATACGTGAGACCTTCAGGGCGCTGTGCGCGCCTATCTAGCTCGCGCGGTCGGCTGCGCCCACCGTCTCGGCGTTCTCGGCGAAGCTCGCCGCCGGGACCGTCGTGCCCAGGCGCGCCGCCCACCATTCAACGGGGACGATGCGCAGGGCCAGCTGGAGGGTCGCCCGGTCGAGCCCTTCGGCGAGCTGCGTGATTGCGACGATCCTGTCGGTCAGGGTGTCGTCGTCGATGTTTCCCTCGATCTGGAGTGCCGGGCTGGCCGCGCCCCGGCGTCGCTTGACGAAGTCGTCGGTCGGATGCCTGCTGTCGAGCAGGCTCTCGAGCCAGGCGACGTCGCTCGCGAGCTCGACGTGCCGGTCGATGATCTCGGCGTACGCGTTGGCGTTGAGCATGACCCCCGCCCATCGCCCGAGCACCTCGTCGCCGTGGACGACGAACGCGGAGACCCCCTCGTGCAGCCGCCGCTGTTTGGCGTCGTCGGCGACCGCGTCGCGGACCGCGGCCTTCAACCGCTCGGCGTCGTGGACGACCTGGGCGGCGGCATCGATCGATCCGGCGTCAGTTGCGTCGGGCGCCATCAGCCCCGCCACCTCCATCACGCTGGTCCACACGAGCCGCGCCTGACGGACGAGCTCGAGCATCACGTATTGGGCGAGGACGCTCCACCGCCGCCGGTTGCGGCGCTCGACCGCCTCATTGAAGACCGCGGCCGACAGCATGACGACGATCAGGCTCGACAGGAGGCCGGCCAGCAGGGCGTTACGGGCCCAGAAGTTCTCCGTCGTGAGGTCGAGCACGACGCCGGCGGCGAGAACCAGCAGCGCCACGGCCGCGCCGACTCTTGTCTCGATCAGGTACGAGTTGACCGAGCTCGAGCGGTAAGGGCCTTGATCGTGCCGCGCCACGCCGCGAGCTTACGCCTGCCGATATGTATACGTTCACCGGTGAATGACGACCGCGGCGAGCACCGTCCGGGCAGCCACCCTCCTGGCGCCACAACAGCTCGAGGTCCGCGACTACCCATACCCAGCGGCGATCGAGCCGGGTGCGGTGCTGCTGAGGATGCTCGCGTCGGGGATCTGCGGCACCGACAAGCACACCTATCGGGGTGAGACCGAGCAGTATCTCGGCACCGAGTATGAGCGCAGCACCCCGTTCCCGATCATCCAGGGGCATGAGAACGTGGGCGTCGTCGCCGAGGTCGGCGCCGGCGGCGCGCACGCGTTCGACGGGACCCCGCTCGCCGCCGGCGACCGCGTGATCCCGGCCCCGAACCGGGCGTGCGGCCGCTGCCACGTGTGCGCGCGGGGGTTCCCGTACTACCTGTGCCGGAACCTCGAGAACTACGGCAACTCTCTGACCTGCGCGGTCGCGCCGCACCTGTTCGGCGGGTGGTCGGAGTTCCTCTACCTGAAGCCCGGCACCGCCATGTTCCGGGTTCCCGACGAGCTTCCGGACGAAGTGGCGGTGCTGACCGAGATCTTCGCGGTCACGCACAGCCTCGAGCGAGCGGCGGCGCTGCGACGGCCGGCGGGGTTCCGGCCGGGCGACGCGGTCGCGATCATCGGGGCCGGCCCGCTCGGACTCGCCCACGCGATCAAGGCTTCGCTGATGGGCGCGGGGCAGTTGCTGGTGCTCGACCCCTCCGAAAAGCGCCGCCGGATCGCCGCGCGCGTGGCCGACGCGGTCGCGCTCGCGCCAGGTGACAGCGCGACGCGCGAGGTGCGGGAGCGCTGCCACGGCGAGGGCGCCGACGTCGTCGTCAACGCGACCGGGTTCCCCGGCGCGTTCGCGCAGTCAACCGCGATCGTCCGCGACGGCGGCACGATCATCGAGGTCGGCGCGTTCGTCGACATGGGCGACGAGGCGTTCAACCCGGCGGTGATCTGCGGACGGAGCCTCACCCTGCTCGGCGTCGGCGGCGAGGACTTGCGCTGCTACGAGGGAACGCTCGCGTTGCTCGCTCGCCATCACCCGAAGATCCCGTTCGGCGAGATCGTCTCTCACCGGTTCGCGATCGAAGACGCTCCGCTCGCGATGACGACCGCGCTCGACGCCGAAGCGTCCGCCAAGGTGCTGATCGTCCCGGGGCTGGCCAGAGGTCAGTAGGCGAACTCGTTGGCGTCGCCGGCGTGCACGCTGACGACCCCGTCGAGCTCGTTCAGCTCGGACGCGAGCTCGGTGACGGAACCCTGTCCCCGAATCTCGAGGTCGACGGTGACCTGGCGCGGATGACCATTTTGGGCGCCATCCTGCTCGCGCTTGATCTCGAGGTCGGAAATCGAGAATCCGCGCCCCGCGCATTGCACCAGAGCCTCGCGCAAGAGCCCCCGACCGTCGACGTACACGAGACGGAGGTCTGACGGCGCAAACCGCGAGCGCGGAAGCATCCGCAGCAGGAACGGATAGCCGAACGCGACAAGCAGGTAGATCAGCGTGGTCGAGACCGCCACCAGCGGCAGATCGCCGCCGCACGCCATTCCGACGCCCGCCGTCACCCACACGCCCGCAGCCGTGGTGAGACCGCGGACGGTGTCGCGCCGCACGAAAATGATGCCGCCGCCGATGAAGCCGATTCCAGACACGATCTGGGCGGCGACCCGCGACGGGTCGAGGACTGTGTGCGGGTTCCCGATCACGTCGCTGAAGCCGTACGTGCTGACCAGCATGAAGACCGCCGCACCGACGCCAACGAGCGTATACGTGCGCAGGCCGGCGGACTTCTGCCCGATCTCACGCTCGACGCCGATGACCGACGACAGCACGAGAGCAAGGCCAAGCCGCCAGAGGATCTCTAACTCGTTCACGAGGTCGTGTACTACCCAGAGCTGCCCGATTTACGCTGTGCGCAGCGATGAAGCGGAGCACCTCGCGAATCCTGACGACGCACGCCGGCAGCCTGCCGTACGCCGATGACGTCGCGCCGGCGAGCGAGGCGGAGCTGCGCGGCGCGGTCGCGAACATCGTCGCCAGGCAGCGCGAGCTCGGCCTCGATCTGATCAACGAGGGCGAATACACGAAAGGCGGCGACTGGCTGTCGTTCGCGGACGACCGGTTCGCGGGGTTCGAAGTAACCGATGCCTCCGACGAGAAGCCGCTGATCGCACAGGGTCGCGACCGCGAGGAGTTTGACGCGTTCTACCGATTCGCGACCGAGCGCGGGACGCTGTTCTACACGGCGAGCGGGCAGGTGAGCGCACGGCGGTTGCGGTGGGTGTGCACGGGGCCGATCTCCTACGCGGGTCAGGAGCAACTAAAGCGCGAGATCGAGATCCTGCGCGCCTGCGATCCCGGCGAGGACGCGTTCCTGACGTCGACCGCGCCGGCGAGTCTCGAGGTCTACCGCGCGAACGCGTTCTACGACGCCGACGTCGACTACCTGTACGCGCTCGCCGAGGCGCTTCGCGTCGAGTACGAGCTGATCGTCGACGCCGGGTTCGTGCTGCAGGTCGATGATGCGTGGCTGCCGGCGCTGTGGGACCGGATCGGGATTGAGATGGGACTCGAGGCGTTCCGCGAGCGCTGCCGAACGCGGGTGCGCGCGCTCAACTACGCGCTGGCGAACATCCCCGAGGAGCGCGTGCGCTACCACATGTGCTGGGGCAGCTGGCACGGCCCGCACGCCCACGATCTCGAGCTCGTCCACCTCGTCGACGTGCTGCTCGAGGTCAAGGCGCAGGCCTACCTGATCGAGGGCGCGAACGCCCGCCACGAGCACGAGTGGGCGGTGTGGCGTGACGTGTGTCTGCCCGAAGGCAAGATCCTCGTGCCGGGCGTCGTCACCCACTCGACCGACGTCGTCGAGCACCCCGACCTGGTCGCGCAGCGGATCGGGCGCTTCGCCTCGGTCGTCGGGGCCGAGAACGTGATCGCCGGAACCGACTGCGGATTCGGCGGACGTACCCACCCGCAGATCGCGTGGGCGAAGCTGCGGTCACTGACCGAGGGCGCGGCGCGGGCGTCGCGAGCGCTCGGGCTGACGCGTTGAAGCCCTGACAGCGCCTTGACATCCATGTAGTATCTACATGATATCACGCGTCGAGGAGGATGCTATGAGAGCTTCAGATACCCGCCTGTGGGTGGGCGTGGCGGTGGCGGCAGCCCTCACGCTCGCGGCCTGCGGGGGCCCAAGCGGTTCGAGCAACAAGCCGACCGGGGCGCTCGCCGCGTGCGGCTCCGGCGCGAAGGCAGCGGCTGCTCCTGCTGCCACAACCTCAGGCTCTTGGCCGGATCCGAATGGCGACCTCGCGAACACCCGGGACGCCGCCGGCTCGACGATCTCCTCGGCGAACGTGTCGAAGCTCGCCGAGGCCTGGACGTTCAAGCTCTCGGGAAAGGCGGCAGTGGGGATATCCCCGTACGGTTCGCTGGCCGCGAATCCGGTCGTGCAGAACGGCATCGTGTATCTGCAGGATCTGTACTCGAACGTGTACGCGCTCGCGCTCTCGAGCGGCAAGCTCCAGTGGGAATGCCGCCTCGACGAGGCCGAGAAGAGCGGACCCGGGCCGAACGGCGTCGCCGTCTCAGACGGGGTCGTCTACGGGGCCTCGCCGACCACTGTGTTCGCGCTGAACGCCGCGACCGGCCGGGCGATCTGGGCC
Source organism: uncultured Solirubrobacterales bacterium (assembly GCA_963755525.1). Lineage (GTDB taxonomy): Bacteria > Actinomycetota > Thermoleophilia > Solirubrobacterales > Solirubrobacteraceae > Palsa-465. The sequence goes on along the minus strand of CAVWKC010000028.1, from coordinate 17,552 downwards.
AACAGCGGGCTGCTCAATTCCGGCGAAGGCACGTTCGGCATCCAGCCGCAGGTCGCGAACGGACGCGTGTATCTCGCCAGCCAGTACGGCTCGGGGTCCGGCGGCGGCGTGCTGATTGCGCTGAATGCGGCGACCGGGAAGCAGCTCTGGAAGTTCAACACGACGACCGGACCCGACCCAGGCGTGCAGTCGCTCGGCCTCGGCGCCGGCGGCGCCTGGGAGACACCGCTCGTCAGTAGCGACGGTTCGGTGACCTACGGGATCGGCAATCCGTATCAAACGCCCGTCGCGGCGATGAAGACCCCGGCCCGGCTGCTCTACAACGACAGCGACGTGAGCCTCGACGCCGCGACCGGGAAGCTGCGCTGGTACTACCAGGGCGTACCCAACGACTTCGAGGACCACGATCTGCAGACCTCGCCGATCTCGGCGAGCGTCAACGGCGTTCCGGTGGTCATCGGGTCCGGCAAGGTGGGATATGTCTACGAGATGAACGCCCAAAACGGCAAGCTGATCTGGAAGACCCCGATCGGCGAGCACAACGGCCACGACGACGACTCGCTGCTGGCGCTGGAGCACAAGATCACGCTGAAAGCGCCCTACACGATCCTCCCCGGGTCGCTCGGCGGCGCGTTGAGCGACCTGGCCGTCGCGGGCAACAATCTGTACGTGGCCACCATCGATCTGCCGCTCACCTACACAAACCTGAACTACCCCGTGCCCGTCAAGGCTGCCGGTCCGCTCAGGGGAGAGGTGGAGGCTCTCAACCTCGCCACCGGCAAGGTGCAGTGGGACACGAAGGTGCCCTATATGCCGATCGGCGCGGCCACCGTGTCTAACGATCTCGTGTTCACGACGCTGTACGACGGCGTGCTGCTCGCACTGGACGCCCGCACCGGCAAGATCGTCTACCGCCACCAGCTGCCCACATCGACGAACGCGCCGATCGCGATCGCCGGCAACACCATCATCGTTCCGGCCGGCGGCGGGATCACGAGCACGGTACGCGGGAATCCACAGGTGGTCGCCTACACCGTACGGTGAGCGCGCCATATGGCGTGGCGGCGCCGTCGCACCGCCACGCCACCAGGTGGTCACTCGGTCGCGATCGCAGCGAGCACGTCGAGGTTCGCCGCTCGTCGCGCCGGCCAGGTTGCCGCGATCAGACCGAGCACCGCCGACAGGATCACGAACGCGATCAGGCTCGGGATCGGGACCGCGATGTTGGTGACGCCGCTGCGACGGAGCGACGAGGCCAGGGCGATGCCGAGCCCCGCCCCGACGACGATGCCGACGACGGCGCCGAACAGTGCGACGATCACGGCCTCCGAACGGATCATCGCCCGGACCTGCCGGCGCTTCATCCCGACCGCGCGGAGCAGGCCGATCTCGCGCGTGCGTTCGAACACCGACAGCATCAGCGTGTTGATGATCCCGATCAGCGCGACGAGCACCGCGAGCGCGAGCAGCACGTACACCAGCCCGAGTTCCTGGTTGATCTTGTTCTGCTGTGACTGCTCGAACTGGGCTCGCGTCTTGTAACCCACGTTGGCGTACGGCGTCAGCACGCGGTTCAGCGCCGGCCCCAGATCGGGCGCACCGGGCGACGTGCTGAGCAGGACGCCGATCGGGAGTGGGTTGTCGAAGTGCGAGAGGAAGAACCCGGCGCCGACGACGAAGCTACCGACGAGCGGATTCGGCTTGTAGATCCCGCCGATTGTCATCGTCGCGGCGCCTGTCTGCGCGAACTTGACCGGCACGGCCGAGCCGACGTGGAGGTTGTCGGCCGTGGCGGTGTTGGTGTCGACCAGCAACTGTCCGGCGGCCATCGCCCGAGCTCCTTGCCCCGAGGTGACATGTAGGGTGACCGTCTTCGACAGGTTGGCGGGGGTCGCCGCGACGAGCGTAGACAGCGAGCCCCTGAACTCAAACTGGCCCTGGTAAATCGTGGTCGTCGTCGCGACCCCGGGGAGGCGCGCGACGGTCGGAGCGACCGATTTACTGAACCCGCCCGAGCCGGTGACGATGTAGTCGGCGCTGATCGCGCTGTCGACGCTGTTCTTCGCCGACGTGCTCAGCGATGCGCCGAGGACGGCGATCGTCGACACCAGCGCGAGTCCGATCATCAGCGCCGACGCGGTCTGCGCCGTGCGGCGCGGATTGCGCATCGAGTTCTCGCGCCCGAGCTTTCCGGGCGCGCCCAGGAGTGAGGCGAGCGGACGTCCGAGCGCGCTCGAAAGCGGCCGGGCGAGCACCGGCACGAGCATTCCGACGGCGATGAACACGAGTACCGCGCCGATGCCGACCAGCGCGACGGTCGGCTTCGCCAGACCTGCGACCACCGCGAGCACGCCCAGCGCGGCAACCGCGATACCACCGATCACGCGTCGCCGGCCCACGATCTCGTCCCCGGAACCGGCGTCCTCCACCAGCGCTGCGACCGGCGCGATCCGGACCGCGCGCCGCGCCGGCACGATCGCCGAGATCACCGTCACCCCGACGCCGACGCCGATCGCGACCACCACCGTGCGGGCCTCGAACACCAGCGGCGCCGAGGGCAACTCGATGCCGAACGCCTTGAGCAGCGCCTTGAGACCGAGCGCGGCCAGCACTCCGAGCCCGAGGCCGATCAGCGAAGCGACGAGTCCGGTGAGCGCGGCTTCGCCGAGGACCGAGCGGAACACCTGCCGCCGGCTCGCCCCGACGACGCGCAGCAGCGCGAGCTCGCGGGTTCGCTGCCCGACGGTGATCGAGAACGTGTTGAAGATCGTGAACCCGCCGACGAACAGCGCGATCGCCGCGAAGATCAGGAGCACGGTGGAGATGAACCCGAGCGTGTTGTCGACCGCGCTCGAGAGCTCGTTCGCGACCGCCTGGCCGCTGACGACCTCGACGCCGGGCGGCAACAGCCGCGCGATCGCACGCGCAAGGTTGACGTTGTTCGCCCCGGGGGCGGCGAGCACGTTGATCGTGTCGTAGTGACCCCGGGAATTGAAGATCGCCTGTGCAGTCTGCAGATCGAAACCCGCCAGGGTCACTCCCGCGAGGTTGTCGTCGCTGCCGTAGGTGACGATGCCCGTGATCGTGAACGTCTGCGGCCGGTTCGGGAGATTCATCAGCACCCGGTCGCCGACGGCGAAGTGATGCTGGGTCGCAGTGGCCTTGTCCATCACGACGTCGTCGGCGGTCGTCGGCGCACTGCCGTCGACCAACCGGTAGGGGGACAGTTGCTGGTTGGGATCGAACGAGAAGCCGAGCGTCGAACCGCCGCCGCCTCCGATCGCGTTGCCGCTGCGGTCGAGGAACTGGGCGTAGCCCTGAACGGAGCCGTGCACGAACGCGACGCCCGGCACCCGGCTGACCTCCGCCGCGAGCGACTCCGGGACCGGCTTGCGGTCGGTCGTGCCCTGGACGGCGGCGGGCCCGCTCTCGTTCAGCACCGCCTTGCCGCGAATCTCGAAGCTGACGTGCTGGTACGCGGTGCCGATCAGGTTGTTGAACGTGCTGTTGAGCGTGTCACCGAGGATCAGCGTGCCGGTGACGAATGTCACCCCGAGCACGATCGCCAACGCGGTGAGCGCGAGACGCAGCTTGCGGGCGAGTAGCCCGCTGATGGTTACCTTGCGCATGTCAGCTCCCGAGCTTCTTCATCTGTTCGAGGACGGCGTCGGCGGTCGGCGAGGACAGCTCCCCGACCACCTGGCCGTCGGCGAGGAACACGACACGGTCGGCGTAGGCGGCCGCGCGGGCGTCATGGGTCACCATCACGATCGACTGACCGTCGTCGGTGACCGACCGGCGCAGGAACTCGAGCACCTCGGCGGAGGCGTTCGAGTCGAGGTTGCCGGTCGGCTCGTCGGCGAAGATCAGCTCGGGCCGACCGATCAACGCCCGCGCGCACGCGACCCGCTGCTGCTGGCCGCCGGACAGCTCGCTCGGCCGGTGCGACAGGCGCTCCGCGATCCCGAGCCGGTCGACGAGGTAGTCGAACCACTCCCGGTCGAGCTGCGTGCCGGCGAGGTCACTCGGGAGCGTGATGTTGTCGCCCGCCGTGAGCGTCGGGACCAGGTTGAACGATTGGAACACGAAGCCGACGCGATCTCGTCGCAGCCCAGTGAGCGCCGCGTCATCGAGCTGCCCAGTCTCGTCGTCCCCGATGAAGGCGTGACCCGACGTCGGCGTGTCGAGCCCTGCCAGGCAGTGCATCAGCGTCGACTTGCCGGACCCCGAAGGCCCCATGACAGCCGTGAACCGGCCACGCTCGAACGTGACGTTGACCCCGTCCAGAGCACGGACTGCAACATCGCCCGTGCCGTACGTCTTGGTCAGGTCGACGGCACGGGCTGCAGCGGTGGCGATCGGTGTGTTCAGCATGGTCGGGAGGGTGACGATCGGGCCGGGTCCTGAACAGCCGGACAGCCGGAGTCCTGCTCGGTAGGGCTAGCGGTACCGGAGCGGCCGGCCGGGATCGCCGACGAGCGCCATCGGCCATAACATCCGGCGCGTGTTCGATGTGGCCGCCGACATCCGCGAGGAGCAGTCGTGATCACGGTCGCGGGCGAAGCGTTGATCGATCTCGTGATCGACGCATCCGGATCGGTAGATGCGGTGCCGGGTGGCGCTCCGTTCAACGTCGCGCGGACGATCGCGCGACTCGGCGGCAACTGCCAGTTCCTGGGCAGGCTGTCCGATGACCGATTCGGCGAGCAACTGCGCTCCGCGCTCGAGGAGGCGGGCGTTCGAATCGCGGTCCCGGATCCCACGCCGGCGCCGACCACGCTCGCGATTGCCCGGCTCGACGAGCTCGGCACCGCCGAGTACAAGTTCTACCTCGAGCGAACCTCGGCGGCGGAGCTCACGACCGACGACTTCCCGGCCGAGGTCCTCGACGGGTGCAATGCGATCTCGCTGGGCGGCCTCGGACTGCTGATCGAGCCGACGGCGTCGAGCCTGACCGCGCTGATTCGGCAGCGGCCACCCGGTGCGACGATCCTGCTCGACCCGAATTGTCGACCGGCGGCGGTGCCCGACCTGCCCGCCTACCGCGAGCTGATCGACACGGTCGTGCGCCAGGTCGACATCGTCAAGGTGAGCACCGACGACCTGCGGTTGCTCCGCCCGGGGGAGCCACCGCTCACGGCCGCGCGTGGCCTGCTCGAGCAGGGGCCGGCCGCCGTGCTCGTCACCGACGGACCGTCGCCAACCACCGTCCTGACCGAGTTCGGCGAGCGGTCGGTCCCGGTGCCCGTCGTCGAGGTGGTCGACACGATCGGTGCCGGCGACGCGTTCGTCGCGGGGTTCCTGACCTGGTGGACGGCGCACGCGCTGAACCAGCACGACGCAGGCGACCCCGACGCGCTGCTGACGGCCGCGACCGCTGCGGTCGAGGTCGCGGCGGCGGACTGCACGGTGCGCGGGGCCAACCTGCCGCCGGGCTTTCGCTGGTCGACCAGGCCCGGGGGGTCAGCGGTCGGGGCGCTTTGATCCCCGGGCCGCGCCGGCGAGCACCGCGCAGGCAGCGGCGGTCAGCCCGAGGGCGATGATGCCGGCGAGGATCAGCGAGCCGTGGCCCGCGGCGGCGTGGCCGAGGATCAGCAGCGCTCCGCCGATGACGGCGGTCGCGGTGATCAGCCACGGGAGCAGCCAGAGCACGATCACGACTGCTCCGACCGGATTGTTCGGGTCGAGCGTGAGAATCCGGCCGAGCAGGCCCTCGTCGACCCGCCCACCCCGGCGCGCGGACAGCGCGGCGCACAGAACCGCGGTGGCGACTGTCGGTGCGAGCACGGTCGGGATCAACAGAAGCGCTCCGGCGCTGGCGGCGCCCGCCGCCACGGTGGCGACAATCGCGGCGGCGGCGACCGCGAACAGAGCGAGCGCCGGGATCGCGCAGTGCGCGAGCAACACACGAGCGAACGGCCACGACAAGAGCAGCACGCTCGTGTCGGGGGCATCGACGTCGAGCCGGAGTGGCTCGCACAGCAAGCCGGCGGCGAGGTACAACGCGACCGCCGCGACGCCCGCGGGGATCGCTCGTCCCGGATGGGTGAGCGCCTCCACGGTGCCGGCGGCGGCGAACAGCGTCGCCCAGCCGAGACGGGACGGCTCGCGTGCCATCGCGATCGCGTCGCGCCACACGACCACCAGCCGCGGCCGCGCCGGGCGGGGCACCCGAACCCGCCGGGCCAATCGGGCCGGCAGGGCTGAGCGGTAGGCGAGCGTCGCCGACCGGTAGTCGAGCGTGAACGCCGAGGCGGTCAAGCCGGACCGGGTCTCGGCTCGGGCCAGGAACACCTCGGCGCCGGCGGCGCCGGACCGGCGCCGGGCGATGACCGCTACCGCCGCCGTGGTGGTCAGGAGCAAGCCGACCGCGACCGGCCAACCTGAGCTCCCTGCCAACGGCGCGATTGCCCAGCCCCACGGGCCCGACCAGACGGCGACCGAGCGGGAGGCCGGGATGGCGCCGGCCGCGAGCAGCGCGCCACCGATCACGAGTGCGGCGGGGCTCGCGCGACGCACGAGCCCCCACGCTGTTCGCGAGGACTCGACCAGCCAGCTCGCGGCGACCCCCAGCACCGCGAACGCTGCCATGCCGGCGACCGTCCCGAGTGCCCTGGGGACCCCGGCCTCTCCGGTCATGACCAGGAGGGCGACTCCCGCGACCGCCGCTCCGACGACGGCGCCCACCCACACGCCCTGGTCTAGCTTCGGCCGCACCAATGCGGCGATCGCGATAGGCGCGGTCAGCAGGAAGCTGACGTCGGCGGTCGAGAAGCCGACCGGCCCCTGCCAGGTACCGAACCGGAGCAAGGCCAGGAGCGCGAGGAACAGCAGCACCGGGCCGAACACGAGCACCTTGTGCGCGTTGAGGCTGCCGCCGATCGCCTCGGACACGGCATTGCCAGCGAGCGCGCCAGCGATCCCGCCCACGACGAGCGTGGCGTAGACCTGGTAGGCGGTGGGCCGGAACCGGGTGCGCCGCGAGCGCAGGAACGCGCGCACCGCCCGCGCCGACTGAGTGCGATCCCGAGGATCCGCCCGGCCGGCGCCGCTCATGGCGACCCCAGCCCGTCGATCCACCCGCCGTCGACGACCTCGTCGTACGGGCCTTCGGCGACCACGACCCCGTCCGCGAGCACTACCGCGCGGTCGGCGATCCCTCGCGCGAACTCGAGCTGGTGGGTGGTCATCATCACCGCCACGCCGGCGGCCTTGGCCTCGAGGAGCAGCGCTCGAAGCGTCTGCTGCGAGGCGGGGTCGAGGCCGACCACAGGCTCGTCGAGCACGAGCAGCGAATGCGGGCGGATCAGCGCGCAGCCGAGCCCCACCTTCTGCCGCATCCCCCGCGAGAGCGCGCCCGGCCGCGCGTCGCGCTTGCCCTCGAGGCCGAGCCGGGTCAGCAGCCGATCGATGCGCATGTCGACACCATCGTCGGCGACGCCATGCGCGACCGCGACCAACTCGAGGTGCTCGCGGACGGTCAGGTCCGGATACAGCGCGGGCGTGTCCGGAACGATCGCCATCGCCGCCCGCGCCTCGATCCCGTCAGGCTCCTGATGAACGGACGCGCCGGCGACCTCGACGGATCCGGCGCTCGGCTCGAGCAGACCCGCGATCGTCCGCACCGCGGTGGTCTTGCCCGAGCCGTTGTGGCCGACAATCGCCACGCACTCGCCGGGGGCGATCTCGAGCACCAGGTCCCGCAGCGCTTCGAAGCCGCCGTACCTGCGGCTTAGGCCGCGAACCATCAGCGCGGGCGCCGTCTGCATTGAGGAAAACGTACCGCTGTGCGTCACGGCTCGAGCGTGTGGACGATCCAGACGTTCGGCTCCCAGTAGGTGCCGAGGTCGGTTTCGTGGTCGATGTCGACGGTTGCGAGCCCGTCCGGGAACGTGTACAGGCCGTCGCCAGGGAACAGCATCCCGGTCCATTGCTCCCACTCGGCGACCGTGCCGTTGATCAGCAGCGAGTGCGGGATCGGCTTGGCGATCCTCCCACCGCGGCGCACGTGGATCCGGACCCACGGGTCGAACGGCTCGCCGTTCGCGCGGGTCCATTCCAGGTAGCGCCCGATCGGGGTGATCGGATAGCGGTCCTTGAGACTCGGGCGGACCGGCGCGATCAGGTGTCCGAGGCCGGCGTCCCGAGCGACGTCGGACATGACCTCGAGCATCCGGTCGGCAAGGCCGCCACCCTGGAACCGCGGCCGAACCTCCGCCGCGAGCGCGCACAGCGCGGTCGCGCGGCGGCCCGCCTCGCGCGCCTCGAACGCGGCCGCCACCATCGAGTCGATTCCGTCCCCGAGGCCTTCCGTCGTCCCGTCCCAATCGCACGGCGCCGTGTGCCCCTCGGCGATGACCTCCTGGATCTCCGGGTCGTACAGCGCGAACTGGTAGTCCGGGAAGTCGTCGAACAGCCGCCCCCAGTAGCGCCCGAGCACCGCGCCGTGCTGGTTGTACTCGGGCCACACCTCGCTCGAGATCGCCCCAGTGTTCTCCCAGAGCTCGGGGCGCTCGGGGTAGCGGATGACAGTGAAGCCCACGGCCCTCGGCCTCTCAGGTTCGGGCGGCGGCGATCAACCCGCCGAGGGTCCGCTTCTGCTCGCCGGCGTCGTCCTGATTCTCCGGGCTGAGCCAGGCGCGGAAGCCGGCGCGCACCGCCGGCCACTCGTCGTCGGTGATCGCGAACCAGGCGGTGTCGCGGTTACGCCCCTTGACCACCATGTGGCTGCGGAATACGCCCTCGAATCGAAAGCCGAACCGGTCCGCGGCGCGGCGCGAGGCCTGGTTGAGCGAGTCGCACTTCCACTCGAGCCGGCGATATCCGAGGTCGTCGAACGCGTGCGCCGCGAGCAGGTAGATCGCCTCGGTCGCGGCGGTGCTCCGGCGCAGCGACGCGCCGAACCAGATGTGGCCGATCTCGATTACGCCGTGCTCGGGGGTGATCCGCAAGTACGAGGCGACGCCCGCCGGCCGCTCCGCGGGCAGAAGCAGGAGCGTGAAGAACAACGGATCGTCCGACATCGCGGCGATCCGGAGCGCGTCGCGGAACTCGGTCGGATCGTGGTACGGGCCGTTCGGGAGGTAAGTCCACAGCCCGGGATCCCCGAACGGCGGATGGGACTCGGCGTACAGCGCCTTGGCATCGAGGTCCGGACCCAGCGGCCGCAGCAGCACGTGCTCGCCCCGGAGCTCGCTTCGCGCCGGGCGCTCGGCCGGCCGCCAGTCGACGTCGGCTCCGACCGGCCGGTCGACCGCGCTCGGCGGATCAGTCGCCATCCACGGATCGAACCACACGCGGGCGGAGAATGCCTGGCGGGCTGGTGCCCGGCGGGCGGCGGGCGGACGATCGCGGGAGGCGAATGACCGAGGTGGCGATCGCCAGACCGGCGAGGACGATCGCGGCCCCGGCAAGCTCGCCGGCGCTCGGCGGCTCGCCGAGCGCGATCCACGCGGCCGCGATCCCGATCGGCGGGACGAGCAGGCTCGCCGGCGCCACCCGCGAGGCAGGGTGGCGCCGCAGGAGCCAGGTCCACGTTCCGAATCCGAAGCCGGTCGAGACGATCACGACGTAGAGCAGCGCCAGCAACCCACCCGGTCTGAGGTTCCAGAACGCGGCGCCGATCTCGTGCGGGCCCTCGAGCGCGAGCGACAGCGCGAACAGCGGCAGCGGCGGGACGAGGCTCGACCACACGAGCAGCGCGATCGCGTCGGGCGCCTGCGCGCGGCGGTTGCAGATGTTCCCGATCCCCCACGACGCGGCGGCCCCGATGCACAGGAGCAACGCGCCGAACGGCACGCCGTGGGCGCGGCCGACGGCGATCACGACAACGCCGCCGACCGCGACCGCCGCACCCGCGAGCTGCGCGCGGCCGGGACGCTCGCCGAGGAACACGATCGCGAGCGCGATCGTGAACACGGTCTGGGTCGGGAGGATGACCGACGCGAGCCCCGGCGGCACACCGCGGTGGATCGCGACGAACAGCAGCGCGAACTGTCCGGCACTCATGAACGCGCCGACGCCGATCACCCACCGGAGCGGCACGCGCGGCCGCCGCACCACAAGCACCGCCGGGAATGCGACGAGCGTGAACCGCAGAGCGGCGAACAACAACGGCGGAAACGAGCCGAGCGCCACGTCGATGAGGACGAAGTTGATGCCCCAGACCACCGCCACCGCGATCGCGAGCAGGACGTGGCGGGTCGGCATAGCCCGACTGTGACGCAGTCATTAGTCAAGTACGACTAGACCTTCTTGACCGAACTCGTAAGCTGCTCTTCATGATCGACCTTCGTCGGCTGCGTGCTCTGCGGGAGCTTGCGACCCGCGGCACGATCGCCGCGGCGGCCGATGCGCTGTTTTTGACGCCGTCGGCGGTGTCGCAGCAGCTCGCGGCGCTCGAGCAGGAGGTGGGACAACCGCTGCTGATCCCGAACGGGCGCACGGTCCGGCTGACCCCCGCGGCCGAAGCGGTCCTCGGCCACGCCGACGCGGTGTTCAGCGAACTCGAGCGGATGGACGCCACGCTCGCCGCGCTCGCCGGCGGCGAGCGGGGTCGCGTCCGGATCGGGTCGTTCGCGACCGGGATCGTCGGCCTCGTCGTGCCCGCGGTCGGGTTGGTGCGCGAGCGGGCGCCAGACGTCGAGCTGTCGGTGCAGGAGTTCGAGAGCCCCGAGGTGTTCGACCTCGTCGCGCGCGGCGATCTCGACCTGGGGCTCTCGATGGAGTCCGACACCGCACCGCGCCACGACGACGAGCGCTTCACCCGGATTCCGTTGATGCGCGACCTGCTCGACGTCGCCTTGCCGCACGATCACCGGCTGGCAAGCGCGTCGGCGGTCCCACTCGCGGCGCTCGCGTCCGAACCGTTCGTGGCCCCGCCGCGCGGCTGGTCGTGCGAAGACGTGATCCGCGTGGGCTGCGCGGCCGCCGGGTTCTCGCCCGCGGTCGCGCACCGTTCCGCGGACTGGACCGCGGTGATGGCGCTAGTCGGCGCCGGTCTCGGCGTCGCGTGCGTGCCGCGCCTGGCGCAGGACGAGCCGCCGCCGGGCGTCGCGATCCGCCCGATCGCCGGCGAGCCACCCTGCCGGCACCTGTTCATCGCCTGCCGGCGCGGCGCCGAGGAGCATCCGGCGCTGGTGGCGGTGGTCGAGGCGCTGGGCACGGTGGCGTCGCGCGTCGCCGCCGACTCGCGTGTCCCGGTCGGCGGTCGATAGGGGCGCAGACAGAGGCGCGCCCGGGACGGTCGGCCAGAGTTCACGCCGTGGCGTTCCTCCACGCGGTCAGCGTGGGTTTGTCTGCCTGTCGCCGTCCGTCCCGAAGTGCGCTTTGCTTGATGAGAAGTCTCGCGCGCGCGCCGGTCGGACATAAGTACCCCTTGGGGTTCGTCCACACACCTGGCGGGTGGACTTGATCTGGAGAGCCTCCTTCGTTGGGTCCCGCCCGGTCGAGCGTCGAGAATTCGGGGTCCGGGGCGACGAGGACCGGCGCTTGCCCGCTCGCGCCCGCGATGGGATTCTTGTGACGTGTTGGAGCGATTCACCGAGCGGGCCCGACACGTCGTGGTCCTGGCCAGCGAAGAGGCGCGCGGGTTCAAGCACGACTCGATCGGGACCGAGCACATCCTGCTCGGGCTGATCCGGGAGGAGGAGGGATTGGCCGCACGCGTCCTCGCTTCGCTCGACATCACGCTCGAGCGGGCTCGGGGCGAGGTCGTGCGGATGGTCGGCGTCGGTCAGGAGGTGGTCACGGGCCAGATCCCGCTGACCCCGAGCGCGAAGCAGGTGCTCGAAGCCTCGCTGCGGGAAGCGATCACCCTCGGGCACAACTACATCGGCACCGAGCACATCTTGCTCGGGCTGGTGTCGCTGAACGACGGTGCAGCGGCACAGATCCTCCTCGACCTCGACGCAAGTCCGAAGAAGATCCGCGGCGAGACGATCCACGCGCTGAGCGCGGCCGGCGGGATTCGGTCGCGTCCGCGGCCGGACGAGCCGCACTGGCCTGACAAGCCGCCACCGTGGCCCGGGCAAGCCCCGTCCGGCTTCGAAGAGTGGATCCGGATCGGCCCCGGCGCCGGAGTCCGCCGGCTGTTGCTGGTCGCCGCCGGGCGAGCGCTCGACGACGGCCGCTCCGCGATCGAGGCGCGCGACGTGCTGCTGGCGCTCACGCGCGACGAGACGATCGCGCCCGTGCTCGCGGACCTCGGCGTCGACGAGGCCGCCGTGCTCGATGCGCTCGCGCGCAGGCGGCGAACCTAGCCGGGCGACCGGCTCGCTGATCCGAGCCGGGCCCTCCCGTCCGCCGACGGCGCTGGGCTACCTCTACCAGCTATATGCGCTGTCGGGGTGGAGCAGCCACGGCTGGATCGGACAGATCCGCCACCCCGCCCTGATCGTTCAAGGGGTTCATCGCGCTACCTGCGTGACCGGCGCCGGGCGACGTCGATCTCGCCGGTGTCGACCTCGTGGCCGGCGGCACAACGCAATGCCAGCCTGATCGGCTCTCCGCAGTCGCGGTGGAGCAGCTCGATCGGGCCGCCACGGTCATCGAGCCACCGGTCGCCCCACTGCATCAGCGCAACGAGCACCGGAAACAGGTCGGCGCCCTTCTCGGTCAGCCGGTACTGCTGGCGGGTGCGCTGGCCGGGCTCGCGGTAGTCCTCACGCTCGAGCAGGCCCTGGTCGACGAGCTCGCGCAGCCGCGCCGCGGCCACAGGCTCGCTGATGCCGACCCGCTCGGCGAAATCGTCGAATCGAGTCGTGCCGTAGAACGCCTCGCGCAGGATCAACAGCGCCGAGCGGGTGCTCACGACCTCGAGCGCCTTGGCGATCGTGCAGCGCTCGGCCTTCCACCCCTCGCGGGGATCGAGCGCTCCGGTTAGACGTACTGCAGAACTTGACATGAACACGGATGATAGCTGACTTTTGACTTCATAAGCCAGCGTTGCTACAGTGCCTGGCTATGATAACCCTAAGCCAGCTTTCGAGCCGCCGCAGCGTACGTCACGCCTCACCGAACCTCGTCCTGCTGATCGTCTGCGCCGGCGTGGTGCTCGCGAGTCTCGACCTGTTCATCGTCAACGTCGCGCTGCCGCAGATGGCCAAGAGCTTCGGCTCGACCGGACTGGACGGCTTGTCGTGGGTGCTCAACGCGTACGCGATCGTTTACGCGTCGCTGCTCGTGCTGTTCGGGCGCCTCGCCGACCGCTACCCGCGCGAACGCGGCTTCATGGTCGGGGTGGCGGTGTTCGTTGCCGCGTCCGCGGCGTGCGCCGCGGCGACCAGCCTGCCGATGCTGATCGCCTTCCGTGTGGTCCAGGCCGCCGGCGCGGCGCTGCTGACCCCGACGTCGCTCGGGCTGATCCTCGCCACGTTCCCCGCTGAGCGCCGCCACAGCGCGGTCCGGACCTGGACCGCCGTCGGTGGGTTCGCGGCGGCGCTCGGCCCGGCTGTCGGCGGAATTCTCGTCGCCGCGAGCTGGCGGTGGGTGTTCCTCGTGAACGTCCCGATCGGGATCGCCGCCCTGATCGCGGCGTGGCGCCTGCTACCGGACGTCCCGGGACACCCGATCCCGTGGCCCGACGGGTTGAGCGCGCTGCTGATCACCGCCGGCGTGGGCGCGCTGACGCTCGGCCTGGTCGAGGGCGGCACGTGGGGTTGGGGCAGCACGCGCACGATCGCGATCCTCGCCGCGGCGTTCGTCCTCCTGACGCTGTTCGCGCTGCGGACCGCCCGCCACCACAACCCGCTGATCGACCGCGCATTGTTCCGGGTGAGACCGTTCACCGGCGCGTCGGCCGTCGCGCTGCTGTTCTCGATCGCGTTCGGCGGGATGCTGCTGTCCCGGGTGCTGTGGGCGCAGGACGTGTGGCACTGGTCGGCGCTGACGACCGGGTTCTCGATCGTGCCGGGACCGATCATGGTGCCGTTCTTCTCGTTCCTCGTCGCCGGCCCGCTGATCACGCGGTTCGGCCCAGGCATCGTGATCGCCGCGGGGTCGACGATCTTCGCCGCGGGGATGGCGTGGATGGCGCTCGCGGCCGGCCTGCAACCGGACTACGTCGGCGACGTTCTCGGCGGTCTCCTGCTGACCGGGATCGGCGTCGGCCTGACGCTGCCGACGATGATGGCCACCGCCGCGGCCTCGCTCCCGCCGACGTCGTTCGCCACCGGCTCGGCGGTCGTCAACATGCTCCGCCAGGTCGGTCTCGCGATCGGCGTGGCCGTGCTGATCGCGGTGCTCGGCTCGCCCCTCTCGCCGGCGCAGGTGCTCGCAGCCTACCAGCGCGGCTGGTGGGTGATCGCCGCGATCGCGTTTGCCGGCGGCATCGTCGGGTTCCTGCTGCTCGTGCGGCGCCCCGCGGTGGCGAGCGCGTCCGAGCCGGTGACCGCGCCGACCCCAGGGCTCGTCGCCGTCGGCGGCAAGAATCTGTGACGGAGACTCAGAACCGGACACGGGAGCGCCACCAGATGCCAGATCTGACCACCGCGAGCGAGTTCATGCGCTTGCTCGAGATCGAGTTCGACGAGCGCAGTCCAACGCGCGTCACCGGCTCGGTCGCCGCCGACGAGCGCCACCACCAGCCGTGGGGGCTCGTCCATGGCGGCCTGTACACGAGCGTCGTCGAGACGTTCGCGACGAGCGGGGCGTTCGAGGCCGTCAAGGATCAGGGCATGCAGGCCGTCGGCGTCTCGAACCACACCGACTTCGTGCGCCCGCACCGGAGCGGCCGGCTGAACGTGATCGCCACCCCGATCCACCAGGGCCGCACCCAGCAGCTTTGGCAAGTCGAGATCCGCCGTCCGGAGGATGACAAGCTGGTTGCCCGCGGCCAGGTCAGGCTCCAGAACATGGAGTCCACGGCATGACCGAGACGAAGGCAGCCACCACCGATCAGTGGGGCCCGCCGCGAATGAGGACCACCAGCTGGTATGACCCGTCGATCTCGGCGGCCGCCGCGATGACGCTCCCCGGCCGCGAGTTCCTCCAGGCGATCGTCGACGGCCACTTGCCGCGACCGCCGATGGCCGAGCTCACCGGCGCTCGCATGGTCTCGGTCAGCGACGGCGAGGCCGTGTTTCGCTGCACCCCGGACGAGTCGACCTACAACCCGGTCGGGATCGTCCACGGCGGCCTGCTGTGCACGCTGCTCGATTCGGCCGCCGGGTGCGCCGTTCAGTCGGTCCTCCCCGCCGGCGTCGGGATCTCCTCGATCGAGATCAAGGTCAGCTTCCTGAGCGCGGTGCGGGCCGACAGCGGGGAGCTCGAGGTCACTGGCCGCGCGCTCCGGGTCGGGCGCCAGGTCGGGTTCGCCGAGGCACACGCCCGCGCCGCCGACGGCAAGCTCGTCGGCCACGCGACGACCTCGATCGCGCTGGTCAGACCCCAGGGCGAGTAGCGCGACAGGCCCGGGGCGAGTAGCGCGACAGGCCCCCTGGCGAGTAGCTACTCGTACGACAGCGCTTCGAGCACGTTGAGCCGGCTGGCGCGCCGCGCCGGCCAGATCGCGGCGATCAGGCCGGCGATCACGGCAGCGATCACGAACACGACCAGCGTGGACACCGGGATCGTGAACGTCCCGAAGCTGAGCGTGGCGCCGATCAGCGCGGCCAGCAGGATTCCCAGCGGGATCCCGAACGCCGCGCCGAGTAGCGCGGTGATCACGCTCTCGTGGCGAATCATCCGCCGGACCTGGCGACGGCTCATGCCGACGGCGCGGAGCATGCCGAGCTCGCGGGTCCGCTCGAACACGGTCAGCACGAGCGTGTTCACGATCCCGAACAGGCTGACCACGATTGACAGCGACAGCAGTACGTACAGGAGGTTGAGCAGCGTGTTCAGCCCCTGCAGCTGGTTGTTGATGAACTGCGTCTTCGTCTGGAGCTTGGCGTCCGGGAACCCGCTCAGCGCCGAGCTCAGCGCGTTCGTATTGGCCGTCGTGACGCCACCCTGCATGTTCACGAACGTGTACAGGTTCTGAGGGTTCTGATATGCGCTGTCGAACAGCGCCTGGGAGATCGTCACGTCGCCGTAAGGGGAGCCGCCCTTCGGCGGGTTGGTGATCCCGGTCAGCTTCAGGTTCAGGAACCGGCCGGTCGGAGTCTCGACCGACAGAGGCGAGCCGACCTGTAGATGCTGCGCCTTCGCGTAGTCCTTGTCGACGAACGCGCCGTCGCTCCCGAGCTCCCCAGGGATCTGAGGCCCGCCTTGCGTCCAGTCGACATGAATCGCCGAGCCGACGTCCGGGGGAACGCCGGTGACGTTGATGTGGGAGCCGAACGCCTTCCCGTCGCCGGCGCGGACGCCGACCACCGAGGTCACACTGGAGACACCCTGCACCGCCCGCTCGGAGGACAGGCTGATCGGCGAGAAGTTGTTGGTGGCGGTGATCGCGTAGTTGGCGACGAACGCCTTGTCGACGCTGTTCTTGAACCCGGTCCGCAGGCCGGCGGCCAGCACGCCGACGAGCGTGACGAGCGCTAGCCCGATCATCAGCGCGGACGCGGTCGAGGCGGTGCGCGCCGGATTGCGCGCCGAGTTGCCCTCGGCGAGTTCGCCCGCAGCACCGCCGATCTTCGTCGCCGGCCAGCCCAGGACCTTCACGAGCGGCGGCACCAGCTTGGGCGCGAACATCGAGAAGCCGATGAACAACGTGACCGCCCCAAGACCCAGCGAGAGCAGCCGAATCCCGGTTGACAACCCGCTGACCAGCAAGCCGACCAGCATCAGCACGACAGCGCCGATGAGCGTCGCCGCCGCTCCGTAGGTGCCGTATTTGGCCCAGCGCGACGGCGGCAGCAGCGAACCTTCGCGCGCCGCGGCGATCGGCGGAACGCGGGTCGCGCGCAGCGCCGGCCGCAGCGCCGCGATCATCGTGATGATGATCCCTACGAGCAGCGAGACCACGATCGTCCGGGTCTTGAACACGGTGGCCGCCTGCGGAAGGTTGATCCCGAACGACACCAGCAGCGAGTTGAGCGCCTTGGCCAGCAGCAGACCGAGGAACAGCCCGAGGATCGACGCAAGCGTCCCGATCACGAACGCCTCGACCAGAACTGAGCGCAGCACCTGACGCCGGCTCGCGCCGAGCGTTCGGAGCGTCGCCAGCTCTCGCGTTCTCTGCGCGATCGTGATCGACAGCGTGTTGGCGATCACGAAGCTTCCGACGAACAGGGCTATGCCTCCGAACGCGAGCAGGAAGTCCTGGAAGATGTTGAGGAACCCGCTGGTGTCGTTGGTCGCCTGCTGGGCCTGCTGCTGACCGGTCTTCACCTGCGCGCTCGGGCCGAGCAGCGGCTTGATCTGGTGGACGACCTGCTGGGGCGTGTACCCGTGCTTGGCCGCGACGCTGATCGAGTCGTATTTGCCGACCTTGTTGAACAGTTGCTGCGCCTTGGCCAGCGTGAACACCGAGATCGTCGCGCCCCCGAGTGAGGAGACGCCCCCGATCTTGACGGTCCCCACGATCTGGAATCGCTCCACGGGCCCCCGCGCGACCACGCCGATCTCGTCTCCCACCTTGTAGTCATGCTTGCTCGCGGTCGAGGCGT
>CAVWKC010000027.1:0-231517 GCA_963755525.1 uncultured Solirubrobacterales bacterium | reverse complement strand
TGCGGTGAGCGGCCTCGGTTCTCGCCATTTGATCGACTGGAGGGCAGGGCGGTTGGCAAGGCCGCGGCCGCGGAGCGCAGCCGTCGGTAGCGGGGCTTGATCGGAGGGCCGCCGCGTGAGAGTGTGGGCCATCAATAGTCCGACGAGGGGGTGGGAAGTGGCGAAGTTCCTGGTGAAGGCGTCGTACACGCCGGAGGGCGTAAAGGGGGTTCAGAGCGCCGGCGGGGCGAGTCGGCGAGAAGCCGTCGCGAAGATGGCCGACGGTCTCGGGGGGAGCCTCGAGAGCTTCTATTTTGCGTTCGGCGACACAGACGCCTACGTCGTCCTGGACCTCCCTGATAACCGGACCGCGGCGGCGGCATCGATCGCCGTCAACGCAACCGGAGCAGCGGCCTGCGAAGTCATTGTGCTGCTGACGCCGGAAGACATCGACGAGGCAGCCCGGATGTCGGTCGGTTATCGGCCGCCCGGATCCTGAGCGGTCGGCGCGAGCCGCCGAGGCGACCCGACGACTCGCGCCGCGCTGAGGTAACAGACACGCCAGTCGCCGATCTGGGCCAGATGCGCCGGACGGCGCGAAGTCCACGCGTCGGACGGCAGAGTGCGTCCGGTCGCCGGGGTGTCTTGTCGCCGAGGATTCGCGGGTCAGAAAGCGGCGGGCGCACGAACGCGATCGTCTCGACCGCCGGGCGCTGTACATGGGCGCGGCATGTCCCGGACGACTCGGGTCCGCGACTAACGAAGTTGGGATCGTCGGCGACTCGTGTCTTGCCGAGAGGGGAAAGCCCCGTCCGAGGGCGCCATGTGGGGGCAGGTGTGGGCTTCTAACCCCTGGGATGGTTCTCCTCTGAGCGTCGCGGCCGGGATTCTCTGTTCATCATCAGCCCGCACAACGGAGGAAAGAGAGATGACCAGCGTGTTGATCGTGAATGGGATCCTCGCGGTGGCCGTTCTTGTTGTCATCGTTGGCATGCACGCCTGGGCTATCGCCGCGGAGCGCGGCCCGCGCGTCGCGGCGAAGTTGCGCGACGGAAGCATCCGCCCGGCACCCGCTCGTACGGCATCGCTCTCGATCGCCTCGGCCGAGTAAGCAGCTCCACGCGTCCAGCCCTCCACCTCCGCGGCGCGCTCGATCCTGCGTCAACCGGCCTCGAACCCCGCCGGCCGCGTAGGAGCTTTATTTGACGTGGGCTGTGAACGGCTCGGTCTGCTTGCAGCTGCCGAGGCTCTTGATGCTTTCGCGGCCGATCACCTTGCCGGTCGCTTTCGTGCCGTCGAAGCTCCCCTCGAGACGGATCGACATCGAGCTGCCCGGCGTGGTGAGGCTCGAATCACCGGCGAACGCGCCGTGCTTGATCGCGAGCGTGTTGAACGGGAACGCCGGCGCGACGCTCCCGGCTCCTGGCAGGCAGGTCGCCTCAAAGTGGACGGACAAAGCGTGGATCGTCTTCCCGTTCCCTGAGACCTTGAAGTGGATCGGGTAGCCCGGGCCGATCGATCCGGAGTACTCGGCGCCAGCCTTGGGTCCGGAATCGGCGATCGCGACGGCGGGGGCGGCGGCGGCAGCGCAGGCGATCGCCGCGATCGCCGCTCGCTTCAGGAGTGAAGTAGTCATGACGCGCACGATAGACCGGCGTAGAGACATGATGTTTGCTCCTCCAACACGTACGGCTGGTTGCAGTAAACGGTTCGCACCCGTCCGTGATCGCCGAACCCGCCATCCGGACCGCCGTCCGCGCCGCCGCCCAGCGGACATTCCGCCGCTAACGATCTTCACTAGCCTTCGATCCGCGCGTCACGCCCTATTCGTGGAATCCACCCATTCGCGTGCCGCGGGCGCCGTGCGCGAGCGGCAGTCGTCTGACCAGCAGTCGCAGGGAAGCGAGTCGTCGCGGCTGAAAACTACTGTGCTGTGAGCGCCGAAAGCGGATGATGCCGTTCCCGGCGGAACTGACAAGCATCGCGTCTTGGGTCGCGCTCGAGTTCCGAATCCTCGTCGGCGAGGAGAAGTCTGACGGTCGACGCCGGGAGCGCCGGTTCTCGTCCGCTGCGGCAGCAAGCTGAGGGTCGTCGGCGCTGATGCTCCCCGATGTACATGCGGAAGCGCCGTCGTCCGCGGGGGACGGGTCGGCGGCCACTCTCGCAATCCGATGGGCGGAGGTGTGGCCACCAACATCGACGGTCGGGCTATTGCTGTTCGTCGTCCATTCCCGCACCCGCCCTTCGTTTGCAGAATTACCCAGACCGAGCGCGTAGCTAACGGCGTGGAGTTAGCTGAGCATCGCCGAGGCGGCAAACGGTTCGATCTGTTCGCTCTTCCAACGCTGGCAGAACGGCACGGTGTGGTCAGCGGCGTCGTAGTGCCGGCGTCGTCCAAACCGGGTGGCGAACCCGCCTACCGGCACGGGTGCCTGCTCGGCCGAGATCTTCCTGCTGAAGCCCGTCGAGGTGATGAGCGCGGGCGGCGCGTAGGCCGGACGCGTGAAAACTACGCATTGAGCGATCGGGCGCGCGACGTTACCTTTCAACCTATGCGTCGGCGCGCCCCAGCCGTGGGTCGCGTTGTCGTGGTGCTGACCGCGAGCGCGTCGTCGGGACGCGGGAGGATCGGGATCGGCTCGCAAACACGGAGCCGTCCGGCTTGTCAGACAAAGCCCTGCTTATGACACAAAGCATCCCTTCTGCGGAGGGATGCATGGTTGACCGATCCCTGGGTGCATCGTGTACATCGTGATGGTCGCATCCGAGTGCGCGCCGGTGGCCAAGGCCGGCGGCCTTGGTGATGTGGTGTTCGGGCTGAGCCGCGAGCTCGAAATCCGGGGGCATGCGGTGGAGATCGTGTTGCCTAAGTACGGGTGCATGCGCCACGAGGATGTGTGGGGGCTGCAGCCCTGCTACCACGACCTTTGGGTGCCCTGGTACGGCGAGGCGTTCCATTGCACGGTGTACTTCGGTTACGTGCACGGCCGCAAGTGCTTCTTCATCGAGCCGCATCCGGAGGGAGAGTTCTTCGGTCGCGATCGCTTGTACGGCCACTATGACGATGTGACGTGTTTCACCGCGTTCTCCAAGGCGGCGCTGGAGTTCCTTGTGAAGAGCAACAAACGCCCCGACGTGATCCACTGTCACGACTGGCAGACGGGGTTGGTGCCGGTGCTCCTGAACGAGCAGTATCGCGGGGCGCTACCCGACCAGAAGGTGTGTTACACGATTCACAACTTCCGTCATCAGGGCCACGCGGGCGCCGAGGTGCTCTCGAGCACGAACCTGGGGCGGCCCGAGCACTACTTGCACCACGACCGTCTGGGCGACGATCACCGCTACGGCGCGCTCAACCTGATGAAGGGCGGGATCGTCTACTCCGACTTCGTCACCACCGTCTCGCCCAACCACGCGGCCGAGGCCCGCTACGGCGACGGGGCGTTCGGCCTCGGCCACACGCTGCACGTCCACCGGCACAAGTTCCGCGGGATCCTCAACGGTGTCGATTACGACGTGTGGAACCCCGAGGTCGACTCACACATCGCCGCCCAGTATTCAGCCGGCGAGCTGGACGGGAAGTACCAGGACAAGGAGCGTCTCCGGGACCGCTTCTGGCTGCGCAGGTCCAGGAGCCCGATCGTCGCCTACGTCGGGCGCCTGGACGAACAGAAGGGCATGGAGCTGGTCCACCACGCGCTGTTCTACGCGCTCTCGAGGAGAGCTCAGTTCGTGCTGCTGGGCGAGCCGGTGCACGAAAACGGGATCAGCCGTCACTTCCGCCACCTCAAGCACCATCTGAACGACAACCCCGACTGCCATCTGGAGATCAGCTACAGCGAGGAGCTGGCGCATCTCGTCTATGCCGGGGCCGACATGCTGGTGGTCCCGAGCATGTACGAGCCGTGCGGGCTGGCTCCGATGGTCGCCTTACGCTACGGGACGGTCCCGGTCGTGCGGTCGGTCGGGGGCATGGTCGACACGGTGTTCGATCGCGACTACTCGTCTCGCCCTCATGAGGAGCGCAATGGCTACGCGTTCCAGCATACGGACACCATGGCGATCGAGTCCGCGCTCAAGCGCGCGCTGCGCCTGTGGTTCGATCATCCGGTCTGGTTCCGGCGGCTGATGATGGCCTCGATGCGATCCGACAACTCCTGGAACGACCCCGGCCAGGAGTACCTGAGCGTCTACCGGCAGCTACGAGTCGCCTGATGGTCGCGTAGACCGAGCGGCTGGCCGGTGAGGATCCGCGGGTCCGTTTCGCACAAATCGGGTTGAGATCGCCGGCCGGAAGGCCATCCGCGCCAACACGTCGCGCTTGAGCTCCAGGCCCGACGCGGTCTCGGTCAGCTCGAGCCCGCGGTCGCCGAGCCGGAGCACGTGGCGCTCTCCGAT
This sequence comes from uncultured Solirubrobacterales bacterium, assembly GCA_963755525.1. Classification (GTDB taxonomy): domain Bacteria; phylum Actinomycetota; class Thermoleophilia; order Solirubrobacterales; family Solirubrobacteraceae; genus Palsa-465. Next base: position 227,140 of record CAVWKC010000027.1, on the reverse strand, counting down.
GTAGTGAACCGTCTGGCCGGTGCTTCGTGCCCGCTCGCCGCTGAACGTCACGTGGCTCACAAGCTGAGCCCGCCGGCGGGCAGGCCGTCGATCGCGCCCGCTTCGACGGTGAGCATGATGAGGTCGTGGAATGCCTTCCTCGCCCGCCACGGCGACGATCCCCTAGGGGATCCTGACGCCCAGGTTCACGACCGAGTCCGCCTCTAGCAGCATCGCCGCGCGGGCGATCACCTTCCGCTCGTCCAAACGCCGCCGGCGTGGCATAGGTCGTCGTCGCCGTTCCCGTTGCCGACGTAGGCGGGGTTGGAAGCCTCGACCAGGGGTCTGCCTGCGGAGTGCACTGTCCTGCGCGATGACCACGCGGTCAACGCAGATGCCGGGGCGCGGGGTCGACGAACGTTCCGAGGCCGGCCCGGGTGATCAGCCCCGCCACCGGCGGTCTCTCGGTAGAGATGCGAGATGACGCCCTGCGGAAGGCAGTAGGCCTCGATCCGCGCCTCGAGTGCGAGCGTGCCGAGCGCGGGCACAAAGCCCCACGGCGCGCCGGTCGCCCGTCGCAAGAGCGACCCCTGCGCCAAATGGTTGAGCCCGCGCGAGCTGCCGTCGCCCTGCCCGGCGGCGAATATCAGTGTCAGGTCCCGCGGCCCGCGGTAGCCAGGAAGCGCTCCTCGAGCGCTACCAGCAGCTCCTCCGCGACCCCGACCCCGACGGAGCTCCCAACGGCCAGCGTGTCGCCGTCACGGACCAACCCGCGGCGGGTGTCGGGCGAGATCAGCCTTGGTGCGCCGCCCCGCTCTCACTGTGCCGTCTGACCCCCGGGCTGGCCGGCCAGGGTTCCGTAGTTCGCCACAGGCGACGAGGGGGTAGCGCGGATACCGGGGCCTCGTCGACCCCGTAGCGTAGGCCGATGGCTCTCGCCGCCCTGAACCGTCCCGCGCGTGACTGCCCTCCGCGGCTCGCCGACCTCGACGCCGAGCGCGCGAGCTATCACGTAGACGTCCCGGATCGTTTCAACGCGGTGCTCGACATTGTGGAGACATGGGCATCGGAAGATCCGGACGCGGTTGCGGTGCTCTCGCTGAACGCCGGGGGCGACGTCGTCGCCACCCAGTCGGTGGCCGACCTAGCCCGGGCCTCTCGCCAGGCGGCGCGCGCACTGCTTGAGCTCGGCGTCGGCCCGGGAGACCACGTGTTCGTGATGCTGCCGCGTATACCGGAGTGGTACGCGGCACTGCTGGGCGCGATGCGAATCGGCGCGATCCCGATGCCAGGCCCCAACCTCCTCACGCCCAAGGACATCGCGTACCGCGTTGGCCAGACCGGCGCCACCGTCGCCATCACCGACAACGCCGGCGCGGCCAAGGTCGATGCCGGGGCGCCGAGCGTGGCCATCCGACTGTGCGTCGGGCGCGCGCCGGACGGCTGGCTGTCATTCGAGCAGCGGTGCGCCGCGGCCGGGGACGGAGAGACGCCGAACGATCCAACCGGTTGCGACGATCCGCTCCTCCTGTACTTCACGAGCGGCACGGTCGCCTACCCGAAGATGGTCCAGCACCCTCATTCCTACGCGCTCGGGCACATCGGGACAGCGCGCTTCTGGCACGACCTGCGACCGGGTGACCTGCACTGGACGGTCACCGACACCGGCTGGGCGAAAGCGGCGTGGGGAGGGCTGTTCGGGCAGATGCACGAGCGAGCTGCGATCCTCAACGTCGCCCTCGGCCGCCCTGACCCGGACACGATCTTCGGCATCATCGAACGCCACCGCGTCACGTCATTCTGCGCGCCTCCGACCCTCTACCGGCGCCTGGTGCAGGCGGATTGCTCAGGGTACGACCTCTCGGCGCTGCGGCACTGCACGAGCGCGGGCGAGCCGCTCAACCCCGAGGTGATCCGCGAGTGGGAGAAAGGAACGGGCGGTCTCACGATCTACGACGGCTACGGCCAGACCGAGACGACGTGCCTGGTCGCCAACTACCGCTCGATGGAGATCCGGCCCGGATCGATGGGACGTCCGGTGCCCGGCTACGACGTCGACATCGTTGACGACGAAGGCCAGCCGATGCCGCCGGGCGAGGTCGGCAACGTCGTGGTGCGCTGCGATCGCCAATACCCGCTCGGCCTGTTCCGCGGCTACTACGAGGATCCGGCGGCGACTGCCGACGCGTTCCGCGGCCCGTTCTACTTCACCGGCGACAAGGCCGCGCAAGACGAGGACGGCTACTTCTGGTTCGAGGGTCGCGACGACGACGTCATCACCTCGAGCGCCTATCGGATCGGGCCGTTCGAGGTCGAGAGCGTGCTGGTCGAGCATCCGGCTGTGATGGAGGCCGCGGTGGTCGGCAAGGAGGATCGTGAGCGGACCCAGATCGTCACCGCGTTCTGCCTACTGGCGCCCGGTCACACCGGCTCGCCCGAGCTCGCGCGCGAGCTTCAGGACTTCGTCAAGCGCGGGACGGCGCCCTACAAGTACCCGCGCGAGATCCACTTCGTGGAGGAGCTGCCAAAGACGATCAGCGGCAAGATCCGCCGGTCCGAGCTGCGTGAGCGGCTCCGTTCCCGTTAGCTCCTCTTACGCAGCACTTGCAGGCCCAGCGTGTCTGTTCGCGGCCTGCGAGGAGGGAGTACGACTCACGAGCGTGCCCCGTACGGCCTGCGAGGAGGGAGTACGACTCACGAGCGTGCCCCGTACGGCCTGCGAGGAGGGAGTACGACTCACGAGCGTGCCCCGTAACGAGCGCCGTCATAACCGCGCCGGATTCCACACCCGCGAGATCGACGGTCACAAACCGTAAACCGGCGGAGCGGATGGCGCGCAGCGCCTCCTCGCGCACGGGCCGCGCCTCGGCGGAGCAAGAGCGCGCCCGTTAGCTCGTCGGGCGAGGTGTTGGAGTGGCTGGACCGTCGGTTTGTCGAGGTCTCGAGTGCCCCGGATCGGCGTCTGCCCGCTCCTTTGGAGTCGCTAATGCCGGGCGGTCTCGTGGGCGGCGGCGGGTGTGGGGATCTCGCGTTTGACGATCTTTCCGGTTGATCCTTTGGGTAGCTCGTCCATGAACCAGACGTGGCGGGGGTATTTGTAGGCGGCCAGTCGGTCCTTGACGAACCGGCGGATTTCGTCTGCGCTCGTGTCGTGGCCGGGCCTGAGCACGATCGCCGCGGTGACCTCCTCGCCGAGCGCCTGGTCGGGGACGCCGATCACTGCGGCTTCGAGCACTGCGGGATGTTCGTAGAGCACTTCCTCGATCTCGCGGGGGTAGACGTTGAAACCGCCTCGGATGATCATCTCCTTCTTGCGGTCGACGATGAAGAAGTAGCCGTCCTCGTCGATCCGGGCCAGATCTCCGGTGAGCAGCCAGCCGTCGTTCATCACTTCGGTGGTCGCGTCGGGGCGGTTCCAGTAGCCCTTCATCACGTTGTGGCCGCGGATCGCGATCTCGCCGACCTCCCCTGGGGGTAGATCGTGGCCGGCGTCGTCGACAACCTTCATCTCGACGCCTCGGATGGGTGTCCCGATCGACCCCGGCTTGCGTTCGCGCTCGGGATGGTTGAACGACGCCACGGGTGAGCTCTCGGACAGCCCGTAGCCCTCGAGGATGACGCAGTCGAAAGCCTGTTCGAATCCGCGCATGACCTCTACCGGCATCGCGGAGCCGCCGGACACACACATGCGGAGGCTCGAGGCGTCGTAGTGCGCGCGTTCGGGGTAGTTGAGCAACGCGTGGTACATCGTCGGCACGCCGTCGAACAGCGTGACTTTGTCCCGTTGGATGATCTCCAGCGCCTTTCCGGGCTCGAAGCGGGGGATCATGGTCAGGCACGCGCCGGCGCGTACCCCGGTGTTCAGGCAGCAGGTCTGCCCGAAGGAATGAAACAACGGCAGCGCGCCAAAGATCACATCCTGCTCGGAGATGTGGAAGAGTTCGGTTCCGCCGGACCGGCAGTTCTCGAGCATGTTGAAGTGAGTCAGCTCGGCGCCCTTGGGAGTGCCCGTGGTGCCGGAGGTGTAGAGGATCACCGCGGTGTCCGAGGGGTCCCGATCGACGTCGTCGGGCTGGCGCGACGCGCCCGCGAGCAGGGCCTCGAACTCACCCGGCTTGACGAGAATCACCTCGGTCCCGGATACCTCGGCGCCTGCCTCGGCCGACTCCGCGAAGCCGTGCCACGCGAACATCAGCCGCGCGCCCGAATCTGACAGGTAGAAACTGACCTCCCGTCCCTTCAGCAGAACGTTCATCGGGACGACCACTCCGCCCGCCCGCAACACGCCGTAGTAGACCACGCCGAAGTACGGCACGTTCGGGAGCATGACCCCAACCCGGTCGCCCGGCCGCAGACCCCACTCCTTGAGGAAGCCGGCTACCCGGGTCGCCCCCTCGTTCAGCGTGTCGTAGGTAAGGACGCTGTCGTCGAGCTTCAGCGCGGGCCGATCGCCGTGCCTGGACGCTGTCTCGGTCAGAAGCTGTGCAAGGTTAGTTGGCATTGGGTCGCTCCTCTCTTCACACGACCAATCACAGCCTGCAGGCTCGAGCATCTTCGCCATGCCCAAGCCGGCTGAACCTTTCCGTGTGGTCGTCTCATCGTGCGCTCCTACCCGACACCGCGGCATCCCGGTATCGCCGCAGAACCCAGCGTGATTACTACCGAACGCTGACGGGGGGCTTCCACGCACCGAAACAGTGTTCACCCCGATGTCACCGCCGCACGAGTCGACAATGCTCGAACCTCTCCGGATCACCGGAGAAATCAATTGAGTGCCGAGCATCAGTCCGAACGGGCCGATCGATAGCACAGTTGGTCAGGTCGGTGAACGCTCCGTCTCTGCCCGTCACCAAAACGGTACGCTGACGTTCTCGACGCGCCGAAGGAGGATTGCATCATGGCAATCGTCGATATACCTCCACCCATCGCCGCACGATCGGCAGGAACGGAGGCTGCGCATAACGGTGCGGCTCGGACCGAACCCGCCGCGCCGCCCAGCGACACGACGCTCGACTGGGGCAACTCGGCGCCGCTTGCGCTGCTGGCCCTGTTCGTCCCGACGTTCATGCTTAGCATGATCAACGCGGGCGCGATCTCTAAGGGCGTGGAGCCCGTCGTGTTCGGCGTCGCGTTGATGTGCGGCGGCATCACGGCGCTGATCGCGGGGATCATCCAGTTCCGCACCGGAAAGACCTTCTCGGGTGTGCTGTTCTGCGGTTTCGGCGCGTTCTGGCTGTCGCTGTTCGCGATCGCGGAATGGTTCTTGAAGTCGGTACCGCCCGCGCAGGTCGGTCACGCATTGGGACTCTTCCTCTACGCGTTCGGAATCATCCTCGCCGTCATCTTCGCGGCGTCGTTCCGCACGAACGTCGTCGTGGTCGTAACGCTGGCGCTCATCGGGATCGCGGTCTTCCTGCTCGGCGCGGGCAACTACGGAGCTAACGCCACCCTGATCCACTGGGGCGGCTATCTCGGACTTGCCGCATCGGCCGGCGTCTTCTACGCGGCGCTGGCAGAGCTGTGCGAGATCTCCTACCTACGAGCCGTGTTGCCCGTCTGGCCACTAACCGCGCATTGACACAACCCCGACCGCACCATCCAGCGCGCCGGCTCATCGCCGGCGCGCTTCACGTCGCGCGCGCTGCCCGCGGGACGAACCGTCGAGTAAATGACGCGCTCGCAATCGCCAAGAGGCAGCGATGAGCCGCCGACAGCAAAGCATTGCGAGCGCCGCTTCGTCGAGGTCGCCATTGCCGCGTTGGACTAGGACCGCGCGTGTCGTCTTCGCGAGTTAATCGCCTGCGCATAGTTCCTTGACGGGCATTGGGGAACAGATCGTCGCAGTGCCGCGTCTGGCGGACCCGACAGCCAGCGAGCGCCTGATCGCGGCGTTTTCGACTGCTGGTCCGGACGAGACGGGCAGTGCAAGACCGGGCTGTTGAAAATGGGAATTGCGGAAGACTCCGGCCTAAAAAGCGTCTGCCTCCCCGTCCGCAGCTAGCACGGCGTCGTCACGGAGTTGCGTTTGGTCGCCGAAGCGGTGGCGCGCCCATCCCGGCGGCAAGTGTGAAAGCGATAGCGCGCGAGCCGCGTGGTTTCCGCGTGCACTGGGAACCTCGGCGTCCGCCGGCTCGGTAGGACCGCGGAGTTGCCGTCGCCGCCCAACGTTGGGGTACGGCCCGGGCTCTTGGTTGGTCGCGCCGAGAATCGCGTCGAGGACGTATTCCGGATATTCCACGCGCAATAGCGTGACGCTCGTTGATCCCGGTGCATCGCCCGGTTGATACGCGTGACCAACGAATGTGGGAAACTCGTAGCGAGCCCCGGCTTCCTCACGGCTCATGGCCGGCGGTTTGTCCCTCGCCCTTTGTCTCGAACGTGAACCGCCCTTCCGTCACGGTAGCGAGCGCTATCCCGTGTGTCTTCGCGTATTCCGGCGCACCGCTCTGATACGGAGCGGTCGCGATCATCGCCGCCTTTTGAGCGGCGACGGTCTGCAGCTTGGCGTGAAGGACCTGTGCGAGTTCACGCTTGATCGGATTCCTGTGGCGCTTCGCCTCTACGAGGACCAGAAACTGCAATCCACCAACGCCGAACCGAACGGTGGCGTCGAAGTCATAGGCTCCACCGACACCCGATATCCGATCGTGAAGCGTGACCTCGAGCCCTTCCACCAGAGGACTCACTGAGCCGAGCAACTCCGTGACGAACAACTCGAACTCAGCCGGAGTGTTAGACGCGAAAGGAATGGCACGACCCGCCCCAGCCGGAGCACGAAAGGAGTCGTTCGGTGCTGGGGCTGCCGGGGGAACGCGCGGGACGATTCCGGGCGCCCGCTGCCGGCTGTCCGGGGCAAGGGGCCGGGACGTATCGGAATCGTGCAAGCGATGGTGAGCCGCAACGCTGTGGCGCGGTTGGCCACGTGAGCGAGCGCGACACCCCAGCTCATCGCGCGGGGCAAGCTCGGGGCGAGATCGGCAGCCGCTCTTTGGCAGCTCTCACAAGCCGACGTAAGCGTGCGATCTGCGCAGTCCGACACCGGCGCCCAAGCCATGGCTGCGCCGGCGAACAGGCATGTGGCGTGGCTAATTTAGTTCAGCTCGTGACGGGTGTGCTCCCATTCCTCAGCCTGATCGGCTCGCAACCCAGTGGCATCCGGTTCGTACTTGAAGGAGACGTCCAGGCGGACGCGGTAGCTCTTCACGGTGCCGTTCTCGATCGTGACGTCGAAGCGGTGAGCCTCGGCAATACGCAGGTCTCTCAGGGTTGTCGCGGCGGTCTCGATCGCGCTGCGGGCAGCTTCCTCCCACGATTCGGTACTGACGCCGATCAACTCCGTCACGCGATACACACTTTCAGCCATTCTCATCCTCCTCCTGGTTGGCGGCCAGACTATTGCACGCCGCTTCGGGTACGTGTGTTGTGCGGGTGCGAGGAACCCAAGGGGTCGTTCCGAAACGGTCGGTATACGTCCTGCCGGTCGACCGGTCGGGCGCCGATGCTGAGACCGAGCTCAGACGGGCATGCTGCCTCTCCCCCGGCGATGACTGCCGCCGCGACGCGCGACGGCAAGGGAGGATCACCACGGACTGGCCGGTGCCGCTCCGCGGTGATCGTGCAGATCGTCGCCACCGACTGGTTCGGGGCCAGGCGTACGGCACGCGGTAGGCGGATCTGCGGGTCGTCCACAGGGAGTCCGCACGCGGCGGCCGTCGGTATCGGTCGCGTCGGTAGATGGCGACCGCGGCTGTGGGAATTCCCGGATGACCCGACCACCACGAGCCGCTAAAAGGTGAACGTGGACGCAAACAAGTGGTTGCAGACGAGACGCGAGGCATCGGTCCGCCGGTCCGCCCTGTCGGTTCCAGGCTCCTCGGCGCGCATGCTCGAGAAGACGCTCCAGCTCAGCGCAGACGAGGTCGTGATCGATTTAGAGGACTCGGTCGCGGCCGATGCGAAGGACGATGCTCGCGATCGCGTTGTTGGCTTTCTGGCCGGGGAGCACCAACAGGCGGCACTTATTGCGGTGCGGATCAACGCGCTCGCCGGCCCCTGGGGGGAACGCGACGTCGTGGAGCTCGCGCGCCGCTCCGGCACGAGGATCGACTCGTTGGTCGTGCCAAAGGTTGAGCGCACGCAAGACATCCTGAAAGTCCAACGGCTGCTCGAGTCCGCGGGAGAACGCGCCAAACACGTGCGGCTACAGGCCCTGATCGAGACTGCCGCAGGACTCGTGCATGCGGCGGAGATCGCCGCCGCCACGCCGCGGCTTGATGCGCTCATCCTCGGCTATGCGGATCTGGCTGCGTCGCTCGGCCGCGCGCCCGGCGCCACGTCTCCGGGGAGCTGGCTGTACGCGCAAGAGACGCTGCTCGTGGCGGCGCGGGCAGCCGGGCTGCAGGCAATCGACGGGCCGTATCTGGATATCCGCGACGGTGCGGGGTTGCGGGTGCGCGCCGAGCACGTCCGCTCGCTTGGATTCGACGGGAAATGGGCCGTGCACCCCGACCAGCTGAAGATCATCAACACGGTCTTCACCCCGACGGTCGAAGAGGTCGCTCGTGCGTGCGCGGTCCTCAGCGCGCTCGACGCCGCTCAGGGACGTGGTGCAGTTGCGCTGGACGGCGAGATGATCGACGAGGCAAGCCGGAAGCTCGCCGCGCAGATCGTCGCGCGCGGTCGCGCCGCGGGCGTAGAAGGGGCGTCGCAATGAGTGGATTGGCGCGTCAGCCAGTCGCGGTTGGCGGCCCTTGGTTCGAGGAGCTCGACCGCGGTCAGATCTTCGAGGACGCGCCCGGATTGACGGTGACCTCCGGGCATGCGGCGCTTCATCAAGCGCTAGTCGGCGATCGGTTGCGACTCGCACTCGACACCGCTCTGTGCCGAGAGGTGACGGGCCGCGATCGTCCGCTCGTCCATCCCAACCTGGTGTGCGACGTCGCCATCGGCCAGTCGACGGGGCCATCGCAGCGCGTCCGCGGCAACCTGTTCTATCGTGGCCTGGTCCTGGCGCGGCCGGTGTTCGTGGGGGACACGCTGCGTACGCGGACTGAGATTGTTGGGCTCAAGCAGAACCGGCGTCGCTCCGGGGCTCCGGCCTCGGGGCTCGTGGCGATGCGCGTGCGTACCACCGACGAGCACGGCGAACTGGTGCTCGACTTCTGGCGCTGTCCGATGATTCCACTCCACGACCCCGAGGCCGAGACGGGGCACGCCGACGACTTCACCCAGATTCCGCAGGAGCTCGATCAAACGCGGCTCGCCGAAGCGACACCGCACGACTGGCGACTGGACCGGCTACGCGCGGCGGTGCCGGGCCCCTATCACGACGAGCTCGAGGTCGGCCAAACGTTCCTGGTCGAGGCCGGCGAGACCGTGACCGGCGCGCCCGAACTCGCGCGCCTGACGCTGAACGTTGCCACAGCTCACACGGATGCGACCCTGAGCCTGCACGGCCGCCGTCTGGTCTATGGCGGGCACACGATCTCGATCGCTGCGGCTCACGCCACGCGCGCGATCCCCGCCATCGCGACGATCGTCGCCTGGAGGAGCTGCGAGCACATCGCCCCGGTGTTCGAGGGAGATGTCCTCCGAACCGAGGTAGACGTGGTCGACAGCTCACCGGACGGGCTGGTGGAGCTCCGGGCGCGCGTCAGCAGCGTCCGGCCCGGGGCCGAGGATGGGCTCGTCCTCGACTGGAGCTTCGTGGCGGTGGTGGCCTAATGCCAGGCATTCTCGATGGCCTGCGGATTGTCGAGGGCTCCGCCTTCGTCGCCGCCCCACTGGGCGGGATGACGCTGGCGCAGCTCGGCGCCCAGGTGATCCGCTTCGACCCGATCGGCGGCGGCCTCGATCGGGGGCGCTGGCCGGTGACGACGGAGGGACGTAGCCTGTTCTGGGCCGGGCTAAACAAGGGCAAGCGCTCGATCCAGATCGATCTCGCCTGCGAGGCCGGGCGCGAGCTTGTGGCGGCGTTGATCACCGCTCCCGGTCCAGACGCCGGGCTGTTCCTGACGAACTTTCCCGCCCGTGGTTTTCTCGACTACGACCGGCTAGCCGAAAGGCGCCCCGACCTGATCATGGTCAACATCGTCGGCAACCACGACGGGACGTCGGCGGTCGATTACACCGTCAACCCTGCCACGGGCTTCCCGTGGGCGACCGGCCCGCGCCATCTGTCGGTCCCGTTCAACCATCTGCTTCCCGCCTGGGACGCGATCACCGGTGCGCTCGCGACCGCCGGTCTGCTGGCGGCCGAACGGGCGCGCGCTCGGACCGGCGCCGGACAATACGTGCAGATCGCGCTGTCGGATACCGCCTTCTGGATGGTCGGCAACCTGGGCAAGATCGCCGAGGTGCAGATCAACCGCCACGAGCGCGCGAAAGACGGCAACTACCTGTACGGCGCCTTCGGACGGGATTTCAGCACGAAGGACGGCCACCGGGTGATGATCGTGGCCTTGACCCTCCGGCAGTGGCGGAACCTCGTCACCGCCACCGGCCTGCAGGACTCCTTCGACGCCATCGCGCGCCTGATGAACGTCGATCTCGACGAGGAAGGCGGACGCTTTGCCGCACGCGAACTGCTCGGAGCGACGCTCAAGCCATGGGTCCTGTCACGCACCCTGCAGGACCTGCGCAAGACGTTCGACGGGCACGGCGTGTCATGGGGCCCCTACCAGACCTTCACTGAGCTGGTCGAGCACGACCCGCGCTGCTCGGTGGCGAACCCCATGTTCGCCGAAGTCGACCAGCCCGGCATCGGGACCTACTTGATGCCCGGGTCGCCGCTTGCCTTCACCGGCGCGGAGCGCCTGCGCCCGGCTCGCGCGCCGGTGTTGGGTGAGCACACCGACGAGGTCCTGGCCGGCGTGCTCGGCCTGAGCGAAGCCGAGATCGGGCGCCTGCACGACCAGGGCGTGGTCGCAGGTCCGACGGCTGTCGGCGTCCCGGCGTAGACGATCACTCGCTTTCGTCGAGCCCCGCCAGCGTCATATTCAGCAACGCGCGTATGTCTCGGTGGAGGCGCATGCGCAGGTCCGTATACAGGTTCGGGTCAACCAGCACGGCCGTCAGCAAGTCCGGCATGCGTTCGCCGTCGGTATCGAGCGCGTGCTCGTATGCATCGTCCGCGGACGCGCCCCAGAGATCGCGGCGCGCTGAGCGCAGGACGGCGCTGATCTCGCGGTGCAGCCGCATCTGTCGGTCGGTGTGGAGGTTCGGGTCGACGAGAACGGCTCGAAGCAGGTCGACGAGCTCCCGGTCTTCCGGAGCCAGATTCGGAGACGACTCTTGCTCGTTCACGCGGCAGCTCGCTTGGATCCGGAGGTTTCCGAACCCGGTCGAGCGGCGACCGGTGCCTGCGAGAAGAACGCCGCAATCGCCTCATTGGCGGGACCCGGGCGCTCGATTTGCGGCACGTGTCCGCAGTCCAGCTCGAGATGGTGCGCCCGCGGTAGCGCGTCGGCGACGTGCCGCTTGAAGCCGATCGGCACGAGCTTATCCTCGCGTCCCCAGATGAAGAGCGCATCCGGCTCGAGGGCCTCCAGCCGCGGCCAGAAACCTTCGACCCCGTGCGGCTCGTCGAGATAGATGTGCCGGGCGGCGGCGTAGAACGCGGCGCGGCCGGAAGGGGTGAGGTAGGCGCGGAGGAACTCGTCCACCCCGGCGGCGGCCCACCCGCTGTTCGCGCCGGGGATCAGCCGCCGGACGATCCCGTCGACGACGGAGCGCGGCGCCAGGTGGACCAGCCCCAGCTCGGGTCGGGTGAGACGGACGAGCGGCGCCCACGGGCGCGGTCGCCGCCACGCCAGCGAGCAGGCGAGCAGCGCCAGCCGTTGGACCCGGGCGGGCTGGCGCAACCCGACTTCGAGCGCGACGCGTCCGCCGAGGCTGTTGCCGATCACGTGAACGCGGTCGAGCTCGAGGGCATCGAGCAGATCGACGCAGGCGGAAGCGAAGAATCGCGCGTCGTAGGCCGCGCCGATCGGCTTGTCGGAGTCGCCGAAGCCTGGCAGGTCGAGCGCGATAACTCGGAACCGGTCTGAGAGCGCGGCGACGGTCGGGAGGAAAGACCCCTTGGTGCCGCCGAGCCCGTGGATGGCGAGAACCGCAGGCCCCTCACCGGCCTCGACCGTGGACAGGCGCGCATTGCGAGCGGCGACGCAGCGAAACCGCATTCGCGCCGCCCCGGTCGAACCGCTCGTCGCGGCGAGGAAGCCCACGCCGACGTGCAGGTTGCGGCGCACAGACAGGTGGCCGGCGAGGTAGGCCGCCAGCGCCTGGCCGGCGCTCGTGGCGATCCGCTCCCACGTGGCCGGGTCGGCGGCGATCGTCGCATCGGGGCGGCCGCTCGAAGGGGCGACGGTCGCCGCCGCGTCGTCGAGCACGACCTCCCAAGCGCCCTGCTCCGGCGCCCTCAACTCAACCCGGAGCCTCCGTCCCGGCGCCGACAACACGTCCGGGTCATACCGATTGACCAGCGCCCGCACCCAATCTGGCGCCCCGGACACGATCCCCTCACGCCACGTGGTCGCTGGGCCCGGGCGTGGCCTCCTTCAGATCGCCACCCGGCGACGGTCGCCCGTCGATCTCAGCCATCGTGACAGCCTAGTTCCGGCCATCATCGCCAAGCATCAGGGACGAGGCCGAATCCTCATGTGGAAATCTACTGACGTGATGTGGCCGGGTGGCACGCCGAGCCGGATCTCAAGCTGGGAACGCCACCGAACGTCACCGAGGTCGCTCAGCCGAACCCTACCCTGGCCGGGCCGCAACTGCCGCGGCTGGTGAACAGGATCACCGAAAAGCGGAAGGCAGAGCGGTGGCCGACAGGCGACGGGAAACCGCGACCAGTGATTCCAGTCCTTCGAGCTCTGCGTGCCGGTGTACGGGCTCAGCCCGCGGGGCCGTTGCCATCCGCGGCGACTGCTCGGCTGGGCCACCTGGGGAAGCAATGATGCGAGCCGAAGGTCAGTCGACCAGCGTCGCGAGGTCCTGTCGCGTCCGGGCGCTCCGGGCTGCCACCATCTCGAGCAGGTTGCGCAGCAATATGGCTCGCAGATTGGCGTCGAGCTCGCGCAGGCCCGCGAGGGCGTCGGCCGGCAGCGCATGGCACTCGACCTCCGTGTCGGCGCGCGCGTCGCCGATACGCTCGCCGCCGGTGAGCAGGGCCAGTTCGCCAATCGTCATCCCAGCGGTGAGTGTTGCCACGCGGCGCACGCCGCCGCCGGCCTGCTCGACTGTCTCGCTGACGACGCCGCTGGTGATCAGCAGCAGCTCGCTGACCGTTTCCCCGGCCCGCATGAGGTAGTCGCCGGCCGCGAAAAATCGGTGCTCGAGCAGGCCCTCGAGCAGCTTGAGATCGGCGGCGGAGATCCCGCGCAGCACGGCGTGGTCAGCCACACTCACCAGCGCCGGCGCGGCGGTGTCGCCGGTCAGCCGGTCCTCGAAGAACTCGAGCGCGCGGTCGAGCTCGTCGAAGGGCTGTGCGCTCATCACTCGCGCGAGCTCGTGGGGCGCGGCCGACAAAGCGCTGATGCGATCCGCGAGGCCGGCGAGCAGCGCGATTGCGGCCTCGTGGATGTTGCGCACGCGTCGGAGATCGAGCACGACGAGCTCGGCCGGGGCCTCGATCACGGCACGCGTGACCTGCTCGGCCTCAGCGAACCCGAGATCGCCCTGCAGCTCGAACGCTCGCGCCCGTGCACCCTCGCGCGCGATCTGCGCCGCCACGGCCGGATCGCGCTGACGCTTGGACGTCAGCTCGGCCAGCGTGAACGTCCGCCGTACGGGCGACGGGCCGCGGCGGGCGTGTTTGAACATGTGCAGGTCCAGCGATCGTGAAAGCTCCTCGCAGACACGGACGCCGCGGACGGAATTGCCGCGATCGTCGAGCGGCGGCGAGAAGACGCCGATGCCGAGCTGGCCTGGGAGCACGGCGATCACACCTCCGGCTACGCCGCTCTTGGCCGGAAGTCCGACGTCGTAGAGCCAGTCGCCCGCCGCGTCGTACATCCCTGCCGTGGCCATCACACTGAGCACGTCACGTACTGTGTCCGGCGACGCCACCCGTCGCCCGGTGACCGGGTTGCGTCCACCGGCGGCCAGCGTTGCGGCGATCACGGCCAGGTCGCGGCAGTTGACCAGCACCGAGCACTGCGCGATGTAGTTCTCGACGATCTCGTCGGGCTCGCCGTCGAACCGCCCGGCGCCGCGCAACAGGTGGGCGATCGCGCGGTTCCGATAAGCCGTGTGGGACTCGGACTGGCGTACGCGGTCGTCAATCGAAAGGTCGCGGCCGGCGAACGCGCTGTAACCCTGCAACGGCGTCGGCTCGGGGTCGGCCCCCAGTAAAGAGCGCGTCAGGATCGCACCGGCGTTGACCAGCGGGTTGAGCGGGTCGAGCTCGATTGCGTTGAAGGCCTCGCCGGTCGGTTCGACGCCGACCCGCTCACGGACCATCTCGCCAAGGGACTCCAGCGCCATCGCGAACGTCAGCGGCTTGGAGATCGACTGGATCGTGAACGGCAGGCGCGTGTCACCCACTTCGTAGATCGCCCCGTCGACAGTGGCCAGCGCGATTCCGAACGACGAACGATCGGCGAGCGCCAGCTCCGGGATGTAGTCGGCGACCGTGCCCGAGTCGTCCTGCGCGAGGCGGGTGTGAAGATCCTGCAGGTAGGACTGAACGGGAGTCGTCATTTCGGGCCGCAATTCTCGGCGGCTATTTGGCCTACGAAGATCTCATCGTCGGCTCGGCCCGACCACCGTGCGTACACGACTCTCGCAATCGTGGCGCCCTGTCAAGCCGCGCAGCAGGCTTCACGCGGGCGCTTCACGGCAGTGACCGCGGCAGGTCGACCACTGTCGAACCGGCAGCGAGCGGGCAACACCGAAGAACCTGGCGCGATCGCTTCAATGCTGATGCAGTCTCCCGTCGGACGAGTGCGTTCGCAACGCAGGAGCGGTCCGCCCGCGCCGACGCCGGACGATCGCTTGGCCAAGCGCGGGAGTGTTCGACCGCGGTCGGGCCTCCCGGTTGTTCAGTCACCCGGATGTCTCGAGATCACTGGCCGCCGCCTGACGTGAGGATCAGATCACGCAGGATGTGCTCCATGTTCCTCGCGGGCCCGCTGTGGCCTTCGCCGCTCCAAACGGTCAAGCTTGCGCCCGGGATGGGGTCGATGAGCCGCTCGATCGCGGCGAGCGGGCCGTTCTTGTCGTCATCGCTGTGCCAGAACCTAATCCGGCACGTAACGCGGCCAAGCTCGATGCCCCAGTCCTCGCCAAATATGGATACCGAGTCGTCGACCCATCCTTGAACTCCCGGACGCAGCGCTTCGAGCATCGCTTCGCGGCGTACCCTCTGTACGTCTTCGCGCTGGTTCCACTCGACATCGGCGGTCGGGGCATCGGCTAGCTGGACCTGCAGCGTCCCAATCACATCGGCGAGGAACTTGCCGCGGAGCGCACCTAGGAAGTCGACCATTCCCGGGCGTCCCCGCTCGGCGAGAATCCGTTGGGCCTCGCGATTGACCCCGATTAGGTCGTCAACCTCGGCTGGGAGGAGCGGTGCTGCTGAGGCCACAGCCGCACAACCGAGCACGCGATCCCCAAGTTCAGCCGCGCAGGCAAGCGCGTGCGGACCGCCGCCCGAGCTGCCAACAACCAGGAAGCGCTCGAAACCGAGCGCATCTGCCACAGCGCCAACGTCGTGCGCGGCATGGCTCACCTGACGTCCTGGAAAAGCCGTGGACTCTCCATAGCCCGGCCGGTCGAGCGTGACCACGTGCAGGCCCAAACTGGGCCACAGCATCGCGTCGGGATGTCGGTTCAGCCGGCAGCCCGGCGTGCCGTGGAGGAAGAACATCGGTCGCCCTTCGAAATCGCCCCACTGCTCATAGGCAACGGTCCGACCGTCTTCAAGTGCAACTGCCCTCATCGCGCTCTCTTGTCAGTGGTCGCCTATCGGTCGGGCCTGCGCCAGCGTGGATCGGCAAGAGACGGGCGACCTTACCATTGAGGGTCTGGTTCCATCATGTGGAGGACCCGAGTTTCTGCAGCTCCTGCCGGAGCGGGACTCGACACTCAGAACGTGGCGAGCACCAGGGTGTCTGATCGGCACAAGCGGGGTCTGACTTCGATCGCCATCGTCCCTGCTCGTGGTAGGCACACGTCGCGTCCGGCATGTGGGGCGGCTTCCTTTCAGGCGGTAGCACAAGCAGCCTGTTCTGGACGAGGATGCTGGCTGAGGCTTGCTCCCCTTAGGACCCGACGAACGGCGGCACGTTGAGGAACCCTAAAGCCGCGGCGACTGGCCAGACCTTGCGGCGGTCGCATCCAGCGCACCCAGCGGCCGCGCGCCTGGCCGCGCCCGGCTCGGGCGGTCAATAGTGCCTGGTGTCCGAGCCGAGTGTCTCGAGCGCGAGTTCCGCGAGGGTCTCGGGGCTGCACCGCGCGTAGTCGATCCGACGGGCGACGGCGGCCGCGAGCATCACCCGAATGGGATGACCCGCGCTCACGCGCGCGGTCATATGCTGAGCGCCGCTCGCTCCGAACAGGTTTGAGGCGAGGGTGTGCGGGATGCGGTGGTCCCGCGATGTCCTTGCCGCAGCGATGTGAGGATCGGCGGTCAAACAACCCACTCCCGGGGAATAGGCACCTGACGGCCGAGGCGGTAGCGCGCGGCGATGCCGACCGGAACGCACGAAATGGAGAGGACACTCATGGCCGAAATCAACCTTGACCAGCTCGGACCCGTGGACTACATCGTTGTCAGGTTTCCTGCCGACAAGGCGGACTTCTCGGGTGCGATGGCCGACGAGCTGAAGAAGCTGATGGACAGCGGCACGGTACGGGTGCTCGATCTCCTGATGGTCACGAGAGGCGAGGACGGCACCGTGGAGGTAGCCGAGTTGCGGGATCACGACGAAAGTGATGTCGGCGAGCTGCGGTCCCTCGAGGCCGATCTGTCGCTTGTGCTGGCCTTGGAGGACGTCGAGCAGGTCGGCGCTGGTCTCGAGCCCGGCAGCGCGGCTGCCGTGCTTGTCTGGGAGAACACGTGGGCTGGTCCCTTCGCATCGGCGATTCGCCATTCCGGCGGCGAGCTGGTCGGCATCGGCCACATCCCCACTCAGGCGCTCATCGCCGCAGCCGAGGAGGACCGCGAGGCGGCCCAGGCAGGAGCGTGACGCTGGGTCTTTGACGAGACGAGCTGGTCGTCCCGTCCCGCGATCCGAGGCCGGCGCCGCGAGCATCGCGTCGACGGTCGCGCGGCAGTCGCCTGGCGGCCCGTCAAACCAGATCGGAATACCTGATGCCCTCAGGGATGACGACGAGCTGAGGTTCTCAGACTGTGCCGCACGCTGATCTGTCGCCGGATACGTGCCTACAGCTCGCGCCGGGCATCCGGACGCGCTTGGATGCAGCCGGGCACGTGCTCGTGGACGCGCCGGACGGAACGATTATCGACGCAGGTCCGAAAGGGTTCGCGACCCTGTCGATGTTCGCCCGGCCGCTCAGCCTTGGAGCGGCGATCGAGCGACTCGAGAACAGCAGCAGTGGCTCGACTGATTTCGTGCCGACCCTGAGCGTGATCAACATGCTGATCGAGGAGGGTGCGCTCGTGCCGCCCGACGCGGATCGGATCCCAACCAGGGGGTGGGCAGATCCCGTGGAGCACGCGCGCATGCTCCACGACAACCGCCGGACTAGTGACTACATCGCCGCCCTCCGCAAGGCGGTACGACCCGAGGACATCGTTCTCGACGTCGGCACCGGCAGCGGGGTGCTCGCGATCGCCGCCGCCCGAGCGGGAGCGCGTCACGTGTACGCCGTCGAGGCCAGCGATATCGCCGATGCCGCCGAGCGCGTGTTCGCCGCCAACGGCGTCCACGACAAGGTGACGCTGATTCGCGGGTGGTCCAGAGACATCGAGCTGCCCGAGCCGGCGGACGTGCTCGTGGCGGAGGTGATCGGCAACGAACCGTTCGAGGAGGAGATCCTCGAGACGACGCTCGACGCCCGGCGCCGGCTACTGAAACCCGACGCGCGGCTCATTCCGCACACGCTCGAGCTCGTGGCCCGTCCGCTGCTGATCCCGGATGCCGAGGCCAGGCAACGCGCGATCGGCCCTCGGGCCATCGAACGCTGGCGGCACCTCTACGGGATCGAGTTCCAGCCGCTGCTCAATGCGGCCTTCCCAGGTGCGGTGAATAACCCCACCGAAGCCGAGGTACTCGCCGGCTGGCCCCCGGTGGGTCCGCCAGTCTCGCTCGCCACGGTCGAGCTAGGCCGCTACGACCGACCGACCGTCGACGCGTCCGCCGAGCTCGCCGTCGCGAACATCGCATGGGTCAACGCGATCGCCATAACGTTCCGCGCGTACCTGCACGGAAGCCTCGTTCACACACTTGATCCATGGAGATGGCCGTCTTCGAGCTGGGCGACGTCGGTGTGGGTGCTTCCTGACCCCGTCCGGGTCGTGCCCCCCGACACCTTGCGGGTCCGCTACTGCCGCCGGGTACGGGGCCGGGCCGACGGATTGACCTGCGAGGCATCGCCCCTTTTGGGTGATGCCGCGACAGCCCCAACCGGCACGATGGACTGGCTTGCTTCCGGTGAAGTCACTGGAGCCTGATGTCAACACAACCATGATCAGGAGGACGCGATGGGATTTGTACGTCGACGCGCTCGCCGTCGGACAGCGCTGGTGGTCGGAGGAGCGGCCTACGCAGTCGGCAGGCATCACGGCGGTCAACAGCAACCCGACGACGGGGGATACGACGAGCCGCCGCCCCAGGCAGCGCCTGCGCCCGCCGCGCCGAGTGCGACAATCGACTACGACGAGCTCCAGCAGCTTGGCAAGCTGCACGCGGACGGCACTCTGACCGACGAGGAGTTCGCGGCCGCCAAGGCCAAGATCCTCGGAACCTGAAACACGCGATCGCCGCAGTGCGATCGCGCTTGCCCGAGCCTACGCGCGGGTTGCCCGAACTGGTCGTCGAGGGCTCGCCCGACCCGGCCGACCTCGCGCTGCTCGAGGAGCAGGTGGCGGCGGCCGCGAACGCAGCCACCGGGTTCGGTGAGGAACAGGAGTTCGGGATTTTCGCCCGGGAAGACGACGGTCGTGTCGTGGCGGGCATCTCCGCGATCGTCTGGGGCGGGTACTGCGAGCTGCAGGCGACGTGGGTCGAGGAATCACTGCGTAACCGCGGGCTGGCGCACGCGCTCTTCGCCGCGGCGGAGGCCGAGGCGCGCCGCAGAGACTGCACGCTTGTCGTGTTTCACGCCTACGACCTGCTCGCTCGCGGTCTCTACGAGCGGCTCGGATACGAGACGGTCGGCGTCATCGAGAACTGCCCGGCGGGAAGCGCTGCCCGCTGGTACCGCAAGGTCCTGTGAGCGTCCTCCGACCCGGCGTGCCCGGTACGCATCTCAAGCCTGTCCATCGCGGCCTGGATCGTCAGCGACCGAGGTTCGAGAGGAGCGCGGCCAGCGATTGGTGGCGTTCCCCCGAGCAGACGCCGAGCGCGGTGAAATTGCGATGGTCACAATCAGTGGACTGACTGCGACTGCGCGTGTGGGAGCAGCGTCCCGCCCGCGAGCAACCCACGTGCGAGTGACACGCTGGGCCGTCTGAGATGCCCGTAGCCGAAGCGGAGCGGGGCCCTCGCGGGCTTGGGCGGATGGCTGCGTCTTCGGTCCGGGTCGGATTGGAGGTCGAGTGTCCCTTCATAGCGCTCGCAACGGCCCTTGACCGTGATCAGCCCCCCAGAGGTGCGGGACGTGGAACTCGATGCTCGAGCGCGCCGGGTCGAGCCGCCATCCGCCGGTCGCGAGGTCGCGCACCGAGGGGGTCGATGGGGTTTTGTCGAGACGCTCGCGGCGGTCGCAGAGCAGGTCGCGCGCGAATAGGATTGCCGGGTGACCGTGGCATCGGGAGAGATCGGTGACGGGGGTTTGGCGGCGGCGGTGTGGGATCTCGGCACGCTCGTCGATGGTCGCGGTGCGGACGGTGCGCGCGCGCTGCTTGACGACGCCGCGCGGCGCGCCGCTGATTTCGCCGCGCGGTACGGCGGGCGCGTGCTGCAGCTTGACGTCCCGGAGTTCGCTGCCGCGGCACAGGAGTGGTCGGGGATCCGGGAGGCGATGCTGCGAGCGTTTCTGTACGCCTCGCTCTCGCATCAGCTGGATCTCTCGGACGCGGCTGCCGGCGCGTTGTATGGGCTTGTTGCGGAGCGGCGCTCCGAGATCGAGCAGAAGCTGCGGTTCTTTGAGCTGGAGTGGGGCGCTGGATCGCAGGACGCCGTGGAGCGGCTGCTGGCGGACGCGGGTCCGGAGGTCGAGTTCGCGGCCCATCATCTTCGTCGGGTGCACGACGCCGCGAGCGAGCAGCTCAGTGTCGCCGAGGAGCGGGTCCTGTCCGAGACGTCGGCGACGAGCCGGTTTGCGTGGGTCCGGCTGGCCAACGGCCTGATCTCGGAGGTGCAATGTGAGGTTGACGGTGAGCAGGTCGGTGTCGGTGCGTTTCTGAGCATGCTCGAGGATCCCGACCGTGGGGTGCGAAAGCAGTTCATGGAGGGATTTGTGGCGGCGCAGGAGCCGGGTCTTGGAACCCGCTCGTTCGTGTACAACGCATTGCTGCAGGGGCACGCGACGCTCGATCGGCTGCGAGGACGCCGCCATTGGCTTGATGCGCGGAACCGTGAGAACGAGATCTCCGGTGAGGCGGTGCAGGCACTAGTCGACGCGGTGGTCGGCCGCTACGACATCTCCCACCGCTGGCACCGGCTGAAGGCGAGGCTGCTCGGATTGGACCAGCTCGCCGATTTCGACGTGATGGCACCGATCGGAGACATCGAAGGCCGCTACTCCTATGTCGAGGCGCGAGAGCTTGTGCTCGGCAGTTACGGCTCGTTGTCAACGAGGGCGCGCGCGATCGTCGCACGTTTCTTCGATGAGGGCTGGATCGACGCGCCGGCGCGGCCGACGAAGTTCCCGGGGGCCTTCTGTGACTGGTCGTGCACCGTGCATCCACACGTGTTGCTGAACTACCGCGGCCGCATCGGTGATGTGTTGGCGATGGCCCACGAACTCGGCCACGGCCTTCATGCTGTACTCGCCGCGCCCCGCGGAACCTTTGACTCCATGCCGACGATAACCATCGCCGAGACGGCGTCGACCTTCGGCGAGACACTGCTGATCGAGCGACTGGTTCAAAGCGCCCGGAACGATCGTGAGAGACTGGCGATCATCGGTCGCAGCATCGACAACGCATTGCTGCCCGTGCACTGGCAGATCGCCTTCAACCGCTTCGAGGATGCCGCGCACACGGCGCGTAGAGCTGAAGGGGAACTCTCGCCCGAGACGCTGGGCGCACTGTATGCCCAGGCTATGCGCGACTACTACGGCGAGGCCGTGGAGCCCACCCCCGGCAGCGAGGGCTGCTGGTCGGTCGTTCCGCACTTCTTCTTCGACACACCCGGCTACGTGTACGGCTACGCCTTCGGACAGTTGCTGGCGCTCGCGGCCTACGCGCGCTACCTAGAGATCGGCAAGCCATTCGTCAACCGCTACCTCGAGATGCTCGCCGCCGGCGGCTCACGCGACCCACAAGGGCTCGGCGAGATGATCGGCTTCGACCTCGGCGACCCAGGCTTCTGGAATCGCGGCCTCGACCTGATCGATGCTCGACTACACGAGGCCGAGAAGCTGGCGGACGGCCACGCCAGTTGACCGCGCCCGCGCGCTGCTGCACAAGCTGCGCCGCGATGCCTCCGCCGGGGCGGATCGGAGCCGTGGCTCGAAGGACAGATCTCTCATTTGAGGATGCTGACCCGCAGGCTGCCCGTAGACGACCGCTACGCGCCCGAGGTCGGCCAAGGATTTCGGCAACGCCTTGGGCGCCGGATGATGCGTCGATCGCGCATCGTCGCCCGCATTCGGTGACCCTCTGCACGCGCAGGAGGGCGATTGATCCGCAAGATGCCCCATGCCTCGGGCTGTGGCGTCGACTCCGCTTGGCACGATCGACTTGTGCCGTGGCCACCTCGGATCGGCGCTCCCCTGCGGGTCTCAAGTCAGGGCTGGCTACGCGGCGCAGGCCCGGACGGCGGTCATGACGACCTCCGCGACCTTTTTGGGGTGGGAGATCATGGCGACGTGCGAAGCGCCATCGATCTCGGTCACCGTGGCGCCCATCCGCTCGTAGCTGAAGTGGTGGACGCCGGGGTCGATGCACCTGTCGGCGGTCGGGAGCACCGCCCAGACCGGGCGGCTGCGCCACGCCGGCGTCGGCGCCGCCTCGCTGAGCGCAACGCCGGCGAGTGGGCGCTGACTGATCGCGTAGAACGCCGCGTCGTCGGCCGGGATGTCGGCGCAGAATGACTCGTGGAAGCCGTCGAGGGCGAGCGTGAACTCGCTGCCGCCGTCGGGCAAAGTGTGCTGCACGATGTAGGGGATGATCCCCGGCGGGGGGAACGTGGACTGGAGGTCGGTCAGGTTCTCGCCCTCGTCAGGAGCGAACCCGGAGATGTAGACCAGGCCCACCACGTTGTCGGCCGTGCCGGCAGCGGTGATGACCGAACCGCCGTAGGAATGACCGACGAGCAGGACCGGCCCGTCGATCTCACCGATCACGCCCTTGAGGTAATCCCCGTCGCCGCCGGTCATACCTCGCAGCGGATTCGGCGGAGCGATCATCGTCACGCCCTCGCCGAGAAGTTCGTCGTACAGGCCGCGGACGCCAGACGCGTCAGCGAACGCGCCGTGGACGAGAACGACGGTCGGCTCAGCCACAGCAAACTACCTCGTTCCTATAGGAATGAGCGTTCGAGCATGGTCGCACGCTTCTCGAAAAAGGCACGATCGAACGGCGCGCCAAGCGGAAGGCCGCGGCCAAACAGACGCTCGAAGGCCCGGGTCGGGGAGCTCGTGGCGGCCGGGCTAACGAACACCCAGATCGCGCGTCAACTTCATATGAGTCTGCGGACCGTCGAGTCACATCTCAGCCGGGTATACCGGGAGCACGGTGTGAGCTCGCGGTCACAGCTAACCGCAGCGTTGGTCTCATCAGACGCCGCGGCGGGGTGTGCCACCCACCTCCGACCGTACAGCCTCGATGAAGTAAGAGCGACGGATCCGACAGAGGGCAAGTCATTCGTGTGACGGAAAGCCAACGTCCGTCAAGCGCCGCCCGACCTCACACGGGGCCGAAAGGCTCGGCGAGGACGACTCGCTCGTTGCCCCAGCTCATCGCGGGTAGCCCATAGCGGGACACGACGTGCTCGCAGCCAGCGGACTGCCCGACCCTCATCCCGCACTCGGCGAGTAGATCCGCGAACGCGTCAGGAGTGAACGCCGCCGTGATGGCTTCGCGTCCTTCACCCGCCAACTCTTTGAACGCCAACGAGGCGCCCGGGCTACTCGCCCCCTCGTGGCCCGCGGGTGCGGCGTGCGTGACGGCGACTAATCCCGGCGGCAGGCTCCGCAATGTTGCCTCAATCGCACGTTTGGACAGGTAGCTCGTGACCCCCAGCCAGTTCACGAAGGTTGGCGCCGACGTCAAGCCGGCTCGCGTGAGAACGTCCCCAACGGGCTCGGCCTCGAGGTCGGCCGGCACCCACCGCAGCCCATCGGGGTCTCGCACCCCCAGCGTCCGCAGACGCTTGCGCTTGAACTCCAACGTAGCGGGGTGGTCGACCTCGAACACTTTCACGCCCCCGGGCTGACGCCACGCGAACGTGTCAAGCCCCGAACCAAGGATTACGTACTGCTCGGCGCCCGAATCAGCCAGCCAATCCTCGGAGTACCGCGACCGGGCGGCGATCCACGTCGCGAGCCGGTCGTAATTATGGGCAAACCGCGTCCGCAGTCGCGAGGCCAGTCTTTCCGCCTCGTCTCCAAGCAGCGGCCAGGCCAGCCAATCCTGCAACACCGCACTCGAACCGTGCATGAGCAGATGCCCAGCCCGCGCTGACGCGCATACCTTCGCCGTGAAGCTGACGCTGACGGTCTCGGGACGTTGAGCCCGAGCGGTCCCGCTCTTTCGCAATCTCATCGGCCTGGGTCCAGCATCGCAATCAGACACCATCATGCCAGCGAGCCTGCAATGCACACACCGTGAAATCGGAGTGCGGACGCTTGGGCAACCTGTCCCTTGCTCTGCGGGTCAGGCCGTGCGAGTCTGACCCATCAGTGACCACGCTGGGAATGAAGCTAGATGGTCTGGGTACCGAGAAGGTCCCGGCTCTCGCGCAAGCGATCGAGCGGCACGGCCTCGACGAGGTATGGATCTGCGAGGACCTCGGGCTGAACGGCGGCATCGCGCAATCCGCTATCGCCCTGAGCGTGACCGAGCGGATCCGCGTGGGCCATGGCATCGCGCCCGCGGCGATCCGTAACGTCGCCTACTACGCGATGGAAGTGGCTTCGTTGTGCCGGACGTTCCCGGGTCGCTTCCTGCCGGGTCTCGGGCACGGAATGCCCGGCTGGCTGACCCAGGTAGGAGCTCATCCAGGCCGGCTGCTGCCGTGCCTGGCCGAGACCACCGAGGTTGCCGGGCGTTTGCTCGCCGGCGAGACCGTCACCTTTCACGGTGAGTGGGTGAACCTCGACGAGGTCAGTCTCCGTTACCCGCCGGTCGACGCGCCTCCGATCAGCCTCGGCGTGCGCGGTCCTCGTGGGATGGACGTCGCCGCTCGCGTGGCGGGTGGTGTGATCCTCGCCGAGGGTTCGGGGCCGACCTACGTGAGGCGTGTGGTCGATCAGATCGGTCGCGCTGACCACCGCGTGACGGTGTTCATGTGGTTCTCGATCGACGACGACCGGGATACCGCGCGGGCCCGCCTTCGTGAGACGGTGGCGGTTGCGCTCGAGCAGGAGGCCATGCGGTCCCAACTCGGCCACCTCGCGGCGGCCGGACCCACCGAACCGGTGCTTGCCGAGGTGACGGTGTCGGGCAACCCGACCGACTGTGTTGCCGCTATACGTGCGCTGCACGCTGCCGGAGCCGACTCCGTCGTGCTCCAGCCCGTACCCGGAACCGAGGTCGAGCAGTTGGCCAGGGTTCGGGACGACTTGCTGCCGCTGCTCGGTGACTGACTCACCCAGTTGCGACGCGGCTCGGTCGACGCGACGCCCTATACGCTCAGGCGCTCGTGACCGACGAGGCTCTCACCCACGCTCATGGAACTCGGTTCCGAGCCGGCCTGCGGGCCGGCATCCCGTTTGCGCTCGCCGGGCTTGTGCTGTCGGCGTCGTTCGGAGTCGTGGCTCACCAGGCCGGTCTGCCGAACGTCGCGGCGATCGTGATGTCGCTGGTGGTCTTTGCCGGCTCGGCACAGTTCGCCGCCGTGGCGATCATCGCCGCGGGGGGTTCGCTCGGCGCCGCGCTGATCGCGGCCGCACTCATGAACAGTCGCTTTCTGGCGATGGGCATCGCGCTCGGTCCATCATTGCCGGGCGGCCCGTTCAAGCGGGCCGTGCAGGGGCAGGCGGTCGTCGACGCGTCGTGGGCGATGGCGCTGAGCAGCGACGGCAGCTTCGATCGCTACTTCTTGTTTGGGGCGACCGCGCCGCAGTACGTGACCTGGACACTGGGGACGGTGATCGGCGTTGTCGGGCGCGGCCTCATCGGGAATCCGAACCGGTTCGGGCTCGATGCCATCTTCCCCGCGTTCTTCCTCGCTCTGCTGATCTCGCAGGCTCGCGACCCCGCGAGCCGCGGTGTCGCGGTTGCGGGCGCGGTCATCGCGTTGGCGCTGACCCCGTTCACGCCCGCGGGCGTGCCGATCCTTGCCGCCAGCACCGCCGCGCTCTGGGGTCTGCGGAGCCGAGCGCGATGAGCTCCGCCTGGGAACTCATCGCCGGCTGCGCCGCCCTCACCTTTGCGATCAAAGCAGCCGGGCCGGTGGCGCTCGGAGGCCGTGAGCTGCCGGCGCGGTTCTCGTCAGTGATCGCGCTGATGGCGCCCGCGCTGCTCGCGGCGCTCGTGGTCACCCATAGCCTCGCCAACGGCCGTCATCTGGAGGTCGGTGCGCAAGCGTTCGGCGTTCTCGCCTCGGGTGCGGTGATGCTCAAGACTCGGTCGATCCCGTTGTGCGTCGTCACCGCGGCACTCGTGACGGCGCTGTTGAGGGCGCTGTGAGCACCGGCGGCGGTAGCACGTGGTCGCTCGCGGCCTGACGCCGCTCCAGCGGGCGCGGATAAGTACCGCGACCGTCTTCTTCGTGTTCGGCGCGTTGCTGGCGACCTGGGTGTCGCGGATTCCCGTGATCCAGAGCAAACTGCACCTGAGTAACGCCGAGCTTGGGATTGCTCTGCTCGGGGCTCCGGTTGGACAGCTGCTCGCCATGGGCGTCACGCCACGCTTCGTCCACCGTTGGTCGAGCGCGACCGCAGCGCGCTGGGCCATCCTGGCCACCGGGGGATGCACGATCCTACTCGGCTTGGCCGGCAGCCTGAGCACGCTGACCCTGTTTCTCGTCCTGTTCGGCTTCACCCTGGGGACGCTTGACATCTGCATGAACACACAGGCGGTCGCCGTGGAACGCCGGTATGGGCGCCCGGTCATGTCCGGACTTCACGGTGTCTACAGCGTCGGCGTGCTCGTCGGCGCAGCGTTCGGAGCGGCGGCGGCCGGCCTTGGCGTCGTGCCCGTCGCCCACTTCGCCGTGGCGGCCTGCGTTTTGGGACTCGTTGCCGTGGTCGGCGCCCGCGATCTGCTCGGCCGAAGCGCCGACGTCGCCAACGCCACGACCGACTCGTCCACAGCGGGGCGGAGGCCGCGGTTGCGGGAGCATCCGACTCTGATCGCGGTCGGCATGGTCGCGTTCTGCTCCTTGTTCGCCGAGGGTGCAGCCGACAACTGGAGTGGCGTCTTCTTACACCAGGTCGAGCACGCGTCCTTCGGGCTCGCGCCGCTCGGAACGGCGATGGTCGGCGTCGGGATGGCGATCGGCCGGTTCGCGGGAGATGGTGTGATTGCGCGCTGGGGGCGCGCCAAGACACTGTTTTGGGCCTCGCTCGTGGCGAGCGGCGGCATCGTGCTCGCCCTGGCCGGCGGCTCCGTCCCGGCCGCGCTCGCCGGATACGCGGTGTTCGGTCTCGGCGTGGCGACGATCGTCCCGATTTCGTTCACGGTTGCCGGCAACACCTCAGGGGTTGCGCCCGCCTGGGCCCTCTCGCGCGTCAGCACGATGGCTTATGTGGGCCAGCTATCCAGCCCCGCGATCATCGGATTGGTCGCGCACACCACCGGTCTGAGCTGGGCTCTCGCTATACCCGCGATGCTTCTGGTGGTCGTCGCGCCGCTGAGCCGCGTGGCACGTGGCCGGTAACCGACGGGAGCGAGCCGTGGTCGACCCTGACTGCCGCGCCACCCTGCTCCGCTGACTCGCGCGCGGCCAACGCGCACGCGAGTGACGCGATCCCGTCACGGCCGCCCGCGAGCGGCGAGCCTTCGCCGCGGACGGCCGCGTCAAAGCGGGCGATGGCGTTCTCATACAGTGGCCATCGCTCCGGCACGCTCACCGCCTCGAGGTCGTCGTCGCAGCGGAGTGTGACCGGGACCGTCATACGGGTCGACGGCGGCCAGCGAGCAATGCTTGGCGATCCGTCGTCCGCGGGCTTACTTGCGCGGAGCGAGGTTGACACGTAGCAGGCGTTCAATCGGGGTGATCACGTTGCCGCTGAGCGGGCTCCAGTGACGGCCGAGGACGGTGAACCCGACGGGGAAACACGCCCAACCCGGAGTGTTGGCGGGCCATGAGAAGCTGGCGACAGAACTAACGCTGGCATCGGCGACCAATCGATCAGTCTCGCCGGCACGGAAGTCGACGGTCACCGTTGGCGGATTCGGTGAATAGGCCGGACAGTTGATCGCGCCCGGTTGGACGATCTCAAGCGAGGCGAATAGCTTGACGAGCATGCGGACCTCGGCTCGGTTCGTCACCTGGCGCGAGACGAACGGAGGCTTCCCGGGCGAGCCGCTGGTGACGTCGACCTCGCGAACGCCCGGCGGGATGCGCTCGCCCCTCGGACGCGTGACCACCCATTGGGACTGGGACTTGGCGTAGAGCTGTGTACTGCCCGAGGCGAGTGATGTGACACTGATCTCGAGCCAGCGAACCTCGAGTACATCGCCGACCGGTGCCCATGAGCGGATGACCGACTGTGAGCTTGGATTCGGACCGACGTATCCGGTGGTGACGACTTTCGAGCCCGGGGGTAGATGGGCCTCGACGAACGACAGCACGGACGCGGGATCCCCTGGGACGTTCCACGTGCTGTACGCGACCGCACTGGCGAAGGCCGTGGTCAACAGCGACGCACGCGGCCCGATTCCCGTGCCGCTCGATTGAAGAACGGCTCCGGCCGGCGGCACGACCCCCGCCAACAAGGCCTTCGCGTCGCGAATCGCGGCCCGCCTGTTCGAGGCGGTTGTCGGAGCGATCCCATGGGAGCGCCCTGTCGCCACGGCCGCGACCGCCCCGAACGCGCCGCCGACGCACGCCAACACCAGAACGGCGCGCAACGCACGCCGACCCAACATCAGCCGAACCACCTGGGCATATCGGAAGACTACGGTCCTACGGGCCGATCGTCACGGCTCGGACCATGTTTGCGACGCGGAGTTGCTTACAGGGTTTCGATCTCGACACCATGGGTGCCTGACGCGCCACGCCTTCTGGAGGATGCTTCGCCTGGCGCTCCCAACCGGCGGGAGCGATCCGGAGGGTACGAGGGATGGAGGGATTCATGTCCGAAGCACTCGAAGTCATTCAGGTGAGGCGTGACCGTCTGAGGTTGCCGCGAGTGACCTTGCTGATGGCCGCGGGGCTCGCCATGGTTGCGGCGGCCGTTTGCGTGGTTCTTGGCGAGAAAGGAGTCGGCCTCTCGGAGTCGCTTTGGAACGTCGCGGTTGACGTCTGCCGAGTCGTCACCGGTCTGCTCGGGCTTCTCGTGATCAAGCCTGTGGTGCCCGGACGGCGCTCAAAGGAGAGTCGGCACGACACGTTCTGGACGGTGGTAAGCGGCGGAGTGTTTATCGCCGCCGCCGTCGTAGGCCTCCGCCTCGTGATCGCGATAACCGCCCTCGGCGGGCTCGTTCTCTTGTACGCCGGCGGAGCCGAGGCCGTCGAGGCGTTCCGTTCAGGGCTCGTGTGGCCGGAGGCACGTTGCGATCGGCACGGCCCGCTCGATCCCGTTGGCGATCCCGGTCGTGTAATCGTGGAAATTGAATCCGATGTCGCCGTCCTCGTTGTAGATCCAAGGGAATCGCTGATCCACGACCTGGACGATCGAGATGTTGCCGTAGGCCGGTAGACCGCGGGACTCGGGGAAGCTCTGGTCGAGCGGAGCGACATCCACCCCGTCGCCGGCGGCGGCGCGGGCGCGCTGGATGATCTTTGCATCCCGTTGGGACTCGGCTGCGACCCGCGCGTTGGTGAAGCGAATCGTGTCGCCGTTGGAGAGATTGGTGCGGTAGCGGCCGACCTGTTGGGGGGTGACGCCGAAGTGGGCATTGGCCTCGCCAAAGGGAATCCCGCCGGTGTAGTGCAGGCTCACGGCGATCGTCGCGTGATCGTCAATCGCCTCGCGAACCCGTTCGAGCAGCCCGACGTTCTTGTCTGCGCTCGACTTCGTGAGGTCCGCGATGTAGCCGGCGGAGCGGAGGATCTTCTGGATCCGAAGCGCCGCCTGCCACATGGTGACGCGCTCACCAGGAGCCCCACCATTGTCGATCGACATGATGCCCGAGTCGTCGATGTCGACCGGGTGGAACGTGATGCCGAGGGCGGTGACCGGCCTGCGCCCGTCGACCTCGGCGGTGGAGTCGAAGTTCGGACCTGCGGAATGTCCGGGATCGAGCACGACGACCGGCCGCTTGGCCGTGCACGCTGGTGCGGGACCAGCGGGCAGAGTCGACGCTGGGATGATCGGGCCCGGCTCGGATGTCGTCGCTACAGCCACGGATGTCGCGACGGCCCCGGATGTCGCTACAGCCCCGGAGGCGCCAAGAGCGGCGGCCAAGCACGCGGCGCCCGCAAGTGCAGCCGCGACCGCGGGCCCGCGCGTCCGTCCTGACATCCGTCTGATCCGTCCGGTATGCAGACACCGAAGAGTAGCCTTCCGGTCGCGAGGCACGGATACCGTTCGTGCCGGGACCGGCGCTTATGCACGACAACGTCGACAGCCTGATCCTCGATCTCTTGGAGTGGATTGGGCCCGAACCGCGTCCGTATGGTGAGACGGTCGAGGCATGGCGAACGTCGTGCCCTCGCTTGCCCGTGTGGGAACAGGCGAACGAACTCGGCTTGATCAGCCGTCGTCGCGATCCTCAGGGCAACGCTGTCGTCGCGGTCTCGCGAAACGGGGCCGAGCATCTGCGACGACAGCGCCCAAGTTCAGGGCACAACTGACGCGGCACGGCGGACGTTTCGGTAGAACACCAGAATCCAGGTGACCCCAGTCCAGGACCGCGTGCGCCGCTGTTCCCGTTCGGCTTCGGGCTCTCCTACACGACGTTTCACTTCTCGGATCTGACAGTGACGCCGACGTCGAGCGGCGCCGTGGCCCGCTTCAACCTCCAGAACACAGGGTCTCGCTACGGGGCGGACGTCGCACAGACGTACGTCGGGATGCCCGCCTCGACCGGCGAGCCGCCCCGGCAGCTGAAGGGGTACCAGAAGGTGTGGCTCGAACCCGGACAGAGCAAGACCGTGTCGATCACGTTGCCCGAGACCTCGTTTGCCCACTGGGACACAACCGCCGGCCGGTGGGTCGTCACGCCCGGTGACTACACGGTATCCGTGGGTGACAGCTCGGCCAGCCTCCCGCTACAGATGACTCTCAACCGCTCATCCGCCCAGCTTCCCGCCGGCGCATACTGATCGGCTAGGACGCCTGTGCATTGCCGAACGCGTTGCAGGCGGCGCTGCCCCCGCTCGCCGTCAGGGTGATACCGAACGTTCCCGTGACGATTCGCGTCGTCCCGCCGGACGGAAGCTCGTAGGAGAAGTTCACCTGCGCAGCGCTGCTGGTCAGGAACGAGAAGGTCGAGGTGGTAGGGAAGCCGCCGCTCGCGGCGGGGACGGTCCCGTGCTGGAGGCTCTCCGCCGAACTCGTGGCCACGTCGGCGGAGAAGGTGCCGTTGCTCGATGACGCGTTGGTGACTGACAGCATGACCGTGCCGCTCGTCGCACCCGGCGAGGTGCACTGCAGGGTCAGGCCGCCGAAGTTGCTGAGCACGGTCGCCATCGGTGTGCCCGTGGCGTTGATCTGGGTGAATGTGTGGCCGTCGACGTTCGTGGCGTTGGTCGCGTTGGTCGCGTTGGTCGCATTCGTGGCGTCCATCGCGGTGGCCGCCTCGTTGCCGTCATAGCGCTCGTTGCCGTCATCGCGGTCGTGGCCGTCGTCGCGCTCGTGGCATGACTTGCGTTCGTCGCGTTCACCGCGTTGAGCGCGTTCGTCGCGTTCATCGCGTTCGTCGCGTTCACCGCGTTCATCGCGTTCGATGCGGTGACTGCGCTGCCCGCGGTGACGGCGCTACCCGACGTCTTCGCGTACTTGACCGAGAGCGTGGGCGCGAGCTTCTTGATCAGCGCCGTGCCCTGGGCGTTCTCGCTGGTGGACTTGCGCTTCGGGTTGGCCTTCGCGGGGGTCGCGGCCGGCGCGCGACCCAGCGCGCCCGCGGCGTAGCTGGTCCCACCGAGCGCGACGAACAGCGCGATCGCCGATACCACCAGCGCTGGACTGGGTCGGCGCAGCGAAAACATGCTCATGCTCACTCCTTGGTCTTCGGCGCCCCCAATAGCCACCGCCTGCCACCATAGTTCCCCCATCCGGACCGCATGAAGCGTTTCGGCTTGCCCACCCCGCCGAACTCACGCCGAGCGAGGCGGACGACCAGGCTCGTGGTTTGCACCCTCCGCCGCGGCCATCCGCGCTCGGCTCATGAGAGGAGAGAGACCTCTTGCATCATCAATTAGCACATGGGAGGGATGCCTACGAGCTGCTGGTTGCATTGCAACCACGGCCGCCATCCTCCTCAGGGGCTCGCGCGTAGCGCGATGATCCGGCCGGCCGTCTGCTCGGCGGCGGACCGGCTGAGCGTGCCGTGCGCGAGCGCCGAGGCGATCGCGTTCCGGGCGGTGGTCCCAATTGCCGGCGTGTTGTCGTCGGGGTTGGTCGCGGCGCAGAGGATCAGGTCGGCTCCGGCCGACGCGGCGAGCGAGGCGCGCTGGCCAACACCGCCGAACGCCTCGAGCGCGCCGGCCTCGATCCCGTCGGTGATCGTCACGCCCGCAAACCGGAGACGCCCCCGGAGCTCCCCCTGGATCACCTTCGGCGACAGGCCCGCCGGCCGGCTCGGGTCGAGCGCCGGATACACCGCCCACGAGGTCATCACGAGCTTGACGCCCGCCGCGATCGCGTTCACGTACGGCGCCTCGTCGACCGCGCGCAGCGTCGACAGCGACTGCCGCAGCGTGACCGGCCGCAGATCGGTGTTCTGACTGCGTGAAGCCGCGCCGAGCCCGGGGAAGTGCTTCGCGGTCGCCGCGACTCCCAGGTGCTGCTGGGCCGAGATGAACGCGGCGCCGAGTGCGGCCACGGTGTTCGGGTTGCTCGAGTAGGACCGCTGGAACTCGTCGATGAAGTTCCCGGACTGCCGGAAGACGTCGAGTACGGGAGCGAGGTTGACGTTGATCCCCGCGCCGCGAAGGTTTCGGCCGGCGCCGACCCCAGCCGTAGCGGCCGCAGAAACGCCGTCAGGGCTCTCGCCGATCTGCTTCTCGGAGAGGATCGGGGCCCCGGGAAGGCGCCGGACCTCGCCGCCTTCCTGATCGGTGAGCATCAGCAGCCGGTCGTGAAGCGGGCTGGCCAGGCTCGCCTGCTGCAGCTCGTTGATCACTCCGCGGAGCTGGCCAACGCTCGAGATGTTCGGCGTGAAGAAGATCACGCCGCCCGCCTCGCCGGCGCGGATCGCGGCCAGCAAAGACTGCGGTGGCCGCAGCCCCGCGTAGGCGTAGATGATTCGCTGCCCCGCCAGCTGCTGGAGCGAGAGGCGCTGGACGAGCGGCCGGACCCCGGACGTCGTCGCGCGAACCCGGACCGGACCGGCCGCGCACGCAACTCCCGCGGTCATGCCCGCCACGAGGACCGCCAGCGCGTAGAAGAACCGTCCGATCATCGACCCGAGTGAACCACGTCACGAGGACGCGCGCCCCGCGAGGTTCTTAACGGCGGCTTGCGAGAGTCTTACGTGTGACGCCCTGCGAGTGCATTGTTAAGAGATTCCCCGCGGATGAAGTGCTCTACTCGTGAGCGGCTCGCCGTTCATTGGGAGAAGAGCCGACAGTGTCTCACTGGATTCTCCCCGAACGGTCGGTGGGGCCTGCCCAAGCCCCCAAGCACAAATAAGGAGAAGTAACTATGCGACTTCTGACACAGAAGTGGCTCAGCCGACTGCTGCTCGGATTCGTGGCGTTAGCCGTCGTCCCGGCGACCGCGTCGGCCGCGCCGTCCCACACGTCGAAAGTGGTTGGTCATGTGTACGTCGACGACAACACCACCGGCGTGAACACGATCGCTGCGTTCGACCGTCATGCCGATGGGTCCCTCACGGCGGAACCCGGATCCCCGTTCACCGCGGGCGGTCAGGGAACCGGATCGGGTCTCGCCTCGCAGGGCGCCATTCAACTCTCGTCCGACGGTCGTTTCGTAATCGCCGCCGATGCCGGCAGCAACGAGATCTCGGTGCTTCACATCGAGCGGGATGGAACGCTGAGGCTGGTGCCGAACGGAGTCGTGCCGTCCGGCGGCGCGATGCCGGTGAGCGTCGCCGTGCGTGGTGACCTCGTCTATGTCGCCAACGCCGGCGCCGCCGGCACCAACTACAGCGGATTCCGGCTGAGCGACCGTGGCGTGCTGCGACCGATCCCGGGCGCGACGATCGCGCTCCCGTCAGACGCGCAGCCGGGAGACGTGCTGTTCAACGGCGACGGCACGAGGCTCGTCGGGACGCGAGTGGGCACCTCGCAGGTCGACAGCTTCACGATCGACCACTGGGGGCGCGCGGTCGCGGCCCCCGGCTCTCCGTTCCCGGCGCAGGGCCTCGGACCGTTTGGGAGCGAGTTCCGCCCCACCGACCCGAACCAGCTGTTCGTGTCGAACGCCCACAACGTCGGACCCGGGACCGGGACCGCCTCGGCGTTCAACGACGCTCCGGACGGGACGCTGACGCCGATCGGATCCTCCCCGTTCGGGGACCTGCAGACCGCGCCGTGCTGGGTCGAGATCAGCCACGATGGTCGGTTCCTGTTCACGGTCAACACGGCCTCGGGGACGATCTCGCGCTACGCGATCGGTCGTGACGGGACGCTGGCGCTGCTCGGGAGCACCCCGATCAGAGCCACGGGCGGCGTTGGTGCCGTCGACGCTCGTCTAAGCCCCGACGGGCACTGGCTGTTCGTCGACGAGAGCGCGGCCCACGCGGTCGGAGCGTTCGCGGTCGACGGTGGAAACCTCACCGAGCTGGACGGCTCGCCGACAGCGCTCCCGCCGGGTGCCGCGTCCGCCGGCATCGCTGTCAACTAACACTAACTCTCCCACGAACGCAACGGGCGCGCCGGTCCAAACCCGGCGCGCCCCGCTCTTCGCAACAGAAAACCCTAGGTCCGCAGCAGCGAACGGACCTGGCCCGCGATCTCGAGGTCCTCGCGGGCCTGAATCACGACCGTCCGGACGCCCGCAGCCGCGGCCGAGATCTCGACGTCCCCGGAACCCCCAGAAGCACCCTCATTCCGAGCCGGATCGACGACAACTCCCAGGAACGAGAGGCCGTAAGCGGCCCTGGACCGGATCTCGGCGTTGTGCTCGCCGACGCCGCCGGTGAACGCGAGCACGTCGAGCCCTCCCAGCGCGGCCGCCATCGAAGCGATCAGCGCGCGGAGGCGGTGCAGATAGACGTCGAGCGCCAACCGAGCCGCGGCGTCCCCGGACCCGTCCCCGGCTCGCGTCAGCACCTCGCGCATGTCCGCCGTTCCCGACAGCCCGAGCAGCCCCGACTCGTGCTCGAGCGCGTGGCCGAGCTCGTCCTCGGACACGTCTCCACGCGAGAGCAGCCACAGCACGAGGCCCGGGTCGACGCTGCCCGAACGCGTGGCCATCACCAACCCCTCGAGCGGCGTGAACCCCATCGTCGTGTCGACCGAGCGCCCGCCGGCGATCGCGCACAACGACGCCCCGGCCCCCAGGTGGCAACTGACGATTCGCAAACCCGACGAAGCACCAGACGCCCCTAACAACGAAGGCGCCCGCCGCGCGATCCACGCGTGCGACAGCCCATGGAACCCGTATCGCCGAACTCCCCATCGCGAACTCCAATCCGCGGGCAGCGCGTACGTAAACGCCGCATCGGGCAACGTGGCGTGGAACGCCGTGTCGAAGCACGCGACCGCCGGCACCCTCGGGAGCGCCCGCGACACCGCGTCGAGCGCGGCCAGCGACTTCGGCTGATGCAGCGGCGCCAGGTCGACGAGCTCTCCGAGCGCGTGCCGCACCGTCGGAGTCGACCACCACCGCCGAGCAAGAACCGCGAGCCTCCGTGCACGATCCGGTGCCCAACCGCGTCGGCTTCGCCGAGACCGCCGTCCCCGAGAGCGGCGCGCAACTCATCGTCGTCGACCACCGCCCGAGGCGCGGAGAGCTCCGCAGAAGCCAGCGTCTCGTCCCCGGGTCCAATGACCGACAGCTTGAGGCTGCTCGACCCGGCGTTGACGACGAGCACCCGCAACGGCGCGTTCTACTGGTCCGCTGATGTGTCCGAGGCAGCGCTCGAGGAGACCGCGACGCCCTCGTTCGCCCCTGGCCACACCCAGTCGCGCACTTCTGGGATGTCGTCCCCGACCTCCCGCGTGTACGCACGGGCGCGCAGGCGGGCGTCGACCATGTCCTGACGCAGGTGCGCGCACCGCTCGCCCAGCCCGGGTACGCGGTCGACCACGTCCATCACCAGGTGGAAGCGGTCGAGGTCGTTGAGCATCACCATGTCGAACGGCGTCGTCGTCGTGCCCTCTTCCTTGTAGCCGCGGACGTGGATGTTGTGGTGGTTGTTGCGGGTGTAGGTCAGCCGGTGGATCAGCAGCGGGTAGCCGTGGTAGGCGAAGATCACCGGCCGCGACGCCGTGAACAGCGCGTCGAACTCACGGTCGGACATTCCGTGCGGATGCTCGGTGTCGGGCTCGAGCCGCATCAGGTCGACGACGTTGACGACCCGGATCTTCAGGTCGGGCACCCGCTTGCGCAGGATCGACACCGCCGCCACCGTCTCGAGCGTCGGAATGTCGCCCGCGCACGCCATCACCACGTCCGGCTCCTGGCCCTCGTCGTTCGACGCCCATTCCCAGATGCCGATCCCGCGCGTGCAGTGGGCGATCGCCTGGTCCATCGTCAGGTAGTTCAACGCCGGCTGCTTCCCGGCGACGATCACGTTCACGTAGTGGCGGCTGCGCAGACAGTGGTCGCCGACCGAGAGCAGGCAGTTCGCGTCGGGCGGCAGGTACACCCGGATGATCTCCGCCTTCTTGTTGACGACGTGGTCGATGAAGCCGGGGTCCTGATGGGAGAACCCGTTGTTGTCCTGCCGCCACACATGCGAAGACAGGAGGTAGTTCAGCGACGGCAACGGCCGGCGCCACGGGATGTGCCGGGTCACCTTCAGCCACTTCGCGTGCTGGTTGAACATCGAGTCGATGATGTGGATGAACGCCTCGTAGCAGTTGAACAAGCCGTGGCGGCCGGTCAGCACGTAGCCCTCGAGCCACCCCTGGCACAGGTGCTCGGAGAGAACCTCCATGACCCGCCCGTCGCGCGAGAGGTGGTCGTCCGTCGGGAGCAACTCGGCCTCCCACACCCGATCAGTCGCCTCGAACACGGGCGAGAGCCGGTTCGACGCGGTCTCGTCGGGTCCCATCAAACGGAAGCGATCGGGGTTCGCGGACATCACATCCCGCAACCAGCCCCCGAGCACGCGAGTCGCCTCGCTGGTCGTGGCCGCCGGCGCGCTCACCGTTACCGCGTAGTCGCGGAAATCGGGCAGCTCGAGCTCGTGCAGCAGCAGCCCGCCGTTGGCGTGCGGGTTGGCGCTCATCCGCAGCTCGCCCTCAGGCGCGAGCGCGGTTATCTCCGGAACGACCGCGCCGCTCTCGTCGAACAGCTCTTCGGGCCGGTAAGAGCGCATCCACTCCTCGAGCATCGCGAGGTGCTGAGGGTTGGTGCGTACCTCGGCGAGCGGCACCTGATGCGCGCGCCAGGTGCCCTCGACTGGGAGCCCGTCGACCACTTTCGGGCCGGTCCACCCCTTCGGCGTGTTCATCACGATCATCGGCCAGCGCGGCCGCGTCAGGTTGCCATCCTCGCGTGCGCGCCGCTGAATCGCCCCTATCTCGTCGAGAACGTCGTCGAGCGCCGCGGCCATCAGTCCGTGCATCTCCGCCGGATCCGAGCCCTCGACGAACCGCGGCGCGTAGCCGTAGCCCTCGAGCAGTGCCCGCAGCTCATCGCCCGGGATCCGCGCGAGCACCGTCGGGTTGGCGATCTTGTAGCCGTTGAGGTGGAGCACCGGGAGCACCGCGCCGTCGCGCGCCGGATTCAGGAATTTGTTCGAGTGCCAGCTCGCTGCGAGCGGGCCCGTCTCCGCCTCGCCGTCGCCGATCACGCACAGCGCCAGCAGGTCCGGGTTGTCGAGTACCGCGCCGTACGCGTGCAGCAGCGAGTATCCGAGCTCACCGCCCTCGTGGATCGAGCCGGGCGTCTCGGGGGCCACGTGGCTCGGGATCCCGCCCGGGAATGAGAACTGGCGAACTAGCCGCCGCAGGCCTTCCTCATCGCGACCGATATGCGGATAGACCTCGCTGTAGGTCCCGTCGAGATACGTGCTTGCGACGACGCCGGGCCCGCCGTGGCCGGGCCCGGTGACGAAAATCGCGCTGAGCCCGCGCGCCCGGATCGCCCGGTTCATGTGGACGTAGACGAAGTTGAGGCCCGGGGTCGTGCCCCAGTGGCCGAGCAGCCGTGGCTTGATGTGCTCCGGGCGGAGCGGCTCGCGGAGCAGGGGATTGGCGAGCAGGTAAATCTGCCCGACCGACAGGTAGTTGGCGGCGCGCCACCACGCGTTCATCGCGTCGAGCTCGTCGGCGGACAGGGCCTCTTGGCGCATCCCGGTCTGAGTAGTCATACGCGAGGGTTAGCAGATCGGCTAGCGCACGATGTAGTCATCGGTGGAGGTCGCCATCCGGCCGCACTGCCGGGGGCCGCACCCGGCGGCACAGAACTACTACGCTGCGGTGGCGCGCCGACTTCCGATCCGGCGCTCAAGCAAGGCAAGCGAAGGTGGTTTATGGCTGCGATGAAGTGGTGGGGATGGGGTCACGAGGGGGTCGAGTTCACCCACGAGGACAAGCCCGCTCTGGCGCCGTTCATCCTCGAGGCGATCGGCGTCGACGTCCGGAGCAAGGGCGCGGCGCCGCTGCGGTTCGATCAGCTCGAGATCCCCGATCCGGCGCTCCCCGGCGACCTGTGGGAGGCGCTCGAGCAGTCGGTGTCCCCAGAGTTCGTCTCGCTCGACGCGCTCGACCGGCTCGTCCACGCTCGCGGGAAGTCGCTGCGGGACCTCGTCTGGCAGCGCACCGGCGAGCTTCCCCGGGTTCCCGACGTGGTCGTGCGCCCCGGCGCCGAGGACGAGGTCGCCGCGATCCTCGAGGCGGCCATGCGATTCGACGCGGTCGTGATCCCGTTTGGCGGCGGGTCGTCGATCTCAGGCTCGCTCGAGGCGCCGGCGACGGAGAGCCGCCCGGTGATCTCGGTGGACCTCGGGCGCCTGAACAAGGTGCTCGAGATCGACGCCGACTCGCGGCTGGCGCGCGTTCAGGCCGGCGTGTTCGGTCCCGATCTCGAGGAGCAACTCGCGGCGCGCGGGTACACGTTCGGCCACTTCCCGGACTCGTTCATGCAGTCGACGCTCGGCGGCTGGATCGCGACGCGCTCGTCCGGGATGCAGTCCGACCGCTATGGGGATATCGCGGACATGACCAAGGGGCTGCGCGTGGTCACGCCGTCGGGAACGCTCGTGACCCGGCCGATCCCGGCGATGTCGACGGGCCCGAGCATCCGCGAGATGGTGCTCGGAAGCGAGGGGCGCCTGGGCATCATCACCGAGGCGACCGTCCACGTCCGGCGGATTCCCGACAAGCGCGTGATCCTCGGCTACCTGTTCCCGACGTTCTCGGTCGCGCTGGCGGCGATGCGGGAGCTGGCGGCCGGCGAGTACTCGGTATCGGTGACGCGGGTCTCAGACCCGAACGAGACCCAGTTCTCGTTCGCGATGCGGGTCATGCCGACGCACATGGACAAGCTCCAATCGCGCGCGCTACGGCTGTTTCTCAGCCGAAGGCTCGGGTGGGACCTGAACCAGATGTGCCTGTCGTTCATCGGCTTCGAAGGCAGCGAGCAGCACGTCGCCGCGCAGCGGCGCGCCGTCGGCAAGCTCGTCAAGCGCCACGGCGGCCTCTGCATCGGGTCTGGGCCGGGCGCGCTGTATGACCAGAAGAAGTTCGACATCCCTTACATCCGGGACTTCCTGCTCGACCGCGGCGCGCCGGGTGACGTGTCCGAGACGGCCACCACGTGGAGTGGGCTGATGCCGCTGTACGACGCGGTGATCGCGGCGGCGAACGACGCGTTCGCCCGGGTCGGCGTCAAGGGCTACGTCATGTGCCACCTGTCGCACAGCTACCACTCCGGCGCATGCCTGTACTTCACATTTGCGTTCAAGTCGAGCTCGCCGGCCTCGATGGCCGCAGAGTACGAGGTCGTGAAGTCCGCGATCCAGCAGGCGTTCGTGGACAACGGCGGGACGCTCTCGCATCACCATGCGGTCGGCACAGAGCACGCGCAATGGCTCGAGCAGGACATCTCCGCTCCCGGCGTGGCAATGCTCGAGGCGCTGTTCGCGGGGACCGATCCGGGGCAGCATCTGAACCCCGGGAAGATCGTCGGCGCGAATGACCCGGCCGTCGTGGAGCCCGCCGCGACGTCCGATTGAACGACTGGCCGGCGCTCACCCCGGTCGCAAACGCCGCGCGGCGGCGGCCGCAGCCGCGGCCCGGCGGTTGAGCTTGCGCGCGGCCTCGCCGGCGGCCTCGGCGCCCATCGCGCACAGCTCGTCGCGCACGCTGCCCACAAACGGGCCGTTCGCGGCGACGTCGGCCCCGCCCCCGTCGCCGCCGAGCAGGTCGACGAGCAGCGTCGACCAGCCGAACCGCCGCGCCGCCAACCCCTCTCCGTTCAAAGGGTTGTAGTACTCGCGGAACCCGTGGCGTTCGACAAGCTCGACGCAGGACGCAACGATCCGGTCGGCGTCCTCCGAGTACCCGAACCTCCGGAGCGCCGGCACGAGCAGCCACACGGTGTTGATCCACGACGGGCCGCGCCAGCAGCGAAACAGGTGCCAGCCGGCCCGGAAGCTCGGCTCCTCCATCGACACCGACGGGATCCCGTACGGCGCCCGGTAGCGATGCGCATCGAGCAGGTGCTCCTCGATCAGACGCCGCGCGATCGGCTCGGGGAGCGAGGGCAGCGCGAGCGGCGCGAGCGAGGACCAGGTCGACACGCGCAACGGCGTGTGCTCCGCCCCGGCCAGGTCCCAGAACAGACCGCGCTCCTCGTCCCAGCACAGCTCGACGAGCGCGCGCTCGGTGCGCAGGGCACGCAGATGGTAGGTCTCGTCGCCGGTCATCCGGGCCAGGGATCGCAGCGACAGCGCGTAGAACACGTTGACCAGCACGTCCTCGATGTGCTCGTCGTAGCGCGCGATGATCGCGCGCGAGTCGTACCGGAGCCGGCGCGAGCGCTCGACGAGCCAGAAGTACCCCGGCAGGTAGTGGCTCATCCATCCGAACACCGGGTCGTATTTGGGCGAGTCGTCGAGCCCGGATTCGTCGGGGTGGATGATCGAGATCAGCCCGTCGCCGTCGGGATCGCGGTGGCGCCCGAGCCAGTCGTAGTGCAGCCGCAGCGCGTCGAGCGCCTCGCCGCGGAACCCGGGATCGTCCGGCGAACGGGCCGCCACGAGCTCCCAGGCGAGCGCGAGCAGCGGGGTCTGGATGTGCGCGGTGCCGCGGTTGCCGCGCACCGAGTGGGTGGCGTAGAACGGCGCGCGGCGCCAGCCGGCGCGGTCGTGCCAGAAGATCGTGTGGGGAATGAAGCCGTCGAGCCGACCGCCGCGCATCAGCGTGCGCAGCTCTTCACGCGCCCGCTCGGGCTGGAAGTGGCGCCACACGATCGCGTGGAAGCACGAATCCCAGTACCACTGGTGGCGGTAGCGCGGGGGCGCAGGACACGTGAAGCCGTAGGGGGTGCCGTCGGCGAGGTTGCCGTGCCGCCAGTTGCCCGCGAGCACCCGATGGGCCTCGTTCCGGAGCCTCGCCAGCCGACGCGGGTCGATCGAGCTACCTATCCGCAAAGCAGCTTCAGATCGACGAGTTCGGCCTCGAACACGCGCTCCCAGCTCATCGACGTCCCGAGCGCGGCCGCGGCCACTGGATCGACCGGCGTGGCCAGTGCACGCTCGATCGCTCGCGCCAGATCGACGGGGTCCTTCGGCGTGAACGTCCCCACCAGCGGCGCAGCCAACGCGGCCGCCGGCGTGCACGAGCACGCGACGACGCGGCCGCCGCTCGCGGCCGCCTCGAGCACCGCCAGCCCGAACGTCTCGTGCGGGCCGGGCGCGACGACGCATGCCGCCTCCCGGTACACGCGTGCCAGGGCGCGGCGGTCGGCTACGAATGGCCGCATCTCGACCAGGTCGGAGATCCCCAGCCGGCGGGCTCGAGCCTCTAGCACCGGCTCGGGCGGGCCCGTTGCCTACGATCCGCAGCGGCCGCCGCATGTCGCCGATCCCCATCGCCATCGCGTCGAGGATGTCCCCGATCCGCTTCTCGAGCGACACCCGCCCGACGAATAGCAGATGGTCTCCCGGTACCGCGGGCCCGGGGCGGAACGCCGGATGCAGTCCGAACTGAAGCTTGATCGCGGCCGACCGACCCGAGTCCTGCGCGGTGTCGACGATCGACATCACGGCATCGACGTGCTCGTAGGCGTGCTGGTAGATGCGCCGGAGCGCCGGCTTGTAGAGCGCGTCGGGACCGGGGATGCCGGCGGCGTGCAGCGCCGGCGAGGCATGGTGAACCGCGACGACCGCGGCTCCCAGTCGGTGCGCTTCGCGCGTGACGCTCAGCGGGCGCCAGAACGGGTCGTGCAAGATCACCACGTCGGGCCTCACCGTCCGCAGCGTCTCCCGTACTGCTCGGGCGCCGAGCGGGAGGCGGTACCCGTTCGAGGCGGCGAGCTGCAGCGAGGGCAGTTCGTGGCGTCCTCCCGCGTGAAGCATGCGCTTACCCGGTATGACCAGATGATGCTCGAACGCGCCGGTGGTCCGCGCGAACCGTGCCTTCTCGTTCAGGTACGTTCGTATCCCACCGCTGCGCTCCGCGTAGAACAGAGCGATGTCGCACACCACGAGCCGGTCCCCGTCGGCGATGCGCGCGGCGGCAGTACCGTTCACGCTTGACATTGTGTGTCGAGCTGAGGTGGCATCTTGTTA
Organism: uncultured Solirubrobacterales bacterium; assembly: GCA_963755525.1. Taxonomy (GTDB): domain Bacteria; phylum Actinomycetota; class Thermoleophilia; order Solirubrobacterales; family Solirubrobacteraceae; genus Palsa-465. The sequence continues at coordinate 184,494 of CAVWKC010000027.1, read as the reverse complement.
CTTGCCGGTGAAGGGTGTGTCACCTCGAGCGGGCCTCACACGATGATCGCGATAGACGAGACGGGGCAGGGCCCGCCGCTCGTGCTCCTGCACGGGGTCGGCGCGAATCGTGCCGTGTGGCGGCGCGTGACCCAGGCGCTGGCCGAGGATCGACACGTGATTGCCCCTGATCTGCCGGGGTTCGGCGAGTCCGCCCCGGCGGCGAACGGGTTCGACCTCGACACCGCCGCCGCCGCGCTCGCCGGCCCGCTGGCAGAGCGAGCCGGTGGGCCGTTCGACCTGCTCGGCAACTCGTTGGGTGGCGCGGTTGCGGTCCGGCTCGCCGTCGCGCGCCCGGATCTCGTCCGCCGCCTCGTGCTGTCCGCACCGGCGGGGTTCGCCCCCTCGCCGCGCGCGCTCCGCGCCGTGGCGGGCGCGCTCGGCGACCGGGCGGTCGCGGTCAGGCGCGTCGTCGGAACCCCTGTGGTGCGCGTGCCGGCCGCGCGCCGGGCGCTGCTGTGGGGAGCGGTTGCCGAGCCACAGCGCTTGGCGGCCGACGATGCGCGCATGATGCTCGAGGCATCGCGCGGCTCGACGCGAATCGGCGCGGCGGTGTCGGCGGTGCTCGGAGCCGACCTGCGGGCGGACCTCGACCGTCTGCAGGCGCCTTTCGGCGTGATCTGGGGATGGCGCGACCGGGTCATCCCGATCTCGACGCTTCGTCAGATCCGCACCTCCCGCCCGGACGTGCTCGTGGTCACGATCCCGCGAGCCGCGCACGTGCCGCAGGTGGAGCGGCCGGCGGAGTTCGTCGCGGCGGTCCGCCGGCTGCTCGAGCGATTGTGAGTGGAAACAGGTTCATCACAACTCCGTCGCGCGCCTGGCCTAGGGTGCTTTCCAGGGACATTGAGCCAGATGCCGACCGCAACGATCGGGACTGCTGGTGTCGTCCGCCTGCGGGACGGGCGCGCAGTGACGTACATCGCCACCGGGTGCGAAGACGGCTTTCCGGTCGTCTACTGTCACGGCGCGATCGGCTCGCCGCGGTGGCGTACCCCCGGGCTCGACGCGGTGATCGAGCGCCTTGGGATCCGCTACCTCGTCGTCAACCGTCCCGGCTTCGGCGGATCGGATCCCGACCCGGGCCGCGCGGTCGTCGACCACGCCCGCGACATCGGAGAGTTGATGTCCGTCCTCGGGTACCCCCGGTTCTCGGTCGTCGGCGTGTCGGCCGGCGCGCCGTACGCGCTGGCGTGCGCCTGGGCGCTCCCCGACAGGCTGGCCGGGCTCGCGGCCGTGAGCCCGCTGGGTCCCGCAAACGGCCCGGGCTCGAGCCCCAGCTTCCGCTACCGGGTCCCGCTGGTGCCGTTCGGCTCGGCGCGCGCCGGCCCCGCGCTCGCCCACGTCAGCCTGCGGGCGCTCGGCCTCCAGCGCCAGACCTGCGCACGCGCGATGATCGACGACTACCTCGTGTGCCGGAGTCCGTGGGGCTTCGATCCCGCGGGGATCGGGATGCCCGTGACGCTGTGGCACGGGCGTAGCGACCGTCTCGTTCCGCTTACGCACACGCTCGCCCTCGCTGCGGCGATCCCGGGGTGCGAGGCGCGCGTGGATCCCACGGGCGGACACTTCTTCTACGCCCGCGCTGTTGCCGACATCCTCGGCCCGCTGCTCCCCGACTTCTCGGCCGCCGCATTGCCCCCGTCCGAGCCGTTTCTCGCGGCGGCCTGACGGGTGCCACGATACGTGCGTGCGGACACCGAAGTTGATCGCGGCGCTCGTGGTGGCGTGCGCGCTCGCGGGATGCGCCGGCAACGAGGAGTGCAACGGGCATGCGTGCGTTGGGAACTGGAAGCGCGACATGGCGCTTGGCGGGTCGGTGGTGCATTGCCCCGATGGTTCCTGGTCGCACGCCGGCGGCCTCGGGGACGCATGCGCCGGGCACGAACGTAAGAAGTAGGGAGGCCCAGGGCTCAGGCGAGCGACGCGACCGCGTCACACAACCGGTCGACCTCGTCGTCCGTTGTGTAGTGGAGATAGCCGGCCCGGACCGCGCCACCGGACTCCTCGAGGCCGAGTGCCGTCATCACGCCGAGCGCGTAGTAGTTGCCCGGGTATGTGAACAGCCCGCGCTCTGAGAGCGCCGTGCTGAGCGCCTCGGGGGTCCATCCGTCGAGGTTGAAGCAGAACGTCGGCGTTCGCTCGTGCGCGCGAGCGGGGTCGCCGATGCCGTAAAGCGTCAGGCCCGGGATCTCGCTGAGGCGCTCCAGCGTCCGCCGGGTGAGATCGCGCTCGTACGCCTCGATCCGCTCGTACGCGAGGTCGAGCCGGGTGCGCCGGTCCCTGGCCTGAGAGCCGAGCGATTCGAGGTACTCGATCGCGGCGATGAAGCCGGCGAGCGCCTCGTGGGAGAGCGTGCCGGTCTCGAACCGGTGGCCCGCAGGCACCTCGAGCGCGGGCCGGACCCGGTCCGCCGGCAGCGAGCGCGCCAACTCGGCGCGGACGGCGGCGACCCCGAGGTGCGGTCCGAAGTACTTGTAGGCCGAGGTGAGCAGCACGTCGGCGCCGAGGCTCGCGCGATCGACGCGCCGGTGGGGAGCCAGGTGGACGCCGTCGACCCACACGAGCGCGCCGGCGGCGTGCGCGGCTCTCGCCAGTCGCGCCGCCTCCGGGATCGAGCCGAGCGCGTTCGACGCGAGCGTGAACGCGACCACGCGCGTGCGCGTCGTGATCAGCGACTCGAGCACGTCGAGGTCGAGCGTTCCGTCCTCCGGGTCGAGCGGCGCCGTGTGCACGGTGAGGTCGCGATCGCCAGCGATCAGCAGCCAAGGCGAGACGTTGGCATCGTGATCGATCTCGGTGACGATGACCTCGTCGCCCGGCTCGAGCGTCCGCGCCAGCGCGTGCGCGAGCAGGAAGTTGATCGTGGTCGTGTTCGCGCCGAACACGACCTCCTCTTCGGTGCAGCCGAGGAAGTCGGCCGCGGCCAGATGGGCGTCGAGGAGCAATGCGTCGGTGGCCTCGGAGGTCACGAACGGACCGCCGACGTTCGCGTTGGCGGTCAGGAGGTAGTCGGCGACCGCGCGCGCGACCGAGTCGGGCGTCTGCGAGCCGCCCGGACCGTCCAGGTACACGACCGGAACGCCATCGACCCGGCGCCCGAGCGCGGAGAAGCGCGACCGAATGCCGGCGATGTCGAGACCCTCGGCCACGGCCACAGCCTCTCACACCGGGGTGCTAAGGCGTCGGCGCCGTCGGAGTAAGGGGTGATCGCAGTCACCTCGCTCCGTTTGCCCGATGTGCGCGGGCGGTCCGCGCTCCATCATCGTGACAACGAACAGGAGGAACTGAAATGGCCGCAACACCGATTCGCAGATGGTCTTCCGATTCGCACGCTCCGACGGTGGCGCTCCGGCTCGCCGAAAGCGACGAGGCCGCGGTGGTCCGGCGGCTGGCCGCCCTCGACGATCAGCCCGCGCTCGAGGGGACGGTCCTGCTCGCGCTGCTCGACGGCGAGGTGGAAGCCGCGATGTCGCTCGACGACAGGCGCATCATCGCCAATCCGTTCCTGGAGACGCGCGGACTCGTGCAGCTGTTGCGACTGCGCGCGGAGCACATCGCGGGGCCTGATCCTCGTCGCGGCCGGCATGCACTGCTCCGCCGCGCGGCCTGATCCTCGTCGCGGCCGGCATGCACTGCTCCGCCGCGCGGCCTGATCCCGCTGGTAGCCGCGCCGGGGTACGCTCCGGGAGATGACGGCACTTTCGGAGACGATCGCGGCGCAGGGCGACCTGCTCGAGCCGGTCCTGTCGACGCCGATCGATGATGCGGCAGAGCGGATCGGGCGCTCGGCCCGGATCTGGTTGGTGGGCACGGGCACGAGCCAACACGCGGCCGAACTCGGCGCGCTGATGTTCGACTCGGACAGCCGAGACGCGCGGTGGCGCTCCTCGGCGACGTTCTGCTTCGACCCACCCAAGCTCACGGAAGACGACGCCGTGGTGGTCATCTCCCACACCACCGGGACGGCGTTCGCGCAGCGGGCGCGGGCGCACGCGATCGGGTCCGGTGCGCAAGTGGTCTCGATCACCGCGCACGGGCGTGGGTGGCCCGAGGCCGTCGAGACCGTCGCGCACGAGCGCGCCGAGACTTACACCGTGAGCTACCTCGCGACGCTGCTGGTGCTCGCGCGCCTCAGCCTGGCCGTGGGGGAGCCGGGGTTCGACGAGCTCCAGCTGTCCGAGGTTCTACACCGAGTGCGCGCCGCGGCGAAGGCGACGCGGGTGCTCGACTCCGCCCCCGAGCGCCTGCTCGTGCTCGCCGGCGTCGGTCCCGGTGCGGTGACGGCGCGCGAGGGGGCGCTCAAGCTGCGTGAGGGCGCGCGATTGCCCGCCGAGGGCTACGAGGCCGAATATCTCCTCCACGGCACCGCCGTCCCGCTCGGTCCGGGCGACGGGATGATCGCGATCCAGCCGTCCGACGACCGCTTCGGGATGCTCAAACTGTTGGCCGAGGCCGCCGCCAGCGAGGGGCTCTACGTCACGACGGTGGTCGAGCCTGACGGGCTCCACCCGGTGCTCGCGCAGATCCCGCTCACGGTCCGCCTCCAGAAGCTCGCGTCCGACCTGGCCGACGCGCGGCGTGTCGATCCGGACACCGTGATCACCGGCGGGTGGCGGGGCGACCGACTCTGGGAGGTCGGCGCACCTTGACCCACGCCCCCCGCGACCTGTAGACCACGGGCACCCAACAACCGGAGGAGGTTCCGCATGGGCCGCAGCATCACGAAACGGCGCGGCAAGGCCGTCGCTGCCGAAGTCACCGGAGCGCATTTCACTGGCGCGCACGCTGTAGGCGCGCGCCTGTTCGGGCCCACGGCGATGGGGCCGCTGGCGATCGCGGTCTCCGCCGTCGGAGCAATCGCGATCGGGCGGCTGGTGATCGCCGAAGCAGTCATTCGCAAGCTCAAGGCCGAAGAGATCGAAATCGGCTCGCTGAAGGTGCGCGAGCTCGAGGTCGGCGGCCGCCGGTTCCCCGAGGAGGCGTAGCGGACACATGGCCCAGGCGTTCGAGGGGCTCTGTACGCGTTGCTGTAGCGCCGTCAGCTGAGCGCCGGGCGGAGCACGTCCGCGCGCATCGGATGCAGAAAGCGCCACTCGCCGGGGCGCTCGCCGGGTTCCCCGAGCCGCTCGAGGCCCTCGGCGAGCTCGGCGGACAGCTCATCGAACCGCTCAGCCCGCGCCGGATCGGCGCCGACCACTCGCACGCGTAGACCCGGCACGCCGGCGACCGTCAGAGGCGCGTCGTAATCGACGGTGGTCGCCCGTTCAAGGCCTGCGGCGGACGCCTGCGCGAGCTCCGCCTGGGCCCCGGCCCGCACTGCGGTCTCGTCGTCCACCATCCGCGTTAGCTCGAAGAACTCCCCTTCGGCGAGCGGCTCGGCCACGTACACCGCTCCGCCCGGTCGGATCACCCGGCGTGCCTCGGCCAGCGCCGCCCCGAGATCAGCCGCGGGCACGTGGTGGAACGAGCGCATGAACACGACGATGTCGACCGACGCGTCGTCGAGCGGCAGGCGCTCGGCCCGGCCGACGAGGTACCGCCCGCCGCGTCCACCGTCGTGCTCGATCGCCTCCGCCATCTGCGACTCCGAGATCTCCACGCCGGTCACGCGCGCGCCGCGATCGCTGAGCGCGCGCACGAGCGCTCCGCCACCGCACCCGACGTCGACCACGTCCTTGCCGGAAGGCGCCACGAGCCGTTCGAGCATGGCCAGATCGGTGCTCAGCTCGCGAGTCATCGTCGCCCATCGTAGTCGCGGGATGTCCACGACCTCCGACGCGACCTCCGGCGCTCCGACGTCCTTGTAGGCTCGAACGATGGTCTCGAAGTACCACGCGGTGCTGTCGGCGCCCGGCGCGGCGCGCCTGTTCGCGAGCGCGCTCGTAGCCCGGCTCCCGCAGGGCATGTCCTCGCTGGCGATCCTTCTGCTTGTGCGCGCCACGACGCACTCGTACGCCGCCGCCGGCGTCGCGGTCGGAGGCTTCGCCCTCGCCACCGCGGCGTGCGCGCCGCTGCTCGGCCGGCTGGTCGACCGCTTCGGGCGCGCCCGGGTGCTGCTTCCGTTCGCGTGCGGCCAGGCGTGCGTATACGTGCTGCTGGTCGTAGCCGCGCGAGCCGACGCCGGCGTCGTCGTGCTCGTCGTGCTGTCGTCGCTGTGCGGGGCGCTGCTCCCGCCGATCGCGCCTGCGGTCAGGGCGCTGCTGCGCGAGGTGTTCGACGACCAGGAGGTGCTCGACACCGCCTACGCGCTCGAGTCGATCCTCCAGGAGACGGTTTGGATCTCCGGTCCGCTGATCGTGGCGTTGGTAATCGCGGTCACCTCGCCGGAGGCGGCGGTGGCGATGCTCGGCGGCGTGTGCATCGTCGGGACCTCACTGTTCCTGCGCTCGCCGGCGGTGCGCTCGTCTTCGTCGTCGCACGGTTCGGAGTACGAACGCGTGCCCGCGCTCTCGAGTCCCGAGTTGCGCGCGCTGCTCGGCCCGGTGGCGCTGATGGGAACCGCGCTCGGAGCGATCGAGGTCGGGCTGCCGTCGCTGGCGTTGCACGCGGGATCCCGGCCGGCCTCGGGTCTGCTGCTGGCGCTATGGAGCGTCGGGAGCATGATCGGCGGCATCTGGTACGGCGGGCGCGTCTGGCGCGCGCCGCTCGTGACGCGCTACCAGTCGCTGCTGGTGATGCTCCTCGTCTGCACCGTGCCGCTGATCGCCGCGCGGACGATCCCCGCCGGGATCGTCGGCAGCGTGCTCGCCGGCCTCGCGATCGCGCCGGTGTTCTCGTGCCAGTACGCGCTGGTCGGTCGCGCGGTAACGCGGGGCAGCGAGACCGAGGCGTTCACGTGGGTATCGGCGGCGCTAATCGGCGGGCTCGCCGCCGGCTCGGCGATCGGCGGCGCGGTGATCGGACCGGGTGGCGTCGGCGCTCCGTTCGTGATCTCGTGCCTGGCCTCGCTGCTCGCGGCCGTGATCGCCGTCGGGACGCGGAGCCGCGTCCACCAGCCGGCCTGAGCTTCCCCCCCCGAACCGCTGTCTAAGGGATCCAGCGCTCGCCGGCGGGGGTGACCTGGAGCTCGTGCGTATACGCGCGAACGCCCTGCTGCACGAGGTACGCAACCGCGTTGGCGACCTCGCCCATTTCGGCCAGCGCTCCTTCCGGCGTCCCCTGAGTGAACGCCGCGGTCTTCGGCGACGCGATCGTGGCGTCGACGGCCAGCAGCGCCACGTGGATACCCGTGGCGCGCATCTCCTGCGCGGCGGCCTGGACGAGCGCCCGGGTCGCGAACGCGCCCGCAGCCCACAGTCCGCGGCCGGGATACGCCCGCTGTGACGACCCGCCCGTGATCTGCACGAGCGCTCCGCCGTGCTCGTTCTGCTCGAGCGCGGCGATGCCGGTGGACAGGAACACGAACGCCTGCTCGGCGACCGCCACCGTCCAGCCGCGGAACGCGTCGAGATCCGCCTGTGCGACCTCGCCGCCACCGAACGGCCCACCGGCGGGCGGGCGGAACGCGGTGACCGCGTTGATCACGGCGTCGACCGAGCCGAAGTGCGCGCGGACGTCCGCGAGCGCAGTGCCCAGCTCCTCCGTGTCGGACGCGTCTGCCTCCAACCCCAGTGCGCCGCGCTCACGCACGCGCGCCAGCGTGTCCTCGCTGCGGGCGACGCCCGCGGCGTTCCAGCCGAGCTCGATGAAGTGATCGATGATCGCGCCACCGAGGTTGCGCGCCCCGAGTACGACGACGGTCTTGGACATCGCCTAAGAGTACGGATCAGCGGGCTTCGGCCTGTACTCCGGCCGCCAGCCGATCGAGGAGTGACCCCAGCTGCTCGACCTCGTCGTCGCTGAGCTGCGAGTGCAGCAGCCGGTCGTGGCGCTGGGCGACCGCTCGCAGGCGGTTGAATAGCTCGACCCCGTCGTCGGTCAGCTCGGCGCGCTGCACGCGCCGGTTGTTGTCCTCGCGCCAGCGCCGCACGAGCCCCTTGCGTTCGAGCCCGTTCAGGTGGTGGGTGAGGGTCGCCCCGGTGATGCCTAGCTGCTCGGCCATCTCCGACTGGGTGTCCCAATTGGCCGACCGCACCAGCAGCAGGACCTGCCAGGTCGAGACCGAGCCGCCGGCGTGCGCCATCGCCCGCTCGAACGCCTGCGTGACCGCGCGCGAGGTTCGGGTCAGTTGCAGTCCGATCGGGGGCGTCGCCGGGCGTGAGCTCACGTGACCCAGCATACCACGAACGCATTGACATCTAAGGATTAGATATCTAAGCTTCAGACATGAATGAATCCACCACACCCAAATCAAACGTTCGGATCGCGTTCGCCGCGATCGTGCTGGCGATGCTGCCGGCGGTACTCGACCAGACGATCCTCGCCACCGCCCTGCCGACGATCGCCCATGATCTGGGGCGGCTTACGGACGTGTCCTGGGTGGTCGCGGCCTATGTCGTCGCGGCCGCCGCGAGCACGCCGCTGTGGGGCAAGCTCGGCGACCGTCTCGGACGCAAACGAATGCTCCAGGCCTCGCTGGCGATGTTCCTGACCGCGTCGGCGGTGTGCGGGGTAGCGCAGGACATGACCTGGTTGATCGCATCGCGCGCCGTGCAGGGCGTGGCCGCCGGCGGTCTGATGACGCTGGCGATGGCCGGCGTCGGCGATCTCGTCTCACCTCGGGAACGCGGCCGCTATCAGGGCTACATCGCGATTGCGTTCGCGCTCGCGACCGTGGTTGGACCGCTGATCGGCGGTGTGCTCGTGGAGCACGCGAGTTGGCGGTGGGTCTTCTACGTCAACCTTCCGCTCGGGGTCGCGGCGTTCGCCGGGCTCCACTTCAAACTCCCCGCGCCCGAGCCGGCACACCAGCCGGCAAAGCCCCTCGACGTCGCCGGCGCTGGTCTGCTTGCGGGCTCGACGATCGCCCTGATGCTCGCGTGCATCTGGGGCGGCGACCGGTTCGGGTGGACGTCGCCGACGATCATCGCGCTGATCGCGGGCGGAGCCGCGCTGGCGGTCGCGCTCGTGGCTCGTGAGCGCCGCGTCGCCGATCCGATCGTGCCCCTGCGCCTCCTGCGCACGCGCCCGGTCGCGGTCTCGAGCGTCGTGCTGTTCCTGACCACCGCCGCGCTGTTTTCGATCACGGTGTTCGTCCCGCTGTACCTCCAGATCACGACGCACGCGACCCCGATCGAGGCCGGGCTGCTGCTCGTGCCGATGATGCTCGGGATCACCGCGTCGACGAACCTCGCGGGCATCGCGATGTCGAGGACCGGGCGCTACAAGCGCTACCCGGTCGCCGGCCTGGCGGCGATGACGGCGGCGCTGGTGCTGCTCGCGGTACTCGTCCCGCACCCGAGTCGGACGTCGATTGCGATCGGACTTGTGCTGTTCGGCCTCGGGTTCGGGATGGTCGGGCAGGTGCTGATCGCGGCGGTCCAGAACAGCGTCCCGCGCGCCGACCTCGGCGTCGCGATGGCGACCACGTCGTTCTTCCGGGGTCTCGGGGGAGCGGTCGGCGCCGCGGTGCTCGGCGCGATCTTCTCCGCGCGCACGGGTCTCGATGCGACGGCGGCCGCAGGCCTGCGGCACCTGAACGCAGGGGCGCAAGCCGATGTGATCCACGGCACCCAAGCGGTGTTTCTCGCGGCCGCGCCGATCGCCGCGATCGCGCTGATCGTCGTGCTGCTGCTCAGAGAAGCGCCGCTGCGGGGACCGGCACGAGCACCTGCCGGCGCAGGCGCGCCGGCCGGCGGACGGTGATCGACGAGGTGAGGAACACCGACTCGGCGCTCGCGAGGCGCTCCAACTCGATTGGCTCCTCGCGAGCGCCGGGTTCGCTCGCCAGCAGCGCGGCGCGCACCGTCCCCGGCAAGATGCGGCCGTCGGCCGGCGGCGTGATCAGATCGTCGCCCTCGGCGATCCAGACGTTCGCGGTCGCGGCCTCGAGCACCACGCCGTCGGTGTCGACCAGCAGGGGTACCGTGCCGGGGCGGAGCGCGCCGAGGGCATCGAGAAGCCGGCGGTCGCGCCACTTGTGGGCGCCGAGCCCCCCGGGAAGCGCGTACGGCTCGAGCACCGAGGCCTCCAGCGGAGGCGGACCGTTGGGCGACAGGGTGATCCGCACTCCGCCGTCGGCGTCGACGTCGATCCGCAGCCGGGCCCGGCCGCCGGGGCTCGTCGCCTCGGCCGCAGCCATGTGCACGCCGGCGGCGAGAGTGGGAGGGAGCGTGGCGCCGTAGACCTCGTTCAGGGAGTCGGCGAGGCGCTGCAGGTGCAGTTCGAGCGAGACCGGCCGCCCGTGCTCGACGAGCATCGTGTCGAATACGCCCACCGAATGATCTGGCCGCCGGCCGTGGAGAAGCGCGCGCTCGACTGCGCGCCCCGGATGAATGCACAGCTCGGGCGGGTGCGGCGGCCGATCGCGGGGCCAGGCCAGCGATCCGCCGATCGCCGCGACCGGCCCGGCCGCCTTCGTGAGCGCCTCCGACAGCTCCTGCTCGGGGTCGGAGTCGGCGACGATCGCTCCGCCGGCGCCGATCCAGATCGCATCTCCGGCGGTCTCGAACGTCCGGATCACGACGCTCGTGTCGAGTCCCGCGATCGGGCTCGCGATCCCGATCGCCCCCGTGTACACCTCGCGCCGGGTCGCCTCGAGCGTGGCGATCACCTTCATCGCCTGAACCTTCGGCGCCCCGGTCACGGAGCCCGGAGGAAACGTCGCCCGGAGCAGTTCGCCGTCACGCACGCCCTCGCGGAGCCGGCCGCTCACGGTCGAGACCAGGTGCCAAACGCCGGCGTGCCCCTCGATTCGGGGCGCGTGCGCCTGCACCGATCCGTAGGCGCAGACCCGGCCGAGGTCGTTGCGCATCAGGTCGACGATCATCACGTGCTCGGCCGCATCCTTGGACGACGCGAGCAGTGCCTCGCGCGCGGCCAGGTCCTCTTCGGTGCCCGTCCGCGGGCGGGTGCCCTTGATCGGCTCGGTCCAGACATCGCGTCCGGATCGCCGGAGGAACCGCTCGGGCGACAGGCTCACGACCCCGCCGACGAGCGCCCCGAACCGCGGCTCGGTTTGCGGGAGGGCGCGCGCGAACAGGTCGAGCGGGTCACCGTCGTACTGCGCCTCCAGGCGAACGCACAGATTCGCCTGGTACAGCTCGCCCGCCTCGATCCGCCGCCGGCAATCGGCCACGGCATCGACATGCCCGGCCCCGCCGTTGGCGGCAAGCACGAACGGCGTCGGCGCGCACCCCCGCGACGACCCCGCGGACGGCGCACGTCGCAGCCGCTCGCGCCATACCGCCAAGCGCTCATCCAGGAACGCAGACCGCTCGGCTGACCGCAGCCCCTCGAACCACCAGTGCGACCCGTCGTGCACGACCACGTGGTCGTAGAACGCGAGCGAGAACGCCGGGCACGGGATCGGCGCCGGCGGGTTTGGCGGCAGCTGCTCGACGAGCGCCCCGAGTCCGTACCCGAGCCACCCGACCCAGCCGCCCCCGACGACCGCATCGCCGGCGTCCAAAAGCCGGCTGGTCCGCAACCACCGCAAATGGGTCTTCGTCAGCACCCGCGACCCGCGCCGGGAAAGACCCCATGACCGTCAGCCCGCCTAGCCACTCGCCGACCAGCGCGAACGGACGCTCCTCGTCGCGCAGCCACGCGACCGCCTCCTCGGGCGTTAAATCCGATTCCAGCGGCACCCGGAACGGCTTCACGATCTCATCCCTCCGCGAACCGCGACTCGAGCTCGCGGATCTCGGGCAGGCCGATGAACTCGAGGAATTCGCCGAACCCAATCAGCGACGGCACGAGCTCGAGCGGGGTGCCATCCGCCTTGACCCGCGCGAGCGCCGACCGAATCGCGCCGGTCGCCGCGAGCAGAACCGTCAACGGGAAGATCACCAGCTTGAACCCGAGGTCGCGCAGAAACGCGTGGCTGACCGCCGGCGTCTTGCCGCCCTCGGCGTAGTTGAACAGGAGCGGCACGTCGGGAAACGCCCGAGCAACGGCCTTGATCTCCGCCTCGGACTGGGGCGCCTCGACGAACAGCATGTCGGCGCCGGCGTCGCGATACACCCGGGCACGCGAAAGCGCCGCGTCCAGTCCCTCGACCGCGCGCGCGTCGGTGCGGGCGATGATCAGGAAGTCGGGGGAGCGCCGCGCGGCGACGGCCGCGGCGATCTTCGCGGCCATCTCGCCGGCGGGGACGACCACCTTGCCCTCCATGTGCCCGCACTTCTTCGGCATCACCTGATCCTCGAGGTGAATCGCGCTGACCCCGGCGGCCTCGTATTCGCGCACGGTCCGGATCACGTTGATCGGGTTACCGTAGCCGGTGTCGGCGTCGGCGATCACCGGGATGTCGACCGCCTCCGCGATCCGGTGCGCGTTGTCGACCATCTCGGGCAAAGACATCAGCCCGACGTCGGGACGTCCCAAATGCGACGCGGCGCTCCCGAACCCGGTCATGTACGCGGCCGGGAATCCGGCCTCCTCGATCAGCCGCGCTCCCAGGGCGTCGTAGCAGCCCGGGGCGAGCACCATCTCGCCGGCCTCGAACCGCTCGCGCAGACCCGGGGTCCGCGCCCGAATCTGACTCGAGAAGCCGCGCCATCGGTGAACGTCAGTCTCCGGTGGGCTGGACCCCGGCCGCCTCGACCATGAGGATTGCCGTCCGGACGGGGGCGCGGGTGCGGTGCTCGCCTCGCTTCGGCACCGTGTATCCCTGATGGGGATCGAGCACGACCGTGTCGCGGCCCTCGACGTCGATCAGCTTCAGGCTTCCGAACTTGTCGTCGAGGTGGATGTCGTATGCGCTCATCGGTTCAGTAGCTCCTCCAACTCGGCCATGTCGGCGTCGCTCGGCACCCACCCTGCGGCGGCGGCGTTCGCCCGCACCTGCTCGGGCTTGGTCGCGCCGGCGATCACCGTCGACACCGGGCGGCGCGCAAGCAGCGCGCCGATAGCGACATCGATCATCGTCACGCCACGCTCGGCGGCGAACCGCGCCACCGCTTCGACGACGTCGAACTGCTCGTCGGTGCCGACCTGGTCACGGCTCGCGAGGCGCGTGCCGTCCGGTGCTGCCTCGCCGCGCTTGTACTTGCCCGTCAGCAAGCCGGAGGCGAGCGGGAAGAACGGGACGAAGCCGAGCCCGAGCCGCTCGCACGTCAGCAGCACCTCGCGCTCGGCGTCGCGGACGAGCAGGCTGTACTGGTTTTGAATCGAGGTGAACCGGGCGAACCCGCGCTCGCGCGCCACCGCGTCGGCTTCCTCGATCTGCTGGGCGCTGAAGTTCGACGCGCCGACCGCGCGGACCTTGCCGGCACGCACGAGACCATCGAGCGTCTCGAGCGTTTCGGCGATCGGGGTCACGCCGTCGGGCTGGTGATACCAGTAGTAATCGATCACGTCCGTGCGCAGCCGCCGTAGCGACGCCTCCACCGCCTGAAGGATGTAGTCGCGCGAGCCGCGCGGGCCAAGACCGTCGCCCATGTCCATCCCGAACTTGGTCGCGAGTACGACCTGATCGCGCCGCCCCTGGAGCACCTCGCCGAGGAACTCCTCGCTGCGGCCGTGTGGATCCCCGTACGTGTTCGAGGTGTCGAAGAACGTGATCCCCTGTTCGATCGCGGCGTCCACGACCGAGCGCGTTCCGCCGAGGTCGACGCGCCGGCCGAAGTTGTTGCACCCGAGCCCGATGACCGAGACCTCGGGCCCGTCGTCGCCGAGCGAGCGTGTGGGGAGTGCCATTGAGGTGTCTATAGCAGACGGCCGCGCAGTGCCTTGCGGTCGAGCTTTCCGACAGGCGTCAGAGGGACCGAGTCGATGATGTGCACCTCACGCGGGTACTTGTAACCGCCGATCCGCTCCCGCGCCCAGGCCACGAGTTCATCCGGGGATACACCGTCGCCGACCCCGTTCAGCGACACAAACGCGACCACCTCCTCGCCGTGGCGCCCGTCGGGGCGCCCGACCACCCCCGCGGCGGCGACGCCCGGGTGCTCGAGCAGCGCGTCCTCGACGTCGCGCGGATAGACGTTGAACCCGCCGCGGATGATCAGGTCCTTCTTGCGGTCGACGATGAACAGGTAGCCGTCGTCGTCGAGGTAGCCGATGTCCCCGGTGTGGAGCCATCCGTCGCGCACCGCCTCGGCCGTCGCCTCCGGCGCGCCCCAATAGCCGCACATCACCGCGGGCGAGCGGCAGCAGATCTCACCGGCCTCGCCCACGGGCAGCGCGAGGTCCTGGTCGTCGACGATCCGCACCTCCGCCCCCGGGATCGGCAGCCCCACCGAGCCCGGCTTCTCTTGCCCGGCCGGGTTGGTCGAGATCAGCGCTGCGGTCTCCGTCAGCCCGTATCCCTGGCGGATCGTCACTGACGGGATGCGGCGCTCGATCTCCTGGGTGGCGGTGGGGGCGAGCGGGGCGGCTCCGCAGCCGAGGTAAACGAGCGACGAGAGGTCGTGGCGCTCGACCGGCTGCGCGAGAAGCAGGTGGATCATCGAAGGGACCACGGCACTCGTCTGGAGGCGGTGACGCTCGACCAACTCGAGGAACGCCACCGGGTCGAACCAGCGCAGCAGCACGGTGACCGGCCGCTCGGGCGAGTGCATCGCCGAGATCGTCACGAGCATCCCGTAGGAGTGCGACAGCGGCAGCGTCATCAGCGATCGCGCGATGCCGGCGACGTGGCTGGCGCGCTGCACGGCGTGGCCGGAGAAGTACAGGTTGGCGTGCGACAGCATCACGCCCTTGGCCCGCCCCGTCGTACCGCCCGTGTACAGCAGCGCTGCCAGGTCGTCGTCGTCGCGCGCGACGATCGGCAGGGGATCGCCCTGCTCCAGTACGTCCAGCGCGATCTCGCCCTCGCCCTCGCGCGAGCCCTCGTCCTCGCGCGAGGCCTCGTCCTCGCGTGAGCCGTCGGAAATAACGACGAACCGCACCCCGGGCAGCCCCGCGACGGCTTCCCTGATCTTGTCGACGAACTCCGGGGTGGTGACCACGCCGCACGCGCCCGAGTCGGCGATCACGTGACGGAGGTCCTCGGCCGGGAGGAGGAACGTAGCCGGGGTGATCACGGCGCCGGCGCGCCACAGCGCCTGGTAGACGACGCTCACCTCGGGACGGTTGGCCATGGTGACCACCACGCGCTCGCCCGGGGCGACGCCGAGAGCCGCGAACCCGCCGGCGATCCGCGCGCCGCGCGAGAACAACTCCGCCGAGCGGTGCCAGCGGTCCTCGAACAGCAGCGACCCGTAGTCGCCCCGCCGCTCGAACGCCGCCTCGGCCAGCCGGGCCAGGTTCTTATCGCCTGCCATCGGTGAACGCGGTGGTGGCCGCGCCGAGGATCGCCTCGGCGATCGCGTCGCCGGCGCTGCCAATCGGCAAGTAGCCGGGCACGAACGACACCGCGGCATCGAACTCGAACTCGATCTCGGTGGCGCCGCTCTCGCGCATGCGCCAGCTGATTTCGAGCCGATCCTGGTCGGACGGGCCGGCCGGCAGCTTCGTGAACTGAACGGCCCCGGGACGCTCGGCCTCGATCGCCATCACGAGCTCGAAGTCGGTGCCGAACGGGCTCTGGGGAACGTGCAGCTCGACGCGCGCCAGCGACGGGAAGCCGTTGCGTGTGCGTTCGAGCACCTCGACCACACGGATCACCTCGAACCAGCCCGGGTAGCGATCGACCGAGGCGACCAGCACGAAGCAGTCCTCCGCCGGCAGTTCGATCTCGGCGCTTGCGCTTCCCTGCAGCTCCTTCACGGGCGCCTCAAGGAATCAGCAGCAGCTTGCCGGTCGTCCTGCGCCCCTCGAGGTCCTCGTGCGCCTGACGCGCCTGATCAAGCGGATAGCGGGCGCCGATCCGGACGTTGAGCGCCCCGGACTCGATCAGCTCGAATAGCTCGGCGGCGCGGCCGCGCAGCAACTCGGGGGTGCGCGTGTACGTCTGGAGCGTCGGTCGCTGCACGTACAGCGAGCCGGCCGGCGCGAGCACCGACAGCGCGAGCGGATCAGGCTGGCCGCTGGCGGCGCCGTACAGGATCATCCGCCCGGTGGGCGCCAGCGCCTTCAGACCTTCCAGGAACGTGGTCTTGCCGACGCCGTCGTAGACGGCCTTGACGCCCTCGCCGCCGGTGATCTCCTTCACCCGCTCGGCGAACCCGTCGTAGCCGATCACCTCGTCGGCTCCGGCGCCACGCGCCAACTCCGATTTCGCGTCGGTCGAGGTCGTCGCGATCACCCGACCGCCGCGCAATTTCGCGAGCTGGGTGAGGAGCAGTCCCACGCCCCCCGCCGCCGCGTGGACGAGCACCCAATCCCCCTCGGCGACCGGATACGAGTCGGCTGCGAGGTAATGCGCGGTCATGCCCTGGAGGATCGCCGCAGCCGCGTCCTCGGGCGAAACGTCGTCGGGGACGGGCACGAGCTTGTCGGGCGGCGCGGCGATCTGCTCGGCGTAGCTCCCGTCGACGTGCGCCCAGGCGACGCGCTCGCCGGTACCGGCGATCATCCCGGCGCCCTCCACGCCGATGATCGCCGGCGGCGCCGAGCCGTATCCGCCGCCATTGCGCTCGTACACGTCGCGGTAGTTGATGCCGATCGCGTCGACGTTGACGAGTACCTCGCCGTCGCCGGGCGTGGGCTGTGGCCGGTCCTGGAGTTGGAGAACCTCCGGACCTCCGTTCCGTTCGAACACGATCGCGCGCATGGCGGCGCCGAACGCTACCGAAGTGCAGGCTCGGGGACGCGCCTTGGGTCAGGCACTCCCCCGAACGCCTTCGTCAAACCGTCGACGAGCAGCAGCAGCGCGAGCCCGAGAACGATCGCGCCGGGGATGTACCACGGCCACGGGCCCATCACGTTCAGCAGCGAGTTGTGCGCGGGCTTGTAGGAGAGGTACATGTAGTTGCCACCCGTGATGACGTCGGCGGTGCCGGCGATCGCCGTCCACGCGATCGTGATCCAGAACACTCGCCAGACCGCGCCGCGTCGCGGGTACAGGCGGCATCCGAAGACCAGGAAGCTCGCCGCCACGATCGCGCCGACGTGGTAGATGAAGTACGTGAAGTAGAAGACGCTTGGGAAGTTCTGGGCCAGGTCGGGAGTGAGCACGGCCTGCAAGGTGGCGGTGTAGGACCAGAAGTAGGCGAGTTCGACGAGCATCTGACGGCGGGTCAGCAGCGCCGCGATTGACACGGCCGAGACCACGTCGGTGAGCTGGAGCGGGAGCGTGTACCGGACCGACCACGTTCCGAGGATCACGTCGGCGACGTACTCCCCGATCCAACCGGCGAAGATCAGCGCCGCCAGCCCGATCGAGAACCACCGCATCCACCGCCCCGGGTGCCGGCGCGCGCCCCAGACGCTCGCGGCGATGCCGATGACCATCGTCAGCAGGGCCGCGAGATGCGGATCGGAGAACTGTTTCACGCGACGATGCCGTTAGCCGCGGCCGGTTGGCTCGGGATGCTCGCAGACCGCTCGGCCGCGCCGGGGCGGCCTTCACCAAGGCCTAACGGTCGCTGAGCGGAACGCGCCGCTAGTCGCCGTTACGAGCGTCCTGAATCGCTCGCCACACGGTCTCGCCGTTGACCGGCATGTCGATGTGGCGCACGCCGTACGGCGACAGCGCGTCGATCACGGCGTTGTGGACCGCCGGCGTCGCGCCGATCGTGCCCGACTCGCCGATCCCCTTCACCCCGAGCGGGTTGATCGGCGTCGGGGTCTCCATCCCGACGACCTCGATCGCCGGCAGCTCGGTGGCGGCCGGAATCCCGTACGTGACCAGGTTCGCGTTTTGCGGGTTACCTTCGGTATCGAAGGTAAGCTCCTCGTACAGCGCCTGCGCAATGCCGGCGGCGACCCCGCCGTGGACCTGCCCCTCGGCGACCATCGGGTTGATGATCCGGCCCGCGTCGTCGACCGCGACCATTCGCCGCAGCTCGACCGAGCCGGTCTCGGTGTCGACCTCGACCACCGCGACGTGCGCGCCGAACGGGAACGTCGGTTGTGAGGCCTGGAAGTCGACCTCGGCACTCAGCTCGCCGAGCCGGCCCTCGGAGTCGAGCTTCGAGGCCAGGTCGCCCCAGCTGAGCGCCGGCGCGGGTGAGCCGGTCACGTGGAATCGGCCCTGGTCGACGTCGAGCACCATGTCCTCGGGCGCAGCCTCGAGCTCGGCGGCCGCGAGGCGCTTGCCGATCTCGACCACCTCCTCGGACGCCTGGCCGGCGGCCACGCCACCGATCTGGGTCGACTTCGAGCCGTAGGTGCCGGTGCCGCGCGGGACGATGTCGGTGTCGCCCTTAGACACCGTGATCTTCTCGACGGGGATCCCGAGCCGCTCCGACGCGATCTGCGCGAACGTCGTCTCGTGGCCCTGGCCCTGGGAGAACGAGCCGGTGCGGACGATCGCCTCGCCGGTGGCGGTGATCTCGACGCCGCCGAACTCGGACTCCGAGATCCCGTTGGTCACCTCGACGTAAGCGCTCAGGCCAATCCCGAGCTGGCGCGTGCCACCGTTCTCGCGCCGGGCGGCCTGCTCGCGTCGTAGCTTCGGGTAGTCGGCGGCCTCGAGCGCCAAGTCGAGCGCGCCACCGTAGTCCCCGATGTCGTAGTTCGCGCCGGACGGCGTCGTGTACGGGAACGCATCGTTCGGGATGAAGTTCCGCCGTCGTACCTCGGCGGGGTCGAGCGACAACTCGCCGGCGAGCAAGTCGATCGCGCGCTCGAGCATCTGCGTCGCCTCGGGACGTCCCGCGCCGCGCACCGGCCCGATCGGGGTCGTGTTGGTGGCGACCGCCTTGACGTCGATCTCGACCTTCGGGATCTGGTAGACGCCGCACGCCATCATCGCGGTCAGGTTCGGCAGGAACGCGCCGATGCTCGGATAGGCGCCGGCGTCCGCGACGATGTTCAGCCGCAACGCGTCGATCTTGCCTTCGCGGCTCGCGCCGAGCTCGAACGACATGTGCGAGGCGCGGCCGTGATGCATCGCGACCATGTTCTCGCTCCGAGTCTCCGTCCAGCGAATCGGCTTGCCGGTGGCGCGGGCGGCCCAGCCGACGAGCACGTCCTCCACCGCGATCCCCTTGGCGCCGAAGCCGCCGCCGACGTCGGGCGCGACGACGCGCACGTTCTCGGGCTCGAGGCCGAGCAGGAGACCCAGGACCATCTTGTCCTGGTGGGGCGTCTGCGATGAGATCCACAGGGTCAGGCGACCGTCCTCGCCCATCTGCGCCGCGCTCGAGCGCGGCTCGATCGGGCACGCGGCCAGCCGCTGGCTGATCACCTTGCCCTTGACGACTACCTCGGAGGCGTCGAACAGGTTCGGGTCGGGGCTCTGGGGCGGCATGGCCAGGCACACGTTCGTCCCGACGCCGGGGTAGACCAGCACCTCGTCGCGCACCGCCTCCTCGGGGTCGGTCACCGACTCGAGCGGCTCGTAGTCCACGTCGACGAGCTCGGCGGCGTCGACGCTCGCCTCACGGCTGTCGGCGAGCACGACCGCGACGATGTCGCCGACGAACCGCGCCGTGTCGGCGCACAGCAGCGGGCGGAACATCTGCGGGTCGATCGGGATGAACGGCGGCGGCGGATTGACGATTCCGCCCGTGTCAGCCGCGGTGAACACCTGCGCGCCGGCGTCCTGCGCGGCGGAGGTGTCGATCCCGTTGATCTTGGCGTGCGCCATGTACGAGCGCACGAATGTCAGGTGCAGCGCGCCCGGCAGCGATATGTCGTCGACGTACCGGCCCTCGCCTCTGAGGAAGCGAGGATCTTCGCGGCGGCGGATGCGCTGTCCTACGACGTTGGCCAAAGCGGGCAGAAGCTTTGCACACCCGGACGCACGGCGCGCGTAACGAGGCCGCGATCAGGCGGCGCGCCGGAGCTAAGCCGCGCCGGCGATCGTCAGCGACCCGCGGTCGTCGAGCTCGGCCGGAGGATCTCCCGGCAGGAGCCACTCGGTGCCGGTCCACACGACGGCCGAGCGCGCCGCGAGCTCGCCGAGGGCCTTGGTGACCGTCGGCCGCCGCGCCGCGACGAGATCCGACAGCATCGCGTGGGTCAGGTTCAGCCGCACATGGACGCCGTCCTGGTGGACGGTCCCCCAACGGTCGGCGAGCTCCCAGAACAGCATGTGCAGGCGCAGGTCGATCCGGGGCTGCTGGACGATCGCCATGTTGGTCGCTATGTGGCGCGATCGTCTCAGCGCGCGCGTGACCAGCGCTGAGACGACCTCGGGGTACCGGGTGGCCCGCCGGGAGAACTCGCTGTCGAGGACCGCGATTCGGGTCGGGCGAAGCACGCGCCACCGTCCGGTCCGCGGCAGCGACGTGCCCATGTCCGAGCGGTGGAATGGGTTCATCAGGTCGCCGTCCCCGAGCAATTCCGCGCCGAACCGTCCCGCGACGCCCACGCGCCGGGCGATCAACCCTTCGAGGATCAGGAGCCCGATCCCGTAGCTCATGTCGCTGACCTCTTCAGGCGGAGACCACGCGCCGGCGGGGAAGTCCCACGTGCCCGCCACGCATTCCTGGATCGCGGTGCTGAGCCGTTCGCCGGTGAGGCCGTCGGTCAGCTCGGGGTCGTCCGCGAGGATCCGAGTGATGCTGCTCATCTTTACGCCGTCCAGTCTTGGTTGCTACGCCGGGCGCCCGGCCGGGCGCGGTGGCTCTGGGACCAGGTCAGACAGCCGTATCGAGCGAGCGCGAATAGGCAGCCAGCACCCGCGCCGAGACTCGTTCGTCGCGGGCGGTGATCGCAAGCAGCTCGTCGACCAGGGCCAGCGCCGCGGCGTGGGTCCGGTCGGTGTGCTTTCGGATCGAATGCACCGCATAACTGCCGATCGCGTCGATCGGGGGTCGGCGAAGGCGGCCGATCCTGCGCAGCGGCCGGACCAGGAACCACGTCCTGCGGCTCCGCTGCAGCTCTTGGGCCCATTCGGACAGCCGTGCGGCTCGCGCCTGCTGCGTGCTCGCGGAACCGCGGCTGCCCACGACCTTTGAGGCGTACTCGTACAGCGACTGGCGCCGGCGGGAGTCGATCGAGTCGTTGTACGAGCGCAGGAACGACCCGATGACGGGACATACGGACGCCGGATGGTCGGTGAACGGCTCACCGGCGAGCATCGAGGCAAGCTCCATCACGCACGCGCCGTCCTCGGGATCGGTGTGCTTGCCCTTGCTGAGCCGGATTGTCTGGTAACTGGCGGGGGACATCTGCCTTCCTTCTGTGCGCTCTAACTAACCTGGTGTGCGTTGAATTACCCACGAGCCCGCGGATTCACGCACCGAAACCGTGTTGTCCGCTCAGCCGGCGGACGGCTTCGCGAAGCCCGCGTTCAGCAACTGCACCGCCTGGTCGTACCAGTTCCCGGAGTGGAGCAGGACCACCCCTAGCCACCGATTCCCGCGCCGGGCGGTCGCCACGAGGCACTCGCCGGCGGCGTCGGTGAACCCGGTCTTGACTCCGTCGGCCCCGGGATACCTGAGCGCGAGCAGGGGATTGTTGTTGTAAAGGAACAGCTTCCCGCCCTTGATTGGGAACCGCACGATCGCGCTGCGCGAGCCGACGATCGGGGCCAGCGCCGGCTGCTCGAGCACCGTGTGCGCGATCAGCGCGAGATCGGACGCGCACGAGTGGTTCCCCTGGTCGACGATCCCTGAGACCGTCGTGTAGTGGGTGCAGCCAAGGCCCATCGCCTGTGCGCGTGCATTCATGAGCTTGATGAAGTTCGACTGGGTGTGCGCGACGTGGTCAGCCAGCGCGATCGCCGCGTCGTTCCCGGACGGGAGCAGCAGCCCGTAGAGCAGGGCGATGAGCGGCACGTGCTTGCCCTTGGGGAGCAGGCCGACGCCGGAGCCGGTGTAGTCGAGCGCGTCCTGGGTGATCAGGACCTTTGCGCTCGGGCGAGCGTGCGCCACCACGACGAGCGCGGTCATCATCTTCGTGAGGCTCGCGATCGGCACGACCTGCGTCGGCTTGCGCTCCCACAGCACCCGCCCGGTGTTCACGTCGAACAGGACCCCGCTCTTCAGCGGCAGCTTGAGCTTGACCGAGACGCGCTGCCCGGGCGGAGCGAGCGCGATCCCGTAGTTGCCCCGGACGGGCGCGGCCGGGCGGGCGGGCCGCCGGACGGTTGCGACGATGCGGCCGGTCGCGGCCGTGGGCGTCGGCCCCGCGGCGGTCGCGACCAGCACCACGAGCAGCACGGCGGCCGTGAGCGCGAGCCCGCCGACGGTCAGCGCAGCGCGCCGCCCTGCCGAGCCCGGCTCATGGGGTCGCCGGCGCGCGGACCCGGGGCGGTGGCGGCGGGATCTCCGCCGGGTTCGCCCTCCTGAGAGAACGCTCATCGACGTGGAGAATGAAGCAACGCCCCGATGATTCCGATTGTGAACAACACGACGATCATGATCGCGAGCACGGCGACCGGCGTAATCCCGTGCGTGTGGATGTCTCTGACCGTGAGTGCGCCCAGCGCCGCGTCGAACAGCAAAGCGATCGTGAGGACGAGCAGGCGCAAGCGGTCAGTAAACCGGGCTTCGTGACGGGATCGGCCTTCGGCGGGTCGCCAGCAGCTTGATCGTGAGCAGGCCGAATACGAATCCGCCGACGTGCGCGAAGTAGGCCACGCCTCCGGATGAGCCGGTCGCCGTCGTTAGGCCGGCCGCGGCGAACACGGCTTGCTCGGCGAACCAGATGCCGAGCATGACCATCGCCGGCAACTCGATCACGGTGAAGAAGAAGATGATGATGACGAGCGTGAGCACGCGGGCCTTCGGATACAGAACGATGTAGCCGCCGAGAACGGCCGCGATCGCCCCCGAGGCCCCGAGGGTGGGCGTGAGCGAGTTCGGGCTGATCGCGACCTGGAGCGCCAGCGCCGCGATTCCGCCGAGGATGTAGAAGCCGAGGAATTTGGCCGGTCCCATCGAGTCCTCGACGTTGTTGCCGAAGATCCACAGGAAGATCATGTTGCCGCCGATGTGGATGATCGAGGCGTGCATGAACATCGCGGTGAAGATCGTCTCCCAGGGGGCGATCGCGCCTGGGAGCGCGCCCTTCACGCACCCGATCGCCTGACCATTCTGGACGAGCCCGCACTGGTCGCCGGGGTGGGTGAGCGCGAACGGGATCGCGCCGTACTTGATCTCCTGCTGCGGTGTCGGGCCGCTGATCAGCGACCCTCCGTGACGGACGGCCAGGATGTAGACGATCACGTTGGCGACGATCAGCGCGAACGTCACGAACGGGAAGCGGTCCGTCGGGATGTTGTCCTTCAGCGGGATCACGGGCGGCTCGAGGAGCTTAGGCCCCTCTGAGGTCGCGCTAAGCCAGTTGAACCGGGGCGCCGACGCCGGCGAGCAGCCATGGCTGCCGCGCGTCTCCGTCGAGCGCGAAAGTCCAGTGCTCGGTGAACTTCGTCGCCCGCGACTGGCTCCCGGCGAGGACCGCGGTTGTGTCGCGATCCTCGATGTAGCGGCGGCCTTCGATGTCGACCTCGACCGTCATCGTCGGGGGCTGCGCGGCGGCGTCGAGTCCGGTGATCCGGATTGTCTTGACCTGGGGCCCCCGCACCACCAGGCGTGTCCTTTGAGACACGTCGCCCGGGTGGAGAAGGTCCCGCACCGCCTGGCCGTGCGCGATCGACACCAGCCGCGAGTCGTCGCCATCAACGGCCTCGGCCCAGGCGGCCACCGCCCGGCGCGCGGTTACCTCGAGCACGTCCGGCGCGAACCGGCCGTCGGCGAGGCTCAGGTCGAGCGCGGCGGCGTGGGCGTCGCCCTTGAAGTCGAGGTCCGCGACCTCGGCGATCTTCGTGCCGGTCGGGACCGCGTCCTGCACGGCGCCCTCGATCAGCGCCTCGTCTTTGAGCGCCGTGTCATCAGACCAGGTTGTCGCGACGATCGCCTCGTCGATCGCGTGCATGCCCTCGGCGCCCTGCTCGATCGACACGAGCACCCAGTGGCCGTTGCGCTGCGCGAGCGTCCAGAACTCGCGGAGTCGCACGGTCTCGCTTACGTGGCCGGCGCGCTTGACGTGGTTGCCGAAGCGGTCCTCGACGTAGTCGCGTAGCTTGGCCTCGACCCGGACCGTGACCGTGTCGTTCTTGGCGTCGCCCTTGTGGTTCAGGCCCACGTACTCGACGTTCGGCTCACCGATCACCTGGACGCGGTTGCGCCACCCGCGGCGGTCGAGGTCGTCGAGGCGACGGTTCCATTCGGCTAGGAGGTCCGGGGCGACCAGGCGGCTCAGTGCGGCGCGGTCACCGCGGTCCCAGGCGGTCTGGACCTGCTTGAACAGCGCGGTGGCGTTGGCCTTGACCGCATCGGCCGCGAACGCGGCGTCGTCCTCGGCGGCCTCGGCCGCGGCTGCCTGCACGCGGCGCTGGCGCTCGGCGACGCGCCGTTTCGCCTTCGGTCCGGAGCCGTTGCGCGCCGACCAGGACCGCGAGGCGCTGGGCATGACTCGCGTGATGATCAGGTAGGCGATCGCCAGGGCGATCAGCACGAGCGCGCCGAGTCCGTGGCCGAGCACGGCGATCCGGAAGAGGATCTGGATGATGATGAAGATGCCGACGCCACCGCCACGCCACCGCCGCCACCTTCGCCACCGCCGCCCCCTCCAAAGCCCGCGGAGCCACCGCCGGCCGAGGCGAACGCCGCCGGGGCGATCAGCAGCGCCACCGCGGCGACTACCAGGAGCGCGATCGCGAGCCGCCGCCTTCTCATGCGCCGGCCTCCGCTGCGAGGGGACCGACCCCAGGTTGGTGCTGAGGCACGTGCTGGTCGGCGTGGTAGCTGCTCCGCACGAGCGGGCCGGCAGCGACGTGCTCGAACCCGAGCGCGTACGCGGCCGTTTCAAGTTCCTTGAACTCGTCTGGATGCCAATACCGGACGATCGGCAGATGGTTCTCGGTGGGGCGCAGGTACTGGCCGACGGTCAGGACCTGGACGTGGTTCTCGCGCAGCGTGCCGAGCGCGTCGACCATCTCGTCGAAGGACTCGCCCAGGCCGACCATGAGTCCCGACTTCGTGGTTACTTCGTCGCCGGCGATTTCTTTCGCGTTCCTCAGGACCCGGCACGACCTTTCGAACTTCGATCCGCGTCTTGCCAGGGGGTAAAGGCGGGGGACGACCTCGACGTTGTGGTTGAACACGTCGGGTCGCTCGGCGACGACCTTGGCCAGCGGCATCTCCTCGCCGCGGAAGTCCGGGGTGAGCACCTCCACCTTGCACCTCGGCGCCTGCCGTCTTATCTGTCGTATGACCCCGACGAACGCTGATGCCCCGAGGTCCGGGAGGTCGTCCCGGTCAACGCTCGTGATGACCGCGTGCCTGAGGCCCATCTTGGCCACTGATTCTCGCCACCCGAGCGGGCTCGAGCGGGTCGTTCCACGTCGGCTTGCCGGTCTTGACGTTGCAGAACCCGCAACGCCGCGTACACGTGTCGCCGAGGATCATGAACGTGGCGGTGCCACGCTGCCAGCACTCGCCGATGTTCGGGCACGCGGCCTCCTGGCAGACCGTGTGAAGGTTCTCCGACTCGATCAGGCCCTTTAGCTGGCGATACCGCGGGCTCCCCGGCGCCGGGACCTTGAACCAGGGCGGTTTCCGCGAGCGGAGCGGGAGCACGTCGGGGCCAAGAATCTCCAAGACGTTCTGGTTGCCCCCAGGATTGGCGCGCGACCGCGTTGGCATACCCCTCAAGGATAGGGGCTCCGCTGCGTGGGATTGGAACAGCGCGTCGCACACCCGTGACATGTTTTTCGCCAGCATCCGGGTATGTCTCCCGGGCCTGGTCGAGAAACCGGAAAATGGAGGCTGTCGCAAAACTGTTGCGTGGGCCTGCCGAGTGGTGTGGTGGTCGGGTTTGGGGGTTGTGATGGGTTCGGCGGTCCTCGTGGAGGACGCTCGCGCGCGTCGATCACCTCACGGCACAGCCATTCCCGCTAAGCCGACCGCGACACCCGGTGTGGGTGTTGGTGTCGCCAGGCTGCTCGGGAGTTAGGCGGTGGCTGCTGCGGTGCGGTGTTGGTAGAGCTTGAGCATGTTGCCGGCGAGGTGGATGAACGCCCATTCGCTGCGGACAGCGGTCAGGCCACGGCGGCGGAAGCGCCGGATCTGGCGGTTGTGTTTGTGGTCGCCGAAGACGGGTTCGATCAGCTGGGAGCGCTGTTTGTAGGCGGTGTGGCCTTGGGGGGTGCGCAGGAGGTGTTCCATCTCCTCGGTGGCTGTGAGGCCGGGTGGCGGGGGGCCGTCGGTGTGTCCGAGTCCGCGGGCGGCGCGTCGTTGCTTTCAGTCTTTGGTCGTGGCGATGAGGCGGTCGGGGCCGGGGCAGGTCAGATTGGCGTGCGAGCAGTAGCCGGCGTCAGCGAGCTCAAGCTCGACCTCGGCGGTGATCCCGGCGGTGGTGAGCGTCTGGGTGAGCCGCTCGTTCATCGGCTCGAATAGTCCGATGTCGGAGGGGTCTTGGCTGACGTCGACCGCGAGCACAATCTGCTTCGGGTTGACGATTGCTTGGGCGTTGTAGCCCTGCACCCAGCCGTCCTTGGTGCTCATGATCCGGCTGTCGGGATCGGTGATGTTCACCCGGCGCCCGGTCTCGGGGGCGGCCTGGACTGCCTCGCGGGCAGCTACGAGCCTCGCCCGGGCCGCCCCGAGCGTGTCTTGTGCCTTGTCGATCCGCAGGCGCGGGCCGGCGGTCTTCTCTCCCTTGGCCGCCGCGGCCGCTCGGCGCTCACGCTCGGCCTGCAGATCCTCAAGGCGCTTGCGCGCGACTGCGTGATCGATCTCGGCGCGCGCCAGCGCCGCATGCGGGTCTTTGGGCTTGCGCCCGATCTGCTGGCGGCCATGCTCGGCCTGTGCCGCCGCCGCCTGGGCCTGACGGGCGGCGGCCTCGGCCACGGCCGCGTCCTGGGCCTTGATCACCTCAAGCGCGGCGTGCAACCTGGCCAGCCGGCCGGTCGCTGTGGAGATCTCACACGCCGGCTCGATACCCGCCAACACGTCCGTGTCGGCCGCGCCGAGCGGCTGATCCTCGGCTGTGAGCGCCATCAGCTTGGTGATCTCCCGCCGGATCCAGTCGGCGTCGCGATTGCGCGCCAGCGACGCGTCGGCGGCGATCTTCGTCCCGTCCAGCGCCACCACCGACAGATCCGCCAGTCCGGCCGCTGCGCACAAGCGCACCCCTTCGACGAACAGGCCCTCGAGCGCCTGCTCGTGCTCAACCACGAACCGTGCGATCGTGGCGTGATCGGGCACCAGCCCGCCGCAGATCACCCTGAACGCCGCGTCGGTCCGGCAGTGCGCCTCGATCCGCCGACTGGAACGGATCCCGCAGCAGTACGCGTACAAAAGCAGCGCCACCATCATCTCCGGCTCATACGGCGGCCGGCCCGGACAGCCACCCGGCCGCAGGTGCAAACCGCTCGTGTCCAACTCGCCGAGCACCGCGAGCACGAAGAACGCGAGATGCCCCTCCTCAAGCCAATCGCGCATGCTCACCGGCATCAAGAACAACTGATCGCGCGCCGGGCACACATACACTCGCGCCGCGCCCGCCGACCCCACACAACGATCGCCCCCATCGAGTTCCGCCGCCCGATCCGTCATCATCCAAGACCACCTCCTGACGCAGGCCCCGGCTGCTGCATTCAGCCGTAAAAGCCCTGCTCAGGAGGTTTTTTTACCAGTCACGCCGGACAGAACCCACCCTCCGGGCCGGTCCACATTTCCGGACACCCTGTCCACGCCACCGGGAATTTGCGACAGCCTCAATGTGGCCGGTTTCTCGACCAGGCCCTCGCGGCCCTCGCGGCAACCCAGCATGGTGTGTTCACGCTGGACCAGCTCCTCGCCCTCGGCCTCACGACCACCGCGGTCCACAAGCGCTTGGCGACCGGTCGCCTGCACCACATCCACCACACGGTCTACTCCCTGGTGCCCAAGGAGCTTCTCAAACGAGACGGGCTCTACATGGCCGCGGTGCTCGCCTGCGGCCCAGGCGCGGTCCTCTCCCACCGCTCCGCGGCCGCGCTGCTCGAACTCCGCGACTGGGGGCACACCAAGATCGAGGTGACCGTGCCCCGACGCTCCGCCCGCCGGCACGACGGCATCAAGGTCCACCGCTCCACCACCCTCACCGAAGAAGACGTCACCGAGGTCAACAACATCCCCTGCACGACCGTCGCCCGCACCCTCTTCGACCTCGGCGACGTCGTCACCCAGCGCCAGCTCGAGCGCTCCTTCGATCAGGCCGAGATCTCCGAACGACTCGACCTCACAGCCATCGACGACCAGCTCGCCCGCAACCCCACCCGTCCAGCCGCCAAAGCCGTCCGCCACGTCCTAGAGACCCACTACATCGGCAGGACGCCCACCTGGTGCGAAAACGAGGAAGCGCTCCTGGCGATCACCCGAGAACTCGGCATCCCCGACCCGGACACCAACGCCTTCGTGGTCCTCGACGACGGTGGTCCGCCCATCCGCGCGGACTTCGTCTGGCGCGAACAGCGCGTCATCGTCGAGTCCGACAGCAAGAAGTGGCACACGAGCCGCCAGCGACTCGAACAAGACCGCGTAAGAGACCAGCGGCTCACCGCGGCCGGGTGGAGAATCATCCGCACCACCTGGAACCAGATGACCCAGCGGCCGCACGAGCTGCGGCCGCTCCTTCTCAAGCTACTGGTACCCGGGTTTCGAGCCGCTCACGGCTGACCAGCCGCTGCCGGCATCCGAGCGCCTCGGCGACGCGCCACTGCACGCGCCGGCGGAAGCACTTCATTCCACTCGACGCCCGGCCCGTCTCCGCGACCAGCGACGTCATCTGCACCTCGTCGAGCCCGCACGGCACGATCCAGCTGAACGGCTCGAGGTCGTTGTCGACGTTCACCGCGAACCCGTGCATCGACACGCCTCGGGACAGGTGCACGCCGATCGAGGCGATCTTCCGCTCGTCGACCCACACGCCGGTGTAGCGATGCCCATCCCGCGGGCGAGACCGGGCGGCCACGCCCTCGTCAGCCAGAGCCGTCACCAGCGCGCCCTCCAACAAACGCACGTACGCCACCACGTCGTCAACCCGGACGATCGGGTAGCCCACGAGCTGACCGGGGCCGTGGTACGTGACCTTCCCGCCGCGACCGGTGTCGACGATCTCGATTCCGCGCGCCAAGATACCAGTCCTCACCGAGCGGCAGCTCCCCCGGCACCGACCGGCGCCCCCGCGTGTACACAGGCGGATGCTCGAGCGTCAGCAGCACGTCGGGGAGCTCGTCCTCCTGACGCGCCTCTCGGATCCGCTCCTGCAACGACAGCGCCTCGCGGTACTCGACCACCCCCAGATGGCACACCCAGATCTCAGAGGTCACGACACGCTCTCCAGGTTCCGCTTGACCGTCGCGAGGAATTGCGCCGCCAGCGCGCCGTCGAGCGCCCGGTGATCCCAGCTCAGCCCGAGGATCATGATCGGCCGGATCGCGATCGAGTCGTTCCCATCCGCGTCGGTCACCACCACCGGACGCTTGATCACGGCCTCGGAATCGAGGATCGCGACCTGCGGCTGGTTGATGATCGGCGTGGCCATGATCGAGCCGTACTGGCCGGGGTTCGTGATCGTGAACGTCCCGCCCTGCACATCATCAGGAGTCAGCTGACGTGACCGCGCCCGTCGCGCGATGTCCCGAACTCGTGCGGCGAGCCCCTCGACCGACAGCTCATGCGCGCGGGGAATGACCGGGACGATCAGGCCGTCGTCGCCCAGCGACACCGCGATCCCCAGATTTACATCCGTGTGCTGCGTATAACGATCGCCCTCGAGCCACGCGTTGATCGCCGGGTACTCGCGGATCGCGTCGATCGACGCTCGCGCGACAAACGCGAGTCCGGTCACGCCCAGGCGCGCCCGCGCGGCCTCGACCCGGCTCATGTCGACCTCGATCCACGTCGTACAAGTCGCGGCGGTGTCCAAAGACCGCTTCATGTGCTCGCCGATCTGCCGGCGAATCCGCGATAGCTCGCCACCGCCCACCGCCGGCGGCGCAACCGCCGGGACCGGGTCGGGCCTGTACGGGCTCTCGATGTGCAGGGGCGGCTCCTCGACCGGTGCTGCGTCCACGAACGCGAGCACGTCCTGCTTGCGGACGCGGCCGCCCCGCCCGGTGCCGGGCACCTGACTCAAGTCGATTCCGTGTTCGGAGGCGATGCGCTGGACGACGGGCGAGTACCGCCGATTGCCGTTCCGGACCGCCGGCGCGGCGGGTGCGGATGATGATTTTGTTTCGGGGGCCGAGGGGCCGGCGTGACCGCCATCGAGCGGCTGGGACGGCTCAGTGGTCGCGGGGCCGGCCGTGCCGCCATCGAGCGGCTGCGTCGGCGAGCCACCGCCGGCGCCAGTGGCGATCCGCGCCATCACGGTCCCGACGTCGACGGTCTCCCCGATCGGCACGAGGATCTCGGTCACGACGCCGGACGCCGGCGAGGGCACCTCGGTGTCGATTTTGTCGGTCGAGATCTCGCAGATCGTCGCCTCAGCCTCGATCCGGTCGCCGGGCTCGACGCGCCAGGCGATAACCGTGCCCTCGGCGACCGACACCCCCATCTGGGGCATGGTCACATCAACTAGGACGTCAGTAGGCGAGGAGCTCACGGCACGCCTCCCTCACGCGATCGACGCCGGGCAGGACGGCCGCCTCAAGTGGCGGCGAGAACGGGATCGGAACGTCGGGCGTCGCCACCCGCACGACCGGCCCGTCCAAGGACTCGAACCCCTTCTCCGCGATCAGCGCCGCGACCTGGGCGCCGGCGGCGCACGTTGCGTTCGCCTCGTCGATGATCACCACCTTCGAGCAGCGCTCGACCGAGTCGAGGATCGCCTCCTCGTCGAGCGGCACCAGCGAGCGCAGGTCCAGCACCTCCACCGAGGCGCCGTCCAGGCCGTCCGAGACGGCCTCGAGAGCCGTGTGCACCATCGCGCCATAGGCGATGACCACCAGGTCCGACCCCGCCTGGGCGACCCGCGCCTTGAACGGCGTCTCGAACACGCCCGACGGGACCTCGCCCTTGACGCGGCGGTACAGGTGCTTGTGCTCCATGTAGCAGACCGGATTCGGGTCGTGGATCGCGGCGTGAAGAAGCCCCTTCGCGTCCTCGGCCGTCGATGGCGCCACCACCTTGATCCCCGGCGAGTGCATGAACCACGCCTCGGGGTTCTGGGAGTGGAACGGCCCGCCGGAGAACCCGCCGCCGGACGGCAGGCGCACGGTGATCGGCACGGCCAGCCCCTGGCGGTAGTGCATCTTGCCGGCGACGTTGACGAGCTGGTCGAAGCCGCACGAGATGAAGTCGGAGAACTGCATCTCGCACACCGGCCGCATGCCGACGACGGCGGCGCCGACCGCGGTGCCGATGATCCCGGACTCGGCGAGCGGCGTGTCCATCACCCGATCGGGCCCGAACTCGTCGACGAACCCGTCGGTGACCTTGAACGCGCCACCGAACGTGCCGATGTCCTCGCCCATCAGCAGGACGCGGTCATCGGCGCGGAGCTCGTCGCGCAGGGCGGACGAGATCGCCTGCAAATAAGTCAGCGTCGGCATCAGGCGGCACCCCCCGCCGAGGAGAACCCACTCCACGGCGCCTGGCCGTCGCCGAGCGGCTCGGCCTCGCCGATGCAGAAGACCCCTTCAACAGCCGTAGACGGATCTGGCATCGGGCCGGCGAGCGCCTCTTCCGCAGCAGCGTCGATCTCCTCCTTGACCGACGCGCGCAGCGCGTCGATGTCGACGCCGATCGCCTGCAGTCGCGCCTCCTGGCGCTCGATCGGGTCGCGTTTGCGCCACTCCTCGACCTGCTCCTTGGGCACGTACTTCATGTCGTCGTGGGCGGCGTGACCGTGCATCCGCATCGTGACCGCCTCGATCAGCGTCGGGCCGTCACCGTTCAGAGCGCGCTGACGCGCCGCGCGCGTGGCCTCGAACATCGCCTCCGCGTCGTTCCCGTCGACGGTCACCCCTTCAAAGCCGTAGGCGGCGGCGCGCTCGACCGGGTCGACCGCGAACTGCTTGTCCAACGGCGTCGAGTATGCGTACTGGTTGTTTTCCAGGACGAACACGACCGGGAGCTTCTGGACGCCGGCCCAGTTCATCGCCTCGTGGAAGTCGCCGCGCGAGGTCGAGCCGTCGCCGAACCAGGTCAGCGCGCAGGCCTTCTCGCCGCGCAGCTTGAACGCCATCGCCATCCCGGTGGCGACCAGCATCATGTCGGGCAGCATCGAGACCATCCCGACGCAGCCAAGGTTGCGGTCGCCGAAGTGGACGTTGCCGTCGCGCCCGTGCGTGATGCCGCCCGCGCGGCCCATGTACTGCGACAGGATCCGCGTCGGCGAGACACCGCGGATCAGATGCGCCGCCAGGTCACGGTGCAGGATGCAAAGCCGGTCCTTCGGCCCCATCGCGAACGCGGCCCCAGCGGACACCGCCTCCTGCCCGTAGCCGTCGTAGAACGAGCCCGGCACGCGCCCCTGGCGGTAGAGGCTCATCGCGCGCTCCTCGAGACCGCGCATCATCAGCATGGCGCGCAGCAGCCAGATCCGGTCCTCGGTCGTAAGGTGCTCTACTGCGGCGTCGGCTCCGCCAGCCGCAGGCTCAGCCATGTGAGTGGCCATCTCTCCGATTCCCTTTCTCCGTAGGCCGGACCGGGATCTCCGCTTCCAGACCCCGGTTCACAGCCCTCCGGGATCTCCGGTTCAGGCTTCTCAAATCGGGCACGTTCGAGTTTATTCGACTGTCCGCCGCACGGCCCTCGGCGGGACTACTCTTGCCAGATGGACGGCGCCCGGCCCGCCTGGCTGTCGCGCACCCGTGCTCGCTATGTCCGCATGCGGTGGCGACGCTCGGGCGCCTGGCTGTGGCCGTCGTTCGTCGCGCTGACCCTCGTCGACGGCGTCGTCGGTCACCTGCTTCCGCCGGCGGGCACGACCGAGACGCTCGTCGCCGCGATGCTGCTCGGGCTCGTCATCAACGTGATCGTGGTGATCCTGCTGTCGCGCCCGCTCGGCATGCTGCTGCGCCGGGTGCGGCCCGACATGCCGGGCGTCGTTGCCCGCGACTACGGCGGCACCGTGGTCGTCGTCGCGGTCACCGCCGTGCTCGCGAGCGTCGGTCTCGCGCACCGACCGCAGATCGAGGCGCGCCAGCGCGACACCGCAGACGCAATCGCGCGCGCGCAGGCCTGGATCGGTGATCGTGCGCCAGACACGTTCCGCCGCAACCTCCAGTTCGTCAGCCTGCTCGCGATCGTGCCCGGGACCATCTATCGCGCGTGCGTGCCGAGCCTCGATGGCAAGCGCAGTTACTGCGTGATCGTCAACCGAGATCTGCCCTTCCAGAACAGCGTCACGTTCTCCGGGTACGAGCCGAATTCCGTCCTGGATGCCGGGACGGGGTAGCGACCCTCAAATCAAGCGCACCGTCCTGGTCGCGAGCATCCTCGGTTCGGGGATCGTGTTCCTCGACCAGACGATCGTCAACGTCGCGCTGCCGTCGATCCGCGCGAGCCTGAACGGCGGCCTCGCCGAGCAGCAGTGGGTTGTCGAGGCGTACCTGCTGACGCTGTCCTCGCTGCTGTTGCTCGGCGGGTCGCTCGGCGACGTGCTCGGGCGCAAGCGCGTGTTCCAGGCCGGCCTGGTCGGCTTCGGCGTTTGCTCGGTGGTGTGCGCACTCGCGCCGAGCAGCCGGGTGCTGATCGCGGCGCGCGCGGTCGCAGGGGGTCGCCGGCGCCCTGCTCGTCCCAAGCTCGCTCGCGCTGATTCTCGACACGTTCGCGGCGGGCGAGCGCGCGGCCGCGATCGGAACCTGGACGGCGTGGACCGGCGTCGCCACCGTGATCGGTCCGCTCGGCGGCGGCGCGCTGATCGAGGCGACGTCGTGGCGTTGGATCTTCCTGATCAACCCGATTCCGGTGGCGATCACCGTGATGCTCGCTTCGCCGACTGCCGGCGGACCGCCGCGCCCCGGGCCACGTCGACTGGATCGGAGGCCTGTTGTGCGTGGTCGGGCTTGGCGGCGCGGTGTTCGGGCTGATCGAGTACTCGGTGTACGGCTGGGGCGATCCGCGCGTGTTCGTGCCGCTGATCGCCGGGATCGTCCTGCTCGTCGCGTTCCTCTTGTGGGAGGCGCGGGTGCCCGAGCCGATGATGCCGCTGACGCTGTTCGCGGTGCGCAACTTCGCGGTCGGGAATGCGACCACGCTCGCGATGTACGGCGGCCTCGGCGTATCGACGTTCTTCCTCGTCGTGTTCCTTCAGCAGGTGGCGGGGTACACGCCGCTTGAGGCCGGCCTCGCGCTACTCCCGATCACGCTCGTGATCTTCGCCCTGTCCAGGCGGTTCGGCGCGCTGGCCGACCGTCTCGGTCCCCGCCTGTTCATGTCCGCTGGTCCGATGCTGGCTGGCGTTGGCCTGCTGCTGTTGACCCGCATCGACGCGCACCCCGACTACCTGACGACGATCCTGCCCGGCGTGCTCGTGTTCGCGCTCGGCCTCGCCGCGACGGTGGCGCCGTTGACGGCCACCGTCCTCGGGTCGGTCGAGCCCGGCCGCTCCGGCCTCGCCAGTGGCGCCAACAACGCGGTCGCCCGGATCGCGGGCCTGCTCGCGATCGCGGGGTAGGCGCCGTCGTGGCCGCCGCGTTCGCCTCGACGCTCGACGGCCGCGTCGCCCACGACCCGCTCAGCCGGCGACGACCAGACGGCGCTGCACCACGGCCCGGACGCGGCCGCTCGTGATCACCGCCGCCGGCGTGCCGGCATCCGATCGCCCGGGTGTCCACGCGGCGCTCGTCGACGCCTCCGTGCATGCGTTCCGGATCGGAATCGGGATCGCCGGTCTGCTCGTCATCCTCGGCGGCGTGGTATCGCTGGTGGGGATCGAGAACCCGCGGGCCCGGGCGCCGGCGCCGGCGGGCGCGTCGACCGGCCCGCGCGGGTAGCCTTGCCGGCGCCTTGGCGGATCCATTCGTAGCGATCGTTACCGGCGCGTCGAGCGGCATCGGCGAGGCGACCGCGCGTCGGCTCGCGCGTGAGCCGGGCATGCGACTCGTGCTCGTAGCCCGTAGGCAGGAACGGCTCGACGCGCTCGCGCGGGAGGTCGGCGGCGCCACAGTCGTCGCCGTCGATCTCACGAAACCGGAGGCGCCGGCCGAGGTGCTGGCCGCGGTCGCGCGGGCGCACGGCGAACTGCATCTGCTGGTCAACAACGCCGGCGGCTCGTGGCGCGGCGGCTTCGCCGAGACCGGCTGGGCAAACGTCGAGCGGCACATGAAGCTCAACTTCGAGGCACCCGTCAGGTTGACCGAGGCACTGCTCCCGTTGCTCCGGGCGACCGCTGCCAAACACGCGCCCGCGGCGACCGCCGGCAAGCGCCCGGCGGCGGCGATCGTCAACGTGTCGAGCACGTCGGGACGCGTCGGGCGCCCCCGCGCGGGCGCCTACTCCGCCAGCAAGTTCGCGATCGCCGGGTGGACTGACTCGCTGGCGGCCGAGGAGAGCGCGCACGGCGTCCACGTCGGCCTCGTGCTCCCGGGGTTCATCGCGACCGAGGGGTTCCCGGCGACCGAGCTTCGCCGCCACCCGGTGTTGCGGTTGATCGTCTCGAAGCCCGACAAGGTCGCCGAGGCGATCGTCGAGTGCGGATTACGCGGCAAGGCGGAGCGGTACGTGCCCCGCTACTACTGGCTGGCGGCAGCGGCGCGCGTCCTCATTCCCGGTTTGGTCCGGCGCGCGACGTCGAGCGGGACGTTCACAACCGCGACCGCCAAAGACGCGCCGCACTAAGCTACAGACGTGTAGCTACATAAAACGTGTAGCCACATAAGACCTAGGGAGTAACCGACCCATGAACGCAAGTACCCGCCGGGTGGCAGTGCTCGGCGGAATCCGAATCCCTTTCGCGCGGCAGAACGGCCCCTACGCGAGGGCCTCGAACCAGGACATGCTGACCGCCACGCTCGAGGCGCTGATCGGCAAGTTCTCGCTCGAGGACGAGGTCCTCGGCGAGGTCGCCGCCGGCGGTGTCCTCAAGCACAGCCGCGACTTCAACCTGACGCGCGAGGCTGTCCTCGGCACGCGGCTGAATCCGCACACGCCGGCGTACGACGTCCAGCAGGCGTGCGGCACCGGGCTCGAGGCCGCGATCCTCGTCGCGAACAAGATCGCGCTCGGCCAGATCGACTCCGGCATCGCCGGCGGGTTCGACACGACCTCGGACGCGCCGATCGCAATCAACGAGGATCTGCGGCGCGTGCTGCTCGAGCTGAACCGGGCCAAGAGCAACGCGGCCCGCCTGAAGGCGCTAGCCAAGGTCCGCCCCCAGCAGATCGTGCCGCAGCTTCCGCGCAACGCCGAGCCCCGAACGGGCCTGTCGATGGGCGAGCACGCCGCGATCATGGCCACGGAGTGGGGGGTCTCGCGCGAGGAGCAGGACGAGCTGACCGTCCGCAGCCACAAGAACCTCGCCGCCGCGTACGACACCGGCTTCCTCGACGATCTCGTCGTCCCGTTCCTCGGCCTGGAGCGCGACCAGAACCTGCGCCCGGACACGAGCGTCGACAAGCTCGCGAAGTTGAAGCCGGTGTTCGGCGGGGAACAGGGAACTATGACCGCCGGCAACTCGACCCCGCTCAGCGACGGCGCCTCGGCCGTGCTGCTCGCGAGCGAGGACTGGGCGGCGGCGCACAACCTGCCCGTGCTGGCGTACATCGTCGACGCGCAGACCGCAGCGGTCGACCACGTCCACGCGCGCGAGGGCCTGCTGATGGCGCCTACCTACGCGGTGCCGAAGCTGCTCGAGCGCAACGACCTGAACTTGGGCGACTTCGACTTCTACGAGATCCACGAGGCGTTCGCCTCGCAGGTGCTGTGCACGCTGAAGGCATGGGCGGACCCGGTCTACTGCCGCGAGCGGCTCGGGCTCGAAGGGCCGCTGGGTGAGATCGACGTCGAGAAGCTCAACACGCACGGGGGCTCGCTGGCGGCGGGGCACCCGTTCGGCGCCACCGGCGGCCGGATCGTCGCGAGCCTGGCGAAAACATTGAAGGACAACGGCTCCGGCCGGGGACTGATCTCGATCTGCGCGGCGGGCGGCCTCGGCGTCACCGCGATCATGGAGGCAGCAGCATGAGCGACCGCTACCAGCAACTCGTGAATACGCCGATCGGCAAGATCGTCTCGAAGCAGATCGGTCTCCCGAGCCCCGTCGCAATCGAGCGCTACGAGCGGGGCCAGCCGGTCGTCAGCGGTCCCGTCCTGCTCGGGGCTGCCCCGGGTTCCAGGCTTGCGGGGGCGATCGCGAACGTGCTCGCGGCGATCGACGCCGACGTCCACACGCCGATGCAGGACGAGGTGCGGACGGCGGCCGCCGACGCGCACCTCGAGGCGAAGGTGTGGGGCGCCGACGCGGCGCCCGAGGAGCAGACGTTCAAGGCGCTCGTGTTCGACGCCAGCGGGATCGCGGACAGCACGCAGCTCCACGAGCTGTGGGCGTTCTTCCACCCGACGATCCGCCGGGTGCGCAAGTCGGGGCGGGTGATCGTGCTCGGGACGCCGCCCGAGGACTGCAAGCGCCCGCGCCAGGCGACCGCTCAGCGCGCGCTCGAGGGGTTTGTGCGCTCGGTCGGCAAGGAGGTGCGCAAGGGCGCGACCGCGCAGCTGATCTACGTCGGCGCGAACGCCGAGCCGCAGATCGAGTCGACGCTCCGGTTCGTGCTCTCGCCGAAGTCGGCGTACGTGTCCGGCCAGGTGATCCGCATTGGCGCGACCGCGCTCGAGGCCGACGGGATCGACTGGGAGCTCCCGCTGGCGGGCAAGTTCGCGCTGGTCACCGGCGCGTCGCGAGGGATCGGCAAGGCGATCGCCAAGGTGCTCGCGCGCGACGGCGCGCACGTAATCGGTCTCGACGTGCCGGGGCTCCAGCGCGAGCTCGAGGAGACAATCGGCGAGCTCGGCGGGTCGATGCTCGTGCTCGACATCACCGACGATGACGCGCCGGCGCGGATCGCCACGCACCTGCTCGAGGACCACGGTGGCGTCGACGTGGTCGTTCACAACGCCGGCGTGACGCGGGACAAGACGCTCGGGCGGATGGACGAGGACCGCTGGGACATGGTGTTGCAGATCAACCTGTCGGCGCAGGAGCGGATCAACGACGAGCTGCTCACGCGGGAGGCGATTCGCGAGAACGGACGGATCGTGTCCGTGTCGTCGATGAGCGGGATCGCCGGCAACGCCGGCCAGACCAACTACGCGACGTCGAAGGCCGGCGTGATCGGGATGGTCGAGTCGATGGCGGCGCCGGTCGGCAAGAAGCGGTTGACGATCAACGCGGTGGCGCCGGGGTTCATCGAGACGCAGATGACCGCCGCGATGCCGATCGCCACGCGTGAGGCGGGCCGCCGGATGAACAGCCTCGCCCAGGGCGGTCTCCCGGTCGATGTCGCCGAGACGATCGCCTGGTTCGCGAGCCCCGCGAGCGGCGGTGTCAACGGGAACGTCGTCAGGGTCTGCGGCCAGAGCCTCGTGGGGGCCTGATGACGACGCGCGAGCTCCATAGCTCTCCGTCGATGGCGGCGCTGTTCGCGCGGGCCGGCGCCGCCATGATCCCCGGCGCGTCCCAGCTCCCGTTCGTCGGGGGCGGCGGTCGCGACGTTCCCGACCTGACGCTACGGCTGACCGACGTCGAGGTCGACGGCGCGCGCGTCGGCGACTACGACCGGGTGTGCGGGTTCGCGCTGCGCGACGTCCTCCCGCCCACGTATCCGCACATGCTCGCGTTCCCGCTGCAGCTGTCGCTGATGACCGATCCGAGCTTTCCGTTCCGAGCGATCGGGCTCGTGCACATAGCCAACCGGATCACCCAGCACCGACCGATCCGCGGATCGGAGCGGCTCCAGATCGACGTGTCGCCGACGCCGGTCGAGGACCACCCGCGCGGGAAGCAGTTCTCGCTGCGGACCGAGGTCCGTGTCGGCGACGAGCTCGTGTGGGAGGAGGTCTCCACCAACCTCAAGCGCGGTGGCGGCTCAAGCTCGGGTGTCGACGGCACGCGCGCGAAGGCGCCGGCGGGCGAGCTTCCACGCGCCGAGGACCTCCCCGCGACCGCCACCTGGACCCTCCCGGGCGACCTCGGTCGCCGCTACGCATCGGTGTCGGGCGACTACAACCCGATCCACGTCCACCCCCTGAGCGCGCGGCTGTTCGGGTTCCCATCCGCGATCGCCCACGGGATGTGGACCAAGGCGCGGTGTCTAGCGGCGCTCGAGCCAAGGCTCCCGGACGCCTTCACGGTTGACGTCGCGTTCAAGAAGCCGATCCTGCTGCCGGGGAAGGTCGAGTTCTGCGAGGCGAGCGGATCCGAACCCGAATCCGGGTTCGCCATAAAGTTCGGCGTCCGCGATCCTCGCAAGGGCAGCTCCCACCTCGACGGCCTCGTCTACTCCGGCTGATTCAGGCGAACAGCCCCTCGGCCGACGAACGCCCCCGGCGCGGCGCCCGGCGGGCAGGCGAAGATCGCGCTTCCGACGTGCTCGGTCTGCTCGTTGAGCAGGTCGTTGAGCGCGAGCCGAGCCTGCATCGGGATGAATTGCCGGCGCGGATCGCGCTGGAAGCAGATGAACAGCTGTCCGCCGCCGACCGCGCCGTCGTAGATCCCGTCGCTGTAGGAATAGCCGCGGCGCAGGAGCCGCTGGCCGTGGTTGTACGCGGGGCTGGCGAGGCGGATGTGCGCGAGCGGAGAGATCACCGGCTGGCCGTTTGACGTGGCGTGCAGATCGATCGGGTCGTGCTCGTGCTTCTCGCCGAGCGGCGCGCCCGACAGCTTGTGGCGACCGAACGTCCGCTCCTGTTGTTCGAGGCTGATCGAGTCCCAGTTGTGGAGGAGGA
Organism: uncultured Solirubrobacterales bacterium; assembly: GCA_963755525.1. Classification (GTDB taxonomy): domain Bacteria; phylum Actinomycetota; class Thermoleophilia; order Solirubrobacterales; family Solirubrobacteraceae; genus Palsa-465. The sequence goes on along the minus strand of CAVWKC010000027.1, from coordinate 144,529 downwards.
TCTGGATGCGCCGCACGACCATGTACGAGCCCCCGATCATCCAGGCCGGGGATTCGCGCTTGCCGGCCCACACGAACCGCTCGAGCGCGGCCTGATCCTGCCCCACGATGTTGGCCGTCCCCTCCTTGAACCCCATGATGTTCCGCGGCGTTGTCTGTCCGGCCGTGTTGTGCGTGCGGCCGAAGCCGGGCAGTGACCACCGGGGCACGGCCGCCGGGCTCGCGAGGCGGATCAGGTCGTGGACGGCGTGGAACGCCACCTGCGGATCCTCGGCGCACGCCTGGACCGCGATGTCCCCGTCGCAGATCCCCGGCTGCAGCGAGTCGCTCGCGAACGGGGGCAGGTCGACGAGCGGCGCCGGGCGCTGCGCTTCGAGCCCGAATCGTCCCGGCATGAACACCGACGGCCCGAGCCCGAACGTGACCGTGAGGCGCGAGGGCCCGAGGCCGAGCGCCTCGCCGGTGTCGACCGGCGGGTCGACACCGGTCTGAAGCGCGCCTACCGGCTGGCCGGCCGTCAAGCGTGCCGCCGCGGCCGAGAGCGCCTCCAGCAGCGCGCGCAGGTCGGCAGGCGAGTCGCTCACCACGTCGAGTGCCAGGAAGTGCACGTGATCCTGGGTCGGCGTCGCGATCCCGGCCTGGTGTGCCCCGTAGAACGGGACGGCCTCACCGCTCGCTCGGCCGGCGCGCGCAGCCTCGCTGGCACGCGCCACGGGCGTGCCGGCGCCGAGCGTCGCCCCGACCCCCGCCGCTCCCGCTGCGGCCATGAACTGCCTGCGCGTCCTTGCCTTCACCGGCCTGATCGTACTTCCGCCGGCGCCTAAGTCTCAGAGCCGCTCGGTCGATAACCGGGGGCAATGGCTCCCTCGGCTTGCCCTTCGGCGATCTCGCATCAGAACGTGCGCCTCGGACCGGGCCGCCATCCCCGCCCGGGCAAGATCGTCTGCGTGATGGAGCTCGCGTCGATGCTCGCCGGCGAGCGGTTCGGCGATCGCTCGCCGTCGGTCTGCCCCGTGATCGGGGCGATCCTCCGCGTCTACAACGACAACGTCGACGACCGCCGCCGGCAGGACCTGTACCGGTTCGCCGCCGATGCGGTCGACACCCGGCGCGACTACCACTCCCAGCGCCGCCGGGCCGACGTCGCGATTGACTGGGCCGTCGATCGCTATCGGAGCCGCGGCGGCAGACTCCCCGCGCCGCCGGATCCCGAAGGGCTGCGCGATGAGATCGCGTACTACGTGGTCGGCTCGCTCGTCGGCCGCGGCGCCCGTCGCGGTGGCTGGTCCGACGAGGAGCACGGCGCGATGGTTGCGCTGTTCGAGGAACGTGATCGAAATCGATCGCGAACCGGCGCTAGAGACGCTGATCGAGCAGCCGCTCGTCGGCGAGCTCTTCGAAGAAGCCGCGCAGACGGTCGAGCACGCGGGCTGCGACGAGCAGATCCTCTTCGCTGAATTCCTCGACTGCGGCCCGGAACAGCGGTTCGAACCGTGCGCGGCGCTCCTCGACGAGCCCACGACCGTCCTCGGTGAGCCACGTGAACACGACGCGCCGGTCCTGATCGGAGCGGCGGCGCTCCACGAGCCCGGCCGCCGCGAGCCCTTCCAGCATCTCGGTGACGCTCGCCGGACTCAGCTCGGCGGCCTCCGCGAGGTCGCGGAGCGACATCTGAGCCTGGTCGCGAAGGCAGAACAGCAGGCTGTACTGCGCGTCGGTGAGCTCGCCCGGACGGTGGGTTTCGCGCCCGCGCAACCTTCGCACCGAGGCCATCGCGCGCTTGAACGATCGAGCCACGTCCTCGGCGGCGTCGCCCTGGCCGCGCTCGCGTTCCACGTCGCCAAGCGGGTCTAGCTTCTCGCCGGCGGTTGAGCTCACGCCGCGATCGCCTCCGCCATCGTCTCGGCCGACGGCTCCGCGGTCTCGCCCTTGTCACGCCGGGCGGCGCGCTCGGCGCGCATCAGGATGATGCACGGGATGATCGCTGCCGCCGTCAGCCCGGCCGCCACCCAGAACGCCGTGCCGTAGGCGGCGGCAGCTCCGCTGGGGCCGTGGGCGGAGACGAGGGCGCGTTGGAGCACGACCGCGAGGATGGCTGTGCCGATCGAGCCGCCGACGCGCTGGATCACGTTCAGCTGCGGGGTCGCACTTGAGAGCTCGGACCGGTCGAGCGCGGCGAATGCCGCCGCCATCGCGGGCAGGAAGCCAAAGCCGATGCCGATCCCGCGCACGAACATCGCCACGGACAACCCGAAGATCGACGAGTGGGCAGAGATCAGCCCGAATGGAATCGTCGCGACCGTGCACAGGATCACGCCGAACAGCGCCAGCCCGCCTCCGCCCCAGCGGTCGGTCAGCTTGCCGGCGATCGGCATCGCCAGCGCCGCGCCGAGACCCTGCGGCGCCGTCAGCAGGCCGGTGTCGACGACGCTCTCGAGGCGGACGTCCTGCCAGTAGAGAGGTAGCAGGATCATTCCGCCGAACAGCGCGGCGCCGAGGCAGAACATTGCGAACGAGGCCGAGGAGAACGTCGCTTTGCGGTAGAGGCGCATGTCGAGCAACGGCTTTGGCACCCGCAGCGCGTGGAGGACGAACGCCGCGATCAGGGCGGGTCCGACGGTGCAAGGGATGATGACCTTGAGCGAAGTGAAGCCGCCGGTCGCGCCGATCTCGGCGAGACCGTAGGTGAGCAGCGTAAGGCCGGTGGCCATCAGGAGCAGCCCGCGCGTATCGAGCTTCTCGACCTGGTCCGGCTTGATCCACGGCAGGTAGCGCAGTGCCGCGAACACGGCGATCGCACCAATCGGAACGTTCACGTAGAAGATCCAGCGCCAGCTCGCGTTCTGGATGATCAGACCGCCGATCGTCGGGCCGAGGATCGGCGCGAGCATCGCCGGTACTGCGACGACGCTCATGACTCTTCCCATCCGCTTGGGCCCGGCGGCCTCGGCCATCATCAGCTGGCCGATCGGCAGGATCATGCCGCCGCCAACGCCCTGGAGGACGCGGAAGACGATCAGCTCGGTCGTCGAGGTCGCGAGCCCGCACAGCGCGGATCCCGTCGTGAACAGCACCAGCGAGACCAGGTAGACCTGCTTGGCACCGAAGCGCCGGGCTGCCCATCCGGTGACCGGAATCACCGCCGCAAGCGCCAACAAGTATCCGGTCACGACCCACTGGATCTGGTCGATCGTCGAGTGCAGCTCGTGGCTCAGCGTGGCCAGCGCGACGTTGACGATCGTCGTGTCGAGGATCGACATGATCGACCCGACGATCACGACCGCGCTGACGCGCCAGACGTGTGCGCTGATCGGGTCGCCGGCCTCTTCGCCCGCGCTCATCGCGCCTGACTCCCGAGAAAATCCATCGGTGCCGAAACATTAGGCTCCGAACGATCCGGTGTCAAGGGTCGCCAACGCCAGGCGGACACGGGCGATCGCGCGTATCCGTCTATCTTCAGTGGTAATGCCGAGTTTTGCCGATCTTGGCCTCGAGCCGGACATCCTCGAGGCGGTTCACGACGTTGGGTACGAATCTCCCAGCCCGATCCAGGAAGAGGCGATCCCGCCGCTGCTCGAAGGCCACGACGTGATCGGTCAAGCCCAGACCGGGTCGGGCAAGACGGCGGCGTTCGGGTTGCCGATGCTCCAGTACGTCAATCCGGCCGAGCATGACGTCCAGGGTCTCGTGCTCACGCCGACACGCGAGCTGTGCATCCAGGTCACGCAGGCGCTCCGTGCGTACGGCCGGCGCAAGGGGGTCGACGTGGTGGCGGTGTTCGGGGGAGCGCCGATCCGGTCGCAGCAGGCCCAGTTGAGGGCCGGCGGGCAGGTGGTCGTGGGCACGGTCGGACGGGTCAAGGACCTGATCTCGCGCCACTCGCTGATGCTCCACGGGTGCCGCTTCGTCGTGCTCGACGAGGCCGACGAGATGCTCGACCTCGGCTTTCTCGAGGACGTCGAGAAGATCCTGGCGCTCACCCCGTCGAGCCGTCAGACGGCGTTGTTCTCGGCGACGATGCCGCCCGAGATCCGGCGTCTCGCCGACCAGTACCTGTATGACCCGGTGACGGTTCGCGTGCAGACGGCGACGCTGACCGTCGAGACCGTCGAGCAGTTCGCGCTCGAGGTCCGTGCCCGCGACAAGGCGGACAAGCTCGTGGAGGTTCTGAGCGCCGAGCGACCGGAGCAGGCGCTCGTGTTCGTGCGGACCAAGATTCGGACCGAGCAGCTCTATCGAACGCTCCGCGACCGCGGGATGAACGTCAAGGCGCTCCACGGCGACATGACCCAGGGAGGCCGCGACGGCGTGATGATCTCCTTCAAGGACGGGCGCCTGCCGCTGCTGGTCGCGACCGACGTGGCCGCCCGCGGGCTCGACATCTCCGGTGTCTCGCACGTGATCAACTACGACGTCCCGACGTCGCCCGACGTGTACGTCCATCGGATCGGCCGCACCGGACGCGTCGGTCGCAGCGGCCGCGCGATCACGTTCTTCGAGCCGCAGCAGCGCCGAGATATCAAAGCGATCGAGAACCACGCCGGCGTCACGCTCGCGCCTTGGGTCGAGGATGCGCACGTCGCGCCGACCCCGGTCAAGACCAAGCCACGGCGCCACTCCAAGCCGCACGACCCCACCGACGGCGACGGCCGGCCGCGCAAGGTGATCGTTTCGATGGGACGGGCCGCCGGGCTCGAGCCGTCGGACATCATCCACGCGATCACCGCCGCCACGGGCCTCGACGGCGAGCACGTCCGCAACGTCCGCGTGCTCGAGCGGTTCACGCTGCTCGACGTCCCCGAGCAGGACGTGGACCGCGTGGTCGATCGGGTCAGCGGCACCGAGCTGCTCGGTCAGACCGTGGAGCTCGAGCCCGCCGCCACCTGAGCCACCGCGTCAGGTCTCCGTCACCTGCGGTGAACGCGAGCGCGACTTCGGGTCGGGCTGGCGTGTTGCGATCAGTAGTCGGCCGGTAAGCCGAGAACCTAACACCCAGGAGGTACCGATTTTGCGGCTGAAATCACTCGTCAGACGGCGTCCGTCAGCGCCGATGGTCGTCTCGTTCGTGGCGCTGTTCGTTGCCCTCGGCGGCGCGAGCTACGCCGCCACGCAGCTACCCGCGAACAGTGTGGGCACCGCGCAGATCCAGAACGGCAGCGTCGGCAACTGGAAGCTGAAGTCCAATGCGGTCGGCGGGCGCAAGATCATCAACGGCTCCGTCGGCGCCAAGCAGGTCAACTCGAGCCAGGTGCAGTTGCGCGTGTCGAACGCGTGCTCGACCGGTGCGATCTCGGCCGTCGGGCTCTCCGGGAGCGTGACCTGCACGCCTACGGTCGGCAACGAGTACGGGTCGAACACGGCGGCCACGACGGTCGGGTCGAGCGCGACGCAGGTGGCCACTGAGTCGCTGGTTGCAGGGTCGTCGTATCTGGTGATGGCCTATCCGCACGTCGTCATCACCGGTCTCATGGGCCAGCACGTCGAGGTCGGCTGCACGCTGTCCGTCCCGGCGGGCTCGGGCACCCCACCGCCGGCCAATCCGACGACGACCACCAAGAGCTTTGCGGTCGACCTCTCGAGCACGCACTCGACCGCCGGGACGATCCCGCTCGTGCTGCCGGTGGCGTCGTCGACGAGCGTCCAGCCCGCGACCGTCAACTGCACGCAGACGACCACGGGCACGCCGGCAACGCCGCCGGCGAGCGTCGCGGTCGACACGACGCTGAGCGCGATCCAGACCGCCAGCAACAACTGACGACGTCCGTCCCAAGGCAATCGGCCGGCCTCGCGGGGGCGCGAGGCCGGCCGTGGGGGACGGATCAGTTATTTCGGCCTCGGGAGGCACACCGGGCGTCCGATAGCGTCCGCAGCGAACGTCCGGCCGCTCGGGCCGGATCGCACACATGGGAGGTAATGCGATGCGTCTACCGCGCCCCTCGGCGCCGCTCGCGGTGTCATTCCTGGCCCTGTTCGTCGCGCTCGGCGGCGTGAGCTGGGCGGCCATCCATATACCGGCGAACAGCGTCGGCAGCGCCCAGCTCAAGAACTTCTCGGTGGGCAACGTCAAGCTGGGCCCGAACTCGGTGGGCCCGCGCAAGCTCATCCCCGGCTCGGTCGGCGCCACGCAGGTGGACCCGACTCAGATACAGCTCCGGGTCACCACCGCGTGTTCGATCGGCGCGATCCAGTCGCTGAGTCAGACGGGGAACGTGACGTGCACCCCGGCACTGCCGAACGAATACGGGACCCAGCCTCAGACGGCGACTCTGACGGGGACCCAGACGCAGGTTGCTGCCGTCTCGCTCCCCGCGACCCAGGCCGGCTCCTCCTACCTGGCGATCGGGACCGTCCAGGTCGCCGAGGTCGAGGGGATCGATTCCCAGGCGGTCGATGTCTCGTGCTCGATGTCGGCCCCTAACGTGTCGGGTACCGAGGGCGAGTTCGATTCGAACCTCGGAGGCGCCAACCCGACTGCCGCCAAGGGAACGATCCCGCTTGTCGCCCCGGTGTCCGTCGCCGGTTCGCCGCAGATGCTGGCGATCGCATGCACGGACACCGCGACGCCGGCCAGTCCGCCGCCGAGCATCAGCGTCACCGCGACGATCCATGCCGTCCAGACCGCCGTCGACGACGACAACTGATCGAGCCCACTACGCTGCGGGCCATGTCAAACGCAAAGATGAACACAAGCCTTGGCTCGATCTCGTTCGAACTGTTCGACGAGGACGCGCCCGAGACCGTCGCCAACTTCCGCAAGCTCGCCGGCGACGGCTTCTACGACGGGGTCATCTTCCACCGGATCATCCCCGACTTCATGATCCAGGGGGGCGACCCCGACGGAACCGGCATGGGCGGCCCCGGCTACACGTTCAAGGACGAGTTCAACAGCCACAAGATCGTCCGGGGCGCGCTGGCGATGGCCAACGCCGGCCCGAACACGAACGGCTCGCAGTTCTTCATCGTCACCACCCAGGCCGCGCCGTGGCTCGACGGCAAGCACACGGTGTTCGGCCAGGTCACCGAGGGGATGGACACCGTCGATGCGATCGAGGGCGTCGAAACCGGCGCGGGCGACCGCCCCGTCGATCCTCCGGCGATCACCTCGATCGATCTCGGCTGAACGATCGATTCCGGTTCACGCCTCCCCCGCGACCGGGGTGGCTGGGCCCGCGGCTGGCTGATTGCCGCGGCGGCTCGGTGATTGCCGCCGCGGCTCGCTGAACGCCGAGTGTCGACTTTCTCGGCTCGGCGCCCGCGCGGCACCCGGAAAGCTCGCCCGCGACGAAAAATGGGTCACAACCGAACACGCGCCTATCGAGCTAGCCCGCGTACTTGTTGAACACGCCGGTGCTGAACAGCGGCAGCCCGGGAGCATCGGAGTAGCCGAGGCGGTGGAGTCCGAACATGTTCTCGAGCGTGCCCAGCAGCGAGAAGTGGTTGAAGTAGTCGACCACGTCGCTGGTGTTGGCCTTGACGTAGGGCGAGATCACCAGTAGTCCGACCTGGCCGCCGCCGCCGGTCGGGGTCGTCTCGCCGCTTCCCAGGGAGACCGGCGAGGTGGTGGTCGTACCGGTCGTCGTCGTACCGGTCGTAGTGCCGGTCGTTGCGGCGCCGGTCGTGGTCGTCGCCCCTGTCGTGATCGTCGCACCCGTGGCGACGCCCGTCGTCGTCGTGTCAGTGGTCGTGTCAGTGGTCGTGGTGCCCGCGGTCGTGTCGGTCGTGTTGGTGTCGGTCGTGGTGGTGTCAGTCGTCGTCGTGTCGGTGGTTGTCGTTCCGGGCGCGGCCGGTCCCATCGCCCCGGCCGGCGCGGCCGGCGTGCCCGCCGGCAAGCCGCGGAGGTTCGGGTACGACGCGGGGCTCGAGCAGCACGCGCTCGGGTCGGCGTATTGCCCGGTCTGTGGTGCCTGGTCGAACGTGATCACGATCATCCCGCCGTCTTTGTAAGCCGGCGATTTCTTGATCTCCGGCACTACCGTCTTGAGAAACCGGTTGGCGCCGGCGAGGCTCGGCGTCGCGTCCGGCTTGCAGGCCGCCTCGCTGCCGTCCGAGCACGGCGCCGGGATGATGTAGGCGAGCGTGGGGGTGGTGCTCGAGCTCTTCACATCCGTCTTCAGCCGCCCGAGTCCGGCCTCGTCCTTGTGGCAGGCAGATCCGCCCGTCAGCGAGCCGAAGTACAAGAACGGGTTGCGCCACGCGAGGTAAATGCTCTTCGCGGTGCCGGTCTGGGGAACGTTGCTCCCGAGCTTCGGTACGCGGCAGGCTGACTTCGCGCTCGAGGGCACGCCCTGCACGTAGGCCTTCCACGTGTCGCCCGCCGCGGTGAGCTCGCCCGCGAGCGTCTTGGTCGCCTTCGGATACTCGCATCCGTTGCCCACCACCTGCCCGCGGGCTCCCTTGGTCGCGTGGTTGACACGCGAGAACACCGGGCAGTCGGTGGCGGTCTGGACGGTCGGGCCCTGGCCGCTGACGAGCGCGATCTCATTCGCGAGCGGGGACCCGGCGACGGCGTAGTAGTTCTGCACGAGCTCGCCCTCGCGGCGAAGCGCGCCGCTGAGGTATCCGCTCGAGGTGCCGAACGACTGCGTGAAGCCGCGGTCTGAGAGAACGATCATGAACACGTGCTTGACCGGCGGGAGGCCGTTGAGGCCCGACGACGTGGTGTCGGTGCCGGTCGTCGACGTGGGCGACGTCGTCGGCGTCTCTGACGCTGCCGCGTCTGTCTGCACCGCCGCCGCGCCGTTACCCGCGCCGGCTGCGCCGCCGCCGCCACCACCGCCGCTGCCGCCGCCCGACTGCGCGGCCAACACCGTCTGCGCCGCGGGCGTGGCGGCCGGGTGGTCCATGCCGACGACGATCAGGGGCGCGCTCGCGAGCGTCACGACGCTGGTCCCGCCGACAAGCGAGCCGGCGATCACGCCGAACCCGAGCATTGCCATCACCGCCACGGCGGCGGCGCGCGGTCCAGGCATCGCGAACCCGAACGCCGGCACTCTCGAGCCGCCATCGGCGAACGAGTCGGCGAGCGGCGTTCCCGGAGGCAGGTCCGGTTCGGGCCCCTGCTCGTGAATCGCCCCGATGAGTGCCGCGATCTCCGGCGGCAATGGACCGCGGCGGGCCCCACATTGCACGCAATAGCGCTGGTCGTGAGCCAGGCCCGCATCGCATTCGGCACATCGGAGCATGCTGCGCGGCTCGGTCGCCGTATGGTCCGAAATGCTCATCGCCGGTGTGCCAGTGTGGTCTCCGTAGTCAGCTCAGTTGTGAACATCTTGAGACCGAGCGCGACCCCTGGACTTTGGGTTCGAGTCGGGTGACTCGGTCACACCATGGTCACAATTGTCGCAGCGCCGCGCCGGATACTGAGTCCGAGCCGGGGGGCCGAGAGCGCCCAAGAATGACGAGTACGGAGACGAACCGCTGGCGACCGATCTAGAGAGCGGCGACGGACGAGGAGCGGCCGGGGACGTGCCGCGCGCAGACGCCCCGACGCGAGAACTGACGACCGCGCCGACGACCGGGTCAGAGGACCGATGCACGAACTGCGGCGCGCCGCTCGCGCACGATCAGCGCTACTGCGTCAGCTGCGGGGAGCGTCGCGGGCAGTCGAGACTTCCGACCGCCCAGCCCACGACCGAGGTCCGGACCACTCGGAGGCGATCCTCGCGGCCGCCGCGAGGCCAGCGCGTCTCGTCGGGCACCACGCTGGTGGCCGGGGTCGGCGTGCTGTTGCTCGCGATCGGGCTCGGCTTCCTGATCGGGCGGGCCGGCCACACCTCGAACCAGAAGGCCGCGAGCGCGCCTCCGGTCCAGGTCGTGACTGTCAACGGCGGTGGCGGGAGCGCGAGCACTACCCCGACGACGCAGACCCACACGACGGCGGCGAGCAGCACGCCCAAAGGCCTGAGCGGCAAGCTTAAGAAGGCGGCTGATCAGACGGCCCCGCCGTCGAAGGCGGTACAGCAAAAGGCCACCCAGGCCGCCGGAAAGGTTCTCGGTAACTCGAGCCACCTGGCGTCGCCGACCACCAGTCAGGGCGGATCCTGTACGGGCGGGGCCGGGTGCCAGAACCACAAGTTCACCGGAAACTTCTTTGGGAACTGAGCGTGCGGTTACCTAAGCGCGGTACTGGCCGGAACGCGGGTCCTACCGATAGCCCGGCGAGCGCGGCGGCCCCTCAGGGCGTGAGCCAGCCGCCGGTGGCGCCGCCGCCCGGGGGCGCCGGAGCGCCTCCGACGGAGAGCCAGGTCGTCGACCTCGAGCGCCGCCGCGACACGCTCAAGGCACGGGTCGCCGAGATGCAGTGGGACCTGGGCGGGCTTGTCTACGAGATGGCGATCCGGGACCAGATCCGTGTCGACGTGCTCGTGAAGCGCGCGGCGCTCCTCCAGGACGCCGACTCCGAGCTGTCCGAGATCGAGCGGATCCTGCGGCTCGAGCACAGCGCCACCGCCGGCGTTTGTGCGTCGTGCGGAGCGCCCCACAGCACCGGCGCGTCGTACTGCTGGCAGTGCGGGCAGCCGATCCTGCAGCAGGTCTCGAGCGACTCGATCTTCTCCTGAACGGCGGGCGCCGGTCGCTGGACAGTCGGCGCGCGCGTTAGATCAGCCGAACTTGCCCGCGACGTAGTCGCGTGTCCGGGGGTCGGCGGCGCTCCGGAAGATCGTGGCGGTGTCGCCGTACTCGATCAGCGTTCCGACCCGTGCCGGGCCGGTCGTGTCGAGGCTGAAGAACGCCGTGCGGTCGGCGACGCGCGCCGCCTGCTGCATGTTGTGGGTGACGATCACGATCGTGAAGCGGTGCTTGAGGTTGTGCATCAGATCCTCGATCGACGCGGTCGCCACCGGGTCGAGCGCCGACGCCGGCTCGTCGAGCAGCAGCACGTCGGGCTCGATCGCGATCGCGCGCGCGATGCACAGCCGCTGCTGCTGTCCGCCCGAGAGGCCGAGCGCGCTGTCGCGCAAGCGGTCCTTGACCTCGTCCCAGAGCGCCGCCTGACGCAGGGCCTGCTCGACGCGGTCGTCGAGCCGGTCCTTCATCCCCAGGTTCCGGGCCGCCCACGCGATGTTGTCGTAGATCGACTTTGGGAACGGGTTGGGCTTCTGGAACACCATCCCGATCCGGCGCCGGACCTCGACCCGGTTGGCGCCGCTCCCGTACAGATCGTGACCGTGGTACAGCACATGGCCCTCGATCCGGAACCCGGGGATCGCATCGTTCATCCGGTTGAGACTCCGGATGAACGTCGACTTGCCGCAGCCCGAAGGACCGATCACCGCGGTCACCTGGTTGCGGTAGATCTTCAGCGAGGCGCCGGCGAGCGCCCGGCTCTGGCCGTAGTACACGGTCATGTCGCGGATGTCGAACACGACCGCGTGGTCGTCGGGAGTTTCGCTGTTGACCTTCGGGCGGATCGCCGGAAGTACCGGATCGGTGCGGAGCCGGACGCGCCCCGCCGGCATCTCGCCGCGAATGATCTGGGTCGTGGTTCGATCGTCCCAGTCGATCATCGGGCCATCTTCGCACGGCTGCGAGCCAGCAACAGGCGAGCGCCGACGTTCGCGATGAGAATCAACACCATCAACACGAACGCGGCGCCCCAGGCGCGGGTGACGGCCTCGGGTATCGGGAGGTCGAACGACGTGTAGATGAACATCGAGACGCTGGGGACGCCGTGGAATAGGTTCAGCCCGGTCTGATCCGGGTTGAACAGCGAGTTACAGATCAGGAGTGGCGCGGTCTCGCCCGCCGCGCGCGCGGTGGCAAGGATTGCGCCGGTGAGGATCCCGCCGACGGCGGCGGGCAGGATGACACTCAGGACCGTTCTCCAGCGGCTCACGCCGAGCGCGTCCGCGGCCTCGCGGAGGCTGTTCGGGACCAGCAGCAAGACCTCCTGGCTCGACCTCGCCATCAGCGGCAGCATCACGATTGCCAGCGCGATCACGCCGGCGAAGCCGGACTCCTTGTGCTGCGGAATCACGATCAGGCCGTACACGAACAGCCCGACCACGATCGTCGGGAGGCCCGCCATCACGTCGAGCGCGGTCTTGAGCAAGCTTGCGGTCCGTGACCGGGGGCCGGCGAACTCGGTCAGGTACAGCCCGGTCATGACTCCGAGCGGGAGCGCGATCAGCGCGCCGAAAGCGACGAGCTCCAGCGTGCCCAGAAGCGAGTTGAAGATCCCGCCGCTGACGAGACCCTGCGGGTTGCCGACGACGAAGCCGAAGCTGAGCGCGGCGGCGCCGCGGGTGGCGACCCCCACGCACACGATCACGAGCACGACGATCGCGAACGCGGCCGCGGCGGTCGCCGCGATCTGCACGAGCCGGCTGACGGCTGCCCGACGGCGGAGATTGCCTGACGGCGTCAGCGGCGACGTCGGGTCAAACGGCATGCCTTCGTACGGCGCTGTCTCGGACACCGCGCTCATATGACCCGCTGGGTGACGTCGAACCGCCCGGCGATGGCGCGAGCGGCGAGGCTCGTCATCATCCCGATGATCACCAGGAGGAGGCCGGCGTAGAACATCGCCGCCAGGTGCAGCGGGTTCACCGGGGCCGTGAACTGGTTGGCGATCAGAGACGCGAGTGTCGAGCCGGGCGCGAACAGTGACCCCTGGATCCTGGTCACGCTGCCGATCACGAACGACACGGCGATCGCCTCGCCGAGCGCCCGGCCGAGCCCGAGCACGACTGCGGCGCTGACGCCCGACACCGTGGTCGGCAGAACGATCCCGCGGATGATCTCCCACTGCGTGGCCCCGAGCGCGGCAGCGCCGTCCTTGAGCTCGGTGGGCACGGTGAGAAACAGGTCGCGGGTGAGTGCCGAGATGATCGGCAGGATCATCACGGTCAGCACGAGACCGGCGGCGAAGAAGCTGATCCCGATCGGCGAGGGGGTGCCGAACAGCGGAATGAATCCGAGCACGCTGTGTAGCCCCGGCTCGAGCTTGTCGACGAACGGGACGAGCACGACCAGGCCCCAGAAGCCGTAGATGATGCTCGGCACGGCCGCGAGCATCTCCACCAGCGGGCCGACGACTGCGCGCACCCTGACCGGCGCCATCATGCTGAGGAATAGCCCGATCGCGATCCCGAGCGGCGTCGCCAGCACGATCGCGATCAGCGAGCTGACGACCGTCCCGTAGATGAGCGCCGCAGCGCCCTCGATGTGGAACCCGGGCTTCCAGTCCGTATGCCCGACAAAGCCCAAGCCGAACTTTGAGATCGCGGGCCCCGCGTTGACGACCAGCTGATAAACGACGTCGACAAGCGTGACGACGACGAGCACGCCGGCGAGCGCGCACAGCCCGAACATCACACGGTCGCCGAGCTTGCCGGCGCGACGCATCCGTGTTCGCGATCCTGTGCCAGTGCGGCGACCCTGCCGCCCGAACGTCAACCTTGCCCTCGAAGACACGGCGCGCAAGGGTACGGAAAAGGCTCGGACGGCATGTGGCGAGCCTACGGGCGCTCACAGGTTTTCAACAATGTGGTCACAAGCTGGCCACAAGTGGCCACAAGGGCGCGTAGATGCTTAGCAATCTCGCGAGGGGCGGCCGGGCCACGTCGAGAGCTGTACTGGGAATTCCCCAATCAAGGAAAGGAAACTGCATTGCGCTCCAAGAGATTGGCCAGTCTGCTGTGTGCGGGATTGTCCGCAGGACTGGTCTTCGGCCTGAGCACCGCAGCCGCGTCCGCGGCGACCCTCAGTGGTGCGGGCTCGACGCTCGTCGCTCCGATCGAAGCTGAATGGGCGGCCGCGTGGGGTAACTCCACTGGCAACTCTGTGACCTACGCCGCCGTCGGCTCTGGTAGTGGTGAGTCGGACATCGCCAAGGGTCTCGTTGACTTCGGCGCCTCCGACGCTCCGTTGTCGGTGTACTCGGGCGTCCCTGGCAACCTCGTCCAGATTCCGTGGGCGTTGACCGCGACCGGCGTCAGCTATCACATCAACGGCCTGCGGCTGCCGCGCCATACGAACCTCCACCTCACCGGGCCCGTGCTCGCTCAGATCTACCTCGGGCAGATCACGAACTGGGACAGCCCCGCGATCAAGAAGCTGAATAAGGGCGCCACGATTCCGAGCACCCCGATCGAGCCCCTCTGGCGAAGCGACTCCTCGGGCGACACGTTTGCGTTCACGCGGTACCTGTCTGACGTCTCGGGTGCCTTCAATTCGAAGGTCGGCAGCTCAACCACGGTCAGTTTCCCGACCGGTGTCGGCGCCAAGGGCAACTCGGGAATGGCGACGGCGCTCGAGGGCACCAACGGAGCCATCGCCTACATCGCGGTGTCTTACCTGATCGCCAACAACCTCCCGGCGATCGGCGTCAAGAACGCCGGCGGCAACTACGTGGTTCCGAACCTGACCGCGATTGAGGCCGCAGCGGCGGTCGTCAAGCACGTCCCGCAGGGGAACCAGGTCACGATCGTCGACCCGCCGAAGCGCGCGAAGAGCGCGTACCCGATCTCGACGTTCACCTACGTCATGGTCCCGACGAGCGCCGCGCAGGGGACTCTGCTGAAGTCGTTCATCGGCTATGCACTCGGCGGAGGCCAGCACTTCGGGCCCACGCTCGACTTCGCCCCGCTGCCCAAGGTCGTGCTCGCGGCCGACAGAGGCACGCTGAACGGAGTCAATTGAGCGTCGGATGAGACCCTCGTCTGCCGGGCCCGGGCGGAACCCCGCTCGGGCCCGACGGCAATTTCCATGAAGTCTGTTGGCCTTTCGCGTGGGGTCTGGCCGTCGAAAGGCATGATCGATACCAGAAAGACCTGGAGGTTCTCGTGAAGCGTCGTATCTTGCTCGTCGGGTGTGCGCTTGCCGCGCTCCCCTTCGTGCTCGGGATTTCAGTAGCAGGAGCCGCTAGCAAAACCATCGTCCTGAAGTGTCATATGAGCCTGGCCACCGTGCCCCCGGCCGGGTCGAACACGGTGGACCAGCCGCCCTCGCAGGGAGCCTCGTATGGGGCGGTCCACTGTCCGTCGGTTGGCACCGGCGTCGAGGCGGCTACGTTCAACGTGCCCGAAAGCGGTAACACGGTCGGTAAGTACTGGCAGTACTTCAGCACCGGCTCGATTCGCGGAAAATTCAACCTCGCCCCGCAGGAGGGGACCGCGCTCTCGTCGACGAGTTTCACGAGTGAGACCTGGGTCGGCACCGTGACGGTGACCGGCGGCAGCGGCTCGTACTCGACCGCCGCGGGCAAGACCGGGACGATCAAGTGCGCGAGCGTTGACACGGTGCATCTGACGTGCACCGAAAAGATCAAGTTGTCGTCGCTCTAAGTGACGGTTGACTGACTAGTGGGTGGCGCACGCCGGGAGACCGGGCGTGCGCCACGCCGCGCCTCATCGGAGGCTGACGCCGAGCAGTCGTTCGAGTTGCGCGATCGTGTCTTCTGTCGCGCGATGGTGAATCGTCGCCATCCCGAGTTCGGTGGCCGGGACGAGGTTCACCTCAAGATCGTCCACGAATACGCAGTCGGCGGGGTCCAGGCCGATCCGCTCCGCGCCGAGCGCGTAGATCTCGGGCGCCGGCTTACGGATGCCGACCTCGCCGGAGATCACGACCGCGTCGAACACCTCCGCCAGCACGTCACTCGGGTACTGAGTGGTTCCCCAGGAGTTGGAGACGAGTCCAGTCGGGATTCCTGCGGCGCGGACCCGGCGGACCGCGCCGAGCATCTGCTCGTCGGGCCTCGCGCCGGCGAACATCCGGTCGATCAGCCCGGGCGCATCGACGCCGAGCACCTCTGCGAGCCGCGGCTCGAACCGGTCGGTGGCGACCGCGCCGGTCTCCAGGCCGAGCATCATGTCGCGGCATCCGGCGTCGTCGCGGAACGCCCGGACGATTGCATCGCGCGCGAGTCCCTCGAGTTCGCAGAAGGCGGTGAACGAGGCGAACACGTCCGTGGTCAGCACGCCGCCGTAGTCGGTCAGCAGTCCGCGGCGGCGTCTGTCCTCAGAAGCCATCGCGCGTCACCGCCAGGGCCCGATCGGCGATCTCGATCACGCCCTCGCCGAACGACCTCAGATACGGGTCGTCGGTCGAGCCGGCGAGCGCCCGCTTGTAGTTGCCCTCCATGAACACCACGGCCTTCCACAGCGCCAGGGTTACGTACCAGTCGAGCGCCTGGACCGAGCGGCCCGAGCGCTCCTCATAGCGGGCGGTCAGCTCCGCGCGCGTGGGGAACCCCGGTCGCAGCGTCACATTGTTCAGGTTGAACTTGCCCACGGGATCGCCGGGCTCGGTCCATTGCATGAGCATGTAGCCGACGTCGGCGAGCGGGTCGCCGATCGTCGCCATCTCCCAGTCGAAGATCGCGATCAGCCGTGCCGGCGCGCCGGCGGCGAACATCGTGTTCCCGAGCCGGTAGTCGCCGTGGACGATCGTCGCGGGCGGCGACTCCGGGATCCGCGTCGCCAGCCATCCGCCGACCTGTTCGAATTGCGGCAACTCACGCGTCCGGTTGTGCTTCCACAGCCCGTTGAACCGCCGCAGCTGGCGCTCGAGATAGCCCGTCGGCTTGCCGAACCCCTCGAGGCCGGCGGCGTCCCAATCGGTGGCGTGCAGTTCGACCAGCGCATCGATCAGCTCGTCCCCGATCCGCCGGTGCTGCTCGGGTGAGTCGAGCGCGGCCGGCACTGAATCGGTGATGACATCGCCGGCGATCCGCTCCATCACGTAGAACGGCGCGCCGATCACCCCCGGGTCCTCGCACACCGCGAGCACCCCCGGCGATCGCACCGCGGTTGCCGTGAGCGCGGACAGGAGCCGCGCCTCGCGCAGCACGTCGTGGGCGCTCGGCGGCAGCGGTCCGCGCGGCGGACGGCGCAGCACCACCCCGGTCGACAGCGCGAACGTCACGTTCGAGTGACCGTCGCCGATCGGCGTTGCGGACAGGTCGGCCGGCGCCTCGAGACCGGCCGCGCCGAGGAACTCGATCAGCGGTTCGAGCACCAGCAGCGGCTCGCGCTCGTTGGCCGCCGCTGCGGCGGACGTGCGCACGATGTCGTCGGGTGCGAGCTCGACGGGCATGGCGCCAGCCAGAGTACCGGCCGAGGTCCATGCGGCAGCTACTCTCGATGCATCCCCCTATGCCCGAGCTACCCGAAGTCGAGATCACCGCACGCCTCATCGGTGCCGCCGTCGCCGGCGCCGAGATCGAGTCCGCGCTCGCACCCGGGATCAACGCGCTGAAGACGTTCGACCCGCCGCTGACGGCGCTCGACGGCCGCCGGTTCGAGCGCATCGGGCGCCGCGGCAAGCTGTTCGTGATCGAGCTCGACGGCGACCTGGCGATCGAGATCCACCTGATGTCGGCCGGCCGCCTGCAGCTGTTCGACACGCGCGCGTCGCTTCGCGACCGCACGTCGCGGTTCCTCGTGCGGTTAGCCGATGGGCGCGAGCTGCGTCTGCGTGAGTTCGGCACCCGCCAGCGCGCGTGGGTCAAGGTGCTGCGCGCCGGCGAGGTCGACGGCGAGGAGACGATCGCGGCACTGGGTCCCGAGGCGTGGCCCGACCCGCCGCCGTTCGCCGAGCTGCTCGACCAGCCGCGGCCGCTGTACGCGCTCCTCCGCGATCAGCACGTGATCGCCGGGATCGGCCGCTCCTGGGTCGACGAGATCCTCCACGCGGCGATGATCTCGCCGTTCAAGCGCGGGTCAGATCTCGGCGCCGACGAGGCCGAGCGGTTGCGCGAGACGACCGTGCGCGTGCTCGGCGACGCGATCGCCCACTACGAGGCGACGCTCGCGCTCCGGATTCCCGACAAGCTGCCGATGCCGCTGACGGTCCACCGCCGCAACGGCGAGCCGTGCCCGCGCTGCGGCGACCAGCTCGAGGCGGTGTTCTACGAGGATTACGTGATGTGCTATTGCCCGACGTGCCAGACCGAGGGCAAGCTGCTCAAGGACCGGCGGCTGTCGCGGCTGCTCAAGTAGGATCCGCGCGCATGGCACGCGAGCCCGGCGACAAGGCCCCCGACTTCACCCTCCCCGACCAGCACGGGGATCCGGTGTCGCTGTCGGGGCTTCAGGGCAAGACCGTCGTTCTCTACTTCTACCCCAAGGCGGACACGCCGGGGTGCACGACCCAGGCGTGCGGGGTCCGCGACCACAGCGCCGACTACGCGAACGCCAACACCGTCGTGCTCGGCGTCTCGCCCGATCCGGTCAAGCCGATCGCGAAGTTCGACGAGAAGTTCGGCCTGGGCTTCCCGCTGCTGTCCGATGAGGACCACGCGGTGGCAGAGGCGTACGGCGTGTGGGTGGAGAAGAACCGCTACGGCCGCACGTACATGGGCAACGAGCGGACGACGTTCGTGATCGGCGAGGACGGGACGATCCGCGAGGTGTTCCGGAACGTCAAGCCCGCCGAGCACGACGAGCTCGTGTTAGGCGCGCTCGCAGGCTCGTAGCGCCGCGGTCTACTGAAGACCCTCGCGCGCCTCGCGCACGAGCGTGACGGCCTCGGGGAAGATGTGCGCCATGACGGTCCGCAGCTGCTCAGCCTGCTGCTCCGTCGTCCCCTGAATGTTGATGCGGTTCATCGCCGCGACGGTCAGATCGACGGCCAGCTTGATCGCGTTGTCCGCCCAGGCGAGGCGTTGAGCGCCTTGCATCTGCTCGGCGAACTCGCCCAGCCGGCGCTGCAGCTCGTCGGGGTCGCCGAACAGGCCTCCGAATCCACTTCCTTCCATGGAGTGAATGGTAGCCGCCCGGCGTGCTCGCGAGGATTCGACGCGACGGGACACCACCTAGACTGGCGTCTCATGACGCCCGAGGAGCGGCTCGCATACGAGGCCCGCGTGCGCACGCGGCAGGTTGTGCTCGCGGCTGCCGCCGGGATCCTGGTGATGGCCGCGGTGGTCATCCAGCTCGGCGGGCCCCACGTCAAGGTCAACGAGCAGACGCTCGGGCTTGTGACCGAGAACAAGCGGTTCGCGCGCGACCTGATCGGCTCGATCATCAGCGCCATCGGGTTCTGCGCGCTGGCGTGGACGCTCGGCTACCTGTGGGGCTGCACGCGCGCGCGTGATCCCGACGTCAAGCCCCGTTTCACCGGGATCATGGCCGTGGTCGGCTGCCTGCTGTCGGCGGTGAGCGTGGTCGCATACATCGTGAACTACGGCATTCAGGCGGACCACTTCGTCAGCCATGGCAACCAGACGTATCCCGAGGCCAACGCGCTCCTGACCAAGGTGTCGTTGGTGATCCCGCAGCTGACCAACGACCTCGGGTTGCTTCTCACCGCCGTCGGACTCGTCCTCGTGTCGATGAGCGCGATGCGGGTCGGCCTGCTCACCCGGTTCCTGGGTTATCTCGGGATCATCGCCGGGATCCTCACGATCCTCCCGGTGGTGCCGATCCCGATCATCGAGGCGTATTGGCTGCTCGCGCTCGCGTACCTGATCAGCGGACGGTGGCCGAGCGGCGTTCCGCCAGCCTGGTCGTCCGGCCGTCTCGAGCGCTGGCCGGGCAGGCCGCCGGGGCGCCCGCCCCGGGAGCCGCTTCTCGGGCGCGGACGGGCCAAGCCGGCGACGGAGCCGGCGCCCCCGCCTGCCCGCGCGCCGGCGCCCGGGAGCACCCGGTCGACGACGCCTAAGCGCAAGCGCAAGCGCCGTAATTAGCGCCGCCGCCAGGGCGGATCAGACATCCGTCCGCAACCGGGCAGGCAATCCGCCGCCCGACGGTGCCGGTGCCGATCATGGATCAAGCTGTCCCGGCTCCTGTCCACGCCGGGGGCCGGGACAGGTTCGCTTCGCCAGCCGTATCTGGAGGGGCGTAAACACTCAGCTCTGATCCGGTCCCGGGGCACCTCGCCTGGGGCGTCGGGTACCGGACTGGAGCTGTGCGGGCTCGAGTTGGCAACCGCCGGGCGGCCTAACGCCGTCCGGCGGTCGCCGTTCATCGTGGCTTTGCTACCGCTCGCGGCTGGGCAGCCCCCGTTCGCCGATCCGGCACTTGTGAAGCGCCGGACGAGTGCAAACGTTCGCGCCGACTATCAACCCCTCACAGGAGGATTAGATGGAAGCCGCAAACATCGGTGGGCGCGAAGCGGACGTCGCCCCTGCTGCTGATCCGACTCGGGCGGGGGGTTGGACCCCGGCCGATCCGGGCCCGCTGGGCCTGGCCGCGTTCGCGGGAACGACGTTCATGCTGAGCCTGATCAACTCCGGGCTGGTCGGTACCCAAAAACTGCCGGGCGGAGGGTTGCTGCCGATGGTGGCCGCGCTGGCCCTGGCCTATGGCGGGATCGCGCAGTTGGTCGCCGGGCTCTGGGAGTTCCGCACCGGGAACACGTTCGGCGCCGTGGCGTTCTGCTCGTACGGCGCGTTCTGGATCTCGTTCTTCTTCATCGTCCAGTCCGTCGGCAGCAACGCCCCGACCGAGGTCTTCAGCGGGCTCGGGCTGTACCTGTGGATGTGGGGCATCTTCACGGCCTACATGTTCATCGCCTCGCTACGGACCACCGGCGCCGTCGCCCTCGTGTTCCTGCTGCTGGCGATCACTTTCTTCATCCTCGGCATCGGCAACGCCTCGCTGGCCGGTACGCACTCCGTCATCAACGGCACGATCAAGCTCGGCGGCTACTTCGGGATCGTGACCGCGCTCTGCGCGTGGTACGCGTCGTTCGCCGGTGTGATCAACTCTACGTACGGTCGGGTCGTCGCGCCGGTCGTCCCGCTCAGGCGCTAACGACCGCAAGAAACGAGCATTGCGAGGCTGCTTGGAGTAGAACTCGCCTCGTATCGAGAACAGCACTCGGAGCGCCGGCGGTAACGCCGGCGCTCTGGGCTGTCAGGAAACCGGTTGCCGCCATGCTGGAAGGAGAGACGTAAATGGCCGACACGACCAACCCCGCGCCGACTGAGGACGAGGCCGCCGAGGACGCGACCTCCGAGGCGCAGATCGCAGTTCACTGGCGGGAGGAGGAGTACTTCGAGCCGCCGGCGGCGTTCGCCGCGCAGGCCAACGCGAACGATCCCGCGATCCTCGAGCGCTTCAGCCCCGAGCACTTCCCGGATTGCTACGTCGAGTACGCCGACATGCTCACGTGGGACAAGAAGTGGGACACGCTGCTCGACACGAGCAATCCGCCGTTCTTCAAGTGGTTCGTCGGCGGGCGGTTGAACGCGTCGGTGAATTGCCTCGACCGGCACCTCGAAACCCGCGGCGACAAGAACGCGCTGATCTGGGTGCCCGAGCCCGAGGACGTGGAGCCGGTCGAGATCACGTACGCGGAGCTCCACCGCCGCGTCAATGAGTTCGCGGCGCTCCTACGTGACTTTGCCGGCGTGAAGGCGGGCGACCGGGTCACGTTCCACATGCCGATGGTGCCGGAGCTGCCGGTGGCGATGCTCGCGTGTGCGCGGCTCGGCGTGATCCACTCCGAGGTGTTCGGTGGGTTCAGCGGCGCCGCGTGCGGTCAGCGCATGGCCGACGCGAAGAGCACGGTCCTCGTCACGATTGACGGCTACTACCGCAACGGCGATCTGATCGATCACAAGGCGAAGGCCGATCAGGCGATCGAGGAGGCGCGGAAGGAGGGGACCGAGGTCGAGAAGGTGCTGGTCTGGAGGAGGATCCCCGGCGAGTACCACTCCGAGAGCCCGATGGTCGAGGGGCGTGACTATTTCGTCGACGACCTGCTCGGCGACTACAGCGGGCAGCAGGTCGAGCCAGAGTCGCTCGCCGCCGACGACACGCTATTCCTGATGTACACGAGCGGCACCACAGGCCGCCCGAAGGGAGCCCAGCACCCGATCGGCGGCTATCTGAGCTACGTCACCGGCACCTCGAAGTACTACCAGGACATCCATCCCGACGACACCTACTGGTGCTTCGCGGACATCGGTTGGATCACCGGGCACTCCTACATCGTCTACGGGCCGCTGGCGCTCGGCACCACCAGCGTGATGTACGAAGGCGTGCCGACGTATCCGGATCCCGGCCGCCCGTGGCGGATCGCCGAGAAGCTCGGCGTGGACATCTTCCACACGGCCCCGACGACGATCCGGATGCTGCGTAAGGTCGGTCCGGAGGAGCCGGAGAAGTACAGCTACCACTTCAAGACGATGACGACGGTCGGTGAGCCGATCGAGCCAGACGTTTGGCGCTGGTACTACCACTTCGTCGGCAAGGGCCAGGCAGCAATCACCGACACGTGGTGGATGACCGAGACCGGCGGCTTCCTCGGCAGCACCCTGCCGGGGTTGCAACCGATGAAGCCCGGCAGCTGCGGACCGGAGGCGCTAGGAATCCAGCTCGTGATCTACGACGACAACGGCAACGAGATCCCCAAGGGCACAGGCAAGGCGGGCTACATCTGCGTCCGCAATCCGTGGCCGGGCCGGATGCTCACGGTGTGGGGCCAGGACCAGCGGTTCATCGACACCTACTACGCCAAGTTCAACCGGGACCCGAACAGCAAAGACTGGCGGGACTGGCCGTTCATGTGCGGAGACGGCGCCATGGAGTCCGAAGACGGCTACTTCCGGATCCTGGGCCGGATCGATGACGTGATCAACGTCGCCGGGCACCGGCTCGGGACCAAGGAGCTCGAGTCCGCCGCGATCACCGTCGATGAGGTCGCCGAGGCGGCCGCCGTGCCGGTGGTCGACGAGGTGCGCGGGAAGATCGTCGAGATGTACATCTCGTTGAAGCCCGGGGTCCCCGCCGATGCGGGCATCGACAAGAAGGTGTCCGACGCGATCGTCAGGGAGATCGGGGCGATCGCGCGGCCCAAGAACGTGTGGATCGTCCAAGACATGCCGAAGACCCGGTCGGGGAAGATCATGCGGCGCGTGATCGCGAGCATCTCGAACTTCACCGACGTCGGCGACGTGATGACACTCGCCAACCCCGAGATCGTCGAGGACATCCGCCGCCACGTGCACGCCGAGAAGTCGGCCAAGGGCGACGTCCCGCGCGAGCTCTCCGAGCAGGAGAAGGCGGAGATCGCCGCGTACGGGCAGGCCGAGTAGCCGCCCACTGGGCGTTTCTCATAGCTGATACCGCGCTCGGTCCTCCGATCGGGCGCGGTTCCGCGTCCGCACCTCTGGGTAGCAGTCCTAGAGAGAGAACGCTCAAAACGAGCGGAAGGAGAGATGCCTGTGGCAGACACGGCAACGACGCACACGTCCGAGAAGACCCTCGAGTCCAAGCTCGAGGAGATGCTCGAGACAGAGAAGTTCGAGCCTCCCGAGGAGTTCGCCGAGCACGCGCTGCTCCACGATCCGTCGGTCTACGACGGGGCCGAGAAGGACTGGAAGGGCTGGTGGATGAAGCAGGCGAAGGAGCTCCACTGGTTCAACGAGCCCACCGAGGACGTCGACGAGTCCAAACCGCCGTTCTACAAGTGGTTCTCGGACGGCAGGATCAACGCCTCCTACAACTGCCTGGACCGCCACGTCGAGGCCGGAAACGGCGACCGCGTCGCGTTCCACTGGCGCGGCGAGGAGGGCGAGGAGGAGGACATCACCTACGCCGACCTGCACCGCGACGTGCAGAAGTTCGCCAACGCGCTGAAGGAGCTCGGGATCGAGAAGGGCGACATCGTCGGCATCTTCCTGCCGATGATTCCCGAGGTCGTGGTGGCGATGCTGGCGTGCGCCCGGATCGGTGCGCCCCACAACGTGGTGTTCGGCGGGTTCTCGGCGGGCTCGGTGCGCGAGCGGATGGAGTTCTCCGAGGCCAAGGCGCTGATCACCGTCGACGGCGCCCGGCGCAAGGGCAAGACCGCGAACATCAAGCAGGCGGTCGACGAGGAGATGAACGACCTCGGCTCGCTCGAGCACATCGTCGTGGTCAAGCGAACCGACGCCGACTGTGAGATGAAGGACGGCCGCGACGTCTGGTACCACGAGATCCTCGACAAGGCCGACGACGACTGCCCCGCGGAGGAGCTGCACGCCGAGCATCCGCTGTACGTGCTGTACACGAGCGGATCGACGGCCAAGCCCAAGGGCGTGCTCCACACCACCGGCGGTTATCTGACCGGCGTCGCGTCGACGCACCGGTACGTGTTCGACCTGCGTCCGGACGAGGACGTGTACTGGTGCTCGGCCGACGTTGGCTGGGTGACCGGCCACTCGTACATCGTTTACGGGCCGATGCTGAACGGCGCGACCAGCGTGATGTACGAGGGCGCGCCCGACTATCCCCACAAGGGCATCTGGTGGGAGCTGTGCGAGCGCTACGGCGTGACGAAGTTCTACACGGCGCCGACGGCAATCCGAGCCTGCATGAAGTGGGGCGTCGAGCACGTCGAGAAGCACGACCTGACGAAGCTGAAGCTGCTCGGAACGGTCGGCGAGCCGATCAACCCGAAGGCGTGGCTCTGGTACCACGTGGTCGTCGGCGGCGAGCGCTGCCCGATCGTCGACACGTGGTGGCAGACCGAGACCGGCGCGATCATGATCACGCCGCTGCCCGGGATCGTCGCGACCAAGCCGGGCTCGGCCACGCGCCCGTTCCCCGGCATCTCCGCGGACGTCGTCGACGAGCGCGACGGCAAGCCGGTCGACGACGGTCAGGGACTGCTCGTCATCAAGCGCCCGTGGCCGTCGATGCTGCGTACGCTGTACAAGGAGGACGACCGGTTCGTCGAGACGTACTTCGAGAAGTTCGGCAAGGAGACCTACCTGGTCGGGGACGCCGCGCGCAAGGACAAGGACGGCTACTTCTGGATCATCGGGCGGATCGACGACGTCGTGAACGTGTCCGGGCACCGGATGTCGACGGCCGAGGTCGAGTCCGCGATCGTCGCCCACCCGAAGGTGGCAGAGGCGGCCGTGATCGGCCAGGCCGACGAGGACAGCGGCCAGGCGATCTGCGCGTTCGTGACGCTCGAGGGCGACGACACCGAAGGGTCGGACGACCTGGTGTCGGATATCAACGAGACGGTCGCCAAGCGGATCGGCAAGTTGGCGCGGCCCAAGCGGATCATCTGGGCGGACGACCTGCCCAAGACGCGCTCGGGCAAGATCATGCGGCGGCTGCTGCGCGACATCGCAGAGGGTCGCGCGCTCGGCGACGTCACGACGCTGCGAGACCCTGACGTGATGAAGCAGCTCGAGGGCAAGGTCAACGAAGAACAGCAGCAAGAGGAGTCCTAGAACAGCTGGCGGCTACGGGCGTTCATTCGTCCGTAGCCGCCCGCGTTCCTCGCTCCCGGCGGCGGATCGGCCGATCCGCCGCCTACATGAGCGCGACAGTACGAAATCTGAGCGTCGCGGGGCCTACGAGCCCGGTGTCGCTGCGCGACGGGTCGGCGGTTCAGCTGCGACCGGTCGGGGCACACGACGAGGCGGCGCTCCGGGCTTTCCTCGAGGGCGTGTCGCCGGAGTCGCGGCGCCGGAGGTTCTTTGGCGCCACCGATCTCGCGCGCGCCGCGACGTCGCTCATCGGCGCCGGCGGCGCCGGTGATGTCGGTCTGATCGCGATTGCGGCCGGCTCCACGGAGATCATCGCGCACGCGGCCTCGTTCCGGATCGACGCGAACCGCGCCGAGGCCGCGTTCCTGGTCACCGACCGCTGGCAGGGCCTCGGCCTCGGGACGCTGCTGCTCTCGCGTCTGGCGAAGGACGCCGAGCAGCGGGGGATCGCGACGCTGGTGGCCGATGTGCTCCCGGGCAGCCGCGCAATGATCGCGGTGTTCGAGCGGTGCGGGTATCCGGTCGAGGTCGGGTGGGACGGGCACGGCTTCGAGGTGAAGATTGACGTCGCGCCGCTCATGCCGGGGCTGGCTCGCGCCGCCTAGCTCCGTCGCTCAAGAAGGCGGTCCCGCTGCCGATCATCCAGGCGACTCCTCCAGGTTTGGCGCAATGGCAATCGAAGAACTCAGCAGGGACCACGCCCAGTCCGCGTCACCGCGGGAGGCTGGCGGCACCTGGCCGCTGCTCGCGCTGGCCGAGCAGGGCGGCGAGCTGGGTGAGCTGAGCCGCGCCGTCGCACGCGCGCTCGACGAGCTCACGCAAACCACGTCGGAGTTCTCATGCGGCTCGGCGCGCAGTTCGGTCGCGGTCTCGGTCATCAGCGAAAACATGCAGGGCCTGCGCGACCAGCTCGAGGAGCTGAGCGTCCGCTCGGGCTCGCTACGCCTGTCGTCCGCGCAGACCGCCGAATCGGCCGGCGAGTCGGCACAGCTGATCGAGCAGCTCTCGGCCGAGAGCGCCCGGGGCCTCGACGTGCTCGGACCGCTGATCGACGCGATCCGTCAGATCAGCGAGGGCGTCGTACGCGTGCATGAGCTGGTCGACGCGCTCGCCACCAATGAGCTCGCGAGCATCGAGCAGTTCTCGGGGATCATCCACCGGATCGCCGACCAGACGAAGCTGCTGGCGCTGAACGCAGCTATCGAGGCAGCGCGCGCCGGCGAGCACGGACGCGGCTTCGCCGTCGTGGCCGAGGAGGTCGGAAAGCTCGCCTCGGAGACGGCCTCGCAGACGTCGCAGATCCGGCAGACCGTGACCCGCACCCGGTCTCAGATGGACGAGGTCGTCACCGCCGCCGCGAACGCGCGTGAGCAGTCCGCCAAGAGCAGCGAGAACGCCGACGCCGGCCGCGAGATCCTCGAGCGGATCTCCGAGCTGATCGACTCCTCGAACGACACCGCGACGCAGATCGCGGCGCTTGCGCGCGCGCAGCTCGGCGACGTCCAGGAGATCGACGTCAACCTTCAGGCGATTACCGCGGGAAGCGCCGAAATCGAGCAGCGCGCGGAGTCGGTGGCGCGGGCGCAGCTCGATCTTTCAGAGAGCACCGAGCGCGCGTCGCTGGTACTGGCGCGGTTCGACACTGGCGGTCTGATCTCGCGCCTGCGGGGCCGGTGCGAAGACCTGGCCGACGAGCTGCGCGCGATCCTCGAGGCGGCGGTCGACGAGCGTCGGGTCAGCCTCAGCAACATCCTCGAGCTTCGCTACCAGGAAGCGACCGGGCCGCTCATCGATCGGTTCGCCAGGCTGTTCGACGTCAGGCACGCGGATCCGTCTGGGTTCTCGCCGCCGAAGTACCACACCGCCTACGACGCCGTCGTCGACCGCGCGATGATGCAGCGGATGGACGCGGTCCTCGCGGCGGAGCCAAAGCTGACGTTCGCGCTCCCGTTCGACCTCAACGCGTGGGCCCCAGCTCACAACACCGTGTACTCGAAGGACATCACCGGTGACCACGCCAGGGATCTGGTCGGGAACCGCACCAAGCGCTTCTTCCTCGAGTCGGGCGCGCTGACCCGCGCCTCCCGGATGGAGCTCGGCGTCGAACTCCCGGGCGACGTGCTAACGCGGGCACAGATCAGCGCCGCCGCCGCCCGCCTCAGAGAGCCCACGCACGATCACCGCCCCTTCCTGCTCCAGACCTACGCCCGCGACACCGGCGCCGTACTCACGACGCTCTCGGTCCCGCTGTACGTCCACGGTCAGCGCTACGGCTGCGTCTGCCTGGGCTGGGATCCGGAACTGCTGCGCGCCTGAGCGCAGCCGCCGCTAGATCCCCAGCCGGCGGCCGAGGTCGGCGACGTGCCGGCGCGCCACGGGGATCGACTGGCCGCCGGCGAGCGCGAGCTCCGCGGTCCCGCCGAACAGCGGTCGCAGCTCGACGGCGCGCGCGAGGTTGGCGACGTACTGCCGGTGGACACGGACGAAGTCGAACTGCTCCCAGCGGTGCTCGATCTCATTCAACGTCGCGCGCAGCAGGTAGCGCCCGTCCTCGGTCACGATGCGCACGAAATCGCCGTGCGATTGCACGTACAGGATTGAGCCGCGGTTGATCAGCCGCGTCGAGCCGGGGCGCGCGCCCGACACCGCGATCATCTCGCTCGCGGCCGGGGCCTCGGCGGCGCGCGAGCGGTGACCATTCCCGTCCGGCTGCGTCTCGGTCGCCTCGACCGCCGCGGCGACCCGCTCGAGCGCCTCCTCGAGCCGGCGCCGGCTGACCGGCTTGCGTACGTAGTCGACGGCGCGGAGCTCGAAGGCGTCGACGGCGGCGGCATCGTGGGCGCTCACGAACACGAGCTGGGGCGGCGCCGCGAACCGTCTCAGCACGCGCCCCAGCTCGACGCCGTCGAGATCGGGCATGCGGACGTCGAGGAAGATCGCGTCGTAGGCCTGGCTGGAGGCCTTGAGCAGGGCGTCGTGGCCGCCGAACGCGCACTCGACGTCATGGACGCCTGAGAAGCTCCGCAGCAGCCGGGCAAGATCCTCGAGCTGGGTCTGCTCGTCGTCGACGGCGAGGATCGTCAGCCGGTCCGAGCTCATGCCGTGGAGACGAGCTCCGAGGCCGGGATCTCGCCGCGAAGGTTGGGCACGGTCATGACCGCGGTCGTGCCCTCCCCAAGGTCGGATTCGATCCTGAGCGCGTACCGCTCGCCGAACGTGGCGCGAAGCCTGCCGTCGACGTTGGACACTCCGATGCCTCCACCGGCTCCCGCGAGCACCGCCCCGAGGCGCTCGGGCTCGATCCCGATGCCGTCGTCGGACACGCGCAGCTCGACGTCCCCGCCGACGATCTGGGCGGAGATCGTGACTCGCCCGGTGCCCGCGCGTCGCTCGACTCCGTGACGGACGGCGTTCTCGACGAGCGGCTGCACCGACATCGCGGGCACGACGGTGCCGCGGGTCGACTCGGGGACGTCGATCGTGACATGCAGGCTCTCGCGGAACCGCGCCTGCTCGAGGCGCAGATAGCGCTCCACGTGCTCGATCTCCTCGCCCAACGTCACGTACGAGCGGCCGTCGCGGAACAGATAACGCGTGAACTCGGCGAAGTCGATCAGCAGGTCGCGCGCCTCCTCGGGGCGGGCGTGGATGTCGCCCGCGACCGCGGCCAGCGCGTTATAGATGAAGTGCGGGGAGATCTGCGCCCGCAGCGCCCGCAGCTCGGCTTGAGCCAGGCGCTCCTCCTGCTCGGCCACGAGCGACAGCTCGACCTGCGCGGACACGAGGCTCGCCGCTTCCCGTACGACGTGCAGCTCGTGGTTGCTCGGGCGGCCGACAGACCTGTAGAACGCGATCAGGGTCCCGATCCGCTTGTCCTGAGCGACGAGCGGCGCCAGCACCGCCGAGCGCAGTGGACAGGTGGGATCTGAGGACACGAGGCGGGGGACGATGTGCAGGCGGTTGTCGCGGGCGCGCTCGAGCAAGCGCGACAGCAGATCGCCGGGCCGTACCTGCTCGCGGCCCTCGCCGTCGATCGCGAGCACCGCCCGCGTGTCGGCCAGGGCGATCGCGGCGGCGCCCGTCAACGCGCGCAGATACGGGACAGCTCTCTCAGCGGTGCGGCTGGAGAGGCCACGGCGCAGGTGCGGGAGCGTCGCGGTCGCGGCGTGCAGCGCCGCCTGCATCGCGTCCTCGGGAATGCCCGTGCTGCGGCTGCGCACGGCTCTCCACACCGCGGCGAGCGCCGCGGCGATCCCTAAGCCCAGTACTACGCCCAGAGCCTGATCCATGATGAGCCTCTAACAGGTTACCGGCGCTTGTGACGGTTGTTACGTCATGCACGCGGGTCTGCTCGCCGGCGGTCCGTTTGCTGACGCCTCATCACCCGGTCCGCACCGGCTGCCGCGGCCGCCTTGTGCCGGTTGGCCACGGACGCGATGATGGGGAGATGACCTCGACCACCATCTTTTCCTCCTATGAGCAGGCATGCGAGCAGCACCGCTGGGACGTGCCGGATCGCTACAACATCGCGGTCGACGTCTGCGATCGCCACCCGCGGGACAAGCTCGCGATGATCCACGAGGACTTCCGCGGACGCATTCAGGAGGTCAGCTCGAGGCCGAAGGTCCTGCTCACGAACGCCGCGAACGCCGGGCGCATCGACCGGTCGATGGTCGAGCATCTGCTGATCCTCGACGACGAGCTGCTCGGGCGCGGCTCGACCGCGTTCGACCCCGTTGACACGGCGGCTGAGGACCCGGCCCAGCTGTACTACTCGTCGGGCACGACCGGGCTGGCGAAGGGGATCCTCCACGCCCACCGGTACATCCTCGCCCACGAGGAGTTCATCTACTGCCACGACCTCCACGACGGTGAGGTGTTCCACGGGATGGGCGAGTGGGCGTGGGCGGCGGGGATCTGCCCGCTGCTCGGTCCGTGGCGCCTCGGCGCCGTGTAGGCCGTGTACCAGCGCGAGGGCGGGTTCGATCCGCACAAGCAGCTCGACTTCCTCTCGCGTCACGCCGTGAGCAACGTGTTCGGGACGCCGACCGCGATCCGCTCGATGATGTCGATCTCCGACGCCGGCACGCGCTACCCGCAGAAGTTCCGGATCGTGTGCTCGGCCGGCGAGCCGCTCAACCCCGAGGCGATCCGCTGGTTCCGCGAGCAGTACGGCGTCACCGTGCTCGACTACTACGGCCTCACCGAGTCCTATCCGCTGTGCGCCAACTACCCGTTCATGGAGGTCCGCGAGGGCTCGATGGGCCGCCCGATGCCCGGGTGGGAGGTGTCGATCCTCGACGAGGACGAGCGCCCGGTCCCCGCCGGTGAGCGCGGCGAGATCTGTCTGAAGGCGCGGTCGAACCCGCACTACCCGGTCGGGTATTGGAACCGCCCCGCAGAGGACACCGAGGACGCGTTCGGGGGCGACTGGTTCCACACCAAGGACGCCGCCCGGGCCGACGACGACGGCTACTTCTGGTACGAGGGCCGCGCCGACGATGTGATCATCTCGGCCGGCTACCGGATCGGCCCGTTCGAGGTCGAGTCGGCGTGCCTCGAGCACCCGGCGGTGGCCGAGGCGGCGGCGGTCGCCTCACCGGACGAGCGGCGCGGCAACGTGGTCAAGGCCTTCGTCGTGGTGGCGTCCGGGCACGATCCATCCGAAGAATTGGCCGAGGAGATCAAGGCGTTCGTACGCGATCGTCACTCCGCCTATGCATACCCTCGCCTGATCGAGTTCGTGCCCGATCTCCCCAAGACTCTTACGGGCAAGATCCGGCGGATCGAGCTTCGCCAGCGGGAGCAGGAGAGCGTGTCGGCCGCTGGCGAGTAGCTAGACGCCGGCTTCAGCGTGCGCGCCGCGGCCCAGGACGCCGCGGTCAGTTCAACGTGTTGGAAAGCCGTAGCCGCTCGAGCGCGACCTTCTGCGACAGCGCGTCAAGTGCTGACACTCGCGCGTCGTAGGCGTGCGCGGCCGCGATCTCTGCCTTCTGCACCGCGACCGTGTTGGTGCTCGCGGCGGCGCGATCGAACTGCGTCAGCACGGGTCCGACGTTCGAAGTCGCGCCCGAGGCGAGGGCGGCCGCCAGACGGCCCGCGCTGGCGCCCATCCCCTGGAGCGCGGCCTCCTGCGCCTTGAATCCGGGCTGCGAGACGGTGGGCGGCTGGAGCTGGTGCAGCTGCACCAGCATCGCGCTGGTCGTTGCCTGAAACCGACGCAGCGCGGTCGCCTTGCTCGCGAACACGGCGCTGACGGCGGCGGCGCCGTAGGCCGATCGTTGACTCAGGACGGTCTCGAGCTGCTTAGTCGCGGGCCCGAGCGAGCGAAGCGCTGCGTTATAGCGCGGTAGGAACGCCACGAGCTCCGCGACCTGGCGGGTCATCGCAGCCTGATCGTCGATCAGCGCGAGCAGCAGAACCCGCAGGTGCTCGGCCGAGGCAGGAGTACTGATCGCGGCCAGTCGTGTCTTGAGCGCTCGGATCTGGACCAACGCCTTCTGCAGTGTCTGCTCAGGCGAGGGACCGAGCGTGAGGATGCCCGCGGACCCTTGCTTCGGCGAGTCCGCGTTGCCGCCCGAGGTGCGCTGCTCCTGGGAGAACGCGTTCCCGGCCGAGGCGACCGAGGCAAGCGGTGTCGCAAGCGACGCCTCGATTGCGTTTACCTGTTTGACGTAGCCGGCGACGGCAGGGCGCTGACTGGACTGCTGCCCGCACCCGCCGGCGAGAACTGCCAGGAGGATTACGGCAAGCGCCGAGCGCCGGCGAGTGCTCACTTCATCAGTTGCACGACGGAGACTGACCCGTCGCGGTGCTT
Source organism: uncultured Solirubrobacterales bacterium (assembly GCA_963755525.1). Taxonomy (GTDB): domain Bacteria; phylum Actinomycetota; class Thermoleophilia; order Solirubrobacterales; family Solirubrobacteraceae; genus Palsa-465. Next base: position 112,551 of record CAVWKC010000027.1, on the reverse strand, counting down.
GAAGACGAGCTTGACCAGTCCACGACCGTTGGCGAACCAGCATGTACGGACGCCGCTACCGAACGGGTATCCGCGCTGTGTGAGCGTGCTCTGCACCTCGAGGGCCGAGAACGTGCCGGCCGGTACGTGGACCTTGCGGCTGCCGATGATCCGGGTCCTCCCGGTCACGCCGAACGTCTGGAAGTCGGCAGGGTTCCCGCTACCCCAACTGTTGCCCGCCTTGGGATATCCGGGCAGGACCGGGTTATAGCCGTACACCATCAGGTCGAGCGGGGTGAAGAAGTGGCGCTTGTGCCCAAGTGGCGGCAGCTTCGCGAGGGTCGCGACGGAGGCCGAGCCCCACAGGTTTGTGACCCCGTCGATGCGTGCGTCGAACCCGTACTGGGCGACGACCCGGATCGGGCCCGAGACGCTCTTGACTGAGAGCCGAGCAGAACCGTCCGCGACCGCGCTGACCGTCACGGACTCGACCTCCGGCTGAGGCAGGTGCTTCGTGTTGGTCCACTTGTACTGGTTGGTCATCCCCTGGACGAGGGGGAAGTAGTCGGCGTCCGGCGGCGGCGGCATCGGCGTTAGGTTCGTAGACAGGAGACTGGCGGTTGTGACCGGTGCGCCACTGCCGCCGCTGTGGTCGAACACGATCCGCACCGGCCCAACTCCGTAGACCCACCAGGTCGTGCGCACGCCACTGCCGTACGGATCGCCCAGAGCTCCCGACTGCGCGATATTGGTGCGTACGACCGCCGCGCGCACGCCGCTCGGGAACGCCGGCACCTTGACGAGCTGCACCCCGAGGTACCGGGAGGAGCTCTCAACGGTGTTATCGCCGCCGCCGGTTGCGTTCCAGGTCGTGCCCTGGAGCACCGGCTCTGACAGCACCGGCACGCGGTTACCCCAGATCAGCTGGTAGAGCGTGCTCGAGAGACTGTTCGCGCACGGACTCGGGCTGGCGCAGAGGATCGGCATGTTCGGGGGTGCCGGGCAGCTGTTCCAGTCGGTGTTGATCAGACCCGAGTTGGTGTCCTCGAACGACATCGTGCCGACGTCGGACGTCGTCGAACAGGGGATGTTTGTGGCGCCGGCTGCGGGCGGCTGGTCCTCCGGGTCAGCCCAGGCGAGCGTGAAGCTGGGGCCCTGTTGCTGTTGGACGACGACGTTCTCGACGGTCCCCGAGGGGTTGTAGACGCTGTCGCTCCACAGGTATTGCCATTGCGCGTTGGCGGGATCGGGGAACCACTCGTCCGCCGTCGCGGCCGCCGTTGCGCACAGCGCCACCGCGCACACCAGGACACACAGCACCCCAACCTTCAACCGTTACCCCCCAAGACCGGATGAAGCATACACGCGCCGGATTGGTGGGACGCGTGCGGTGCAGGGCGGCCCGCGAATCGCTCACAAAAGCTGGATAAGGCTCCAGCGTAAGGCGCTCAACCGGCCACGACGCGCCCCGCCACGACCCTCGCCAGCCGCAACTCGGTGGCCCGCGCCATCGGTTGTAGGAAGCTCGAGAAGCTCAGCTCGGTCACCGCCGTGCCACCTCCGAGGAGGATCACGTCGAGGTACACGTTCACGGTCTGGTTGGGCACGGAGGCGGTGCCAACGACCCCGTAGGCCATCGCGTGCACGGGCAGGCTCGGCAACGACACAACCCGCTTGCTCTTGACCTTGAAGTGAACGCCGCCGCCGGTGCTGTGGACGAGGCTTGCGGCGACGCAGGTCAGCAGATGTTGGTGCGCGATCTCGCGCCAGACGGTCTCCTCCTCGGAGGCGCTGGCGTATGCGTAGGCCGTCTGCGACGCGAACGGGCCGGTCGAGCTGGCCTGAAACGTGGGTGAGATCGCCGACCCGGTCTGCACGACGCCCGAGAGGGACGGGCTGAACCCCGAGCACGTGAGCCCGGGAACAGTCGTCGGCGCCGGTGTGTTCGTCCAGCTCCGGCCTAAGTCGGAGGCGCGCAGCAGCGTCGCACGGGCGAGTGCCTTACCTGCCGCCGTTGGATGGGTCGTGACCGCGCCGCCGGCGGTGCCGGCGAGCAGCGCCGCGAGCAGGAGCGCGACGACAACGGTCCTGCCGGTGAGACGAAGCGAAGACAAGCTAGGTGCGGTTATACAGGTCCGGCGCCCCGCGCCATGGAAGACGAGCCGCCGCCCCCAGGCGGGGCGGCAGCTCGGAAATCCCTCGAGTTCGGTCTGCAGTCCGCTAAGGACCGCAAATTACGTAGGCCTGGACGGTGACGTTGTCACCGCTTTGCATCTCGGAGATGACCGCTTGGGCCTCGTAGGCGTTGGCGGCCTGGATCGACAACGCACCGGCCTGGGCGCCGATTGGCAGCGGGTCCACCTCCGTCTGGCCAACGTAGAGGCCTGGGAAGCTGCTCTCGAGTCCCACCACGTCGCCGGTGCTGGACTGGTTCTGCTGGTTCTTGGTGGTGATGATCGCGCCGCCGTCGAAGGCCTCCCGATCGACGCCGGAGTTAGGGCAGCGCGCGACGCTCGGGGGCAGTTCGGTTCCGGTAGCCGGCCCACTTGGGAACGAAGCCGTGATCTGAGTGCCGATCACCGTGACGACTTGGCCGCAGGGCAATGACGGTGACGGCGACCCTGGGGGCGGCCAACATCCCGGATCGTAGCCTCCGGGGGCGAACACCCCGGGCGCTCCCTGGATGCCCTGGATCCCCTGGATCCCCTGGATCCCCTGGGCACCCGTGGCTCCCTGGGGACCGACTGCGCCCACCGGCCCGGTCGCGCCCACCGGGCCGACCACTCCTTGCGGCCCGCGACGGCCGGTCAGGCCTCGTTGGCCCTGCTTGCCGCGCGGCCCCACGCGGGTAAGGCACTGCGGGGTGTCGTCGCTGTCGTAGCGAAGACACAGCCGTCCCGAGTGTGACGCCCCGTTGACTTTGGGCTCGGAGCTGGCCTGCGCCAGCGACAGCCCGGCAAACGCCGCCACGGCCAGACACGCGCCGAGGGGCGTGGCGAAGCGCATAAGACGCTTTGATCTCATGCTCGCCGCCTACGGCCCGCAGACGACGAACGCCTGCACGGTGGCCGAGTCGCCGACGGCCAGCTCGGTAACCACGGCCTGGCCCTCGTAGGCGTTGTTGGCGGGAGGGTTGGGAGGTGAAATTGTGGGGGAGACGGTTCCGGCGGCGCTGCCCAGCGCCGGGACGGGGTCGACTGTCCCTGTCCCGCTGTCGTAGCTGCCGAGATAGTGCTGCTCGAGCGTGACGACGTCGCCGGTAGCCTCGGTTCCGGTCTTCTGGATCGTCACCCCGCCTCCATACGCCTCCGGGTAGTCCGGCTGCGAGGCAGTGGTCGGAGGCGGGGGGCACTTGGCGACGCTGGGCGTGACCGTCGCGCCCTCCCCGCCGGTTATCGGTGCCGCTGCCAGCGCCTGCGCGCCGGTCTCCACTTCTGGCGTGCCGGCTACGACCACCGTCGGGCCGCCCGCCCCCTGAACGCCCTGGATGCCCTGGTTGCCCTGGATTCCCTGGGGGCCGGTCGCCCCGACCGGACCGGTGGGGCCCTGGATGCCCTGGGGGCCGATCGCCCCCTGCGGGCCGGTGAGGCCCTGCGGGCCGGTCTTGCCCACCTTGCCGCGTGGACCACGTGGGCCCTGGCGCAGGATCCCGCACACAGGCTGGTCGTCAACGTCGAACCTGAGGCACTGGATCAGCGGCGTGCCCGTGTCCGCCGCAGCAACGGCGTGGACGGGGGCGGTGGAGTTGGCATCCGCCCACGGGAGACCCGACAGGGCCCCCACCGCCGCGCAGGCGGCGCCGAAGGCAAGGATGCGAATGAGACGTTTGAACTTCATGGAACCTCCGTGTACGGGGCAGGGCCGGCTGTCCCCATGGACTGATCAGGTTGGCTTGGACGTTGTCTTCTTCGGAGCTAGGGCTTCTTTCGCTTTGGCTTTGGCTTGGGCTTTGGCTTTGGCTTGGGCTTCGGCTTGGGCTTCGGCTTGGGCTTCGGCTTTGGCTTGGGCTTTGGCTTTGGCTTGGGCTTGGGCTTGGGGTGGTGCTTGGGGTGGTGCTTAGGCTTGGGCTTCGGCTTCGGCGGGGTGGGAGTCGGAGTCGGGGTGGGAGTCGGAGTCGGGGTCGGAGGCGTGACCACCGGAGGCGTGACCACCGGAGGCGTGACCACCGGAGGCGGCGGGGGCGGCGGCGGTGCGTAGAGCGCCCAGGTTCCCGTGGCGGTGTTGTAGACCGCCTCGCCGAGGCTCGGAAGCACCAGGTCGTTGGCGCCGCCGGTGATCGTGGCTCCGCCGGGGCCGTCGATCACGACGCCCGCGCCGGAGCCCAGGCTGAGCTTGTTGGCGCCGCCGTCGGCCGGGAAGATCGACTCGAACGTGCTCGGGACGCCGGCGACGTAGTCCAGCTCGGCGTTGGCGCCGGCGACGATGTCCTTGCCATTTCCGAGGCTGATGGTGTTCGCGCCGGAGCCGCCGAAGACGATGTCGTTGCCGTTGCCCAGCGTGATCATGTTGGCGGCGGCGCTATTGAGCGACAGCGTCGGGTCCTGGCTGACGATCTCGGCGAGGACGCCGCCGGCCCAGGTGATCTCTCCGTCATCAGCGAGGACGATCTTGTTGCCGTTGCCGCCGGTGATCTTGTCGAAGCCCGTCCCGGCCACAATCACGTCGTTGCCGTCGCCGGTGATGATCGTGTCATTGCCCCCGGCGCCCGGGTCGGTGCTGCCGACCTTGAACAGGTGCTGGATCCAACCATCGGGGCCGGTGAAGTAGACGTAGCCGTTCTTGAGGATCACGTTGGGCTGCGACGTGTGCCCAAGGTTGATCGTCTGCTGGCCCGTGCCGGCGAGCACGATCGCCGACCCATTGCTGGCCCCGGTCACCGTGCTGAGGCCGAACGTGGTCGGGTTCACCGTGTGGGCGTCGATTACACCGCCGGTGCCCGTGATCGGGTCGTTGAGCTGATCGACGACGCCGTGGTCCATGATGATGATGTCGTGCCCGACGCCGGCTGTGATCTGGTCCGAGACCGGGGTCAGGGGATCGGCGGTCGGCGACGAGCTGTTGGTGCCGCCGTTGACGACGATCAGCGCAGCGAGGGTCCGGGCGACGATCTGCGACAGCGGTTGGCTGAGATACAGGTTGATCCCGTCATCGGCGTGGATCAGGTCGTTGCCGGTGCCGGCGGTGATGATGTCGTCGCCGGAGCCGCCGAAGATCTGGTCGCCACCGCCGCCCCCGGTAATTGTCGAGTCGCCGACGCCGCCGTAGATGATCACGCCGTTGGGATCGAGGGTGGCGTTGATCACGCTCTTGCCCGGATTCAGGTACTGGCGGGCTTCGCCGGTGATGTCAGCCGTGGTGGAGTTGTAGAAGCTGCCGTCCTGGGTGGTGTTGCCGAGCAGGATCAGCGGTGAGTTGGGGCCGCCGCCACCGGTGGCATCGATCTCCTTGTAGCCACCGCCGCCCTGAATCAGGGTGATCGTGTTCAGCGGCGTGTGGCTGACCGTGAAGTGGCCCTCGGTGGTAACGCTCGTGGAGCGGTTGCCCAACATCACGTTGACTACGTCAATGTTGCGGTAGACGATCCCGCCGTCGAAGGTCAGCAGCGGTTCGCCGGCGGGTTGCTCGCTGAGCGAGCCGCCCATGTTCAGCCCCTCGATCTCGGTGAACTGCGAGAGGTTCAGACCGACGGCTGATCCGCCCGAATAGAGCGTCTGGAGCGCGGCGAACTCGGTGGCCGAGATCGCACCCATGGTGCCCGCGTCGCCGGTGGGCTCGCCGTCGTCGAAGATGTTGAGCGTGGCCATTCGAGCGCTTCCAGCCGGGCCGGTCAGCGTCGGAGCCGGCGGTGGCGGGAGCGGCAGGTCGGTTTCGCTGGGGAGCCCGACCCCTTCTACGAGCGGACGGGAGGCGGTGGTGGAGCCGTCGATGATCAGCGGGCCGTAGATCGCGTTGGTCACGTGCGGTTGCGCCGGGAAGACCTGCACCGGCTGGCCCGAGCTGCTCGGCGGTGCCGCGGGCGGGTTGGGATTCACCGAGACGCCGATCGTGACCGGCTGGTTCCAGTTGGTCGAGTTGAACTCCACGTAAGGCGAGTTGTTCACTCCGCCGGCCGCGTGGAAGCGACCGCTCGGGTCGCTCGAGGAGACGAGGGTCAGCCCGTCGGTCAGGATGCTGACGTCAACGTAGGCCGCCTGGCCGGAGCCGGCCGGCGCCGCGGGCGCGCGCGTGAGCTGGATCGTGTAGCTCGTCGGGTTGTTGGCAGAGACGATCGTCGGGCCGGTGGCCAGCACGACCACACCACCCGAGTCGGCGTCGTACACGTTGACGAGGACGGTCGGGTTATCGACGACGCCGGCCGAGTAGATCGCATCGGCGGGCGCGGCACCGCCGCCCAGCTTCTGCGAGGTGATGGCCGAGAAGATCCGCGACAGCCGCACCCCCTCGACAACCCCGTCGTCGCTCGCGCGCACCGTCACCGTCTCGGGCACGTTCCAGTTGGCCGCGGTGAAGGTGAGGGTCGGCGAGGAGAACTGGACCCGCGGGTCGTCCGAGGAAAGCGTGACCAGTACCTGCTCGTCGGCGGCTGGGGCGCGCGTGAGCGCCACTGTGTAGCTGTCGGTGAGCCCACCCTCGATCACGTTCAGACCGACGCTGGGCGCAGAGACAACGGTCCCCGGCAGGTTGCCGTCGATCACGTGCACGTCCACGTTCGAGATCGGGATCGTGTCGTAGCCCGTCAGGGTGCTCGTGACCGGGACCGTGCTGAGGACCGACTGCATGATCTCGACCGTCGCATCGCCGCCCACGACCGCGCCCGGAGGCGCCTCCACCTCGATGGTCTGAGTCCGGTGCCAGTCGGTGGGCGACCCCGACGCGGCGCTCGAGTCGAAGGTCAAGACGAGATCCGATGACCAGGTTCTGCCGCCGTCGTCGGACAGGAGGAGGGACGAGCCGCAGGTCGTGGGGTTGGCGTTCGGCGGCTGGCAACCCGCGACCCCGCCCGTGAAGTCGGGCGCCGCGGCAACCGAGATGTACCAGATCGCTCCGGGTGCCGGCGGCGCGACGCCGAGGTTCAGCGTGTACGAGGTCACCGCCGGAGCACCGCCGTTGGCGGGCTGTAGCAGGCTAAGGCCGCCGCTCGGGACCCCCAGCTGGACCTGTCCGCTGTTCGCCCCGGCCACGCTGAACGGTAGGCCGGGCGCGAACACGCCCTGGTACAGCGGATCGTTGCTGGCCACCGACTGGTTGATGGCCGTGCTCGTGCCATCGGGGTTCAGCGCAATCACCTGACCGGTGACATCGCCGGCGACGTTGAACGTGCTGTGGCCGTTGGCGCCGGTGAGAACCGTGACCACGTCCGGATCGGTGCTGAGGACCCAGAAGTTCGCGGTGCCACCTCCGGCGTCGACCTCGACCTTCTGCACGTTCGTGTACTGCACGAACAGGCCGTCGCCCATCACGCCGTCCTTGGTGATTACGAAGTTGTCGAGCGTCCCGGTCCCGACGACGACCACCGAGTTGTAGCCCCGGCCGCCCTGGATCGCAACGGGAGCGTTGACGTTGTACTCGATGTCGTTGGTCCCGCTCCCGCCCTGAATCGTCGTGTTGGAGGTCGACACCCCGGTGCCGGTGACCAACTGGAACGCCCGCACCACGAAGGTGTCGTTGCCGCCCTCGCCCAGCAGTTTCAGCGATGCGTGGTTGCTGTAGACGATGAAGGTGGAGTCGCCCTGGCCGCCGTAGGCGGTGGTCGCGTAGCTGATCCCGCGGCTCAGCCAGCCGACTGTGGTGTCGACGGTGACGATCTCATCACCCGGCGCGACGTCGTTCGCAGCGGCCACGCCGTTGGCGGGGACCGGTGCCCATTGCATCGCGTTGCTGTAGTCGACCGTGCTGAGGTCGGCGGTCAAGGCGAGCTCGCCGGTGTACTCGTAGCTCTGGCCGTTCTTCTGCACGACGTCGCCCGGCTGTACCGTCTGCTGCAGGCCCGCGGTTGCCTGGTAGGTGACGGTGCGGTCGGCGCCGTACAGCTGCCCGAACTGGAAATTGGCCTGTCCGCCGCCGCCGTCCAGCACGGTGATCGCGCTGTTGTCGTCGACGAAGAAGTTGTTGTTGCCCGGGCCGCCGACGACGTGGAGCAGGTTGATCGTGTTGTCGTAGTTGATCCGTTCGTAGTCGGGCAGGTAATTGCCGGGGTTGTTCGGATCGGCGGTGAGGAGCGCGACGAATCCCTGACGCAGCAGGAAGGCGTTGTTCTGCGCCGGGCCGTTGATGGTCAGGTTGTTGAAGTCGGTGGGAGCGCCGCTGTCGTGGATGTTGACGATGTAGTCGGTGCCGCCGCCGGCCAGGTTCACGACGTAGTTGTCGCTCCCGCCGGCGCCGTCGACGTCGACCATGTTGCGGACCGGGAACAGGGTCTGACCGTCGAAGCCGCTGTCCTGACCCGCGATCGTCCGTCCATAACCCAGCAGCGCCGTCTCTTCCGCGGTCCCATTGACCAGTGCAGCCGGACAGGTGCTCTGCCCGGTCGGGCAAACGCTGTTGTCGAACTTGTCGGCCAGGTCGATCGTCGGCAGCTGCAGCGTGAACGTGTCGTTGCCGGTCCCGCCCCAGACCTGCGTGTAGCCGACGATCGCCACCGGCTTGAGCAGGAAGGTGTCGCCGCCGTTGCCGGCGTAGATCTCGATCAGCGGTGAGGTGAACGTCCCGAGCAGCGTGAGCAGGCTGCCGGGCTGGTTCATCCAGCCGCCCTGAAGCGTGGTGATCGTGGCCGCGGCGAGTGAGCTGGTGGCGTCGATCAGCAGGTTCGTTCCGGCGGTGCCGGTGATCGCGCTGCCCGAGACGGTGGCCCCGGTCAGGGTTAGCACTCCGCTCGTCGCGGTCAGGGTGACCGTGCTGATCCCTTGCACCGTGGAGGGATCGATGGTCACGTTCCTGGCGCCGGTGAACGAGACCGTGGTTCGGGCGGTGACCGTCGAACCGTTCACGGCCACGTCCTGGGAGGCTCGCCCCGTCACCGAGGTTCCGGCGGAGACATGAGCCGCGCTGATCGTCAGATCGCCCCCGTCGGCGGTCAGGCTCACCGAACCGCTGGTCGCGGTCAGCACAGATGTCGACCCCACTAGCACGCTGGCGGAGGCGGTGCCGGTGATGGAGTTGCCGGCGCTCACCGTCGCGACCTGCAAGGTGAGATTTCCGCCGGTCGCGGTGAAGGTGACGTCGTCGGAGGTGGCGGTGAGCGAGGACTGGAAGACCGTCTCGCTGGTCGTCGCCGTCAGCGCGATGTCCTGTCCCGCCGTCACCTTAGTCCCGCCGTCGACCAGGAGAATTCCTGTCGCCTGGCCGGTGACCGTGTTTCCGTGGACGGCCGCGCTCGTGATATGGACGCTCGGAGCCCCGGCAGGCAACGCCGCGCCTGAGGCTGTCAGCGTTATAGCCCCGCTGGGCGCGGAGAGGGAGCTCGACAGGATCGTCACACTCGAGTTAGCGATGGCGCTGATCGAACCGCCCGACACGGTGGCGGCCTCGATCGCGGCCGTTCCTGACGTCGCGGTGAACGTGTCCGCGCCGCCCGCGGTCAATGTCGAGCCGCCGACCGAGACGTTCTGGGCGCCGGTCAGGGCAATCGCGCCGGTGCCCGTCGCGTTGATCGTGCCGCTCTGGACCGACACGCTGCCACCGTTGGTCGCCGAGATCGTCACGTTGCCGCCCGCCGTCAGCGTCGGTGTGTCGAGGACCACGTTGCCGCCGCTCGCCTGCAGATCAACCGTCCCGGAGCTGACCGACGCGTCCAGGATCGCGCTCGTGAGGATCAGGGAGCCGGCTTGGGCCGTGAGGTTGATCGCGCCGCCGCCGGCCGTCACCTTCAGCTTCGACGGCGATTGGCCGGCGCTGACGGTGATGCCACCGGCCGTCACCGTCACCGATGTCGCCGCCGTCAGCGTCGCTCCGGTGATCGTCACGGCCGGGCTCGAGCCGGGATTCGGGTTGGCGGTCACGGTCACCGCGCCGCCACTCGAGGTGAGCGTCGACCCGGTGATCAGGACGGACCCCGTGGGCGAGCTCACGGATACCGTGCCGGACGCGCTCAGCGACGAGCAGGTCACGGTCGAGGAACCCTGGCTGGAGGTGCAGTTCACCGTCACGCTTCCGCCGGCGGTGTCGGTCAGCGTCAGGCCGCCGCCCGTCGCGCTGACCGTCGAGCCGGAGACCGTCACGGGGCCGCCGGTGGCGCTGACCGTCACACCACCGGACGTCGCGCTGATCGTCGAGGCGGAGACCGTCGCCGCGCCACCGTTCGCCGTGAGCGTGACGGCCCCGCCGCTGACCGTCGAGGATGTCTGGACTGTGACGGCGGTCGCGGCGGTCGCAGTCAGCGACGACGAGCCCGACAGCGTCGAGCCGATGATCGTGATCGATGATCCGGTGCTCGCGATCGTGAGCGTCGGCGCTCCGAAGTTGGAGCTCTGGATCACTACGGTGCCGGGCGCCGTCAGGTCGATTGACGAGAGGCCATTGCTGCCGTTGACGTTGAAACTGTTGAACGACTCGGTTCCCGACGTGCCCTGGAACACGAGCTCCTGAATCCCGCTCGTCACCTTGACCGCCTTGCCGTCGACGCTGGCGGTGAACCCACCCGAGAGCGTCGTGCCCGAGACGGTGTCGCCGCCGGGGGCGCCGGTGATCGTCAGGACATTGCCGGTGGAGCTTGATTGACCGGCGATCGTCGCGGTCTGGCCGGCGTTGAGGAAGATCTGGTTGTTGTTCCCGCTGAGGGAGATGGTCGCCGCGGGCCCGAACACGACGTCGTTACCGTTGCCTCCACTGATGACGTCTGTGCCGGATGGCCCGCCGAAGATGGTGTCGCCGAAGTCGCCGCTGATGATCGTGGCCTTGCCGGTGCCCGAGTGATCGATCGTCCCGGACTGAGTCGTATTGCTGTCGTCGATCGTGGCGATACCGGTGCCCGAGTCGGTGATGATGTTCAAACCCGTCCCGCCATTGAGCCTCGTGTTCCCCGAGGTGTCGCTGCCCTCGTAGTCGATGATGTCCGTTCCCGGACCGCCGGTGATGGTCACCGGCACGGTGACGCTCGGTCCGACGTCGACGAAGGTCTCGCACCCTCCGGTGCAGTCCTGGCCGGTCCAGTTGGCAACGATCGAGCTGACGTGCGTGAACTGCTCGGTGCGGCCGAACGCGGTGACCTGAATCGTCGCGTCGCCGGGCGTGCCGCCAACTTGCGTGATGTTGTACGAGTCATCGGTCCCGTCGCTCGCGATGTTGCGGTACTGCTGATTTGAGCCGACGTTCAGGGTGAGTGTCTGTGGGCCGTTCGGAGACCAGTCCTGTGGACCGCCCGCGTTGCCGTCGCCCTGCTGCCCGTCGCCTTGAGACCCGCCGAGGTAGACGGGCGTCGGGAGTTGGATGTAGCCGAGCGTGAAGTGGGCGGTTCCGGAGATCGTGATGAACAGGATGTGGACGTGGATGTGGAGGGTGAGCGTGAGCGGGGTGCTCGCGCCGTTAGACGTGTAGCCGTCGGGGCACTGGTAGGTGCTCGACGTCGACGCGCACACGCTGAAGCTCAGCCCGACGCCCGCGAGCGAGATTCCGAACGCGTTCACGGACACGCTCGCGCTCCCGCTCAGCTCGAGCCGGTACCCGCCGTACGTGTCGTGCTGGGAGGAGATGAGGAAGCTGAAGTTCCCCGACAGGCCGAAGCTGCTCGAGCCGATCGTGATGCCGCCGTTGAGCGCGACCGTGAAGTCACCGTCGGCGTCGAGGAAGATCGCCCCGGAGAGCGTCGCGATCCCGAAGAAGCTCACGTTTGCGTTGGCCTCGAAGTACCAACCGCCGGTTGGCGTCCCGGCGGCGATCGCGACGGGGCCGACTTGCAGCGACGATAGCGTCGTGGGGGAGACGGCGATCGTGATCGACGCGTTGAAGTTGAGGACGTCGAGGAGCGAGATCTGGCCGTTGAGGGCGAGTAGGAAGCTCTTGCCGGGGATTCCGAGTTCGGTCGTCCCGGTCGTGTTGATCTCGAGCATCCCCGATGCGGTGATGCTGAACACGGTCGCCTTGAGCGAGAGGCTGACGTTCAGCGCGAGCGCGATCCCAGTGTCGTTGGGGCCGTTGTTGTAGATGCCCGCGCCGCCGTTGGCCGCGAAGTCGAGCGGCCCGATCGCGAACATCACGGCGAAGGTGAGCTGGAACTCGTTGGACTGGATCGTGATGTCGATCGATCCGCTGGCGGTCGCGAAGCCGGCGAACGTGACCGAGCCGGTGATGTCGAGGTTGAACCCGGTCGCGATCTGGCTCGTCCCGAGCGTCTGGGTCCGCCCGGTCGTGTTGATCGACATCTGCGCCATCCCGCTGAACGCCAAACCGAGACTGCCGCCGAAGCCGCCGTTGAGCGAGAGGTCGAGGTTCGCGACGAGCCCCTGGTTATTGATCTCGAAGCCGCTGTTGATCAACTGTAGGCTGCCGAGCGGGCCGAGCGAAACGCTGCCGTTTACGAGCAGGCTGATGCTCGGGTCACTGCCGCCCAGATCGATCGTGAACGAGACGGTTCCCGTCACCGTGATGATGTTCGCGATCGTCAGATCGCCGAACATGTAGAGCGAGAAGTACGGCCCCGCCGGGATCGCGACGCTCGTGACGATCGGATCGCCCGCGGCGTTGAGCTTGAACCCGGCCGGGGTCGCGGTCCCGCACGGACTCGCCGAGCTCGCGTCGGTGCACTCGTTGCCGTTGGTGTCGAACAGCGCGTACGTCTGGATCGTTCCGGATGGATCAACGGCGGCCCAATCCGATGCGCTGAACGTGTTGATCTCCAGCAGGAACTGCCCATCGAGCTGGACGCCCGGAATCGAGCTCGAGTTCAGGGTCAAGAAGACGCGGCCGACGATGCCCGGGGTTGGCGCCACGAACACCGTCAGGTTGATCTGACCGCTCAGCGAGCCCAGGAACGAGATGTTGGTGCTGACGGCCCCGTTGATCGTGAGCGACGCGCCCTGCGACCCGGCTACCGCCTCGATCTGGACGAAGCCCGTGAGGGTGATCACTCCGCCGATCGTGATCTGCGCGTTGATCGAGACCGATGCGTACACCGCCGGAGCTGCGCCCGGGTTCGGCTGACCGCTCAACCCGGGCGGTGCGCCGTAGACGGTGATCGACGTCGGGTCGCCGGGTGCCTGGAGCGCGATGAATTCGGCCGGGATCTGGAACGTCTGGTTCTCGAGCGTGGTGTTGAACATCACGGTCGCGCTGCCGGTGATGCTCACGAGGCTGCCGATGCCGGGAAGTCCGAGCGATGCGGTGCCGCCGACGGTCAGCAGCCCCGCGACGCCCGGGATGCCGTTCGAGCCGATGCCGGTGGAGATGATGACCAGGCCGGTCGCCTGCCCGAGTTGGACGCCGCCGATCGACAGAGCGGCGGTGGCGTAGATCTGGACCCCTTGCGGGTTCAGGCCGATGTAGAACCCGCCGCTCAGGTCGAGCAGGTCGGTCGACGTTCCGGGTGGGCGGAGTGCCGCCTGGCCCGTGACGGCAATCTCGAGGCTGGTCGGCTGCAGTGTGTACGGGGCCGCCTGCTCCGCGCCGTTCGGTCCGGTCGGGAGTTGCAGCGTGACGTTTTTGGTTTGGGAGCTGGTGTTGACCTCGAGCGTCCCGGTGGCGGTCAGGTCGACGCCGACGGCAGCGAGCCCTGGGTACGTGGCGGAGACGGTCGCGACGCCCCACAGGTTCGGGCCGCCGGAGCCGAGGTCGAGTACGAACGACCCGGCCGTGAATCCGAGCGTCCCGAGGTAGATGACCGACATCTGCCCCGAGAACGTCAGCGAGATCAGATCGGTACTCGGGTCCACGGTCAGCTTGACGACCGCGGTCACCTGCAGCGCGGGCTGGCTGAGCCCCGGGATGAACACGTTCAGGCCGCCGGACAGCTGGATGTAGAAGTTCTGCGCCGGCGCGATCAGCGTGAAGCTCCCGCTCGACGCGACACTCGGGGTGGTGATCGTGTTCCCGTTGCTGTCGACGGTGACCGCGTCAAACCCGCCGGGGGCGAAGCTCACGTTCACCTGCCCCGTGCCAAACGCGCCCGTGTACAGGAACCGGTACGTGTCAGTGCCTACCTGCACGACCGGGTCGGTCCCCGTGTACGCGGTGAGCGACCCCGCGCCGGCTCCGGTCAACGACACCATGCTCGACGACGGGGTCGCCCCGACGGACGCGCCGGCTGGGGAGGCGAGGGTGGCGTCGATCCAGGTGCCGAGCACCGGCGTGGTGAACGCCGGCGCCGTGTCCGGGGTGCATCCGGCCGGGGAGCCCGCGGGGCAGGAGGTCCACGCGATTCCCGCCTGGTTATCCCAGCCGCCCTCGAACGTCACGTTGATCGGGTTCGTATGGCCGGACAGCGGCTGGGTGTAGCCGCCGAAGAAGTACCGGTACGTGTTCGTGGACGGGTTGATCAGCACCGGCTGCCCGACGAGCGTGAGCATGTCGTTGTTGGAATCGGTGAGCAGGAACGGCTGACTGTCGTTCATCACCGAGGTCGGATCGACCGGCTGCCCCCCGAACGCCCCATAGGTCACATCGACCCAGCCCTCGCCGTTCAGATCCGCCTGACTCAGCGACTGGCCCGACACCGGCGCGGCCAAGCTGGCAGTCGGGTTCGTCGGCGGGTTCGTCGACCCCGCCGGCGTCGAACCGGTCACGTTGTACGTGATCGGCTGCCCAGCGTCGTTCTCGAACCCCATCTGCAGTTGCCCGTACACCTGCAGGATCTGCGGCAGCGGCGGCTGCGGGACGTTCGCGAGGAACATGATGTTCAAGGCGCCGCTCGAGATCTGGGTCAGGTTCGCGTACAGGTACGCCCCCAGGCTCAGCTGGTTATCCGCGAAGTTCAGATTCCCGTTGATCAGGATCTGCCCGTCGGTCGAGAACGCCAGCGTGACCTTCGCGTTGAACAGCTGCTGGGAGGTGTAGATCGAATAGATCTCCGCCGACCCGATAATCAACATCGGCTGGCTGAACGCCGTCGCCCACGTCGTCCCCGCCTTCGCCTGCGCCACGATCTCCTGCTGCAACTGCGCCAACCACTGCGCCGCAGTCCCCGACGCCGCCGACGGAATCGTGCACGACGACAAATCCTGCGGCTTGTTGATCCCCTGCGCACATGGACCATCGGCGCTCGTGACCGTCGTGTTGAACTCGATCCCCGCTTCGAAATTGTTGATCGTCAGACCCGTGTCCGGGTCGAGCAGAATCCCGCCCGGGACCTCGACATCGATGAACGCCTGCAACGGACCGTCGGCGCTCAACCCGAACCGGATCGTGAACCCGGCCAGCCCGGCGAACGAGAACCCACCCTCAATCGCGAAATATGGAATCCGCTGCGCGATCGGCGTCGTGGTATCCGTCGGCTGAACGATGTTGTTGTTCGCGTCCAGATCGAGAATCCCGCCGACAAGGCCCGCGTCCAGCTGCCCGCCGAACAGGTCCCCCTGGATCGTCACCGCGAACCCGCTGATCCCGACAATCGGGGACTTCCCCTGCGCCAACAGCGACGGATCGATCTGGATGTTGTTGACGGCGCCGGAGATCTGCAGGCTTGACAGCCCGGAGATCGAGTTGATGCTCGCCGACAGGTCGAGCGTGAAGTTGTCAGGATGATCCGTGATATCCGGCCACTGGATCCCGATCGACTGGATCGAGATCGGCATCCAACTCGGCCACTGGAAACTCGAGCCGTTAGCCCCGCCGATCGTCAGCGAGATGCCAAAGCTCTGCCCGGCCGAGAACTGACCGTTGCCACTGATCGCGAAGTTCGACGCCGTGCCGGTCAGCTGCAGCGAGCCGATGTTGACGGTCGCCCCGACCGAGGTGAACGACGCGAGCGGCGCCGAGGTCCCGATATTGCTCGTGTTGAGTTGGAAGTTGGTCGCGGTGAGCGAGACGAAGGTTCCGAGCTTGATCGTCAGCTGCCCGACGTTGAACTTGAAGGCGTTGACGCCGCCGCTGCTGCTGAAGCTGAGCGTCAGCGACAGCGCGAGGCCGGTTTTCGACCCGGGGGCCGGCGTGATCGTGCCGGAGATCAGCTCGCCCGAGAGGAACGAAGCGCCGGTGGCGCCGATCGTGATCGCGCCGCTGACGCAGACCGAGCTGCTGGTGCAGGTCGGTCCGCCGAACATGACCGAGAAGTCCTGGACCCCGATCGTGAGGCCGTTCACAGTCAGGATCGAGCCGAGCGACAGGGAGCTGTTGAGGGTGATCGATGCCGCGCCGAGCACGAACCCGTCCTCGTATACGGCCAGGCCAGGAACGCACGTGTTGCCGGTGGGGCAGCTCGGCGGGGTCGCGGTCGTCGACGGGGTGGTTCCGATGGTGCCGGTCTGCGTCGCGCACACCGGCGCCTGTGTCGTCGTGTTGTACGGGCAGATCTGGCCGCTGACGTTGAGCGACGGGAAGTAGATCGAGGCGCTCTGGACGACTAGCAGCTGCTGAGTCGAGCCGCCGTTCGGGTCGTAAGAGATCTTGATCCCGTTCGCGGCGACGTTGACGACGTTCGGGACATTGACGGTCAGGCTCTTGACGCTGAGCGTGAACGTGCCCGGGTTCACGCTGAAGTTGCCGCTGAGCAGACCGAGCACGTTGACCTTCAGCTGGAAAGTCCCCAGGATGCCGGTGAGGTTCGCGGTGACACCGCTGCTCGACTGCGAGCCGGTGCCACCGTCGAAGCCGAGGCTCGCTTGACCGAGGCCGATGCCGATCGTCAGCACAAGCTGGCCACCCTTGAAGCCGACGTCCTCGAGGCCGAAGCTCGGGCCCTGGAGTGTCAGCGGACCGAGCTTGACCGACGCCGAGGAGGTGAACATCGGCGGGTCCTGGATCGTGAGGATCTGCTGCAGACCGGCGCCGTTCATGGTGCCGTCAGTGGTGCCGAAGGCGTTGGCGGCGAATGCGATGGTCACCGTGCCGGCCTGGAACAGGCCGTCCGAGCTTGCCGCGCTCGCCGCGGTGAACGTGTACCGGAACGTCGCCGTACTCGCCGTGCTGCCGACCTCCTCCGGAGCACTCGACAGCACCGGGGACCCGCCCTGCAGCATGATGTTCCCGAGACCGCTGCCGGTCAGCGTGAACGGCGCCAGATACGAGCCCGGACTCGGTCCGCTGAGCGGAGTCTCGAGCGCCGCGATGTTGAGCGGCGAACTCCCGAACGTCTCGTAAGTCACGTCGATATACCCGGCAGCGTTGAGCGCCTCGGAGGCGACCGGCTCGCCCGGCGCCGGGTTCGCGATCTGCGCGATGGGCGCGGGCGTCACGGTTGAACCCGAGACCAGGAAGAACTGCTGAATCGACCCGAGGTTCTTGCTGCCGCCCGAGTCCTGGAAGGCGCCGGGCAGGAACTCGACCGTGACCACACAACTGTTCGCACCCGACGGGCAGGACCCCGGGAACCCGGAGACGGTCATGGTGTACGTGTTCGCGAGGCCGCTGACCGCGGTCGGAGTACCGAACGTCAGGTTCGACAGCGGCTGACCGGCGAGATCCACCAGCACGGGTGCGCCGGCGGCAAACGGATTCGAGCCAAACGTGCCGCCGCTTGGATCGGTGAGCGTGAACTCGAGCGATGTCAGTGAACCGGCCACGACCGTGGCGTTGTTGATCGGCGACGCGAGTGAGGCGATCGGGAGCACCGACGGCGTCGAGGGCTGCGACGGGCAGCCGCCCGGCACGACCGTGCAGATGTCGAACCCGAGCACGCCAACGTCGTCGATCGAGAAGCTCTGCATCTGGAACCCGTTCACCGGATCGATCGTGAACGTCGCGTTCCCCTTCAGCGCGAACACCTGCGTGCTCGACACCGTCACCGTAAGCGCCGCGTCGTTGCACGCGGTGCCAGAGCAGTTGCTGTTCATGCACCCGGTGCTCCCGGCGAAGCTGCCCGAGCACGGGCCGCCCACCGCGAGCGTCAGCGTCCCGCCCGCCGTCCGCGAGATCGACAGCGACCCGCTGATGTCGAGCACGTTGGCGACGTTGATGTCGACGTTCTGGGCGGTCAGCGAGAAGTTCGTGGTGCCGGCCACGGAGCAGACCGTCGTCGAGCATGGTGTGAACGGCACGGTCTGGCCGGTTGTGTTGATCTCGAGCGTGACAGTCGCCGACACGTTCAGGCCGCTCAGCCCGGCGAGCGCGAACGTCCCGGTCGCATACAGCGCGTAGCCGCCTGACTCCTGCTGGAAGTCAAGCGACGCGTTGTTGACCAGGACGCCGATCGCGTTCGGATTGGCCGTGCCGTTCGTCTCGTACGGGCCGCTGCCGACGAACAGCGTCAGGCCGCTGCCCGCGAACGCCTTGGTCGTCGGGTCGACGCTGAAGTTCCCGTAGATCTCGACGAGGTTGTCGAGGTTGATCGTGACCCCCTGGGCGACGGCCAGGAAGTACGGGCTCGCAAGCGCCGGCACGTCGACGGTGACCTCGGTTCCGGCGACGTCGATCTGCTGATTGACGGCAACACCCGTGTTGTTGAACTCGATCCCGAGTTGCGCGCCCGCCTGCAGGCTGCCGCTGCCCACGCTCGCCGCCACCAGCAGCGTCCCGGCGATCCCCGCGTTGGTGCCGGTTTGGATGATGAGGGCGCCCGTGAGGTTCCCCTCGCCGTCGAAGCTGCCGTTGGTGACACCGATCTCGGTGACCGACCCGCTCGGGGTCGTCGCCGTCTGGAACGCGAACACCCCCGAAAGACTCTGGCCGGCGAACGTCGCGTGGAAGGGACTCGCCGTGGTCCCCGCGACGACCTCGACGTACGGGCCGGCCGGAACGTTGATCGTCTCGGTAACCGCCGACCCGCTCGGCGGGTTGTAGGTGAAGCTGTCGTTGACGGCCTGCGACTCGCTGTTGAACAGCACGCTCACCTGGCCGCTGATGTTGAAGATGCTCGACAGCGTGGATCCGAGCTGGATCGTTCCCGTCACGGTGCCGGCAACCCCCGCCGGCGTGATCTCCACGGCGCCGTTGGCGCCGGTGACGGAGATGATGCTTCCAAGTGAGATCGACACGTTGCTGAACCCGAGTGAGATCACCTTCGTGCCCGACTGGGTCGTCAGCTGCTGGAACACGAACGCGCCACTGATCTGGGTTCCGAACACGGTCACCATCGCCGGATTGGTTGGGCTCCCGAGGGCGAACTCGAGGAACGGTCCGGCCGGGACATCGATGCTCCCGGACGGCAGCGAAATGGTCGTCGTGCAGGTGTCGCCAAACGTCGCGGTCGAGCTCGTGACCTCGCATGCGCTCTCATTGATCGACAGCGAGAACATTCCGCTGAACGACAGGAACGAAGACAGCGCCGCACCGGTGCTCACCGACGCTGTCAGCTGTGCTGCTACACCTCCCGGCGTGATCACGAGCACGCCGTTGTTGATGGTCGCGCTCAGCAGCGCCGAGCTGCCCGTACCGAGCGACAGCGTCAGCTGGCTGATCGTGATCGCAACCGTGTCGCCCGTCTTCTCGAAGCCGATGTTCCCGGTCAGCGTCTGGCCGAGGATCCCGAGCGTGACGCCGGTTCCGGTGACCTCAAGCGTGTTCGGAGCGATGCTGCCCTGTGTCGTCGCCGAGGTGTTGATCGTGAGGCCGAACGTGCCGCTGACCATGACTCCCGGCACGTTGACCGCGACGTTCGCCATGATCGTCCCGTAGAACCCGCTTGCGTCCGTGGCGGTGCCGAACGTGCCAGAGCCGTTGCTGACGACAACGACGTTCGCGCCGCCGGCCGAGAAGGTCAGTCCGGCGTTCGCGACCGTGACCGTGATCGCGCCCTGGTTGTCGACGAACGTCGCGTCGGTCGTCAGCGTGAGCGGGCCCAGCGTGACGTGCAGGCCCTGCACCGAGAGCTGCAGGAAGGGACCCGCCGGGAGCGACAGCGTCTGGCTCTGGCGGGATACCGTGAACTGTTGATTGACCGCGGTCGACGCCGTGTTGAACGACACGCTGGCCGTCGTCGCCTGAACGGTGGCCGTCCCGCCGAGCTTGATCGTCACGCCGCCGGAGATCTGGCCGGAGACGCCGGCCTGCGTGATGAGCACCGTCGCCGAACCGTTGGTCACCTGCGCTCCGATCCAGCTGCCGGAGCAGTTCCCGCTGCCGAGGCAGATGCCGACGTCGCTCGCGGTGACCAGTACGACCGAGGTGCCGCCCGAGGTCGTCTGCTGGAAGCTGAACACGCCCGAGATCGACTGGCTGAGCACCGAGATCGACACCGGGTTCTGCGTCGTGCCGAGCTGGACGAACAGTGACCCCGAAGCGAAATCGACGGTCACCGCGATGCCGGTCGTGCCGCCGATGCTGATCGAGGCCGGCAGGCCTATGAACGTCGCGGTCGCCATGATGAAGCCGCTGACGGCGCCGTTAGCAACCGTGATCACACCGTTCCCGGCCGAAAGCGATACTCCGAACGAGCCCGGGACTCCGAGGAACGTGGTCACGTTGGTGAACGCGATCTGCATCCCGCCGCCACTCTGCGATGTGAACGAGATTCCGCCCGTGATCGTCTGCCCCGCGATGTCGATCGAGAGGTTGTTGCCGCTCACGGAGACCCCGCTCGGGCTGATGGCTACACTGATCTGGCCCGAGACCGAGACGCCGGGAATCGTCACGCTGACGTCGCCGCTGATCGCGCCCGTCACCCCGGGCGAGGACCCGGTTGTGGCGATGTCGAGATTCCCTGCTCCGTTGGTCAGCGAGACGGCGCCGGCCAGGCTGAAGGACACGTCGGTCGCGCTCAGCACATCGCCCGAGGTCGAGTGCTCGAACGAGAAGTTGCCGCTGAGCGTCTGGCCGAGAACGGTCAGCTTCATCCCGGTCCCGGACACGATCACGTATGGCCCCGCGGTCGTCTGACCCGGCGCGGTGCCGGACAGATCGAACGAGATCGTCTGGCCGCCGACCGTGAGCGACTCGGCCGCCTCTTTCCCGGTCTGGTTGATGACGAGACCGGCGGTCCCGCTGAGCGTGATGCCGCTTGGCAGCAAGCCCGAGAGGTCGACGGTCCCCTGGAGCTGACCGGCGACGCCGCCGGGCTCGATCACGACCGCGCCCTGCACGCCGCTCAGCACCATGTCTGAGTTGAGCGTGACCGATGCGCCGGCGACCGCCACCACGATCACGTTGGCGCCGGTGCTGTCGGTCTCGGACTCGAGCGTGAAGCTGCCGGCCAGCGCGAACCCACCGACCGTGATCGAGAGGTTGGCGCCGGTGAACGCGGTGAACGGCCCTGCCGGAACCTCGATGGTGCTCGTGAGCTGCTGTGGCGCGTTCGTTGTGTTCAGCTCGAACCCGATGTTGCCGGCGATCGTCAGCGAGCCGATCGCCAGCGACGTGCCCATCGAGATGTCCGCGGCGACGCCGCCGTTCGTCAGCAGGAGGGCACCCGTGATGTTCGTGAACGAGAACCCGCCGAACGTGAGCGAGCCGTCCGTGAGCGACACGGAGACCACCGGGCTGTTGGTAGTGCCGGGCTGCTCGGTGAAGGTGAAGTTGCCCTTGATCTGGATGCCGAGCACGCTGATCGCCAAGTTCGAGCCCTGCACCTGTACGTACAGGCCCGCGGGCAGCGCGAGCGACTCCGCGACGCCGACCGTGCCGCCGGCGCCGCCGAGCAAGATGTCCTGATTCCCGTCGCCGCTGAGATCGCCGACGGCGACCGCGGTGCTGTCGCTGCCGAGCGAGATCCCGCCGTCGAGCGTGAACACTCCCGAGCCGTTGTTTGCGTAGACGGCGTCTGTGCCTGACGCGCTGGCGACGACCAGATCGAGTGCCCCGCTGCCGGTGACGCCGGCGAGCGCGAGCGCCGTCGCCCCCGTGAGGCCCGAGATCGCCGTCGGGGTACCGAAGCCCTGCCAGGTCCCGCCGGTCACCGTGCTGATGTACACGTCGACGGTGCCGCCGTCGTCGATCACGACATCGGGCGTGCCGTCGCCGTTGACGTCGCCAACGGCAAGCGCGGTGCCGTCAGATCCGAGCGATGCCGAGTTCACCGTGAACGTTCCGGAGCCGTTGTTGAGGTAGACGCCGTTCGTGCCGTTCGTGGCGACGATCAGGTCGAGCGGGCCGCCGCTCGACAGCGCCACGAGCGCGAGCGCGTTGACCGGCGACGTGCTTCCGCCGATCGGGGTCGGCGTGGTCCCGAATCCATTCCAACTGCCGGCGCTCGTGCCGTCGTTGAGATACAGCTCGACCTGGTCGCCGCTCGTGATCACGACGTCCGGTTGCCCATCGCCGTTGACATCGCCGACAGCGACGGCCGTCCCGTCGGTTCCGAGCGACGCGTCGGTCTGGCTGTCGAGCGTGAACCCGCCCTTGCCGTCGTTCAGGTAAACGCCATTGGAACCGGCGCTGTTGGCGACGATGAGGTCGAGCGGGCCGCCCTTCTGGAGCGCCGTGAGCGCGAGCGTCGCGGTGTTACCAGAGCTGCCGGCCTGCGCGATCACGGTCGGCGTCGCGCCGGTGAGCGCGCCGAGCTGCCCGTTGTTCAGGTACTCGAGGACCTGGCCGTTCTGCGCGGCCACGATCAGGTCCGGCTTGCCGTCGCCGTTGACGTCGCCGATCACGATCGATTGCGCCCCGCTCGGGCCCGAGAGGCTGCCGAACGAGATCGCGTCGTTGACCGCAGTAGTCGCCGTGTTGAGCTGCAGCGTCAACGTGCCCTGGATCTGCACGCCCGGGACGGACACGGTCACGCTGCCGCCGAGCTGGCCGGCCAGCCCGCTACTGGTAAGGACGAACAGGCCGCTCCCGTTGGCGAGCGTCACGCCGCCGGAACCCCCGTCGCCGAACGTGGCGCTCACGTTGTTAGCGGCGATCTCGGTGACGGTCGTCGCCGACGGACCGGAGCCGTTCGTGGCCTGTGTGAACTGGAAGTTGCCGCTGATCGACTGCCCGTCGAACGAGAGCCGGACACCCTGTCCGGCAACCTCCACGTACGGACCGGCGGGGACGTTGATCGCGACGGTCGTCCCGAGCACCGTGAATTGCTGGGCGACCGCCGACGTCATGGTGTTGACCTCGACGGTGAACGTTCCGCTCATCGTCGCGTTGCCCGGCAGGTTGATGCTGATCCCGCCGGTCAGCTGGCCGGCGAGGCCGCCGGACGTCAGCAGCAGCGTTCCGGACGCGGCGCAGACGGCGACGCCGATCCCTGTGCTGCCGCCGCCGCTCGTGCACGAGGCTCCGCTGCCGAGCGTCATGTCGACGCCGGACGCGCTGATCAGGGTGTACGCCGGTGGGGTCGTGCCGGGAGCGGCTCCGGGGCTCACCTGGCCCTGCACCTGCTCGAACACGAACGTGCCCAAGAGCGTCTGCCCGAACGCCACCAGCATCACCCCGCCGGCGACCACCTGAACCGAGTTGGCGGGGAGCATGAACGAGCCTGCCGTCTGCACCGAGCTCGTCGTGTTGACGCCGAGCGAGACGCTTCCGCCGGAGAGCGTGACGCCAGAGAAGCTGAAGCTCGGGTTAGTGACCGTCAGCGATCCGTACACGCCACTGACGGTGACCGTCACCGAGCCGTTCACATCGAGGTTGAACCCCGGGATCGTCAGCGTTGCCGGCGTCGCGGGCGTACCGACGTCGAACTCGAACCCGCCGCCCTGGCTCGGAGTGAAGTCGATCAGACCGCTCAGTTGGACACCTCCGGGGAGGCCGAGCGAGATGTTCGACGAACTGACCTGGAGGCTCTGCACCGGGATCGACGCCGGCAACGTGACAGTGCCGGCCATGTCCCCGGAGAATCCGGTGTAGGTGGCGCTCGTGCTGTTCCACTCGATCGTCACCTGGCCCGAGAACGTGACGCCGGGGATGCCGACGACCCCGACCGTGCCGGTCGCGAACAGGGCGTACCCGCTGGACGGGTCCTTGTAGAGCCCGAAGCTCGCGTTGCTCAGGTAGACACCTTCGGCGTTCGGGTTGTTCGGAGTCGTGGTGTTCTGACCGACGAACGCGGGCCCGTTGCCGACGAAGATCGTGATGCCGCTGCCGAACGCCTGGCCCGAGGAGTTGAAGCTGACGGTCCCCGTGATCTCGATCGGAGGGACGTTGAACGCGGCCGAGACCGAGACCGCGTAATACGGGCCACTGGGGCTGCCGGTGCATCCGTTGCACTGCGCTGACGTGAACGTGACCGCGATCGAGACGCCGTTGACGACGATCGTCTGGTCGACGGCCCCGGTGGTCGAGTTGAACTGGACCTCGGCGCTTACCCCAACGTTGCCGCTCTGCTGGTCGGTGCCGGTGAACGTGCCTGCGACACCGCCTGGCAGCAGCACGACCGCACCCTGGCCACCCGTCAGTACCTGGCTGCTACCCGCCGTGAGCGTCACGCCCACAAACGCGATGCTCGTGACGTTCTGCGCGGCGTCCTCGTTGACCGTGGCGGCCCCGCTCCCCGTTCCGACGGACACGATGTCGGGCAGGGTGCCGTTGTGAACGTCGGCGAGCAGGAGCGCCGTTGCGTCCATGGTTCCGCTGATCGCGGTCGGCGAGCCGAGGCCCTGCCATGTTGCCGGAGTGCCGCTCGAGCCGGTGTTGAGGAGCTCCTCAGCGGACCCGTTCGAGACACCGAGGATGACGTCGAGCAGGCCGTTGCCGGTCACGTCCGCGAGCGCGACCGAGGTCGCGTTGTAGGTCGTCGACGACAGGTTGACGCCGGCGGCGAAGCCCTGCCAGACGGGAGGCGTGGCGGTGTTGTTGCCCTTGTTCAGGAAGTACTGGCTGGCGGTGCCCTTGTTCGCGACGACGATGTCGGCGAACCCGTCTCCGTTGAGGTCGCCGACTGCGACTGCATCCGTGCCGCCGTTCGTGGTCAGGGTCGCCGTCGTGTTCCGGACGAGCGTCGGCGTCCCCGACGCCGAGGCCGGCGGCGTCTGTAGATAGAAGTAGACGTTGCCCGCGGTGGCGACGATGAGGTCGGGCAGTTTGTCGCCGTTGACGTCGCCGATCGCGACCGCGGTGGCATTCGTGATGGGGGTGGAGAGCGGGGTGCCCGCGGCGAACTTCTGCCAGGCGCCGGTGCTGCTGTTCCCCTGGTTCTGGAATACCTCGGTGGTGCCACCGTTGCCGTTCGCGCCGACGGCGAGGTCGCTGAACCCTGAGCTGTACAGCTGACCGAGCGCGAGCGACGTCGCGCCGGGCGTCATCAGAGTCTGCGTCGGGGTTGATGCGAAGCCCTGCCATTGGCCGTTGCTGGTTCCCTGGTTGAGGAACACCTGTGTCTGGCCGTTCGCGCCGCCGGTGGCGACGATCAGGTCGGCCAGGCCGTCGTTGTTGACGTCGGCGAGCGCGACGGCGACGGTGCCGGCGTTGGTCAACGCCGGGAAGTCGCCCGCGGGCGCCGCGCTGTACGTGCCCGGCGAGGTCTTCGAGTTGAGGAACAGCAGACTCGCGCCGCCGTTGACGCCGACGACGATGTCCGGAAGACCGTCGCCGTTCACGTCCGCCACCGCGACCGAGGAGACAGTTCCGGTGCCGGGGGCCGTTCCGACTGCCGAGCCCGAGCCGAAGCTCGGCTCGGTGTTCTGTGCGAACACGAAACTGCCCGAGATCGTCAGGTTCGCCGACGTGAACGAAAGCGTGGCGCCATCGACCTCGACGTTCAGGAACGGTCCGGCAGGCAGGTTGATCGTGGCCGATGCGCTTCCAGCCGAGAATTGCTCATCGACCGGGGCCGCGCCCGTGTTGAACGAGAGCTTGAGCGAGGTCGCGCCGAGCGAAATCCCGCTCGGGAGGTTGAACGTCTGATTCGGGCCATTCGCTACAACGGTCGCGGTGAGCTGACCGGCAACACCCGCAGAGCTAACGAACAGGTCGGCGCTGACGCCGTCGGCCGCGGTGATGTTCACGAAAGTCTGTCCGCCGCTCGAGATCTGCAGGGTGAGGTTTTCGATCGCGAACGCGACGTACTTGGTGCCATCGGACGTAGAGCCCGAGGTGATGACGAGCGTCCCGGCGCCGATCTCTTCGCCGGCAACGCTGAGGCTGACGTTCGTTCCGGAGACCGAGGTCGTTTTCGCGTCGATCGACAGCGTGTTACTCGAATTCAAGGGATCCGCGACCTGCTGCATAGAGCCGGTGGTGTTCAGCTCGACCTCGAAGGTGCCGGTCGCGCTGACTGCGCTGACGTTGAATCCGAGCGCTGCGGTGAACGCGCCGTACACGCCCCCGCTCACGAAGTCGATCGTGCCGGCGCCCTGTGCGACCGAGATCAGGCCCCCTCCGAGCGAGAACGAGGCGTTCAAGAGAGTGACGACCACTCCGGCCGTGCCTTCCAAGAACGTGAAGTTGCCCGCGATCGAGAGACCGCCGACCGTCAACGTGATCCCGGTACCGCTCAGCTCGAGGTAGGACGGATTGCCTCCGGGCACGTTGACGGTGGCGGCGAGGCCGTTGAGCTGGAAGGTGTCGTCAACGGGGTTGGGGGTCGTGTTGAGCTCGACCGCCAAGCTGCCCGAGACCGAAACGCCGGGGAGATTGATCGCGACGTTTGCGCTGAGCTCACCGGCGACGCCGGTGTTCGCGCCTGAGGTGATCACCAGCATCGCGCCGTTGATGTTGGTGACGTTTAGGAAGTTCTCCGTGCCGTCGCCCAAGGCGAGGCTGGCGTTCGAGATCGCCAGCAGAAGCCCGGACGATTGTGTCGGCGCGGTTCCGATCTCGGTCTGCTCGAACGCCACCGAGCCGGTGAGCGTCACCCCGGCGACAGTCACCGAGGCGTTCGTGGCCTGGACGGCGAACGTGGGGCCGGCCGGGACGTTGATCGAGACCATCGTGCCGCCGACCTGGTAGCTGTTGGCGATTGCTGCGACGCCGGTGTTCATCGACACGGTGAACGTTCCGCTCACCGACAGGCCCGTAACCGAGACCGAGACGGTCGCGCTCAGGGTTCCCGCGATCGCGCTCGGAGAGAGCACGAGAACGCCGGTGACGTCCTGGGCGGTAACGTCGCCACCCAGGAGCGAGAGCGTCCCGCCGCTGATCCCGACGACCACGGACGGCGAGCCGCCCGCGCTGGTCGTCAGCTGGATGAACACGTTGCCGGTCACCGTCTGGCCGGCGACGGTGAGGTGCAGGGGCGAGGCGTCGATCCGGACGTACGGGCCGGCCGCAAGCGTGCCCTGCGGCGTCGAGGTCGTGTTGAAGTCGAGCGAGAACGTGTCGCCCGAGCCAAACGACACGCCGGACGAGCCATTGATCACCACCGAGACCGAGATCGAGCCGAACGCTCCGCCGCTCGTCAGCGTGATGCTCCCGCCGCCCGTAACGGCGATCAGTGGCGATGCGCTCGTCCCGCCGAGGTCCGCGACAAGGTTCGTGATCGTGACGGTGAGGCCCGAGGGCGAGTCAGCGATCGTGAAGTTGCCGCTGACCGTCTGCCCGAGTGCGGTGAGCGAGACGTTGGTGCCGGTCAGTTCGACGGTCGGGCCGCCCGGGTTGCCGGGGACGTTGAGCGCGATCGTCGTGCCTGCGACGGTGACGTTGCCGGTCACCGGTTGAGTGCTGGTGTTGAACTGTGCGGTGAACGTACCCGAGAAACTGACATTCGGCACGTTCACGGCGACCGTGGCTTGCAGCGAGCCGGCAAGCACGCTGGGCTCGAGGAACAGCGCGCCGTTGATCGCGGTCACGGACACGACGCCGCCGGCGAGCGACAGCGACCCGTTGGTGATCCCGACCTCGAGGAGCGAGCCGTTGGTCGGGGAGCTGGCATCGATGATCGTGACGTTGGCGCTCAGCGTTTGCCCGGCGATGGTCAGCGTCGCTGCGGTCGCGGTGATCTCGAAGTACGGGCCGGCCGGCGCGTCGATCGCGACTGCCGATCCGGCGACGGTGACGTTTGTGGTCAGGGCGTTGGGCGTCGTGTTCACGATCACGCCAAACGTCCCCGTTAGCGACGCGCTGGTGGGGAGGTTCACGGCGACCGTGCCGGACAGTTGTCCGGCGATCCCCGCCGAGGTCAGGAGCAGGAGTCCCTGCCCGTTGGTGACCGACACGCCCGATCCGGAAGTGCCGAGCGTGATGCTCACATCCGAGGCGGCGATCGCGGTCGCCTGCGTGCCGTCTGGGAGTTGGACGGGCGTGAGCGTGAAGTTGCCGCTGACGGTCTGTCCGAGCACGGTCAGCGTCGCGCCGGTGGCAGCGACCGAGAGGAATGGTCCGGCGGGCAGGTCGATCGCCGTTGTCCCTGCCGTCGTGGCGATGGGCGCGGTGGAGGTGTTGAACTGGACGCTGAACGTGCCGGTGAACGACACGTCCGGGATCGTGGTGCTCAGCGTCCCGGAAACGTCGCCGGCGAACGCGCCCGAGCCGAGGACGAGCGTGCCGCTGGCGTTGGTGAGCGAGACCGCGCCGCCGCCGAGCGACAGCGACGCGCCGGACACCGACACGATGACGCCGCCCGCGGGCTGCGGCGCGAACGCGAAGCTGCCGCTCAGCGTCTGCCCGAGGACGCTCAGCTGGCCGTTCGCGATCGAGAACGATTGGGTGCCGTTGGCGACATCAACGAGGACGCCGGCGCTGGGGCTGGCCGGGTTCGTGATCGTCTGGTTGACGTCGTGGCCGGTGTTGTTGAACGCGACGCTGACGGTCCCGGACAGGGTGATGGCGGGGACGCCGAGCAGGGTCACGGTCCCGGTTGCGCTGAGCGCGAACGTCGCCGACGATCCGGTTCCCTCTTCGATGAACCCGACCTGCGCGTTCGAGATCAGGAGGCCGGTGGCGAGCGGGTTGATCCCGCCGCTTGACAGGTAGGCGGGGCCTTGTCCGATGAAGATGTTCACGCCGGTCCCGGCGAACGCGTTCGCGGTCGCGCTGTTCACGGTCGTGCTCGTGAACGTGATCGTCCCGGACACGGTCACGAAGTTCCCGAGGTTGTAGTCAAGAACGGTCGAGACCGCGATCGCGAACAAGTTCCCCTGGTTCGCGCCGTACTGGATCTCGATCGGCTGGCCGCCGACCGTGACCGTCTGATCCACCGCGCCGCCGGTCGTGTTGACCTGAAGCGCCACGCTCGTGTCGCTGAGCGACTGGCCGGTGAAGAGCCCCGCGACCCCGCTGCTCTCGATGACGAGCGCGCCCTGCCCGCCCGACAGGACCTGGGTGCCGCCCGCCTGCGCGGTAAGGCCGGTCGCGGCGAGCACGATCGTGCCCGCCTGGTCCTGGAACAGGAAGCTCCCGGACAGCGAGTTCCCGGTGCTCACGGTCAGCGTCGCGCCCGTCCCCGGGGTGGTGCCGGTCGCGCTGACCGCGACATACGGCCCGGCGGGTAGCGCGAGCGTGGACGTGGTCCCGGCGATCGTGAACGCCTGGTTGACTGCCGTCGGCAAAGTGCTGATCTCAAGGCTGTAGCTGCCGGCGAGGGTGATCCCGCCGGGGAGATCGAACGCCACGCCGGTCAGCTGCAGATCCCCGGCGACGCCCTGGCTCGAGAGCACGAACTCGCCCGACCCTGACGCGACCGACACGAAACAGGTGCTCGTGGCCGTGCAGCCCGACGGGCCGAACGCCAACAGAGTCGTTCCGGTGCTCTGGAACGCGACCGTCACGACGGGGGTACCGCCGGTCCCGACCGTCTGCGTGAACGTCAGATCGCCCGCCAGCGTCTGACCCGCGATCGTCACCGACGCGTTATCGAACGTGACGTCGACCGACGGGCTCGGGCTATCGGCGAAGTTCACGGTGACGGTGCCGCTCAGCGAGACGCCGGGGACGTTCAGAGCGAACGTGCCGGTGAAGCTCCCCGACGCGCCCGCCGCCGGGTCGAGCGTGAGGCTGCCGCTCCCGCCGGTCACGGTCACGACGCCGCCCGCGAGCGACAGCGAGACATTCGACAACCCCAGCGTCGTCGTTCCTGAGGCGGTCGTCAGCGTCACGCTCCCCGTCACTGTCTGACCCGCGACCGTTACCGACGCGTTGCTGCCCGCGATCTGCAGATACGAGGTGCCGCCCGGGAGCGTCAGCGTGCTCGTCTGACCGCCCACGCTGAACACCTCGTTGACCGGGCCGCCGGTCGTGTTGACCTGCACCGACAGCCCGCCGCTGACCGACACGCCCGGCACGCTCAGCGAGATCTGCCCGGAGAACTGACCCGCGATCCCCGACGAGGTCAGCAGCGCCTCGCCGCCCCCGTTCGTCAGCGATGCAGGCCCGAGCGTGAGCGACAGGCCGCTCGCGGCGATCAGCGCCACCGGGTTCCCGCCGTTATCGGTGCTCGTCTGGAAGCTGAAGTTCCCCGACACCGTCTCCCCCGCGACAGTCAGGGTCGCGCCGGTCGCGTCGATCGCGAGGAACGGGCCGGCAGGCAGCCCGGCCGTGGCGGTCGAGGTCGTGTTGACCGCGATCGAGAGGGTCGAGACGGTGAGGCTGAACCCCGTCGTGTTCGCGTTGACCGTCGCCGTCAGGGTGCCGACGATTCCGCCGGAGGTGACGGTCAGTGTGCCCTGCCCGTTCTGCACCGACAGCAGCGGCGTCGACCCGCCCGCGAACACACCGGCGGTGCCGTTCGCGACGGTCAGGGTCGTCGTCGCGACGCCCGCGACGGTCGACTGCGTGAACGAGAACTGGCCTGAGAGCGTCTGACCGCCGACGGTCAGGGACGCCGGGGTGCTTCCCACGGTCGCGATCTGGACGTACGGACCGGCCGGGAGGATGACGCTGTTGCTAGCACCGTCGGTCACCGTCAGTTGCTGTGCCGTCGTGTTGACGAGCACATCGAAGGTGCCGGTGAGGGCGATGCCAGGGAGCGAGATCGAGACCGATCCGCTCAGCGCGCCCGAGACGCCGGAGCTCGAGATTGACAGCTGGCCGGCGCCGTTAGACAGCTGGACCAGCGGGGGCCCGCGCGAGTTCACGTTCCCACTCGGAGCCGACAGCGTGAGCTGCGTGTTCGAAGCCGTCAGAGCGATCGAACCGCCATTATCGCTGACCGACAAATCGGTCGTCAGCGACTCCCCGAACATGTTCACGCTCAACCCGAGCCCACCGACCGACGTGAACGAGCCCGCCGAGAACACCAGCGGAATGTTCGACGGCCCCGCGGGAATGCTCTCATTGAACGCCTGGGCGAACGTGTCCAGCTGGACATGAGCCTGCCCCGAGATCGACACGTTCGGGACGCCAACGAGCTGGACCGTGCCCTGCGCTTCGAACGCGTAGTTGGAGCCCGAGGTGAACAGCGCGACGCTCGCGTTCGTCAGCAACAACCCAACCGCGAGTGGGTTCGGGTCGCCGTTCGCGAGCTGCGCCGGCCCGTTCCCGAAGAACACGGTCAGCCCGGTCCCGGCAAACGCCGCGCCGGTCATGCCGCCGTCAGCCGCCGAGGTCGTGAACGCAGACAGCGTGATGTTGCCCTCGATCGTCGCGTAGTTGCCGAGGTTGTAGGAGAGATTGCTGAGCGAGACAGCGAAAACGTTCCCCTCGCCCGAGCCGAAGTCGACCGTGAGCTGCTGACCGCCGATCGTGACCATGTCGTCGATCGTCTGACCGGTCGTGTTGATCGAGACGAGCACCTGAGGTCCACCCGACACCGAGCCCGACACGTAGCCGGCGATTCCGTTGGAGGTGATCACGAGGACGCCCTGCCCGTTCGTGAACGACGCGGTCGTCGCCGAGCCGACCCAGACCGACACGCCGCTGAGGCCCACCACCGTGAGCGTCGCGCCGTTCACGACCTGGTGCTGGAACAGGAACGAACCGGCGAGCTGGCCGACCGTCGTGGTGCTCGTGCCGATCGGCGTTTCGGGCAGGGTCACCGACACCTCGACGTACGGGCCCGCCGGCAACACCAGCGGCGAGCTCGAGCCCGCGAACGTCTGGCTGATCGGGATGGGCTGCGAGTTGATCTCGATCTGACCCGATGCCGACGTCGCCTGGAGTGTCGGCACGGTCAGCGTTATCGACGGCACGGTGATGTCCGCGGCGACACCGGCGCTGCTCAGCAGCAGCTCACCGCTCGCGCCGCCGGCGGCGCCGATCGTCAGGTAGGACCCGATCTGCAGTGCGACATCGCTCGCGGACACCGCCAGCTGCGAATCGCTCGCCTGCACCGCGAACACGCCCGACACCGACTGGCCCGCCACCGTCACAGTCGCGGGGGACCCGGCCGCGCCGAGCGTGACGGTGATCGAGTCGCCCGCGCCGCTGAAAGTGACTGCGCCCATGGCCGTGACGCCGAGACCAGGCACGTTCAGCGCCAGCGACGAAGCACTCAGGGTCGGCGTCAGGCTGCCCGATGCCACGGCGACGCTGCCGTTCACACCGGTCGCGACCGCGAGCGAGCCGCCGATGTTGATGGTCCCGCCCGTCAGTGAGATCGTGAACCCTCCGGCTGCGGAGGCGAACGACAGCGCGCCGCTGAGTCGGGCGCCGGGAACCACGACGATCACGTTGGCGCCACCAAACTGCGAGAACGGAGTGGTCGACGACGTGGCACCCGGCACGTTGAGCGCCTGAGCGATCCCGGCGACCGTGATCTGCTCCATCACCGCGTTCGTGCTCGTGTTGTATTCGACGCCGATCGTGCCGCTGACCGTTACGCCGCTCAGCCCAGTCACGGACGCGGTGCCGGCGGCCTGCAGCGCGTACGTTTGATCGGGCGCGACCGCCGCCACGAACGTCGCGTTCGTCACCTCGACCTGCGGTCCCGGGGAGGACCCGACGCTCGCGCTCAGCCCGCTCGCACCGATCACGACCTCTCCCGACGTCGGCCCGGCGGTGCTGACCTGCACCGCGAAGTTGCCCGTGAGGCTGACGGCGGAGCCGACGGCGAGGGTCACGCCGTTGCCCTGGACGTCGTCGACGCCGGCCATGACGGCGGCGGCGTCCGTCGTGTCGTCGGCGAGCGTGACGTTCTGGCCGGTGTTGTTGAACTCGCCGTTGAACGATGAGCCGGTGAAGGTGACGCTCGAGATCCCCGAAAGCGTCCCGCCGCCTGACGCTCTCAGCGCGAATAGGCCACTCGGCAGCACGAGCGCATACGCCGATCCCGCCACGGCGAAGCCGGCACCGGTCGCGGAGCCGAGCTGCAGCGACGCGCCGGTGACGTCGATCTTCGTCCCGTTCGTCATCGCGTCCGTACCGAACGCGAAGTTGCCACTCACGACCCCGAGCGGGGTCGAAAGCGAGGCGCCGTTTGCGCTCGCGGTCAGAGTGCCGGGGTTGACGGTCGTCGGCGAGCTCGCCCCGGGCACCGCCAGCGACACAGCGGCGCTACTGGTGTTGACCTGGATTGAGAGCTGCCCGCTCAGCGACAGGCCGGCCGCCGAGGGTGTCGCGGCCGCGATCTGACCGGCGGCGGCAAACTTCCCGGTCGGGGTGATCAGCACGGCCAGCGCGACCGCC
Source organism: uncultured Solirubrobacterales bacterium (assembly GCA_963755525.1). GTDB lineage: Bacteria > Actinomycetota > Thermoleophilia > Solirubrobacterales > Solirubrobacteraceae > Palsa-465. The sequence continues at coordinate 79,191 of CAVWKC010000027.1, read as the reverse complement.
GAGCCGGACGGCCCGCTCGTAATCGAAAACTGGACGGCGCCGCCAGTCGCGGCCGGGACCGTCGTGCCGCCGACCATCACCGGCAGGCTGGATGTGTTGACCTGGAGCGTGACCGGCCCGCCGAGCGACACGCCGGAGAGCAGCGACGGCAGCGCTAATGCGACCTGGCCGTTCGCCGCGAACGTTCCGTCCGGGTTGATCTGCACGGCCAGCGAGATCTGGGAGCCGCCCGCGGGGGTGCTCGTGATCGACAGTCCGATCGATCCGGTGCCGGCCGTGAACGCCATCGCGCCGGTGAGTCCCACGAGCCCGCCGATCTGAAGCGTGCCGGTCGCGGCGATCGTGAACGACGGCGTCGTAGTCGAGAAGCTCACCGACCCGGCCGCGGAGAACATCAGCGGCGAGGCGCCGGTCAGCAGGACCTGCCCAGCCGCGCTGCCCGACGCGCCCGCGGTGGTGAGGGTGATCGAGCCCGACGCGCCGGAGACCTGGATCGCGGCGCTGCCTGTCCCGCCGGTGATCGCGGCCGACACCCCGGTCGCGGCAATCGTCAGCGACGACATGCCCGCGGTGACGGCGAACGTCCCCTGGATCGACCCGAGCGATCCGACCGCGAGGGCGGCGGGGCCGGACACGGACGTCCAGGCGCCGGTGGTCCCGGCGGGCTGGGTGAGCGTGAGGATGACCGACCCGCCCGAGCCGGTGCTGACGACCACCGGGCCGATGTTCCCGGCGGTGTCGTAGTCGGCCGACCAGCCGGAGCCGGCGAGCGTCGCGCCGGTGACCGCGGTGAGCGCGACCGTGCCGGTGACCTGCACCGCGAACCCCGGGACTCCGCTGACATCGAGCGTGCTCGAGACCAGCGCGAGCGATGCGCCCGAGATCGTGACCGTCGGGCCGCCGCTCCCGCCGGCGGTCAAACTTGCCTGCGCTCCGGTCGCGCCGAACGTGGTCTGGGAGCGGGTACCGTCATCGGTCGAGACGACCGTGACCGCACCCGAAGAACCCGCCAGGATGCTCGGGGTCGTGATCGAGCTCGGGGTCGTCGTGGATGGCGCCGCGAGCGAGAGGGTGAACGTGCCCGCGCCGGCGGCTTGTCCGTTCAGGACGTAGTTGCCGGACACCGCGCCGAAGGTGGCGGTCAGGCCACCAGCGGCGATCGTCGCGCCGGTCGACGTGACGCCGATCATGCCGGTAAACAGGCCGCCGCTGACCGTGAACCCCTGGAACGTGAACGTCGGCATCGCCAGCACGAGCACGTTCCCGATCGGGATCGACGTGCCGGCCGTGAGCGTCTTCATTCCGACCGCGCCGCCGCTCTCATACGCCAGCAGTTCGTTCTCGACAGCGGCCAGGAACGACGGGACCTCGGCGGACACCGCGACGGCTTGGGTGAACGGGGTGGTCCCGATCGTTCCGGTGATCTGGAGCGTGTCTAGATAGCTCGGCGAATCACCAGTCGCAGCGAACGTCAGCTGCACCGTCTCGCTCGCCCCGCTGGCCAGGGTCGTCGGCGACGGCGCGGCGGCGGTGAACGGGGAGGAGGCTGCGGCGAACGCGAGCCCGAGCCCGGTGATCGCCGCGCCGCTCTGGTTGGTGAACGTGACGCTCAGCGTCCCACCCGGACCCGACGCGCCAATAGTGACCGGTCCGAAGTCGAGCGTCGTCACCGAGGTCGACGGCACGCTCAGCCCCACCGGTGCGGGCACGACTGCCGATACGGACACGCTCTGAGTGAACGGGACGGTCTTCGTCGGCGTATTGCCCGCGCCCGGAATCGTCAGCACGCCAGAGATGACGAGCGTGCCGCTGTAGGTGCCCAAGGCTGTCTGCGCGGCGAATGAGAGGTTCAGCGACGCCGACCCGTTCGCCGCGACGCTTGTTGGGGCAGTGTTCACCACGGTGAACTGCGATCCCGAGCCCGATGCAAACGCGAACTGAAGACTGGAGATCGCACCGCTCGTCGGGTCCGCGATGCTGACGCTCAGGCTCCCCGCCGTGCCGATCGTGACGGTGGGGAATGTGAGCGTCGTGACCGGGTTGCTGTTGACCGAGAACGTCAGCGGTGGCGTGGCTTGAGCGAACGCCGAGAACGTCTGCGTGAAAGCCACCCCGTTGAGTGTCCCGGCTACCGTCAGCATGCCCGCGTAGCTCTGTGGCGTCAGCGGGGCGGCGAACGACAACACGGCTGTGACGGTGCCGTTGTTTGCCGCAATCGAGGTGGAGGACGGTGCGACGGCGGAGAACGTCGTCGAGCTTCCGAACGAGAGCGTGAGGTTCGAGATTGCGGAAGCGGCGGTATTCGTGATCGTCGCCGTCACGGTCCCGGTCGTTCCGATCAGGACGTTGCCCAACTGCAGCGAGCTCACCGTGATCGGCGCCGGCACGACCGCGGACAGCGGGACGGCCTCCGTGAATGAGACGCCGTTCACCGTTCCGGCGATGTCGAGCGTCGCGCTGTAGGACGCCGGCACACCCGGGCCCGTGAATGAGAGCGACAGCGTCGGCGTGTCCGTCGTCGCCAGGCTTGTCGGCAGCGATGTCGTCGTGATCAGGAACTGGGATGACGAGGGACCCGACGCGATCGTGAACGTGAGATTGGTGATCGCCGCGTTGGCTCCATTCGACAGCGTCACGCTCAGCGGGGTCGTCGCGCCGATCGCGGTGCTGCCGAACGGCAGCGACGTGGTGGTCGTGCTGTTGACCGCGAGCGTGACGGGCGGCGTCACCGTCTCGGACACCGGGATCGCCTCGGTGAACGGGGCGCCGTTCCATGTTCCATCGATGTCGAGCGTGTCGGTGTACGTCTGCACCACGCTCGGGCTCGGCGCTGGGAACGACAGCGCCAGGGTCGCCGTGCCGCTGGTCGTCAGGCTGGTCGGCGGCGAGGTCGTGGTGATCGTGAAGGGCGACGAGGTGCCGGACGCCAGCGAGAACGAGAGGCCGCTGAGATCGCTGCCGGCGACGTCGGAGAGCGTCACGGTGAGCATGCCTGCGGTCCCGACGTTGGTGGCCGGGAACGCGAGCGAGGACCCTGATGTGCCGCTGAGTCCGACCGGCCCGGGCGTCCCGGTGACGGGCGCATCCTGTGCAAACGTCTGCGCGCCGACCGTACCCATGATCACGAGCGTGTCGCTGCACGTCTGTTGCACGTTCGGGGCCAGGAACGAAAGCGTCAGCGTCGCCGTGCCGCCGGCCGCGATCGACGTCGGCCCTGTCACCGTGAACGGCGACGACGACCCCGACGCGAACGAGAACACCAACCCGCTAACCGCCGAAGAGCCCGCGTTCGTGAGCGTGACCGACACGGAGCCGGTGGTTCCGATCACAACGCTGCCCACGTCGAGCGTCGTCACGGGCAGACCGCCGATCGCGAAGCTGATCGGTGCGGCCTGTTGGAAGATCGGAGCGTTCGAGCTGGACGCGTACGCCGGCACCCCCGACAGCTGCGCTGCGCTCGTGACCGTGCGTGTCTGCCCGGCCGACAGCCACTCAGACATCAGGTTCGACGGGTCGGTCGACTCGCCATAACCGAGCACATGCCCGAGCTCGTGTGCGACGACCGTGACCAGGTCCATTCCCTGCGGATCGCCCGGGTTGACCTGCGCCCATCCATACCCGCCTGCGTACGGATCGATCGTCACCGCCGTGCCGACGGTCACTCCCAGCTCCGAGCTCGGCAGGTTGCCAATCGAGACAGAAACCCCGGCAAAACTCGCTTCCGGGAACACCGACTGCCACTCGGCCTCAGCCGCCGTGACCGCCGCGTCCAACACCGGAAGCGTCAACGGATTGAGCGAGGACGCGGGAGGGCCACGCCCGCTCCCGGGTACCGCGGCCGCGTCGAGCGGCGCGAGAGTGGCGCTCGTAAGCGTCGAGGCCTCATCGGTCGGCGGCGGGGTGATCGAATCAGAGCTTGTCGTACTCGCCGGGTCGATCCCGACTCGTGACGTTCCGCTCGCGGCGACCGATCCGGGAGCCGTCGCCAGGATCGGCGCCTGGTCCGAGCCCGACGTCGCCACGACCGAGCCAAGGTCCGCCGGCATGGTCGACGTCGTCGCATCCGGTGCCGGGTCACCCGCGACGACGAGCACCGTGTTGGCCCCGGCGCTCGACGACCCCGCAGACGACGTCACGACCGTGCCGGCGGCAATCGAGGCCGAGATTGCCGAGCTCGTCTGAGTGCTTGTGCTACTGGTCTGAGCCGTCGAAGACAGCGTGATCAGATCCCCGCTGTCCGTGGTGTCCGTCGACTTCACGCTGCCCGCCGCCGGTGCGGCGATATCCCCGCCCACACCTTCGCCGGCGCTTGGGTCGGCGGGGTTGGCGCTGCTGATCGACACCGAGCTCGCCGGCGCCGCCGAGCCGTTAGCCGGCGTCACCGTCGGGGTTGGGGCCGTGTTCTGCGCCGGCGCGGCTGTCGTTGAAGCGGAGCTCGACGTGTCAACCGGCTGCGGGTTCGAGGCCGATGAAGAGGTCGCGGCCTGCGGGGACTCGGTCGAGGACGCCGGGTCCGAGGAGACCGAGCTCGGAGACGTGTCGGAGGTCGTCGCCTGCGGAGCGGGGCTGCTCACCGTCGCCGTCGTGGCGGGTGCGGGAGTGTCCGTGGACACCGCGTCGGTTGAGGGTGAGCTGGATCCGGTGCTTGCGGCCGCCTGGTCGGTGACGTCTGATGCCGTCGCGCCAGAGTCCGGAGTCGAAGCCTCAGAATCGGAACCGGCCGAGGCCGGGGTCGAGGCTGGAGCCGCCGGCGCCGTCGGGGCGGCGGGCGCCGGGGTCGGAGCCGCCGACGTTGCGGTGGAGCTGGGGGCGGGCGTGGGGGGAGCCGAAGACGGTGGCGAGGAAGCGGCCGCCGATGACGAGTCGCTCACAGCCGCCGGCGCTGCCGCCGCCGTGGTCGTGGGGGCCGTTGCCATGGTCGCGGGTGCGGTCGTCGGCGCGGCGGGGGCGCTGCCCGGCTGAGTGGTTGCCCCTGACGTGTCTGGTGCCTGCGCGTCTGGGGTCGCCGTCCTCGTTTCTGCGTGCCCCGACTTCGCCGCGGACGTGCTTGCCAGCGACTGGCTGGCGGTCGGAGCGCTCACAGGGACGGGCGTGGTCGCAGGAGCCGCGGCGGGGAGCGGCTCAGGCACCGGGGGTGCGGCAACCACCGGCGCCGGCGCAGGCATCGGAGGTGGCGGCGGCTCGGTGTTCACCACCACCGGTGCCGCGGCCAACGCGGTCGCGAGCCCCTGAACGACGGGCGAGCTCGGCAGGTTGATTCGGGTATTGCCCGACGGGGATCCGGGGACGAGCGAGTAGGAGCTGTTGGTGACCGGGATCTGCACGGTCCGGCTGCCGGGACGTCCGACGGTCCGGGTTCGAACCACTCTCGAGCCGCGCGCGGTGCGAACGGCACGTGTCGGGCCGCCCGCGGCGTTCGCGGGAGTCGCCGACGGAGCCGACGCCGGGACCGCGGGCGCGCGCAGGGTCGGCGCCGGCACCTGTGGAAAGTGCGCCGCCGGCAGCGACAGCGCCGGAATCGCGACCGGCACGGCCGGTGCGTCAATCTCGGAGCGGATTGCTTCGGCGATCATCACTGCGTACGGCAGGGCTAGCGACATCGCGCACGCCACGGCGAACCAGAACCGCATACGGCGGCTGCCGAGGCCATTCAGGCCAAACGTGCCCGCCGTCCCGGAGCCGTGGGTCCCCGAGAGTGCAGGAATCAAACGCTTAGCCACGTATAGACATCCCGCTGACCGTCACTGTGGCGTAATCCCCCCCACGCCGGGCGCCCCCAAAGCGCTTCGTCGACCGCCCCTTCACGGGGCTCCATATTCCTTTTCCACAGTCCCAGATCGTCATGTCCGAAGTCAATACCGAGGCCGACGGAAAGTTCCCGCGTGCTGCGGCATAGTGGGTGATCGAGTGGTGAAGGATGGTCGTGCCGGCCCGCCACGCCGCCTCGGTTCACCGGCCGGCGTTACGCAGAACGGGGTCCAGGTGTCCCGCTGCGGCGGGCGACCGCGCGCGCCCCGCACCGCCGTTACCGCGACCTTACACGTTCAAGCTTTACTTGAGCCACAGATGTTTCGCACCCGTCTCGCATCGGGGTGAGAACCTCCCGTCTTGCAGGGCAAGACCGGCTCCAGAGATCGGGATTTGTCAGCTGACCGGGACCATCGGACGCAGCTGAGTCCTTGTGCCACGGGTCTCGGTCACCACGATCAGCATGGTCACGCTGGTGAGCTTGCGCGACCGCGCGCGCCTCGCTACCGCCGTGCTCGTCGCGATCAGGTCAGGGCCGATCGTGACCCGAACGCTCATGGAGGATTTGCGCAACTTGAGCGCCAGCTTCCGGCCACTGATCCCAACCGAGAACTCGAGTTTCTCCCCGCGCGCGTCAACGACGATCCCGTGCTGGAGCCCGGAAGCTCCCCGGGAGACGTCGAGGAAAGCCGCTAGCCGGACCACGATCGCGTTGAGCGGCGGCTCGCCAGGCCCGGCGGTCACCGTGAACGACAGCTTCGGCTTGCGCTCGGCAACCCCAGCGAGAGACAGCCGAGTGGCCGCCACCGCGACCCGCGGCCGGACGAACGCGGTCGCCGCCGACCCCGCCGGCGGGCCTGCGCCGGTGATGTTGAATGCCGACTCGAGCACGCGGATCTTGTGACCCGCGTCTCTGGCGACGAGCAGGTACGCCTGCCCGGTGGCGCCGCGGATCGACGAACACGCTCGACCCCGTGTGTTACACCGCTCCCACTGATAGCGGAACGACGTCGCATCGCCCGACCACCTTCCGTGCGATTCGCGAAGTACGTGGCCTGCTCGCGCCGTGCCGGATATCTTCGGCGGCGAAACGCGGCCAGGAACCGGCGGCAGCGAGCCGCTCGACCCCACGAACTGGTCGCCACCGGTGTCGACCGCCACGCACTTGAGCGCCGATGGGCAGGCTACTGCGGCAACGGGGCTTCCACCGGCGATCTGCTGGACCGACCAGTGCGCCACGCCCCCGGGATCACCCTCGAGCGCCCGCCCAGCACTGTCGACCGCGACACAGTCGGTCGGCGTGCGGCAGGCGATCGCGTTCAGTTGGTTGGACGGGTCGAGCGTGTTCGGCGACTCGCTCTTTGGCGACTGGGGGTTGAACAGCACCACCCGCCCGGCCGCGTCGACGGCGCTGCACTCGGTTACGGTGGGACAGATGACGGACACCGCCGGGTTTGAGTCGACCCGCGCGATCTCCGGTCTTCCCGGCGACTGGGGGTCAAACGTGACCTCGTCTCCGGCGACGTCGACCGCCGTGCACTGCGCCGCCGTCGGGCACGCAACCGCGGACAGGCCGAGGCCGCTCTCGAGAGCCCTTGCGGTCGGAGTGCCCGGCGATTGTGGGTTGAACGTCACCTCGTCCCCGAGGTCGTCCACGGCCGTGCACTGCGTGGCCGCCGGACAGGCCAAGCCGTAGAGCGAGCGGCCCAGATCGACTGACACGGGGGTGGGGTTGCCGGGCGCGTTGGGGTCGAAGGTGACCTCGCCGCCACCGATGTCGACGGCCGTGCATTGCGTGGTGTCCGGGCATGCAACCCCGTAAACGCCGGCGGCTTCTGTGTCGATCGCCCCGACGGTGGGCGGCGTCGACGATCCTGGAGCGAACGTGACCGCGATGCCGTGGACGTCAACGGCCGTGCACTGCGTCTCGGTCGGGCAGGCGAGACCGGTCAGCGTGGTCGTCCCGTCGATCGCGACCGGAGTGCCGCCGGCCGGTGAACCGGGGCCGAACGTGATCGCGTTACCGCTCGTGTCGACGGCCGTGCATTGACTTGCCGCCGGGCATGACACGGCGGTCGGAATCCCGTCGCGGTCGATCCCCACCGGGTTCGCGGCGAGGATCGAGGACGACGAGCCGAGCGCGATCACAACGGCGGCGACCTCGTTGCCGTGCACGTCGACCGCCACGCATTCCGTGCCGCTCGTGACCGCAAAGCACGAGACGCTGGTCAGCGGCACCGAGCCGTCGATGGTCGTGTTGGACGCGCCATTGGGGCCGAAAGTGTCCGCGCCACCGCCGGAATCGACGACGACGCACTGGTCGGTGGGGCACGAGATCGCCACCGGACTGCTGCTGCTGCCAACCGGGCTGAGAGTCGACAACTGTCCGGCCTGGGGGTTGAACGTCACCTCGTATCCCCCGGTATCGACCGTCGAGCACGTGGTCGGGCTCGCGCAGCTCACACCGGCCAGCACGTCGTCACTGGTCGAGTCGATCGTGACCGGCGACGGCATCCCCGGCGACTGCGGATCGAATGTAACCTCGCCGCCGCTCGCGTCGACCGCCGTGCACTGCGTCGCCGACGGGCAGGCGACGGACAGCAGCTTTCCGGACGAATCGACCGACGTAGGTGTCGGGTCGCCCGGCGACTGGGGATCGAACGTGACCTGCTGCCCCTGGATATCTACCGCGGTGCATTGCGTGACCGCCGGGCAATCGATCCCGGTCAACGCCGAGCTCGCGACCGCTGACGCGGTCGCGCCCGCGAGTGATTGCGGGTCGAATGTGACCTCCCGACCGCGCCCATCGACCGCGGTGCACTGATCGGTTGTGGGGCACGAGACGCCGTCGAGGGCAGTTCCGGCGGCATGCGTGTCGACCGCGGCTGCCGGGGACCACGACAGGCTCGCGCGGGCGGCGGCCGGCGCGGCCAGCAGAGCGAGGCAGCACACGACGACGGCCATCCCCCGCGCACGAACCCACCTCACCGAATGCATCCCCTGGTTACGCCCCTTACCTCTCGAACTGCCCCAGGGGTTATAACAGTCCCACGTCAATCCGGGGGCTGAAATCCCCCGGCCGGGGCTGCGGGCGGCTACTTGCCGGCGCCGGCCTGGGCATGGCTGCGCATCTCCGCCAGGATGCGCTCGAGCCGCGGCTCGGTGTCGCGGTCGACGTGCGTCATGAGCGCACCGACCGACGGGTGCACGGCGCTGATCTGCGCGTGCATCTCGTGCGCCACCGCTCGGTAGCTCGGGTGCCCCTCGCGCCCTGAGCGCAATTCGATCAGCTGCATCGCCTCGCGGGCGTTGAGGTCGAGCACGAACCGGATCCGGTAGCCGAGGCACAGCGCGTACGGCGCGGCGGTGGCGAGGCCTCGCTCGACGAGGCGCTCGTACTCGCGACGCGAGAGCTCGAGCGCGCGCCGGTACTCGTCGCCACAGCCGGCGAGCTCGACCTGGTCGGGTACGTCCGCGCCCAGATCCGGGGTCAGCGCCTGCCACTGAACGGTGAGCATCCGGTGGCGCTGGAGGTCGCGGAACGCGCCGTAGTCCGCGACGATCTCGAACCGGTAGCGAAGCGCCTCGAGGCCGCGCCCGGGGCGGTAGCGGCGGTTCGCGCGCTCGCCGGCGAGGTCGGCCAGCAATTCGGCGCGAGCGTCGCCGTCGAGCGTGCCGATCGCCTCGCGCACCCGCTCCTCCGATGAGGCGCCCGCCTCGAACAGCAGCGCTGAGAGCAGATCATCCTCGTCCCCGTTGACGCGCAGCAGCGTGACCGACGGGCCTGCAGGGGCTTCGCCGGCGCCGTCGATCCCGAGCCGGCTCGCCCACCGCTCGCCGGCGCGCTTGCGCGACTCGAGATAGCTGATCCACTGGCCGCCGCGATCCGGGCGCTCGACGCGGGTGAGGAAGCTAGGCATCACGGTGTTCAGCTCCTCGAGGATCATCTGCCCGTAGGTTCGAGCCTCGTCGAGCGGGTGGGCCAGCAGGTGGAGGATCAGCTGCTCGTAGGACTGGCCGGTGGCGAAGATGCCCATGTGCGACAGCGAGCTGGCGGGCAACAGCCCGCGCAGCAGATCGAACGCCTTGGCCCTGATCGCGCGCGCGTGCGCGGCGTCGGGCTCGTCGGCCTCCCGAGGGAACTCACGCTCCGCCCACGCGCAGACCCGTGGCAACGAGGCCGAGTAGATCCCGAACAGCTCGTCCATCGCGCGCTCGTAGTCGGGGCCGAGCGAGGCGTCGCGGTAGTAGCGGTAGCCGCCGGGCGGCGCCGGCATCGGCGCGTCATAGGCGATGTAGCGGGTCGACTGCTCGAGATAGCCGGCCAGCCGAGGCCGCTGGAGGACCTTGGTGAGGACGTTCGAGACCCACTCGCAGGCGACGTGGGCGCCCCCGAGTTGCGCCACCGAGTCATCGCCGTAGCCGAGGAAGATCCGTTCGTACAGCTCCGCCGCACGCCTGCCCTCGCCCTGGTCGACGAGCGCCGCCGCGTCCGGGAGGTCGCCGGCGAACTCGTCGAGGAATAGCCGCCGGAGCGTCCCCGGGTAGCGCGAATAGCGCGCGAACAGCGCGGCCTTGACCGTCTCGGGCAGGTTCACGAGCGCGAACACGGGCCGGTCGAGGTTCGTGAAGTGGGGGCGGAGTCGCTCGCGCTCAGCCTCCGTGAAGCTCTCGACGGGATATTGCACGGGCGTCGGAGGGTAGCGAGCGCCCCGGTCGATCGCGGGCACTCCTGCACCCCGATTGCACCCCGATGACTAAAGGTTTCTGGTGCAACAGACGATCTAGCTGGCCAAGGACCGGGGGCCCGCGCGTCCCGCGTGCCCTCTCGTGAGTAAGAGGAGAAGGCATTCATGGAGTCATTGGTCGCGCTGTACCACATCACGCCTGAGAACCTCGTGCTCCGGCGCAAGTTCATCGGTCTCGACGCGGAGGTGGTGGCGCGGCTGGCCGACCTTCGGCGATGGGCGGGCGGGGTCGCCGATGCGGTCGCGGCCGAGGTGACCGACCACCATTTCCGGGTTCCGGGCACCGCGGACTTCTTCCGCGGCTATGCCGCCGAGCGTGGGATCGAGTTCGAGACGCTCCGAGCCGAGTGGCACGAGGGGCGCGCCAACCACTGGCGGAGGATCTTCGCCGAGCCGGGTCAGCCTGAGCCGTTCGGGATCGAGTACTTCGCCACGCTGCTCGAAGCCGGCGCGGGTTACAACCGGATCAACCTGCCGATGAAGTGGTACCTGGGGCGGTATCCGGCGTACCTCGACGCGGTGCGCCGGCAACTGCGCGAGAACCCGCCGCTGATCGCCGGCGAGGAAGTCCGGCGCCGGGGGTTGCGCCGCCGCGCCGAGGCGAGCCCCGACCCCGCGTTGCTCGCCGACGCCGAGCGCGCGATCGGCATCGTCTTCAACTACGACATTCAGGCGATCACCGATGCCTTCTACTTCGACACGTTCGCGACGATGGGCGTCGATCTCGGCGGTGTGAGCAAGCGCGGCGTCGTGAACGACCTGTCGGACCGCACGTCCGAGCTCAAGTCGACCGTGCACGAGTCGCTGCGCCTGTTCGTCGATTCCTCCCAGAGCATGCACGACGTGTTCGCGCAGGTGCGTGGCAACGTCGATCAGACCTCCCACGCGATGAACGGGATCGCCGCCGCCAGCGCCGAGGTGGCCCAGGGGGCCGAGCGCCAGGCGCTGATGCTGCAGCGCAGCCGCGAGCTTGCCGACGAGGTCTCCGCGGCCACCGCCCGGGCGCGGTCGCTCGGCGACCAGGGCGTCGACGCCGCCGTCGAGGCCAACAATGTGATGCAGCGCGTCCGCGTGTCAGGGCAGGAGGCGCAGGCAGGGATCGACGAGCTCGCGCGGAAGTCGAACGAGATCGGCGGCATCCTCGAGACGATCACCGGCATCGCCGACCAGACGAATCTGCTGGCGCTGAACGCGGCGATCGAGGCGGCGCGCGCCGGCGAACACGGTCGCGGCTTCGCGGTCGTCGCCGAGGAGGTCCGCAAGCTGGCCGAGGAGTCCGGCGCTTCGGCTACCACGATCGCCGAGCTCGTCAAGGAGATCCAGCAGGAGATCGGCAGCGTCGTCGACCTCGTCCAGCAGGCCGCCACGCTCGCCGACCAGGGCGTCGAGAGCTCCGAGCTCGCGCAGCAGGCCTTCGGCGACATCGGAGACGCGATCGCCGCGATCTCCGACAGCGTCGACGGGATGGCCGAAGCTTCAACCGAGATCGCGACCGTCGCCGAGGAGTCCTCCGCCTCAGCGCAGGAGATGTCCTCCGCGACGCAGGAGACCAGCGCGCAGTCGCAGGAGCTGAGCGTCTCGCTCGCCGACCTCGCGACGACCGCTGATCGCCTCCTAGAGGCCTCCCAGCAGTTCTCGCTGATCGACTAGCGCTCTCGCCACCGGATCCAGCTCGGCGACCCTGTAAAAGTCGCCAAACCTCCCCGTCCGCACCCGCATCGGCAACATAAGCGCCGAGGGGGTGCTTATATGCGCCTGGGGTCCGCGCGGCGGGGTGGTTTGCTGCGAAATACATGGGCCGCGGGTCAGCGCGGTCCGCTTGTCGTCGCTGCGGAGGCGCGTGTCCCACCCGGGTGCCTCGCGCCCGATGCAGCGGCGAAGAGACCCCCGCTGCCGGCGCACGGCACCCGGTGCGGACACGCACCGGAGCTACGCTACATCAACCCACTGAGCGCATTCGCCGCGTGCGTCGCCAGATCGAACAGCGGCGACGGGAAGATCCCGAACGCGATCGTCGCCACGGCGAACGCGACCGCGACGAACACGACCTCGGGGTAGCGGAACGCCGCGCCCGCGGCCGCCGGCCCGCCTGCGTCCCATTCGTCGGCCTCGAGCGACCCGCCGGCGATCGGTGCGAGCTCCCCGGGGCCCGCACCGACAACCGGACCGCCGGCAATTGCCGGGACCGCCACCGTCGGCCGCATCCAGATCGTGGCGACGACGCGTAGGTAGTACCCGAGCGAGATCATCGACCCGACCACGAGCACGATCGCGAGCCAGGTGTAGTCGCCCGAGACCAGCGCGTCGATCAGCTGGAACTTGCCGATGAAGCCGACCGTGCCCGGGATGCCGGCGAGGCCGAGCATGCCGATCGTCATCGGCCAGGCGAGCCATGGTTTTCGCGACCCCAGACCCGACAGCCCGCTCAGGTAGTCCCCGTCGGGGCGCTCGTGCTCCTCGCACGCGATCACCGCGAACGACGCCATGTTCATGAACAGGTACGCCATCAAATAGAACACGGTGGCCTGGACCCCGAGGCGCGTGCCGACGATCACGCCGCCGAGCATGTAGCCCGCCTGCGCCACACCGGAGTAGCCGAGCATCCGCTTCAGAGACGTCTGCCCGAGCGCGCCGGCGTTGCCGACGATCATCGTGATCGCGGCGATCGTCGCGAGCAGCGGCGCCCACGTGTCCTGGGCCCCGAGCCCGGCGAAGTCGAAGAAGCGGATGAACGCGCCCATCGCCGCCGCCTTGGTGGCGGTAGCCATGAACGCCGTGATCGGGGTGGGGGCGCCCTCGTACACGTCGGGCGTCCATTGGTGGAACGGCGCCACCGACGCCTTGAACGCAAATCCGACGATCGTGAGCCCGAGGCCGGTCAGGACCATCGCGTTGCCCAGCACGCCGCCGGAGAACTTGTTGAGCGACATCGCGTGCCCGATCGCGGCGAAGTCGGTCGAGCCGGTGGCGCCGTACACGAGCGCCAGGCCGTACACGAGCGTGGCCGAACCGACCGAGCCGACGATCAGATACTTGAGCCCGGACTCGAGTGAGCTCTCCCGGCGGGTCTCGGACGCGCACAGGATGTACAGCGGAATCGACAGCAGCTCGATCCCGAGGAACAGCGTCACCAGGTTCTGGGCCGAGACGAACACGGCCATCCCGAACGCGCTGAACAGCAGGAGCGCGAAGTACTCGCCGTGCCCGGACTCGCGCGGGGCGACCGCGCGCCAGGACATGAGCACGGTCGCGATCCCCGCCGCCGAGAACAGCATGTCGAGCTCGAGCGCGAGGTTGTCCATCCGGAGCGCGCCGGAGATGATCGACGTCGTGTGGTGGAAGCGCCAGATGCAGGCCGCGATCGTGCACGCGAACGCGATCACCGCGAGCGCCGGCACGACGTTCTCGCGGATCACGGCCGGCCGGAACAGCCCGACGAGCAGCACGATCATGCCGCCACCGCTGAGGCACAGGAGCGGCGAGAACGCCTTCCAGTCGATGTACGGGCCCTTGATGTGGGCGGCGGCGATCAGCACCGGCGTCATCGGTTCGCCACCACCCTCACCCCGCCGGCCGTGGCCAACTTCGCCGCACGACCCGCCGCGACCTGGGCCTGCGCCGGCGCAATCGTCGCCCGCAGTGACGGCTCCGAGCGCTTGAGCCCGAACTGCGGATAGAACGCGAGCACGAGGATCACGACGACGATCGGGACGATCGCCACCGCCTCGCTGAGCACGACCTCGCGTGAGGCCACGGAACGCCCGACACGGTTGTGGAAAGCGATGATGAACAGCCGCAGCGCGTATACCGCGGCGCCGATGACCCCGAGGAACGCGATCACGGAGACCGCGCTCTTGGCCTGGAAGGTGCCGAGCAGGATCATGAACTCGCCGATGAAGTTCGACGAGCCCGGCATCGCGAGCGTCGCCAGCGCCACGATCAGCGCGAGCGCCGCGAGCACGGGCGCTCGGAACGCGATCCCGCCCATCTCGCGCAGGTCCTCCGATCCGCCCGCGCGCGCTGCGGCGGCGGCCACGATGAAGAACAGCGGCGCGGTCACGAGGCCGTGGTTGACCATGTTCAACAGCGCGCCCTGCCCGCCCGGGGTCTTCAGCGAGAAGATGCCGAGCGTGATGAAGCTGAGCTGCGCGATGCTCGAATAGGCGACGACCATCCGCGCATCATTGGTCGTGAACGCGACCATCGTGCCCCACCCGATCGAGATCAGGCAGAGCACCAGCATCGGCATCTGGAAGTGCACCGAGGCGTACGGGAACAGCGGCAGAACGATCCTCAGGAACCCGTAGGCGGCGACCTTCGAGACGACGCCCGAGAACACCGCGACCGCCGGGATCGGCATCGACTTGTAGCCATCGGCGAGCCAGCCGTGGAACGGGGCCAGCGGCATCTTGACCAGGAACGCCACCGCGAAGCACAAGAAGATCCAGTCCTGCGAGCTGTGCGACAGGTGCACCTGCTGGAGCGCGGACAGGGCGAAGTTCAACGACCCGCCGGTCTGATTCGCGGTGAGTACCCCGGTGGCGACCGCGCCGGCGAGCATCAGGAACGAACCGACGAGGGTGTAGATCACGAGCTTGGTGGTCGCCCGCACGCGCTCGCCCGAGCCCCACATCCCGACCAGGAAGTAGAACGGGATCAGCATCAGGTCGAAGAACGCCACGAACAGCGCGAGGTCCTGCGCGCAGAACGCGCCGAGCACCGCGCTCTCGGCCAGGCCGAAGTGGAAGTAGAAGCTCCGCGGGCGGTCCCATTCGCGGAACGACGACCACCACAGCGACGCGCTGAAGAGCACGGTCGTGAGCAGCACCAGCACGAGGTTGAGCCCGTCCAAGCCGAGCTTGTAGTGGATTCCGAGCGCGGAGATCCACACCTTGTCGGTGACGAACTGAAGGCCCGCGTGACCCAACTTGAAGCGCGCGACGAACGAGATCGCGACTCCCAAGGTCACGAGGCTGCCGACGGCCGCCACCCGCCCGACCACGTCGCGCGGGAACACCGCCGCGATCAGCGAGATCGCCAGCGGCAGCCAGATGAGAATCGACAGCGTCATCTCACGTGCTCGAGACCAGGAAGTAGAGGGCGACCCCAAAGAGGGCCACGATCATCAGCGCGGCGTAGTAGCGCAGGAATCCGGTCTGCGCGCGGCGGACCGCGGCCGAGCCGGCGCGCACGACGCTGGTCGTGCCGTCGGTGACCACCCCGGTTATCACGCCGCGCTCGAGCGTCGTGGCGACGACGCGCCCCATCCACAGCGTCGGCCGGACGATCGCGAAGTCGATGATCTCGTCGAAGTACCACTTGTGCGAGAGGAACACGTACGCGCCCGAGAACCGCTCCCGGATCCGCAGCGAGGTCCCGGGCTGCGCGACCCAGATGCGGTACGCGATCGTCACCCCCGCGATCGCGATCAGCGCGCCGATTACCAGGCCCAGCCACGCCGGACCACTATTCACCTCGACGTGCACGTATTTCGAGTCCGCGAACGTGGGCTCGAGAAAACGAGTGATCGCATCGTCGATGCCGGGGATCTGGACGAGGCCGCCGAGCACCGCGAGCACCGCGAGCGCGCCCATCGCGATCTTCATGGGTATCTCGCGCTCGGCGATGAAGTGACCGGGGCCAGGGAAGCCGACGTCGGTGTCCTCCTCCTCGCCGGTCATCGGGTTGCGCGGCACGTCGGCGTGGTGAAGGTGGCCGTGCTCGAGCTCGCGCGCTTCCTCGCAAGGTTCGCCCCAGAAAGCACGGAAGATCATCCGGAACGTGTAGATGCCGGTCAGCAGCGCGCCCGCGTAGCCGACGATCCCGAGGATCTCGAAGGCCCCGCCGCGGTGGTCGAGGAACCCGATGATGTCGTCCTTCGACAGCCAGCCCGAGAACGGCGGCATGCCCGACAAGGCCAGCCCGCCCACGAGGAAGCAGATGAGTGTGAAAGGCAGCGCCTTGCGGAACCCGCCCATGTGGTCGAGCGACTGGTCGCCCGCCATCGCGCCGATGATCGAGCCCGCGGCCATGAACAGGAGCGCCTTGAAGAAGGCGTGGGTCATCAGGTGGAACAGGCCGGCCGAGTACGCCCCGACGCAGACGCCCATGATCATGTAACCGATCTGGGACATAGTCGAGTACGCGATCACGCGCTTGATGTCGGTCATCACGAGCGCGACCGTCGCCGCCACGACGAGCGTCACGCAGCCGCCGATCGCGCCGACGTCGGCCGCGGTCGGCGCCCACTCGAACAGCACGTGCATGCGCGCGATCAGGTAGACGCCGGCGGTGACCATCGTCGCGGCGTGGATCAGCGCGGACACCGGCGTCGGGCCCTCCATCGCGTCGGGAAGCCATGTGTGGAGCGGCACCTGCGCGGACTTAGCGAACGCGCCGACGAGCAACAGCAGGCAGGCGACGACGATCGGCGCCCCGTTGTACGCGAAGTGCTGATGGATGGAGTGGAACACCGGGAGGAACTGCACCGTCCCGGTGTGACCGAAGATGATGAACGTGGCGATCACAAGGCCGACGTCGCCGACGACGTTGATCACGAACGCCTTGAGGCCGGCGCGGGTGGCGGTCGTCCGCCGATACCAGAACGAGATCAGCAGGTAGGACGCGGCGCCGACGAACGCCCAGCCGACGATCAGCAGCACGAAGTTCCCCGCCAGCACCAGCAACAGCATCGAGAACACGAAGTAGTTCAGGTAGCTGAAGTAGCGCGAGTAACCCCGGTCGAGCGTCATGTACGACACGGAGTACAGGTGGATCAGCGTCGAGACGCCCGAGACCACGAGGATCATGAACACCGACAGCGGGTCGACGAGGATCTGGAGCTTGGCGTCGACACCGGCCGAGACGTCGTAGTTCCACAGCGACGAGGTGACCTGGCGGTGGTCGGGGCTGAGGCCGAGCAGCTTGATCAACGCCAGCACCGCGAACACGAACGACAGCGCGATCGCGAACGTCGCGATCCATCCGGCCAGCCGAGCGGGCCACCGGGCGTAGCCGAAGCCGATCAGGATCGAGCCTACGAGCGGGCACGCGAGGACCAGCCAACCGAAGGTGGTGGTGCTCATCCCTGTAGCTCGTTCAGGCCATCGACGTCGATCGGCAGGCGACGGCGATAGATCGCGACCACCAGCCCGAGACCGACCGTGACCTCGCACGCGGCCACGACCATCACGATCAGCGCGAACACCTGGCCGTCCTCGTTGCCCCACATACGCGCGAACGCCACCAACGCCAGGTTCGCGGCGTTCAGCATCAGCTCGAGGCACAGCAGGACGACGAGCGGGTTGCGCCGGACGAGGACGCCGCCGGCGCCGATGCAGAAGATGACCGCCGACACGGCCAGATACCAGCCGATGTTCACCAGCCGCCCTCCTGACCGGGGCGATCGCTGCCGGGCGTCGCGACCGGCTCGCCCTCGACGAGCGTGCGCTCCTCGGCGTGCGCCGGCATGCGAAGTCCGCCGGCCTCGGCCATCGTCCCGGTCCACGCCGGCCGGGGAACGTGGACCTGGCGTTCGAACTCCTCATCGGGCTCGAGCCCACGCCGGCGCCGCGCGAGCACGACCGCGCCGACCGCGGCCACCAGCAGCAGGATCGACGCGGCCTCGAATGGGAACAGGAACCTGGTCAGGAACAGCTCGCCGATCGAGCGCGGGCTGCCGAAGCCCGGCACGAACGCCGCGCCCTTCGAGTTGACGCCCTTGAGGCCGGCGCCGAGCATCGCGATGCATAGCTCGATAGCCAGCGCCAGGGCGAACAGCGGGCCCAGCACCCGGAGCACGCCACCGCTCGCGAGCTGCTCGCCGCCACCGACGTACGCGACCACGAACACGTACAGCACCATCACCGCGCCCGCGTACACGATCACCTGGGCGGCGGCGACGAACTCGGCGCGCAGGAGCAGGAACAGGGCGGCGAGCGAGACCAGGTGGACCGCGAGCGCGAGCACGCTGTAGAACGGGTTGCGCAGCAGCACGACACCGAACGCGCCGGTGATCGCACCGATCGCCGCGATGAAGAAGATGATGGCGGTGAACACCACCCCTACTCGCCCTCCCGGCGCAGCGGCGTGCGCTCAATCGGCTCGGCCAGCAGCATCTCCTTCGTGAAGATCAGGTCCGACCGCGTGTAGTCGGACATCTCGTAGTCGTGGCCCATCGTGATCGCGTCGAACGGGCACGCGACCTCGCAGTAGCCGCAGAAGATGCAGCGGCTGAGGTTGATCTCGTAGACCGCGGCATAGCGCTCACCGGCCGACACGCGGTTCTCGGGCGTGTTCTCGGCCGCGACCACTCGGATGCAGTCGGCCGGGCAGGCCGCCGCGCACAGCGAGCAGCCGACGCACTTCTCAAGCCCGGTGTCCTCGAACCGGTGCAGGCGGTGGCGGCCGCGGAAGCGCGGGTAGACCGGCGTCTTCTCCTCGGGGTACTGGATCGTGACCGGTCCTTCGGCGACCCGCGCGAGCGTGGTCTTCAGACCCCGGAGCGTCTCGCCGAACGCCCGGTAGGCGCCGGCCACGGGGCCGCGCGCGGGCGACCGGATCACCTGGATCACATCGTCTGAGACGTCGTACGGGCTCATGAGGCGACGATGATCGCGGTGACAACGAGGTTGAGGGTTGCCAGCGGGAGCAGGATCTTCCAGCCGAACGACATCAGCTGGTCGTAGCGGAGGCGGGGGAGCGTCGCCCGGATCCAGACGAAGAAGGTGAACACGAGGAAG
Organism: uncultured Solirubrobacterales bacterium; assembly: GCA_963755525.1. Taxonomy (GTDB): domain Bacteria; phylum Actinomycetota; class Thermoleophilia; order Solirubrobacterales; family Solirubrobacteraceae; genus Palsa-465. The sequence continues at coordinate 59,954 of CAVWKC010000027.1, read as the reverse complement.
ATCTTCGCGAGCACGACGAACGGGTCGACCCAGCCGGGCGGGTCGATCCCGAACGGCAGGAGCCAGCCGCCGAAGAACAGCGTCACGGCAATGGCGGACACCACGATCATGTTCGCGTACTCGGCGAACAGATAGGCCACGAACGCGGTGCCGCCGTACTCGGTGAAGTAGCCGCCGACAAGCTCGGCGTCAGCCTCGATCAGGTCGAACGGAGCCCGGTTGGTCTCCGCGAACGATGCCACCAGGAAGATCAGGAACCCGACGAACTGTGGGATGAAATACCACATGCCCTCCTGGGCGTGCACGATCCCGGTCAGCGACAGCGTCTGGGCGGTCATGACCACGCCAATGATCGAGAGGCCCTGTGAGACCTCGTAGGAGATGAGCTGCGCGGCGCCGCGCATCGATCCGAGGAACGAGTACTTCGAGCCCGAGGCCCAACCACCGAGCATGATCCCGTAGAACGAGATGCCGGCGAGCGCGAACACGTACAGCGGGCCGATCGACACGTCGATCCCGTACAGGCCGATCCGCTCCCCGAAGACGTGCTGGACGTCGCCCCAGGGGATGATCGCGAGCGCCCCGACCGCGGTGATGATCGAGATCGCCGGTGCGGCCCGGAACAGGTAGCCGACCGACGTGGTGGGCCGGAACGGCTCCTTCATCGCGAACTTGACGATCTCCGCCATCGGCTGGAGCAGCCCGAACGGCCCGACGCGGTTGGGGCCGTAGCGCGCCTGGAACCGGCCGAGCAGCTTGCGCTCGTAGACGATCAGCATCGGGAGAATCGCGAAGATCACGGCGAAGATCAGCAGCGACTTGACGATCTGCGCCCACCAGGGCTCGAAGTAGTTGACGTCGCCGAGCAGGACCGTCATCGCTTCTGCACCTCGACGACCGGTTCGGTGAACGCGTTCGCGGATTGGTGGGCGATCCCGTCGGCGACGAACACGCTTCCAGCCGGGACGCCGGAGCGGACGTGGGCAGTGCCGCGAAGCCGGGTCCCGTTCTGCGCCACGTCGATCGCGTCTCCGTGGGCGATGCCGAGCCGGCGCGCATCCTCGGGCGACAGCTCGACCTGCTGGCGGGCGATCGTGAAGAGGAGCGCCGGCGAGATCTCGACCTCGGGAGCGGCCCAGATCGAACGGTATGTCCCAAGCCGCAGCGCCCCATTCGAGGGGGCTGCGCCGTTGCCTGCCGCCGCCCGCTCGCCCCTCGCGCCGCGCCGCGCCTTGGCCGGGCGCGCCTGATCTGACGCCGGCGCTGGGAACTCGGACGCGACGTCGAGCGCGGGCCAGCGAACGCCCCGCCCGCCGATCGCCTCGAGCGAGATCCCGCGGTAGAACGGGACCGCGGCGACCAACTCCGCGAACGCCATCGGCGCGGTCAGCACGCCGGTGTCGAGCCCGGCGCGCCTCGCGATGTCGGCGATCACCGACCAGCCGGCGCGGACGGAGCCGGGGTGCGCGATCGCCGTCCGTAGCCGCTGGATGCGACCGTCGGGATGGACGACCGTGCCTTCCTTCTCGGCGTAGGACTCGGCCGGGAAAATCACGTTGGCGTGCTCCTCGAGCCCCTCGGTGAGGACCGACGCGTGCGCGACGACCAGCCCCGCCCGGTTGAGCGCCTGCTCCCACAGCTCGCGGTCGGGCCGGTCGCGGATCGGGTCGGTCTGGAACAGCCAGAGCGCGGTGATGTCGCCGTCGAGCGTGGCCTGTGCGATCTCCGACCCGCCGCGCCCGGGACCCACGCCATCGCCCAGCTCCCCATACCCGGGGCCGCTGACCGGAACCGCACCGGCCTCGCGGAGCCCGCGCCCGTTCGCGCCCGCGGGGATCTCGAGCAGGCCGGCGCCGTCGCGGCCCGCCAATTCCAGCCGGTCCGCGATGCTCAGCAGCGTGCCGAGCGCCGCCTCGGACAGGGACCGCTCGCCCCACAGGATCACGACGTCCTCGCCGCCGTCGCGCAGGAGATTCGCGACCTGACTCGTATCCGAATCCAAATTCAGGTTCGGGTCACCGAGCGCGAGATCGACGGCGGCCAGGAAATCCGCTTCGCCGCCCGGCGGGAAGCGGGCCGACAACCGCGCATTCGGGTCGAGCGCGCTCGGCCGGGACGTCGCGATCGCGAGCTTGACGCCGTGGCGCCGCACGCCCTTGCGGATCCGCAGGTCGAAGATCGGAGCGTCGTCGAGCGGCTCGCAGCCGATCATCAGGATCGTGTGGGCGAACTCGAGATCGACTACGGTGGCCTGGAGCGACGGCGCCGCCAGCGCCCGCATCAGATCCGCAGGCAGCGTCGAACCTTCGCGCGAGTCGACGTCCGAGGACCGGAGCGCCTCGCGCATCAGCCGCGCGATCATGAATCCTTCCTCGTTGGTGGCCTGACCACCGACGAGCGCGCCGACCGCGCCCGTATGCCGCGCCAGACCGGCCGCTGCGTCGAGCGCCCGCTCCCACGACACCGGGCGCAGCGAACCGCCATCGCGGACCAGCGGCTGCGTGATCCGCTCGTCGACATGGATCGCCTGGTACGCGAACCGGCCCTTGTCGCACAGCCAGCCGTCGTCCACGTCCGGGTTGCCCACGGGACCGCCCCCGGTGGCCGCGCCGGTGGCGTCGCGGCTCCGGACACGCTCGACCTTCTCGTCGCGGACGGTGAACTCGACGTTGCATTGCGACGGACACAGCGTGCAGATCCCGCCGGCGCCTTCGATATCCCACGGACGCGCCCGGAAGCGGTACGCCTGTGACGTCAACGCGCCAACCGGGCACAGCTCGACGATGTTCCCGCTGAATGGCGCCACGTACGGATGACCGTCGAACGTGCCCACGAACGTGTGGGCGCCGCGCTCGGTGAAGATCAGCTGGTAGTCCTCGGAGATCTCCTGGGAGAACCGCACGCAGCGGTAGCAGAGGATGCATCGCTCGCGATCGATCGCGATGAGCGGCGACAGCGCCAGCGGCTTCTCGAAGTGGCGCTTGGGCTCGATGAACCGCGACCGGCCGAGGCCCCACCCGAACGTGATGTCCTGGAGCGGGCACTCGCCGCCCTTGTCGCACACCGGGCAGTCGAGCGGATGGTTGACCAGCAGGAACTCGACGATCGCGTTCTGGGCACTGTGGACTCGGTCGGTCTGGGTGTGGACGACCATGCCGTCCTTGACCGGTGTCGAGCACGACGTCTGGAGCTTCGGGATCCCCTCGATCTCGACCAGGCACATCCGGCACGCGCCGACCGGGGCGCCGAGGCTCGGCTCGTAGCAGAAGTACGGGATCTCGATGTTGCCCTGCTTGGCGGCGTCGACGAGCATCGACCCCTCGACGGCCTGCACCTCGCGGCCGTCGATCGTCAGCTGGATGATGTTCTCAGGGGGACGGGGCATTGAGCGAGGTCAGTGCAATCAGTGCACGGGGAATGGGCCGGCGTGCTCGTCAGCGACCCCGACCGGGATCACGTCGTCCAACTCGGCCCCCTCGGCACGCTCGCGCGCTGCCTCGATCTCGTCCTCGAGTTCGCTCCTGAACTTCTCGACCATCGAACCGATCGGCATCGCCATGGCGTCGCCCAAAACGCACAGGCAGTTGCCGATGATCTGCTCTTGCACGGACGCCATGATGTCGAGATCCATCGGGGTCGCCTCCCCCGACTGGATCCGCTCGAGCATCTTGACCGTCCAGTTGGTGCCCTCACGGCAGGGCACGCACTTCCCACACGATTCGTGCGCGTAGAACTTGGCCACCTTCAGCGCGACCTCGAGCACCGTGTGCGAGTCGTCGACGACGATGATCGCGCCCGAGCCGAGCATCGATCCCGCCTTGGCCATCGAGTCGAAGTCATAGGGGATGTCGAGGTCGTCCTTGGTGAGCACCGGCGAGCTCGAGCCACCCGGGAACCAGAACTTGATCTCGCGTCCCTCTGGCGGGCCTCCGGCGAGCCCGTAGATGAGCTCCCGCGACGGGATCCCGAGCTCGATCTCGTAATTGCCGGGCCGCTGGACGTCGCCCGAGATCGACACGAGCTTGGTGCCGGTCGACGTCTCGGTCCCGAGCTTCGCGTACTCCTTGCCGCCCATCCGGATGATCGCCGGCGCGGTCGCGAGCGTCTCGACGTTGTTGATCAGCGTCGGCCCGTGGTACAGGCCCTCGATCGCCGGGAACGGCGGCTTCAGCCGGGGGTTGCCGCGCTTGCCCTCGAGCGAGTCGAGCAGCCCGGTCTCCTCGCCGCAGATGTACGCGCCGGCGCCGCGATGAAGCACAAGCGACATCGAATGGTCGGATCCGAGGATCCGATCGCCGATGTACCCGGCCGCCTGCGCCTCGGCGATCGCCGCCTCGAGGATGTCCGCCTGGTGGGCGTACTCGCCGCGGATATAGATGAACGTGCGGCTGATGCCCCCGGCGTACGAGGCGATGATGATCCCCTCGATCAGCATGTGCGGGCTCTTCTGCATGATCTCGCGGTCCTTGAACGTCCCCGGCTCGGACTCGTCGGCGTTGCACACCAGGTACTTGTCCATGTCACCGTGGGGAAGGAACGAGATCTTGCGGCCCATCTGGAAGCCAGCGCCACCGCGCCCGCGGATGCCGGAGTCCATCAGGTTGCTGAGGACCTCCTCGGGCGTCATCTCGAGCAGCGCCTTGCGGAGCGCCTGGTAGCCGCCGCGCCGTTCGTACACCGGCAGCGTGTTGAGCCCGGGCTCGTCGATGCGGTCGAACAGGATTTTCACTGCGCGTCCTCCGCGTCGGCGGGGTGCTGATCGGTATCGACGTTCGTCTCAGGCTCCGGGTGTCCGGCGAGCTGTTCTGAGGTCATTTCGATCGCGGCGGTCGGGCCCGGACGGTCCTCGGTGTCGCCCTCGGGGCCGAGCCCGGCAGTATCGGCCATCTCGGTGGTTTCCCGATCTGGCGGACCGAAGTCGGTCTCCTCCTCGGCCACCCCGGGGTCGGCGGACCGGCGATAGCGAAGCTGCTTGTGCTCGAGTACGGCGCGCCCGGCGTGCAGGTCCTCGACGATCCGATCGGCGTCGGCGAGCTCGAGCGGCCCGACGTACTCGCCGTTGACCGACGCCATCGGGGCGATGTCACACGCGCCCAGGCACTCGAACGAGCGGACGTTCACGTCGGGATTGCCCTCGGCCGCTTCCAGCATCGCCTCGAAGAACTGGTCGGCCCCGAGCAGCGAGCATGAGATGTTCGTGCACACGTACACGTCGTTGCGCGGCTTGGGGACGGTCGAGAACATGTCGTAGAACGTCGCCACCGCCGTTAGGTAGGCCGGGGTCAGCTGCATCACCGACGCGACCTCCTCGATCGCCTGCGGCGAGCACCAGCCGTACACGTCCTGCGCCGCGTGGAGCGCGGGGATCGTGGCCGAGCGGCGGTCGGGGTACTTGGCCATCGCGGCCTCGATCGTCTCCTTCAGGCCCGGCGGGATCGGCGTCGTCGCCGGGTCGGGGACCGTCGCCGGATCCTTGGTGAGGTCGACCGCGTCGTCCCACCCGGGAACGCGCGACCCGTGGCCGAACCGCGGAACCGGAGGCCGTGAACCCGTGGCGCTCATCGATCGATTCCTCCGAGGATCGGGTCGAGCATCGCGAGCGTCGCGATCAGGTCCGCGATGTAGCCGTCCTTCACCATCGGCGCGAGCGCCTGGAGGTTCACGAAGCTCGGATCGCGCATGTGCACGCGCGCGGGCTTGGCCGACCCGTCCGAGCGCACGAAGCAGCCGAGCTCTCCGCGCGGGCCCTCGATCGGGTAGTACGCTTCGCCCGGCGGCACGCGGAAGCCCTCGGTGACCAGCTTGAAGTGGTGGATCAGCGCCTCCATGCTCGTGGCCAGCTCGTGACGCGGAGGGAGCGCGACCTTGCGATCGGTGGTGATGTGCGGCCCCTCGGGCAGGCCGTCGAGTGCCTGCTCGATGATCTTGCACGACTCGTAGAACTCGGCGTGGCGGACCCGGTAGCGGTCGTAGTTGTCACCGACGGTCCCGACCGGGATCTTGAACTCGAAGTGGTCATAGCTCGAGTACGGGTGCGCCTTGCGCAGATCCCAAGGCTCGCCGGCCGCGCGCAGCAGCGGCCCGGTGACGCCGAGCTTCAGCAGCGTCTCCTTGTCGAGCGCGCACGTACCGCGCAGCCGCTCGAGCACGATCTGGTTCTTCTCGAGCAGGTCGGCGTACTGGTCGGCCCGCTTGGGCATCTCCTTGATGTACTTGCGGACCTTGGCCTCGAACCCCGGCGGGATGTCCTCGAACACGCCCCCGACCTGGAAATAGCGCGTGTGCATCCGCTGGCCAGAGGACATCTCGAACAGGTCGAGGCAGGCTTCGCGCTCGCGCCACGTGTACCAGAACATCGAGATCGCGCCGAGGTCGAGCGCGCTCGTGCCCAGCCACAGCAGGTGGGATGCGATCCGGTTCAGCTCGAGGTGGATCACGCGCAGGTACTGGGCCCGCGGCGGCACCTCGACGTCGAGCAGCGTCTCGACCGCGCCGCAGAACGCCATGGCGTTGAAGTAGTAGCTCAGGTAGTCCATCCGCTCGACCACCGGGATGACCTTCCAGTAGGCCTTGTCCTCCGCCGTCTTCTCGATCCCGGTGTGGACGTAGCCGATGATCGGCTTGATGTCTCGGACGACCTCGCCCTCGAGCGTGGTGAGCAGGCGTAGCACGCCGTGCGTGGCCGGGTGGTGCGGCCCGATGTTGAGCGTCAGCAGCTCGTGGCTCTCGCCGACCACCGGCGAGCTCGACAGCGTGATCGATTCCTCGCGCTGGCGGTAATCCTCCGGGGTGAGGGCCGGTCCCTCGCCTGTGCTCGAGCCGGTCACGGTCATACGTACTTCCCGTAGTTCTGCTCTTCGTTGTACGTGAACAGGACCGGCTCGCCGCCGATCGGGAAATCGCGCCGCTGTGGGTGGCCCTCGTAGTCCTCGGGCATCAGGATCCGGCGAAGGTCGGGATGACCCTCGAACACGACGCCGAACATGTCGTAGACCTCGCGCTCTGGGAAGTCGGCGCCCGGGAACAGCTCGACCACCGAATCGATGTGCGGATTCTCGGTCGAGACCCTCGCCTTAACCGAGATCCGGTCGACGCGCTGGCGGTCGAGCATCTCGTAGAGCACGCCGAGCCGCGGCTCGTGCGGGTAGTAGTCGACGCCGTGAAGGCTCGCGAGCATCGTGTAGCCCTTGTTGTGAAGATGCTCGATCACGGCCTTGATCCGGAGCGGGTTGACGACGAGCACGGCCCGGCCGCGGTGGAATTCGGTGTCGAGGATCGAGTCGCTGTGGGCGTCGCGGAGTTCCTGGGCCGTCAGCTCGAGCTCCGTGGCGTCAGGCACCTGCGGTGTCTCCGGGCTTGAACACGCTGATGTCGGCGCTGCCCAGCGACGCTTCGTTCGGAAGCAGCTCTTCGGTGCCCTTTGCCGCGTAGCGCTCGCGCCAGCCCTCGGGCTCGTTGCCCTGGATCTTGTCGCGGAGCCGCAGGATGCCGTGCATCAGCGCCTCGGGCCGGGGCGGGCACCCCGGCACGTGGACCTCGATCGGCATGAACTTGTCCGACGGCACGATCGCGTAGTTGTTGAACACGCCCTGCGACGAGCAGCAGGCGCCCATCGAGATCGCCCACTTCGGCTCGAGCATCTGGTCCCACAGCCGCCGGATCACCGGGGCCATCTTGATCGAGACGCGGCCGGACAGGATGATCAGGTCGGCCTGCCGCGGCGAGGCGCGCAACGCCTCCCACCCGAACCGGGCGATGTCCGCCCGCGCGGCGACGATCGCCATCATCTCGATCGCGCAGCACGCGAGGCCGAAAGTCAGCGGGTAGATCGAGTTTCCCTGCGCCCAGGCGACGGCCTTGTCGACCGTGGTCGTGAGCACGCGATCCTCGACGTAGCGCTCGAGCTCCTCGTCGTCCATCCCGCGCAGCATGTCCCGCGCCTTCAGCTGCCGGACGCGGAAGTCGGTGAGTGGCTCGCGCTTTATCTCCATTCGAGTGCTCCTCTTCGCCACACGTAGACGAACGCCACCATCAGCAGCGCCACGAACGACACCGTCTCGAACATCGCGAACTCCCCGAACGCGCGCAGCTGGACCGCGATCGGGAACAGGAAGATCACCTCGATGTCGAACAGGATGAACAACATCGCCACGAGGTAGAAGCTGATCCCGAAGCGGAAGCCGCTCTGGACCTCCGACGGAAGGCCGCATTCGTACGGCTCGACCTTCGAGAGATTCGGCACCCGGCGCGACACCATCAGGTTCAGCGTGGCGAACAGCACACCGACCGCAGACCCCAGGATCAGAAAGACGATCGCAGGCAGATAATCGCGAAGCACGGCTGACCGTTATATCACTGCTGATGCGGAGCTTGTAACACTGTGTTACTTAGTGATGATTGCGGCAAGCTGATCGGTAACAAATGAAGCAGATTCACCTCGTCCTCGGCGTTATCACGATCGTGTTGTCGGGGGCCGCGGCGGTCTGGGGCTTGTGGTGCTGGTGGAGGGTCAGCAACAGCCGCTGGTTCTGGTGGCTGTTGCGTGTCCTCGCAGGTGGCGATCGTCGTCGAAGCCGCGCTCGGCGGCATTCTCCTGCTCCTCGGGCACAAGTCCCCGGGTCTGCACACCTTGTATGGGGTCCTGCCGCTGTTCGTGTCCTTCGTCGCGGAGCAGCTCCGCGTCTCGACCGCGCAGATGGTGCTCGACAAGGGCGGGTTCGAGTCCGCGCAGGAGGTCGGGGCGCTGCCCGAGGCCGAGCAGCGCGCGATGGTGGTCACGATCATGCGGCGCGAGATCGGCGTGATGGCGCTCGCGGCGCTGGTGAACACGCTGTTGCTGGCGCGGGCTGCCATGACCCACTAGGGATTTTTGGGGCCTCGCTTCGCTCGGCGTCCTCCGGATGGAATTGCGGCAGGCCCGTTAGGCGAGGCAAGGATGCCGAGCGGGCCGTCGCCGCAATGCCGGTTCCGCGCGGCATCCGTGCCGCGCGGGCGGGTCGCTGATTCCGTCGGGGTCGCGGGACGGATTGGGTTTTGAACGGCGGGCACCTGGAGGTGGGTGTGGGGTTCCCGCCGGGGCCGCGGGTTCCGGAGCATGCATGACGCGACATTTGACGCGTTCCCGGTCGGCCGTGGCGTGTGAGGCATGTGGGGCATGCGCGACACGCCACGGCTTCGCCGGCGGGCACCAATTGGCGAGTTACGCATGTCGGGGTCGCGCGAAACGGCCCAGGGGGACCACCGCACCCCCCTCAGGTGCCTGCCGTTATCCGCGGGGCCGCCCAAGCCCGCCCCGGGGACCGCGGCACCCCCCTCGGCGGGCACGGGACGGATCGGGTTTTTAACGGCGGGCATCTGGAGGGGGTGTGGCGGGCTCACTCGGGGATCGGTCCGTGCGAGCGAACCTGCATAACTCGGCAATCGAGGGCATTTGCGTCGGCCGTGCCGTGTCACGCGTGCCATGCATGCGTAGTACGGCACGGCCCCGCGGGATCGGCTCGGTTGTCGAGCTATGCATGCCCCGCGCGCCGCGACCAGTCCCCGGGACGACCGCACCCAGCTCCAGGTGCCCGCCGTTATCCCCCCGGACGCCGCTGCACCGCCCCGGGGGACCACTGCACCCCCCTCAGGTGCCTGCCGTTATCCGCCCGGCGCTCCAAACCCGGACAGAGGACCGCGACCACGCCCGCCGGGCACGGACGCCCGGCGGGGAACGGCCCCATGGACGTCGAGCGAAGCGAGACCCAAGAAAATCAGTGTTCGGCCACGAGCCCCACGTCGTGGTAGCGCCCCGCGTACCACAGCAGCGGATCGCCGTCACCGAGCCCCATCGCCACCACCTCGCCGATCGCGATCGTGTGGTCCCCGCCGGCGATCAGATCGCTAAGCGTGCACGCCACCCAGGACAGCGCGCCGTCGATGATCGGAACGCCTTCGTGGAAGCGGTGCGCGACCGCCTCGAGCTTCTCGGACTCGGGCATCTTCGAGGCGAACACCTCGGCGACGTCCTCCTGGTCGGCGCTGAGCACGTTGACCCCGAAGCGACCGGCCTCGCGGACGATCGCGAGCGTGCGGGCGTTGTTCTCGAAGCACACGAGCGCCAGCAGCGGGTTCAGCGACAGCGAGCACAGCGCGTTAGCGGTCATGCCGCCCGACGCCGCCGACGCCGCGCTCGTGATCACCGCGACGCCGGTCGCGAACCGCCCGAACACCTCACGGAACAGCTCGGGATCGGGCTCGATCGACATCTCCGCCCGTTATAGCGCGCGCCCGCGAGAGTGCGGGCCGTTCGATGCGGCTGCGTGACCCGGCGCCGGCCCCTCTGGTTGCCGCCGTGGGGACGATCGCGCGTTTGGGGGTTGGCCTTGAGCGAACGTCGTTCCGGCCGGCGCCGGGGTTGGGCACAGCTTCGGCGCGGGGGCCGCGGGTCCTGCTGCTTTCCGTATGATCCCGCCCCGGATGAGCCGACCCGCCAAGGTCCTTCTGTTGGGCGCGTTGCTTGCGTCAGCGGCCCTGTCGACAGCGTGCGGGACGCAAACGATTTCCGTCCCGAAGTCGCAGCCGGTCCTCCACGAGGGCGCGGTTCTGTTCAACCAGCGCTGCTCGGGATGCCACACGCTGTCCTACGCGGCCACGCACGGATCCGCCTTGAACGTGCGCACGGCGCAGCTCAACAACGGTCCGAATTTCGACATCCGGTGCGAGCGGCCGGTGGCGCGCGTCCTGTACGCGATCCAGAACGGCGGCTTCTCGGGCGCGATCATGCCGCAGAACATCGTGGTCGGCCCCCAGGCGGACGCGGTGGCGCAGTTCGTCGCGACCTACTCCGGTCGGAAGGCGCCGAAGGTGCCCGGCGTGGTGCCGTGCGAGCAGGTCCCGCTCGGGTCGATCGACGCGGCGCTGACCACGACCGCCACGAGCACCACTCCGTTGCCAGGCACGGTCACCGGGACGAGCCCGACCCCCAAGCCGACCAAGTCCAAATCCACGGCTCCAAGCGGCAAGGCCGTGACGATCTCGTCCAGGACGATCCCCGGGCTCGGTGACGTCCTCGTCAACAGCGCGGGGCGCACGCTCTACGTGTTCGCGCCCGATAACGCCACGAAGGTGACCTGCACCGGCGCCTGCGCGGCGGTGTGGCCCCCCGAGTATCTGCCCGCCGGCGGGCACGCGGTGGGCATCAACGGCGTGATGGCGTCGCTGCTCTCCTCAGCTCCTGATCCCGCGGGTGGCAAGGTCGTCACCTACCACGGCTGGCCGCTTTATACCTACGTCGCCGACACGACGCCCGGTAGCGCGGCTGGGCAGGACGTCAACCTCACTGGGGGCTTTTGGTGGGTGATCACCACCTCCGGGACGGTGGTCAAGAAGAAGCCCTGATCGCGTGGCGTCCACGAACTAGTGCCGCCGTGAGGGACCCGTGCTCGACATCCAGCTGATCCGACGGGAACCGGACGCGGTCCGCGCCGCGCTGAGCCGTCGGGGCGACGCAGCTGCGGACGCCGTCGATCGCGTGCTCGAGCTCGATCAGCGCTGGCGCGCGATCACGACCGAGCTCGAGGAACTGCGCGCCGAGCAGAACCGCGCGACCAAGGGCCGCAAGGGGCCGCCGACGCCCGAGGAGCGCGAGCAACTCGCGTCGATGGCCGCCCGCGGCCGCGAGCTGAGCGACGCGGAGACGGCCGTGCACGCAGAGCGCGACCGCGAGCTCGCCTCGCTCCCGAACCTCCCCGCCGAGGACGCCCCGGCGCAGGACACCGTCCTGTACGAGGTCGGGGAGGCGGGCGCCACCGGCAGGGACCACCTCGAGCTCGCCGGCGACCGGATCGACATGGAGCGCGGGGCGCGGCTGTCGGGGTCGCGGTTCGCCTACCTGCTCGGGGACCTCGTGATGCTGGAATTCGCGCTCGTCCGGTTCGCGCTCGAGCGGCTCCGCGGCGAGGGATTCGAGCCCGTGGTGCCGCCGGTGCTCGTCCGCGAGCGCGCGCTGTATGGAACCGGCTTCCTGCCCGACACCGAGCAGCAGATCTACCGCCTCCCCGACGACGACCTGTACCTGGTCGGCACCTCCGAGGTGGCGCTGGCTTCGCTGCACGACGACGAGATCCTGGCGGAGGCCGATCTGCCGCTCCGGTACGCCGGCTTCTCGACCTGCTTCCGGCGCGAGGCGGGCGCCGCCGGCAAGGACACGCGTGGGATCTTCCGCGTCCACCAGTTCGACAAGGTCGAGATGTTCTGCTTCGTGGCGCCGGCGGAGGCCGCCGCCGAGCACGAGCGCCTGCTCGCGACCGAGGAGTCGATCCTGCAGGCACTCGAGATCCCGTATCGCGTGGTGGCGATCGCGGTCGACGAACTCGGGGCCTCGGCGGCCAAGAAGTACGACTGCGAGGCCTGGCTGCCAGGCCAGGGTCGCTATCGGGAGCTGACGTCGTGCTCGAACACGACCGACTATCAGGCCCGCCGGCTCGGGATCCGCTTCCGGCCCGCCGACGGCCGGCCGGAGCACGTCAACACCCTGAACGGCACCGCGGTCGCGGTGGGGAGGACGATCATCGCGCTGCTCGAGAACGGGCAGCAAGAAGACGGCTCGGTACTGCTGCCGGCGCCACTCGTGGCGGCCGGGGCGCCCGAGGTGCTGCCGCCAGCGGTCTAGCCAACGACGCGCAGCGGGCGCGCCTGCTGGTCCTCGAGGACCACGAGCGCAGCGCGCGGGGGCCCGCATGACGCGACTCGCGCCCGGAGCCGCACGCCGAAAGTGTTCCAGGGGCGGACGAACGCGCTGACCGGCTCATCGGCGCCTGCGGCGGCCTCGACCAGGGCGCCGGCGAAGCGCGCCGGCCGGCCGGCCTCCGCGTCGGCGGGGACGAGCAGTTGGACGACCGGGCGGTTCACGGCGCTGTCCTCGGTCACGCCGAGCAGCGTCTCCGCCCGCCACGACATCGCCTGCACGAGGAGCGAGCTGTCGATCACGAGGAACGCGTCGCGATGGCTCGGAGCGATGTCCGCGCGCGTCTCCAGCATGACTCCGAGACCGCACGAACGGCACACGCGGGCCATCGGCGCCGGCGGCTGAGCTTCCCGCGAGGGAGCCGCGCAGTGCCCGCAGAACCAGCTGAACTCGACCGGCTCAGCGACAGCCGGTTGTACGAGTCTTAGTGCTGGACGGAAATCGGTAGTTCCCTTCATTGCCCCTGTACGGATGCTAACCCTTAGGTTGGCGGAACGGAAGCGACCGCCGAACATTTGTGCAAGTTGTAGTTCCGCTCGACCGAATTTCGGCCAAGCGTGAAGTTCGTCCGGGCGTCTGGACGAATAGGCCGTCGTTTAATGGACCCGCGCAGGGGCAGTTGGCGCAACTCTGCGCTACCAATTTGCGGCAAATCCTCTCCTCGGACACGCCCACGGCTCTGCTTTCTTGTGCGTTACCCACGAATCACCAATACGTCCCATTGAATGTCGCTTTGGCCCCCCAGGTGGGGGGTTTGGTCGCCTTTGTGGGCGTTTGCCAGCCCCTCGGCTTGGGCCATGGACGAGCCCGACCCGGGCCAAATGTGCCTGGGTGGCGCCTACGCAAATCGACTGGTCCCCGGGAGGCCGGCATAGGCGTCCGTGCCATCCGGCCAGCGGAGAGGGGGGGATTCGAACCCCCGAACGAGGTCAACCCCCGTTACGCGATTTCCAGTCGCGCCCGTTCAACCGCTCCGGCACCTCTCCGTCGGGCGCTGCAAGCGTATCGCCCCGGGAGCCGGGGTAGCGCGGGCCCGGCGCCGCGCCCGCTCAAATCCGCCAGACGCCGTCCCGGAGCAGGGGAACCTCGCCGCCGTCGGGCAGGATGCCCGTCACCGCTACCTCGCTCGATCCGATCATGAAGTCGAGGTGCAACTCGCTGCGGTTGATCCGCTGCTGATCGTGCTCGTCGCGGACCGTGAAGTCGAGTCCCTCGCCGAGCGCGATGTGGCTCGCGGCGTTCTCGTCGAGCAGAGTGTCGAAGAACACCGTGTCGAGGTTCCCGATCCGGCTCTCGCGATCGACGAGCGCGACCTCGCCGAGGCGGGACGCCCCCGCGTCGCGCTTCGATAGCGCCCGCAGCGTGTCCGCGCCCTGATCGGCGTCGATCTGGACCGCGTGCCCGTCCTCGAACCGAACCCGAAGCCCCCGGATCAGCGCCCCCGACACGAACAGCGGCTTAGTCGAGGACACGTGCCCGTTGACCCGGGCGGGGTCAGGGGTCGTGAACACCTCCTCGGTGGGAAGGTTCGGCGCGTGGACGATTCCGTCGATGGTGGTTATGCGGGCGCAGAACCACGTGCACGACGGCAGCAGGCCGACGGTCAGATCGGTCCCCGGTCCTTCGAACCGGACGGCGTCGAGGTGCAGCTCGTCGAGCCTCCCCGCCACCGCGGTCAAGCGGTTCATGCGCTCCTCCCAGGCGAGCACCGGGTCCGCCTCGTCGACCCGGCACACGTGCGCGACCTCGTTCCAGAGCTGCTCGAGCGCGTGCTCTGGTGGCAGGTCCGGGTGGACGAGCTCGGCCCACGCCTGGGTCGGACACGGGGCGGCGCTCCAGTTCGTAGTCCGCTGGTTGACGATCTCGATCGACTCCCGGAGCGCAGGCAGCAGATCCTCGCCGAGCCGCGACGGGTCGACGTCATCCATGATGTGGGGCGCGACCGGACCGGTGAGCGCGATCGCCGCGGAGTGGGTCTCCCCGAGGGCGCGCATCCGCGCCCCGTACCAGGGCGGGACAAACGCGAGCGTGTCGGGCGATGCATACAGCGCGCGGGCGCGCTTGAGGTGGATGTCGAACACCGACAGGTCGACGAACTTGGCTCCGGCCTTGTAGGCGGCCTGCGCGACCGCGCGGGTCAGAGGCTCCTTGCCGGGCTCGGATCCGAGCGCGACGACCTGCCCCGGCTGGACGTTGGCGCCGAATCGGACGATCAGCTCGGCGAGCGCGTTGATCTTGTCGGTGGTGTCTGCACCCATGCTTTATGTGGAGGATGCCACCCCTTTGCTGTGCACGCATAGACAACCATCCGCGCCTGCACCGTCATGCGGTCGCCGGCGCCCGAGGCGTAGAGTCGGCCGCGTGACGAGCGCCGTACTGCGCAACCTCGACGAGCGGCGCGCAGCCGTGCTCGAGTCGCTGTGCGAGACGATTGTGCCGGGGTCGGGCCGCGTCGGTCCGATCGTCTACATCGACGCGATCATGTCGGAGATGCCCGACCCGGTCCGCGCCGCCGTGATCGATTCGATCGATGCGCTCGCGGATGCGGCGCCGGGTGGCGCCGAGGCGCTTAGACCTCACGCCGCCACGCCGGCGTTCCAGCTGATCCGTGCGTTGGCCGTCGAGGCCTTCTACAGCGATTTCGTCGCCCCGGGCGCGAGCGGTCCCAGCGCCTACGAGGAGATCGACTTCCACTCGCCGCTCGCGATGCGGATCAAGAAGGACTGGTCGTACCTGGGGGTCGTCGGGTCGAGCGAGCGCTTCGAGGTGATCGTCGTTGGATCGGGCGCGGGTGGCGGCGTCGTCGCCGGCGAGCTCGCCGAGCGCGGCCGGTCGGTGCTGCTGCTCGAGGCCGGCGGTCACTATGTGGCCGCGGACTTCATGCGGTGGGAGAGCCGGGCGTCGCACGACTACTGGTGGCCGCTCGGCTTCGCCTTCCCGGCGGGTGATTTCGGCCTCGGCCCGGTGGTCCTGATCAGCGGCTGTTGCGTCGGCGGCAGCACCACGATCAACACGAAGGTGGCCTTGCGCGCGACCCAGCGCGAGCTCGATAAGTGGCACGCCGCCTCGGGTCTGTGCAACGAGCGCGGCGAGCCGATCTCGTGCGCGGACCTCGACCCTTACTACGACCAGGTCGAGCGCTACCTCGGGGTTCGCGACCGCTCGACCGACTGGGACCTCAAGCGGTGCGTGCAAACCGCGAAGCGCGGGTTCGAGGCAGTCGGCGCGACGCTCGAGCCCGTCACCGCCTACGTCGACGAGAACTGCGAGCAGTGCGGGTCGTGCCTCCAGGGCTGCCCGACGAACGCGGGCAAGTCGACGATGAACACCTACATCCAGCGCAACGTGCTCTCGGGTGCGCTGGCGCTCAGGCCGAACTCGTTCGTCCAGCGCGTGCTGATCGAGGACCGCGGCGACGGGCCGCAGGCGACCGGCGTCGAGTATGTCGACGCCTGGGGAGAGACCCAGCGCGTCGACGCCGACGTGGTCGTGGTCGCCGCGGGATCGCTCCGCACGCCGCAGGTCCTGCTGCGATCCGAGGTCCCGAACCCCAACATCGGCAAGCATCTCGGGCTGCACCCCGCGCAGTTCGTATTCGGCCTGTTCGACGAGCCTCAGGACGCCCACATGGTGGCCCCGATCACCGGCCACTGCTACGACTTCGCCGCCGACGAGGACGGCGGGTTCGCGGTCGAGGCGGCGACCGTGCAGGACCCGATCGGGTTTGCCGCCAGCCTGTGCGACGAGAACGGGCCGATGTGGGGCGAGCCGCTGGTCGAGGCGGCCAAGAAGTACCGCCGCTGGATCGGCCTGCTGAACATGTCCAACGACGACAACAACGCCAGCGTGTCGCTCGACGAGAACGGCAACGAGCTGTTCCTGTCGGACTTCCAACCGCACGAACTCGAGCGGATCAACGCCGCGCGTGCGTTCTCCACGCGGGTGCTCGAGGCGGCGGGCGCCACTCAGATCCTGTGGTCCGGGCTCGCCACCACCCACATGCAGGGCAGCTGCCGGATGGGGGCCGACCCCGCCACGTCCGTCGTCGACACCCACGGCCAGTCGCACGAGGTCAAGCGCCTGTACGTCGGCGACAGCTCGCTGCACCCCCGCACGCTGTCGGTGAACCCGTCGCTGACGATCATGGCGCTCGCCGCGCGGCTCGCTGACTACCTCGATTCGGGCGCCGGCGGCCAGCTCACCGCGGGCCGGGAACAGCTCGTGGCATGACGTTTCCGGCGTGACCGGCTCCCAGGCGATCCGTCCCGCCGAAGGGCTGTTCGCACCGCCTCGACGGATCGACGCGCTCGCCGACCTGCTCGCGAACGTGTGGCAGTTCGGTTACGTGACGACGGACCTCGACCGCGCCGTCGAGTTCATGTCCGAGCGCTTCGGGCTCGAGCACTGCCTCAAGCTGCCCGCCGGCGGCGCAACCTTCCTCGTCGGCGACGAGCCCGCGGAGTGGGACGCGAAGTTCGCGATGGGCGCCCGCGGCGGCAAGATCGTCGAGCTGATCGCAGCCGGTAGCCGGCCACATCGACTTCTACACGCGAGTACTGCCGCCCGACGGATCGTTCGCGGTGCGGCTCCATCACATCGCGACGTTCGTCGAGCCCGACGACGAGGAGTGGGCGCGCATCGGCGCGCTACTGGCCGCCTCGGGCCTGAAGGTCGACTACACGGTGCTGATCCCGAACCGCGTCCGCGCCGGCTACGTCGACACGACGGCCGAGCTCGGGCATTGGCTCGAGATCTGCCAGCTCCAGCGCGAGGACATCGAGTTCTTCAGCGCGCTGGTCTCCGACAGCGCTTAGCCACCGCGAAAGCGTCATGCTGTGGGTGCGAGGACCCCGGCAATTGTGGGTGCGAGGACCCCGGTAAAGGAGGAGAGCATGAGCGAGCCGGTGCTGAGCGGGCTGATGATGGACGACTATCCGCTGTCGCTGACCACGGTCGTAGAGCGCGCCGAGTTGCTCACGGCTGACCGCAAGGTTGTCTCGCGCCGGCCCGACGGGCAGATCCACCGCACGACGATGGGAGAGTGCGTGGGCCGGGCGCGCCGGATCGCGTCCGCGCTCGCCGAGCTCGGAATCGGCGAGGGGGACCGGGTCGGAACGCTGCTCTGGAACCAGTCCGAGCACCTCGAGCTGTACTACGGCGTGCCCGCGATGGGCGCCGTCATCCACACGCTCAACCCGCGCCTACACCCCGACGAGCTCGGGTTCATCGCCGGCGACGCCGGGGATCGCGCGATCGTCGTCGACGAGTCGCTGCTGCCGGCGTTCGACGGATTCCGCTCGGCCCACGAATTCGAGCATGTGATCGTCGTCTCGCAAACTGGCGCGGTCGTGGACGGCGCGCTCGACTACGAGACGCTGATCGCCGGCGCCGAGCCGATGGCCTGGCCCGAACCGCACGAGCGCCGGGCCGCCGCGATCTGTTACACGTCGGGGACGACCGGCCGGCCCAAGGGCGTCCTGTATTCACACCGAGCGCTCGTCTTGCACTCCATGGCCGCCGCGCTGCCGGACGCGATGAACATGTCGACTCGCGACACCGTGTTGCCGGTCGTGCCGATGTTCCACGCGAACGCCTGGGGCATCCCTTACACCGCCAGTCTGGTCGGGGCGGCGCTCGTCCTGCCCGGGCCGCGGCTCGACGCGGAGAGCGTGCTCGACCTACTCGCGGACGAGCGCGTGACGATGACCGCCGGCGTCCCGACCGTGTGGATGGCGATGCTGAACGCCATGGAGGCTGAGCCCGAGCGCTGGGATCTGAGCGCGCTGAAGCGACTGCTGGTCGGCGGCTCGGCCGTCCCGAAGAGCATGATCGCCGGCTACCAGGGACAGGATCTGTTCATCGTGCAGGGCTGGGGTATGACCGAGACGTCCCCGCTCGCGAGCACCGCGATCCTGCCCCCGGAGATGGACGGTGCCAGCGATGACGAGAAGTTCGAGTACCGCGCCCGCCAGGGGACGCCGGCCGCGTTCGTCGACATCCGCGCTCGCGGGGACGACGGCGAGCTGATCCCCTGGGACGATCAGGCAATGGGCGAGCTCGAGGTGCGCGGGCCGTGGGTGGCGGCGGCGTACTTCCAGGGGAGCGGCGCGGAGAAGTTCACCGACGACGGCTGGTTCCAGACGGGCGACGTGGTTCGGATCAACGGCCACGGCTGCCTGCGGATCACCGACCGCACCAAGGACCTGGTCAAGTCGGGCGGCGAATGGATCTCCTCGGTCGACATGGAGAACCTCCTGATGGGGCACGCGGCCGTCGCCGAGGCGGCGGTGATCGCGATACCCGACGACAAGTGGGGGGAGCGGCCGATGGCGGTGGTGGTGATCAAGGAGGGCGCCGAGGCCAGCGCCGAGGATCTGCGCGAGCACCTGTCGAAGGGATTCGCGAAGTGGCAGGTACCCGAGCGGGTCGAATTCATCGACGAGATTCCGCGGACGGCGACCGGAAAGTTCAAAAAGACCGCGTTACGTGAGCAATTTGTAAAGACGGTTGTGTGAGAAGTTCTTTGCGGAGCTCGAACGACCACAACTGAAACGGTTACAGGTGCTATACACCGGATGGTGTCGGCAGAGGAAACCGGAGTCCGCCGCTTCGGTGGACGCCGCCGTCGGCGGGGTCGTCGTTGAGGCGCATGAGCTGGAACGCCAATACGGCGAGGGTGAGACTGCGGTACACGCATTGCGCGGCGTTTCGCTCGAGGTCGAGCGTGGCCATCTGGTGGCCGTGATGGGCCCGTCGGGATCGGGCAAGTCGACGCTGATGCACATTCTCGCCGGGCTCGATAAGCCGACCAGTGGAACCGTGACGATCGCCGGGACCGAGATCACCGGCCTCGACGACGCCCGCGATGACCCACCTGCGCCGGGAACACATCGGCTTCGTCTTCCAGTTCTTCAACCTGCTGCCGATGCTGAGCGCGGAGGAGAACGTGCTGCTGCCGCTGTCGATCGCCAGCGAGAAGCCGGACCAGGCCTGGCTTGAGCAGCTTCTGAGAAGACCGGGCTCGCCGACCGGCGTCGCCACCGGCCGTCGGAGCTGTCGGGCGGCCAGCAGCAGCGGGTGGCGATCGCTCGCGCGCTGGTGACCAAGCCGACGATCCTGTTCGCCGACGAGCCGACCGGAAACCTCGACTCGAAGACGGGCGGCGAGATTCTCAACCTGCTGCGCGACTCCGCGCGCGACTACAACCAGACGATCGTGATGGTGACCCACGAGGCGCGCGCCGCCGCGATCGCCGATCGCATCATGTTCATCGCGGACGGACTGATCGTGAAGGAGCTCACCGACACGGATGCTGCCACAGTGCTCGAGGTGATGAGCACGCTGCAGTCGTGACCAGGTCGCGCTTCGCGGCCTTCTCGGACGGAAGCTCCGCGCGGCGCTGACGGCGTTCGCGATCGTGATCGGGGTCGCGATGGTGAGTGGCACGTTCGTGCTCACTGACACCATCAAGGCGGCGTTCAGCACGGTGTTTACGACCGTCTACCAGAACACCGACGCGGTCATCAGCGGCAAGAGCGCGATCTCGGGCAACAACAACGGCAACGGGCCGACGACGCCCTCGTTGCCCGCGTCACTTCTGCCCCAGGTGCGGGCGCTTCCGTCGGTCGCCGAGGCATCGGGAGGCATCTCGGACACCGCCCAGCTGGTGGGCCGGAACGGGAAGGTGATCTCGAGCGGTGGCGCACCCGGACTGGCGTTCAGCTACTCGCCCGCCGGCATGCACTTCAACCCGCTCCACGGTGATCAGCGGCCGTTTCCCGAACAGCCCGAACGAGATCGACATCGATGCCTCAACCGCGAGCAAGCACAACTACAAGGCGGGCGACGAGATCGGGGTCGTCGCGCGGGGACCGGTGGAGCGGTTCCAGATCGTCGGGACGGTCCAGATCGCCGGTGTCTCCTCGCTCGGCGGCGCGACGATGGCGATCTTCACGCTGCCCAAGGCGCAGCAGCTCTTCAACAAGGTCGGTAAGTACGACACGATCAGCGTCGCCGCCAAGCACGGCTACACGCCGCAGCAGGTCGTCCACCAGATCAAGCCGCTGCTCGGGCCGAGCGCGCAGGTGAGGACCGGTCAGGCGCAGGCCCAGCAGGCGACCAACGACACGAGCGGCTTCCTCAACATCTTCCAGTACTTCCTGCTCGCGTTCGGCGGCATCGCTCTGTTCGTCGGGAGCTTCGTGATCGCCAACACGCTGTCGATCACGATCGCGCAGCGCACGCGGGAGTTGGCGACGCTCCGCACGCTCGGCGCGACCCGCCGCCAGGTCCTGCGCTCCGTCCTGGTCGAAGCGTTTGCGATCGGAACGCTTGCCTCGATCGTCGGGCTGTTCCTCGGCCTGCTGCTGGCCAAGGCGCTCAACTCGCTGCTGGTCTCGTTCGGGATCAACCTGCCACAGGCGTCGACGGTGTTCAAGACGCGGACGATCGTCATCGCGCTCGCGGTCGGGATCATCATCACGATGATCGCGGCGCTGCGGCCGGCGCTGCGCGCGACCCGCGTCCCGCCGATCGCCGCGGCGCGCGAAGGTGCGCTGCTGCCGCCGTCGCGCTGGGCCAAGTACGGCCCGCACGGGCGGCAGGCGACGCTCATCGGCGCGTTCGTGCTGATGCTGATCGGCCTGGTGGTCGAGTGGGTCTGTCAACGGGGATGCGGCTGCTCGCCGTCGGCGTCGGGGCGATCGCTCTGTTCATCGGCTTCTCGATGCTCGCGCCCAAGCTGGTGCCGCCGCTGGTCAAGGTCCTGGGCTGGCCGGCGACGAAGATCGGCGGTTCGGCGGGCGAAGCTCGCCGAGGGCAACTCGGCGCGCAATCCGGCGCGGACCGCCTCGACCGCATCGGCGCTGATGATCGGGCTGGCGCTGGTCACGCTCGTCGGCGTGCTGGCCGCCGGCCTGCGGACTGGGTTCAAGAGCAACGTCGACAAGGCGTTCGTCGCGAACTACGCGATCACCGCCACCAACAACTTCTCGCCGATCAGCCTGTCCTCGGAACGGGCGGTGCAGAGCGTCCCCGGTGTGATCTCGGTCGTCGGCGTCCGCGCCGGCGACGGGAAGGCGTTCGGCTCCCACATCAACGTCACCGGCGTTCCCCCGGACGTCGGCTCGGCGATTCACGTCGATTGGACGCAGGGCGGGCCTCAGATCCCCGGGGAGCTCGGAAGCGACGGCGCGTTCGTAGACAAGGCCTACGCGAAGGCTCAGCACCTGCAGGTCGGCTCGCCTCTGTCGGTCGAGACTCCGACCGGCCGGTTCCTGAACCTGAAGCTGACCGGTATCACCAACCCGCCGAAGGGCGGCTCCCCTTACGGCGACGTGACGATCTCCCAGGCGCTGTTCGACACCGCCTACCAGAACCCTCAGAACCTGTACACGTTCGTGAACATGGACGGCGGCGTCACCACGGCCAACACGAACGCGCTGAGCTCGGCGCTGAGCGGGTTCCCGGACGCCAAGCTCCAGACGAAGTCGCAGTTCATCAACAACCAGCTACAGGGGCTGACCACGCTGCTGAACCTGCTCTACGTGCTCCTGTCGCTGTCGATCGTGGTCAGCCTGTTCGGGATCGTGAACACGCTCGTGCTGACCGTGTTCGAGCGGACCCGCGAGCTCGGCATGCTCCGCGCGGTGGGCATGAGCCGTCGCCAGGTCCGGCGGATGATTCGCCACGAGAGCGTCATCACCGCACTGCTCGGCGCGGCGTTCGGGATCCCGCTGGGAATCCTGCTCGCGGCGCTGATCGGAGCCGCGATCGACTTCGGGACGTTCACGATCCCGGTGGCCACGCTGATCGTGTTCGTGATCGCTGCCGTGATCGCCGGCCTGATCGCCGCGATCTGGCCGGCGCGGCGCGCCGGCCGGCTGAACGTGCTCGAAGCGCTGTCGTACGAGTAGCTACTCGCCCCGGGCCTGTCGCGCTACTCGCCCTGGGGTCTGACCAGCGCGATCGAGGTCGTCGCGTGGCCGACGAGCTTGCCGTCGGCGGCGAGGGCGTGTGCCTCGGCGAACCCGACCTGGCGCCCGACCTGGAGCGCGCGGCCAGTGATCTCGAGCTCGCCGCTGTCGGCCCGCACCGCGCTCAGGAAGCTGACCTTGATCTCGATCGAGGAGATCCCGACGCCGGCGGGGAGGACCGACTGAACGGCGCACGCGGCGGCCGAATCGAGCAGCGTGCACAGCAGACCGCCGTGGACGATCCCGACCGGGTTGTAGGTCGACTCGTCCGGGGTGCAGCGAAACACGGCCTCGCCGTCGCTGACCGAGACCATGCGAGCGCCGGTGAGCTCGGCCATCGGCGGTCGCGGCAAGTGGCCGTCGACGATCGCCTGGAGGAACTCGCGGCCGGTGAGCGTCGTCGCGGCGGCCGCCGAGATCGACGGGTCATACCAGCTGGTGGTCCTCATTCGCGGCGGCCCCCACTGATCGGTGGTGGCTGCCTTCGTCTCGGTCATGCAGTGGACTCTATGTTCTGGAGCCTGACCTGCCCGCGGGCAACCAGCTTGTCATCCTCCGGGCGGCGGATCTCGACCTGCCAAAGCTGCTGGGTGCGGCCCTGGTGGATCGGGGTCGCGATCACGTTCAGCCGGCCGCTCCGGTGCGGGCGCACGAAGTCGGTGTGGTTCGAGACGCCGACGGCCCGCATCCCCTGATCCTTGACGGCCTCGAACGCTCCGCTTGTCGCGAACGTCTCGACGACGCTCGTGTACAGGCCGCCATGGACGAGCCCCCACGGCTGGTGGTGGCGCTCGTCGGCGGCGACCGAGCCGGTGACGCGCGTTGGAGCGCGCTCGTCGAACTCGATCTCGAGCAAGCGCATGAACTCGCTCGCGGTGGTCAGATCTGGCATGTGGTGGCTCTCCCGCGTCCGGTTCTGAGTTCCCTTTACAGATTCTTGCCGCCGACGGCGACGAGCCCTGGGGTCGCCGCGCCCACTGGCTCGGACGCGCTCGCCACCGCGGGGCGCCGCACGAGCAACAGGAACCCGACGATGCCGCCGGCAAACGCAATCGCGGCGAGCACGGTCCAGCCGCGCTGGTAGGCCGCGAGCGTCTGCGCCGGCGAGTGGGGCGAGCCCAGCACCGCGATCAGCACGGCCACGCCGATCGCGAGGCCGACCTGGCGGAGCATGTTGACGACCGCCGAGCCGGTGGCGAACGACGTCGGCGGGAGCGAGGCCGCGGCGGTGGCCATCATCGTTGGCAGCGTCAGGCCGACGCCGATCCCGGTCAGCAGGAGCCCGCCGAGAACGTCGCCGACGTAGTCCGGTTGCAGGCCGGCCGCGAGCGCCATCCACGCCATCCCCGCGGCGAAGATCGTCGACCCGGCGGCGATCACGATGCCTGGGCCGAACCGCGTGATCAGCGGGCCGGCGACGAGGAACGAGAAGAACGGCACCATGATCGGTCCTGGCACGATCGAGAACCCGGTCGTCAGCGCCGACCAGTGCCACACGTCCTGCGCCCACAGCACCCGGGACAGCAGCATCCCGCCGAACGCGATCGAGAACAGCAGCGCGACGGCCGACGCGCCGGTGAACGGTCTCACCCGGAACAATGCGCGGTCGATCAGCGGGTTGTGGTGGCGGGCGGTCCGCAGCGCGAACAGCGTCAGGAGGACGAACGCCGCGGCGAGGATCGCGATCGTGCGCGTGCTGCCCCAACCCCACGTGCCGCCCTCGACCAGGCCGAGCGTCAGCGCGCCCACGCCGGCGGTGATCAGCAGCGCGCTCAACCCATCGGGCCACGGGATCGGGTGTCCCGGGACGTCCGGTAGCAGGCGCCACGCCGCGATCAGGGCGGCGATCCCGATCGGGACGTTCACCAGGAACACCCACCGCCAGCTCGCGGCGACGAGGATTCCGCCGACCGCCGGGCCGAGCGCCGCGGCGAACCCGCCGACGGCGGTCCAGGTCCGGACCGCGCTGTGGCGGCGCTCAGCGGGGAACGTGGCGAGGATCAGCCCGAGCGACGTCGGGGTCAGCAGCGCCGCGCCGGCGGCCTGGACCACACGGAAGGCGATCAGCATCGGCAGGCTGGTCGCCGCGGCGCACGCCGCGGACGCGGCAACGAACACCGCCACGCCGACCATGAAGCCGCGTTCGCGCGGGTAGCGGTCGGCGAGGCGCCCGAACAGCACGAGCAGCGACGCGTAAACGATCGCGT
This sequence comes from uncultured Solirubrobacterales bacterium, assembly GCA_963755525.1. Taxonomy (GTDB): domain Bacteria; phylum Actinomycetota; class Thermoleophilia; order Solirubrobacterales; family Solirubrobacteraceae; genus Palsa-465. The sequence goes on along the minus strand of CAVWKC010000027.1, from coordinate 35,046 downwards.
ACGCGTTGAGCACCCACGACAAGCCGTCCAGTCCGGTCGAGCCGAAGCTCTCGGCCATCTGCGGCAGCGCGACGTTGACGATGAACAGGTCGAGACTCGCGAGCACCACGCCGGCGCAGACGATCAGCAGGACGAGGTTTGGTGAGGCGTGACGTACGCTGCGGCGGCTCGAAAGCTGGCTTAGGGTTATCATAGCCAGGCACTGTAGCAACGCTGGCTTACGAAGTCAAAAGTCAGCTATCATCGTGTTCATGTCGAGTTCTGCAGTACGTCTAACCGGAGCGCTCGATCCCCGCGAGGGGTGGAAGGCCGAGCGCTGCACGATCGCCAAGGCGCTCGAGGTCGTGAGCACCCGCTCGGCGCTGTTGATCCTGCGCGAGGCGTTCTACGGCACGACTCGATTCGACGATTTCGCCGAGCGGGTCGGCATCAGCGAGCCTGTGGCCGCGGCGCGGCTGCGCGAGCTCGTCGACCAGGGCCTGCTCGAGCGTGAGGACTACCGCGAGCCCGGCCAGCGCACCCGCCAGCAGTACCGGCTGACCGAGAAGGGCGCCGACCTGTTTCCGGTGCTCGTTGCGCTGATGCAGTGGGGCGACCGGTGGCTCGATGACCGTGGCGGCCCGATCGAGCTGCTCCACCGCGACTGCGGAGAGCCGATCAGGCTGGAATTGCGTTGTGCCGCCGGCCACGAGGTCGACACCGGCGAGATCGACGTCGCCCGGCGCCGGTCACGCAGGTAGCGCGATGAATCCCTTGAACTATCAGGGCGGGGTGGCGGATCTGTCCGATCCAGCCGTGGCTGCTCCACCCCGACAGCGCATATAGCTGGTAGAGGTAGCCGAGCGCCGTCGGCGGACGGGAGCGCCCGGCTCGGATCAGCGAGCCGGTCGCCCGGCTAGGTTCTCCGCCTGCGAGCGAGCGCATCGAGCACGGCGGCCTCGTCGACGCCGAGGTCCGCGAGCACGGGCGCGATCGTCTCGTCGCGCGTGAGCGCCAGCAGCACGTCGCGCGCCTCGATCACGGAGCGGCCGTCGTCGAGCGCTCGCCCGGCGGCGACCAGCAACAGCCGGCGGACTCCGGCGCCGGGGCCGATCCGGATCCACTCTTCGAAGCCGGACGGGGGTTGCCTGGGCCACGGTGGGGGCTTGTCAGGCCAGTACGGCTCGTCCGGCCGCGGACGCGACCGAATCGCGCCGGCCGCGCTCAGCGCGTGGATCGTCTCGCCGCGGATTTTCTTCGGACTGGCGTCGAGGTCGAGGAGGATCTGTGCGGCTGCGCCCTCGTTCAACGACACCAGCCCGAGCACAGGATGTGCTCGGTCCCGATCGAGTCGTGCTTGAACCCGCGCGCCTCTTCGCTGGCCAGGACCACGACGTGCCGGGCCCGCTCGGTGAATCGCTCCAACACGTGACAAGAATCCCATCGCGGGCGCGAGCGGGCAAGCGCCGATACTCGTCGCCCCGGACCCCGAATTCTCGACGCTCGACCGGGCGGGACCCAACGAAGGAGGCTCCCCAGATCAAGTCCACCTGCCAGGTGTGTGGACCAAACCCAAGGGGTACTTATGTCCGACCGGCGCGCGCGCGAGACTTCTCATCAAGCAAAGCGCACTTCGGGACGGACGGCGACAGGCAGACAAACCCACGCTGACCGCGTGGAGGAACGCCACGGCGTGAACTCTGGCCGACCGTCCCGGGCGCGCCTCTGTCTGCGCCCCTATCGACCGCCGACCGGGACACGCGAGTCGGCGGCGACGCGCGACGCCACCGTGCCCAGCGCCTCGACCACCGCCACCAGCGCCGGATGCTCCTCGGCGCCGCGCCGGCAGGCGATGAACAGGTGCCGGCAGGGTGGCTCGCCGGCGATCGGGCGGATCGCGACGCCCGGTGGCGGCTCGTCCTGCGCCAGGCGCGGCACGCACGCGACGCCGAGACCGGCGCCGACTAGCGCCATCACCGCGGTCCAGTCCGCGGAGCGGTGCGCGACCGCGGGCGAGAACCCGGCGGCCGCGCAGCCCACGCGGATCACGTCTTCGCACGACCAGCCGCGCGGCGGCGCCACGAACGGTTCGGACGCGAGCGCCGCGAGTGAGACCGCCGACGCGCTTGCCAGCCGGTGATCGTGCGGCAAGGCGACGTCGAGCAGGTCGCGCATCAACGGAATCCGGGTGAAGCGCTCGTCGTCGTGGCGCGGTGCGGTGTCGGACTCCATCGAGAGCCCCAGGTCGAGATCGCCGCGCGCGACGAGGTCGAACACCTCGGGGCTCTCGAACTCCTGCACCGACAGCTCGACGTCCGGCGCCCGCTCGCGCACCAACCCGACCGCGGGCACGACGAGGCCGACGATCCCGGTCGCGAACGACCCGATCCGGACGCGACCCCGCTCGCCGCCGGCGAGCGCGGCGAGCGTGGCGTCCATCCGCTCGAGTTCGCTGAACACCGCGTCGGCGTGGCCGAGGACCGCTTCGGCCGCGGGGGTCAGCCGGACCGTGCGCCCGTTCGGGATCAGCAGCGGTTGTCCCACCTCCTGCTCGAGCGCCGCGAGCTGCTGCGACACCGCCGACGGCGTCAGAAACAGCGCATCGGCCGCCGCGGCGATCGTGCCGCGGGTCGCAAGCTCCCGCAGGGCACGCAGCCGACGAAGGTCGATCATGAAGAGCAGCTTACGAGTTCGGTCAAGAAGGTCTAGTCGTACTTGACTAATGACTGCGTCACAGTCGGGCTATGCCGACCCGCCACGTCCTGCTCGCGATCGCGGTGGCGGTGGTCTGGGGCATCAACTTCGTCCTCATCGATGTGGCGCTCGGCTCGTTTCCGCCGTTGTTGTTCGCCGCTCTGCGGTTCACACTCGTCGCATTCCCGGCGGTGCTCGTGGTGCGGCGGCCGCGCGTGCCGCTCCGGTGGGTGATCGGCGTCGGCGCGTTCATGAGTGCCGGACAGTTCGCGCTGCTGTTCGTCGCGATCCACCGCGGTGTGCCGCCGGGGCTCGCGTCGGTCGTCCTCCCGACCCAGACCGTGTTCACGATCGCGCTCGCGATCATGTTCCTCGGCGAGCGTCCCGGCCGCGCGCAGCTCGCGGGTGCGGCGGTCGCGGTCGGCGGCGTTGTCGTGATCGCCGTCGGCCGCGCCCACGGCGTGCCGTTCGGCGCGTTGCTCCTGTGCATCGGGGCCGCCGCGTCGTGGGGGATCGGGAACATCTGCAACCGCCGCGCCCAGGCGCCCGACGCGATCGCGCTGCTCGTGTGGTCGAGCCTCGTCCCGCCGCTGCCGCTGTTCGCACTGTCGCTCGCGCTCGAGGGCCCGCACGAGATCGGCGCCGCGTTCTGGAACCTCAGACCGGGTGGGTTGCTGGCGCTGCTCTACGTCGTGATCGTCTCGACCGGCTTCGGATTCGGAACGTGGACCTGGCTCCTGCGGCGGCACCCTGCCTCGCGGGTGGCGCCGGCGAGCCTGCTCGTCCCGCCGATCGGGATCGCGGCCGCGTGGATCGCGCTGGGCGAGCCGCCGAGCGCCGGGGAGCTTGCCGGCGCCGCGATCATCCTTGCCGGTCTGGCGATCGCAACGTCGGTCGTGCGCCTCCCGCGGGTGGTTGCGCGCCGCCCGCCGGGCACCAGCCCGCCCGGCATTCTCGCGGCGCGTGTGGTTCGATCCGTGGATGGCGACTGATCCGCCGAGCGCGGTCGACCGACCGGTCGGAGCCGACGTCGACTGGCGGCCGGCCGAGCGCCCGGCGCGAAGCGAGCTCCGGGGCGAGCACGTGCTGCTGCGGCCGCTGGGTCCGGACCTCGATGCCAAGGCGCTGTACGCCGAGTCCCATCCGCCGTTCGGAGATGCCGGGCTGTGGACCTACCTCCCGAACGGCCCGTACCACGATCCAACCGAGTTACTCGCCGCGCTCCGGATCGCCGCGATGTCCGAGGATCCGTTGTTCTTCACGCTCCTGCTCCTGCCCGCGGAGAGGCCGGCGGGCGTCGCCTCGTACTTGCGGATCACCCCCGAGCACGGCGTAATCGAGATCGGCCACATCTGGTTTGGCGCGTCGCTGCGCCGGAGCACCGCCGCGACCGAGGCGATCTACCTGCTCGCGGCGCACGCGTTCGACGACCTCGGATATCGCCGGCTCGAGTGGAAGTGCGACTCACTCAACCAGGCCTCGCGCCGCGCCGCGGAGCGGTTCGGCTTTCGCTTCGAGGGCCTATTCCGCAGCCACATGGTGGTCAAGGGGCGTAACCGCGACACCGCCTGGTTCGCGATCACCGACGACGAGTGGCCGGCGGTGCGCGCGGGCTTCCGCGCCTGGCTCAGCCCGGAGAATCAGGACGACGCCGGCGAGCAGAAGCGGACCCTCGGCGGGTTGATCACCGCCGCCCGAACCTGAGAGGCCGGGGCCGTGGGCTTCACTGTCATCCGCTACCCCGAGCGCCCCGAGCTCTGGGAGAACACTGGGGCGATCTCGAGCGAGGTGTGGCCCGAGTACAACCAGCACGGCGCGGTGCTCGGGCGCTATTGGGGGCGGCTGTTCGACGACTTCCCGGACTACCAGTTCGCGCTGTACGACCCGGAGGCCCAGGAGGTCATCGCCGAGGGGCACACGGCGCCATGCGACTGGGACGGGACGACGGAAGGCCTCGGGGACGGAATCGACGCGATGGTGGCGGCCGCGTTCGAGGCACGCGAGGCGGGCCGCCGTCCGACCGCGCTGTGCGCACTCGCGGCGGAGGTCCGGCCGCGGTTCCAGGGTGGCGGCCTGGCCGACCGGATGCTCGAGGTCATGTCCGACGTCGCTCGGGACGCCGGCCTCGGTCACCTGATCGCGCCGGTCCGCCCGAGTCTCAAGGACCGCTATCCGATCACCCCGATCGGCCGCTACCTGGAATGGACCCGCGCGAACGGCGAGCCGTTCGACCCCTGGGTCCGGATCCACGTGCGCCGCGGCGGGAAGATCGCCAAGCCGATCCCGCACTCGATGCTGATCAACGGCACGGTCGCCGAGTGGGAGCAATGGACTGGGATGCGGTTCCCCGGCGACGGCCTGTACACGTTCCCGGACGGGCTCGCAACCGTCGACATCGACCACGAAAGCGACCTCGGCACCTACTGGGAGCCGAACGTCTGGATCGTCCACACGCTCGAGCCGTGACGCACAGCGGTACGTTTTCCTCAATGCAGACGGCGCCCGCGCTGATGGTTCGCGGCCTAAGCCGCAGCTACGGCGGCTTCGAAGCCCTGCATGACCTGGTTCTCGAGATCGCCCCCGGCGAGTGCGTCGCGATCGTCGGCCACAACGGCTCGGGCAAGACCACCGCGGTGCGGACGATCGCCGGTCTGCTCGAGCCGAGCGCCGGATCCGTCGAGGTCGCCGGCGCGTCCGTTCATCAGGAGCCTGACGGGATCGAGGCGCGGGCGGCGATGGCGATCGTTCCGGACACGCCCGCGCTGTATCCGGACCTGACCGTCCGCGAGCACCTCGAGTTGGTCGCGGTCGCGCACGGCGTCGCCGACGATGGTGTCGACATGCGCATCGATCAGCTGCTGACCCGGCTCGGCCTCGAGGGCAAGCGCGACGCGCGGCCGGGCGCGCTCTCGCGGGGGATGCGGCAGAAGGTGGGGCTCGGCTGCGCGCTGATCCGCCCGCATTCGCTGCTCGTGCTCGACGAGCCGGTGGTCGGCCTCGATCCCGCCTCGCAGCAGACGCTCCGAGAATTACTGCTCGAGGCCAAGGCCGCCGGCGTGGCGGTGATGATGACCACCCACCAGCTCGAGTTCGCGCGAGGGATCGCCGACCGCGCGGTAGTGCTCGCGGACGGGGTCGTGGTCGCCGAAGGCCCGTACGACGAGGTCGTCGACGGCGGGTGGATCGACGGGCTGGGGTCGCCATGAGCGGCGCCGGCCGGGCGGATCCTCGGGATCGCGCTCAGTCGGCGCGGGCGGTGCGCGCGTTCCTGCGCTCGCGGCGCACCCGGTTCCGGCCCACCGCCTACCAGGTCTACGCCACGCTCGTCGTGGGCGGGATCGCTGGCGCGCTCGCTGGCAATGCCGTGTCCGAGGCGATCGGCGGCAGCCTCAACGCGCACAAGGTGCTCGTGTTCGGCCCGGTGCTGCTGTTCCTCGCGCTCCTGGCCTTGCTCCGGTTCGGTACCTGGCAGGGGCCGGTCGGCTTCTCGACCGCCGACGTCAGTTTCCTGCTGACCGCGCCTATCGCGATCGCCGCATTGGTGCGGCCGAAGCTAGACCAGGGCGTGTGGGTCGGCGCCGTCGTCGGAGCGGCGGTCGCGGGAGTCGCCCTCCTGGTCATGACCGGAGAGGCCGGGGTCCCCAGGGCACTCGGGACGGTCGCCGGCATGGCAGCGTTCGCGGTGCTGGGGGTCGCCGCGAGCTGGCTGGTCGAGTCCTCGCGAACAGCGTCGGGGCTCGTGCGTCGCGCGAGCCCCGCCGCACTCGTGATCGGTGGCGCGCTGCTCGCGGCCGGCGCCATCCCGGCCTCCCGCTCGGTCGCCGTCTGGTCGGGCCCGTGGGGCTGGGCGATCGCGCCGTTGGCAGGGAGCTCAGGTTGGCCGGTCGCGGTCGGCTTGCTCTTGACCACCACGGCGGCGGTAGCGGTCATCGCCCGGCGCCGGTCCGGCGCCGCCGGCGCCGAGGTGTTCCTGGCCCGAGCCGAGACCCGGTCCGGCTTGACCGCCTCGGCGTTCACGCTCGACTACCGGTCGGCGACGCTCGCCTACCGCTCAGCCCTGCCGGCCCGATTGGCCCGGCGGGTTCGGGTGCCCCGCCCGGCGCGGCCGCGGCTGGTGGTCGTGTGGCGCGACGCGATCGCGATGGCACGCGAGCCGTCCCGTCTCGGCTGGGCGACGCTGTTCGCCGCCGCCGGCACCGTGGAGGCGCTCACCCATCCGGGACGAGCGATCCCCGCGGGCGTCGCGGCGGTCGCGTTGTACCTCGCCGCCGGCTTGCTGTGCGAGCCACTCCGGCTCGACGTCGATGCCCCCGACACGAGCGTGCTGCTCTTGTCGTGGCCGTTCGCTCGTGTGTTGCTCGCGCACTGCGCAATCCCGGCGCTCGCTCTGTTCGCGGTCGCCGCCGCCGCGATTGTCGCCACCGTGGCGGCGGGCGCCGCCAGCGCCGGAGCGCTTCTGTTGATCCCGACCGTGCTCGCACCGACAGTCGCCACCGCGGTTCTGTGCGCCGCGCTGTCCGCGCGCCGGGGTGGGCGGGTCGACGAGGGCCTGCTCGGCCGGATTCTCACGCTCGACCCGAACAATCCGGTCGGAGCAGTCGTGATCGTGCTCTGGCTGCTCCCGTGGCTGATCACCGCGACCGCCGTCATCGGCGGAGCGCTGCTGATCCTCGGCCACGCCGCCGCGGGCCACGGCTCGCTGATCCTCGCCGGCATCATCGCCCTCGGGCTGACCGCCGCTGCCTGCGCGGTGCTCGCCGGCGCGGCCCGGGGATCAAACCGCCCCGACCGCTGACCCCCCGGGCCTGGTCGACCAGCGAAAGCCCGGCGGCAGGTTGGCCCCGCGCACCGTGCAGTCCGCCGCCGCGACCTCGACCGCAGCGGTCGCGGCCTTCAGCAGCACGTCGGGGTCGCCTGCGTCGTGCTGGTTCAGCGCGTGCGCCGTCCACCAGGTCAGGAACCCCGCGACGAACGCGTCGCCGGCACCGATCGTGTCGACCACCTCGACGACGGGCACCGGGACCGACCGCTCGCCGACCTCGGTCAGGACGGTGGTTGGCGACGGTCCGTCGGTGACGAGCACGGCGGCCGGCCCCTGCTCGAGCAGGCCACGCGCGGCCGTGAGCGGTGGCTCCCCCGGGCGGAGCAACCGCAGGTCGTCGGTGCTCACCTTGACGATGTCGACCTGGCGCACGACGGTGTCGATCAGCTCGCGGTAGGCGGGCAGGTCGGGCACCGCCGCCGGTCGACAATTCGGGTCGAGCAGGATCGTCGCACCGGGTGGCCGCTGCCGAATCAGCGCGGTCAGGCTCGACGCCGTCGGCTCGATCAGCAGTCCGAGGCCGCCCAGCGAGATCGCATTGCACCCGTCGAGGACCTCGGCCGGGAAGTCGTCGGTCGTGAGCTCCGCCGCCGAGGTTCGCTCGAGGTAGAACTTGTACTCGGCGGTGCCGAGCTCGTCGAGCCGGGCAATCGCGAGCGTGGTCGGCGCCGGCGTGGGATCCGGGACCGCGATTCGAACGCCCGCCTCCTCGAGCGCGGAGCGCAGTTGCTCGCCGAATCGGTCATCGGACAGCCTGCCCAGGAACTGGCAGTTGCCGCCGAGCCGCGCGATGGTCCGCGCGACGTTGAACGGAGCGCCACCCGGCACCGCATCTACCGATCCAGATGCGTCGATCACGAGATCGATCAACGCTTCGCCCGCGACCGTGATCACGACTGCTCCTCGCGGATGTCGGCGGCCACATCGAACACGCGCCGGATCTTATGGCCGATTGCGCTCGTCGGCGATCCCGGCCGGCCGCTCCGGTACCGCTAGCCCTACCGAGCAGGACTCCGGCTGTCCGGCTGTTCAGAACCCGGCCCGATCGTCACCCTCCCGACCATGCTGAACACACCGATCGCCACCGCTGCAGCCCGTGCCGTCGACCTGACCAAGACGTACGGCGCGGGCGATGTTGCAGTCCGTGCTCTGGACGGGGTCAACGTCACGTTCGAGCGTGGCCGGTTCACGGCTGTCATGGGGCCTTCGGGATCCGGCAAGTCGACGCTGATGCACTGCCTGGCAGGGCTCGATACGCCGACGTCGGGTCACGCCTTCATCGGGGACGACGAGACTGGGCAGCTCGATGACGCGGCGCTCACTGGGCTGCGACGCGATCGCGTCGGCTTCGTGTTCCAATCGTTCAACCTGGTCCCGACGCTCACCGCGGGCGACAACATCACGCTCCCGAGTGACCTCGCCGGCACGCAGCTCGACCGGGAGTGGTTCGACTACCTCGTCGACCGGCTCGGGATCGCGGAGCGCCTGTCGCACCGGCCGAGCGAGCTGTCCGGCGGCCAGCAGCAGCGGGTCGCGTGCGCGCGGGCGTTGATCGGTCGGCCCGAGCTGATCTTCGCCGACGAGCCGACCGGCAACCTCGACTCGAACGCCTCCGCCGAGGTGCTCGAGTTCCTGCGCCGGTCGGTCACCGACGACGGTCAGTCGATCGTGATGGTGACCCATGACGCCCGCGCGGCCGCCTACGCCGACCGTGTCGTGTTCCTCGCCGACGGCCAGGTGGTCGGGGAGCTGTCCTCGCCGACCGCCGACGCCGTCCTCGAACAGATGAAGAAGCTCGGGAGCTGACATGCGCAAGGTAACCATCAGCGGGCTACTCGCCCGCAAGCTGCGTCTCGCGCTCACCGCGTTGGCGATCGTGCTCGGGGTGACATTCGTCACCGGCACGCTGATCCTCGGTGACACGCTCAACAGCACGTTCAACAACCTGATCGGCACCGCGTACCAGCACGTCAGCTTCGAGATTCGCGGCAAGGCGGTGCTGAACGAGAGCGGGCCCGCCGCCGTCCAGGGCACGACCGACCGCAAGCCGGTCCCGGAGTCGCTCGCGGCGGAGGTCAGCCGGGTGCCGGGCGTCGCGTTCGTGCACGGCTCCGTTCAGGGCTACGCCCAGTTCCTCGACCGCAGCGGCAACGCGATCGGAGGCGGCGGCGGTTCGACGCTCGGCTTCTCGTTCGATCCCAACCAGCAACTGTCCCCCTACCGGTTGGTCGACGGCAGTGCGCCGACGACCGCCGACGACGTCGTGATGGACAAGGCCACCGCGACCAAGCATCACTTCGCCGTCGGCGACCGGGTGCTGATGAATCTCCCGAACCGGCCGCAGACGTTCACGATCACGGGCATCGTCACCTACGGCAGCGACGACAACCTCGCGGGAGTGACCCTGGCGGGTTTCGATCTGCAGACCGCACAGGCGATCTTCAATTCCCGGGGTCACTACGACACGATCAACGTGCTCGCCGCCCCCGGGGCGAACAACGTCAACCTTGCGCGTGCGATCGCGCGGCTGTTGCCGCCCGGCGTCGAGGTCGTCAGCGGCCAGGCGGTCGCGAACGAGCTCTCGAGCGCGGTCGACAACACGCTCGGGTTCATCTCCACCGTGCTCCTGATCTTCGCGGCGATCGCGCTGTTCGTCGGCGGGTTCACGATCTTCAACACGTTCTCGATCACCGTCGGGCAGCGAACCCGCGAGCTCGCGCTGCTGCGCGTCGTCGGGGCGAGCCGGCGGCAGGTGTTCCGCTCGGTCCTCGGCGAAGCCGCGCTCACCGGACTCGTCGCTTCGCTGATCGGCCTCGGGCTCGGAGTGCTGGCCGCGCTCGGTCTCAAGGCGCTGCTCAAGGCGTTCGGCATCGAGTTGCCCTCGGCGCCGCTGGTGTTCGAGGCCCGCACGGTGGTGGTCGCGATCGGCGTCGGCGTCGGGGTGACGGTGATCTCGGCGATCGTGCCGGCGCGGCGCGCGGTCCGGATAGCGCCGGTCGCAGCGCTGGTGGAGGACGCCGGTTCCGGGGACGAGATCGTGCGCCGGCGACGCGTGATCGGTGGTATCGCGGTTGCCGCCCTGGGCGTGCTCGCGGTGGTCGCAGGTCTGGCGAAGCCGACCGTCGCGCTGGTCGGCATCGGCGCGGTACTCGTGTTCATCGCCGTCGGAATGCTCGTGCCGGTGCTCGCCCGGCCGCTTTCGAGCGCGCTCGGACGTCCGCTCGCCTCACTCCTGGGCGCGCCCGGAAAGCTCGGGCGCGAGAACTCGATGCGCAATCCGCGCCGCACGGCGCAGACCGCGTCGGCGCTGATGATCGGACTCGCGCTGGTGTCGACGATCGCCGTCCTCGGCGCATCGCTGAGCACGTCGGCGAAGAACAGCGTCGACAGCGCGATCAGCGCCGACTACATCGTCACCGGCTCGGGCGGGTTCAGTAAATCGGTCGCTCCGACCGTCGCGCGCCTCCCCGGGGTCGCGACGACGACCACGATTTACCAGGGCCAGTTTGAGTTCAGGGGCTCGCTGTCTACGCTCGTCGCGGCGACCCCCGCCAACCTGTCGAAGACGGTCACCCTACATGTCACCTCAGGGCAAGGAGCTCGCGCGATGGCCGCCGGACAGTTGCTGGTCGACACCAACACCGCCACGGCCGACAACCTCCACGTCGGCTCGGCCGTGCCGGTCAAGTTCGCGCAGACAGGCGCCGCGACGATGACAATCGGCGGGATCTACAAGCCGAATCCGCTCGTCGGTAGCTTCGTCGTCGGCGCCGGGTTCTTCCTCTCGCACTTCGACAACCCACTCCCGATCGGCGTCCTGCTCAGCACGTCGCCCGGTGCGCCCGATCTGGGGCCGGCGCTGAACCGCGTGCTGACGCCGTACGCCAACGTGGGTTACAAGACGCGAGCCCAGTTCGAGCAGTCACAGCAGAACAAGATCAACCAGGAACTCGGGCTGGTGTACGTGCTGCTCGCGCTCGCGGTGCTCGTCGCGCTGATCGGGATCATCAACACGCTGATGCTGTCGGTGTTCGAACGCACGCGCGAGATCGGCCTGCTCCGCGCGGTCGGGATGAAGCGCCGGCAGGTCCGGGCGATGATCCGTTCGGAGGCCGTGATCGTCGCACTGTTCGGCGCCGTCGTCGGCATCGTCGTCGGGGCGGGGCTCGGCATCGCCCTGGCCTCGTCGCTCCGTCGCAGCGGCGTCACCAACATCGCGGTCCCGATCCCGAGCCTGATCGCGTTCGTGATCCTGTCGGCGGTGCTCGGTCTGATCGCGGCAACCTGGCCGGCGCGACGAGCGGCGAACCTCGACGTGCTCGCTGCGATCGCGACCGAGTGACCACCTGGTGGCGTGGCGGTGCGACGGCGCCGCCACGCCATATGGCGCGCTCACCGTACGGTGTAGGCGACCACCTGTGGATTCCCGCGTACCGTGCTCGTGATCCCGCCGCCGGCCGGAACGATGATGGTGTTGCCGGCGATCGCGATCGGCGCGTTCGTCGATGTGGGCAGCTGGTGGCGGTAGACGATCTTGCCGGTGCGGGCGTCCAGTGCGAGCAGCACGCCGTCGTACAGCGTCGTGAACACGAGATCGTTAGACACGGTGGCCGCGCCGATCGGCATATAGGGCACCTTCGTGTCCCACTGCACCTTGCCGGTGGCGAGGTTGAGAGCCTCCACCTCTCCCCTGAGCGGACCGGCAGCCTTGACGGGCACGGGGTAGTTCAGGTTTGTGTAGGTGAGCGGCAGATCGATGGTGGCCACGTACAGATTGTTGCCCGCGACGGCCAGGTCGCTCAACGCGCCGCCGAGCGACCCGGGGAGGATCGTGTAGGGCGCTTTCAGCGTGATCTTGTGCTCCAGCGCCAGCAGCGAGTCGTCGTCGTGGCCGTTGTGCTCGCCGATCGGGGTCTTCCAGATCAGCTTGCCGTTTTGGGCGTTCATCTCGTAGACATATCCCACCTTGCCGGACCCGATGACCACCGGAACGCCGTTGACGCTCGCCGAGATCGGCGAGGTCTGCAGATCGTGGTCCTCGAAGTCGTTGGGTACGCCCTGGTAGTACCAGCGCAGCTTCCCGGTCGCGGCGTCGAGGCTCACGTCGCTGTCGTTGTAGAGCAGCCGGGCTGGGGTCTTCATCGCCGCGACGGGCGTTTGATACGGATTGCCGATCCCGTAGGTCACCGAACCGTCGCTACTGACGAGCGGTGTCTCCCAGGCGCCGCCGGCGCCGAGGCCGAGCGACTGCACGCCTGGGTCGGGTCCGGTCGTCGTGTTGAACTTCCAGAGCTGCTTCCCGGTCGCCGCATTCAGCGCAATCAGCACGCCGCCGCCGGACCCCGAGCCGTACTGGCTGGCGAGATACACGCGTCCGTTCGCGACCTGCGGCTGGATGCCGAACGTGCCTTCGCCGGAATTGAGCAGCCCGCTGTTGGCCCAGATCGCCCGGCCGGTCGCGGCGTTCAGCGCGAACACAGTGGTCGGCGAGGCCCCGTAGACGACCCCGTCTGAGACGGCGACGCCGTTCGGCCCGGGTCCGCTCTTCTCGGCCTCGTCGAGGCGGCATTCCCACTGGAGCTTGCCGCTCGAGAGCGCGAGCGCGTACACGTTCGAGTACAGATCCTGCAGATACACGATGCCGTTCTGCACGACCGGATTCGCGGCCAGCGAACCGTACGGGGATATCCCCACTGCCGCCTTTCCTGAGAGCTTGAACGTCCAGGCCTCGGCGAGCTTCGACACGTTCGCCGAGGAGATCGTCGAGCCGGCGGCGTCCCGGGTGTTCGCGAGGTCGCCATTCGGATCCGGCCAAGAGCCTGAGGTTGTGGCAGCAGGAGCAGCCGCTGCCTTCGCGCCGGAGCCGCACGCGGCGAGCGCCCCGGTCGGCTTGTTGCTCGAACCGCTTGGGCCCCCGCAGGCCGCGAGCGTGAGGGCTGCCGCCACCGCCACGCCCACCCACAGGCGGGTATCTGAAGCTCTCATAGCATCCTCCTCGACGCGTGATATCATGTAGATACTACATGGATGTCAAGGCGCTGTCAGGGCTTCAACGCGTCAGCCCGAGCGCTCGCGACGCCCGCGCCGCGCCCTCGGTCAGTGACCGCAGCTTCGCCCACGCGATCTGCGGGTGGGTACGTCCGCCGAATCCGCAGTCGGTTCCGGCGATCACGTTCTCGGCCCCGACGACCGAGGCGAAGCGCCCGATCCGCTGCGCGACCAGGTCGGGGTGCTCGACGACGTCGGTCGAGTGGGTGACGACGCCCGGCACGAGGATCTTGCCTTCGGGCAGACACACGTCACGCCACACCGCCCACTCGTGCTCGTGGCGGGCGTTCGCGCCCTCGATCAGGTAGGCCTGCGCCTTGACCTCGAGCAGCACGTCGACGAGGTGGACGAGCTCGAGATCGTGGGCGTGCGGGCCGTGCCAGCTGCCCCAGCACATGTGGTAGCGCACGCGCTCCTCGGGGATGTTCGCCAGCGCGTAGTTGAGCGCGCGCACCCGCGTTCGGCAGCGCTCGCGGAACGCCTCGAGTCCCATCTCAATCCCGATCCGGTCCCACAGCGCCGGCAGCCACGCATCATCGACCTGCAGCACGAACCCGGCGTCGACGATCAGCTCGTACTCGACGCGAAGCGCCTCGGCGAGCGCGTACAGGTAGTCGACGTCGGCGTCGTAGAACGCGTTCGCGCGGTAGACCTCGAGACTCGCCGGCGCGGTCGACGTCAGGAACGCGTCCTCGCCGGGATCGCAGGCGCGCAGGATCTCGATCTCGCGCTTTAGTTGCTCCTGACCCGCGTAGGAGATCGGCCCCGTGCACACCCACCGCAACCGCCGCGCGCTCACCTGCCCGCTCGCCGTGTAGAACAGCGTCCCGCGCTCGGTCGCGAATCGGTAGAACGCGTCAAACTCCTCGCGGTCGCGACCCTGTGCGATCAGCGGCTTCTCGTCGGAGGCATCGGTTACTTCGAACCCCGCGAACCGGTCGTCCGCGAACGACAGCCAGTCGCCGCCTTTCGTGTATTCGCCCTCGTTGATCAGATCGAGGCCGAGCTCGCGCTGCCTGGCGACGATGTTCGCGACCGCGCCGCGCAGCTCCGCCTCGCTCGCCGGCGCGACGTCATCGGCGTACGGAAGGCTGCCGGCGTGCGTCGTCAGGATTCGCGAGGTGCTCCGCTTCATCGCTGCGCACAGCGTAAATCGGACAGCTCCGGGTAGTACACGACCTCGTGAACGAGTTAGAGATCCTCTGGCGGCTTGGCCTTGCTCTCGTGCTGTCGTCGGTCATCGGCGTCGAGCGTGAGATCGGGCAGAAGTCCGCCGGCCTGCGCACGTATACGCTCGTTGGCGTCGGTGCGGCGGTCTTCATGCTGGTCAGCACGTACGGCTTCAGCGACGTGATCGGGAACCCGCACACAGTCCTTGACCCGTCGCGGGTCGCCGCCCAGATCGTGTCTGGAATCGGCTTCATCGGCGGCGGCATCATTTTCGTCCGGCGCGACACCGTCCGCGGTCTCACCACGGCCGCGGGCGTGTGGGTGACGGCGGGCGTCGGAATGGCGTGCGGCGGCGATCTGCCGCTGGTGGCGGTCTCGACCACGCTGATCTATCTGCTTGTCGCGTTCGGCTATCCGTTCCTGCTGCGGATGCTTCCGCGCTCGCGGTTTGCGCCGTCGGACCTCCGTCTCGTGTACGTCGACGGTCGGGGGCTCTTGCGCGAGGCTCTGGTGCAATGCGCGGGGCGCGGATTCTCGATTTCCGACCTCGAGATCAAGCGCGAGCAGGACGGCGCCCAAAATGGTCATCCACGCCACGTCACCGTCGACCTCGAGCTTCGCGGACAGGGGTCCGTCACCGACCTCGCGTCCGAGCTGAACGAGCTCGACGGGGTCGTCAGCGTGCACGCCGGCGACGCCAACGAGTTCGCCTACTGACCTCTGGCCAGCCCGGGAACGATCAGCGCCTTCGCGGACGCTTCGGCGTCGAGCGCGGTCGGCATCGCCAGCGGAGCGTCTTCGACCGCGAACCGGTGAGTGACGATCTCGCCGAACGGGATCTTCGGGTGATGGCGAGCGAGCAACGCGAGCGTTCCCTCGTAGCAGCGCAAGTCCTCGCCGCCGACGCCGAGCCGGGTGAGGCTCCGTCCGCAGATCACCGCCGGGTTGAACGCCTCGTCGCCCATGTCGACGAACGCGCCGACCTCGATGATCGTGCCGCCGTCGCGGACGATCGCGGTTGACTGCGCGAACGCGCCGGGGAACCCGGTCGCGTTGACGACGACGTCGGCGCCCTCGCCGTGGCAGCGCTCCCGCACCTCGCGCGTCGCGCTGTCACCTGGCGCGAGCGCGACCGCGTCGGCCACGCGCGCGGCGATCCGGCGGCGCTTTTCGGAGGGGTCGAGCACCAGCAACTGCCCCGCGCCCATCAGCGAAGCCTTGATCGCGTGGGCGAGTCCGAGCGGGCCGGCCCCGATGATCGCGACCGCGTCGCCCGGCCGGAACCCCGCCGGCCGTCGCAGCGCCGCCGCTCGCTCGAGGCTGTGCGTGACCGCGAAGATCTCGGTCAGCACCGCCACTTCGTCCGGAAGCTCGTCGGGAACCCGGAACATGGCGGTGCCGGGCTTCAGGTAGAGGAACTCCGACCACCCGCCGAACAGGTGCGGCGCGACCGCGCAGGTCAGAGAGTTGCCGTAGTTCTCGAGGTTCCGGCACAGGTAGTACGGGAACCCCCGCGCGCACACGTGGCAGCGGCCGCACGCCCGGTTCGGGGCCGGGATCACGCGGTCGCCGGCGGCGAGCGGGGTCCCGTCGAACGCGTGCGCGCCGCCGGCGCCGACCTCGGCGACGACGCCCACGTTCTCATGCCCCTGGATGATCGGGAACGGGGTGCTGCGCTCATATCGGTGCCGAGGTACTGCTCGGTCTCACCCCGATAGGTGTGCTTGTCGGTGCCGCAGATCCCCGACGCGAGCATCCTCAGCAGCACCGCACCCGGCTCGAGCGCCGCCGGGTACGGGTAGTCGCGGACCTCGAGCCGTTGTGGCGCCAGGAGCGTGGCTGCGCGGACCGTCGTCGTCGTCATCGTTCGGTGCTGAAGCTACCCGGTCGGCGTAAGCTCGCGGGGTGGCGCGGCACGATCAAGGCCCCGACCGCTCGAGCTCGGTCAACTCGTACCTGATCGAGACAAGAGTCGGCGCGGCCGTGGCGCTGCTGGTTCTCGCCGCCGGCGTCGTGCTCGACCTCACGACGGAGAACTTCTGGGCCCGTAACGCCCTGCTGGCCGGGCTCCTGTCGAGCCTGATCGTCGTCGTGCTGTCGGCCGCGGTCTTCAATGAGGCGGTCGAGCGCCGCAACCGGCGGCGGTGGAGCGTCCTCGCCCAATACGTGATGCTCGAGCTCGTCCGTCAGGCGCGGCTCGTGTGGACCAGCGTGATGGAGGTGGCGGGGCTGATGGCGCCGGACGCGACCGACGCCGGCTCGATCGATGCCGCCGCCCAGGTCGTCCACGACACCGACCAGTTGAAGGCCGCCGTCCGCGACGCGGTCGCCGACGACGCCAAGCAGCGGCGGCTGCACGAGGGCGTCTCCGCGTTCGTCGTCCACGGCGACGAGGTGCTCGGGCGATGGGCGGGGGTCATGCTCAACGCCAACGCGTACGCCGAGATCATCGACCGGCACGTCGAGCTCGCGAGCGACGTCGCCTGGCTCGAGAGCCTGCTCGACAGCAGGCATCCGACCGACGACTTCGTCAAGCGACGCCGGGGCGCGGCCAGCCCGGCACTCCAGATCGAGGGAAACATCGACGACGACACCCTGACCGACAGGATCGTCGCAATCACGCAGCTCGCCGAAGGGCTCGACCGGGCGACCCTTCAGCTGGCCCTGCGCATCGTGCCCGTCGAATGGTGGGCGGCGCGGCTGGGCACGACGGTACCGACACAGAGCTTCGCCGAGAACGCCGAGACCGTCGCCTCAGCCGACCGCGCGGGCTAGATCGGCGCGCACAGCGCGACGAAGGTCTCGCGTATCAGGCCGCCCGGGTCGGCCCCGGAGTGTTGGGTTCGCGCTCCCACCGGCTCAGCTGCAATGACCCCTCGACGACGAGCCGGCACCGTTCGAGCCGCCGCTCGGTCAGCCGTGCCGGGAGCTCCCGAGCGTCGGTCCCGGAAGCGACCAGCAGCTGCCGCATCGCGGAGTGCACGCCGTCAGCCCCGACCACGAGATCGTAAGCGCCGGTTGTTCCGTCGGTGAACGTCACTGCACCGTCATCAAGCTCGCCGACGGTCACACCAAGCCGCACGGGCACATCGAACGAACGCAGTCGCTCGGCCAGGACCTCGTGCAGCGTCATCCGGGACATCGTCACGAACGGCGGATCGTCCGGACCGAGCACGTTGACCTGCGGCATCTCGGCCACCTTCACGCCGTCCGGGCGCATCATGTCGATGACAGCGTGATGCCAGGCTCGATCGATGATCGGGTCCAGCATGTCCAGGTCTCGAAGCGCGCGCATCGGCGGGCTCTGCAACCCGATTCCGATTCCGCCCGGTCGCCAGTCGACCTCCCGCTCGACGATCTCGCAGCCGATCCCGCGGCGCGCCAGAGCGATCGCCGCGGTCATTCCCGCGGGGCCGCCGCCGACGATCAACACACGGTTCACTTTGCTTGGCCGTGATCGACGATCTGGGTCACCCAGTCGACGATCATCGGCGCCACCGGGCCTTCGCCCATGTGCCCGCCGTCGAACACGCGCACCGACTTCGGGTCGCCGTGGTCGAGCGACAGATAGATGTCGTCGATTGAGTTCTGGACGTCGTCGCGGCCGTTGACCAGCAGCAGCGGCGCCGACGGCTGGTCGAGCAGATCCTGGTCGAGCAGCGACAGTTCCGGGCAGCGGGCGACGTAGTCCTCGAACGTCTCGCCACCGAAGATCCGCGCGCGGGCGACCATCAGATCCATCAGGTACGAGGAGGCGTTGCGCGAGCGCTGCTGCCACTCGGGCGTAAACGTGATGTGCACGCCTCCGCCCCAGTTGACCGCGCAGCGGAGCCGGTCGCGGTGGGTATAGGCGAGCTTCATCGCCCAATAGCCGCCGAACGAGCCGCCGATCGCAGCGCAGCGGGCGCCGTCGAGATCGTCCCGAGCCGCGAGCCAGTCGAAGATCGGGGTCCACTGGCGCTCGGCGTCCCCGGTGGCAAGCACCGGCGACTCGCCGACCCCAGGCATGTCGACGAGCAGCACCGCGAACCCGCGCGAGCGCATCAACGCCCCGAGCCGGACGTGCATCTCCTCCTTCCACGTGTCGATCCCGGCCCACACCATCGCGACCGGCGGCCGGGCGTCGCCGGACGCGGGGCGCGTCAGGTAGAAGCGGAGCTTCGAGTCCTCAAACGGGAGCTCGACGACCTCGAGCGGCGGGTCCTCCAGCGTCGTCGCCTTCAGGAAGAACTCGCGCGCACGTTCGTACTGGCGCTCTTTGAGCGGGTGGTTCGGCACCGGGTAGCGCCCCATGAACGCGGCGCGGTAGGCCTGGAACCACAATTCGCGCTCGGTCGCCCGGTCGGCCGACGCCTGCGCGCGAGCCGCGAAATCGTCGGCGAGCCCGCCCCACGCGCCGGTCCACGGCTCAGGATCGAGCCCCGTCAGCGCGTCGATCGTGCCGCGCGCCGCGTCCGGGTCAAGGCCGTCGAGTGGGTGTGCGCCGCGCTCGAGCCGCTCGAGCAGCCACGACTTGCCGTCCTGGAGCGTCTGGTCTGCCGCAGGCATCAGACGAACAGGCCGGTCTTCTCTTGCGCCTCGCGGTCGTGTTCGGGCGGCGCCTGCACGTGCGGGAACGACTCGAACATCGAGGGCGGCATCGACAGGTTCTTGTAGAACACGTTCGAGCCCTGCTGGGGCTCGAACCGGACCGGCTCCCAATCGGGCTCGTAGTTCCGGTAGCCGCCTGCGTTGATCTCGACACGCATGCCGCTCGGGTCGCGCACGTACAGGTAGTCCTGCTCGCCCATCCCGTGCCGGCCGGGGCCGAACTCGATCGCCACGTCCTGGTTGAGGAACACGTCGGCGGCGCGCAGCAACTCCTCGCGCGAGTCGACGAAGTACGCGAAGTGGTTGATCCGCCCCGGAACGGGCGTCGGATCCCACACGATCCCGAGGTCGTGCGAGCGCTCGCACACCGTGGTCATGCAGAACACGGCGAAGTCCGGCCGGTCCGGAATCACCGTGTACTCCATGAACCGGTGGCCGAGCGTGTCGCGGTACCACTCGGCGTCGCCCTGCGGGTCGGCGGCGGTGATCGTCAAGTGGTCGATGCACCGCGCCGCGATCCCGCGGGGAACGTACCGCTGCGGGCGGTTCGGGAACGGGGACTCCATGCCCGGGGGCGGCGTGTAGCGCTCGACCTCCCAGAACAATTCGTGAAGGTGACCGCCCGGCGCCCGATAGCGGAACGCCCGACCATGCCCGACGGAGTTCTCCACCCAGGCCTCGCCGGCGCCGGTTGCCGACAGCCGCTCGACCGCGGTCTCGAGCTCCTCCGCGCCGGCGGCGCGCCACCCGACGTGCCCGAGCCCGACCTGCGGGCCCTCGGTGAGCTGGAGCGTGTGATGGAACCGATCGCCCCAGGCGCGCAGGTACACCGACTGGCCGTCTCGAGCCGTCTCCTCGAGGCCCACCACCTGCGTCCAGAACTCGAGCGACTCCTGCGGGGTCGGCGTCGTGAGCTCGACATGAGCCAGCTGGGACAGAAGGGGGAGGGCCATCTCTCTTCTCCTCGGGTCGGGTGCTGTGCGCTTCTCGGTCTCTTTTAGAATCCGGATTCGGATTCGGTGAGGAGCGTAACTGCTACCGCGGGCGACGTCAAGCCAGGCGCCGACGTGGCGCGACGAGTCGTCGGGCGGTGGCGCGGAAGGGGGCGCGGAAGGGGGCGCGCTACGCGAGCGGAGGGCTCAGCAGGTAGGCGGCGCAGGCGCGACCGATCTCGTCGACCAACCGCCTCCAGCTGATCCGCCGGTCGGACTCGAACACGGGTCCGTACATCACCTGTCGGGCCAGCGTGGAGTAGGCGATCCGGAAAGCCACGTCGAGGGCGATATCAGGCTGTGTATGCCGAAAATCGCTCGCATAGGGCCTCAGCGCCCGCTTGAACTCCTTGCTCAGGGAGATGCTCGCCTCCGAGCCGCGGGCGGAGATCACCTCGTCGACGGCGCCCAGGTGCATGAACGCGCGCAGCACCTTGCGGTTGTCGTTCATCACTCGCGCCATCCCGGCGACCGAGGCCGCGATCGCGTCCGCGGCGTCCTCGAAGAGCTCGTCGGACGCCTCGGCGGCCGCGTTGGCTTCGGACATCGACTCCATCAAGCGCGCGTGCACCGAGCGGAGCAGGCTCTCCTTGTTGCCGAAGCGCTCGTAGATCGCGCCGACCGATACGCCCGAGCGCGCCGCTACCTCCTGGATAGTGAACCCGTCGAAGCCGTTCTCTTCGAGCAGCGTGTGCGCGGCTTCGAGGACCCGCTCGTAGGACTCGCGGCTGCGCCGCTGCTTCGGCGGCCGGACCGCGCTCATGCCGCCGCCGATCGCGGGGCGCGGCGACCAGTCCGAGCGGGCGGCAGCACGTGTGGCGGGGCGCCCGCGACCACTGTGTTCGTCAACGTCCCGATCCCTTCGACGTGGAGCGAGACCACATCGCCGGGCCCGAGGGGCGCGTGAAAGTCCCTGCCGCGCCGGCCCCACAGCTCGAGTAGGCAGCCGTTCCCGCAGGTCCCCGAGCCGAGCACGTCGCCGGGG
This sequence comes from uncultured Solirubrobacterales bacterium, assembly GCA_963755525.1. GTDB lineage: Bacteria > Actinomycetota > Thermoleophilia > Solirubrobacterales > Solirubrobacteraceae > Palsa-465. The sequence goes on along the minus strand of CAVWKC010000027.1, from coordinate 13,766 downwards.
CGGATCCAGGTTCCGCGCGACGCGTAGGACACCAGCTCCGAGAAGCTCCACGCCATGTTGGCGAGCGTGTCGGTTCCGAGCGGGGTCCCGTTGATCTCGGCCCGCAGCTCGAGATCGAGCCGATCACCATCGACGTATTCCTCGAGCTCGTCGGTCGTGACGATCCACGGCCCGAGCGTGTTCGCGAAGTCCTTGCCCTTGCACAACCCGAGGCCGAGCTTCATCTCCGCCATCTGGAGATCGCGAGCGGACCAGTCGTTGAAGATCGTGTAGCCGGCGATGTGCTCGCCTGCATCGTCGGGCGCGAGATTCCGGCCCGAGCGGCCGATCACCGCCGCGACCTCGAGCTCGAGGTCCAGCCGCCGGCAGCCCGGCGGCACTGGGATGTCCTCGCCGGGGCCGGTTAGTGCGTTCGGATTCGTGAAGTAGCAGAACGGCGATTCGTACCAGACCGGCGGAACCGTCGCGTCGGGGTTCGCGTCCTTGATCACGCCCGAGATGTGCTGCTCGAACACCGAGAAGTCGCGGATCGTCGGCGGCCCCACCGGCGCCAGCAACGCGGCTTGATCGAGCGGCACCTCAGCGTCCATCCGCTCAGCGATCCGCTCCCGCTCGATGGGGTCCACGCCGAGCACGTCGACCACCGAAACACCCAATTCCAAAATCCTGACGCCGTCGCCATCGATGACCGCAGTGTGGGCGTGCCCGTCATAGGCGACTCTTCCGATCCGCATTTCGATCTCCTCTGGCTCAGATGGGCGCCGAGGCGGTCATGATGACGGCATTCCGCGTCGCGTCGGGATCGATCGGCAGCGAGTGGTCCTGCTCCCACTGGCCGACCTTCTCGGAGCCCTCGACGATCGCGCGGCAACGCTCGTAGCGGCGCGCCGTGAACGCCTCGAGCGCGTCGGTCACCGGCACGTCCTTGGCGAGTTCCTCGGCGAGCACGATCCCGTCCTCGATCGCCTGGGCCGCGCCCTGGCCGCAGTGCGGCGTGGCGCCGTGAGCGGCGTCGCCGATCAGCAAGATCCGGCCGCGGTGCCACGGCGCGGGCACGATGATGTTCTCGATCGGGCGCAGCACGATCGCATCGTCGTCGATGATCTGTTCCCGCACGTCGGCCACCGGCCCGGCGAACGGGGCCAGCCGCCGCCGGTACACCGCGGCCGGTCCGTCCCGTTCGATCGCGGCTCGCCAGTCCGGGATCGGCGTCTCGATCGTCAGGATGTACATCAGGTCCTCGCCAAGGGGGACGAAGCCGGCGCTTCCATCGGGTCCAAACCACATCCAGATCTCCTCGAGCCCCTCGAGCCGCGGGAGGTTGTAGCGCCAGCACACCTGGCCGGTGAAGCGAGGCTTTAGGTCGGCGCCGAACACGCGCTCGCGGACCTTCGAGTAGAGGCCGTCGGCGGCGATCACGAGGTCGTACCGCCGGCGCTCGCCGTCGGTGAAAGCCACATCGACGTGCTCGTCGGAGGAGTCGAGGTCGGTGAACGTGACGCCCGTGCGCACGTCGGCGCCGCAGGACAGCGTTCGGGAGGTGAGGATCTCGTGGAGCTTTGGACGGGTCAGGCCGTTGCCGGGGGGCAGATGCTCGACGAGCGCGGGCCACTCGTGTGCGGCGATCACGGTGTCCCCGTCGGCGAGCCAGGTCCGGTCGCCTCGAATCGGGTACCCGGCCTCGACGCACGCCTCGGCGAGGCCCAGCTCGTCGAGCGCGCGCAGTGCGTTGCCCGGCTGAATGATGCCCACGCCGTACACGCCCCACTCGGGGTCGCGCTCGACGACGTCCACATCGACGCCCTGGCGGCGCAGCGCCAGCGTGGTGGAAAGACCGCCGATGCCGCCGCCGATGATGAGAACCTTCATCCTCTTTCCCTCCGCGAGAGAATTCTCCGATTCCGAATACTGGTTCGGATAAGCTATCGAGCGCAAATGCCACTGTCAACGTCGCCGCTTCCCGTGCCGTTCCGATGACAGGCCGCGTTCAGGACCGCGTGACCGTCGTCACCGGCGCCGCCTCGGGCCAGGGCGCCGCCGAGGTGTCCGCCCTCCTCGACGAGGGCGCGGTCGTCGTCGCCACCGACGTGCAGGGCTTCAACGGTGAGGCGCCGGAACGCGTTCACCGCCGCAGGCTCGATGTGACCTCGCCCGAGGACTGGCGGGCGCTTGCCGACTGGCTCCGCGCCACGTTCGGTCGTGTCGACGGACTGATCAACAACGCCGGGACGACCAGCCGCGCACGTCTCGATGAGGTCGCCGTCGAGGAGTGGAACCGCGCGCTCGCGGTCAACCTCACGGGGCCGATGCTCGGCATTCAGACGCTCTCGCCGCTGATGGGCGAGGGCGCGTCGATCGTCAACGTCGGCTCGGTCGCCGGGCTGACGGGCCATTACACGGCGGCATACACCGCGAGCAAGTGGGGCCTCCGCGGCCTCACCCGGGTCGCCGCGATGGAGCTCGGCCCTCGTGGCATCCGCGTCAACGTCGTGCACCCGGGCTACATCGAGACGCCGATGACGGCGACCGCGCCGGCGGCGTTCAAAGGCGCTAACCAGGCGCTGACGCCGCTCGGGCGGGTCGGGTCGGCCGACGAGGTCGCCGCGCTGATGGTGTTCCTGATGTCGGCCGAATGCCCGTTCCTGACCGGCGCCGAGATCCCGGTTGACGGCGGTTTGTCGAGCGGTGGCACCGCCAAGTTCCTGTCCGACGTCGTGCGCCCATCTCAAGCGGACCCACCCCGGGTGAAAGGCAAATGAACCACGAGCTCGACGAACAACGAGTCAGGCGCATCATCACCGGCCACAACGAGGCGGGTGAGGCCGTGATCGCGGCCGACGAGCAGATGGCGGGCACCGGCCTCGCCGAGGACGCCGGCCGCACCAGCGCGACCTTCTTCCACGTTTGGGCCACGCATGAGATGCCGGTCGACCTCGGGGACGAGGCGATGGCGCGCCAGCGCGAGGGCAGCGCGACCACGACCCACGGCTCGGGCGCGGGCTCGGTTCTGCGGATCGGCGTGCTCGAGCCGGGCAGCCGGTCGCCGATGCACCGCACCGAGAGCCTCGACTACGGCATCTGCCTCGAGGGCGAATGCGACATGCAGCTCGACGGCGGTGAGACCGTGACCGTCCGGGCCGGCGACGTCGTCATCCAGCGCGGCACCAACCACCTGTGGCACAACCGCGGGACCATGCCGTGCCGGTTCGCGTGGATCCTGCTCGACGCCCAGCCCGTCGATATCGCAGGGCGCACGCTCGGGGCCAGCTGGCGGCACGACGCCTGACCCGGGGCCTGACCCGGGCGGCGCAGCCGCGGTAAGGTCGTTCGCGAGATGATCGCCCGGGGCGACGGAGACGAGCCTCGAAAGGTCGCGACGGTTGCGGCCGGGCTGGTCGCGGACGGCGTCGTCGGCATCGCGGCCTCGTACGTCGACAACAGCGGCATCGCGCGGGTCAAGGCCGTGCCCGTGGCGCGGCTCGAGGACGCGCTCGCGCACGGGATCGGGATGTCGCCGGTGTTCGACGTGTTCATGTTCGACGACGCGATCACGGCGAGCCCCAGCTCCACGGGGCCGGTCGGAGACCTGCGGCTGTTCCCAGATGTGGAACGGCTCGTCAGGCTCGCGGCGCAGCCCGGCTGGGCGTGGGCGCCCGTCGACCGGCGCACCCAGGACGGCGACCCCCACCCGGTCTGCCAGCGGACGTTCGCGCGTCGGATGGTCGAGCGGGCCGCCGCGCAGGGGCTGCGCGCGAGCATGGGCTTCGAGGCGGAGTGGGTACTCGACGCGGGCGCCGGCGACGCGTTCGTGCCGGCCACGGCGGGCGCGGCGTACGGCATGGACCGGCTGATCGAGGTCTCGGATTACTGTCGGGACTTACTCGAGGTGCTCGCCGCCCAGTCGATCGACGTGCACCAGATACATCCGGAGTACGCGCCGGGACAGTTCGAGCTGTCGATCGCGCCGGCCGCGCCCGTCACCGCCGCCGATCAGATCCTGCTCATCCGGCACACAATTCGGGCTGTTACTCGCCGGGCCGGGATGCGCTGCTCGTTTGCTCCGGCGATGATGGTCGGGGGCGTCGGCAACGGCTGCCACCTGCACACGAGCCTGTGGCGCGGCGAACGAAGCCTGATGACCGGCGGACCCGGACCGTACGGGTTGACCGATGCGGCGCAGGCTTTCATCGCCGGGGTGCTCGACGGCTTGCCGGCGCTGCTCGCGATCGGCGCGCCGAGCGCCGCGAGCTACCTGCGGCTGATCCCGCAACGCTGGGCGGCGCCGTACCGCTGCTGGGGGCGGGAGAACCGCGAGGCCGGCGTGCGGTTGGCGGCGTCCGGCGAGCGCGCCAACGTCGAGGTCAAGTGCCTGGACGCGGCCGCGAACCCGTACCTGCTGGTCGGCGCGGTGCTCGCGCTCGGCCTCAATGGGATCGAGCGTGGGCTGCGGCTCCCGGCCGAGGTCACGGCCGACCCGGCGACGCTGTCCGACGCGGATCTCGAGGCCGCGGGGGCGGAGCGTCTGCCCTCGAGCCTGGGGGAGACGCTCGAGCACTTCCGCGAGTGCGACGTGCTGGCCGAGGCGATGGGCCAGGCGCTGTTCGAGACGGTCGCCGCCGTGCGCGAGACCGAGGTCGAGCGGTTCACCGGCGCCTCGGAGGATGAGATCGTGGCCGCCACGCGCTTTCGTTACTAGAGCGTGGACGCACCGCTGATCGACCACCATTGCCACGTTGTCGCGCGCGGGGTGCTCGACCGCGCCGGGCTCGAGTCGTTCCTCACCGAGTCCGACCGGCCACCGCCGCTCGGGTGCACAGCGTTCGATTCGCTGCTCGGCGTCGAGGTGCGGCGGCGGTGTGCACCGGTGCTCGGCCTGGCCGTCGGCGCCGACCCCGACGATTACGTCGCTCGTCGCGCCGAGCTCGGCGGCGAGGAGGCAAACCGGCGGCTGCTCACCGCCGCCGGGATCGAGGTGCTGCTCGTCGACACCGGATTGGGCGGCGACGCCCTGCTCGACCTCGACGAGCTCGCCCGGCTGAGCGGCGCCCGTGCGCACGAGATCGTGCGGCTCGAGTCCGTCGCCGAGGAGGTTGCGGCGGGCGGGGTGGGAGCGGCCGAATTCGAATCCGAATTCGGCTCCGCGCTCCGAGCGCGAGTTGCCGATGCCCTCGCAGTCAAGTCGATCGTGGCGTACCGGCATGGCTTGGACTTCGACCCGCGCCCACCGTCGAGCGCCCAGGTCGTGAAGGCCGCGGGTCGCTGGCTCGCCGGCGGCGGCCGCGTGCGCGACGAGGTGCTGCTCCGGCATCTGCTGTGGGAGGGCCGCGCCACCGGCCTGCCGCTCCAGCTCCACACCGGATTCGGCGATCCCGACGTGGATCTCGCGAGGTCGGACCCCGCGCTGCTGACCGAGTTCCTGCGCGCGTCCGCCGCCGGCCCGCCGGTGCTACTGCTCCACTGCTATCCGTACCACCGCCATGGCGCCTACCTGGCGAGTGTGTTCCCGCACGTCCACCTGGACGTCGGCCTCGCGATTCCCCACGTCGGGCGCCGAGCCGGAGCGGTCCTCGCCGAGACGGTCGAGCTCGCGCCGTTCCACAAGCTCCTCTACTCCTCCGACGCGTACGGGCTGGCCGAGCTTTACCTGCTCGGGGCGCTCGGCTTCCGCGACGCCGTGGATCGGGTGCTCGAAAACGAGCTGGCGATCGGGCGCCCCGATCGCGACCGGATCGCGCTGATGATCGGATCCGGTAACGCGCGGCGGGTCTACGGGCTCGTGGACTGACGCTGGTCCGCGACGCTCAGGAGTTACGGCGCGTCGCGATCAACCGCGCCCCGACTGCCGGCAATAGCCCCTCAGCGATGAGCCCGACCTCGACTGCCTCCAGGCTCGGGCGGAGCTCCCAGCGGTGCAGATAGGGACCGGGGACCGGCTCGCCGAGCTCGAAGTGGGGCGCGAGCGCCGCGCACACGGTGGCGAGCGGATGGATGTGCTCTCGGAGCATCCCGAGTATCCGGTCCCTGTCGAGGTCGTGGTCGACGGGGCCGAGCGTGCGGCTCTGCGCTATCCACCAGTCGACCGCTCGCTCGTCGTAGCGGGCGATGTCGAGTTCGTCGATCACGAGCCGCCCGCCAGGCCCGATCAGCGTCGCGAGATGGGCACAGGACTCCTCGAGCGGGTCGACGTGGTGCAGCGACACGACCGCGACGGCCGCATCGAACGAGCCGCGCGCGTCAAGCAGCGCGATCCGCTCGACGCCGGGGCCCGAGTTCTCGGATGGGTCGATCGCGGTGACCTCCCAGCCGGCGGTACGCAACTCGCCGGCGAGCTCGCCCTGCCCGGCGCCGATCTCGAGGATCCGGGACGATGGCTCGGGCAGCGAGGATCGGACGTACGCGAGCAGACCGGGAGTGAGCATCGCCCCATAATCGCCAAAGACCGCTCGCGGTGTCGGTCGGCAGCTGTCCGCGGGCGACGGCGCCGCCCGCGGACTGATGTGCTTCGTCAGGAGACCGAGGCGGCCTGGCTCGAGCTGCCGTTGTAGTAGTTGTCGCCGCCGTACACGGCGGTCACAGAACCGCCGCCGCCGCCGAACAGCGGCAGGAACGCGCGGCCGCGGTCGAGGCGCTCCGGACGCCCGACCTTCTGGCCGTCGAGGTAGAACTGCACGGTCCCGTCGGGCGGCACCGGCTCGGTCGTGTCGCCGGCCACCGTGGCGATCGCCCCACGGCCGCCGTGCCACCGTCCGCCGGCCACCTGAATCGTCGTCGTCGTGTGCCGGAAGGCGACCGTGGTGGCGTAGTCGTACAGGAGCTGGCGCCACGTGTACCACTCGTGGCCCGCGTCAAGCCTGGCGTCGGTGAATGGGATCCCGGCCGCGGTGAAGTCCGCCTCGTAGGCGTTCAGCCCCGGGATCGTGAGCTCGTCGAAGTTCCCGCCGCCGAGCTCGATCCCGAGCCGGGTCTTCAGCGCCGGGTTGTTCCACTGCGAGCTCGGGTAGTTCGGGGCGCCGAGGTCCGCGATGCTCCAGCTGCCGAAGTAGCCGAACAGCGTGGTGTCGTTGAACAGCAGATAGTTGGCCAGCAGTCCGCCGAGCGACAGGCCGGCGAACGCGCGGTCATCCGGATTCTGGGACACGTTGTAGTGAGCGTTTACGTACGGGATCACGTATTTCGACACGTCGAGCGCGTAGCACGAGGCGTCCTCGTCGGGCGGGAACAGGTTGCACGTACCGAGATTGTTGAAGTCGGTCATGACGATCACCATCGGCTGGACCATGCGCCCCGCTATCAGGTTGTCGATGATCCGGTTCGCGACCCCCTGCGTGGTCCAATCGACCTCGTTGCCACCTCCCCCGTGACTCAGGTAGAGCGTCGGGTACGGGATGCGCCGGTGTGGGTTGTAGCCGGGCGGGAGATAGATCGCCAGCGGGTGACTGCCAACCGGGCTCGTCGACTGCGGGTCCGGATAGGACACGTCGGACAAGGAGCCGTGGACATGGCGGTTCGGCGCCTCCCAGGACATGTTCGGGGTACCGAATCTCGGGTCCGAGGGCACGTAGACCTCGCTGTCGGGCTCGATCGAGCCGCTCGTGTTCCACGGTGGATTGCTCGGGTCGGCCAGCTCCGTGCAGCCGGTCAGCGCCGGCGGCGCACTTGTGCAGTTGACATAGAACCCGTACGTGAAGGTGCCGGACGGGAGCGGCGTGGTGTACGACCACACCCCGGTCGAAGGATCCAGCGTCATCTGCGCCACCGGCCAGTTCGGCGCGGGTCCCTCGTTGGGGTACGCGATCGGGAAGTCGCCTGGCGTCCACTGCGACGGGAGCAGCCCCTGCGACGACGTCGTGGACGTTTCCGCGGCGTTCGAGAAGAACCACTCGCCGCGGATCTGCACTGTGGTGGCGGATGGGTCGTAGTAGCGGAACGTGACCTCGTAGCCGGTGGGCGCCGTCCCGGTGTGGATCACCTCGGGCGAGAACAGATGCCTCGGTCCGGCGGTGCCCCCGTGCGCTCGCCCGGGAGCGCGTCGATGCGCCGGCCGGGCGGCCGCGCCGGGCGCGGCGACGGCCGAGGCGGCCAGCGCGAGCAGTGCCGCGAGAGCGATGACCCGTCTCTCACGCGAGAGGCCGACGGGGAGCAGACGACCCATGAGCGATCCTCCTTCTGGTGGCTGTGGACGAGCGTTTCGGCCAGCGCCAGACCGCGCGCGTCATCACCGGCGCGATCTAGCCACCGACCTCCCTTCCCTCTGGACATCGAACCTTACGCCCATGCTGGCTCGTGTCAAGCAGACCGACGGCGGCGCGTGCGAGCGCTCGCCGTGAGGGCCGTTAGCATGCGCCGCCCGATGCTCGGCCCGGCGGCGACATGAACGACAAGGCGCTCGCGCTTTCGTGGAGCGGAGGCAAGGACTCGGCGCTCGCGCTGTGGGTGCTCGGCCGCGAGCACGGCGTCGTCCCGCGGGCGTTGATCACAACCGTCACCGACGCCTACGACCGAATCTCGATGCACGGGGTCCGCCGTTCGCTGCTCACGCGGCAGGTGCAGGCCATCGGAATCCCGCTCGTCGAGGTCGAGATCCCAATGCGATGTACGAACGAGGTGTACGAGCGGCGCATGGCTCAGTCGTTCGCATCCGAGCCGCTGGCGAGCGTCGAGGCGGTCGCGTTCGGCGATCTGTTCCTCGAGGACATCCGGGCCTACCGCGAGGAGCGCCTCGCGGCGGCTGGCAAGCGGGGATGCTTCCCGTTGTGGCACCGGGACACCACCGCGCTCGCGCGCGAGTTCGTCGCGGCGGGCTTCGAAGCGATCATCGTGTGCGTCGATCCCACGAAGCTCGACAGCTCGTTCGCCGGGCGCCGCTTCGACCAGCGGCTCCTCGACGATCTTCCCGCTGGCGTCGACCCGTGCGGCGAGAACGGCGAGTTCCACACGTTCGTCCACGCCGGGCCGATCCTGCCTGAGCCGATCGTCGTCGACGTCGGCGAGACCGTCGAGCGGGACGGGTTCGTGTTCAGCGACGTGACGGCCGCGGCCGCCACCGAGTAGTCAGGTCGCACGCGGGGTCGCGCTGTCACATTTGGTCGTCCTCGCGTGTCAGATGAGGTAGACCGCGGTATCAACAACGTAGACCGCGGTCGACCAACCATGACTGGAGGACAAACATGGAACCGCGAATGACCAGCCCCGCGATGGTCGTACCCGGCGCGATGGCGGCGCTGCAGAAGCTCGGTGCCGGCGCCCGCAGGTCCGGGGTGCCCGCGACGACGCTGTATCTGGTCGAGGTGCGAGCGAGCCAGATCAACGGATGCAGCGTCTGCCTGGACATGCATACCCGTGAGCTGAGGAACGCCGGCGAGCCCGACGAGCGCATCTTCATGGTCGGTGCTTGGCGTGAGGCTCCGTATTACAGCGACGCCGAGCGCGCTGCTCTGGCGCTGACCGAGTCGCTCACGCGGCTCGCCGACAGCTCGGACCCCGTCCCCGATGAGGTCTGGGACGAGGCCGCCCGTCACTACGACGAGTCGCAGCTCGCCGGTCTCGTGATCACGATCGCGGGCATCAACGCCTGGAACCGGATCAACGCCGCCACGCGGCAGATCACCGGCGAGTGGGTCGAGCAGTTCATCGGCGGCGCCGACCGCGCCGGCCAGGCCGCCTGACCCACGCCGGGACTTGAAGAGCCGAGCCCGGCCGAGTGGGCGCGTGACCGCATTGGTTGCGCGCTCGCTCGGTTCGCCGTGATTGCGGGAGGCTCCGAAGACGTGGCGCCGGGCGCTTTCGTAGCATCGGTGGGATGCGAACAACTCAAGAGATCGTCGACTCAATTGACACCCGGCTTGCCGAACTGAGCGACCAAATCAAGACCTTGGAAACTGCCCGAACCGCGCTCGATCGAGGCGAGAGCGGTGCACGGCGCTCCTCTCGCCCGAGGGCCAAGCGGCGTTTGACCGCCGTCCCGGCCGATCAGGTCGAGTCGCTGCTGTCCCGGAACGGGGGACTGAGCACGTCGGAGCTTGCCGACAGGGCGAATGGGGACCGCGACCAGGTGCTCGGGCTGCTCCGAGAGTTGGAAGCAGCCGGCAGGGTCCGCAGAACCGGGCAACGCCGCGGGACGCGCTGGCACCAGATCACCGACGAGGACCGCATCCGCGTGCGCGCTGCCGAGCTGGAGGCCACGCGCAGACGACCCTCGTGACCCGCGCGCCTACGGCATGAATACCGTGCGCACGCCTGGGGGGTCGGTGGCGGCCCAGACCGCGCGCACGTCCGCCAGAGGTCTCGGGCTCGGTCTAAGCGTGATCGCCCCGGCGTCGATCTCGTCGACGAGCGACGGCAACTCGGCGAGGTAGCCCTCGGCGGAGACGGCTCCTTGGACGAGGACGCTCTGGCCGGGTTGGATCGGGACGCGCCGGCGCAGGGCCACCCACGCCGACATGGCCGGATTCATGGTGGCGGCCACCGTCGCGACATCGACGTCGTCGGGCAACTCGATCGCTCGCCGCTGCGTAACCAGGGCTTTCTCAGCCATCGTTCCGAAGTGGGCGTCGTCGGCCACGAAGTAGATCCGCTTGCCGTCCGGGCGGCGGCCGACCGCGTCGATGCCGGGGATCATTGGCAACGTGCCCGTGCTCGTGTAGTGCCTCCCAGCGGCGCCGCTGCGTACCCGCGGGTGCAGGCCGGCGGCGAGCACGTCGACGAGGATCTCCTCGCTCGTGGTCGGTTGCGGAATCTCGATCGGCTGGTAATCGGGCGGCTCCTCGAATGAGGCCACCACCGCTGCGTTCATCGTTGCCATGCGGTTTGCTCCTGCTCCGGCGGGATCCCGCCCGCGATCAGTTTAGTTTGTGCCACGTACTAATTTAGTTGGTGGCACGTACTAAATCAAGTACGATCTCGACGTGGGACGCGAATTGCCAGAACGGTCGGTGCCGGAGAGCACGCGCGAGCTGAGCCCGGTCGATGCGTTGGCCCAGATGTCGTTCGTCGTTCATCGCATGCTCGAGCACCGAGCAGCCGAGCATGACCTCTCGATCATCCAGACGCGCCTGCTCGGAGTCCTACGCGATCGCAACCCGACGATCAACGAGCTGGGCAAGCTGTTGGGCCTCGACAAGTCGAGCACGAGCGGGCTCGTTGAACGTGCCGAGCGTCGCGGCCTCGTGGCCCGCGCGCCGTCCCCCACCGACGGGCGCTCGGTGCTGGTCAGCCTCACCGACGCTGGTCGATCACTCGTCGCCGAAGCCTCGTCCCAGTTCGAGGCGGACGTCTCCGCGCTTCTACAGCACCTGTCGCAGCGAGACCGCAATGCGCTGACCGCGCTTGTCACTCGCGTGCTCGCCGCGCATGCAGCAGAGCAGGGAATCGCACTGTTCCCCGACGATCAGTGACGGCCGCGTCCGTCGACGCTCGATCACGGCACGCGCGTCACGGCATCCGGTCCCCGCACCGTCCCATCCGGGTTCGTCCGCGGCTGACCGATCTCGGTGAAGAATTGGATCGACGCGGCGTCGCCGTCGAAGTCGATCACCGCATACCCGCCGTAGCTCCAGGTGTCCTTGGCGACCGTGTAGTCGTCGGTGTTCTGCCAGTCGATGCTGGTCTGGTCGACCACGTTCGGCGGCGGCGGGGCCTCCGGGCCTGACACGAGGTTCGGCACCCCGCCGTGCCCGACGATCGCGGTGTACGCGGCGTGGTCGTTGTAGGCGCCGTATTTGACCCCGGGCTTGTACACCGCGGCGCGATGCTCGTGTCCCCACAGCCAGCCCTCCACCTGACGGTCGCCGATCGCGCCGGTCACCTGCTTCACCATCGTCGTGTTCACCGGTTCCCATGCGCTGAACGCCTGATGGTGGGTGAGCAGGATCGTGCCGGGCCGGCCGGCCGGCGCCAGTAGGTTCTCGAGCCAGTCCACTTGGTTTCCGGCGAGCGACGGGGCATCGGGGTCGGTGTAGGAGTCGTCGAGTCCGATCAGCCGCCAATGCTCGTTGCCGAGACAGAAATAGCTCGATCCCTGTTGTGCCTGAAAGCGCGGATCCTTGAGCAGCACGTCGAAGTAACCGTGGCCACCGGAATACATGTCGTGGTTGCCGTTGATTGCCCACGACCGAACCCGGGAACCTTGATCGACCGGCCACAACGGGAGGAAGCGGTACTTGTACTCGTCTTCCAGTCCGGCGTAATACGTGTCGCCAAGGTGCACCGCGTGACATTCGATTGACGGATCGGTCGCGGCGAGCTGGGCTCTCACCGAACGGGCGACGTTACGTGCCTGCGGAAGCCCGGTTGCCCAGTCACCGATGATGAACACCCGGGCACGGTCGGCGAGCGCGACGGTGCCCGGCCGGTCGTCGGGGAACGGGTGCTTGTCGTCGGTCAGGTCAGTAGCCAGCTTGAGCAGCTTCGGCTCGATCCACCGGATGTCACACGGACCGAACCGGCGTAGCCGGTCAACCAGCTCCGCCACCCACTGTCTGAATCCGTGCTCCGTTGGCGGCAATTCGCCGCCCGTCACCAACTGATTTTCACAGCAGTAGCTGATCACGCTCTGGAACTGACTGAGCGCAGGGCTCGGCTGAAGAAATATCGTCCCCGGCGGGCGCGTGAGATCGTCGAACGCGCGGGGAGTGCTGGCCGACGGAGCCCCCTGACGTGCCTCGGGATCCGTCAGCACTCGCCGGATCTCGTCGTACGTCTCCTGCGGCACCACTCGGTGCTCGGGATGCTCGTCGCGAGTCTTCTGGAGCTCGTCGAGCCTCGCCAGCAGGGCGTCGGGATCGATCTCCGGATCTAGGAGAGCTCCATGCACGGCGACGCGACGCTACTCCCGCCCGACCGACGGCGTCAAGCTGTCTGATTATCGAACGCGCGTCGGGCGACGATCGCGATCGACTTGGCGAGCTCACCAGCTCGGTCCACGCGCTCCACGGCATCGGCGAGCTCGCGGCGCCCGGCACACACAGACCACATCTCGAGCGTGACCGGGCGGCCCCGGATCGCGTCCTCGAGCCGGTCAAGCTCGGCCGGCTCGAGCTCGATGGAGCGCCGGTAACGCGACACGACCAGATCGACAAGGTTTATGTTCCGAGCTCCTGCGGCCCACAGCAGGAAGCCGAGCGACCACAGCCGCGGTCCTCGTCCCGCGCCGGTCCAGTCCACGATCGCGAGCTTCTCGTCGGCGGTCGGGATCGCATTGGCGGGGACGAAGTCCGGGTGCACGAACGCGTGGGGCAGATCGTGGCAGTCATCGATCTTCGCGACCTCGTCGCGAAGACGATCGAACAACGAAAGCTCCCGGACGCCGACTTCGCCGAGGTGATCGTCGAGCAGTTCGGCCGCAGCCGCAATCTCTTCACGAGGGCCGCCCTCGAACGAGAGGTGATGCCAGGCGCCTCCCGAGCGCAGATTCGTGGCCGGGTGTGTGTGCAGCCGCCCCAGCATGGCACCGAGTATCGCCGCCGACCGTCCCGGCCGGAGGGGCTCATGGTCCTCGAGGAAGTCGCTGACGAGCACCCCCTGGCCGAGGAACTCGGACACGGGCTCGGGATGTGCGCAACGCTCGGCCGGGAAGCCGGCTCGCTCGAGCCCGCGAAGGATCGCCGCGTCCTCCTGCACGCTGGTGAGCGGCCGGCCCGCCGCAAACACTCGCGCCACCCAGCGCGACCCGTCCCGACGATCTACCCGAAACACCCCGAGGTCGAGCGGCACCACCGCGGCCACCTCGACGCCGTAGCGCTCCTCCAGATGCGTGTCCAGGCCATCAA